>NZ_CP029639.1:3217500-4417500 GCF_003268635.1 Paenibacillus sp. DCT19
GGAATGCAGGCATGAACTCATGCTGCAACGTATCAAAAATGCAATCAAAGACAATGCCAACGCACGTATTCTATGTATTGTCGGCGCTGACCATAACCATGCACTTTACGAGGGATTACAATCCGTACATAACATTCAGATCAGATATCCGCTTAATTAGAACCTTTACATTCTCTAAAATTTGAGGAGGTACATCTATTCATGATCCAATCGTACCTAGTTCAGAGAAAGCGAAAATGGATGGTCTGGTTGTTAGCTATTGTTCTAATTATTGCTGTTCCAGTAACCATTTTCTTGAAGATCATTATCCACTCCAATGTACCGGAGCTTGCAGAAGGCAGCATTGAGCAGCATTATGCGCAGCAGGGGAGTCATCTTGTAAAGATAGAAGAAGTGAAGAATGCACTGGGAGAGCCTGCATATCGAATCTACTATCCCGAATTTCAAGGAGATGAGGCCTATCCTGTAATCTCTTGGGGAATGGGACAGGTGCTAATCCAGATCGTTATGATGGGCTCTTGAAGCATCTTGCTAGCTGGGGATTTGTTGTCATCGACTCCTATAGCATGACGACAGGAACAGGCCAAGAGATCGTGGAAGCGATTGATTATTTAACACAGGAGAACGAACGATCCGGCAGTATCTTTTACGAGAAAATACAAATCGAACATGTTGGTGTAGCGGGACATTCGCAAGGTTCTACGGGAGTTATTAATGCGCATACCAACTATACAAGTGGTTCACTGATCAAGACGATTGTATCTATCGCTCTTCCGGACTTGAAGCACTGTGATCCAGAAGATGTATACGACACATCGCGGATTACGGTTCCTTTCTTCATCATGGGTGGTACACGAGATTTTCTAATCTCACCTGTATCCACGAATCAATTGGCTCTACAACATACGGACAGCAGCACAGCTGTAATGATGGGAATGGCCAAAGGCGCAGCGCATACAGCGATTGAAGGGAATGGTGGCAATCACAGAGGTTATCTGACGGCTTGGATGAGCTATCGTCTGCTCAATGATCAGGAAGCGATGAAGGCATTTCAAGGAGAGGCTGCCGAGATGATGCATAATACCAATTGGAAACATGTTGAACAAGCGAATATGGCGGATACGTTTAAGTGATGAAACTTTTTTGTACACAGATGGTTGCGATACGAAACGTGGGTACACCTATACTTTGAATAAGAGGAGGATCAGATGGATTGGCTTATGAGGATGAATCGGGCATTGGACTACATTGAAGTTAATTTGAGCGGCGAGATTGAACTGAAGGAAGTCGCTAAGCAGGCTTGTTGTTCTTCGCATCAGTTTCAGCGGATGTTCTCATTCATTACCAATGTATCACTAGCAGAATATATCAGAAGAAGACGGCTTACACTTGCTGCAATTGATTTGCAAAATAACAAAATAAAAGTTGTAGATATTGCCCTCAAATATGGATACGAATCACCGGTTTCATTCGCGAGGGCGTTCCAATCGCTGCATGGTGTTAATCCGGCAATGGCTCGTGAAGAAGGAACTGCCCTCAAGGCCTATCCGCGGTTATCCTTCCTCATTTCAATTAAAGGGGAGACGGCTATGAACTATCGTATCGAAACCAAAGAGGCTTTTCCAATATTCGGAATGGAGAAGGTATTTCAAGTTAACGGGGTAGACACCCCAGCTAACCTATGGAAGCAAAGTCATGAACATGGGGAGGTTAAGCGACTCGCAGCAAATGCCGGTGATCAGCCTCATTTCTTGAATGAGCAATACCACAAAGTACATGCTGTCTGTAGCTACAAAAAAACTGGAGAAGACACCTTTCCATACATGTTATGTGCCTTCAAAAATGAAACAAGTAAAACGGATGGATACACCAGCGTGATGATTCCAGCTCATACCTGGGCGATTTTCTCATCCGATCTATTTACATGGGATCAATTTAATGAAACGATTGAAACCTTATACAAACGATTCTACTCGGAGTGGCTTCCTACTACAGGCTATGAACAAGTGGAAGGATTGGAGTTCGAAATTACGGGTGAAAGAGATGGTTTGAACTTTGTAGAGCTGTGGTTTGCTGTTAGAAAGGTATCTTAGTACGCATTAGGATTGAACGCCGCTGAATTGAGCGGCTTTTTCTATTGGCATGAACCTGATCGTCAGATGAAAAAGGAACATGTGTTATTATATACAATGATCGTACGAGTTGAACAAGAGGAGACTAGTGAACAGCATTGGAAACAATATATGTGGAAGTCCGACATTGGAATTTTTGGTATGGGATATACGGATTCTGTAACCATAGCCGCAACGATGAAATTACACTCTATTTGGATAAAGATAAGAATCATTTTCTAGGACATTTTGATTTGTTGACAGAGCCATGTCTGGTTCACCTTTTAACCAATGAACTTGATCGAGTAGAAGACCGAGAGTTCTGCGAAGAAATTGAAGCGTTTCTTGAAAATCAGCATGATGTCGTTTATAGCTACATATACCCGCGAGATGAGGAGGATCTGGCAGATCAAGTAAATCATTTTGCACCTTTTAATGAAAAAGGCCACAAACCCATATACATAAATGTCATGTCCAAACGTTCTGCCTACTGGGATGTAACAAGTATTAAAGATATAACTCGAAGACTCACTTCTGATTTTTGCAAGAAGAAATAATAAAGGTGGAGTTCATCAATGTTCCTACATATGGAGAGAGCCAAGCAACGTATGAACAGGACTATAAACGATTCGTAAAGTGAATAAAAATAAGAAAAAAGCCGCAAGCCGCGGCTTAAATCATAGATAACCTGATCCTACAAAGAAGTTCATTCGATATAACCTATAAACGATGGGAACGGATGATGATCAAAAGTTAAGATGGGTTAGTGGTTTGATATGCTGAGCTGCTGCATTGAATTGATCCGAAAATGGTGTAGAATCCTCGTATTCTTTAGGTAATTCGTCTAGAAAAAGCTTGATCTGATGGGCTACTTTTAATTGTGTCTCAGCATTTTGTTGATTACTTCCTAACTGTTCTCTCACAACATAGCCGTATTCATCTCTGAATATTGTGAAATCATTTCGTAACGTATCTAGATTTGGAAAGCCATTTGTTTGTTCTTTTATGCGAGTAAAGTGGTCATTTACAAAATTAATATCAAGAAGCACATCAAATTCCGGCACAGCATTACCGTTTGCCTCTGACTCTTTAATCTTATCGAGTGTCTGATCCAACTTCTGTACTCTCGAAACCAGACCTTGATAATACCGTGAATTAATCTCAAGGTTTTTATTGTTGTTATAATTATTAATGAGTACAACAATTGTGGCAATTGACAGTATAGCGGCAACCCAAATGATGAGTTTAGGATATCTTTTCTTCATAAAATTGACCCCCAGTTGTTATGTATGCACAAGTAGCGATATTACCATGACCATTGGTATTTTTTCTATATGAACAATTTACCAACTTAACTCGGCGAATATAGTAATGATTTATCTAAGTAGTTCGTTTAGAGAAAACTATTTCGAATGATACTCTAGTGGAATCAAGTTCTTCTATGCTTGCTTTTGCAGGTGCAATTCTTATATTCTTTATTAAACTGAACGTACACCAAAGAATGAAATATACATTATTGGGGGATTACAGATGATAAGATGGGGAATTCTCGGCGCAGGGTATATCGCAACTCGTTTTGCCACTGCACTACAACACGAACCTAGCAGTAAATTATATGCTATTAGTGGTCGCAGTGAATCGAAGTTAAAAGATTTTGCAGATAAGTACGCAACAGATCGACAGTATGTATCACATGATGAGATGTTGTTAGACCCTAATGTGGATGCGATCTATCTCGCATTACCTCATCACTTGCACCATGAATGGGCAATTAAGGCGTTGCATGCAGGCAAGGCTGTGTTGTGTGAAAAGCCTGCATCGTTGAATCTGAAAGAAATGCAAGATATCGTAGAAGTGGCTAGAAGCAAAAACGTTCTCTTTATGGAAGCTATGAAACAACGCTTTGTGCCACTATACATAGATCTGCGGCGCAGAGTAGAAGCGGGTGAAATAGGAGCGATCACTTCTATACAAGCGAGCTTATGCAACCAAATGCCTGATGGAATGAACACGTATCATGTTCAACAAGGGCCTGGAGGTTCATTGTTAGATGTAGGTACGTATTGTGCGAGTTGGATTGAGGACTTCTCGAACGGCAACATTAAACTTGAAACTGTGGCGGCATCTCAAAAAGATTCCATTGATTATTATATTGATGCCAAGCTGCATGTGGGTCATGTGAAAGCACAATTAGAGTGTGCATTTGATCGTCAAAAGGAACGGAAAGTAGTGTTACAGGGAGAACGTGGCAGTATTATTGTCGAGGATCTCCATCGGCCTGTGAGAATGTTCATTCTTCGGGATGGATATGAACTGGAAAAGGTTGAAATCCCATATGAGTTTGATGATTTCTACAGTGAGATTCATCATTTCGTAGAATGTCTTAAGAATGGACAGACTGAGAGCGACATCATGTCACTGACTGCTTCCCTGCGTTGTGCTGAGATTCTGGATACGATCCGTGCTGGTCTAACGTACACTCCAGAATGCTTAGACGTTTTGAAAGAACAAGAAGAAATTCTTCAATATAATCACTTCGGAGCTGCGGAAGCATTAAAGCTAGGCAATATCATTGCAGAACTTGCGAAGGAATATGATCGCGAAATTGCTGTGTCCATCATCAGAGAGAGTGACGAGCTTGTATTATTCCAATATATGATGGATAGCAAAGCTCAGAAAAATATTAGTTACATGGAGGGCAAACGCAGAGCGGCTAAGTTAGTTGGGCACTCAAGTCTGTGGATGCATGTTGACCATGTCTTGAACAATAAATGGAATGTAGAGATGGAGAATATTCCCCATTATATTCCTTCTGGTGGAGCGTTCCCGATCCGGGTACTCAATGAGTGGGTCGCAACGCTTGCGCTAAGTGGACTGCACGAAGGTAGAGACCATGAGATTGTCGTTCGGGCTTTGAGTCAAGCGCTTGAGAAGGAAGTCTCTGTT
The DNA here is from genome assembly GCF_003268635.1 of Paenibacillus sp. DCT19. Lineage (NCBI taxonomy): Bacteria > Bacillati > Bacillota > Bacilli > Caryophanales > Paenibacillaceae > Paenibacillus > Paenibacillus sp. DCT19. The sequence goes on from NZ_CP029639.1 coordinate 3,222,558, forward strand.
TTTCCAAGTGCAGCAATTTGAATTTGGAGCGGTAGAGAAGCATTAGACCTTGACTAGATACAAATAGGTTCATAACAAGGAGTTTGCAAATGAACGAAATCACAATAACGCCGCTTGTTGGGATCGGTCCTTTTCGACTAGGAATGAGTAGGGAAGAGGTAGAGCAGAAATTTCAGGAATTGGATCATTGGAGAGCAGATGATGGCATTCCCATAAATCCAAGCTATATGGAGATGTTATTTGTCCGTGAACATTTCGAATATGATGCCGATGGTCGAGTGAAATTTATTCAACTGATCAATCCACAGTATTCGGGAGAGTTTCACGTTCCTTGCTTGTTTCAGGGTGTGGATGTATTCAAGGCGAAAGCTGAGGCGTTGATTTATTCCCTTAGGGAAGATTATCCCACGGTCGGAGATCATGATCCAAAGACAGGATTTTCCTTTGCAATTCGAGCATTGGAACTGAGCTTCTGGCGAGAAGGAATTATGAATGATGACATCTTGAGAGATCCGGAGTTTCTGGAGATGAGTGAAGAGAATCAGGAGCTTGAGAAGAGGTATTTCCATTTTACGACTATCTCGATTGGAGCACCAGGGTATTTCGAGTTTTTAGATAACGATTAGTAGAAATGTGAGATTAGAGAGTGAACATCCAAAACTGAATTTACCTGATCATGATTAGAAAATGTAGACGTACAAAACAAGTGGTAAGGGCGTTCCAATATGGAACGCTCTTTTTGGTTAACTTGCAGAACATGTGTGATCTATTTATAAGTTATATACATGATTGAGTGAATGAAGTCCCTAAGACTCAGTCGATGATACGAAAATAGTCCTGCTATAGTATGTACCTTTTACGTAACAATGCTATCTATGCTCCATATATGACAATATAATCATGTTAAATACAAACTAAATAGGGAAAATACACCTATTAATAAGCTTCCTGTTAATCACGATATAATATTGGAGTTGCCAAACGGGATGAGGGAGGTATGGGAGTCACCCTTTTTATTGAACGTGGATAGGAAGGGCGAGAAGGCAACTCTAAATACATAATTAAATATTGTGAGGAGAAAATAGAGTGAAAAAAGGTATTCGTTTATTATTAATTAGTTGTATTTTTGCAGCGCTGTCTATGACTCTATCTGTTTATGCAGATGGAGGGTGAGTGCTTATTATGTCTCTCCTACGGGCAGTGATTCCAATCCGGGAACCAAACGTGAACCTTTTAAGAGTATTATGAGGGCACAATCTGCCGTCTCTTCTGGGGATACAGTGTACATCCGAGGTGGGGTATATGATGAGTTTGACATTGCGAGAACAGGGAACAATTATAATTACGTCCATGACATCTCGAAAAGCGGGATAACCTATGAGGCATACCCTGGGGAGAGACCTATATTTGATTTTAGACATGTACCCACGGATTTGCGCGTAGCAGCTTTTTATGTTGGTAATAGCACTACGGGCATCACATTCAAAGGCTTTGATGTTATCGGCGTCAAGGTCGGAGAACAAGCACAATCGGAAGCCTTCCAGATTAGAGGACAAGCTGATTTTATAAACATGGCTGCCCATGATAATGAAGCGATTGGCTTTTATTATACAGGGTATGGGACAGGTACGGTACTGAATTCAGACGCATATAACAACATCGGGCCAACTCCGCTATCGGCTGGAAACATAGATGGGTTTGGTGCTCACGGAGGAAATGTTTCTTTCATTAATTCCCGTGCTTGGAACAATAGTGATGATGGGTTTGACAGCATTAGTTCAAAAGGAAATGTTACCTATGATCACTGCTGGTCATTTGACCACCGGGGCAACCAGAACAAGATCGGAGACAAGAACGGTTTCAAAGTTGGTGGCTACGCTAGAAAAACCAGCGGTTTGCCAGATCCGTTGCCAGTTCATACTGTGAAATTTTCTCTCGCTGTTAATAATGGGGCAAATGGTTTTTACGCGAACCATCAGCCTGGTCAATCGGCTATTTGGACGAACAATACAGCATACAATAACAGTAGAGCCAATTTTGATATGTTGGAACGTGTTAGTTCGACAGATACAGCGGATATTCCGGGATATAGAGAGGTACTGCATCATAACATCGCGTTTATGGGGCAGGCGATTGTTAACGACAATCATGCCGCGGAGAATGTAACCCATAATTCTTGGTCGATTAACGGGGGGATTGAGCTCACGGCAGATGATTTTGTCAGTCTGGATACGTCTCAGCTATCTGCACCTAGGAAACCGGACGGTAGTTTACCAGATGTTACATTTATGAAGATTGCATCTTCTAGTCCGCTGTATGCTTATCAACTTGGGTATCTTGCTGATAAGTAAAATGAAACCTGTCAAAAAACCGTTGGTCTTATCTCAGGAGATCAACGGTTTTTCTTATTCTTTCTTATTAACACATTTATCCATGCGAAATGAGATAATCCCCGAGATCGGTACTTTATAAAAAGTATATTTATCCATATGAATTGTAATGAATATACTCTCTGTCTACATGTTGGCATGATCATATAACATCGGTGAAAATATATGAGCTTAATGGTAAATCATGATCCGAAAAGTTAGAATGGTGAGATAGTACGAATTCCGAAAAAGAGGTAATGAAGATGGATGCACTTACATGGATTCAAAAGTGGTACGCTCAACACTGCAACGGGGACTGGGAACACTCATATGGTGTGAAAATCGAAACAGTGGATAATCCGGGCTGGTCTGTTGAAATAGATTTAACGGATACTTATTTAGAAGATGTACCTTTTGATGAAATTGAAGAAGAGAGAAATGAAGAAGATTGGTTTTATTGTATTGTGAGAGATGGAATATTTCACGGTGCAGGAGGAGCAATGAATTTAAGAGAAATACTAGATGGTTTTAAGAATTGGGCAGCTCATGTGGATCAAGATTAACAAGGTTGCTAATGGGTGGAAACAAATTCAAATAAATGTCGGGAATATGTTAATCTGTATTAAGTAGACAACAAGTAGAGAGAGAGGAATGTTACTTGAAGAAAAGAAGCATATTATATATTGAAGATAATGAGAAAATAGGCAGTTGGGTAAAGGAAGAATTGGAACAGCGAGATTTTGCGGTTCAGTGGCTTCTTTCTGGTGAAGGAGCTGAAGAAGCAGTGAGTCAGCATGAAGTTGTTCTTTTAGATATCATGTTACCTGGTTTAGATGGATTTACTGTGGGAAAACGATTAAAAAAGGCAGCACCTACGGTTCCTATTATGCTATTATCCGCTCGAACATCGATCGATGATAAGGTAGATGGTTTGCAATTTGCGGATGACTATTTGACTAAGCCATTCCATACGGATGAATTAGTTGCAAGATTAGAAGTGTTAATCCGTCGAGGCGGGAGAACGCATTCCGAACGAATTCAATTAGGTCATCATATTGAAGTCGATTCAGCAGGCCAAATGGTATTTAACAAAGACACGGGGGAAGAAATTATACTGACAGGAAGGCAACATCAAATTTTAATGTATTTCTTACGCCATCCCAATCAGGTGTTACCAAAAGAACAAATCTATGAAGCAGTATGGCAAGAAGCATACATAACAGGTGATAAAACACTAATGGTACATATCCGTCGACTACGTCAAAAGTTGGAACGTAATCCAGATTCCCCAGAGATTATTGAAACGCTGAAGGGGATAGGCTACCGGGTGAAACAATGAAACAGAATAGATCATTATTTCGCCATTACCTAAGAGGACATTTTCTCTTTATTTTTTTGCCTCCCATGCTGCTTTTATTCTTCTCTATGTTCTTTAACTTATCTATCGATGGTGAGGAGTTTAATACTCTAAATCCAATGTTCGCAATGCTCTTTATTTTTGGTTTCATTATTGTCGCATTTGTTGCCATTTCGTGGCTGTTCTTCTTGCGACTTCGCAAACGTCTCACCCGCTTACAGGAACTTATGTCATATGCAGCGAATCATAATTCATTCCCTAAACCGATATCTGTTCAACTAGATCGTATGGATGAAATAGACCAGCTAGGAAGTTCTTTTAATTGGATGATTGAGCAGCTTGAAGAAAGTCGTAAGCGAGAATATGAAGAGCAGTTATTACGTCAAAGACTCATTGCCAATTTATCTCACGATTTACGTACACCCCTGACGATTTTGAGAGGACATGTCACTAGATTAAATAAAGAATCCATAACTAAAGAAGGGCAACAGTCGTTAACAGAGATGAATCAGACGATTACAAGAGTTGGCGTACTTATGGATGATTTGCTTTCCTACACGTTGCTAACTTCAGAGAAATATCCTTTTGAGCCCGCTTCAACAGATATTGTACGTTTAGTTAGAGCGTCTGTTGCTGCGTGGTATCCTGCATTTGAAGAAAATGAGATTCAGCTTAATGTTGATTTACCGACGGAGCAAACTTTTTATTGGGATGCAGATCCGAAGTGGATGTCACGGGTTCTGGATAATTTGTTTCAGAATATTCTTCGCCATGCTGCAGAGGGAAAATATGCGCACATTGTGGTTAATGTAGATCAAGAACAAATCATTGTAGCTGACAGAGGTCCAGGTATGGCTAACTCTTCATATGAGGGGGGAGCGGGTATTGGTGTATCCACTGCAAATTATATGTTGAACAAAATGAATCTAAAAGCGGAATTTGTATCTAATGAGGGTTATGGCACAAGAGTCATCATTGGTAGAACTAAGCAATAAGGCGAACTATTTGCGTATGGAACATAAAAGAAGAGGCCCCTGTGATCATTCAAGGAGCCTCTTCTTTGCATGGTATTTTATTAAAGTGAGATTTCCACAAGAAAAAAATAAATTGAACGTAAAAAAACGCTGTGATATAATCAAGAGCGCGTTTTATAAATTTATAAAAATATTATTATGTATTATCTCTAATCTTAGTATACCTCTGGCATTTGGATTTGTCAATGCTCTTTTTTGGACTAAAAAATGGGAAAAGGGTGGTTAAGGAATGATGGAAACGAATAATAATTGGCAACAAGAACAGGAACGACTGGTGTTAGTCAGAAACAAATTGCAGGATAGGCTCTCTGAGTTGGAGCCGGAAGTTGCCGGATTACATGATCAGGCGACGGATATCCGCAAGCGGTTCTGGGAAGAAGTTACGATGAACACAGGTACCAATGAAGATTTTGAAGAGTCATTCTACACCATTAACCAACAGTCCGCAGTATTGGCTGAACGAGAGCGTGGCCATCAGCGATTGAAGCAGCAGTGGAAAAATTTAAAGCGTCTGCTCCCATCTCCGTATTTTGGACGAATCGACTTTCGGGAGAAGGGACTGAGCTTCAGCGAGAGAATCTACATCGGTGTATCTTCCTTCGTCGATCAGGACGGCTTGAGCTTTCTGATCTATGACTGGCGTACGCCGATAGCTAGCCTCTATTATGACGCTTCTCCTGGAGTTGCTTCATATGTTACTCCATCTGGAACCATCGATGGTACGATGGAGCTTAAAAGGCAATTTCAGATTCAAAACGGAAAAATAAACAATATGTTTGATGCCAATGAAACCATTGGAGACGACTTGCTACAGCATGTGCTTGGCTCTGGTGCAGACTCGCAAATGAAGAGTATTGTAGCAACGATTCAGAAAGAACAAAACGCAATTATTCGTAATGATACAAGTCGAATGTTAATTGTACAGGGGGCTGCCGGCAGTGGTAAAACTTCAGCAGCTTTGCAGCGGGTAGCATACTTACTCTATAAGCACCGTCAGACTATTAAGGCTGATCAGATCGTTCTTTTTTCACCGAATCCGATGTTTGCCAGCTATATTTCCACCGTTCTTCCTGAGCTTGGTGAAGAGAATATGCAGCAGACAACATTTCAAGAATATCTCGACTATTGGTTAGATTCCACACTACGATCGGAGGATGTGTTTGATCAGATTGAATATGTGCTGACAGAGCATAGAACGCCAGGCTACGAGGCTCGTCTTAAAGGAATTGAATACAAAACTTCCGAATCTTTCTTACAAGCTCTACAGAACTATGGATTATGGCTGGGAAGTGAAGGCATGCAATTCCATGGGATTCGGATACAGGAACGTGATCTGATTACGGCAGAACAGATGAAGGAGCAATTTTACGGATATGATCGGAAATTGCCTCTGATAAATCGGGTTGCTCTCTTGCAAGAATGGCTACTGAAAGAACTGGCTTCGCTGGAACGCGCGGAACGGGAAGCTTCTTGGGTGCAGGAAGAATTAAATTATCTGGATACGGAGCAATACGTTGAAGCATTCGGGATGCTGCATAAGGAAAAAGAGATATTCGACGTTGCAGAGCGTTATCCAGCCATTCTTAGAGACGGCAAGAGCAAGCGACGTGGGGATGAAGGAGACTTTGATTTCACGCAGCGAGAGGAAGAACTGCTCCGTCAGAAGATTGTCAAAGCATACTTTAAACCGCTGAGGAAAAGTGTGAAAAACTTCTCTTTTGTCAATCTCCAAGCGATATACGGTCAACTGTTTGTCGACGAAACAGCATACAAAGATAGAACGAATGGAGCCCCTGTTCCTACATTATGGTCAGATATCTGTACGGGAACGAAGGAAATGTTGGATCAAAGCAAGTTGTTTTATGAGGATGTAACACCGTATTTATATGTCAAAGAGTTGATTGAAGGTGTTCGGACGAACACGGAAATTCGATATGTTTTTGTCGATGAGGGTCAGGATTATTCTGCGTTTCAATATGAATATTTGAAAAAACTGTTTCCTCGTGCCCGCATGACGGTGCTCGGTGATTTTGGGCAAGCCATCTTCATACAATCTACGAGTCTGGTTGGGGATCATTCGCCGCTGGTTCGCCTTTTTGGAGAAACGGACACAAGTCTATTCTGCCTTTTGCGTAGCTATCGCTCAACTAGAGAAATTGTTGAATTCACCAAAGCGATGCTACCAGGTGGTGAGGAGATTATACCATTTGACCGCAAAGGATCGAAACCTCGTTTGACCAGGTTAGTTAGTAGAGAGGAACGTGACACTAAGATGCTGGCAGACATTGCTACACTTCGAGATCAAGGATATGAATCTATCGCGATCATCACCAAAACGGCAGCCGAGAGCCGTGAAGTCTATGCCCGGTTACATTCTCAAGGAAACGAAACGATGCAGCTTATCACAAAAGAGACCAACCATTTTGAAAAAGGATTGATGGTGATTCCCGTTTATCTTGCCAAAGGAGTCGAATTTGACGCTGTTCTAATCTATGATGCTTCATCAAAAACGTATGGTGAGGAAAATGAACGCAAGTTACTCTACACCGCTTGTACACGTGCAATGCACGAACTTCATCTGTATACGTTTGAGGATTGGTCACCTTTTGTTCAGGCGCTACCTACAGATTTATATGAGAAATCATCCTTTATAGCTCAATGAGCAGATAATTGTAAATCCTACGAGCCTTGGTTGTATACAACCAAGGTTTTTTTGGTTCTAGAGAAGGTAGGCTCGTTGCCTCTGCAATGGTAGAATAGCTACAGAATGGCGCACATTTTTCATTCAACTTCAGCGTAAGATGCTGTAATCTATGAAACATTCCGATTGGAGGATTCTTATGTATAAACTGATGATCGTAGAAGACGAGTTACTCATGCGAGTTGGAATCCGTTCCATGCTTAACTGGGAGGAGTTCGGATTTCATATGGTAGGCGAGGCGGGGAATGGAAAAGAAGCCTTGGAGCTTGCTTTACAAGTTTCGCCTGATCTCATCATTACGGATATTAAAATGCCTGTGATGGATGGACTAAAGCTGATCCAAGAGGCATCTTGCGTACTTAAAACGTGTAAGTTTGTCATACTAAGTAACTTTGACGAATTTCATTATGTAAAAGAAGCATTGAAGCTTGGTGCATCAGATTATTTAATCAAGAGTGAGATTACAGAAACAACTCTGATCGAACTCCTGACTACTATCGCGGAGAAACTACAAATTGAACAGATCAACCCGGTCAACGTAGCATCTGTGACACTTGATTATTCCAAGAGCTTACGGCACTTGAAGGATAGCTTTTTCCAAGATATTGTAAGCGGATTCATAAATGAGAAAGAGATCGTAGCCAAAGCGGAGGAACTGCAGTTTCGCATCCAATCGGATCAGCTCGTCGTGATCAAGTTCTTCGTTAATTATTACGAGAAAGCGAAGAAAAAGTATATCGAGAAGGGGGAGAAACTACTTCGATTTTCACTCCTGAATATTATGGAAGAGATCATCCCATCCAAATGGGAGAAGGAGATTTTTGTGGAAAGCTCCTCTGAATATTGGATTATCGTCAATGTACATCCTGAGACTGGCTCGATCTACGATGATCTGAATAAGTTATGCTCTAAACTCTTAACCTCTGTAAAGGATTTTATGAATCTATCACTCACAGCAGCTGTAAGTAGTATCGTTCCTGACTTCCGTTACATTAGAAAGGCATGTGAAGAAGCAGAATTCGCTCTACATCAAGGTTTCTTCATGGGTAGCAACCAGGTGCTGCACTATAATGATGTACTTCAAGCCCCGGCTCGGCAAGAGGTAGATGAAATGTTAAGCCCGGAGCAGGAACGAGATTTTCTCAAATTGTGGGTAAGCAAGGACTACAACAGCGCGAAGGATTTCCTTGAAGCAATAAGATCAAATCTGGAGGCGCAACGAGCGAATGAGACCAGTGTACGGAAGCAATATATTTTACTGATGGAAACGATACACTCGCATCTGTCTCGTGGGACAGAACGAGGTAAACGTAACGTTACAGAGAAATCACCTTATGAAATTGTACTCAAAGGAGAGTGTTGGGAAGATATTCATCAAGATATGTTGGAGCACATCGCTTATTATTTCAGGAACAATTCTCAGGACATGCAGGAACATACCCATGCAGACGTTGCGATCGAGATCATTAATAAGTACTATGCTGAGGATATATCGCTCCAAGGCGTAGCAAACCAGATTAACGTTAATCCATCGTATCTTAGCCGATTGTTCAAGCAGGAAAAAGGGGAGAATTTTATCGCATATTTAACGCGAGTTCGAATGGAACATGCGAAGAATTACCTTTTGAGCAAAGAGCTAAGAGTGTATGAAATCGCAGAAAAGGTAGGTTACCATAACTACACGTACTTCAGTAAAATTTTCAAAAGATCTGTAGGGCATACCCCTGAAGAATATCGAGATCTACAGCAGGAATCCTTGTAAACCATGAATAGGGGTGCATCCGATGAAGCAAGTCCGATTCGTTCGAATCCAGCACAAAATCATGGTGATCTGCATAACGGTTATTATCCTTCCGGTACTTGTGATGACCATCAATTCCTATTATTCTTCTGAACGATTATTGACACAGAATTATACGAACGTGCTGAACGATCTATCCAAGCAGACCAATATTCGAATAGATGAGTTTCTAAAAGAAATCGAAAAAATTACACTCCTCGCGAGCAATGGACTTAGTAATGATCTATCTGCGACGCCTGAAGGCAGTTTTCCAATTCAAGACTTTCTACGAAATAGTGATGAGCAGCGAGAGATTGCAGCATACAATATTCTGATGAACTATATTATGATGAAGGATCGCGTATTCTCCATATATCTCTATAACCTGAACGGAGGACAAGATCTGTTTGTCAGTCCTCACCAGCCTATTGATCCAAACTACAAAGTAGCGAACGAATTGTGGTTCAAAAGGTTTTTGCATAGGAATGATCGAACCATCACCTTGACTACCCGAATTGATGAGCAATTGCAGAATAAAATCTTAGCAGTCTCACATGCGCGGAAAATTCATGATGTCTCTACGGGCAAACTGCTTGGTGTAATCGTCGTTAGCATTGATATTAAATTTATTGAAATCGTTAATCGTAACTTGCAGGAGGGGCTGCGCTCCAGATTCATGATCGTAGATGAGGACGATAAGATTGTATATAACGTGGATGAGCGCTTGATTGGTACGTTGTTTCGGGGAAACGTGCGTCCACCTGAAGCAACGAATGTTGTAGTGACCAGTCCTTTAAGTCAGCAAAAGTGGACAAGTTATCTTTATATGCCTTTGGATGAGTTAACAGCTGACGGTAAAATTTTGGGTCGTAACTTGGTAACGCTTGCCGTCGTCATGTTTCTTTTTGCAGTCGTGTTATCTGTCTTTCTATCTCATGTCATTACAACGCCAATTAAGAGACTGTTACGTAATATATCCCTTGTAGAGAAGGGGCAATTCGAACAAGTTGAGCATATTCGCTCACGAGATGAGATAGGGCATTTGTCAGTAAGGTTTAACAAGATGTCCCATGAGCTAAAACGGATGGTTGAGCGTATGCAGCAAGAAGAGATGGAGAAGGCTCAAGCCGAGATGCGTGCACTCCATCATCAGATCAACCCCCATTTTCTGTATAACACACTTGGATCAGTCAAATGGATTGCCTCCATGCAGCAGGCTGACAAAATTGTGGAAATGACAGATGCACTAATCTCTATGCTCCGTTACGCCACAAGATCAGATAATAGTCTAGTAACCATTCGTGAGGAGTTAGACAACATTAAGAATTATGTAACCATTCAGAATGTGAGATACTACGGCTGTATTCAGATGAACTATGAAATTGAAGATCGACTAATGGACTACCGGATGCCCAAAATGATTCTACAGCCCATTGTTGAAAATGCGATTTTTCACGGTCTTGCCGAACGTGAGGATGATGGTGTCATAACGATACGGATTCAAATGAAGGGGAGTGATATTACAATCGAAGTTTGTGATAATGGAGTAGGTATGGAAGAGCATATGATCCAGAGCTTTATGACTGAGAAGTTAAGAGCAAGTGATGGCACAAAAGGGATTGGTGTCCACAATGTGCAGCGTCGCATTCAGCTTCATTTTGGAAAGTCTTACGGGATCCAGGTGGAAAGTGCAGTAGGGGAGGGCACGATTTTTACCATTCTTCTACCGGCTATATCTGATGACGATTATATATAATGAGAGTGAATAAACAAAAGGACTTGCAGTTCAGCCTGCAAGTCCTTTTGATATCGTTATAGCCAGCTCAGAGCATGAAATGCACGAATCATTTGCTTATCCTTTGACACTACCAAGCACCAATCCTTTAGTAAAGTACTTCTGTAGAAATGGATATACAAGCAGGATCGGTATGGCTCCTAAGAACATTTGAGCAGCGCGTCCCGTTCTGGCGTTCATCATGGATAACAGCTGGGTATAATCCGATCCAGATTTCAGCATGATTTGTTCAAAGCTCTGCAGGAGGGTCTGTAAATAACTTTGTAATGGATAATTGGCTGGATTGTTCATATAGATAATGCCATCAAACCAAGAATTCCAGTGGGCGACGATGCTGAACAAGCCGACTGTTGCAAGGGCTGGTTTGAGGAGTGGAAGTAAAATACGCAGCAAGACTTGCACAGGCCCAGCCCCGTCAATGATGGCGGATTCCTCAATCTCTTCAGGTAAGCCTCTAATGAAATTCATGAGAATAATCATACTGAACACGGGTAGAGCACCGGGCAGAATCAGCGACCAGATGGAATCGATCAGCCCCATTTTGACGACCACCAGATACGTTGGAATTAACCCTCCATTAAATAACATGGTGACGATGAAAAAGCCCATATAGATATTACGGCCCATCACTTTGTCCTTCGATTTGGATAGTGGGTAGGCAGTGAGAACAATCAATACAAGATTTACTAACGTTCCGAGTATCGTTCGTTTAACGGCGATCCAGAGAGAGGAGAAAAACGCTCCGCCTGTTAAGGCAAACTCATATGCTTTCGTATTGAATTCGACTGGCCAGAATGTAACACTACCTGCAGATACGGCTGAACTACTGCTGAACGATACAGCGAGCAAATTGATAAACGGCAGGATACAGAGTAGAGAGATGACCAGCAGTATCGTATAGTTCACAATATGAAACAGACGCCTGCTCAAACTTTTATCATAGACCATAATGAGAGTTCCTCCTTAGAAGATACGATAACCGGCCACCCTGTATGCCAGAATGTACGAGACCGCAACCAGAATACTGGAGATGATGGATTTGAATAATCCGACAGCTGTACCAATCGAATATTGAGCTTGCTGAATCCCTAGTCGGTATACATAGGTGTCAATAATATCTCCCGTCTGATAGACAACAGGGGAATACAGGTTATAGATTTGGTCAAATCCAGCATTGAGCACATTACCGAGAGATAACACAGTCATTAAAACGATGGTTGGCATGAGCAGGGCAGCGTAATGTAGATCGTTTGCTTCCATCGTTTGGCTCCATCAATCACTGCGGCTTCATATAGCCCGGGGTCAATGCTCGTAAGAGCTGCTAAGTAAACGACTGTTCCGAATCCGAATCCTTTCCAGATGTCACTTACAATCATAGTCCAAGGGAACAGGGACGGTGTGCCAAGAAAGGAAATAGGCTGAATCCCGAACACACCAAGGAATGTATTAACGATGCCGTTGGCACTAAGGATATCTAGCATGATACCGGCCATGATGACCCAGGATAAGAAATTTGGGATATATACGAGGGTTTGAAATGTACGTTTGATTCCACTATGGAGCACCTCGTTAAGCAGTAATGCGAAGATAACAGGGACGACGATCCCACCGATGATTTTGAACACAGACATGTACAATGTATTCCAGATCGTTCTTACGAAGTTGGGCTGATTAAATATGTGTGCGAAGTTGTCCCATCCAACCCAAGGTGAGTTGAAGCCCAGACCAGGATTGTATTTCTGAAAAGCAATAACAAGCCCGTAAAAGGGGATATAGCTGAAAATAAACACCAAGACCAGACTCGGGATCAACATGAGATGGTAGGGACTCTGCTGTTTCCATTTTCGCAGCATTCCAATTCCTCCGTTCTAGATGTGTTACATTTGTAACCGCTATCAAAAAGAGGGGTGAGACGAATCTCATCCCCTCACTGTAACCGACCGATTTATTTGCCGTAGGTGTCATTGACCGCTTGAGTGGCTTCATCGCCTCCGGCAGCACGCCAATTCTGGACAAGAACATCGAAGTAATCAATATTCTCGCTACCCATAATAATCTTCGTGAAGCCTTCAGTCAGAATATCATCCAGTGTGGAGCCGTAATTTGACAGTACTTCTGGAGAAACTCCCCATAACGCTGTTTTGATATAGTTCTCGCTGTCCAACACCTTCTTGGCAAGACTATAGGCATTCTTCGGCGCTCCTTGCTGCAAATAATCACCGACGGATCCTGGCGTTGCATTCTCCATAAACTCGACACTGTTGTTGTATTTCTGCCACATGCCCGAAGTGGTTAATCCGCTAGTGTCTTTGGATTGAAGAGCTGCGGATACAGCCTCGTACTGCTCATAATCGGAGTTAGGATTAAGTACGCGGAACGCACCTACAACATGTGCAATATCGTTGTCCAACAAGTCGGACAAGGTTTCATCAGATTCTTTACCACTGCCTTCGTCCACGATGTATGCGTAGTCGTTCAGGATTTTGATCACTTCTTGTGGGTTAGCGAATCCTTTTTTCATGACAATATAACTGTTGTTAGCGAAGAAGATGGATTGCTTCGCTTCTTGCCCATCAATCGTAGGGATAAGATAAGGATAGAAGATGGCGTCTTTGCCCAAATTGGATACCGTATCTACCCCAGGATTGTAACCCCACCATTGGTAGAAAGGCTGTATCCCCACTTTGCCTGCAACGATATCGGCATTCATAGCATTAAAGTCTTTGATGGCGAACTCTGGATCAATGATGCCTTGTTTATACCAATCTGCCCAGTCAGCAAGTGCCTTCTTCATTTCCGGCTGGATTGAGCCATAAGCCAGTTTTCCGGTGGAATCCTCAATCCACATATCTGGATGTGCGCCCCATCCAATTGCGAGCAGGTTCAAGTAATCTAGACTTTGATCTACCGCGATGCCATAACCGCCGTGCTTCTCCATAAACTTCAATGCGATATCCTTGACATCACCCATTGAAGTAGGGTCTTTAAGACCAAGTTCTTCTTTCCAATCGTTCCGAATCCAGACAAAGTCAGGTTGTTCAATTAATCCCCAGTGCATCTGAGGTATCCCGTACAATTTGCCGTCCTTCTTACCAGATTCGTAACTGTCCTTGTCCATTTCCATATAACTTTTAACTCGGTCTGAAGCGTGTTGATCAAACACTTCGGTTAGATCCATGACCATATCCGCTTCGATCAGCTGCTTCAATTGAGAGGGGTTAACTCTGAATACGTCTGGTAGGTCATTGGATGCAATTGCGAGATTTAATTTGGTATTGTACTCATCACTAACCCAGTCCGTTTTGACATTAATATTGAACTTTTCCTGGTAGCGCCGTATCCATACATTGTTTGTAATATCGTCACCCTGCGGATATTTCGCAGCCGTGTGCTCAGATGTTACGGTATGAATCGTTATGGTTCCTGAATCGCTGGTATCTGTGTCCGGATTCGTTGGATTTTGACCTACGCCGCTATCATTCGAGCAAGCTGCGAGTAGTACGGTTGACATGAGTAAAGACAAAACCACAGATCTCGTTTTCTTGTTCATGTACTTTCCCCCTTAATAGCCATAATGGAGTGAATGGTGCCTTGAAAATATTGTAATCGAGAACGGAATATCGGGATATAAACGTTATTGACGAAAAGCACTAAGTTTTTTTACTTTATCAAATCACAGAGGAAAAGTGAATCGAAGGTACCATGCACTAATTTTACTAATGTCTGATCTTATTTTTACTTCGAAGGAAAATCAATATTTAGATGAACATTTCAACATATGAAAAATTCACAATAGAAAAAACATATCTCCGCTGATCATATTGCGTATACCTCACATCCGCACACGCACCTTGAAAAACAACAAAAAGTAGCACATCTCAACGTCGAATACTACTATTTTTTCAGTTATCCAATCGTGGTTCAGAAGAGAGCGAATCCTGGAGAGGACATTATATCTGACCTACTCGCGGTAGAGGTTGTTCGAACAACGATGTTGTTACTTGGAGCAGGTATTGAATCAACCAGCCATATGATATCGAGCATGTTCTACTCCTTATTGTATGATGATGCAACATTGTACAAGCAATTGAGAGAAGACCCTGGCCTGGTGCCTAACACCGTTGAAGAAATGCTCCGTTATCGTTTCCAGATCTCGAAGAGACATCGCTAGCCACTTCTGCACCTGGCCAAAGTCTGATTCGTTTACCCTTGCAAGTCATCTAAGATAGAAATATCAGAGAAAGTCAGAAGGTCAAAAAAGGTCAAAAACTAAGAAAAAAAGATCTATTTCGGTATAACAGGCCATATTGCAAAAATATCGTTTGTTTTCGTTTTTCTCGCATTTTGATGATCATTTATTAGCGGATTATAATCGTAGATGTAAGCAACAACATACCAATCATATTTAAGGAGATGATGTTAATGTTTGAGATGACTCCGTTTCGCAAACGAAATGAAGACCTGTTCGGACACATGCTGAAATCCTTCAATGATATGTTTGACAATCCATGGGTATCTCCCCTGGGCAATAGCAATCAGCCATTCCGAACCGATATTCGTGAAGACGAGGACAAGTATTGGATTGAGGCGGATCTTCCGGGAATCGCAAAACAAGATATTGATATTCAGGTTCAAGGCAATGAATTGATTATTCGAGCGAAACGTCATGATTTTCAAGAGCATAAGGATGATTCCAATCTTATTATTCGGCAGGAGCGCCGATCAGGAGAATTCCTTCGACGTTTCTATGTAGAACGAATTGATGAAGACAATATCAAAGCCAGATTGGAAGATGGCGTGTTAAAGCTTGAAGTTCCGAAACGCTCAGGGGATGAGAACAACCAGAAACGCATTCAGATTGATTAATATGACGATAACACTTACGAAAGATACTCCTCAAGTTACACAGTATAGGTATTAAATATTGAATTCAATCCTCCATGGCAACATGGGGGATTTCTTTATTTTGGAGAGCTTAAGGGCCAAAGTTAAACTAGAAGTAAACAGGTTGATCACCGAGATGTAACTTAGCCTCTATATAATGAAAGCCATAACAGAAAGGAAGTGTTGTGGTTGCTTACTATCAATAACGTAGTCAAACGTCGTGGGAATCAACAAATATTATCAGGTATAAGCTTCAAAGCCGAACCTGGTAGAGTAACGGGTTTTTTAGGTCCGAACGGGGCAGGTAAAAGCTCTACACTCCGCATCCTGCTCGGATTAGATCGCGCCACCTCAGGGAGCGCATTAATTAATGGGTTTCCATTCAGAGAATTACAGCATCCCCTAACTACAATAGGTGCTGCACTTGATGGATCAGGAGCTCATCGTATGCGAACAGGACGAGCACACTTGCGCTGGATTGCTCGTGCAGCGGGATTGTCGCTCACACGTGTTGAGGAAGTTTTGGAAATCGTAGGTCTGAGTGGCGCGGCTGGTAAAAGAGTAGGCAGTTACTCCCTTGGTATGGGGAAAAGGCTTGGAATGGCGGCTGCATTACTTGGTGATCCGCAAATATTGGTATTCGATGAACCTGTAAACGGGCTCGATCCAGAGGGTATTCGCTGGATTAGGAGGTTTTACGTGAGCGTGCAGAGTCTGGAAATACGGTGCTACTATCAAGTCATCTCATGGGAGAACTTGCAGAGACGGTTGATGATGTGGTGATCATTCAGAAGGGGAAAATCGTTGCAGATGGAACGTTGGAAGAAGTTACGGGCAACTATACCACGTTAGAGGAAGCTTTTTTTGCGCTTACAACAACGGAAAATGCAGGTGATGTTGGGTGAGAGCTTTCAACGCGGAAATGTCTAAATTGTTCTCCCTTCCGAGCATCTGGCTTGCCTGCTTCATTGGAGCGTTTGCCCCAGCAATCTTTGCTGGCTTGGATAGTCTCGCAGAAAAAGAGGATATTATCGCTGGAATTAGCACAAGGTTAGCGGAAGTTGGATATGTCGGATTAGGTTTTGGTGTGCAAGGAGTTATCATCCTTGGTGTGCTTGCTGTAAGCAGTGAGTATTTCATAGAGAGCAGTGAATCTGGTGGAGGACGACAGATTACAACAAGTTTATCTGCAGTGCCATCCCGACTTCATTTTCTGTTGGCAAAGGCAGGGGCTGCGACAGCAATCAGCCTATTGTTATGTATAATGGCTATTGTGACAATTGTGCTATCAACTAAGTTAATTCTTGGTGAATATGCTCCCACATTTGAATGGTTCAGGCTTTTCGGTGCAGTTTGCTACTGGGTGTTCACTGCGCTCATAGCGTTCGGGCTTACTGTTCTAACCAAGAATAGTATTATCCCACTCACTATACTTATGATAAATTCATCTGTTGTTTCATTTAGTATCTTGCTTGCCAAGGTTACAACATTAGCGGTGTATTTACCAGATCGCGCCGGCATTGATATGTTTATGTCGATGAGCGACAGATATCACACTCCACTCACAGGTGGCTTGGTCATGTTTACATGGGTAGTTGTTCTTATGATTGTTGCAGCTGTTGTATTTCATAGGAGGGATGTTGCATCATGAATATCTCTTCTAGTAAAAAAATCCCACGAATTTTGTTTAGTGAACTAAATAAATTAGTTACACTGCCATGGATTTGGATCACACTGATAAGTACATTCATAGCTAATTTATGTTTCGTAGCAGCTTTCACTTCTGCTTCTGCTGGTTTGCATGAGACAGTAGGGACGCAAAATACATTAGATATAGGACTTGCGTCCATGGTATATCTTCAGGCGGGCTTCATGATTCTCGGTACTTTAGCTACTTGTTCGGAGTATACGGGTGGACAGATACGAACGACTTTAATTACTGTACCTTGGCGTGGCCTACAATTATCCATGAAACATGTAGCATTGGCCATCATAACCATTCCTGCGGCATTTATAATTGTTTTATCTGGCGTGCTATATCCGTTATTCATAATGAGAGACACTGTGGCAGGGATTGAACTAGATATGATCATAAAATCATTAGTAGGCGCGACTGGCTATTTAACATTAACCACACTTCTCAGTGCAGCGGTAGGTGCTATAGTAAAAAGAACGACGCCTGCTTTAGTGGTGCTGCTTTCATATTATTTTGTACTGAGTCCATTGTCGAGAGACTTGTTACCTCGTATTAGAGATTACTTTCCAGATACGGCAGGATTGTATATGTACATACCGCCTTCCTCTGATGTAATTAATCACTTTACACCCTTACAAGGGGCAGGCATTTCTTTGTTATGGACACTAACCTTCATTACATTAGCGATTCTACTGTATCTTAAGCGAGATGCTTAAGCGTAGAGCTTATGAATTCATTCTACTGAAATTAACGAATAAATATAGTTATTCCAGACGAAACGGATGATTGACCCATCTCTTGCGATACTGGTGGGGCGTGACATCCATCTGTTCCTTGAATAATTTGCAGAAGTAAGATACGTTACTCAAGCCGATTTCCTCCGCAATGAGCGAGATCGGTTTATTTGTTGTAGTTAACAAGCGAACAGACTGATGAATTCTGCGAGCAGCAATAAACTGAGAAATGCTGACCCCAGTGGCGTTTTTGAATAAATGTGAAAGGTGATAGGAAGATAGGTGCAACGATTGAGCCAGCTCATCTAAACGAAAAGGAACATGATAATTTTTTTCGATCCAGCCCAGGATTCGCTCTACTTGATGATTTTTGCGTTCGGTTGGGGAGACGGCTGAGTTGACCTCGAAGTCATTCCATAACGGTTTGAGATGATGTAGGAAGTTCACCAGAAACAGTGAAATTTCTTCTAACCGATTCGATTCGTCCCAATGGGACATTTGCTCTTGAAAGCTCTTGAATAAGTGAACCAAAATGTGCTGATCATCCAGATCATAGAAGCAGGGCGAGGACAGTTTCCCTACATAAATATGTCTGAAAAACGCATGTAAAACAGGCCATTTCTCAAAATAGGCTTCAAACATAGCGGGCTCGAAAATAGCCAAAGATCGTTCAAAACATTGATTGTTGGAATAATCCAATCTCAGGTGATGGAGCTGATACGGCTGAAAAATGCAGAACATGCCCTGCTTAATATCATAGCTTCGATTATTAACAATCATCGTTCCACTACCTTGGTGGATCAATAACAATTCGATGCCTAAGTGAGAATGAAATGTCTCCATATGCTCGTTATTTATACTTTTCCGCCTATACCCGAAATGAAGGGTATTTTCATTGAACTTGTACAGATCATATCGCATACCTCAACATCTCTCCCCTGTATTGTTATCCAGCATGTTTACTATAACGAAGCTCCTTCAAAACCGCAACATAGCGTTATTTTATCCACATTACAGGATCACAATAGACCGTTATCCTAAGATACCATGATGTTAAGAGCATCTAATGTGAAGAGGGGGATTTATGATGTTAAAGGTAGCGATTATAGGTACAGGGGCTATTTCCAACGCTCATATCCATAGTTATTTGCAATTTGGAGAGCGATGCGAGATTGTAGCGCTGTGTGATCTGTATCCTGACAAAGCTGAAGCAAAAAAGAGTGAATTTAATCTGAACGCCAAAATTGTTAGCGATTACAAAGAGCTGCTTCACGCGGGGATTGATCTGATCTCGATCTGTCTGCCTCCGTATGAACATGCGCCGATCGCTGTTGATTTTCTGAATGCGGGGAGTCATGTATTGGTTGAGAAACCGATGGCATCATCGCTTGAAGAATGCGATCTAATGATTGAAGCCGCCCAGAAGAGCGGCAAGGTACTGTCGGTTGTGGCACAAAATCGGTTCACAAATCCAATCATGAAACTGAAAAATATGCTGGATACTGGACTTGCGGGAGCAATCCTGCATGCACAGGTAGATTCATTCTGGTGGAGAGGTCATTGTTACTATGATCTCTGGTGGCGTGGTACTTGGGAGAAAGAGGGCGGCGGCTGCACGTTGAATCATGCGGTTCATCATATTGATGCCCTGCTCTGGATGATGGGACGTCCTGATCAGGTGCAGGCGTTCATGAGCAATGTCGCGCATGATAATGCTGAAGTCGAAGATATATCCATTGCGATGCTTCGTTATCCGAATGGAGCACTGGGACAGATCACGAGTTCGGTTGTGCATCATGGTGAAGAGCAACAGTTCATTTTTCAAGGGCAACATGCTCGAATCTCAGCTCCTTGGAAAATTACGGCCTCCTCTTCACGAGCGAACGGATTTCCTAAGAAAAATGTGGAGCTTGAGGAACAGCTTCAAGAGGCGTATGATCACCTACCGAATCTACCTTACGAAGGACATACCGCTCAAATTGACAATGTCTTGACTGCCATTGAATCAGGGGAGCCGCCGCTAGTTGATGGAACAAGTGGTCGCAGCACCTTGGAGATGATCACAGCGATTTATAAATCAGCTAGTACAGGTGAGAATGTTAGCTTGCCACTTGTAGCTGGTGATCCCTTCTACACAAGAGCAGATGTTCAGCAACATGCGATTCACTTTTATGAGAAAAGCGGTCATGTTGAGAATTTCACGGAACAACAGATTACTATTGGTAGAACAAAGGAATGAACTATTAAAAGTCAAAACACAAAACGTCTGATATCGATGTTTTGTGTTTTTTGGTTCAACCTCTGACATAAGTTTTTGTGTGAAAAGCCATCCCATAATAGTCTCATATGTCCATTCATTATAGGCATGAAGTATTTTACAATAATCTAAACCTATGAGAACGGAGATCAAAATCATGAGTAACTATGTTATAGGCATTGACCTCGGTGGAACCAATATTAAGTCTGCCATCTTCAACATGGATTTTCAAATTGTTCACGAAAGAAGCGATCCGACGCAAGCAGCTAAGGGGCCAGCTCATGTATTACATAGAATTCAAGAAATTATTCAAGAGATGCTGCTGCACGAAGGTATCGATCAGTCTTCAATTAAATGCATGGGTATGGGCATTCCGGGGTTACTTGATCCAGAGGAAGGGCTGTCTATTTTCTCACCTAATTTTCCTGGTTGGGAAAACATTCATGTAGTGAATGTGATGAAAGAACATTTTGAGTTTCCAGTCTTCATTGATAATGATGTTCGGGTAAACATGTATGGTGAATGGCTGTTCGGTGCAGGCGTTGGATATCGCAACCTGGTATTAATCACATTAGGCACGGGTCTAGGATCGGGTATCGTGAATGATGGGAGGGTGGTTTACGGTACAACATCAAGCGCAGGTGAAATTGGACATATGAATATGTTCCGGGAAGGGCGACCTTGTCGGTGTGGAAGCTCGGGCTGTCTAGGCAGATATGTATCTGCAGTAGGCATGGTTAGAACGTTTACTGACAAGCTTGAAGAAGGTCGATCAAGTATCATCCTGGAATGGGTAGGAGACGACTGGACGACAATTACAGCCCATCTGATATCAGAGGCATACGATCTTGGAGATGCGCTTGCGATCGAAGTGATGCATGAAACCGGAACCATTCTTGGATTTGGACTAGCGAATGTGATTAACTTATTGAATCCAGAAGTCGTTATCGTGGGAGGTGGAATGTCGGCTGCGGGGGATCGCTTACTTGAAACAGTACGAGATACCGTTAGAAAACATGCCTTAGCACTTGCATCCAGTTCTTGTGAAATCGTTCAAGCTACATTGGGTAGACAAGCAGGTATGATTGGTGCGGCTGCGTACGCAAACAAACAAATGAATTCTAACAGCAACAAAAGTATCTTAAACGATTAGCGTGTGCTAGAACACAGAAGGAAGAAAATTATCGGTTGATCATTCCAAGTGTTCTAGTTCATTATGCAGATAATTGTCTTAATCAGTTATGAATTTTGATGATGTTACAAGATCACCTCGCCAGATGTAAAGCGCCAAAACTGGGTCGAGTTTTGATTCTGTGGTGTGTACGTTTCCGCTCTGATGAAGAATCATAGTACCTGGTGCTGTTGCTGTTGGCTGCTCATTACCTTTACTCCATATTCCTACCCCTCCGATGGGGATATATATTTCAACAGCAGGATGCACATGAGCAGGATAAAACGTTTCAGGAGCTAATAAGGTAAGACCAATCAGCAAGTGGTCAGCCATTCCTAGATCATCCGGTCCAATAATTTGTGTGAAGGATACTTGTGATTCTAGGCCTCAGGCCATAATTTCAATATGTTCTTTAACTCAGTTATGATCTCAGGATCTGTTGTCTCATATTGTTTGAGACGTTCGTGTAAACGAATTAAGAATGTATCTATAATCGGGTTCATCTCTTTCATAATTTTAGTTCGACCTCCAACTAATGTTCAAACGCTTGTTAAGGTAAGGATGCAATTCGTACCTAACACGAGCTTTTTTATATTTTTATGATAAACATCCTATGTACTATTTAGTGTCAATATGGAAGATGCCGATCTCATTATAGTGCTCCAGCTTGTAATCAATGGTACCCAGGCTACAGTTTAACATATCCATTTGCTTCAGAATATTTTGCCTATGCTGCTCCAACATCTCCTTCCGCTGTTCGCTAGTGCTGGAACCTTCCAGACATAACAGCATAAAAGCTTTGATATCCTCAAGTGGCATGCCACTGTCTCTCAGACAACGTACTAATTCCAGCCAACATATATCCATCTCAGAATATTTACGGGTACCGTATTCTGTCTTTTTCAACAAGGGCATCAGACCTGCCCGATCATAGAAACGCAGAGTGGAAGCAGGCAATTGGGTGCGTTCCGCGACTTGTTTAATCGAAAATTCCAAGCAAATCTTCCTTTCAAAAAAAATGGTTGAATGTCTTGACTTAAACCTAAGTTTAACCACTATCCTAAGATAGTACAATAGAGCGTTTACATGAATAGGCTCTAATCCAACCATTTTCATAAGGAGTGATTCAGTTGAAATACAGAAGACTGGGTAGAAGTGGATTGAAGGTAAGCGAGATTGGATTGGGAAGCTGGCTGACCTATGGATCGGCAACTTCAGAGGAAGTGGCGCGTGCATGTATGCATAAAGCGTACGAACTCGGCATTAATTTTTTTGATACATCGAATTCGTATCCAGGTGCCGAAGAAGTTATGGGGAGTACGTTGAAGGAGTATTCACGTAGTAGTTACGTACTTGCTACGAAGTTGTTTTTCCCACAAGGATCGGGACCGAACGATCGGGGGCTGTCCCGTAAACACATCGTCGAGCAGTGTGAAGCAAGCTTAAAACGATTGGGAACAGATTATATCGACTTATATCAATGTCATCGCTTTGATTCTGAAACTCCTGTTGACGAAACACTTCGAGCATTGGATGATCTGCAAGCACAAGGCAAAATTTTGTATGCAGGTGTCAGTGAATGGACGGCGGCGCAGATCGCGGAAGCATCAGGAATCAGCAAACGTCTGAACTTACGTCCGTTAATTTCCAATCAGCCGATATACAATATGTTTGAGCGCTATATTGAGAGAGAAGGTGTGATTAAGCAATGTGAGCAGGAAGGACTGGGACTTATCGTGTTCTCTCCATTGGCTCAGGGTGTGCTCACAGGTAAATATAAACCGGGACAACAGATTCCCGAGGGTACACGGGCTGCGAATAATCAGACGAACGGTGTCATCAACAGTTATTTGCGTGAGGATGTGCTCCAATGTACTGTCCAGCTATCTGAACTTGCTAATGAAATAGGAGCAACATTATCCCAATTCGCATTAGCATGGATTCTACGTCAGTCAGTGGTAAGCTCTGCGATTATTGGCTCTAGCAGACCCGCGCAGATTGAAGAGAATCTCAAAGCGGTTGAGCTTGAGCTTACATCCGATATCATCTCGGAAACGGAGAAAATTCTGTCTTCCATCAGCCATTTTGCGCCACTGCGATAATAAAGGATATAACACTTCATAGGTATGGACAATATCAGACCGAAATAGATTAACATGTGTGATAGATCACAGGACATTTGTTACCTGATAGGTTAGCTGTTTTTGCAGGCTAGCCTTTTTTTGGTCTATTCTCTATCAATAGCTAGATTCACTTCTAAATCGATATTGCCTTGGCGAGGTACCTACAAATTTTTTGAACTGACGCATGAAATGGGTGTCATTTTCATAACCACACGAGCTGGCTATTTCGGTTACCGACATCTCACTGTGATCCAAAAGGTACTTCGCATGTTCAAGCCTTCCGTTAATCATATCTATCATCACTGAGCAGCCAAACAACTGCTTATAAATATGCTGGAAATAAGATTTACTTACATTTAATCGGGAGGCAAGCTCTGTCACGGAAATACTCTGTTGAGGTGAGCGGTACAGTTCGCTACGTAATTCATTAAAGGGGACGTAATAACGACTCAGTTGATGAAGAACCGTTCGCTCGCGCAAATCACTCAATTTCATAAAGAAAGATCGAAGATCACAATCGATGATACGCTCACGTAGTGAACCATCGAGCCGGTTGAACTTTTGTAGCTCCATAATACATCTGGATATGAGCAGCGGATCGGATGCTTCAATCGGAGTATCCAGCGGGAAATTCAATTCCATCAGAAAATCAGTCAGGTCTGCGCCATAACAATGAAACCAGTCATTGATAAAAGGGTTCTCCAATTCACGATACGCATGAGGCGTCTCGGGGCGAAAAAGCATAAATGTATTTTTTTCTACAATCATCGTTTGCTCATATAGCGTCACTTCTGTACGGCTATTAAAGAATACAAACGTGTAATGACCTGATCCATTCGGGCGATTTCGGATAATTCCCTCATGGTGAATGGTATGAAATCCGCATGAAATTAACTTCAACATCGGTGTACACTCCTAGCACGATAGGTCAGTTTTTGATCATTATAGTTTATTGAAGGAGGGGATACAACGATCTATACTTGATCTAAAATACGAGCCTGGCGAAGGAGCGATGCATCATGCGAGACGACAGAAAATATTGGGTAGACACGTTAGTACAGATTGCACAACCTGTTTTACGTTCTTTATCGCAACAGAAATTGGCTGTAGAGATGCCTGTTGAAGCAAGCGCAGGTGACCGATCTGATTATACATACTTGGAAGCGTTGGGACGTACGTTGGCAGGGATTGCACCATGGATTGAGCATGGACCACGTTCGGGTGAGGAAGGTGAAGTTCGAGCCAGAATGGCTGTAATGGCAAGACAAGCAATCGAGGCTGCAACGGATCCAGCTTCACCAGACTATATGAATTTCACTACAGGCGGTCAGCCTGTAGTCGATGCAGCCTTTCTTGCCAATGCAGTTCTACGTGCTCCAAACGAACTATATGCACTGCTTGATGAAGAAGTGAAAACGAATTTAATCTCGGCGTTGATGGCTACACGAATGATTCGTCCAGTATTCAGCAACTGGCTTCTGTTTAGTGCCATGATTGAAGCTGCACTATTTCGAATGGGTGTAGAACAATGGGATCGTATGCGTGTCGATTATGCATTAAGGCAGCATGAGCAATGGTATAAAGGCGATGGTGCATACGGTGACGGTCCGGCGTTTCATTGGGATTATTACAATAGCTTTGTCATTCAACCTATGCTGGTCGATATTCTAGATGCAGTAGGCGATCAGTTTGAAGATTGGGCTGTACTTCGAGTTAACGTGTTGAAAAGAGCAGCGCGTTATGCGGCTGTTTTGGAACGAATGATCTCACCAGAAGGAACTTACCCACCCCTTGGGCGATCACTCGCATATCGTTTCGGGGCATTTCAGCATTTATCGTTGATGGCTCTGCGGGAAGAATTGCCTGAAAAGCTATTACCAGCACAGGTTCGCTGCGCACTTACAGCCGTAATTAAGAGACAGATTGAGATGCCAGGTACTTTTGATGAGCATGGTTGGCTCCGCATCGGATTTGCTGGAAGTCAACCCGCAATTGGGGAAGCCTATATTTCGACAGGCAGTTTATACTTGTGCACAACCGTATTTCTAGCCTTAGGCCTCTCACCTGACGCTGATTTCTGGCAAGGAGAGGCAGAGTGGACTTCACTGAAAGCATGGTCTGGCGGGGCGGTGGAGCTAGATGTAGCGATGTATGATAATTTTTAGTTTGTCTCTAAAAGAACTCATCGATCTCACCAACATATTGAAAAGAGTGAATATGAGTTCGCGTAAGTTCAATCACGTTTTGGATAAATGTCTCCCGTGATTCACGATATCCGCTTAAGATCCAATTGTTTAATAATCCAAAAAAACCATATGCGGTATAGTACTTGAAATACTCCATATTTACTGGGGAGTTGTTGATTGTCTCGAAGATAAACTGCTCCTCATATATTTTAAGTATTGTTTGTGGAAAACCTGTATGTAGACCGGGTAAGGTATCGTCATATTGAATCAATTCAAAGAATTCACGATGCTCGTAAATGTACTCTACGATTTGAAAAGATTCAGCTGTCAGCTTGCTAGTCAGAACCTTTTGACCGTGCCAATAAGGTCTTCCTACCGCACCTCGCAACCCTTTAAGTTTCATAGTTAAAAGTTCTTCACCAAGAATATATTTATCCTGATAGTGTAAATAAAATGTGCTTCGATTGTATCCCGCTTGCTCTACAATGTCCTTAACGGACACCGCATGAAAGCCTTTTTTCTTGATAAGTTGAATCAGGGCTGATTGGAGGTGTTCTTTGGTGCGATTGCGATGCTGAGTTGTCACAATAAGTTCATCATTCATTCAAAAAATCTCCTATTAATATCGACATTGTAGGGAGAAATGTCTACAAGGTAGACACTTCGTCTCATCTTAATGATTGGATTGTTACAATTTAAAGCATACAATTAATTTTGTAAACATCATATAGCACTATTTATATAGCTGCTATTCAAAATATTTATATTATACTGGAGGAATTATTCATGGGCAAACTTCAAGATAAAGTAGCGGTCATTACAGGAGGAGCATCTGGAATTGGGGCAGCGACAGCACGTCTATTCGTGTCAGAGGGAGCCAAAGTGGTCTTGGTGGACTTGAATGAAGAAAAAGGGAAGGCGTTCGAGCAGGAGCTGAAAGCGCTTAAAGCTGATGCGCTCTTTATTAAAGCCAACATCACAAGTGAACAAGAGGTAGCTGAAATTTTCAAACAAACCGTTGAAGCTTATGGCCGAGTGGACATTGTCTTCAACAACGCAGGGATTGGACGTGTGCATCCGTCACATGAATTGGACTATGCTGAATGGCGCAATACGGTCAATGTTGATCTGGATGGCGTATTCTTGGTTGCTCGTGAATCCATTCGCGAGATGCTAAAAATTGGTGGAGGCACAATCGTAAACACGGCGTCCATGTACGGTTGGGTCGGTTCACCCGGTTCTGCAGCCTACAATGCTGCCAAAGGTGGCGTCGTGAATCTCACGCGTTCACTTGCACTGGAATATGCAGAGAAAAACATTCGCGTAAACGCACTATGCCCAGGATTTATTGATACACCAATTATTCCTGAAGAGAGCAAGCAGGCTCTTTCTGCAGCAACACCTATGAAACGTCTTGGTAAATCAGATGAAATGGCAAAAGCTGTTCTGTTCTTGGCAAGTGACGATTCTTCCTATATGACTGGTAACAGCCTGATCGTAGACGGTGGATACACTGCTCAATAAGAGCTATGGATGAATGAAAGTAGCTTAACATCGACATCCTAAAGGAGTAGTATCATTTCTCATTTCCTGAGGAGGAGATCTTTTATGGCTCGCCAGAAGAAAAGGCAGGAAGCTGCTTGGAAGTCACGAAAGCAAGAACAGCACCCTCATGGTAAAATCAGATCGCTCAAAGAAATATCAAGCGAATATGATGAGAAGCATACTACGCAATAATACGATGACTGTCGGCATCTTCTGCCGGCGGTCATTTTAACTTCATTAATGAAAAAGTCTACGGAATAGAGTTAAGCTCTGTCCTGTAGACTTTTTGCTACATATAACTATTATCAATATGGGAGGTGCTAGTTTAGAACCAGCGGCTAAGGTCTGGATAACCTGTTGTTGCCCATGCCCCATCTACAATAAGGCTTGAACCGGATACATATCCCGCATCCTCACTTGCCAGGAACAGCGCAGGTCCAGTCATTTCTTCCGGCTGTGCAGCACGTTTCATCGGGATTCGCTCCATATAAGCTTCGTTAATATCTGCATTCGAGAGCAGGTCGGCTGTTAATGGCGTATCAATTAAACCTGGAAGGATGGCGTTCACCCGAATACCATTACGTGCCATTTCGAGAGCACCGTTCTTGGTCAGCATTTCAACGCCAGCTTTGGCAGAAGCATATGCCGATCCGGCATACATAGGTACATGAGAGTTGAGGGAAGCTACATTTACAATAGCTCCGCCACCAAGTTTAGCCATCTCAAGAGCCTCGTGTTTCATGCTTAGAAAGACACCCTTCATGCACAAATCCACGGTGAAGTCCCAGTCTTTTTCTGAAAGTTCTGTAATTACACCTGCGCGGGAAGCACCTGCCACGTTGAATGCTAGATCGAGTTTACCGAATTGCTTCACAGCCGCACGAACCATTTCTTCTACATCACTTTCTACGGTTACATTCGCTTTCACTCCGACAAACCGTTCTCCTAGCTCACCCTGGATGGTTTCCAGACGTTCTGTATTCAGATCGGCGGCGAGAACCGAAGCTCCTTCCTCGACAAGTCTTCTTGCAATTGCATAACCGATACCAGATGCTGCACCTGTTACAAGCGCTACTTTTCCTGCAAATCGATTCTCATATGTGTTCATATGTTACACTCCTTCAGATGTAATAATTTAATTGTTTTCGCTTACATATATCTTCAATTCAAAGTATACTTAACTTCAAGGTTCATGTATATTTAAGAAAAATTTATTTAACTTAAATATAATTAATGTAATGAGAATAGAGGTCAACGATGAATTTAGAACAAATGATATATGTGCTCGAAGTTGAGAAGACAAAATCGATTACCGTCGCTGCCGAAAACTTGTCTGTCACGCAATCTACGATCAGTCAAGCCATTACTCGTATGGAGCATGAATTGGGCGTGAAGCTATTTAATCGATCTCGTAATGGAGCTTATCTGTTAGAACATGGCAAGTCAATTTTGGATAAGATGAGAACTGTTGTGGATACGGTGCAAATGATGAGGGAAGATGCACAGTATATTGGGGAATCGATTCATGGAGAATTGCGATTATCTGCGATACCGGGAGGTGTTCCTGGTATTATTCCTACCATTGCAAGTATGAAAAAGCGCTATCCCGATCTGAAATTTGAGTTATCCGAAAGTTCAGCTCGTAGCATTATCAAAGATGTCCGCAACAAAGAGATTGATCTCGGTTTGATCGCTTTATACAAAGATGATATGGAAAACCATTTGCTAGGACTGCATTTTGTCCCTATTGATGAAGGTGTGATGCACGCATGTGTGAATCACACGAATCGCCTAGCCGGCAAAAAGTCAATTACGATGCATGAGTTGAAACATGAGACCCTTGTCCTGTTTAATGATGAATTGGTAGATCAATTTGTAACACAGCTTTCGCAATTGGTAGGAGAGGTGGATGTCTTGTTTCGTACTAAAAACTCAGAAGTGGTCAATGCGGCTCTTGCTCAGTTGAATGCGGTTACGATCGGTCATGAATACTCCTTCACACACGATCGTAGTGTGCTGCATCATGACTTTACCATCCTCAAAATTGAAGGCATGCAACGTGTCATTTCTATTGGCTGGGTTATGCGTGAGAATAAATTAACCCATCGCCTCGTTAGACGTTTCCTTGATCGCTTCCAATACAAGAGATAACGATTATCAGAGGTGTTAAATGAATCCGGTGAATCATGAAAATGGAATGATTTTTAATATTTGCTGCTTGCGTATACAATTTTTATACGTCAATAAGCTAATTATGAAAGGATTAGATCAAGATTAATCATCAATTATTCAATTCAATCGAAGAAATCGAACCATGCTTGCAAGATCATTCCTTAGTTCTACTATATGTTTCACAAGAAGACTGTACGGTCTGTCACGCCATTCTCCCCAAATTAAAGACGTTGCTGACAGACTATCCTCACATACAATTAGTGCAAGTGGATGCACAGCAGGTACCGGAGGTAGCGGGGCAATTTTTAATTTTCTCCGTTCCAACATTAATTATGTTCTATGACCAAAAAGAGCTGTTCAGGGAAGGTAGATTCGTCCAGTTCGAGTCTCTTGAAAAACGTATAGATCAAATTTACAATGCTATAGAATTATAAAACTAGAGTGCCAAACGTCTTAGTACCTGAGAGTCTTATGCAAGAGCAGAGAGGAGTTACTCATAATAGATAGCCTCGTAAGGAAATGCTAACTTATTCAACCGGTATTCTTTGGGTGACATGGACATATATTGCCGAAAAACTTTGCCGAAATAGCTTGGGCTCTCAAAGCCGCATTGTTGACCGATTTGAGCAATCGGAAGTTCCGTTGTACGGAGTAGTCGGACGGCAACCTCAATTCGTCTATCCTTGAGATAAGCAAGCGGTGATGTTTTCTCCGACTTTTGAAATAATCTACATAAGTAATGTTTATTGATATCACAATGGCTAGCCAGTAGATCGAGCGTTAATGGCGTAGCATAATTTTCTCGAATGAACTTTTTGCATTTCTCGATTGTTGTTATTGAAAGGAGACCGATATCCCTCTCCGCATCCCGACTTGTCTGCACCAAGAGAAGCAACCACTGATAGACATGCATGGAGAGGCGATATTTGTCGGTCACTTTCTCTTGATGAATTAATTGAATGATCTGCCATAACTCTTGAATTAAAGGAGAGTCAGCGTTTCGCAGAATGACATACCCCTCATTATCATGAATCATATCCCATATTCGATTGGCTTCATCTCCACGAATGTTAATCCATATAAATTCCCAAGGTTCGTTGTTTTCTTGTTGATAGTAATAGCAATGTTCTCCGCTGATTTTAACAAGTAGTGCGTGCCCCTTAGGTAAAGGGATTGTCTGATTGTCAATATCCAAATAGCCTTGGCCATTAAGGTGTATTGAAAAACAACATGCCCCGGATCCGGTCTGTCATCACTTGGGCAACGATATTCTTCACTTGAGACGATCTGCCATCCAATGGAGTCCAGTGTCATGATTGATGTATCGTCATTACGAAAAGCATAAGAGACCGTATGATTCATAACTTCACCCCTACCTAAAAAAGTCAATTATGTTATATAATACGTCACATTTTTTAGATTGTCTGTCTTTTTTTAGACCTGTAAGATAAATGTAAGCGGTAACATACGAAAGGATGGTGACTGTAATTTAGTGTTCGTTTGACAACAAGTAAGGCAGATTTTAATTTTTGGATAAAGGAGGAGCTAATCCGATGAACCGAAGAACTGTTTCCATCCAGAAATCGATGTTTGTATCTTTTCTAGCATTCCTTATGGTAATTTCATTGGCTGTACCTCCCGCTCCGGCACGTGCAGAGACATCCGACATCAAGGCGGGTCGTCAGGGGGAATATCTGAACCGTGGTCTGGTTGCGGTACTCGTGGACAACGGTGTTTTCTTAAGCTGGAGGTATTTAAACAATGATCCTGATGAGATCGCTTTCAACATATATAAAAACGGAACGAAAGTTAACGCGTCGCCTATAAGCGACGTGACAAACTATGTAGACACAACGGGCTTTGACAGCTCACAATATCAGATTTCCACGATCATTGCGGGCAAGGAGCAGATGGAGCCAGAGGTTGTATCGGTCTGGCATAACGATTATCTACCGATTCCGCTTGATAAACCGGCTGACGGTCGAACCAAGGACGGTGGGACTTACTCCTACTATGCGGGTGACGCTTCTGTAGCGGACTTGGATGGTGATGGCGAATATGAGATCGTCTTTCTGTGGAGTCCAAGCAATTCCAAGGACAATTCGCAGGCAGGATACACTGGTAATGTGTATATCGATGCGATCAAACTAGACGGCACGAAGCTGTGGAGGATTGATCTTGGTGTCAACATCCGCGCCGGAGCGCATTATACGCAATTAATGGTATACGATCTGGATGGCGACGGTAAAGCCGAAGTTGTGGTAAAGACCGCAGACGGCACGAAAGACGGACAGGGTACGGTCATTGGCGACGGCACGAAAGATTACCGCAATGAAGGCGGATACATACTGACAGGTCCAGAATATCTCACGCTGTTCAACGGTGAGACCGGAGCTGCCGTATCATCCGTGGATTATGATCCTCCAAGAGGTAACGTCAGCGATTGGGGCGATGGCTACGGTAACCGTGTAGACCGTTTCCTTGGCGCCATTGCTTATCTGGACGGTACGAAGCCAAGTGTGGTAATGAGCCGGGGTATTATACGCGCACCGTGCTTGTTGCTTATGATTATGTTGGCGGAGAACTCGTCAAGCGCTGGCGGTTTGACACCAATGAGGCAGGATCGCAATATCAGGCACAAGGTAACCACAATCTAAGTGTGCTGGATGCTGACAATGATGGCAAGGACGAGATCATGTTTGGCGCTTTAGCGATCGACGATGATGGCAGCTTGATGTATAGCACCGGACTCGGTCATGGAGACGCTATGCACGCGGGCAAGCTCGATCCGAACCGTGAGGGTCATCAGGTCGTAAGTGTGCATGAGCATTCCAATGCTGCATACGGACTTGAGATGCGCGATGCTGCTACAGGTGAAATTCTCTGGGGAGAAAAAACAGGTTTTGACACAGGTCGTGGGATGTCTGCAGACATTGATCCGAACCATCCAGGATACGAATCATGGGCAACGACGATTACTAACGGACAAAGTGTGCCTGTAACGAGTACCTACTCGGCTGCCGGAGAGGCTATCTACACTGCGGAAGAAGGACCAAAAACCGCAAACTTCGCCATTTGGTGGGATGGAGATCTTCAGCGGGAGCTGTTTGACCATGAATGGGATAACAGTACTGCCAGAGGCATTCCGCTCATTTATAAATGGGATTATGAAAACAAAAAGCTTGATGAAATCTTCCGGGCGACCGGTACGTTAACAAACAACCATACCAAAGGAAATCCGGCGCTTCAGGCGGATATTCTAGGGGATTGGCGTGAGGAAATTCTGCTGCGGAGTGAAGATAGTTCAGAGTATCGTCTCTATACAACGACCATTCCTACAGACTATCGCATCCCTACACTGATGCAGGATCCTGTGTACCGACTGGGCGTAGCTTGGCAAAATGTTGCCTACAACCAGCCGCCGCATACTGGTTTTTATCTTGGAGCAGAGTCAACTTCATTCCCTAAAGCTGATCTGACACTGACTCGCGCAGCGGAAATGCTGGAGTCTGTATACCGTTTTGATTTCGGAACAGATACAGCATCTGGAAGTACAGTTGTTCAAGATACGCTTTACACACAAGAGACGGGATATGGGTTCACAGATACAAGCAATGTTAATGTAGGTGTTAACGAGGTTTCTGTTGCGGCAGGTACGACATTTGCCGTTGATCTGCCGAACGCTAACTATAAGGTGACACTACGATTGGGAAGCGATGCGAATGATTCGAACGTTGGGGTCAAGTCCGAATTTGTCCAGAAGCTCGCTGTAACCAATGTAAAAGCAGGAGAACCCCTGGAGTATTCTTATGATATTGCCTTAGTAGATGGGCAGCTTGATTTTCTCTTCACGGGTACAGCCATAGACATCCAAGACATCATTATTGAGAAATATCCGGAGAAAGAGGCTGGTACAGCAACGACGATCTATATGGCCGGTGACTCAACGATGCAATCTTACAGTGAAATGCAAGCTCCGCAAGAAGGATGGGGTCAACAGTTTGGACGTTACTTCTCTAATGGAGCAGTGATTGTAAACGATGCAATCGGTGGACGTAGCAGTAAATCGTTCATGGTAGATGGGCGTCTGGATACAATTCTGCAGCGCATTAAACCAGGGGACTTCTTCTTCATTTCCTTTGGTCATAATGACGCTAGTGCAGGTATACCAGATCGGTATGCATCACCAGAGGACTACAAAATCTACTTATCCCGTTATGTGAACGGTGCTAAACAGCGCGGAGCTACGCCTGTACTGCTCACTCCGGTTGGACGCAGAGATTTCAATACGTTAACGCAGGAGTTCAACGTCAGCTTCCCGGCCTATGTGCAAGCAGCCAAAGAGGTGGCGCAGGAACTGAATGTGCCGCTGATTGATCTCAGCAAGTTAAGCATTACGTACTACAACAAAATTGGAAATACAGCTACGGAAAAAGTATTCCTATATGCTAATCCAGGTGAATATCCGAAGTATCCGAATGGAATTAATGATAACACCCATTTCAGCAGTTATGGTGCACAGCGAATTGCTGGATTGGTTGCTGGTGCGGTCAAAGACATGGGGCTCAGCATTTCCTCCCTGGTTATTGACCCGGATATAACTGAACCCGAGCCTGAGCCGGAAATCCAGCTCTACGAAGAGGACTTTGAAGGCGCTGCAGCGGACTATCAGTATGCGATGGTGAATGCGACTGGTATTGCGGGAACCATGGCGGGAACAGTAGTTGAACAGTCAGGAAATAAGGTACTGTCGGTCACAGGTTCCGGATCGGGTCATCGGGCGAAAGTATTCCGTTTGTTCGATGCTGTAAACGGCGATAAAGTGGACGTAAACTTTGACTGGCAGTCTGGCAATGTGAGTGCCTATCCGTCAGAAGGCCACCTCACGGTTCAGGATTCGAATGAAAATGCCCTGTTCACACTGTTTACGAAAACCGGAAGCACGAAAATTCATTATTTTGTCGGTGCATACAACCCTGACTACGGCACAGGGGATTCAGCTATACCTGAAGGGGAACGGCTACAGAGATCTCCAAGAACCAATGGGTTAACGTGGATGCATCCGTTAATTTTGCAGAGAAAACATTGGATCTGACATTAACGAATCAGGCGGATCCGACTATTACACAGACGATCCAAGATATTCCTATGAGTTCCATCGCATACGCAGATAACGTCAGAGCGATTCGTTTCCTGGGTACGAGAAAAGGCGGTGGAGGTACGCTGAACTGGACTACTCAAATTGATAATGTGCGAATTGAAGGAACTCAGCTTGCTTCAGAGGGCGGCGATCAGACAGCCTTGGTTGATCTGTACGATGAAGTTAAGGCGCTTGATCTGTCAGCATATACAGAAGAATCACAAGCCGTGGTCAATCGGGCATTGGCAGCTGCGGAAGCTATCTTTAATACAGAAGCAACGCAGGCTGAAATTGACCATACGTTTAACATGTTAACGGTCGCGAAGGAGTCTTTGACGAGTGAACCGGCCGAAGAGATCAACACGTACAAATTTGATTTTGGTTCTGGCAGTGCTGCCGAAGGATACATCAAGGTAGATGCCAAAAGAGCGTACATTGAGGGCAATAAGTATGGTTTTGCCGATACTGCTTTGACGAAAGATGAGAACCGGGAGACCGGGGATGCGCTCAAGGAGGATTTTACTCGAGTAAACGGCACTTCTTTCCTAGTGGAAATGGAGCCAGCTAATTACCGTGTAACGATGACCATAGGAGATGCAGAAGAATCAACCAGCGCGAATGTCGTTGTAGAGCAGATGACCAAACTGCCGCTCACAACGATTGCTAAGGGCGAGTTCAAAGAAGTAACCTATGATATTGCGCTCATCGATGGAATCTTTAACTTCAACTTCACTGGAAATGCACCGAAAATCAATGCGTTGACGCTGGAGCGTCTACCGGATAACAATGCAAGCGATAAGCCTATTGTCTATCTGGCTAGTGATTCCACTGTAGCCAATTACGCAGAGAACTATCGTCCGCAGGCAGGATGGGGCGAGACGCTGGGTCAATATTTTGATCAGAATGAAGTCAGCATTGATAACCGTGCAGTTGGGGATTGAGTAGCAAAACCTTCCTGGTCGGTGGATACCTTAACGATATTTTGCTCGACATCAATGAAGGCGATTATCTATTCATGCAGTGGTCTCATAATGATTCCACACCGTCCCGTCCAGAGCGTTATCTAACGCCAGAGCAGTTTAAAGTGTATTTGAAAGAATACATCAACGGTGCTCTGCAAAGAGGGGCGATTCCGGTTCTGGTCACGCCAGTCAACCGTCGTGATTTTACTGGAGAGGTGCTGAACAAGAGCTTTCCGGAATACGTTCAGGCGATGAAGGAAACGGCACAGGAGACGGAAACGCTCATTATTGATCTGAACCAAGCTAGCTGGGAGTATTTCCAAGAGCTTGGCACAGAAGGAACGAAATCGATATTTATGTGGGTAGGCACAACGGAAGACAATACACATTTGCAGATGAATGGAGCAATCAAAGTATCTGAACTTGTGGCAGGTCTTGTGAAAGAATTGAATATTCCGCTGTCAGCTCACGTTAAATTGGAAGGAGAGAATCCAGATCAGGAAGCTCCGCATACCACGGTAACCGTGGAAGGGGAAGAACATGACGGGTGGTACACTTCTCCAGTACAAGTAACCTTTACAGCAAGTGACGAAGACTCCGAGGTTGAAGGGACTTATTATCAAATCAATGGTGGCGAAACGGTGAGTGGCACACAGTTGACTCTAACTGAGGAAGGTACACACACGATCACTTACTGGAGCGTCGATGTGGATGGTAACAAGGAAAGTGAGCAGACTTTGACCATATCCATCGATCTCGTTCCACCAACCATCGAAATTCATGGTCAAACGGAGTACACGATTGATCAGCACGTGGAAATTGGCTATACAGCCTCGGATGCGGTATCCGGTGTTGCAGAGCCAGAGGGTATACTTCTGGACACTCCAGCTTATACATTGGAACCCGGCCTGAATCAGGTCACAGCAACAATCTCCGACATAGCTGGTTGGGAACAGACAGTAGAATATAGCTTTGCGGTGATAGCTACATTCGACAGCTTGATTAATCTGACCAACTCCTTTGCTGACGAATCAAGCGATCCAAATGCAAGCGTTCTTGCTGATCAGCTTGTGAACACATTGCAACAAGCGCAACAGGCTGCGAATGATCGTGAAGGAGCAAAAGCACGTCAACTGCTCGCATCCTATGGCAGTGACGTTCAAGGAGCTAGAGGAACCGTATTTACGGATGAGCAGGCCAATGTACTGCTTAAATGGGAGGAATGGCTCCATCAAGCAACACCACTAGCGAACGGGGCTCCAGGGACACCGGTGCTGTCGGACAATAACGGATACGACACTGGACTGAAAGATGGAGATTATACTGTCACGATGAATTTGTGGTGGGGCAATAACGGCAACCAGTTCAAACTGTATGAGAATGGTGAGTTGATTAAAGAGGTTTCTCTGGTTGATCAATCGCCATCCGCTCAGTCTGTAAAAGTTGATATTACTGGAAAGAAAAATGGTACCTATATTTATACCGGGGAATTAATCAATGCACTAGGTACGACCATGAGTGTTCCATTGACCGTCATCGTTACAGATGCAACCCCAGGGCAAGCTGTACTGTCGAACGACAACTGGGATGGTGATGGTAACTATAACGTCACGATGAACCTGTGGTGGGGAACAAATGCTACTGAATATGAGCTATATGAGAATGGAGTTCTGATCGATACACAATCGCTACAAACGAATACACCTAATGCACAGTCTGCGGTTACCGCCATCTCTGGAAGATCACCAGGAAGCTATGAGTATGAAGCTGTACTTCGTAATTCTTCCGGGGCAACCAGATCATATCCATTACAAGTGACGGTACGATAGTAAACTGTAACGTTTGAAGTATTCCATTAATATGTGGTAATTAAAGCTACAACTAGAGTACAATATTATTAGAAACAAAAAGGTGCTATTTCTCATAAATTTGAGGAATAGCACCTTTTTATATGCGCTCCGTGTAAGAGCGTTTGACTGATTTTAATATTCATCTGCAAGCATGAAAGGAAATTGACCTATGGAGAAATTGTCATCCATACGTGCTTAGTTATTATTTATTGAGGACATCCGCGTATTCAGAGATACGATCAAATCGTCCTTTGGCAAACGGGCATAAGGGTAAAATCTTAATACCGTTTTCACGTGCGTACTCCACCATCGCTTTGAGCAGTTTATCGCCAAGACCTTGTCCTCGATAAGCATTTTCAACTAAAGTATGATCAATAATGTAGAGTTCCGGACTTGAGATCACATACGTCATTACTGCGGCTATGTCGCCGTTATCTTGAATAAGAAATCTTTTATTAGCTGGTTCATGTTCTACGTTATGCATGTTCATCCTCTTTCCTTGTTGAATATTTACCGTCCAGAAGTTTATACGTCAATGCTCCGCTTGGACAAGTGTCAATATGCCGGGCAATGCCCTCCGAAGTGTCCGCATCTGGATCAATCCAAGGACGTTTACTTAAATTAAAAACCCCAGGCAGACCTTTTACGCAAATGCCGGAATGAATACAGACATCCGAATTAAACATGACCTCGATGTCTTTACCGTAGTATACTTTCTCCTTAGTCATAGTTCCTTCACATCTTTCACTTTAAAGTTTGTTTACAGATCTAGATTCATTCTTTAATTGAGAGCCGTCAGAATTCTTTCCAATAGGTATTCATGGCAAGCCGTGTCTGTCAGTCTCTCGATGTCCGAATTATAATGAGGAATCCTAGATAAGTCAACGTGACGAATCTTCTTATACATTGGTGCAAGCTGTCCTTTAAAAGAGAACAATTGGCTTGGCAAGCATATCGAAGGACAAGAACTTGTACTGATTGCCGAAATAAACAAAGAATCCAGCGCAAGTAGCTATTGAGGCTTTAACTGTGACTGAGTAAATTATTATTAGTAGTAAGTTATCGTATTCTTCATCGCAGTGTACTACTTTCGTATGACTACAAGCTCCTATAATTCTCTCTACAATGTTTAGATGTCGTAGAATTATAGGAGCTTTTTTTGTGTGAAGACAATGAGGATACTTTTATCTGAAATGCAACGAAATGAATACAAGGAGCGATCATGAGTGAAACAAACGGTTACGAATAAAGTAACAGGTGAACAAATTACGTTTATAGAGACGGCAAAGGATACGAACGGTGAATATTTATTAATTGAAGTCGCACTACCGCCACGTGGCAAAGGTCCACCCCTACATATTCATGATCACTTCGAAGAGGAATTTGAAGTGATCGCTGGTACGCTCACAGTTACCTTGGGTAAGACAAAGCACTTGTTAGAGACTGGAGAAGGTTGTATTGCCCCGCTCAGAACACCACACACATTTACAAACGAGCACGATACTCCTGTTATATTTCGCGTTCGATTAACTCCACCAAGCAAGTTCGAGCAATCCGTTCGCATTCATTACGGGCTTATGAACGATGGATTAACCGATGAGAAGGGCAATCCCAAATCTCTCGCCCATACCGCTTTAATATTAACATTACAGAACACACTGATCGTTGGTATTCCACTCTGGCTGCAACGTTGTCTCTTTGGACTAATCATCAAGCGTGCTCGTAAAAAAGGCATTTATGCTGTGCTAGAAAAGTATACGGGACAGGAATTCTGATGAACGATGAGAAGGATAACTGGAAAAGTTAAAAATAGGCAAGGGGGAAGATCGTAAACATGCGTCAACATTGGATAATCAATAAAAAACGATGGTTAATTTCATTAGTCGTCATAATGCTATTCGTCAATACGTATTCCGCAGCTGGGGCATACGAGGAAAGTGAAGTCAGCTCGGTGATGGCTCAAAATCCTATTTTGTTTAAAACACCTGTTGCTCTAGCCATAAATGATCAAGGCATGATCCACGTTGCTGACTATGGTAAAAATCGAATCGTAGTATTAGATCCTGTTGGGAGATATATTGCGGAGTGGGGCGGGATGGGAAGCGGCAATGGACAATTTAATTACCCTAGTGGGATCGCCTTCGATTCACACAGCAATATATATGTTGTGGATAGAGAGAACCACCGAATCCAGAAATTTGACGCGAATGGCAACTATCTGGCGCAATGGGGAAGTCTGGGCAGTGGAGATGGGCAATTTCGAAATCCTTCAGGAATTGCAATCGCTTCTAACGATATCCTGTATGTGGGCGATCGTGATAACCAAAGAATCCAACGATTTGACACCAACGGAAACTTTCTAGGCCAATGGGGAGTCAGGGCAATGGAGACGGGCAGTTTAACCGCCCCTACGGGATAGCGATTGATGGAAGGGGTCACGTCTATGTAACGGATTCCGAATTGCATCGGATCCAAGAATTTGATGCTAATGGCATATTCTTGAACAAATGGGGAAGTCAAGGGTCTGATGATGGACAGTTTCGATTTCCTTTTGATATTACGGTCGATAACAGAAACGGTCATATCTACGTCCCCGATGCTCAAAACAATCGAATCCAAAAGTTTGATCTGGATGGAAATTTTATAAGTCAATGGGGCAGCGCGGGGAGTGGAGATGGACAATTCAGTTTTCCAAACGGTGTAGCGCTTGATCGAAACGGTGACGTCTATGTATCCGAAGCTACCAATCATCAAGTCCAAAAATTCAATGCGAATGGAAATTTCCTCAATAGGTGGTCTGGCACAATTACAGTTCCCGAAGCACTTAAAGTTCAGCTGGATGCACAAGGCGGAACGGTGCATCCAGCTGAACAAGTCAAGCAATATCATGCGACGTATGGCGAAGGTTCGGATGGCGTGACCGTAGATCATTTGCCTAAGCCGGAGCGAGAAGGTTATACATTTGAAGGGTGGTTTACTGAAGCCGATGGAGCAGGACTTGAAGTAACCAATACCTCTCGTGTCACCAGTTTAGAAGATCATACGCTTTACGCCAAGTGGACGTTGAATTACCCGTCCATTCCAGTCATTCGTTCCGTTGAAGCAGGTGACTCTTCCGTCACGCTTAAATGGAAAGCCATTCCCAACGCAGACGGGTATAACCTTTACCAAAGGACAGAGACTGGCTCGTATGGAGCTCCCATTATAATAACTGATCGGTCTGTACTTCATTACACATATGAAAAGCTTACAAACGGCACACGTACTTTTTTCAAAATAGAAGCGTTCAATCGTAGGGGGCAAGCGGGGCTTCATTAGAAGTCAATGCTGTGCCGAGTGCGGTTCCGACCATCACTTCTGTGATTGTGCCGGCGAACGGCAACTATACAGCTGGTGATACGCTCAACTTTAGGATCAATTTCAACGAACCCGTGACGGTATATGGCTTTTCGTCGCTGGGACTTAACATTGGTGGCATTATACGGCAAGCAAATTATGTAGGCAGCAGTGGTTCCTCTACCTTAAACTTTAACTATACGGTTCAAAATGGGGATTCGGACTCCAACGGAATTAGCATCGTCGCTTTTGCGCTTAACGGAGGAACTGTGCGGAGCAATGCCGGAGTCAATGCGTCCTTATCTCTAACAGGGGCTGTGATTCCATCCACTGCCGGCATCATCGTTAATGGGCATAATCAATATACACTGCGCTATGATGGCAACGGAAACACGGGGGGCAGTGTCACGTCAGACGTATACTCACATGTTAGTGGAGAGACAGTACGTGTAGTGGGCAATAGCGGCGTATTGACAAAGGACGGCTTTACGTTTGCGGGCTGGAACAACAGTGCGTCTGGAACTGGCAAAGATTATGCGGAAGGTTCAACGTTTGTGATGGGTGCAAACCATATGACGTTATATGCAAAGTGGAATGCGATTACCCCCATTATCAACAATGATGCTAAGCTGACTCATCTGTCTATATCGGGTACAGCGTTGACGCCGGGTTCAGTTCGGGTATGACCACCTATACCACGAATGTCGGTTCGAGTATAAAAAGTGTTGATGTTACAGCGGCACCTTCCGATCCTAATGCAACGGTGGTTATAAACGGTCAAGCCATAGTTAGTGGCAGTCCATCTCAACCGATCTCGCTCTATGCCGGTAATAATCGAGTCGACATTATTGTTACCGCTGCTGACGGAGTAACGACGCTCACTTACTCGATCCAGGTGAGACGAGCATCCGACTCGATTGATAATCCTGTAGTTAACCATCCTATAGTCAACAACCCGATACCCTCGAAATCTAACGTTCAAACGATCCAAGTCCCTATAGAGAGTGAGGGTGGAGACGTTTTGTTGTCAGTGACGATTACCCGTACGACGGATTCATTGGGCAAAAAGAAGGATGATATCATCATGACTGCACAGCAATCGCAACAACTTAGAACTGCATTGGAGGGAAAAAACGTCTCTGTAGCAAGGCTGGTTCTGCCGAATGACAAGG
The DNA here is from genome assembly GCF_003268635.1 of Paenibacillus sp. DCT19. Lineage (NCBI taxonomy): Bacteria > Bacillati > Bacillota > Bacilli > Caryophanales > Paenibacillaceae > Paenibacillus > Paenibacillus sp. DCT19. The sequence goes on from NZ_CP029639.1 coordinate 3,264,822, forward strand.
ATGAAGTATCCGAATGGACGATGAGTCTGCAGAAGGGGGCAGTTGCACTGCTTGCCAACATGGGCATTGATCTTGAGGTTGTCACAACGAAAGGATCTATTCATCTATCAAAGTATACCTTGGCTAAGCTCAGTGGTGATACCACATTTGAGATTGTCCCGCTCCATTCGGAGAGTGAACGCTCTGCGCTTCAGCAGCTGGTTGAAACAAATCCATCCGTGCTTGAACGCATAGGAACTTCCTCGATTTCGGTTGTCGATCCTCCCGTCAGTATTAAGACGAATGTGTCGAGTCTGCAATCGGAGATTACTCTCCCTCTGAGTGATCTGAACATTAGCGAGGCTGAGGCGGAAAATCTGGCCGTCTTTATCAAGCATAGTGATGGTACGGTTGAGCTACTGAGAGGAGAAGTTGTGATTTACGACAAGTCTGGTCAAAAGGGGATTCGTTTTGCGATCGATCGTTTCAGCACATTCGTCATCGTTCGCTCAGAGGCACTGATCATCAAGCATCATGACGCTTACATTACAGGCTATGAAGACGGTACGTTCCGGCCTAATACGCCGATAACGCGTGCTGAAATGGCGGTGTTGCTCTCCCGAATTTTCGACGATCGTAGTATGAATGAACCATCTAGTCTCGGCTTTAACGATGTTGACACGTCTTATTGGGCAAAGGATGCGATTACCCTCGTATCGGCTAATGGCTGGATGATCGGGCAATTCAGCGGAAGCTTCCTGCCTGGCAAGACGATTACGCGTGCCGAGATGGCAGCCATTGTAGCAAGATTCATTGAACATTCCGAAGTGAATGAGATAACCTTCACGGATGTGAGAGGACATTGGGCCAAAGCTGCGATCGCTAAGGTTCAAGTCTCAGGTATGATGAATGGTTACGCCAGCGGCAAGTTTCGTCCTAATTCACCTTTAACACGAGCAGAGGCTGTTGTTATTCTGAATAAGCTGCTAGGTCGCGAGCCAATTGAGGGAAGTACCATGAAGTGGAACGACGTTGCCGAAGGGTTCTGGGCGTATGACGATATTCATGCGGCTTCCAACGTCTATGTAGAGGATGTACTTGCAACGCAATAGTAGTTAATAGAGGGCACCTAATCAGGTGCCCTCTATTTTTTTATTCTATATACGATGATGTAATCATATAAAATAGACAGCTTATCCCCCTCTGCACATACGTTTAGAGGAGAGCTGCGGCTTATATTTATTGTGATTTATGCCCTATTCGCAAAAAATGTTTATGTATCACGCAGACTAGACTCTACAAGCATCATAGATTAAAATTTATTTAAGATAAATCTATCTAATCAAAACGAAATTTTATTATTAAATTCTGATATAAATCCTGTTCCCGAAACGAAATATAACTTAGATAGGTGTGCATGAACATCAAGATTTTAAGAGACTACATCACAGATCACCCAATAGAGCTTACTATGTTCATTGAACTGTCTATTATACTGGCAGAAATGGTGCAGCGTGAACACGAGCAGAATAGGATCATTGGATACCTTAGCCCTGACCATATCAGCGTGCAGTGGCAGGGGAAAACGGCGCATATATCCTGGCATACGGAAAGTCATGCAGCTTATCATTCTCCAGAGCAATCTGGGCGATTCAATCTTGTGCCGAGTGAACGCAGTGATCTTTACGCATTAGGTGTTATTCTCTACGAGTTGTTGACCAGGCAATTGCCTTTTCATGCTGAAAATGATGAAGACTGGGGTACCGTGCTTACCCGTAAGGTGCCGCAGCCTTTATCCGATATTCGACCGGGATTAGACGATACACTTCAATTGATACTGATGAAATTACTTGCCAAATCACCGATGGAGCGTTATCAGAGTGCATATGGGGTGCTTGAAGATCTGAAGTTGTATCAGAATATGATGGATAACGATGGAGCGTTTACGCCATTGGAAGTGGGACGATTGGATAAAATACGTACGCTTTCCCTATCCGATTCGTGGTATGGACGCAGTGCCGAAGTGTTGCAAATGGAGGCCGGGCTGGAGCAGGCTTTTCAAGGAATGAATGCCTTTCGTTGGGTGATAGGCAAGGAGGGAACGGGCAAAACGACGCTTGTCCATAGACTCCAACAAAACGTCATTCAGCATGGAGGCCGGATGATTGCCATGGAAGCGGAACCATTCCAACAAAACGTGCGGTGTGGGTCGATTCTTCAAGTGATGCGGGAATGGATCTATCAACTGTGGAGTGAGCCAGTTGAACTCATTACACGTCTGAAAGCCAAACTGCAAGCCGAGTTTGGGCTCGAAATGCAGGTGATCGTCTCCTGCTTGCCCGAGACCAAGCTGTTGTTCGACAACGATGCGAAGGTATCGCATGTCTCGGACGCTACGAAGGTCTGGGAACGGTTTGAAGAACTTCTGCCCGACTTGATCCGTTGTATGGCTGAATGCAAGCCACCGCTTGTTCTGTTTATGGACAATCTGCAGTGGGTTGACAATGGAACACAAGACGTCATTCGTGAACTTGCATTATCACAAAAAGCGTATGGATTATTCCTAATCGGGGCTTATCGTACGGAGGAAGTGATCACTTCCACTGAGGATGAAACGAAAGCTGATCAAGAGGGATTTCTGGTTTGGTTAAGCCAAAGATGCCGTGCGAATCCAGATGAACAAGTGACTCTATCGCCGCTGGCTTACGAGGATGTAAGGCAGCTGATCTCTGATGCTCTATATGAGAAATCCGCTCGCATTCAACTTCTGGCACGGTCTGTCTACGATCAGACAGGTGGGTATCCCGGCTCGGTTCGTCTCTTGCTGGAGGGATGGTTAAAGGAGAACAGACTAAACTTTGACGAGAAACGACGTAAGTGGGTATGGGACTCAGAAATAACCCGGCAACTAAGCAGGTCGGAAGAACATCTACGGCTGCTGGAGATGAGTTTCTCCAATCTCAAGGAAGATCGTAAGGAGTTCTTGGCTATGGCGGCTGCAATAGGTCCGGTATTCCAGTTAACACTCTTGGCCGAAGTGTGTGGCATATCAATGGATAGGGTATTCCGTATTCTACAAGAGGCGGAAGCGGAAGGATTTATTTATCGGGAAGACGAAGCAGGGCAAGAAGATGGACGGCATACAACCTATGTGTTCTCCCATGAATTCATTCACCGAATGGCATATGCCTTTGATTCAGAACGTATTATCCAACGACACCGAGCAATTGGACGGTTGCTACTGGATCGCACGTCGAATTCACGCGATGACTTGTCAAGAACAGCGATTGATCATCTGAATTTGGCAGCTTCGGTATTATCAGAGCAAGAAACGAAGCAATTAATAGAGCACAATCTTCAAGCGGGACAAGAGGCGTTGGCATCCGCGCGCTATGCGAAAGGCAAGCATTATGCCGAAAACGGGCTTCATCTGCTTGCAACATACAAAGTGGACGTACCAGTTACACTCGATGTCGGGTTGCAGTTGGTATTAGCATGGACGGAGTATATGGGTGGCAATAGTGTACGGGCGAAAAAACTGCTGGTGGACTTGAACCAAGACAGCGATCGACTGAGCCGATCAGAGCGGCTCAAAATCTGGGCACCTTTAATCCGATTCCATGCACTCGCGGACAATGAGACTGCGGTTCAATTTGGAATGGAGGCGCTAGGCTCCTATGGTTGGAAGCTTGGGAAGAAAAGTACACTGTTGTCTATAGGCAAGGAAGTGACCCGAACCGCGATCCTTTTACATCGAAAGCGGGAGAAGCATCTTCTGCTGTCCGACCCACTCGATGAGGATTATGAAGAATTATGTCATGTAATGGAGCTGTTGTTTCTTCCATTGCTTGCACATGATGCGCGATCGCTTCTGGAATTGTATGCCCGATTTATTCGTTATGGGTTGCATAAAGGGGTGAATGAGTCACTAGCCGCTATGATCGGAGCATACGAGCTGATTGTGCAAAGGTCATTTCCCAGCTTCGTTCGAAAGACTCCGATTGCTGAGCAGGTGTTTCTGCAAATCGCGAACACCTCTACATTCAGGAAAAAGCATGTTTTTACTTTTTTGATCGGAATGATCAAGCAAATGGACAGTCCTTTGGAATCTTCTGTTGTCCTGTTCAATGCGATGCGGCAAGCGATGGAAGCAGGTGATCATGACTTTGCTAATCCTGCCTTAATTTTCAGTGTTATGGGTAATCATGGGAATGTATATATCCTAAATGAAATGCTCCAATACTTTGAGGAGAACATGCGACATGTTGCCGACGACAAGATACAGGACATGATGCGGCTGACGAGTAGTTACGCAACAGTGCTGCAAGACGATTCTCTGATCGACAGTTTTGTTGCTATTCCACAGGTGCCGACTGACAGCGAGCTGGCGCAACGGGACGAGGACAATTATAGCTGCGGTTGTCGGCTCGAGGTAGCGTACCTGTCGGGTAGATATAGCGAAGCTCTGTATTGGTCGCAGCGAGGAAGGGTAAACGAACTGCATTTGGATTGGATGCGAATTCGTAAACAACGTGTTTACGAGACTTTGGCACGGGCTGGATTGTATTTCGAGACGAATAGGGAGGAACGTAAGCGGATTCGGAAGGCCATACGCGCGCAATTGCGATTGATGAAGAGTTGGCGAGGATTCTTGGACAGTACTTCCTCTGCATACTTGCTAATCAAAGCAGAGGCTGAACGGATCGCAGGGAATTCGGTGAGCGCCATGCAACAATATACGGCTGCAATCAGGCTGGCAAGAACCGAGAAATACGTATTGCTGGAAGCCATTGCTTGCGAACGGCTTGCGGTATGTTATCAAGATGATATGCACAGCCGATCCGGAGCGGCAATTACGATGATGGATGCATGTGCGGCATACGCTGAATGGGGAATCACCTTCAAAGTAACTCAGATTAGAAGCAGAGATGCTAAATTGCTGGACCCGATATATAAGCGTTATGAAGGTTCTGTATTACAGGATCGAATCCAAATGACTCAAACCGGCACATCGCTACCTCAACGGAACGGCTCCAAGATGGGTGAAGGCTCGAAGAGCGAAGAAGAACTCGAACATGTGCAACGACTCATCGATGGGTTGGCACAGACGAATAAGGTCGACTGGAAGGTGAATCTCTTGGAAACGGCTTTAAGACAAGCCGGAGCTGAGCGTGGTCTGTTGTTGAAGCGTCATAATAATGAATTCTATATTGAAGCTAACCGTTCTGACTGGACTGATCAGGAAAAAGGAGTCGGCATGTATGCGGAGAGCGTCTTACGTCATACAACGATGACGGCGAAACCGCTAATTCTGCATGATGCGTTTCAGAGTTTTTGGGTGAAGGATGCTTATATCGCAGCAAGTAAACAGAGGTCGATTCTGTGCATGTCCATTGATGTTCCGGGAGAACAAGCTTCCTATCTACTCTACTTGGAAAATCGACTGATGCCGGGTGTGTTCACAAAAAGGGATGTTCAGATGATGGAGCTTATTGCGACACGGATCATTTATCTCAAGCTGCTGGGAGACGAAGCTGCGAATACAACAATCCCAAGTACTTCCGAAAGTAACGTTTCGTCCGTGGTGCCTAGTCTCAGTCAACCGGGGCTGACTGAACCACTGACCGAACGAGAAACGGAAATTATTACAGCGATTGCAAAAGGTTTGTCGAACAGAGAGATTGCCGATCTCTTTGGGATTGCAGAAACGACGGTCAAGACACATACTTCTAGAATATACGGCAAGTTGGGTGTAAAACGGCGGGGCAAGCTGTCCTACGTGCCAGAGAGCTACAATTGATAGAGTGACGAACAAGGAAGCGAGCCTAAAAGGGCCGCTTCTTTGTTTTTTTGGAGTACTACTTTAGTAGGACTTAAATATCCTAAGATGAGACTATGATGTTTAGATGGAGTCAAATGAAAAGAGGTCATTTTGAGTAATAAGGAATGGTATGAAAGGAAGTGTACATGGTGAGAAAGAGAGTTGTCTCGATTGCAAGTATGCTCGTTGTAATCGTGTGTATGGCATGCATCGTAATTTTTAATAATCAAAGCGTTGCATCCGCTAACATAGTTCCGTCAACTATTTATGCAGCAGAGGATACAACAATGATTTATGAGTCTGGTATGATCTATGAGGGTGAAAATCTCGGGTATCTGGAAGTAGGCTATCAAGGAACACTTAGTGTTCCCTTAGAGGCTCAGGTATTACTAAAGTTTGCTTTACCCCCAATCCCAACAGGGTATGAAGTTGAAACTGCAAATCTTTATATTCCTGTAACAGGTGGTACTTTACAGGCAACAACTAATTTTTCGTTAAAAGTTTCTACGAGTATAGATCATAGCTGGGCACAGGATAGTAGAATAACATCGCCACCAGCTCTAACGTCAGGTTCTACACAATCAAGACTTTTAGCCAATAATGTACCTATACTTAAACCTACACTCGCTCCCTTTAATTTTACCAGCTATATATCAGGGGAATCAGCGAAATCTGATCCTAGAGCAACCTTCATTCTATCAGGAATGACTTCTCAAGAAGCAGCTGAAGCAGGAATAACCTATGCTGATCATTTTATACAAATGACCGAAAATCATGCACATGGCGGCAGTCTGGGTCCATATTTAATTATTACGTATTCTGAAATTGCGAATATTGAAATAACTGGAGTCGCAGATGGAGGTCTATACAATACAAATGTAACGCCAACATTTAACACGGGTACAGCAACTTTGAATGGAAGTCCATTTACAAGTGGAACACAGCTTACTGCTGAAGGCTCGTACACGTTAACGGTTACAGCAGGCAGTCAATTAGAAACGATTCAATTTCGAATAGATAAGACCCCTCCAACAGGGACGATTATTGTAAATCTAGGCAACGAATACACGAATGGTTCGGCTGTACTTATTTCAATAAATCCAGATCCTGGAGTAACTGATATTACGCATATCCAATATTCGCTTAACGGAAGCCCCTATACACAGATGCCTTATGTACCAAGCTTTATGCTATCAATAGGATTTACTGATGGAGATAAAGTTTTGAGATTTAAACTAGTTGATCGTGCAGGGAACCAATCAATTGAATATCAAAAAACCATAACACGGGATACCGAAGTGCCAACAGGCTCTATTGTTATTAATAATGGCAACGTGTATACAACTAATCGTGAAATAACGCTTAATCTATCATTAGGCAACGGTGTAACAGATGTGGTAGCCGTACAATTTTCTAATAACAATAGTTCTTGGTCAGGAGTTGAAGCCTTTAGTTCCATAAAAAGCTATACGTTACCTGCTGGTGATGGAAATAAAACGGTATATGTTCGTTTAATTGATCGAGCAGGCAATATTACCGTCATTCAAGACAGTATTATATTGGATACAACACCTCCAACAGGTACGGTTGTTGTAAATGATGGTAGTGCTTTTACAAATGACTCAAACGTATACGTTGATATAACACCAACAGCAGGCGTGACGGATATCGTGAGCATTCGCTACACGCTTAACGGATTACCTCCAACGACTATAGCGTATACAAATAGCTTTACTATTAACGTAGGAAGCTCGGATGGAGAAAAAGCTATTACAGTAGAGTTAATTGATGAAGCAGGACGCGTATCTCCACTATATAGCACAACGGTAACGCTGGATACGATCCCCCTGTTGTCAGCGGTGTAGCGGAAGGAGGAAGTTACACTTCCTCACAAACCATTACATTTAACGAAGGTACTGCAACACTAAATGGTGGTTCTTTTGTGAGTGGAACGACTGTGGATACTGATGGTTCCTATGTACTCGTGGTTACGGATAGCGCCGGTAACTCAACTACCATAACATTTATTATCAATAAACCAGCTCCAAATAGATATAGCGTTAAATACGAGGGAAACGGTGCTACTGGAGGACAAGAACCAGTCGATAGTCAATCTTATGAGAACGGACATACCGTTACAGTATCTGATAATAGTGGAAATTTAGTGAGGACTGGATTTACGTTTGATGGTTGGAATACATCAGCAGATGGCAGTGGGGTAAGTTATCTGGCAAATCACACGTTCAATATTAATGCCTCAGATGTCACGCTGTATGCTCTGTGGAAGGTAAATTCTTATACATTATCATTTCAATCAAATGGAGGCGCTGTTGTCCCGACTCAGAATATATCATACAACGTAACAGCAACAGCACCGACCGCACCAACTAAACCAGGTTATACATTTGGTGGCTGGTTTAAAGAGACAGCCCTCATTAACCAGTGGAATTTTACGAGAGATGTAATTACAGCGAATATGACGTTGTATGCGAAATGGATTCAAAATAACTCTTCTGAAAATAATGGAGGAGGAAGTTCTCCAACGCCTCCCCAGCGATTCATAGTATCTTTTGAAACGAACGGAGGGAACGGGTTAAATAATCTGTCTGTCGTGTATGATACACGGTTAGCCGAACTACCAACTCCTACTAAAGAAGGTTATACATTTGGCGGATGGTATCATGATATGGCGCTGACCAACACGTGGGACATCACTAAGGATCGAGTGACCAAAGATGCTACATTGTATGCAAAATGGATCGCAAACACAGTATCGGTACCTGCAGCCAATCCGCAATCAACCCCAGAAGAACCAAAACCTGAACGACCTGTTGTTGCTTTTGACGACCTTTCAGGACATTGGGCAAAAGAAATGATTGAGGAATTAGCCAGTCAAGGGATAATTACAGGCTATCCCGACGGTTCTTTTTATCCCAATGAAAGCATCAAGCGCCATCACATGGCTCTAATATTCATACGTGCTTTCGAGTTTGAGCCAAAACGTGAGGCAGTTTCATTTTCTGACGTATCACCAAGTCATCCTTACTATGAAGCCGTTATGTCACTACAGCAAGCAGGAATAGTCGATGGATCAAATGGGGATTTTCAGCCCAATCATTCGCTGACTCGTGCACAGATGGCTAAAATTTTGACACTGGCTCTTGAGATAGAACCAGGTGGAACTCGTACTTTCCAAGATATACCTACAACGCATTGGAGCTATGATTATGTCGCTGCACTAGCAGAACTAGAGATTGTACTAGGTGATAACAACGGCAAATTTAAGCCGGATGAACCCGTGACACGTGCACAGTTCGCGGTAATGATGTATAGAGCATTGAATATGTCAAAATAAACCTTTGGCGTGGTAGAAAAACATATTTTCATTGAAGTCGCTATTACAGCGGCTTTCTTTTTGTTATAAACCTATGGTATTGAGATTAAGCAAGGTATCATATATTACCGGGATTAGCTTCACTTTAATAATAATACCTGCATATGAAACTGAAAGTGGCAAGATAATGTACCGCAATTATGTGATGTCATAGGGCAAAGACATTGTGTTGTTGCCAATAAAATTATTATCTAAACGGGATTGTAGTAAGTAAGAAAAATTATTTAACCCGATTCATCATATTCAGCTGTGAGAGAAACCTGATCTTTTATTAGTATCAAGTACTATTATCAAGTGTTATAATTGTGATTAAGTTGAAACAATAAATAGAGATAATCGGGTTCATCTTCATCTCAACAAAGGAGAGCTTAATATATGAAATTTAATGAATTTTTTGTTGGCCAAACTTTTAAAACAAAATCTCTTGAGATCACGAAAGAGGATATTACGAGATTTGCAGCTGAGTTCGATCCTCAGTATATGCATTTAGATGAAGAGAAAGCCAAAGAGGGAAGATTTAATGGCATCATTGCTTCGGGAGTCCAAACTTTGGCGGTTTCATTTAAGCTGTGGATTGAAACGGGCAGTTATGGTGATGATGTTATTGCAGGAACCGCGTTCAATAATATCAAATTTATTAAACCCGTTTATCCTGATGATGTCTTGTATAACATGGTTGAAGTTATTGAAGTAAAAGAAAAGAAGAATGAAGCAGGGCTTGTTACGGTGAAGTTTTCTACTTTCAATAGCAGAGAGGAACTCGTTTTTGAAGGAGACTTAACGGTTCTGGTCAAGAAGTGATAAACCTTATAGGGAAGCGGATATATGAGGATGTTGATGTATAATGTCATACAGACACCGATCAATAAACACTTGATTTATAGAGTTGAGCAAACAATGAAGTATATATCTGATCAGTTAATTCATTAAGCTAACGAGAAGCACGTTTCGAATGGAAAAGAATTATTTGCAAAGATTGCTGATGGAGAACTAGCCATAGCAGCCGGTCAATTGTGGTCGGCTGCTTTTGTTTAACCAAACGGGCAAGTCCTAATAATTTATCCGTAAGGAGAATAATGTAATAAAAATTTATTAAATTTGATCAAAGGGAGAAAAACATAAGAGTCAAACGCATGGCCATAACCCTGTCAAGTAGACAATATGAAAAAGTATAGTTGACTCTAAGACTCAAGGGGATCATACCAGCAAACAATCGCTTTTAGAGTGTATTTATTTTGACCGTTTTGTTGATGCTTGATACAATAGCATAAACTATGTAGTAAAACTATACTTAAATTAGGTGGGTATAAATTGAAAAATAATAATGATGCCTTGAATATATGGATGTCATTGACAAATAGTTTTACCAGTATCCATGATAGATTGGAAAATGCTCTAGAAGAGCAGTATGATTTGTCGTTAAAGGAGTTTTATGTTTTATATTTTATATCAAATTCTGAAGATAAAGAGCTAAGATTGCAACAAGTACAAGAACTGATAGGTTTAAGTCAAAGTGCCACATCCCGTCTTGTTGTAAGAATGGAAGCAAAAAATTGTGGGGCATTAGAACGACATGTGTGTGAAGATGATAAAAGAGGAATTTACACTAGAATTACGGAGCTAGGAGAAAATAAATTCCATCGAGCTTTAGTAACCGTTAATGAAATTTTGCAAAAGGAACTTCAGCAGGGTGAGTTGACAAAAGTACAAAGCTTATTTGATAAAAAGTAATACTAGATCATGAATTTCCTAATAAAAAGTATATAAGAGGGCTCACTGATGTTTAGGTGAGTTTTTTTGATTATAATAATACTAGGATGAAACGGATGAAGGTCACCTATTTCAAAAAAATGCTGCAGCACAGCTTGACAATCATTTTGTAATCCATTAAATTAAATGCATGCGCATGCTTTTAAATTCAAGTATATGTATCTGAAATAAAAAGAAGTTGGAGAGAGGGGATTGAGAATGAATTATATTCAACACAAAGTGATTATTTTGACAGGCGCATCTAGTGGCATAGGCGAAGCAACAGCATTGTATTTGGCTAAGCATGGGGCAACTGTTGTACTCGCAGCTCGAAATGAAGAGAAGTTGAAAGCATTGACTGATCGTATCAAAAATGATGGTGGCCAAGCATACTACAAAGTAACTGATGTAACCGTTAACGAAGAGGTTCAAGCGCTGGTCAACTTTACCTTGGATTCTGTGGGGCGCGTTGACACGTTAATTAATTGTGCAGGTTACATGCTGTTCTCTATGTGGGACAATGCACATGTTGAAGAGTGGGAGAAAATGATTGATCTAAATATCAAAGGAACATTGTATGGAATTGCTGCTGTACTACCCCATATGAAAAAACAAGGTCAAGGGCAAATTATTAATGTTGGCTCAATTGCTGGACATGCAATTGGAGAAGGACATGGTGTTTATAGCGCTACAAAATATGCGATGAGAGCAATAACGGAAAGTTTACGTAAAGAAATGTCCGTGAAACACAATATTCAGGCTTCCTTAGTGTCTCCTGGTATGATCGCAACAAATTGGCAAAGTACAGTTACAGACCAAGATGTTAAGTCAGTATTAGAGAATCTAAATGAAGTGGCTATTGATGTCGAATATGTAGCAGAGACTATTGGGTTTGTGGTGAATAAGCCTGCTAATGTTTTAATCAATGATGTAATCGTATCTCCTACTTCTCAAGAATGGTAAGAATGTTGTAATAGTCTCAATTGAAATCTCAAACCTAAGGAGTGATAAAATGAAAGTCTTAGTAGTGGGGTCAAATGGACAAATCGGACAAAAACTTATCGCATTATTAAAAGAAAGTAAGGATCACAGCGTTCGTGCGATGGTTCGAAAAAAAGAGCAGGCTGAAGTTTATGAGAAATTGGGTGTTGAAACTGTTCTTGCTGATTTGGAAGGCTCGGTTGCTTCCATTGTTGAAGCTGTTCAGGGTTGTGATGCTATTGTCTTCGCTGCGGGTTCCGGTGGTAAAACGGGCGATGATAAAACGTTGCTCATTGACTTGGACGGTGCAGGTAAGACTATTGAAGCTGCTGAAATAGCAGGCATTGACAGATTTATCATGGTCAGTGCAATTCAGGCTAACAATAGGGACAATTGGCATGCTAACATACTTCCATATTATGCTGCAAAGCATTATGCAGACAAAGTACTTGAGAGTAGCAGCTTAACATACACAATTATACGTCCAGGGATATTGTTGAATGAACCAGGAACAGGAAAGGTGTCTGCTGCTGAAAATATCATTTATGGTAGTATTCCACGTGAAGATGTGGCAAGCACCATTATTGCTGCATTAAAAGAAGAAAACACATTTAGAAAGACTTTTGATTTGATTACAGGAGAAGTATCAATTGTCAATGCGTTGCAACAAATTTGATCGTAGGGAGAGACTAAAGTGAAATATAAGGAATTACTGAAGTTGAACTTGTTATAACAGGTTGTACCCATGTGGAATTCAATTAAAAATTCTTAATAATGGATACAAATTACGAATTGAAACACGTTTGTTTCTTTTGTTATGAAAGGGAGTTAAGGATGTTTTGGTTGATGTTTACTTCTGTGCTTATTGGGTTGTTGGTTGCTGTACGCCAACTATGGCCATTATCAAATCTGCAATATGTCAGTGGTCAAGAATTCAAGAAACTACAAATTGAGTTTCTGGATTATAAAGTGGTGGATATACGGGATTCATCTCAATTTAGTTCAGAACCTACAAACGGAACTATTAATATTTCTTTGGGTCGACTTCCTTATGTATGGCAAAAGCATATTACTCCTGGGGAACATATCTTTATACTTTCACAAGGAAAGTTCAAAACTAAAAAAGCTGCACGTATATTGTTAAAGCGAGGATTCCGCAATCTATATGTCATTAAATCGTAGTAATTGAAATACAATTCAATTCGCATTACTATAAATGCATGCGCAAGCAAATAAAATTAAAAGGAGATAATTATAATGAGTAAAGCAACGTTGAAGGATTATGAAGAAATCGTTAATGCAATGCAGGGATACATTGAGGGGAATATCGAGGGTAAAGGCGATGTAATGAAATCTACCTTTCATGAAGATGCAATTATGTATGGTTATACAAATGATGGTAACCTCAGTACAGGTTCGATTCGAAATCTTTATGAATTGATCGACACGCTAGAACCCGCAAAAGATTTGAAATACAGAATTGATGTTCTAGATGTAGCGGTGACTGTTGCAGTAGTTCGAATTATTCTAGAGGCACCTGGCATTGAGTATGCAGATTATCACACGCTCCTTAAAATAGATGGTCAATGGAAAGTTATTTCTAAAGTGTTCCATCAATATTGATGGTTTAGGAAAGTATATCTTTTGTTTGTTTGGGGAAGATTTATTTTAGCGAACTTCAAAATGAATGATGTTCGGGTTGACAAAAAGAATAGTTCTGATAATATATAAATGCTTGTGCATGCATTTAAATACTGTGAAAATGAGAGGAGTCTTTCTAATGAAAGATTTATTTAGCCCCTTTACAATAAAAGGCATGGAATTGAAGAACCGTATTGTAATGTCTCCTATGTGTCAATATTCGGTGGACAACAAAGATGGAATCGCCACCGATTGGCATTACATGCATTATGTAAGTCGGGCAGTGGGCGGTACAGGGTTTATTATGATTGAGATGACGGATGTTGAGCCAGATGGTCGAATTTCAGATTTCGATCTGGGCTTGTGGTCCGATGAACAAATTCCAGCATTGAAGAGAATTGTAGACGCTTGTCATAGCTACGGTGCAAAGGTAGGAATTCAAATTGCACATGCTGGCCGTAAAGCAGAGGATGCGGAAGTACCCGTTGCTCCATCTGCGATTGCTTTTGATGAAAACTCTAAAACACCGCGTGCTCTAACTACGGACGAGGTAAAAGGGCTGGTTGAAAAATTCCGTAGTGCGGTAGCTCGTGCAGTGAAAGCAGGATTTGATACGATTGAAATCCATGGTGCACATGGTTACCTAATTCATCAATTCCATTCACCACTGACGAACAAACGTGATGATGAGTATGGTAAAGATCTTACCTTGTTTGGTCGGGAAATCATCACAGCAGCGAAAGGTGAAATGCCGGATCATATGCCGCTTCTGATGCGCATTTCTGCTAAAGAATATGTAGAAGGTGGCTATGACCTTCAGGAGAGCATTCAATTTGCTAAAGAATATCAAGAAGCAGGTGTAGATATGTTTGATATTTCATCGGGTGGAGAAGGACCGATTGCTGCATGGGGCAGACCAGGTACACATGCTGCTTACCAGGTTCCACTAGCTAAAGGAATCAAAAATGCTCTAAATGTTCCAGTAATCGCCGTTGGACGACTAGATGATCCAACTTTGGCAAATGCCGTAATTGGAAACGAAGAGGGTGATCTGGTTGCCGTTGGTAGAGGATTGCTCAGAAATCCTTACTGGGCATTGGAAGCTGCTTCGAAATTAAGAAAAGAAACACAAGTTCCTAAACAATATACCACAGGCTTCTAACAAAGATTACTGAGTGTTTTCACCGGAGAATCGGCTCCAGAGATGATAGTGATTTCAATAGTGTTCTCTGGCTGATCATCCGATCACCAAAATATCACATGAAAAGAAGTTTTATTAATGTCTTATATTAAGGATAAAGTTATTATTATCACTACTGCGTCACGAGGCATCGGTGAAGCAACTGCACTTTACCTTGAAAAACAAGGAGCATCAGTAGTACTTGCAGCAAGGATGAAGAAAAACGATCAAGGTACTTTCGGTACCTTGATCGTTTTTTGCCATTCATTATCTAGGGAAATAGATATGAAGATAAAAAATATCTTCGTCTGTGTGAAACGTTAGAGTTCCATTGTATTGTTCTGTAATATGCCGCATGCTCTTAATGCCAAAGCCATGACGATCTTTGTTTTTCTTATTTGTTTGTATCACATCATCTTTGATGATCAGGTCACTATTAAAATAGTTTGTGATGTGAATAGAAATGATACCGCTTTCATTGCCTGTTGTAATCGAAATCGTTCGCTTCTTATCATTGGTTACGGATTGTACAGCCTCCAGAGCATTTTCTATTCCGTTGCTTAATAGAGAGTATAGATGAGTGGGTGAAATAAAAGACAAACATCGACCATCAGCCATGCAACTCATTCGAATCTGATTTTTCTCACAGTAAAGCTGCTTTTTATAGAGAATTACGTCCAGGATATCACTACCGGTTTTCACGGAGGTGTCATACACTTCAATAGCAGCATTCAATGACTCGAGTTCTTGATTAGTCAGTTTGTAACTCACATTTGACAATTGTTGCCGAAGATCGTGACATTTCATATTAATCAGTTCTATTTCACTTCGCATACTTTCAAACTGTTTTTTCTCCGCATGCAGTAGTTCATCCATAATTAATAAATCCTGTTTTAGTTTACTCGTTTCCAATATTCTTGTACGTAATAACAATGTAAGTAGAGCATACAGAATTGCAAAAATCCGAATGATGAAATCCAAGATACTGTTATCGCCCTCGAAGGAACGACTTAACGAGTTAATGATTACGGTGACAAAAATAAAAATCAATGAAAAAATAACAATTAAGACCTTGTTACTTTTGTCGTGTTCATAGACTTTGTTACGACGAAAGAGTAGAGCGAGTGAAATACTAAAAATGCAATGTATCAAGGAATACACTAACCAATCCCGTAACGGAACCATTTCCTTAAAAGGGAGAGTGTTTCATACGGATTTTGTTTGAATACAACAATAAATATTTCATACAACCGGCCTACAATCATCTGGATCGCAATACCGCCACATAGACAAAACAATAGTTCTGAAAAATTTTCCTTGTACAGCAAACATAGAGCACTCAAAACGAAAATATAGACAACAGTACTTACCACTCCGGGAAATAGATAAGGATAATGAAAATTCATATAAGATACTAACAATAGTAGTGGAATCGCCAAGTTAGCCATGATACATAGCTTTAACCAAAACCCTTTTGATTTTTGATAAGGCAGTGTCAGAATGAAAATGCAAAACACAAATTCAATTAAACTAGCCGATCGAATGATAATCTGTTTGGAGTAGACATCCAAAAAATCAGAAATCATACTATTCATCTTTTTCTCTCACATACTCCATTAGTTTATTAACAAAGGCTTTCTTTCTGGGCTGACTGATCCGTAGCTCAATGCCTCCATCTAATGTAACAGTGTATCCCTGTACGCTTTGAACATACGCCAGATTGACCAAGTAACAATTATTGCATCTGAAGAAATCGTATCCGTGCATTTTTTTTTCGATAGATGAAATAGTGGCATACTGCCGGAAGCTATTTTCTACCGAATGATAAATGACATGATGCCCTTCTGTTTCAACATAGCGGATGCTTTTGGGAGAAACTTTGAGGATTCCTTTGTCCGAAGGGATAAGTATTTCATCTTTGGGATTCTCGTTAAGTCTTTGCATGGCACGTGACATTTTCAAGGCAAAATCATAGTACTCCACCGGCTTTAACATATAATCAAGCGCTTCCACTTCATATCCTTGAATAGCGTACTGAGTAAGATTGGTAATGAAGATTAGGATCACTGTTTTATCGAGTGCTCTGATACTACGCGCAGCGTCCATTCCATTCATATACGGTAATTGAATATCCATGAATATGATATCAAAATTGGAGTCGTAATTCTCCAACAGTGCAACAGCTTGTGAGAAATGCACGATATTGAAGGAAAGTCCTTTTTCGGCACTATAGTTCGTCAGATGACTTTCTAACAAACGCGCCTGGTTGATATCATCCTCTACAATAGCGATTTTGATAATCATCTTTCACCCCTTAGTTTTATCTCTAATTTATGTTCACTATAGAAAGTGAGCCTCTCTTTGTCAATAATACAACCTAAACCTCAGCGTAAACTAAAAAAAAACCTCATAAACTAAAAACCCGGTCGTGAATTTTCTTTAATTCTTTGAGTTTATGCCAAATGCCACAAACAACTGGCGTTACGCCATACAATAGAGGTGCGCTAAGGAAAGCGTATACAATAATTGATTAAAAGGGGATAGCAACATGGGAAAAAGAACAGCGAAAACAGCCTTCACGGCAATTTGTATGGTCATGATGTTGGTTGCTTTAACAGCATGTGGAAGTGGTACAGACGGAGAGAAGTCAGGTGCATCTAATAACCCTACAGGGTATTATGCGTCTACAACTAATGTGGCATTCACAAGTGCTTACCCGGAACATACCTTTAAAAGGGCCACTTTTGGCGTCCAATCCATTGAGACATTTGCAGATAATACGTATATCTTAACATCCACAGGTACTTCTTTTTCGGGAGCATTGTTATTTGAAGATAGCGGTAAATACGATGTTGTACCTAGAGGAGCAGACATTACTAAATATTATGGGACAGTAACTGTAAAAGACGAAGATGGGCTACGTACACTTGAATTATCCCAACCTACATCAGTGATGGTGAATAGTTCATATTCGGCAGGTGCAAATCCTATTGGTTATTTGAATACGCTTGCATGGACTGATGAAATGGGGCAAGCAGCTGGTGGAGAAGGTGCAGCCTTAACTGCAGAGCAATACCTTGAATCCGTATCATTCCCGGCAACTTCCATTATTGTTGACCCTGCAAGAGCAAGCTTCGATTACACAGTGCTAAAAGAAAGCGAAGAAGCAACACATTAAGTTAAATAAATGGACTCTGTAGGAGGTAGCTGCATTGAAAAGCAAAAAAAAATTATGGCGCGGATTGACGGCGCTTTCAGCATTTCTCTTAGCCTTTAGTTTATTTATGACTGAACTGCTAATGAGTTGGAGTGGTCAAGTGAATGTTTTTCTTAAAATCACTCCACCTGTAATCCAAGCTGATGAGAGCTCGACGTATTATCCAAGCAACTATGAGTTATCTGATCAGGGTTTAGCAGAGATGTTAGTCGATTCGGATAAACACGATGTGCAGACGATGGAAGAAGGAACGGTTCTCTTAAAAAATAACCAATCCGCACTGCCATTACGTGCTGAAGAACGTAGTGTTACCTTGTTTGGTCGGGCGACGGCAGATCCTGTATATAGCGGGAATTCTGGTGGGCCTGGTATGGATGAGAAACGTCAGGTTAATTTGTACAATGCTTTAAAGGAAGCTGGATTCACCATTAATGACAGGTTGTTCGACGCTTACAAGAATAGTGATGTGGCTAGGGCAAAAGCGTCTCCCGATTGGTTCATTGGAGAAGTTGATAAAAATTTCTATACCAATGACCTACAAGCAACATACCAAGATAATTTCAATGATGTGGCTATTGTCATGTTGTCTCGTGATGGTGGGGAAGGTAAAGACTTAGCGACAACCGACAGAGACGGCATTTCTTACTTGGCACTTCATAACACAGAAAAAGATCTATTAAAAATGATCAAGGATAGCGGGAAATTTTCGAAGATTGTTGTTCTGATTAATAGTGCATATGCGATGGAACTAGGTTGGCTTGAAGAACAGGAATACGGGGTTGATGCTGCCCTGTGGATCGGAAATCCGGGTCTTAAAGGCTTTACAGGCGTGGCAAATGTACTAGTAGGTGCGGCCGATCCTTCAGGTAGACTCGTGGATACCTTTGCAGCAGACTCCTTATCTGCACCAGCGGTTAGAAACGCAGGCGATTTTCAATACTCGAATGATAATGGTCATTATATCATCCAAGCAGAGGGTATCTATCAAGGCTATAAGTACTACGAAACAAGATATCACGATGCTGTCCTGGGTTTAAATAATGCGGATAGCAGCGCAGGTGCTTTTGTTAATCAAGAACGTTGGAGCTACGCTGACGAAATGGTATATCCATTTGGCTATGGTAATAGCTATGCTAATTTCACTCAGCAGTTAACTTCGGTGGAATGGGACAGAAATGCCAAAACAGTAACGGCTCAGGTTAAGGTGACGAATGAGGGCTATCCTCAGGAATCAGCTTATACAGGAAAGTCTAAATCAGTTGTACAGGTCTATGCTCAACTTCCATATGAAGAAGGGCAAGCAGAAAAATCTGCAATACAGTTAGTTGGATTCGGAAAAACGAGTGAACTGGGTGCAGGTGAATCTGAAGATGTCACGGTTACAATTGATGACTATTTATTTGCAACCTATGATGAGAATGCTGAAAATGGGGCTGATCCAAGCAAGAAGGGTAGTTATGTCTTTGATCCAGGCGACTACTATTTTGCAATAGGTAATGATAGTCATGACGCTCTCAATAATGTGATGGCAAATAAGCAAGGTGCAGCCGTAGCAGGCAAGCTATTGCTGGCTAATGGTTCAGTGGTAGATGGAGATGCCAATAAAGCAGTCTCTGTACCGCTAGAAACGTTAGATAATGTAACCTATGCCAAATCTCAATATACAGATGAAGTGGTTTCCAATCAATATGATGATATTGATTATAATTACTTCGCTGAAAATGCGGTTACGTATTTAACACGTAATGACTGGAATACGTATCCTAAAGCATACACCGCTGTTGAGGCCACTGATAAATTAAAAGAAGTATTGTATAACGAAAAATATCAAAAGCCTAGTGATGCGCCAGCGTATGATAGCTTTGCTCAAGGTGTAGATGCAGGGCTGAAACTGGTTGATATGAAGGATGTTCCGTTTGATGACGATGAGAAATGGAATACGTTCTTGAGTCAATTAACGATTGCTGAGTTGAGTGCGACGATCGGGGAGAATTTTGGACAACCAGCTGTGAAGTCCATTAATAAACCTGCCAACAAAAATACAGACGGACCTTCAGGCGCTCAATCCAATTATTTGTTTAATAATGGTCAACCGTCTACGGCACATGTTAGTCAAATTGTAGCAGCATCAACGTGGAACCAACAGTTAATCGCAGAACGTGGTGATTTTATCGCAGAGGATGCTCTGTTCACTGGAACGACACAGCTCTGGTCACCAGGAGCCAATCTACATCGGACTCCATTTAGTGGACGTAACTTTGAGTATTACTCTGAAGATAGCATTCTGAGTTATATCATGGGTGCAGTTCAGACAGAAGCAATGCAAGCGAAGGGATTAACCGCTTCCATTAAACACTTTGTTGCCAATGACCAAGAGACAAATAGAAGCGAGTTAGCTACATTTGCGACTGAACAATCCTATCGTCAAGGTCCTTTGAAAGCATTTGAGGGTGCCTTCACCAAAGGAGAAGCGCTTGGTACGATGATGTCATTCTCTCGAATTGGTGCTCGTTTGGCCTATGCAGATCATGCAACGCTGACACAAGTGCTTCGAAATGAATGGGGCTTCAAAGGGGTTACGATTACAGATTCAGTTAAAGGTAATCCGAATATCCCAACGGTGGAATCACTTGTTGCTGGAACAGATACCTTTAACGCGGATACTGCCCGTGCGAGTGAGATTCACAAATATCTTGCAAGTAACAAGGATGGTTACGTATTGCAAGAGTTAAGAAGAGCCAATAAAGGCTTCTATTATTCCTTAGCTAATTCTACTTTGATTAATGGTCTATCGGCTGAAACTGAAGTAGAAGATTTTGTACCATGGTGGCAAACATTTTTGAAGGTTACGAATTATACCCTTGGTGCATTAACGCTGTTGAGTTTATTCCTGTTCATTAGAACTGGCTATGCAAGAAGGATAAGGGAGGTTTAACCTAAATGGTCTTATTTAAAGACAGAACACTAGGCTTTTGGATCGGATTTATGGCTGCGAGTTTAATGCTGGTAGCTAACATTGTGTTTCTCATTGTTAATCATGGTGATCGCACCTTTTCCTTCATCACCTTTGGTTTAATTATTGCTGGCGTATTAGGAGAATTGCTGGTTTTGCTTAAAAACTATTTCTTTGCCCCTATTCTACCAGCCATTGCCTTTGGGGTCGCATTATCTATGCATTTCTATCTAGGGTTCCCGACATTATCAGATGTTGTAAACGGAGTCAACTTTATTGGAGGAAATCCTCAAGCTGTGCTGGTCTTTGGTATTACCTTTACTATTGGAACTATTGCAGCATTGATCTCTTGTTTTATGAAACAATCCAAGTCCGAAGGGTTAAACCATACTGTTCATACTTCAAATGAAAGCGGAGAAACATAAATGAGAAAAATTAGTATCTGTGATGGATGGAGTTTTATAGAGAATATTACTGATGAATTTTTCAACTTTACAGGTGAGGGGACAGCCGTAAGGCTGCCCCATACTTGTAAAGAAGTCCCTGTACACTACATGGAAGAGAGTGCTTGTCAGATGATCTGTGGTTATAGACGTCATCTGATGGTTCCGGATACACTGAAAGGTCAGCGTTTGTTTCTTCAGTTTGATGGTGCCGCTCACGTAGCAGAAGTATTTGTCAATGGCGAGCAGCTAACGACTCACAATGGCGGATACACTGCTTTTCGAGTAGAAGTAACGGATAAACTGGTGTACGGAGCCGAGAACAGAATTGTCGTTCGTCTGAATACACGAGAAGACGCAAATGTACCGCCATTTGGTCATGTTATTGATTACATGACTTACGGTGGACTCTATCGTGAAGCGTGGTTGTTAGTAGCTAATGAAAGCTATGTAGAAGATGTTTTTGTCCGAACACCGGAGAAAGACCAAGCACTGATTGACGTTACAATTAGTCAACCTGATTCAACACACATTGTGGAATTAAGTTTGTTAGATCAACAGCAAACGATAGTTGCCCATACCACCCTGAATGTAATAGGGGCAGAACTCAAAGAATGCAAGATTAATGTTCCTAATAGCAACGCGTGGAGCCCGGAGACTCCTTATCTTTACTCGTTAGTAGCAACGCTTAAAAAGCATAATGGAGAAATAATAGACGAGTATAATGTATTTTTCGGATTCCGCCAAATTGATTTTCGCTATGATGGATTTTATTTGAATGGTGAAAAATATAAGATTCGTGGGCTGAATCGCCACCAGAGTTATCCGTATGTAGGCTATGCTATGCCTGCTTCAATGCAGGTGGAGGATGCACGAATATTAAAGGAAGAACTACATGTTAACGCAGTTCGTACCTCGCACTACCCTCAGTCTAAGCATTTCCTGGATGCATGTGATCGTTTAGGATTGCTCGTGTTTACCGAAACACCAGGTTGGCAACATATCAAAGACGATGAAGAGTGGAAACAGATTGTTTGTGAAAACGTGGAAGAAATGATTCTGCAGTATCGTAATCACCCTTCCATTATTCTGTGGGGGGTTCGATTGAATGAGTCGCAAGATGATGACGTTCTATATACAAAGACGAATGAAATCGCTCGCCGTTTGGATCACAGCAGACAGACCAGTGGAGTTCGCTTTCTGTGGAGAAGTAATCTATTAGAAGATGTCTATGGGTTTAATGATTTTTCTCATACTGGAAAGAACGCTGCGCTACTACCAAGGTGGTTGATTTCACCGAGTAAAAGCAAAGCGTATTTGATCTCCGAATTTAATGGTCATATGTTTCCAACAAAAGCAACAGATGAGCCTTCTCGCCGGCTTTCTCACGCTATGCGTTACGCCAATGTCTTGAATGAAGTGTATAAAAGAGAAGACATTGCAGGCTCTTTTGGCTGGTGTATGTTTGATTATCAAACCCATGGTGATTTTGGATCTGGTGATCGTATTTGCTACCACGGTGTGATGGACATGTTTCGTAATCCGAAGCTTGCTGCCAGAGTCTACGCTAGTTTCTCAGAAGATGCTCCCGTTCTGGAAGTGGGTTCAGATATGCATATCGGAGATTACCCTGGTGGTGCTGTTGGTGAAAACTACATCTTCACTAATGCGGATCAAGTCCGGCTGTATAAGAATGACATCATGATTCGGGAGTTTGAACCGGTTAACCAAAAGTATCGTTATTTACCACATCCACCGATCGAATTCTATGACACCGTAGGGAACGTAATAGAAGAAGGAGAGAAGTATTCCCGTAAGAAAGCAGATGCCATCAAAGAGAGCCTATTAGCTATCCAGCGCTTTGGAACTGCATTACCTGTAAAGTATATTTTTAAAGCAGTATGGGTCATGTGTCGTCACCTTGTATCGCCGATCACCTTCTATCGTTTGTTTTTCAAGTACATTGAGAATTGGGGAGCTTCAGCACCCGTCTATCGTTTTGAAGCTGTGAAAAAAGGAAAGGTTGTCGCAGAGGTTGTGAAATCATCTAACGCGAGTATTCATGTGGAAACCACCGTTAGTGCTGCGGAATTAGTCGAAGCTGACACATATGATATGGCGTCAGTTCGTATTCGAGTAGCAGATGCCAATAACAATAATGCAACCTACTCTCATTTACCTTTATTTCTAAAAGCAGAAGGTGCGATAGAAATCGTAGGACCAGACTGTGTCGTCGCAGAGGGCGGTATGTGTGGTACGTATATCAAGACACACGGGACAGCTGGCGAGGGAACATTGACAATCACCTCCAACCAGACTGAACCTGTCCAGTTAAGCTTTAACGTGATATTAGAAGGAAGTGATCGGTATGCAAGCAATCAGATTGTACTGGAACAATTATAGAGATAAGCATCCCAAGTTGGCAGAATTTTTAATGTTTCTGATCCTGAGTAATGGCATCACCGTTTTTCAAATGGTTCTTATGCCTGTCTTAAAAGCCATGTTTAGCGGAAGCCGTATGGAAGCCTATACTTTTCAACTTTTTCCGCTAGGTCATAATTTTGACGGATCAGTTTATTATATTTTCAATTATCCGGCTGGTTCAATTGCATCAGGTGGAGGTGGAGGTCTTGCTTACTTCATTGCTGTCCAATTAACCTTGGGTATTGCTCAGGTCATTAATTTCTTTGCGCAACGAAATATCACGTTCAGATCCAAAGGGAACATTTATAAAGCCGCTTTTTGGTATGTTGTAGCTTATATCTTGATTACCATTTGTGCAGGAGCACTTCAGGGTTGGTATAAGGAACCGATCTACAGCTTCTTTATCGATCGATTTGGAAGATCTGGTGAGACAACGGCTGATCTGATCACCATGATTATTAATGCCGCCATTTCATTCTGGGTATACTTCCCGATATTGAAAATCATCTTTAAAGAGAAGAAAAATAAGATATCAATAGGATAAATACACGACACTAAGAAGAGGTTTGTTATGAAACTATTATCTTTCGTAATACCGTGTTTTAACTCGCAGGATTACATGGATCGGTGTATAAGTAGCTTGCTGATTGACGATGAAGAACTTGAGGTCATTATTGTTAACGATGGATCTAGCGATAGTACCCAAAGGATTGCAGAGCAGTATGAGGCGAAGTATCCATCCATTGTAAGAGTCGTACACCAAGAAAATTTAGGCCACGGTGGAGCGGTCAATACAGGTATTAGTTTTGCTACTGGATTATTCTTAAAGGTTGTTGACAGTGATGATTGGATTGATCCTAGTGCCTTCAAAGAAATACTTGCAACACTAAAAACGTTGGTAGCGGAAGATAAGACAGTCGACATGGTTGTAAGTAATTTTGTCTATGAGAAAACAGGGAAAAAGTACAAAAAAGTGATGGAGTACGGAAAAAACTTTCCTGAAGGATGCATTTTCTCATGGGACGATATTAAACCCTTTCGCAAAGGTCAGTATATCTTGATGCATTCGATTATTTATCGCACGAGTCTATTAAAAGAATGCAAATTGAAACTTCCAGAGCATACGTTTTATGTGGATAATCTGTTTGTGTTTAAACCGCTGGAAAAAGTGGAGCGAATTTATTATGTGAATGTTGATTTTTATCGCTATTTTATTGGGCGAGAGGATCAATCCGTCAACGAGAAAGTGATGATTGAGCGAATTGACCAACAGCTGAAAGTTAATAAACTCATGATTGACCAGATCAATATGGAAGAGATTAAAAGCCTGAAACTTCGTCAATATATGCTGAACCATCTCGAAATAATAACCGTGATCTCTACCATATTATTGATTCGTTCAGGGAAGAAGGAAAATCTAAAAGCGAAAAAAGAACTGTGGAAGTACATTAAGGATAAAGATATTGAATTATACAATAGTATCCGATATGGAGCCATGGGAAGATTGATGAATATGCCGGGTCATTTGGGTCGCACAATGTCAGTAGCTGCCTATAAATTATCACAGAAGATTGTGGGATTTAATTGAAAGCATAAAACAACGTTTATCATCTTTAAACCTGTGGATCCGTTTA
Source organism: Paenibacillus sp. DCT19 (assembly GCF_003268635.1). Taxonomy (NCBI): domain Bacteria; kingdom Bacillati; phylum Bacillota; class Bacilli; order Caryophanales; family Paenibacillaceae; genus Paenibacillus; species Paenibacillus sp. DCT19. The sequence goes on from NZ_CP029639.1 coordinate 3,290,238, forward strand.
GAATCCACAGGTTATTTCATATCAATTGCTTTCTTATGAACGAATGAAAGGTCAGGTGAGTGTACATGCAACACGATTATTTAGTCATAGGTTCCGGATTATTCGGTAGTACATTTGCTTATGAAGCAGCCAAACGGGGGAAGCGAGTAAAGGTTATCGAAAAACGAGACCACGTTGGCGGTAATATCTATACGGAACCGATCGAGGACATACATGTTCATAAATATGGGGCGCATATTTTTCACACCAATAATAAGGAAATCTGGGACTACATCAATCAATTTGCGGAGTTCAATCGATATACGAACAGCCCCGTAGCCAATTATAAAGGTGAAATATACAATTTACCCTTTAATATGAATACATTTAATCAGCTATGGGGCACGATTACCCCTGATGAAGCTAAGTTGAAGATTGCAGAACAGATCCAGGCAACACAGATTAAAGACCCCAAAAACCTGGAAGAACAAGCGATTTCATTAATCGGAACGGATATTTATTACAAATTGGTGAAGGGTTATACAGAAAAACAATGGGGGCGCAAAGCAACCGAGTTACCTCCGTTTATCATTAAACGTGTCCCTGTCCGCTTCACGTATGATAATAATTATTTTAATGACCGTTATCAGGGGATTCCTGTTGGTGGCTATACACAAATCATCGAAAAAATGCTATCGAGTGAATTGATCGAGGTAGAGATAAATCAGGATTTTTTTTCAAACAAAGAATCCTACTTAAAAAGCTTCCCCAAAATTGTGTATACAGGAATGATTGATCAATTGTTTGATTACACATTTGGTGAGTTAGAATATCGAAGTTTACGATTCGAATCCTCGACTATAGATCAGCAAAACTATCAAGGCAATGCAGTTGTAAATTATACTGATTCCGAAACACCATACACTCGAATTATTGAGCATAAACACTTTGAATTCGGCAAGCAGTCCAAAACAATCATAACAAAAGAATATCCCCAAGCTTGGAGCAAAGGCGACGAACCCTACTACCCTCTAAATGACGAAAGTAATACTGAAAAATATAGAAAATATCACAAACTTGCAGAGCAATCACCACATATTATATTGGGTGGACGTCTAGGAATGTATCAATATTATGATATGCACCAAGTTATTGCAGCTGCCTTGAACACAGTTAGCATAGAATTCGGGCAGTCCCATTGAAAGTCGCTATTGAGCGACTTTTTTTATTTATAGATCAATATAACAATAGTCTTCCTAATACAACTTTATGCTATATTATGTCTACATAATAATGAAATCGTTTTCTTTCGTTGGGGAAAAGTAATGATTAGCTAGAAATCGGAGGAGTTGACGTGTTGAGAAATACAAATACGAAATGGCGGCTATCCATTAATAAACGTCTGATCATAGCGTTTATTGTTGCGACATTTCCAATATATTTACTTGCAGGCATATTGTACAACTGGACTTCGGATTTACTACGGAAAGATATTATGACCTCGACTGAAACGCAGTCTCAAAAGTATTTAAGTGAGCTTAATAGTACCCTTAGCCGCTTTAATTCACTTCAGTACGATATGCTTAACGATGAATATGTAATCCAGTTTGCGAATGCATATGACACGCTTGAGTCCTATCACAAAATTCAGCTTATTCATTTTTTGAGATCCAAACTAGTATCCATTCGAAACAGCAGCGACTTCATCGTGGATGTACGTCTTTATTTAACAAATCTTGATATTGAAATATCCGCAAACGACGGTTACGGTCAGTTGAAGGTTACAGATATCCCTCCTGAAAAGCTGAAAGATCCTTATCATCTTATTACTTATGATGACAGATTGCTTAGCGTCGCATACCCTCTTGAGAGCGAATATAGAACCACCCCTGAAATAATCGTTGAGATCGAAATGAGAACGAGTGAACTTCATCGCAGCTTCGAAGCTGCGTTAGAAAAAGATTATTCTGGCGCGATTGTACTCGGACTAGGTCGAAACGCCAAAAATATGATTGTTGTGAATGATGACAAATTAGAACAGTCAATCACACGGCAGTATGGGGAAATGAAACAATCAACTCAAGAAGCTTCACCAATTCAAACGAATAAAGATTATATTTTTGTAAGATCTTCTCTGGCGGAAAATGACTTGTATATCGATCATTATTTGTATACACCAACGATGTTTGAACCAATCTCGAAATCTATTATCTGGTTCTGGCTATTCTTCGGACTGACCATTCTAATGGTTGCCCTGTATCTGTACTACATCAACAGAATCATTAATAAGCCTATGGTGAAGCTTGTTCGCGCGTTCAAGCGAATTGAAGAGGGAAATTTGGAACTCAATATTCATCATAATAAGGAAGACGAATTCGGTTATTTATACAAACGTTTCAATGATATGGTAATCAATTTGAATATTTCAATAGATGAGATCTATAATCAGCGGATTCATCGACAAAATGCGGAGCTGAAACAGCTTCAATCACAGATTAATCCTCATTTCCTATATAATTGCCTGTTCAGTATCATTCGTCTTATTAAAATGGAAAAAGACAAAGAAGCCGTGCATTTCACGGATCAGCTTGCCAAGTATTTTCAATTCATAACGCGCAACTCTAGAGATACAGTCACCCTTGAGAATGAAGTGGCACATGCTCGTAATTATGCCATGCTACAATTAGCTAGATTTTCAGATCGGGTGACCGTGAATTTTGGCGAATTACCGAACAGTATCAAAGCTCTTTCGGTTCCACGCCTAATTATTCAGCCTATAGTTGAAAACGCATTCGTGCACGGCTTGGAAAATGTGATAGAAGGAGGTATTCTTAGCGTTTCGTTCCTGGATAAACCTGAACAGATCGTGGTTCTTGTCGAAGATAACGGTGAGGACAGTGAGGATGCTATAAAAAAACTGTCTGCGCTTCTATCGGATACGCAAGATGAACAAGAGATCTCGGGGATTTTGAATGTGCATAGAAGGCTTCAGTACAAATACGGACCAGAGAGTGGGATAAAGGTCAGTCCTAGTGAGCTAGGTGGAGTAAAGATTGAACTAACGATTTCACGGAAAGAGGCGAGTGACGATGTACCGGATGTTAATTGTGGATGACGAGAAACTGCTGTTGAATGGATTATACGAATTGTTCCTGGAAGCCGAAGGACATCGACTTGAAGTTTACAAAGCATCTACTGCATTGGAGGCTTTGAGAGTCATGTCTGAAAAGCGGGTTGATATTCTGTTGTCCGATATTAAAATGCCTAAGATGTCGGGATTAGAACTTGGTGATCAGGTAAAACGGCAATGGCCGGAATGCAAACTCATATTCCTTACAGGCTTCGATCAATTTGATTATGTTCATCATGCCATTAAGCAAGGTGCACAGAACTATATATTGAAAGCAGAGGGAGACGATGCGATCGTAGAGGCAGTTCGTAAAACCATTCGTGATTTGGATGAAGAACAGAAGATGGACACTTTAATCAAACAAGCACGTGACATACAGAAAAAACATGCGGAGCATCACCGCCTTATCTACCTATCTGACTTACTGGAGGGCTTACAATCGCAGGAGGATCTAACACCACAACATTTGGAGGCAATGGGGATCAAACTTGCAATAGACCGCCCCTTTATTATGTGTGTGGCAAGATTAGATTTGGTGAATTCTTCATTACGAGCTAGAGAGAGACAGTTACTTTTCACGGCACTGCATACCGTTTGTGTACGATTTCTGTCAGCCTATTCCGAATTCACAGACGTTGTATATAACCGGGAGTATTATGTTTTCTTCATTCAATCTCGTGATCACTCCTCAAAAGCTGATGAGCAGTTAATAACTTTTATTAACGGGTCTATTGAATTGATTCAGCAAACATTAGAAAAATCGACAGGATATACATTTTCATTTGCACTTACAGAACGATCTATTGTTTGGAGCGATGTAGTCAAGCAGTTTACAGTTCTCAAAGCCTTCTTATCTCGATACTATGATGCTCAAAAAATCATCGTGAGGAATAACAACTTTACAGGTTCGGAGAATCAAGATGAAGAAGAGGTACGTGGGTTCATTGAGGTTTTCCATAAGAAGGCAAATGCACTAGAGACGTACATTGAATCTGGACGAAGAGATGAAGTTCAATTTATATTGTCAGAACTGGCGTCTTATGCTGAGTGGGAGGCCATTGATGATATGCGATACATGGAGATGTATTGCGCGGTAGCACTTCGTATACTGACATCTGCCAACAAATTAGGGCTGGATCGTGATACTACAGTTGCTTCCCATATGTCCAAGCTGTTACAGCCCACATCCATTCTTATACGAAAAGAAGGGATCAAGACATTACAGCACATCTTAAACCAATTTGAACATTACCACTCCTCTCAGTCTTCTAGCATGCGGATAGACATACTCTGGAAAATTAATCAGTACATTGAAACACATTTAGGTGGTGACCTTTCTGTATCCAATCTTGCGGAGCAAGTGTACTTGAATCCGGATTATCTATCCAGAATGTTTAAACAATCAAAAGGCATAACCCTTACGGAGTATATCGCAGCTCTGAGAATTCAAAGAGCCAAAGAACTACTAACGGACCCAAGAAATCTCGTGCAGGATATCGCCAAAGCCCTTGGCTTCACTTCGGCTGGTTATTTCAGTCGATTCTTTAAAAAAGAAACGGGACAAACCCCGCAGGAGTTTCGGACATCTTAAAGACGCAAGGTACACGTTGTCGGCAGAATACAAGGAATATCGGAATTTTGAAATCGCTTTCTTTCCCTCTGGACTGTAAGCTTATCTTGTACTTAATATTGAATGACTGGAGGGGTATACATGACGAACAAAAAAAGGAAAGTATTCTCTTTTGCTGTAGTAATGATGCTAAGTGTCTCACTTCTGGCCGGATGCAGTTCGAACAATGCAAACAAGGTGTCCAATAATGAGGGCGTCAGCACAGCAACAAATCCCCCGTCTGATCCGATGGCTAAGTATGATCCACCCATCGAACTAACAGTTGCTATATCGATTGCCGACGCAATCGCCGATGGCTTTTCTGAGGAGAAGTGGGAGAATAGCGAATGGATCAAAGCCTATCGGGATGAGCTTGGTATTATTGTTAAACCGCTATGGTACACCAAAGGTGCAGATGCAGGAAAGCAGAAAATGAGCGTTGCTATCGCATCCGGTGATATACCGGATCTTGTAGGCGCGAGTCTGGAAAATCTCGCAACGCTGTCGAAGACCAATCTATACACTGATTTAACAGATGTTTATAAAAATTATGGAACACCATTGACGAAGGAGATCATTACCGAGGAAGGCAACACAGCCCTAGAGTCAGCAACCTTTGGAGGGAAGTTAATTGCTATTCCATCGACTAGCTCATCTATTGATAGTGCTTCCTTTTTGTGGGCACGCCAAGATTGGTTGGAAAAGTTAGGTCTACCGAATCCAAAGACGACAGATGAACTATACTCGGCTCTCAAGGCAGTTGTGGAGCAGGATCCTGACGGCAATGGTAAGAAGGATACTGTTGGGCTCATGCTGAGCAAAGATTTCCTTACTCCTGGGTTGGCTGAAGCCATAGGATTATTTAATGCCTTCGATGCTTATCCGAAAACGTGGGTTCGTGGAACAGACGGTAAGCTTGTGTACGGTAGCGCACAGCCAGAAGTCAAGGATGCTCTTGCATATCTTAACAAACTGTATAGTGAAGGTTTGATTGAGAAAGACTTTGGCGCAAAAGATTCAGGTAAAGCAGCCGAGTTGGCTGCTGCTGGAAGAGTCGGTTTCAACTTTGGTCAAATGTGGAATGGGATGTATCCGTTACAGCAGACAAAGGATAATTTCCCGGATTCCAACTGGATGGCTTACCCGATCGTATCCAAGGATGCACAACCTGCTAATCCTCAAATCCAGTTAAATGTTGAGAATTACTATGTGATGCGTAGTGGATACGAGCACCCGGAAGCCATTATGAAACTGATTAATTTCTGGACAGAGTTGAACTATGGGGATACATCCTCCGAGGAATACAACCGATTCTTGGGTCCTGAACCAGCTCCGGGACATCATTATGCCGTTGCAAAGGCGTGGAAAGCAAAAAAGAACCTTCAAGGTCATCTTAATATAACAGAAGCTTTCAAAACGGGGAATGCCTCTAATTTGAATGCTGAAGAAAAAGGATACTATGATAATATTCAAAAATACAAAGATGGAGACAACGCCAACGCTCAATACGAGAAGGTGTTCGGCGAAACCGGTTCGTTTAAATATATGAACGAATATGTTAATCAAGATCTATTCAAAATGAATGAGTTCTATGGTGCACCAACGGCTGCCATGAAAAACCGGTTGAAAACGATTGAACAGGCAGTTATTGAATATTACACAAAAGTTATTATGGGATCCGACTCACTGGATAATTTCGATAAATTCGTTGATCAATTGAACAAACTCGGCCTCGAAGAAGTTACGAAAGAGGTCAATGACTGGGACGCAGCTAAATGATGATGAATAGGGGAACTTCGCAGTTCCTCTATTTTTATAAAAACGGATGGAGTGTGCACACATGGAGCTAAAAGGAACCCGTAAACGTCGGTTCTCTACTGGTGCTTACCATATGATGCTGTTGCCGGCGGTCATTCTGGTTCTCATCTACAGCTATGGACCGATTGTTGGCATCGTTATTGCATTTCAAGATTTTATTCCCTCAAATGGATGGTTTAACTCAGAATGGATTGGATTCGATAACTTTAAGTACGTATTCGGTATGCCAGATACGATGCAAGTTATTGGAAATACCTTATTCATTTCATTGTTGAAAATGATCGTTGGTATCATATTTCCTCTTGGATTGGCGATCTTGCTTAATGAAGTTAAGAACGTTGTATTCAAACGAACAGTTCAGACGGTCGTCTATATGCCTTATTTTATTTCCTGGATTATATTATCCGGCATACTAATTGACATACTGTCACCTTCAGGCGGTATTATCAATAATTTTCTAGGACTTTTTGGTTTTGAACCTATTTATTTTTTAGGCGATGGTGCATGGTTCCGCTTTGTAATTGTTGCTTCACATATATGGAAAGAACTTGGCTTTGATACGATCGTATACTTGGCCGCAATTCTAAGCATCGATAAGTCTTTATACGAAGCAGCAGCGTTGGACGGTGCTGGACATATCAAGCAAATGTGGCATATTACACTTCCTGGTATGAAACCAATCATCGTATTACTTAGTGTTCTAAGCCTTGGAAATATATTAAACGCAGGTTTCGATCAGGTGTTTAATCTGTACAGTCCTCAAGTCTATTCCAGTGCAGACATTCTGGATACGTATGTGTTTCGGATCGGCATGGAGCAGATGCAGTATGGTGTAGCAACAGCTGTTGGACTTTTCAAATCGTTCGTGTCATTTATCTTCATCTGTACCTCCTATCTTCTTGCCTATAAGCTCGCGAATTATCGCATTTTTTAATTGGAATTTACGAGCGATAAGCCCCATTTCTCTCAATAAATAAGGAGGCTGTATACATGATCGAACGACGCACGCTTTCTCGAAAAGTATTCCTATATGCGAACTATATTTTCTTAACCTTATTTTCCATCACTTGTTTATTCCCTATTATTCATATGGCCGCTTTATCCTTCAGTAGTAATGCAGCCGTTTCAGCTGGATGGGTGACGATTTGGCCTGTGGATTTTAATCTGGATTCCTATAAATATATCTTCAGTAACAACATCTTTATGAGTACGGTACTCGTTTCCTTTCAAAGGGTGATACTCGGGGTTTCCTTAAGTTTAACCCTCACTGTTCTTGCTGCTTATCCGCTCTCGAAATCCAATTTGAAGTTTCGTTCCAGAACGATATACTCCTGGTTTTTCGTTATAACGATGATCTTTAATGGAGGATTAATACCAACCTTCATGGTAGTTAAAGAGACGGGGCTAATGGACACCATCTGGGCTCTTGTCATCCCTTCAGCGGTTAATGTATTTAATATTGTGCTCATGCTTAACTTTTTCCGTACTCAGCCGCCAGAGCTTGAAGAATCTGCCCAAATGGATGGCGCAGGTTCCTTGCGAACATTATGGAGCATTTACTTGCCCATATCTAAACCATCCTTAGCCACAATCGCCCTATTTTCAATCATTTTTCACTGGAATTCATGGTTTGATGGCATGATCTATATGAACTCACCGTCCAACTATCCGTTACAGACCTATTTACGAACCGTTATTGTATCAAGAGATTTAACCAATATGAACGCGAGCGATTTATCACTCCTTGCTAATATTTCTAATCGTACGGTCATGGCAGCCCAATTGTTCGTATCCATGCTGCCCGTCTTATGTATCTATCCTTTCCTGCAAAAGTATTTCGTCAAAGGGATCGTGCTTGGCAGTGTCAAAGGGTAGTTTAATCAAACTATACATTATGAGGTGACACATGAATCAGGATCTATTGAAGCGTGCTTTTTTAAATCCGGGTCACTCGTTTCGCTCAGTTCCATTCTGGGCTTGGAACGACAAGTTGGAGCAAGAGGAGTTGAATCGCCAGATTGATGGTTTCAAGGAACAGGGCATGGGCGGTTTTATGATGCATGTGCGTGAGGGCTTGGAAACACCTTATCTGAGCCAAGAGTTTATGCATCGGATCAAGGACAGTGTTGCTAAGGCGAAGGAGTCAGGCATCTCTGCCTGGTTGTACGATGAAGATCGATATTCCTCAGGGATGGGTGGTGGAATGGTCGCGAGTAAAGGCGGCGATAAGGTGCGTGCCAAGGCACTGACTTTAGATATGAGCCGCACCTTTGATCGAGAAGATACATCCATTGTGGCCATATATCACGCCATCATAATAGGGGAAGTATCACGAAGCTGAGGCAACTGGCAGAGAATGAACTCGGAGTGGTTCTTCAGACGAAAGATGAGATCTATCTCATCTTCCGTGTGAGAATCGCTGATAAAAACGACTGGTGTCATGGGGACACCTACACGGATCTTATGAATCCTGAAACGGTAAAGTTATTTATTGAGACGAACTATGAACCTTACAGAGAAGCAGTTGGAGAAGAATTCGGAAAAACGATTCCTGGGATATTTACCGATGAGCCGACGATCCAAGGTTTTGCCGAACGTATGAATGAACCAGAATTGACTTGGATTGCATGGAGTGAACTATTTGCACACGAGTTTGAAGTCAGAAGAGGATATTCCATATGGACGTTGCTTCCATACTTCTTTTTTCAAGGTCCCCTTTCTTCACAAATACGTTATGATTATTGGTTGACCGTGACGGAAACGTTCAGCGAATCGTATACGAAACAAATTGGGGAGTGGTGCCAAGAACAGGGCATTCAGTTCACCGGACATTTTCATTCCGAAGGTAGTATTGTCGGACAGACTCGTCATAGCGGTTCAGTAATGTCGCATTATCGATATTTGCACATTCCGGGTATTGACACACTGGGTGAGCAAACCAAAGAACATTTAACGATCAAACAGGTCTCCAGTGTTGCGAATCAGCTTGGTAAGAAACAAGTAATCACCGAAACTTACGGTGTGACAGGCTGGGACTTAACTTTTGAGAGTCGAAGATGGATGGGGGATTGGCAATTTGCTTTAGGCATTAATTTATTGACTCATCATTTATCCTGGTATTCACTCAGAGGATGTCGTAAGCGGGATTACCCACCATCTTTCAATTATCATACGAACTGGTGGAGTCATAATCGGCGCATGGAGGATTATTATGCAAGACTGGGCTCTGTCTTAAGTGAGGGGAAATTAACTCGGAATGTGCTCGTGATTCATCCAGCTTCATCGGTGTGGTCACATCTCGGGCAAAATGTGAACATATCTTCATGGAAAAATACAGCCGGTAATGAATCCATGCTGACAGACTATGATAAGTCTTTCAACGAATTCGTCAACCGGATGGTTGAATGGCATGTCGACTATGATCTGGGTGATGAGCTTATAATGAAAGAGTTCGCCAGAGCTGAGAAAGGTCAGCTATACGTCGGTGAAGCACAATATTCACTCATTGTTCTACCTTCTCTACACAATGTCATGTCCTCAACACTTGAGGTGTTGCTTTCATTTATGGACAGTGGAGGTATTGTTGCTGCATTTGGGGAAGTGCCGTACTTAGTAGATGGCAGGTCGGAGAGTCTGCAACGTTTGGATGATCTAAAAAAGCATTTCCAATATATTCAATTCAAAGATTCTGCTGAACTGATAACGCTGTTGGACGAGAAAACATCACGTGCCGTAAGCATTCTGGATCAGGATGGCAATGAAGCGAAGCATTTTCTTCACATGCACCGGCAAGTACAACATGGCTCGACTGTTTTTATTGTAAACAATGATCGGAATAACACCCATCAAGTGGAGATCAGTATTTCAGAAGGGCAACACCTGGAAGAATGGGATGCTTGGTCGGGAGAAATGATTCCACGCCCAGTTGCTAAGAAAGATGGCAAGATACGCTTCAGCGATACATTCGGGCCAGCACAGTCCAAGCTATATATTGTTTCATCCACTTCAAGTAATCAAGAGGAAATTGCAACCGTTAACAACGATCAGATGACTGACGTGAATCAAAATCATGGTTCCGCTCAAGATCATACCCTGTTTGAAATAAGCAATAAGTACATTTCAGAGCTACAGCCTGTCTCGTTTGAGAGAACTGCACCTAATGCGCTTGTTCTTGATCAATGCCAGTTTCGCATGGGGAATGAACCGTGGTCTAAGCCTATGGAGGTGTGGAGGGCTCAACGTATGATTCGTGAACGACTGGGTATGCGTCAGGTATTCCACAACGGAAACCTACAGAGGTACTTTTGGATTCATCAGGAACATCCGGGCAATGAAACCCCGCTGGAACTGAGGTTTACATTTGTGGTCGCCGATGTGCCAGCGAATGATGCATTTCTGGTACTTGAAGATGCACATCGTTTCGACTACGAGCTTAATGGCAACTGCTTAGATAAAAAGCCAGAAGGATATTATTTGGATCGGAGTATGCAAAAAATTAAACTGTCAGGATTGCATGAAGGTATAAATACGCTAAAAGTTCTGATCTCGTACTGTAACGATATGGAATTGGAGAATGCATATATTATTGGAGATTTTGCTGTCGACCCTTATCGTAAAATAGTGATTGAGCCTAACAATCTAACTTACGGCGACTGGCGTAAACAAGGCTATCCCTACTATTGTGGCAGTATGAACTATTATTTCGAGATCGAAAAGGGTATTGAATCAGTTAACGGATACAGACTGGAGTTTGGTAAATATGCGGCTGTTCTACTTGAAATCAAGCTGGACGGAACAATATCTAAGACCATTCCGTGGAAAAGCGAGGCATGGTTTGACATAGATCCTGGCGTTCTGACGTGCCAGAAGAATAAAGTCGTGGTTGAAGTCGTTGGAAGTCCAAGGAATCTGTTCGGCCCACTTCATCAACAGGAGACCAATTCAAGCTGGATTGACTGGTGGTCATTTCACCCCGAAGATGAAGATTATACATTAGAATACCAAGGCACTCCCTACGGTTTATTAGAACCCATCAAACTTCTAAGTAGTAACAAGAAGGTTCGAGATTATTGATAGAAAGGAGACGTGACGGATGAAACCGGTGAATTTAAGGATCAATAATTATTATTCTCCTTTGGGTATGGATACCAAAGTTCCCGTATTGGGCTGGCAGCTAGAAAGTGAAGAGCGTGGACAACACCAGGCGTATTACCGAATTATATTTGCAGAACAGAAAACGGATATCGAACAATATAAATATTTATTGTGGGATAGCGGGAAGGTAAGTTCTTCCGAGCAATTTGGCATTCGTTATGAAGGGCAACAACTACAAAGTGTAACGACGTATTACTGGAGAGTGGCAGTCTGGAATCAGCATGGGAAAATGTGTTGGAGTGATCCTGTATCATTATTTACCGGCTATTTATACGATGAGACCTGGAGAGCGAATTGGATCGGAAAAGGGGATGCCAAGCCATTCTACGCCCGAACTGAGTTTACAGCAACAGGGAAGATCAAGCGAGCCTATGCACTCGTTTCGGGACTCGGTCATTTCAAGATGTTCATGAATGGAGAAAAAGTGGGGCTTAACGAAATGGACCCAGGCTGGACCCATTACGAAAAGTCCGTACAATACGTATGCTTTGACGTGACAAACCATATACGAGAAGGATCGAATGTCATTGGACTTTCGGTTGGCAACGGGTTTTATGTAGGCGATGCAGGCGACCGACATTTCTACACGATTGGAAAAGGGTATGAATCATATGGAAATGTGTTGCTTGCTATTGGCGAGTGGCATATTGAATATGAAGACAGCTCCATACAGTATGTACTGACCGGAAGTGAACAATGGAAAGTTTGTGCTAGTGCGACTACTTTAGCTAATGTATATGGTTCAGAAAATTTCGATGCTCGTTTGTATCCGGAAGGTTGGTACGAATCGGCATTTGACGATTCTACATGGTCTAAAGCAAAGGTGGTAACCTCACCCAAGGGGAAGTTGGTAAGCCAGAACCAGCCACCAATCATTGTGAAATCCGTCTACGATACGATTAGCATTGAGGAGCCTAAAGATCAAATTTATGTTTTTGATTTAGGGCAGAATATGTCAGGCATGTTCGAAATCTATGTCAGCGGCCCTGCCGGAAGTAAAGTAACCATTAAACCTGGGGAACTAAGAAACGAGGATGGAACGGTTGCCACGCCTTGGGATATTGTGACGTATTCAGAATATACGCTATCCGGTACAGGTGAACTGGAAACATGGAAGCCAGATTTCTCATGTTACGGGGCAAGATGGGTACAGATCGAAGGATGTACGCGTGACCGTACTGATCCATCGAAACCATTTATTCACGACGTAAAAGGACATTTCATCACGTCAGCATCACCGGATGCGGGACATTTGGAAACGGATGATTTCCGTATTACCAAACTAGGTGAGATTATAATCAAAGCAATTGAAAGTAATCTTCAAAGCGTACACTCCGATTGCCCTACGATTGAAAAGCTGGGCTGGATCGAGACGGCAAGTCTGATGGGGCCATCCATCATGTATGTCAAAGCGGTTGAAGAGCTCTGGCTGAAAATTACACGCGATATGATCGAAGCACAGACAGAAGAGGGCCTTATTCCTGATATAGCACCTGAATACTCCAAATTTACAGAGGGGTTCCGGGATTCGATTGCTTGGGGAAGTGCAATCATTCTGGTTCCAGAATTACTGCTTGAGACGTATGGGAATCGAACTGCACTGGAAGAAGCTTATCCAGCTATGAAGAAATACTTGAACTATTTGAAATTAAAAGAAGTAGACGGTGGGCTCATACAACACGGTCTCGGTGATTGGGGCATTGTGCCGCAAAGTGGCGGAGATTATATCGAAAATGTTGAAACAGCCTTTTACTATGAGTGTTATAAGTTAGTATCCAAATTCGCTTATATGCTTGGACTCGATGATGAATCTGCCTATTATGAATCGGAGTCGGCACGCGTGAAGCGATGTTATAACTCCAAGTTATTACGTCAGGTCACAGAAGAGGGTCGCTACGCTTATTGCAAGTTAAATGGGGAGTTTGATCCATTGAATCAAGTCGTGCAGGCCATCCCGCTATACTTCAGGCTTGTGGAGGAAGAGTATCGATCTGATGTGGAAGCTGCGCTATTACATGCCACATCCGGGAGACAACTGAAGTCAGGCGAGATTGGGCTACGCTTTTTGTTTGGTGCTCTCGCAGGTATAAAAAGAAACGATATCGTCTTCGATATGATGATGCAGCCAGAGCATCCAAGTTATATTCGATTTGTTGAGCGTGGAGAAACTGCGCTGCCCGAATTTTGGACGGACGATTCCCGTTCTCGCAACCATGATATGATGGGACATATTCTGGAATGGTTATATAAGGAATTGCTCGGAATATCATCGTTAAGTGACGCCTACAAAGAGATTCTCATTGCGCCTGGCTGTTTGGATCGAATTCAATATGCCAGCGGTAGTCACTACTCCATTAGAGGTAAGATCGAGAGCGAATTTACGGTGGAGGAGCGTGGATATCAGTTAACAGTGACCATTCCTCCGAACACCCATGGCAGGGTTAAGTTACCTATTATTTCAGATCAAGCAGTGATTATGGAGGGAGGAATTCCAATCGGTTATGAGGATGTGCGAGAGCGTGGTCGTTCATATGCAATAATTGGAATTCAATCGGGAAGTTATCGGTTCACAGTGAATGGACAGTAATGCAATGTAAGGTGAAATAAGAGAAGGGATGTCCCTCAAGGTATTGAGCCTTGTGAGACATCCCTTTTTAACTTTGAAATCTGCTGATCTTCTTATACAGTTAGAATATCTACTCCTAGAGCTGGAAGAGTCAACTTCTGATCCAATCTCTCGCTGGTCAACAAGCTGCGATAAGGAACGTCCAGCGTAATCTCTCGTTGCTCATTCGTCAAATTGATCAGGAAGAGGAAGCTCTGCTCCCCCTTCGTTCGAATCGACAGCTCGACACCTTCCGGCAGCTGGATTTTGGGCGCCAGTTCCTTTTCCTTCAATATGTCTTCAAACAGCTGATAGAAATAAGATGGCTCCGGCCAAGTGCCAACATAATACACTTCACCTTCACCAAGCTTATTGACAGTAACTGCCGGCACACCCTCGTAAAAGTCGTTGTCATACCAAGCGATCGGCTCTGCACCTCGTAGTTCCAGTAGATCACACCATTGCTTCGCAGCGAATGTCTTGCCCTCCGCGTTCCGTATCCGATGCTCGCTGTTGCCGATTGCATCGTATTCACTTACGACAACACCCGCAGCTTCCGCCAGTAGCCCCGGCAGAGGCAGCATCTCACATACATTCCTCATGTTCTTCACGCCAGTCCGATTGGTGAGGACAACCGTACCACCTTTGGCTGCGAATCGCTCCAGTCGCTGTGCTACTTCTTCACTTAACAGGAAGAGAGAAGGGACAATGACCAGCTTGTAACCGTCGAGCTCTTCAGTCCAGTTGATAACGTCTGTACCGACGCCCATTTTCAGAAATGCATTATGCATAGAGGACAAGTTGTCTATATAGTGCATTCCCCCTTCCGCCTGCGCCTGAAGGGAAAGGGCTGTATGCTGATCGTGGGAATGTAGAATCGCAACCTGGGTAACAATTGCTGAGCCGCCCAGCAGTTCTCCTAACTGGTTCACCTCGCGAGTAAGCTCAGCGAACTCCCGGAACCTGCGTCCAGGAACATTACTGTGGTCGATTAGCCCATGCCAGAATTGTTCGGCTCCGACGGTAGCACTCCGCCAGCGGAAATGAACGACCATATCCGCACCACGGGCAATTGTCTGCCAGGAGCGAGCTCGAATCAGTCCAGGATAGGGGGTGCGCTGAATCGGCATCCAGGCGCCCTGCGCTCCGCTGAGCTGTTCCATTACCCAGAAATTCCGGCGTTTGATGCCGCGAACCAAGTCCAGCGTAAGCGCTCCGTTCCTCGGAAACCGATCGCCATAATCGCGATACAGCTCATTGGGATAATAATCGACAGAGACGAAGTCCAATCCGTTGTGCATATCATAGTAGTCTAGGGTATTTGGATATTGCCACATGTTATGCGTCACGAATTGATCTGGACAGTTACGGCGTAAAATCTCAAGCTGCCATCCCAGCAGATGGCCAACGCTGTCGGAACAAAACCGCTTATACTCCAGAAGATAGGAAGGATTCATCGGTTTGCTGGCACCGAGCGGCGTTGTTACCTCAGCCCAGCTGCTGTACTCACCACTCCAGACGACCGTACCCCACTCCCGGTTCAACTCCTCCAGATTGGAATAACGCTTCTGCAGCCAAGCGACAAATGCACGATTGCATGTATCACAATGACACTCCTGATAGTGCATCTCGTTATCGATTTGCCAGCCAATGACGGCGGGATGCTTACCATAGCGCTGTGACATCGCTTCCACAAATTTGGAGCCCAGCATTCTCAAGGAAGGACTGTTGTTGCAACGATGTCCACGCACACCTGGCCGGATGATGTGGCGTTGCTCATCCATAGGCAGTACATCTGGATAACGGGTTGTCATCCAGTTCGGCGGGGTATTGGTGGGGGTGCATAACACAATTTTCATACCGCGCGAAGCGAATACTTCTATAGCCGAATCCAGCCATTCGAACTGATAATTACCCTCGGTCGGTTCCATTCGGCTCCAGGCGAACTCCGCCATTCGCACAACAGAAACCCCGTCTCTTGCATAAGGACGGCATCTTGCTCCCATAACTCCGGGGTCCATTGCTCTGGATAATAATCAATTCCTATCTTAATTGTCATCCTGTAATCTCCTTTATTTATCAATATATTGCGATTATATGCTATATTAATTGGAGTGAATATCTTAAATAATTAATATGATATAACAATATTAAGATAATAGGAGAATTGGTCGCATGCCTCATCCCAATCGCAATTTCCCGGTATTATCTGCCCGAGACAAGCTACTCCCTTTTTATTTGCTTGGCATCGGCCTACATCATGAACAGGAGCACATACGCCGAGATCAAGGCATTCAGGACTATCAGTGGATTCAATGCCGCAGCGGCGAAGGTAAGCTCAGGCTAAGCGGAACGGAACATATCATCAAGCCGGGTATGGGCATGCTGTTGTTCCCCGGTCAGAAACACGAATACTATGCGCTATCAGAGAGCTGGGAGGTGGATTGGATCATTTTTGATGGCAGCGGGTCAGCGAGTTTATTTGAAACAGTCGGCATTGTCAATACATCCGTATATACGCTTGCGTCGCCCGAGTACCTTTTCTCCCGAATGCGAGAGTTGTTGCAAGCCGCCCTTACACCACAAGAGCAGACGTTAAGCAATTATGCCTGCTCCGGCATCCTCTATACCTTATTGACAGAGATTATTCAGCGTGTCTCTGTCGAGGGAAATGATACCGTTGGGCAGCAATATGAGCGGATAAAACCGGTTTTGGATTATATTGAGCAGCATTATGCTGAAGAGATTACTTTGCCAACGCTGGCTGGTCTCATTTGCGTTACACCGGAATACTTCTGCCATTTGTTCAAGAAGACGACAGGCATTCGTCCCATCAGTTATGTTAATCAGGTGAGGGTCAACAAAAGCAAGGAACTTCTGCTCGACAATGCGCAGCGTGGGATGGAGGATATTGCTCGTCAAGTCGGCTTCGAATCTACCAGCTATTATGGAGCAACCTTCAAGAAGCTGGAACGACTCACACCCGGCGCGTTCCGCCGAGTCTATCAGAAGTCGTAACATAAGAATTCGAGTGTGCAGCCGGCTAAATAGTTGGATTATTAACTAAAAAAGAGGGCAGGCCTAATTCTATAGCTTTAAAACCTGATTAAGCTGCTCTGAGCTACAACTCTTAGATTGAAATATTAGACCAGAAAAAGTCGCTATCTTAGCGACTTTTTCTGCTTGGAAGGCAAATGGAAGGTCAATCATGCTTATGTGTAATGCATCGCAACCGTATCTAATAAGAATCGAATCAGAATCACATTGCTTGATCCGTTGGACGAACTAAAATCTCGTTGACCGCCACGCGACGTGGGCGAGTTACAATAAATTCAATCGTTTCTGCAATATCTTCTGCTTCAAGAACTTCAATATGGCTCAGAATATTGGAAAGTTGCTCACGCACGTCTTCACGTAAGTGATTACCTAGTTCCGTTCCCACTGCACCTGGCTCTAAAACAGCCACACGAACGTTAAGCCCGGCCGTCTCTTGCCGCAGTGCTTCAGTAAACGCTGCTACACCAGATTTCGTGAGACTATATACCGCTTGCCCTGCCGATGGTTTGCGTCCAGATACTGAACTAATATTTATTAAATCAGTAACTTTCCGGTCGGAAGTCAAAGCTGATTGGATTAGATACGGTAGTGCAGCATGGGATATGTATAACAACCCATTTATATTCACGGATATCATTCGTTCCCATTCGATTGAGGTCGCCTCTGCCACACCCCGATTAACATGAGTCCTGCATTATTTATAACGGTGTCCAAACGTCCATATTTATCTATAACCTGCTGAACTGCATGTTCCGCTTGCTTCTTATCTGTTATATCTGTTGCTATTACAAGAACCTCACCTCCAAGGTTTTTTAGCTCGGAAGCCAGATTCTCCAATCGATCTTTACGACGTGCGACAAGGACAACGGTTGCTCCTTGAGCAGCGAGCCTTCTGGCAGTTGCTTCACCGATTCCACTACTTGCTCCAGTTACCAACGCCACCGTATCTTGCAATTTCTTAAACATGTTATATTCCTCCTCAAATTTTATTCGCTAAACGCTAAGATGTTACTGTTGTAACGTCTTGTTGAGCTCAGTATAATGTGTATAACATAAAGATATCAATGCATTTCAAGGCAAGTGTGACATAAAAGGAGATGTTGTAATGTCAAACCCATCTAATCAAGTCAGAAGTGCTCTGACGAAAGAATGGATCTTCAATGCACTCATGATATTAATGCAAACCAAAAGTCTAAATAACATATCTATTACCGAGGTGTGTACAAAAGCTGGTGTATCACGCATGGGGTTCTATAGAAATTACAACATCATTGAGGATGTAATCGTGGAACGTATTGATCAAGTGTTTACTGACTTTTTTGATCAGGCATTGGCAGGGGAGAACTTTGATAATTATTATTCAACACTATTATTTTTCAGATGTTTCAGGAATGAGAAAATCTTAGTAGAAAATCTGGTAAAGTCCAACGTTAGTTACTTATTGCTAGCCAAGTGTAATGAATACCTACACAAATTAGCCACAAGAATTGTAGTTAAAACCTACGATGATTCTTACAAAGAAAACTATATTGCTAAGTTTTATGTAGGTGGATTCTATTGCGTTTTAATCGAATGGGCGTTAAATGGCATGAAAGAAAGTGATACGTACATGGCTGATATTTTGTATGAGTTCTGTGGGGTCACTATTCCGAAGGGAAATGCCGAAAAAATAGTATAATTAGTTAATTTTTATTATTTCTTGATAATTTTCCATATGAAGTCGCTGTTTAAGCGGATTTTTCTTATGGCTTTAGCCAGTTGAATGCGTGAAACGTGTGAGCAAGTTGACAAAACACTGAGCCTGAACATACCTGTTGTCAGGCTAGCGTCTTTAGGCACATTTTGGAAACAAGGGGCTGACCCAAGAGCAAACCACCCGTTGGACGGGTGGTCATGATTGACAATTGAGTTGAGTAGCCTCTGGGACTAATCTTTATTTACTTATACTAAACCATCCTGGCATTGCTTGAATTGCATCCCAAAGTTTAGCTGGAATATCAAGTTGATCTAGTTTCGAAACGTTCAATACAGAAACCACCTCGGATTCACGTTCATTTACAATCTTCTCAACCCAATTAGGATCCATAATTAATGCTTGCCCAATGGCGACTAGCGGCAGACCTAATTCCTTAGCTTTAAGAGCATCATCCGGTGTTCTTATGGAGCCAGCAGCCATTACAGGTACCTTACCGTTTGCGCGTTCAAGAATTAATTCAAGTCGTGTTTTTTCATCTTGACTATCCATGGGCTTTGAAGACACATTATCTAATGAAGCGTGTATATAATCTAAATCCTGTCCGACAAGAAAGTCAATTAAATCATAGGTGTCTTTCATACGTAATCCATCCACTTTAGAGGATTCTTCAGGTGATAGTCGGAATCCTATAATGAATGGTTTTGTAGCATGTTTTTTTTTTACATTTTTGATTTCTTCAATAATTGCAAATGGAAAACGCAAGCGATTTTCAAGTGATCCTCCCCATTGGTCTGTCCGTCGATTTGTCGCTGGCGACCAAAAATTCTGAATTAAAAATCCGTGAGCTCCATGAATTTCGACGCCATCAAATCCAGCATCAATTGCTCGTCTTGTGGTGTCTCCAAATGCCTGTACAATCGACAAGACCTCCTCATGTGATAGTTCTCTTGTTTGTGAAGTTGAACCTAAAAGAGTAGCTTCAGGTAGTAATGCACTTGAACTAACTGCGTCCAGTCCTGGCACAGCTTTGTTACCAGCATGAAAGATCTGAAGAATCGCAGGAGCGCCACCACTTTTCGCGGCTTTAGCTAATTTACGTAAACTTGGAGTGAAATCATCATTGTACCCAGCAAATTCATTCGTAAAACCTTGCCCATTAGGTGTAACATGAGTACACCCTGTAATGACGAGTCCTACACCATTCACTCTTTGTGTGTAATACTTTATTTCGTTATCCGAAATGGTAAGATCATCATTGCTTGACCAGGTTGTCATAGGAGCCATAACAATACTATTTTTAATTGTTACGCCACTTTTGAATGTAAAGGATCCAAATAATTTACTGTATTTTTGTTTCATTTCATAAACCTCTCTCTCATATACTGTTTTCTATTTCAGTTTAACTAGTTGCCGATACGACAAGTCAAGCGTATATTCATATGTGAATATACATAGAATTTTTGTGATTCCACTCTCTTTATGATATATATTTAGTTACAGTTACTGTAACTATAGGAGGGGACAGATTAGTGTTGCATTCAATGACATATGTAGTGGAGAATTTAAATGTATCTGCAAAGACACTTCGATTTTACGAAGAACAAGGGATATTACCAAATATAGCTCGTGACGAAAAAGGCCGAAGGGTCTATAGCGAACAACAAATTGAATGGATTTCGTTTATTCGTTGCCTGAAAGAGACAGGTATGCCTCTTTCAAAAATAAAGGAATACCAAGAACTATTTAAATCGGGAAGCGCCACCTATGGACTAAGAGAACAAATCTTGATAAATCATAAATTAGAAGTCCAAAAGAATATTGAGAAAAATTTAAAGCACTTGGAAGAAGTTAACTATAAACTAGCCATGTATGAGCTTCAGAGAGAAGAGGCTATGAGTAATCCTGACTATAACTTTAAGTGTCACGGTATGGAGAGTAAAAAAGTGAATTAATGCAGTAACGAGAAAGGAAGACAAGTTCTGCTGTAAGCGGCATACTGCGTGAAGGGCAGAAGGGTACAAGTAGTTTATCTCAACTGTATAATCAAGGATGAGATTGACGGAAATATGTTCCAGAAATCATCCCACATGCTTCATGTCCAACATGACATGGAGTAAGTAGTACGGGTAGATTCGGCAGAATTAGGGCTGAATAAGCTCATTTGGGAAGGGATCGCGAAGGGATATGTCACGTAGCTATAGACCTTAATATGGTGAAAGTAAGGGATAAAAAGCAATTGTACTTGGGAGTAATCAGTGTTACTCTAAAAGTCTGTGTTCACAAGATATGAATAGTAGTCACCATTATAGTTAGAAAGAAAGGTAACACGATGATAACAGTTGATAACTTATCCTTTTCATTTCCGCAAAAAGATTTATATAACAATGTCTCATTTACATTAGAAGAAGGTCAGCATTGCGCTTTTATCGGGACAAGTGGCAGTGGGAAGAGTACGCTGATTGATATTCTGATGGACCCCGAACGATATTTATATGATGGCAAGTTAGAGATAGACCCCGAGTTCAGAATCGGGTATGTAAGTCAGTTCTCGCAAGTAGACGAAGCGAAAGAAATGACTGTATTTGAATTCATCGCAGAAGAATTTATCAAGCTCCAAGAAGAAATCACGTCGATTTATGATGAAATGGCAACCGCTTCGGATATGGATTCGCTGATGGAAAAGGTTCAATTGGCGTTAGACGCGTTTGAGTCGATGGACGGGGATAATTACGAAAATAACATCAATAAGCAGCTAAACCTGGCTAATCTCATGAAGCTGAAAGATCTTAACATTTCCTCCTTAAGTGGTGGAGAATTCAAACTGATTCAAGTGATGAAGGAAATGCTCCATCGTCCAGACTTAATGATTATGGATGAACCAGATGTATTTTTGGATTTTGAAAATCTTAATGCACTTAAGAATCTTATTAATTCCCACAAGGGAATGCTGCTGGTTGTTACGCACAACCGATATCTGTTGAATCATTGTTTCAACAAAATTATCCACCTTGAAAATACGGAGATCCAAGAGTTTGATGGGCGGTTTATCGATTATAACTTTTCATTGCTTCAGACCAAAATAGAGTTACAAGAAATTGCAGTCGCTGAAGAAGAGGAAATTGAGAGAAACGAGAATATCGTCACTAACCTTAGAGCGATTGCAACCGTTGATTCAGAAGCATCGAGAGGGAGAGCGTTAAAGGCCAGAGTTAAGTTTACAGAAAGATTGGAAGCACGTAGAATTAAAGCGCCATTTGTTGATATTAAGCAACCGAATATTCGTTTTGGCATGGAGCATGATCCTGAAGATATCCCCGTTATAAACGTCAATCATTATAGCGTTGCCTTTGACGAGTTGCTTATAGACAATGTGAGCTTTGGGATGAAATCAACAGATAAAGTAGCCATTATCGGTGCAAACGGTACAGGGAAAACGACTATGCTCCGAGAAATTTATCAAAACAACCATGCTTCAATTGAAATCAATGCTGATGTTAAAGTGGCTTATTTATCTCAGGTTCAAGGTGAAATGCTTGAGGATTCTAACACCATATTGGAAGAATTCATCGATGCTGGGTTTGATACGTATGATGAGATTAGATCATATATTTCAAACTATGGCTTTGAAGGAGAAATTCTGGATCAAAAGATAGAATCTTTATCTGGTGGAGAAAAAAATATGCTTCAATTGGCTAAAGTTGCTGCCAGTAAAGCAAATGTGCTGCTTCTGGATGAGCCGACAAGCCATTTAGACACCTATACACAAATAGCACTGGAGAAAGCTATTGTGGACTACAAAGGCGCCATTCTCATGATTTCTCATGATTTTTATTCTGTAGTCAACGGTATGGATTATGTTGTCATCATTGAAGATAAGAAGATTAGAAAAATGAGTATGGAAGAATTTAGAGAGATGATCTATGCCAGCCATTTCAACAAAGACTATTTAGAAACTGAACAAAAGAAAAAAGCTGTTGAAATGAAAATTGAATTGGCTTTGAAAGATACTAACTTTGAACTTGCAAAAGTATTGGTTGATGAGCTAGAAGAGGTCATTAAGCTGCTTTAATTGAAAAGGCTCTGATTGAAAAAGTCAGTCACCGCGAACAGGTCTAAAATGAATTCAGGTGTGACAGATTGGAATTAGAAGACGTTAACAAATTCGTTTGATATCTATAGTAAAAACTTAATTTGAAAGCAAACCAAAAAATGTTGGTCTAGTATAGATCAACATTTTTTGGTTCGTAAGCGATATGTATGTAAAGGAGAGAAATCTGATCTGACACTCCATATAAAGATACAAAACATTGATAAGCATCGGGAACCATTAACTGGATGCCAAATTAGTAGTGTGCAAACTGTCAAGGATTGATTACAATAGAAGCATTACAGACTAAGGGATGAATGTACAATGGTTCAAGAAGACAGCGTATTTGAACAGATTATGAAATCGAAGCGATCCAAATCGGTCAAGACTAGAACAGGTCAGGTAAGCCCAGCTCCAGCCAAGAAAACATCTCTGGAACAATTAAATGATTTGGATATCCGACACCATAATGTAGAAGCCGAATTAGTAAAACCAAGTATGCCGCATAGACGGGTACTAGAAATCAGGAAAGAACTGAGTCAGATTAGAAAATTAAAGAAAGAAGATCACATGTTATAAGCTTTTTAGAAAAGTACATACGATGCTATTAAGTTCATATTACACCGTGGTTGTAATCGAATCATCGGATCACTAGTAAGTCGTGAGGTCATAAAGACTCACGACTTTTTATATGCATGGAGTGTTAATTCGTAATAGAGAGAATACGCCATGCTGAATCTTCTTTTTGCATTAAGTATAACTTAGTAGTTTCATCTGCTTGTAGGGGAGACTCATGGAAATACACATTTTTTGTTTGACAAATACTTCAATGTTTCCATCTTGAAGCACGTTAAACCACGGCTCATCCATCGAAATAACTGCACCGTACACTTGACTGAATTTCCCCTCGTGAACCGCGTGTTCTTGGACATAGGCTGAACGTACCGCCTCAGCATCAAACTCCAGTACACCTTTCATATTTCGATTTAATGTCTGCACAATTTGCAACTCATCCCCCTCATAGGGACTCTCATCTATGTAGTGAAAATTGACGATCTTCGCTGCATCAAGAGCAGCTGCAATTTCTTCTTTACTGGTGTAGCCGACTAAATTGGTTTCTTCTTGTTGAACAGGCTCACTAGTAGAGGTAGATATAACTGGAGAGTCAGGGGAAACGGAATAACGAGTCAACACACAAGCCATTAGAAGAAATACAATCCATAATTTTGTCATGACCAATCCTCCTTATACATACTCTGCTTAGTTATAAACGTCTACAGTAATGAAATAGTTGCCCTGTACTGGCTCGGTTTATTGTTGAGACGAAAGGGGAATCTGGCCGGCTCGTTGAATTATATCCAAAACGCATAAAGTGGGAAGAGGTCGATGTCCATGGCGATTGAAGAACGAATCGATGCTATTATTAAGCGCTTACAACCAGAAACTCATCTTCAGAATAAATACGGTCAGGAAGCAACACTAGCAGATCGAATGGAATATTACAACACACCCGGGGTATCCATTGCAGTTATCCATGACTTCAAACTGGAATGGGCTCGTGGATTCGGAATATGCGAGGCTGGGAAACCTGAGGCTGTCACCGAAACGACCCTCTTCCAAGCGGCGTCGGTCAGCAAGCCGATTTTTGCTGTAGCTGTAATGCGATTAGTTCAGGAAGGGAAGTTAGATCTGGAT
This sequence comes from Paenibacillus sp. DCT19, assembly GCF_003268635.1. NCBI lineage: Bacteria > Bacillati > Bacillota > Bacilli > Caryophanales > Paenibacillaceae > Paenibacillus > Paenibacillus sp. DCT19. The sequence continues at coordinate 3,315,068 of NZ_CP029639.1, forward strand.
CGGGACGTGAATAATTATCTGACATCTTGGAAACTACCTTCTGTTTCCGGTTGGCAGCCCAAAGTTACGTTGCGGCAATTATTGAGCCATAGTGCGGGAGTTACGATTCAGGGATTTCCAGGTTATGAAAGAACCGATGAACTTCCCACGCTAGTGCAGATTCTCAATGGACAGCATCCAGCAAATACCTCATCTGTGGAGGTTAATGTTATTCCAGGATTGCAATTCAGATACTCCGGAGGGGGAACAACGATCGCACAACAGCTTGTTGAAGATATGCTGAATCAACCTTTGGCTGAAATAATGAGCGAGTTGATATTCAGCCCGTTGGGACTTACGAACAGTACATATGAACAGCCATTGCCTTCTCAAAGATATGAAACTACTGCAGCGGGACACCCTTGGAAAGGTAGAGCTCTGCCTGGCAAGTGGTATGTCTACCCCGAAATGGCGGCAGCAGGTCTCTGGACAACGCCTTCAGATCTTGCTCGTATAGGCATTGACCTGCAATTAACACTGAAACATCATTCGAGTGGGATTCTGTCTGCGGATACACTAAACGAAATGTTAACTGCTCAGATTGAGAATCATATGGGTATCGGCTTTTTCCTTGAAGGGGAAGGGGAAGGAAGCCGTTTCGGTCATAATGGGTGGAATGAAGGTTTCGTAACCCGTTTGGTTTTATCCAAACATCACGGTTATGGTGCGGTCATTATGCTCAATTCGAATGAAGGTAATGCATTGCTTGGAGAGCTCGAACATGCTATTGCGCGTGAGTACGGATGGCTCGGATATTTTCCTGACAAAATAAAAGCGGATGTATCACCGAAAATACTCAAGGAGTACGCGGGTGATTATAAAGCAACATCCGGACCACATGCTTCTATCCACCTAGATGGTAATGACTTGTCTTTGCAAATCTATGAGCAGTCCCCAATCCGACTATTTCCCGAATCGGAGGCAAAATTTTCAGCAGAGGGGCTGAATACAAGCATTGATTTTGAGCGGAATAGGGATGGTCAAGTTGTGGCGCTTCACATTCATCAAGAGGGCAGGGCATTCCGTTTGGATAGAGCATTGAACTAAGTTGCAGAGTAACTGTAGTCTAAAACTCAGAACAATGACTTCTCTGCAATTAACCGTATTCGCTCGTTATATGCGTCAATTAATAATTAGATTGAGCGTGGCGCAATGTGTTAGTAGGTTGTCATGTTGTGCTAGTTACTTATATGAACGCTAAGAGTATCATTATATTTGTAAGTTAGCGAAGGATGCTTTACATCCGATTAGTCAGTCAGCAGAAGGAGGTGCACATGAATGACAAGTGATTCCTTTGAACGCATCAAGATGCCATCGGGATTTTGGGAAGGTCTACGTCAGATCGGCATTAACTCACATGATGTAGCACGGAAGGCTGGTTTACCGCTCACGGTTATTTCCGATTCAACGGTGAATATCACTCAATATTACGCAATCTGGCAGGCATATTCCGATCTCGCAGGTGATATTGCTCACGGGATGATTCAACTTGCAACCATATATGAGGTGACGAAATTCCCACCACCTATATTAGCCACATTCCACGCACGTGATTATCGTGATGCATTGCAACGGATGGCTCGATATAAAATGTTATGTCCTCCTGAAAGTCTAAAGATCATTGAAGATGGGGAAGATTGCATCCTAGATCTGCAATGGTTGGATACTGATGAATCTTGTCCGCCGTTACTAGTGGGCATTACACTAGCATTCCTGCTCGAATTAGGACGACGGGGAACAGGTCGGCATCTGACGGCTAGCGCTGTAGAGTTCGCACAGCCGATGGGAGATTTACAGGTTCTTGAAGGTTACTTTGGATGCCGAGTTCGAACGGATGCTAATCACAATCGATTGAGCTTACATCGGAAGGATCTGGATATTCCTTTTCATTCTTATAATGCAGAGTTACTTGAAATTCTGACCCCTGCACTGGATCGCACGTTACATGAACATCAAGGTAATCGTTCCTTGTCGGAGACAGTCAAATGGATTATGAAGCGTAGCTTCAGCGCCGGACGTCCTGATGTACACATGGTTGCCAAGGAACTTGGTATGAGCAATCGGACTTTGCAGCGTCGATTAACCGATGAGAGCACGAATTTCAACCATCTGCTGACGGAAGCAAGGCATGAACAGGCACGGGTATACTTATCAGATTTATCACTTGATATCAAGGAAGTTGCATTTCTAATCGGATATGAGGATCAAAATTCATTTTACCGTGCATTCCGCACTTGGGAAGGCGATACACCTGCCAATTGGCGCATTGAACATGCGGAGGGATATGCAAACTCAGGAGATCATCCTTCATTTTCAGGCGGACACACTCATTAATCATCAATCATCTAGAACCAACAACTAGAACAAACAAGGGAGAATACTATTATGGACATGGGATTGAATCATAAAACAGCATTGGTAACAGGTTCGACAAAAGGAATCGGTAAAGCCATTGCCATAGAACTGGCCAAAGAAGGTGTAAATGTACTGATCAATGGACGGAATTACGATGAGGTAGAGAGCGTTGTAAATGAAATCAAGTCTACCTATCCAGATACGTCTCCTCAAAATGCAGCAGCCGATATTGTTAATTCTGCAGAGCGTGAAGCATTATTTGCAAAGTTCCCACAGGTTGATATTCTGATAAATAACACCGGAATTTATGAGCTGATGTCTTATTATGATATAGATGATACTATATGGGAAAATACATTCAGACCAACGTGTTATCCGCAGATGCGCTGACTCGATTTTATCTGCCTACCATGTTGAACAATAACTTTGGCCGGATCATCTTTATTGCAAGTGAAGAAGCAGTAATGCCTGGACATATGCCTCAATATGCCGTAACGAAATCCATGCTGCTCTCTTTATCCAAGAGTCTGTCCAAATTAACAGTAGGCACGGAAGTAACGGTCAATACAATTATGCCTGGGCCGACACTCTCAGAGAATGTACAGCAGATCATTGAGAGCGTCATACAGGATGAGAATATGACCTTTGAAGAGAAAGAGAAAACCTTCATGGCCGCGAATCTTCCGCAATCGGAGTTACAACGTTTCATTAGACCAAGCGAGCTTGGCAGACTTGCGACATTTGTATGCAGCCCGTTCGCAACACCATTTAAAGGTTCACCGATCCGTATGGATGGTGGAATGGTTCCGACAATTTACTAATTGTACTGGAGTACATGACAACCTCATCACTATAACTGACAGCCGATTGGATTGATCGGCTTTTTTTGATGTTACGTTTGATGTTACCGAGTCCAAGGATAAAAGTGTGTTGTCGTTGTAAGTCGGAATGTATGCCAGTTTGCAGGCAGGCTATGAGCTTTAGTGGCGAGTTACTAACGGAAAATGGTAAACTGGACTTGATATAACGGAGATATGGATGAGGAGAACTCATTTCATTTCTACCAAAACAACTGCGTGGGCTTTATCCATCTGTCTATTTGAATGAACTTTCTATTAAACTTTTATTATTTGATTGGGAGGGTCAACATCATGGATTTGGTAAACCAATTTTTAAATGGCTTAAGAGCAGCATTACCAGCAGAAGAACTTGATGATTTAAACATAGCACATGGTGCTACACAAGAAGATATTGATACACTGAAGTCGCAATATCCAGATTGTCCAGAATCGTTAATCCGTTTGCTTGAAAATATAGATGGTACATATTGGAGAAAGTATGGAGACAAAGAAATTACAGTCTGCATTCTAGGCTCGGATGTTGAAGAAGGTCGATATCCATATTATTTACTCTCCACCGAGGAAATGCTCCAAAGTTCGAAACAAGAAGAAGATATGTCCTATCTATTGGAATACGAAGAGGACGAGGGGAGGAACCCGTTGACCCTAAAATAAATTCAGAAGGGCTCCTTCCGGGCAAATATATTCATTTCTCGGATTGTATGAACAATGGTGGCACATCAAGACTTTATATTGATTTTAACCCTTCTGATCTAGGGGTAAAGGGTCAGATTATTCGCTTTTTACATGACCCTGATGAATACGCAGTAATTGCGAACAGTTTTGATGCGTATTTACAAATGCTTATTGACGGTGAATATGTGTATCTAAGTGAAGACGAGGATTAGGAGGAAGAAGGTGCAATGTGAGTAGTAAAATTCATGAATTTAACCTTTGGGCTGAAACCAAAGGATGGGTTATTCGCACCAAATCGAGTCATGATTTAAATTTAGATAATGATGTAAGAACAAGATACAACAATATCCCTGATGAATATTCAGAGTTTTTACGTGTTGTAAAGCAATGCGTCTCACCAAGTGAGCAGACATGGTTCCTGTGTGAAAATGAATATAATCATAGTACAGATACTGCGTTTCGATGGAATGAATTTGAACTGCTCAGCTTGGAAGCGGCGGCAGGAGACGATCAATGGACATCAGAGATTAAAACATGGTGGGATCATTATCTGCCAATCGTCATCTCCGTGCATGGGGCTATTCCTTCTATGCCATCGATTTAATCAACGAAATAGGTACAATCGTGCGTGGGGAAGAACCTGAATTTGAAGAAGTCACCAAAGTGGCAGAGCATCTTGATGAATTTTTACAACTTATTATGTCGAATTCATTAGTTATAGAGTAAGCAGATATGACAATGCAATAATCTCAGATGCCAGTGATCAATAGTATATCTTAACCAAGTCGCTATTTAGCGGCTTTTTCTTTTGGGTGTAGTCCAGAGTATAACCTCTCGATTCTAATGATTCTGTTCTCCAGCCGTTCTGGATTTAAAAAAAGCAATAAGTGATTCCGATAACTGCTGCTGTGCCTTGCTGATGAATCGGTCAGCATAATAAGTTAACTCCAAGTGACGGATCGGAGCAGGTTCAGCAATAGGAATTGATACGATATGTGACCATTCCCGATGTTGCTTCAGCAGTTCTTTTGGTTGAATGGTCGCACCAATGCCAGCCTCCACTAACTGTAACAGCGAGGAAGCGGAACCTACCTCCATGACCGTATTTAATTCAAAACCTTGTTCTCGGCAAACAATATCCACCAAATCTCTCCCCAAATACCCCTTCGGGTACATCACCAGAGCATACCCAGTCAGTTCTTTGAGTGTAACCTCACGCCGCTTCGCCAGCTCACTACCTGAATGAACAAACAATTCGTAGGGCTCACTTCCCAGCGGAAGCTGAACCAGTCGTTTGTCCGAAGGGCCACACAGTCCAATCCCCAGATCTACTTTATGGGCAAGCACTTCTTCCCGAACGAAGATCGTTGAGAATGCTTGCAGGCTAGTTTCGGGATAACGGTTCTTGAAATCAACGAACAACGGAACGAGCTGGAAGTCAAGATCGGACGGTAACACACCCAGCCGAATGGTTCCACGATTCTCGGATCGCAATTCTTTAATCGCATTCTTCGCATCCATTTCAGCCTGTAGCATTTTGGTGCCATATTGATGAAGCAGCCTGCCAGCCTCGGTTGCGACTACTTTTTTACCAATCCGATCAAAAAGCGGCATACCTACTTCTGCTTCAAGCAGGCGAATCTGTTGGCTCAGTGTAGGCTGTGAAATTCCAAGTAACTCTGCGGCTCTCGTGAAATGAAGTTGCTCGAAGACGGCCATAAAATACGTAATGTTTCGAGTGTCCATAGAGTTTCCTTTCTACTAATCATAGTATTTAACTATCATAATAATACGAATTATTGGATTGATCAATGGTTCAAGCCGACTTATACTCATAGTGACTTCAACACGAATGGAAAGGAAAGAGTCTTATGAAAAAAACATTCTATTTATTCGCTCTATTTGTAGCGGCTTTGAATCTACGCCCTATCATTACATCGGTTGCCTCCATGATGGGTGTTATTCAATCCGAGCTAGGCATTAGCGCTTTGACGGCTAGCCTTCTGACCACATTGCCTGTCCTATGTATGGGGCTGTTTGCCCCAGTTGCCACAAGGCTAAGCCAACGCTTTGGTTTGGAGCGCACACTATTTATTGCGTTACTTCTCATCACCGTGGCTACGATCATGCGTGGTATTAACGAATCGATCACAATACTCTTAGTGACTGCTTTGGCAGGAGGGGTCGGCATCAGCTTCGCCGGACCCTTATTATCTAGTTTTATCAAAAAGTATTTTCCAACGAGTCCGGGTGTTGTCAGCATTTACTCAGTATCTATGACCATTGGTGCAGCACTTGCTTCAGGCTTAACCATTCCGATCTATGCTCAAAGCGAGAAGAACCTGCCATTCGCTATGTCATCTTGGGCTATCTTAGGAATTATCGCTCTAATCATGTGGATGGCGCTGTTACGGCACAAACAACATTCCAGCAATAAGACTCAGCATCTCAGACTACCGCTCGGCAACAAACAAGCAATTCAATTTACCTTGTTCTTTGGCTTCATGGCTAGTGTGTTCTATGCCTTAACGGCCTGGATTTCGCCCATTGCGCTTAGTTTTGGCTACAGTTCGCAATACGCTGCAATGCTGCTGACCCTGTTCACCCTGATTCAAGTTCCGGTTGCTCTGTTCGTTCCAGGTATCGTGAATCGTACAGGTAATCCTAAATTACTACTTGTCTTGTGCAGTATATCAGAGCTCGTTGGTCTGATTTTACTTCTATTATCGGCTCCCATGCTTCCAGCCGTGCTTTTCCTAGGGATCGGTGCTGGCGGATTATTTCCTCTAGCGTTGATGCTGCCCATTATGGAAACGCGTAGCGCAGAGGAAGCGGGAACCTGGTCGGCTATGTCACAGATGGGAGGTTATATCCTGGGTGCTTTTGGGCCACTTTTTATTGGATGGATGTTCGATCTAACAGGTCAATTTAACGCTTCGATTATTGCCATGCTGGTCATTGTAATGCTAATGATTGGTGTTCAGCTATCCATGGCATTAGGAAAAAAGGCGGAAGGAGGATCTCTTCAATAATCCTGCATAGGGCATAACTCGAATCCATAGGTGAAAGGGTGATGCTCCCGTCAGTAGTTGCCCTTCTCGTCGAAGACGGGGAGCTATAGCTCCTGCCGCCCCCGTAATGATCATTAGTATTATGATGTTCAGAAATCCAATGACCATCGTACCCATGTAACTTGACGTTGGATTATATAGCAATCGTTGAACCAGAGAGAGGGGCATATTATACCTTTCGCTGTTTCCGAGAAAACATTAAACCCAAAAATACAGCTGTTATTAATTTGTTATAAGTTGTTGTAAACCAGGTGTTACTCGAGCCTATTGCTTTTCCATTTATCGGCTAGCATGATCTGCTGCCTCCATAATCACTTCCCCCATCGTTGGGTGAGGATGAATGGTCATTGTCAAATCTTCTACGGTTGCACCCATCTCTATGGCTAAGGCAAGCTCGGAGATAAGGGTAGATGCTTCAGCACCTACGATTTGTGCACCCAATACAAGACCAGTTGTCGCATGGGCTACAATCTTAACAAAGCCTGCGGTTTCTTTCAGTGCGAGTGCCCGGCCATTAATGGAGAAAGCGGCTTTTCCGATAACAACAGGCACTGAACTTTGCTTACACATGGTCTCACTAGTTCCAACACTGGCTAATTCCGGACTGGAAAACACAACAAGTGGAATTGCCTTGTAGTCGATAATGGAGGACTTACCTGCGATGGCTTCTGCTGCAATTTTAGCCTCATAGGACGCTTTGTGAGCCAATGCGGGACCTTTGATCACATCACCAATGGCATAAATATGAGGAATGACTGTTCTACATTGTGCATCGGTTTCAATGAGTCCTTGATCTGTAACCGGCAAGCCGATGCGATCCAAGCCTAATCTTCCATCGGTATTGGGTTTTCTTCCAATGGTAATGAGCGCGTAATCTGCCTGCACATTGCATTGTTCGTTTTGAAGTAGATAGTGGAGATCGACACCGTTTGTATGCTGACTCGCGCTTGTAACTTTTACTCCTGTAATTAGGGTTATGCCATCTTCTTTCAGCTGACGAACTACTGGGGCTACAAGCTCACTTTCGAATCCGGGTAATATTCGTTCGCCGCCCTCTAGTATTGTCACTTTTGTTCCAAATCTGGCAAACATCTGTCCAAGCTCCACACCAATATAACCACCGCCCACAACAACAAGACGTTTAGGGACTTCAGGCAGAGCCAGTGCTTCGGTGGAGGACAGGATACGGTCACCAAAAGGAAGGGTTTTAATTTCAATTGGGCGGGAGCCTGTTGCCAATATAAGATGATTGAAAGTGATTTGTTGGTCACCAGATTCGGGATGCTGAATTACAGCTGTATGCGAATCAATCAAGCTTGCTTCACCTTTTAACACAGTAACACCTGCTGATTTCAAGAGAAATTCTACACCTCCAGCCTGTTTGCTCACGATCGCTTGCTTGAAGGTCTGAGCCTCTGTATATGAAGTTTCGCCGTGAAAATCGCTCCATTGTCTGCGTATAGTCAAGCGTTCCGCTTCGGCAATGAGTGCCTTGGAAGGGATGCAACCTACATGTGTACATACGCCTCCTAAATGATCTCGCTCCACAATAGCTGTCTTCATGCCAAGCTGTGAAGAACGTAACGCTGCCACATAACCTCCCGGACCTGAGCCAATAACTAAGGTATCTACCGTGTTTACATCATGCATTATTGTGTACCTCCTATAAAATATGATGATCATAATATATTATATCCATCATATTTTATAGGAGTCAATACATAAATGCTTTTGATTCACGACGAGGATAGGACATTCCAGCAAATTGACAAACAAAAATATGATGTCTATAATATTTTAAAAAGTGCTTAGATAAGCTAACGAAACAAGTACCTACTCAACTGAGGAAAATGAAAAAAGCAAAGGAGGAGAGAAAGGATGCCATATCCAGAGGGGCATAAGTTAAAAGTTAGAAAACATATTATCTCAAGTGCTGCCAAAGCATTCCGAACCAATGGCGTTCGTAACATCAGTTTGCCATACATTATGAAAGGTGCGGGCCTGACTCATGGCGGCTTTTATTCCCATTTTGAGAACAAAGAGCAACTTGTGATTGAAGCTTGTAAGTTTGCCATTAGCGATACGATTGACATGCTGCAAAAAGTAGCTGATAAAAACAAAGATAAACCGGCAATTCAAGCGATCATTGAATTTTATTTAAGTCCACTTCATCGGGATCAGACGGAAATAGGCTGTATTCTTCCTGCGCTCTCGGGAGAGATTGCCCAATTATCCGAGGAGGTTCGTCAAGCCTATACCCAAGAATTGCAGCGATTTATGGACTTTATTACGGAGGTGGCTGGGTTTGATGCTTTTACCGGTTATGCGCTGGTAAACATCATGGTAGGCACACTCGCTCTGGCTCGAGCCGTCAATGATTCAACGTTCAGTGATCAGTTGCTACTGGCAGGTAAGACGCAGGCATTACAAATAATAGCAGTTTACGAATGAATTCTTTATTAATATCGTACGAATGAAAATAAAAATAGAATGGGAAAAGAGGAGAAGAGGATCATGGACATAAGAACAATAGATGTGAATGGGCTTCAGATTGCCTATGTAACTAGTCGTGAAAAATTAATAATCGATGTTCAGTCTGCGATTGATTTAATGGCAACTGTCAGGTATCAAGTTGATTCTAACCTTATCATTTTAAACAAATCGGAAGTAAGTGATGAATTTTTTGATTTGAAAACACGTCTCGCTGGAGAAGTGCTTCAAAAGTTTGTTAATTATCAAACGAAGCTGGCTATCATCGGTGATTTCTCAACGTATACCAACAAGAGTCTGAAGGACTTTATCTATGAGAGCAATAATGGAACAGATATCTTCTTTTTGACAGATGAGGAACAAGCTGTTGAGAAACTAAGTAAGGCTTGAGTAGGTGTAAATAAGACACGATTGAGCTGCTGGCAAGCGGCTTTTTAGTTTACGCTAATATATGACAAACCTAGCGCGGTGAAACGGTAGGGACTTATGATCACTGTATGGAAGGGAGGGAACGCATATTCTCGACGAAAAAAATGTTGACGTGGAACCAGTTACATCACTTAATCTTGTTTTGTAAGGAGGGATCACATCATCATTCTTGTTTAATCAATGCATGATGACCTTTTTTTGGACACTTAATAAATAAACATTATAAAGTGTTTGAATAAAGGAGGATTTCTCAACCAAAATCACCAAGTGGGCATACTAAAACATGGAGGTCATCACAATGATTAAACTGGTAGTTACTGATTTAGATGGAACGTTTCTAAACAATCAAGGTTCGTACGATGTCGAGCTTTTCAAACAAGTGTATGCAGAGATGCGGCAAAAAGGAGTTACCTTCGTCGCATGTACCGGGAAACAATGTGAACGTGTAGAGAAATTGTTTGATGAGCATGGCAAAGGTGTTTGGATTTTGGGTGACAGTGCAGCCCGAATTAAAAAAGATGGTGAAGTCGTTAAAGAGTTCAGCATTGATAAGGATCTCGCTTTGAAGGCGATTGATCGAATTCAGGACTTCGACAAAACGATGACTCTAATCGTATGTGCAAGCGATGCGGCTTATGTTCATTCTTCCATTTCAGAAGATATGTACAAAGTGGTTAAAGGATCTTATGAACGTGTGATTAAAACCGATTCCTTTGAAAAGATCGAAACTCGTTTTATTAAAATTACGGTCTTTGATACAGAAGGACGCAGTACAGCATTGAGAGCGCATGTGGAGGAAACGTTGAGTGGACAAATTTACATTGTTGATTCAGAGGCTAAATGGCTGGATATTACGGCATTGAACACCCACAAAGGAGAGACCGTTAAGAAGCTGCAAGAAATGTTGGGTGTCACATACGAGGAAACAATGTCATTCGGTGACGGTGAGAATGATGTGGAGTTGATGGCTATCGCCAAATATAGTTTTGCAGTAAGTAACGCTTGTGATAATACGAAAAAAGCAGCAAACTTCATTACGAAATCCAACGAAGAGAATGGCGTTCTTCTAACGGTTCAAAAAATACTGGATTTGCAGTAATACTTGTCTACCCACAGGTAATGCATGTTCAAAATGACAAGGGCAATCATATGATTGCCCTATTTGTATTGGATATGATTGGATATGAAACGTTAGGTAGAATCGTTGTTCGACACTTGTTTGCGATAATGCTGTGGAACTACGCCCATTTGTTTACGGAAAATGGACGAATAATAACTGGAGCTTTGGAAACCACAGGCAAGTGCAATTTCACTTATCGACCTCCGTGTTTCTTTTAACATTTCACAGCTTTTCTGAAGGCGATATTGAGTGACATAGTTGTTCGGCGATTGACCTACATATTTGTTAAACAATTGGCAACAACGGCTTCTACAGACAGCTCCTGCAGATGCGATTTCCTCTAGCGTTATCTTCTGATCATAGTTCTGGTGAATGAAATGAGTCATTTCCTGAACATGCGTTAATACGCCAGTTTGTCCTGAGATAGGCTTTAACTGATCGCCAATTGTAGCGCATAACGATAGCGCTTGGGCTACCAAACGCAGTGGATTGGCATGTGTATGCTCCGTGTGCATTTCCCGATAGAGTTCCTGAATGGACAGTAATACGTCTTGCTGCCAGCCCACCTGATCCGTTAACACTACAAAATCAGCCATCTTGGAACTGAACTTCTCCGCCCAGTACGTTTGTATATATGAAGCTTTCTCACCAAGGATAGAGGGATGAATAACGACCACAAGGAAGGTACAATCGTCGTGATCCTCTACAGCGTAACCATAATGCAAACGTTGGCTGTTTACAAAAAGTCCATCGCCTGGATGCAATCGAGTGATACTTCCATTCACAGAGAAATCCATTGATCCTTTTAATACATAGATAAACTCCAGATCCACATGCCAATGTGCAACTGCTGCATGATTGTTAAATTGATGAAGGTTTCCCTTGCGGACATAAAGCGGTAAATCAGGAAGATTGTAATTCAACCGTTCTGATAAATCAGAGAACACCTCTAAATCTGTCATCGAGAATCCCTCTTTACACAAATGTATACGATTTTAATAAAAGTATAGCCAATATTGATGGAAACAACAATCATTGTGTCCTATTCTTATATTGTGGAAAACAAGAGAGAGGACAGATATACGTGAGAAAACGCATGCAACTTCAAGGTTTCGGCAAAAAAGACTTTAATCGAGAGTTAATATCGCTTGTGATCCCCATTGCATTACAAAACCTAATATCAGCAACGGTGATATCTGTAGATGTAATTATGTTGGGTATGATTAGTCAATCTGCAATGGCAGCCGTATCACTCGCAGGTCAAATCACGTTTACTTTAACATTGTTTTACATGGGATTGGCAGCGGGGGCGAGTATCCTCACGGCTCAGTACTGGGGGAAGAAGGATACAGCAACCATACAGCGCATTCTTAGTATTGCCTGCGTGTTCTCCTTAGGTATATCGATTCTATTTTTCTTGTCTTCCTTGTTGGTTCCCGACGCCCTGATGCACTTATTCACCAATGATCCTGAACTGATTCAATATGGGTCAAGGTTTTTACAATTTAATTCCTTTTCTTACCTTGTGATGGGATTATCGCAGATGTATCTGAGTGTGATTCGAAGTATGGAAAATGCCAAACTCAGTGCGTGGATTAGTTCTTTATGTTTGGTCTTAAACATTATATTTAATGCCATTTGTATTTTTGTACTATTCCCATCGAATCCGGAACTTGCGATTGGAGCTGTAGCTCTTGCCACGGTGCTCGCGCGTATGATTGAACTGGCATGTTGTGTGATTCATTCTTTAACCAAAGGAAGCATTCGTTTTCGTTTACCGGTACGCGACCGTGTCCAGCGTAATCTATTAAAGGATTTCTTGAAATATACACTGCCAGTGCAGGGGAATTATATCGTATGGGGAGGAGCGCTTACCGCTACGGCTGCCATTATAGGACATGTAAACTCCGATATGGTAGCAGCAAACTCCATCGCATCTGTAGTTAAAAATTTGGCCATTGTTCTCTGTGGAGGTATAGCTACGGGTGGCTCTGTGCTTGTAGGAAAGTATCTGGGACAGGGTCAAATGGAGAAAGCAAGGTATGCAGGTAACTACATGTGTTATTACGCTTTGATTTTTGGAATCATTGCAGGCTGCACGATATTACTGATCAAACCTTTGGTATATTCCATCGTTAATTTGAGCCCGGTTGCTCAAAGTTATCTAGACGGGATGTTATACATTAGTGCGTATTACTGTATTGCCAAATCGTTTAACTCGACAACCATAGCGGGGATATTCCCGGCTGGTGGAGATTCCAAGTTTGGATTATGGTGTGACACAGTTGTGATGTGGCTTGTTATTCTACCCCTTAGTTATCTATGTGCGTTTGTGTGGCAAGTATCTCCCATTTTCTTATATGTCGTCATTAGTCTAGATGAGTTGATTAAACTTCCTATTGCTCTGACTCGATATCGTCAATTTAAATGGCTTAACAATTTAACTAGAAACTTTACATAACCTTAAATTCACTAAGGATTATGTAATTTACTCTTATAAATATTAGCTTTTCATAAAGGAGAAGATGGTATGAATATTCAAGAACGTATGGCAAGCAAACAATTGTTTACAGATCACGATTCCAATTACCCAAAAGAAGCTGCAAAGTTAGCCAAAGCACGCCAGCGAGGTAAAGCACTATGCTATGAAATCAATAATTTGCACCCAGATGATGTTGAAATGCGCAAGAACTTAATGAAACAACTTTTTGGTAGCATAGGCGAAAATGTGTGGATGGAGCCACCACTTCGTATGTCATACGGGTCAAATACGACCGTAGGAAATAATGTATATATCAATTTCAATTTAACCGTGGTTGATGATTATAAAGTTACGATTGGGGACGATGTGATGTTTGGCCCTAATGTAACGATTGCGGTGACGAGTCATCCTGTACACCCTGAGAAGCGCAAAGAAGGTGGGATGTTTGCATTACCCGTTGTGATTGAAGATGGGGCTTGGATTGGAAGCGGAGCAATTATTCTACCAGGAGTCACCATTGGCAAAGGAAGTGTCATTGGTGCGGGCAGTGTTGTAACGAAGGATGTCCCTGCAAACGTAATTGCTGTAGGGAATCCATGCAGAGTCCTTCGTGAGATTACGGAGCATGATCGAGAATTCTACTATAAAGACATGCGTTTTGATCAGGTTGAGTGGTAAAAGAAGTGACATCTACCTTCTGGAGAGGAGTTTGTCTATGTATATCCTTTATTCAATTATTGTATTGCTAGCTCTGTTTTTTATCGTTAGAGCCATTGTTCATACCCGTCGAACCCATATAATCGCTAATAACATGAAAAAGAAGTTTGAACATAATTTTAATGAAACTGCTTATCATAATGATCAGCACAATGACAGGATGTAATTAAGAAAAACAGAAGATTATAATTTTAAATAAAATGAAGAAAGCAACCGACTCAATGAGTTGGTTGCTTTTTGTTTTGCTTGTGATTAGGTGTCTGTATGCATGTCCTATGTTCTGGCTGGGCACAAATCGTCAAATCGAATTATTTTTCTCTGTACTCGGTGTTAATATTTTGTTATATGAAGTGTATTTAGACATGTTCTGCAGAGTAGAAAGAATTACGCCACCTACAATAAGGATGGAACCACCGACCTGTGTAAAAGTGACTGGATTACCTAGAATGAGATATCCAAGCACCATAGCGACAAAGGGTTGCAGATTCAGAAATACGGATGCTTTGGCAGCGCCAACTTTGCGAATTTGATTATTCCAAATGATTGCACATAAACCTTGAATGAGCAGAGCAGAACCGATCAAGAGAATCCACCATCCCAAGGAATGAGAGCTCTGCTCATTCGGCTCTTGCCATAGAGCCACCGGACATACAAGCAGGCAGCCGAGCAATGTTGAATAGGCAGTCGCTTGGAGAGCATCCATTTTTTGCGTGAGTTTTCTCATTAGAATCGTAGAACCGGAGAAGGCGAGCATGCAAATAAACATGATTCCCATACCCGTTGTTAGGGATAGATGTAATCCTTTACCTTGGCTAACTACAAAAAATACACCAGTAAGTGCAACCAACGATCCGACCGCCATGCGTAAAGTGAATGATTCTCTTAAGAAAACTCTCGCTAGTATAGCAGTAAAGATAGGAGAGAGCGATAATATGAGTGAAGCTGTCGTTGCATCGATCGTCTGTAATCCTGTAAAAAAGGATACCTGATGAAGCAGCATTCCAATGAAGGCAATGGGAATGAGGTAAATGATGTCCCTTGCAGTCAACCGTATCATACGTTTGGACAAAATCAGATAGCCCATCAGGAACATGGAGGAGATGACAAGTCGGTATGCGGAAAGATGCATTGCAGGAAACTCCTGCAGCAAGAGTGAACCGAATACGAAGTTGCTCCCGTAAAGCGTCGCACAGAATATAAGAAGCAGATAAGTTCGCAAGCCGCTGCGCCTTCTTTCAAAATTTAGCTAACTCAATCAGCTTATTGGATAGGCTGACCCTTAATCGCAACCAGCTCAATCTCGATTTCAGCATTACGAGGGAGCTTAGCCACCTGAACAGTAGTTCTTGCGGGATGGTGGTTATCGAAAAAGCGACCATAAATGTCATTCATTTGCCCAAAGTGCTCTAAGTTCGTCATGAAAACAGAGGTTTTCACAACGTCTTCCAGCGTGAATCCAGCTTCAGACAACACATGTATTAGATTCGTGAAGATCTGCTCGGTTTGTGCAATAATGCCTTCCTGCAATTGACCTTCTGCATCAATCGGGAGCATGCCGGAAGTGTACAACACATTGTTATGTCTTATTGCTTGTGAATAAGGACCGACGGCTTCCGGCGCATGTGCTGATGTAATGACTGTGTGACTCATGATGAAGTTCCTCCTCTACAGATACATCGTATTTTTTATCCATGTTTAAGTACTGTGTAATTAAGAACCCGCAGCCATAAGCTGCGGGTGTCAGATCGATTTCATATCCGCTACTTGCGTTGTTATTGACCCGCCGGTGTGAAATTCTCATCTAGAAATGATTGAACGGCCTGGAACGCCTGAACTCTATTTTTCTCAAGCAGTACCATATGGGTACCTTCTCCAATTTCCACCCAACGCCGATAAGTAGCTCCGGTTAAGGAAGTAAAGAAGTTTTGTGCCAAATCTAACGGCACATCAATATCCCATTCCGCATGAACGAGGAGTACAGGTACAGTGATGTCTTTCGGTTCATAGAACGCTTTGCCAACCGTCCAATACTCACGAATGTCGAGGATCGGTCCGTTGGTAGCGCGAATATGATCAGGATGGATGGACTGAGTATTAGGATCAGTCGCGAGAGTTGCTTCGACCCATTTCTCAAACCAACCCTTAGGAAGCAGATCGTCACGTTTCCCTTCAGGAGCAGCACTTAACCAGCGTTCCTTCGTAGATCCTGCGGGCACAAGACGATAAGAGCCGAGCGAACCGCCAGTATCAATCGGGATCGGCTTCGTGCTGAGCCATTGCGGAGCGATTAGAGTTAATTTGTTTACCTTATTGTTGTTAAGACTTGTGTATGCCCCAGCTACCGTACCTCCCCAAGACATCCCAAGGATATTAACCTTGGATAGATTACGGTGTTTAAGGACAAAGTCTACAGCCGATCCGAAATCACGAACGCCAGTTTCTGTGCGGACAAGTGGAGGGTTCTGATCCGCAGGCTGTTCCATTTCTGGTGGTCTTGTGGATCCGCCATAGCCACGTACATCAACTGCATAGACATCATAGCCGTGACTAGCGAGGTAATCTAGGAAGGAAAAGCCGTCGAGCTCCACATCATACAGACTGCCTACCGGATAAGTTGCACCATGAACCATGACGATTGTTTTCTCATTCGTGAACTCATTCATAGATGCAGGACGTTTATTAAGGACGGATAATTCAATCCCCGGCGTATCACTAGCTATTTTAAAATTCTCAGATACGATGGAGATCGATGTATTAAATGTGTTGTTAGACATGATATGGTCTCGCCTCTCTTTGATGAATTAGATGATATTATATAAACCGCCAGTTAAATCCATCTTCGCTTCGGGTGACATAACCAGCAGAGCTCTCTGGGAAATGGGTACTGAAATAAATAATGGGACGATCCGCAATGTATTCTAACGCCCAGCGACGCGAGATGAGAGCCTGATCACCAAATTCACAATACATCGAATTCCACTCGGGTCTTAATACCTGGAATGGATGATGCATGATATCGGCGCCGAACAGAGCTTCCTCCCCACCTGATGAAAGACGAATGGACATCTGTCCAATACTGTGACCCGGCGTCGGGATAAATGTAAATAGATCTAAAAACTTTCCGCCTTCTGGGCCGATCGTTTCGGTTAAACCAGCCTCTATGACAGGAAGTACGCTTTCTTCATAGACATTGAAATTGGCTTCATTTTCTTTGTTATGGCTTGCCTCACTGGAGTAATATTCTTGTTCTTTAAACGGAAATACGTATTTGGCATTCGGGAATGTCGGTACCCATTTGCCATCAACAAGCTTGGTATTCCATCCGACGTGATCCACATGCAAGTGAGTTAATAACACGTAATCGACATCTTCTGGAGTAACGCCTGCCTCTTGAAGTCGTTCAAGATAAGGCAACTGCAGATTAGCAAGATCCGGATTGAGTGGCAGGTTTTTATCGTTACCTGTAGCAGTATCAATAAGAATCGTATGATGGGGCGTCTTCACGACCCAGGTGCCGATACTCACAATCAGTTGTGAATTTTCATCAATCAAGCCTTCAGGAAGAGAATGCAGTTTCGTTTGCAAAAAAGTAGGATCCCATGTACCTGGGAAATAAACTTCAGGTGGAACACCACGGATTACCATTTCAGTAACTCTGGTTACGGTAGTGTCACCTACGGTGTAAATCTTAGGTAGCTTTGTCATATGCCACATCGCTTTCGTTAAAATTTCGCTGAAAATGAAATCCTGTATATAAAAGAATTATGTGTAAATGTCCCGGGAACGTATTTGCACATTAGCCTTACTAAAATCTTAGTTCAATAATGCTGTTAAATCAACGTTTTTACACCGTAATTGAACCTATGTGAGAATGCTTGCTATTGCTTGATATTTTGATTAATATCAGGATATAAATTTCGCTGACAGCGAAAAAAATGAATATGTAGGAGAATGCAGCATGAATTCGATTGGTGAGGTTATCCGAAATACACGTAAGCAAAAGAAATTAACGCTTAAAGAAGTGGCACAAACAGGCTCCATTTCATTATCGTTTCTTAGCGAAATAGAACGTGACAAAGCAAATCCATCCATCAGTGTGCTCAAACGGATCGCAAATGCGTTGAACGTTAATTTTACCGATCTATTCGGAGAGAAAGAGCACAGCGTTGTTGTGAGAAGAAATGAACGTAAACCGCTGGTTCATTCTGAAGGCTCTCGTATTACGTGGTTTTCTCTTAGTGAGGGAAGTAAAAACAAGATGGGACCATTAATGGGTGTTCTTGAAGAAGGTGCGACATCAGGAGATATTGGTGTAGGGCACAGTGAGGGCGAGGAATTTCTATATGTGCAGTCGGGTGGCTTAGAGTTTGTGCTTGGAAATGACAGATATACGCTGGAAGAGGGAGATAGCATCTACTTTGATGCTAGAACACCCATAGCTATAAGAATGTATCGAAAGGAGAAACCGTAGTCATTGCCGTAGTGACGCCACCTACTTTTTAAACGTTAATGCTGTTTCCAAAAGTTGATTGTATCCTATTAACCGACTTTTAAAAAACCACGACTAGCGTGGTTTTTTTTTGTTGTATCCGACCCTTTAAGGCGGAGGCGAGACTTTGATACGATGTTTAAAATTTACGAGAACATACTCAGATTTACATTTTCTGATGTATAGGTTGAATCCCATAATTATACCCGGGTAATATTGACTTTTATTTTTACCCGGGTATAATTATATCAAGAACTGAATAGTAGGAGGGATAACATGCAAACTGTATCGACCCTAATAAACTGTACTGCCTTTCTAGGAAATAAGCGCGTTGCCGAAGGGACATTACAGCAAGTTGCTGCAAACGTTAAGGATACACTGGAGGATGGCGAGATCGCGCAGTTGCTGATCTTTGACAACTCAACTGGAAAGCCGATTGATGTTGATTTCCGTGGAAGTGCAGCTGAGGTACTTCAGCGATTAAACAATCAAGCTGGAGATGTACCGGATGTGGAAGAGAATGAACAACCGACACGGCGGGTTGGACGTCCTAAGCTGGGGGTAGTATCCGGTGAGGTTACGTTGCTTCCTCGACATTGGGATTGGCTAAAATCTCAACCCGGAGGAGCCTCGGTAACTTTACGCAAAATGATCGATCAAGCTCGTCGCTCTGGGGAAAAAGAGAGCAGACTTCGCGCTGCGCAAGAAGCCACTTATCGTTTTATGACGGCAATGGCTGGTGATTTCCCACACCACGAAGAAGCTTTGAGAGCACTCTATGCTGGCAATGAGGAGCTGTTGTACCAATGTATCGAAGACTGGTCACCTGATATCAGAGACCATGTCAGAAGTTTAGCCGAGAATGCATTCGCTAAAGAAGATGAGGAGTCGCCACTGAATTGACTCGTTATATTTAAAATGAAGGGGAAGAAAGCAATGAGTATTTTAAAGGTGAATGGTATTGATCTCGCCTTTGATAGCTACGGCAACGAAACTGACGAAACGATTCTATTGATTGCTGGTCTTGGAACGCAGATGATTCGTTGGACAGCTCCATTTTGTGAAATGTTGGCGCATCGTGGTTACAGAGTTATCCGCTTTGATAATCGTGATACGGGTTTATCCACACACTTTAACCAATACGCTACGCTGGATTTTGAAGCACTTGCCAGAACACTGATGTCGGGACAAAGCCCCGAAATTCCTTACACACTCGATGATATGTCTGACGATGCAATCGGGCTGATTGACGTCCTCGGGATCAAAAAAGCACATGTCGTTGGCCGCTCCATGGGTGGCATGATTGCCCAGCTAGTAGCTGGCAGATATCCTGATCGAGTTCTGTCCCTGACTTCCATCATGTCAACGACAGGTAATCCTGCACTTCCACCAACATCCCCGAAGTTATGGCTTTGATGACTCGGCCTACACCGAATCCGATGAAGGATGAGGCTGGATATTTGGCTCAGAGCGTTGCTTTTGCCAAACGTATCGCCGGAACAGGCTATCCTTTTAATGAGGACGAGTATCGTTCGCTCATTCAAGAGGAGATTCAGCGAGCGTATGATCCAGGCAGTATTGGGCGTCAAATTGCCGCCATTGCCGTATCAGGTGATCGTCGTCCTCTTTTGTCAAAAGTGAAGGTTCCTGCACTAGTTATTCATGGTCTAGACGACCCGATGTTTGTCCCAGCCTGTGGTGAGGATACGGCACAAGCCATTTCAGATGCAGAGCTTATGTTGCTTGAAGGCATGGGTCATGATATGCCAACGCCACTGTATGCAACGATTGTAGATGGTATTGAACGAGTTGCCCGTGGCAAGGAGTAACTCGTTATATCGAATCCGAGATGTTCAGTAGAATATATTGATCGGAAAAAGATAATTCGACAGAGAATTCATCTAACCTGAAGTACGTTATACGTATTTCAGGTTTTTTATGTTTGCGACTAAAGAGAGAGCAATCCGTAGCACCTGAGGCGTATAAATGTGTTTTCAGAAGGACATGCTGTCGTTAACTATGAATATTTGAATCACGTCACGCACCTGGAGGACACATCATGAGCACATCAGAGCAAACATTGCTGACCGGCAAGTTAATAGAAGATGAAGCTACATTGCGCACCGAATTTGCAGGTTGTTCCGATGTGATATTTCACTCGTTCCGCACAGCCTGCCATACTTCTGCGTTGTGTGTGTACTGTGTGGGGCTAATCGATACAGATCGGTTAGAACGTCAAGTGTTAGAGCCGCTTATGGCAATGAAAAGAAATGCAGAGTCATCACAGGTTCCGATGGCATCGTCTAAGACCATTCTTGCAATAAGTCAAGCAGCGCAGGCTGTCATGGAAGGACAAGCACTTATTCTTATTGATGGCGAAGTACCAGGCACAATTTATCCATTGTACCAAGTCCCAAGCCGAACACCGGAGGAGCCAGCAGCGGAATCTACGGTACGAGGTTCACGGGACGGTTTTACCGAATCATTAAGCACGAATCTATCCTTGCTTCGGATGAGAATCAAGACACCTGCTCTTAAGTTACAGATGCGAACCATGGGGGAGTTTACAGGCACGCAGGTTACGCTTGCGTATGTAGAAGGCATTATACAACCGCAATTACTGCAAGAAGTAGAAGCTCGTTTGGCGCAGTTAAAGATACAAGATGTGCTAGAAAGTCAATACATAGAGGAGGGAATCATCGATCAGCGTTTCTCACCCTTCCCACAGATGATCGCAACGGAGAGACCTGACGTAGTCACTTCCAATCTGTTAGAAGGCAAGTTCGCATTGTTGATCGATGGCACTCCATTTAGTTTAATAGCTCCGGTTACTCTGTTTTCCATGCTGCAATCACCTGAGGATTACTATCAAAATATGTTCATGAGTGTATTTGTTCGCTGGCTACGCTATATCTTCTATGCATTGTCTCTGCTGCTTCCCTCGGCGTATGTAGCAATAACAACATTCCATCAGGAAATGGTTCCAACGGTTCTACTGCTTAGCATTGCAAAAGCACGGGAGGAGATTCCTTTTCCAGCACTTGTCGAAGCGCTCATTATGGAAATTTCCTTTGAAGCATTACGAGAGGCTGGCATTCGGCTACCTAAACAGGTGGGTGCGGCTGTGAGTATTGTTGGCGCATTAATTATCGGCCAAGCTGCAACAACTGCGGGAATTGTCTCGGCTCCAATGATTATCATCGTAGCGATTACAGGCATCGCATCGTTTATGATTCCAAGATATGCTGCCAGCATTGCCGCACGTTTATTGCGTTTCCCAATTATGCTGATGGCTGGCACTCTAGGCTTAATCGGTGTAATGCTAGGGGTGATCCTCATCGTGATTCACTTAAGCAGTTTACGCTCCTTTGGTACACCCTACCTATCTCCTGCAACACCAACGTCAGCCCAAAAGCTTAAGGATGTATGGTGGCGACCGACGCAAGAGAACAAAACCCGATAGACTGGCAATGATTACGCAACAGGGGAGGCGATGTTCAATGTTGACCGAGAAGGGGAAAATATCTGTCACTCAATTAGCATTTATGATTTTTCCCGCCATTCTCGCTACATCCATCTTATCCGTCCCTGGGATTACAATGCATTATGCAGGACATGACATGTGGATTTCTCCCATCTGGGCATCACTCGTTGGCTTAGCGACTATAGGCATATCACTTGGGCTTGAACGACTATATCCTGGTAAAACGATTATGCAATCTTCAACGCTCATCGTCGGCTGGTTGCCAGGCAAGTTATTTGGGCTCATGTATCTTGGGTTCCTGCCCCACTTAACAGGCTTAATTATTCGTGGATATGGAGAGTTTATTGCAAGTAACGCTTTGCCTAAGACACCCTTGTTCGTGATTATGGGTACGATGGTGGTCGTCTGCGTGATCAATGTTAGATTGGGTATCGAAGTGGTGGGGCGTACTTCTCAAGTATTTGTCACATTGGTTGTTGTGCTTCTATGCCTGATCTTTGTCCTGTTAACCAAGGAGCTCAAGCCGGAAGAAATGCTGCCTTTGATGGAAAAAGGTATCATGCCAAGCTTGAAAGGGGCAGTCGCGCCTGCTGCTTGGTTCAGTGAATATATTGTGTTGGCGTTTATGTTACCTTACGTTAATCGGAAAAAGGGTTTAACAAAAACAATGCTGTTCTCTCTTCTATTTACAACGGTTTCCATGATGGTTACCAATCTCATCTGCTTATTTCTAATTGGAGACTTAACCGATAGTTTTGCATATCCGGTCATGGTTGCTGCACGTTATATCACCATTGCTGACTTTCTCCAGCATATTGAGTCCATTATTATTGCCATATGGATCTTTGGGATTTTTGTCAAGATCTCTGTATTTCTCTATATTTTTGCGACATCTACCGCAGAGTGGTTTGGTTTGAATGACTATAAACCTGTTGTAGCACCGCTCGCATTTTTATGTATGGTTTTTGCCTATTGGATTGTATCCGACACCGCCAGTGCTGCCAATCTTGTCAGCTCTTCAGCGAATGTATATACCTTGGTGCTGTTGCTGGCTTTTCCGGCAATCTTGTATGGTATAGCCTTGCTCAGAACGATGTGGACACGCAGTCGCGGAGATGGAGCTAAGGCAGGATCGGAGGGAAGAGAATGAGGAAAGTGATATCTATCATCATGATATTGCTTAGCAGCATCGTATTATCTGGGTGTTGGGATCGGATTGAGGTTAACGATTTGGCAATTGTGCTCGCAACAGCCATCGATTATGAAGAAGAACGATATCAACTAACTTCCCAGATATTTATTCCAAGAAAGGCGGGCGGGGGATCCTCCGGAGGTAGTGAAGGGAGTCCGAGCGGGGTAACGATGATTCGAACAGCGGAAGGAAGTACAGTAGCCGAAGCGCTAAATCGCTTGCAAAGGAAAGTGCCACGGAATATGTTCTGGGGGCACTGTGAGGTCATAGTCATTAGTGAGCATGCTGGCAAAAAGGGTTTGCGCCAATACATCGATTTTCTGCTTCGATACCCTCAATTCCGCGAACATGCCTACGTCTTCTCTACTAGTGATTCTGCTAAGGATATCCTAGCATTGCTTGATCCCCTCGAAAGAAGTTCAGCAGAATCTTTGCGTGAGATGGCCAATATGAAGCTGGGTACACGAGTGACGGTACTTGAACTAGCCCAGTCTATTGAAGGACCAAGCCGTTCTGCTACATTGTCACGAATGTTAATGTTACCACCAGATCCCGGGAAAGATCGATTTGCATCCAATCCATATGTCAAAGGGTTAAGCTTATATAAAAATGATCATTATGTTAAAACAGTTACCGAACCATTGAGTGTGGGCATTCTGTTGCTTGCGAACGAGCTGGAGAATATTATCATGCCGGTACAGGTGAAGAATATGGAGGGTTCCTTTTCCATAAGGCCAATTGAAATGCATACCGCTTTAACCCCTCAAATTATCAATAATGAATGGCGTATGCAGGTTAAAGTGAAGTCCAAAGGAGAAGTGGTGCTTAACACGACCGATGGTAACTTAACCGATCCTTCCATATTAAATGAATTGGACAAAGCATGGTCAGAACATTTGAAAGAGCTAGCAGAAAAAGCTTTATCCATGGCACAGAAAGAGTTAAAAACAGATTATTTTCAATTCGCTACCGAATTCCGCAGACATTATCCCAAGCAATGGAATAGAGAGCAGAAGAACTGGGAAGAGATTTTTTCTACGATGGACGTTCAGGTGAAGGTAGAAGCGCTCGTGACACGTACAGGAAAGTCCATAGGCCCTCAAGGTATACCTGAGCAGGGTGCAGACTAACCTAGGGACTTCTGTTAATACAGATAAGAAGTGTAGGGAGGAATAGATCGAATGAAATTCGTATCTGTCCTGGGAATATTTCTACTGACAGCAGCGATTGTGTATGGCGAGTGGCGCAGTAGTGCACAGAAAAAGCAAGAATCGTCGCAGGAGGTTTAACACTACTGTCAGCGATGCTTGCTCTAATTTTGTTGTTTCTACCCAGTCTGCCTGGCCCGACGCAGTGGATTAAACTTTTGTTCGGGAAAATAGACAAGTTCATGAAATGAACTTCGCAGTTCATGGTAAATAATGATTTTATTGCTATAAGGTGTAGACGATGCGAGAGCTAACTGGAATGCAGAAGAGAAAACTAGATCCTCATCAAGATCGCTTCTCGGGTGCTTTTGGGAAGTTTACCGAAGACCAAATCATAAGAATGATCAATCATAGGAAACACATCGGATTCATCCATAGATTCATTGATCAGAACGGTGTTCCAGTGTTTTTTGTTCATATGATATCCTGGCTGTATATTCTCATTTTGTTCTCTCAAATTTTCCGCAATAACCGGATCACATTTGAGGTTTATCGTATGTCTGCTTTCAAAAATGAGTGCAAACATTTTTCCGGCAACCTTGATCACGAGGATGTCTGGCCCAAAAGGAAAGTCCTTCACCGCACCCTTCTTCGTCAGGCAGTATTCAATGATATTGTTCATGCAAAAGTAAATCTCCTTTATAGGCATCGTATATTAGGTTAAAGTTTAAACTGATTATCCATAGTATAACAGATGCTCATCTGCTATGAATTAATGGTGTAAAGACTGGGATAAAAGTGCTAAGTAGGCTGGTTAAAGACGAAAATATTTAAATGGGCAAGAAGAAGGGGCAGTAGTGATACTGCTTCATTTTTGTGCGCGGATACGAATACATCATATGTATATAAAGTCTTATTTTTATCCTTTTTAATGAAAATTAACAAAATCCATTAAACATTTTATTTTTAAAGTCGATAAATAGAAATTAATACATCTGAGAAAATAGGTGGTGAGTGAGGAATATGTCTCTAGTAACAGTTAGTTATGAACAATTGCAGATTCAGCCATTTGATATCCGAATTCATGAAGTAACTTTACTCATGAAAGTTCATGATCATGGCAAGCTTACTTTCACTGGAGTGATTCCAGAAGAGAAGGAAGAACAGTACGTACGAATGGCGGACGAGAGTACACCAGTTGAATTGTTCTATACGGACGAGCAGGGTCAAAAGCAACGTTTATTTCACGGAATTATTTTGAAGCTACATGTGAAGGTGGAGAACAAAGTGTACTGGCTTGAAGCGGAGCTGTGTCCCATTCGCATGCAATGGATCTCGGCGCAAAACACGTTCCTATCAAAATATAAGTATTTGATTCTGACGTTATGCAGAAGATTAGTGGGTTCTATCCGGATGGACAGGTCTTCAATACATTTATTGAGAAAAAAAAGCTGGGTGCGTATACACTACAATATCAAGAAACCGATTGGGAGTTCCTGAAGCGGCTTGCGTCACATTATCATACGGTTCTTGTTCCTGTATCAACGGAGGAACGGATTCGCATCTATCTTGGGCTGCCTGAACAACGGGATGCCGGCAAGCTGGAAGCGACACATTACCGCATGTATAAGGACATGCTCGCTTATCAGAAAGAAGCCAAGTTGGGGACGAGCGATATTAACGAGAAGGATTATATCCGTTATGAAGTTCAGGTACGTGATCGTGTGCTCCAGCTTGGGGATCAAGTGCAGTTCAAAGGACATTCACTATATGTGTTCGAAATTCGGACTGAGATGAAAAAGGGATTGCTTTTACATCATTATGTGCTTGGCCATAAAGCATCTGCATATCGCCGCAAGCGTTACAACTCCCGCTTGGTAGGTGCGTCCATCTCCGGAAATATCATGGGTGTAGTGAGAGACGAGGTCCAGGTTCATCTAGATATCGATCAGGAGTGGAGCCTGGCGACAGCCTATCTGTTCCATACTCCACGATGTATGCATCGGATGATCAGACTGGCTGGTATTGCATGCCTGAAAAAGGTGACAGTATAAGGCTCTATTTTCCCAATGCTAGAGAAACTGAGGGCATTGCGCTCAGTTCTGTTCGTCAAAAACTACCTGCAGAAGAAAGTCCGGCAAGTGCGGCACAATCAGGGTCTGGAGCATCATCGCAAACAGGTGGAAGTGGAGGGAGTAGCGGGGCAGGTGGAGGAACGACAACGGTTGTACAGCAGCAACAGCTGCAGCCAGTTGTGAATTTTGATAAGGATCTGAAAGAAGATCTGATGGCCAATCCCAATACGAAGTTCCTTCTAACACCGACGGGTCAGAAGATTACCTTTGAAGAGGATCGCATCACGATTACCGGCTCGACCGGAGGGGCAACGCTGACCCTGACCAGTGCTGGAACGATTATTCTTAATTGCGAGAACAAGATCACGCTACAGGCAAGTAAACAAGTGGAATTAGTAGCAGAGACGGTGACCCTTCAGGCGAATCAGATTGATATGTCTACCAAAGACGGTAATGGCGGTTTAACCATCGATCAAGGACAGGTCGTGATCAAAGGGATCGAAATATTAATGAATCAGTAAAAATGCGGAGGATGGACCCATGCATCAGATGGAACTATGGCAGCAGTTTCTGGAACAAGAGGCATTGCCGCTGCGAAACGCCCAAGTACATAAGCTTCATGAATTTTATATTGCGAATAGATCAGAGATCGTGCAAGGGTTCGTTCCGTTATTTGGGACGCTGTGTGAACAAATCTTGCTCCAGCAAGAGCGCGGAGAGCTTCAGTCGTGCAGTACTATACACGTGTCGTTGATGCGGACAAGGCTCATTCAAGGCGATCCTGCCTACATGCTGCACGCAAGTGATAGACGTCAAGAAAGTGAAGTGCCTGTCAGTGGATTTTTATATGATGCGAGCTGGATCTACAGCTTTATGGATCAATGGATTGAGGAATGCGAGGATGGTCGCAGACGGTATATGAATCGGATTGATCAGGCCGCATTAGAGGCATGGCAAGCAGGTCAGCTCTATCCTTTTCACATTTATATGGTTCTTGCTGTTCGTCATGCGATGGATACGATCCGTACAATGGATTCATTTGAAGCAATCAGAAAAGAGGTACACTTCGAAGTTCGTGTGGGAGAGTATCAGGATCAGGAAGTAACGGAATCGGTATATCGTTTCAACGGATTACAGAGAAGCTCTATTGCGTGCAAAGGTTGGCTGGAAAGCAGGCTACCGAATGAATATATCTATGAACATATCGCTGGTGTTAATCTCTGTAACGGAAATTATGCAGAACTCGATTTCAATCATGCGAGATTCGAGGAAGTGGATTTGAGTGGAAGCAGCTTTGAAGGCGCAAGCCTACTAGGCACACGATTTGAACGTTGTCAATGTACACAGTCCAACTACGGGCAAACACTACTTATTGATACAGACTTTCGAGATTGTAACCTCACAGGTGCCAACTTCGATGGCGCATGGAGTGAACGGGATACATTCATAGAGACGCATGGACTGATCTATGGTATTCATGGACTTCGGTTTCAGGGAGCGAATCTAAGCCATGCCACATTTAGGTACGCTAGGATTGCTGGTGATTTTACGGGCGCAGAACTAGAGCAGGTGAATTTTACAGGAGCAGATCTCTCAGGTAGCCGGATGCTTGCACAGGATCGGTTCCGGGTTGAACTGACCTCTGAGCAACGAGCTTCCGTAGAATGGGTTGAGGCTTAGGAGGCTAGCGTATGGATTACTATATCATCGAATATGACCGCCGTCTCCCGCAGCAAGGGGCTATTCAATGGCCGGAACGGATGCTTCAGGGGTATGAACAGACAGCAGATGAAGAAATGGTGTATGTAAAACAAGGTGAAGTGTTTACATCCCCATGTATCGTGAACCACTATCCTATACAACTGTATGTGGAAGAGCTATCTCGCATCATGCTCAAAATGGAATCAGATCTTCATCACAAACGCATTGTTGTCATGAATCTGGAGCAGCAGAACCAGACGTTCTATGAATGGATCGAGTTACCTCAAGTGAGCTGGATGGCACCCGAGGCAGTTCAGGTTCAAGCTGGACAAGTGAACGGTATAGCTCTTGGACATCAAGGGTTGAGCGAAAGCTCAATATGGTGCGTCCCGTATTACCGTTCATATCTGACAATCGTAGGACTTGAAGTAGCCGAGAAGTTATTAAAAGCAGGAATATACGGGTTAATCGTGAGACCGATTCAGATAACAGGAGGAGAACTAGATGGGGATTATAGATACGGTACTAGATAAAGGTACGCTAGGTGAGTTGCTAAGCTCACCTTGGAGAAGTGAGGATACCTATGTAACCGCAGGTGCTTATATGTATTGTACCTTAGGAACACATGAGGATGTGCTTAACAAGCTGGAGCCTAATGGTGTGTATATCAATGGGAGTCCAATGCTAACAGTGGACGACTGCGTGACGTCCACATCGGAGCCAAGAGTTATGCACGGCGTGCCTTGTACCAAGATGGGAGAAAACATTGATGGGAATCTGTATTCGTTCGGATACTGTAGAAGTGAGCTGCATCCCATGAAGACAGCGGAAAAGCTAATTGGAGATTACGCTGCCCTTCCACATATCATTGATCCAGATCCATTAGAACCAACATTCGGTAAGGCTGTATTTCCATGTGCGCCAGATTTGATGCCTACAGCTTCAACATCTGCACCAGCACAAGCCCCATTTACCGCTCAAGCTACAGCCCAACTTAGCGCTTTGGTCTCACTACCCATGTCTAATTCATTATTGGATGCATTGACTGGAGCAACGACAAAGTGGACAAATGGGAGTTCCAATGTATCTATTCAAGGGGTACCCGCATTAACGAGCAAGTCTTGCTTGTATTGCAAATGCGGTGGGAAAATCAGCTTACTTACCAATGGCATGGATCCAGCTCCCCCTCAATTTTCAGCGAGGTAGTTTCTAAAGGGGGAGATGAGATATGGAAGTAACTTATCAAGGAGATGGCTATGAGTTAACATGGCCATATAACATCAAGGAGCTGCGTAGTTTTCGAATTGAGAGAGCCTTTAACACGCATGCTAAATGTATATTTATAGCTCGCATGAGCGAAGAGGAAGCAGAGCAATGCTTGATACATAGCAGCTTTGAGGATAGTTTGGTAATACAAAAGATTACGGATGCAAGACCGGAAAGCTGGTTTGCTGGGGGATTATCAAGGTAGACATCCAGATGGAGGATGGCATCCCTCTTGTTGAAGTACATGCACTCTCACGTAGCTATGTGATGGATATGACACCCCAGAGCCGTTCCTATCAGAACAAACGTCTAACGTATACTGATGCTGTGCGCCAGTTGGCTGGAAAGTACCATGGAGGAGATGCCCAGAACATGGCAACCAGTGATCAGGCATCAATCGGAGCACTGCTTGTGCAATATGAGGAGACGGACTGGCAATTCATGAAGCGACTCGCAGCCCGTGTGGGTACCGTCATCTTGCCGGATGTTACGATGGATGCCCCTCGTATATTCTTCGGAGTCCCGGACTTATCGTGGGGGCAAGATATCAAGGCTATTCGGTACACGGCGATGAAGGATCGAGCACAGTATGAGCAACTGAAGGCACATGCGGAAGGTGATGATGCGAAGAAGGTAACTGAGTCTGACTTTGTCCGTTACCGTGTGACAAGTGAACAATTCTGCCAAGTAGGCGATGATGTCTCTTTCAAAGGTCAGATCTGGGTGGTGTCCGAATCCGTCATTAGCTATAACGCAGGCAGACTTAGATATGAATACCTGTTCGTCCAAAGACGAAGCCTACGACGCAAATCCCGACGGAATGAGCAACTTCAGGGTAGATCGCTGGAAGGGCGTGTTGTGAAACGGGCGAATAACATGGTGAAAGTACATCTGGACATCGACGACCAACATGATGAGCAAGGCAACTGGTGGTTTCCGTACTCAGGGGAAGGTAACAACATTTTTCACTGTTTGCCGGATGAAGGTGCACGCATCAAGGTATATTTCCCCAGTGGGACAGAGAAACAGTCTATGGCTATTAATTCTGTTCGCGGTGGTAGCGAGGATATGAAAAGCCGGACTGTATTCCATAAGCCAGCAACCAAAGTGTTCGAGATGCCAGGCGAAGCGCGTATGCAGCTTGGCGACGATGGCGTATTGTTCAAGAAAGGAAGCGTCAGTCTGCATCTGGATGCGGGAAACATCAGTCTGAACGCGACGGAAGATCTGCTCGTGGTGGCGAGTAGTCAGATTGAGGCGGGTTCAGGTAGCGACAAGGGTATGCTGGAATCATTCAAAATTCAAGCAGAGCAGCAGATTGTTTTGCAGACGAATGTGGATCAATATGTCGTCCTTAGTGGCAACCGGGTGGGCATTCAGAGTAAAAAGGTGGATTTCCAGAAGATCGAAGTTGATTTTGCGGAAATGCTGACCGATGAAGAACTGGAAGAGCTGTATCTGGATATGTTGGCAGATGGCGAAATCATGAAGCAGGAAATAGATCTGTCGATGAATTTGAAGACGGCAGTACAGTTAACCGATGCACAGCGCGCTGATATTCGCAGTCAGGTTGCACAGACAGCTCAGAGTGATCCTGGACTAGCGAATCAGGCGAAGGACTGGATGAGCAGTAAAACGCCGGATGAACAGAAAACGGTTTATCAGAAGAAGTATGTGAATCAACCTGCCGCTGAACCCGAAAAGAAAAGCAAAGAGCAAAAACAAGTGGAACTGGCGCAGCAGCAACAGGAATACAAGGAGATGAATCAGAACCGTACGAAGATTTACAATTGGCAGCAACAATCGAAGGAGATTCGGGCAACAGGAGAACGGGCAGGGAAAACGGAAGCGCAAATCCAAGCGATGCTACCCGCACCTCCGGTACTAAGTGGACAGCGCTCTTCTGGGCAAGGATCTTCAAGTGGGAAAAAGAGTCTGGGAGAGCAGTTCATGGAATCCACCGGTCTTGGAGATGCCTTTAAATCTATCCGTCCATGGCTCGATCAGATGGAGCTGGAACATGTCATTCCGCAAAAACCGGATTATTTGAGCAAAAAAACGCAAAAAACGGTATACTTATCCAGGTATACGTTCCAAGTGTTGATAGTAGATCCCCAGATGATGATTGCCCAATTCAATATTATTTTTGGCGTTGTGGCCATCATATCTGCGATCCCATCAGGCGGGCTCTCTCTGTATGTCCTGGCTGCTGCAGATGCAGCTATAGGTGCAACGATGATTGTCGTGAATGTCCAGAAACTGAATGACCTGAAGAACGGAAACGCGTACACCAATCCTAAGTTTCTTGGAATGGATCAGGAGATGCTGGATGATCTCGGTGTCGCTCTGATGTTCGTCAATCTGGCGATCTTGGCCAAACATGGGTTGAATAAAGCCGCGGATAAGCTGATTAATAGCAAGAACATGTCGGCATTAGATAGTAACTGGATGGCGTGGAAACAGCAAGCGAAGACGAACTTGAATAAAACAGCGGGTAACATCACGGATTATGCTTCCGATACGCTGAATCGTGCGAAGAATCGCCTCCCAGGTTCAAAGCTCGCTATGGATGGCTCACCTCATGTATCCTTCAGTAAACCTACCAAGCCTTTGCCTCAAAATAGCCGACAGCAGAACTTCTGGAAAGAGACAGAGGCAGGTAAAGGAGATTTAGCGAGGAAATTGGATGGGGGAACGGGTGAATTTACTCCTTATTCTGACGAAATGAGAAAATATATTCCTGAACCAGAACCAGGCGATGGATACCAGGCATTGTTAGAGAAATATTATATTGAAATAAGAAAAGTTGGTTTAGATGATGTTTCAACTGTAGCTAAAAATACTGGATTAACTGAAGAGCAAATTATTAAAATGAAAAAGCACGTTTTCTTAACGATACATGATAAAATATCTATTGCTGGTAAGCCATATGGTAATTTCTACTTTCAAGCAGATCCTGATATTGCCTATGCTTGGCAACAAGCACAAATAAGAGAATTAACTAATATGGAAAAAGATTGGTTTCAAAACTTAGCACATCATGAATTGAAAGAACAAGAAATTATGAAGTATGGTTATATAGATGAACATGGTATAAGATTTGATCCTTTACCTTTGAGAGATAAATCTACATGGAACGGAAATACCTTTCTTGAAGACCCTGAGAAAAATGCTCATGATGCGGCTAATGTCTTAGGGGCTAGACAATATAGTACGCCATTTCCAACGGGTAAGGATAAAAGATTTGAAGATTATATGAAGTATTCTGAAGCTAAAATAGATTATTAGATGAGGTGTTTATTAATGTACTACGATCAGGCCGTAACTAGAGTTAACCAAGTGAATTGGAATGAATTCGGTACCAATGTGTCAAAAGATAATGGAAAGTTAGTTAACGAATTTTTGAGAAGACTTGCTAGTTTTTATAAAGCTGAATGTCAAATACCGAAAACACCTGTTTATAGCAATATAGCATATTTGCTTGGTGACACTGATTTAAAGATAAATATTTATGGGCTCTGTAACAAAAGCACTAATGAGTTTTTGGAGAAACATGGTTATATTGAATTTATAGTTTCTTTTTATATTCAGTTAGCAAAATACATTGATAATCATCCAGAATATTCTGAATATTTAAAAATTTACGAACCTTTACTCGAAATAATTGAGAGTGGAGGATGTTTTAATATTAATACAATGGGTATTGAGATCAAAGGCTTTGGTTACATCCCATTGCAGGGCTGGTATGAACGTTATGTATATGGGGAACCTGGTAGTGTATGAAGCGGATTAACAAGACAAGCTAGAAAACTCCTTTGAAAAGGATTTCTGGAAAAATTATTCTCCTCAAGTTTTTGCGATGTTTTGGCAAATCGTTTTAGAGCAGTTTTCAGTTAACCAATTAACCATGCTGTAATATAGGCTTGGTTTTCAAAGACGAACTAAGGTAATATTGAAAAGCTCGTTCCCACTTGAAGCATGAGTAGGAAAGAGCTTTCTTTTTTATTCCTAAATCAATTAAAGGAATTGAAACTAGAGAAAGTAGATTGTCTATTTTCAGTTCTTTCAGAATATAGTGTCAGGTTACTTGAGCCTGTCCGAGGGAAGTAATCAGTTTGACGGTCTGCATAGCTTGATCATGGAGTCTGAATCGTAGAGGTAAAGTCTGTTAATAGTCTTTGAAGTAGGAGGTATAAAAAAGTCTTTGGAACGTTGCTTTCTTATAATAAGCAAATTAATGATGATATAGAAAAAGTTTATAATGACTATAAAAATACAATACCTAAGCAACTAATTCCATTTGCATTTGATCCCGCAGGAAACTTAATTTGTTTTGATTATAAAGATCATGAAAAGATCCATTATGGTGTTCTGGGAGCATGAAAATGCTGGAGATAAAGCAATATTAATGCGTGAGGAAGGTTTAACAGCAGCACAGGTTGAAAAACGTGCAAGGGAGCAACTATTTTATGTTGCGGAAACATTTTAGGACTTTTGAATAAATTGCATGATTATGATTTTCATATAATTATAATATTAACGTTTTCTTAATAACTTCAATAATTAATCGGATAACAAGAAGCAAAATTCGGGTTTGCAAAAAAATTGTACAAGATCGTTAGAAATCAAACCACAAAGAGTAAACACTATGCTACATTGCTTCTTTATATACTATTATAGATCTAAGTTATTACTTGATTCTGAAGTAGTGTTTGCTTCTCATAAGGCGGTTGAATGGTTTAACTTTGAATTATCAAAGAAAATAGTTTAATAAATTGAAAGACCATGAACAAGAGTGAAAAATTAATGGCAATAGGAAAGGATGGTCTTAATCCCGATCCCCTTGGGTCTCATGAATTAGCCTCAGAACAACCGAAGTTTGAAACAATTCCAGGTTATCAGCTGGTTTGAATAAATTTTATGCCATAAAAGTAGGTGAAGAATGGGATGAGTTATAATTTCATAACCGCTATAGAAAGAGTACAGCGAATAGATTGGTCTTTAGAGGTAGAGAATAAAAAGTCTAATGATTGTCTAGTATCGGAATTCTTGAGGAGAGCATCGGCATTTTTAGTATCTAGCACTTTCACTAGTTCAAATTTTTTCTTTAGTCCTATTAAGGTTTTGGGGACAAATATTGAACTTGACCTTGAGAGAATAAGTGAACAGATATTTCCTACAGAAGACATTCCCTCTAACCCTATCACAAGGATAATGTATTTGCGTTATATAGAATTGGCTTACTTATTAGACATTGGAATTACAATAGCAATGAAATATCAAGATATTTATGAACCTATAATTAGATTCTTAGAAAGAGGCGGCTCGCTAAGGATAGATAAGGGAGTGTATCTTGAGACCGGAGGGAGTACTTTACTACTTGGTGAATGGGTGGAAAGGTACTCAAAAAATGAACCAATAGACATTAGTGATTTATATTTAGATAATGTCGATGGAATAATGGAAAAGTAGTATTTTTCTCATAATTGGCCGAAACAGAATAAAAATATCAAATGATAAGAACAGTCAATTAAATATTCTACATAAGAAAGCAATATTATCCCATCAATAAAAATTCTAGAGCTTAAACAATGATCCAAAATTTCAATTATAGAGATATGAGTATTTTAAAACGGAAGGAGGGTTATCATCTCCATAATCTAAATTTGAGTACTTGTGTTTTAGAAGAATGTATAGAAAGAAGCACACAAAATTAAAACAGATGGAGAGACAAAGTAAATGAAAAGGCTAGATCAGTCAATTGAACGTATATCTGCTATAGATTGGAATAGTATCGGAAATAGAGAAACAAGATCACATGTTCATCTGTGTAGTGAATATTTAAGAAGAGCATCAATTTTCTCAAATAAATTTCCAGGTTCTTGTATATATCCATTCATTGTTATATCAAATTCAATAACTAAGTCTGAAGAGAACTTTGAAGAATTTCAAGTATTGGATAAAATCAACAACAGCTATCATAGAGTAATAGTAGATAGTTATTTAGAGTTGAACGCATTAATTGATGAAGGAAATCAAATAGCTCTCGAAAATCAAGATTTATTTGAGCCAGTAATTAAGCTATATGAAAGAGGAGGTTCATTCTATAAAAGGGGAGGATTTGTGAATGTCGCTGGTGAATCCTTCGAAATTGTAGATCGAACTAATTTAGAACCGCTTGATATAAGTGATCAAAAATTAGATCAGATGGATATTGAACAAGACATGGAGATAATGTGGGTAATGAGGATAATATCGTTATTGAAAACTGCTTGGAACATGCTGTAAACAGGATTAATTCAATTAACTTTAAGTTTGAAGAAGCAGAAAAGAACTCCCATTTAATCCTGGCAAATGAATTTTTAAAAAGATCAGCATATTTTGAACGTTTTTCATATTTGGATTTGAGTCTCGAAAGTCCATTTGTAAATGTTGCAGAAGCTTTAGGATATTCACCTATTTTAGAAATAGAAAAAATAAGTCCAACAGTTTCATCCATTCAAAATGAAATAATCAAGTCGATTTGTATACAATACTTGGAGTTGTCGGCATAGTTGATCAGGGCGTATTAAGAGCTCGAAAATATTATAATGTATATGAGCCTCTTATAAAATTGTTTGAAAGAGGCGGGGAAATCGATCTTGTGGATAACAATAAAAGAACTAGCAGATTTAGTAGGAGGAATATTTCATGCATATAAATGATAAATCGAAAAGAGAGTTTTTATACAAGCCAAGTTATTTCGCAGGTATGATTGTAGATGATGAACCGTTGACTTTTGATTCTTTTTATGCAATCAGTGATGAGTTTATAAGTTTAAAACAAACATTTTACAGAAGTACATTATGCGAGCTTATATGTGAATTAATTCATATTTTTAAAATGGGTTCTCCTAATTATTCTAGATTAGCTACTTTGTTCGGAGATAGTTATGATTATACGCACGGGGGCTTAATCGCAGTTTATGGATTAAAAGAAGCTAAGGCAAGGAAAGAAGAATTTGAAACACAACACGGATTAGGTAAAGCTGGTATGGATTATGGAAACAAAATAATTGTTAGTGTTGAACCGGTAGACCGTATGTTTGAGGATATCATTAAAATAGAAATGGATATTGACATTGAAACTCTAAAGGTAGATTTTTTATACTTGTACGTGAATGGCAGTTTAGATTTAATAAAAGTAAAAAATGATTTAGAGCAATACTACCATAATATAGTGATATTGAAAGAAGAAAGTCTTACAATATCGAATGAAAGCTGTCAAATCATTATTACCAACAGTAATTTAAATTAAAAAATGATGAATAATGATTCAATAACACGCTCTTTTTTTGATAACTATACGAAATTTAACATTCAGCAGATCAATCGTTAGATGATTGATCTGTTGTTGTGTTTTCTGGGAATGAAGAGTTCCCTGAATGTCCAGAAACTGAATGACCTGAAGAACGGAAACGCATATTCCAATCCTACGTTTCTTGGAATGGATCAGAAGATGCTGGATGATCTCGGTGTCGCTCTGATGTTCGTCAATCTGGCGATCTTGGCCAAACATGGGTTGAATAAAGCCGCGGATAAGCTGATTAATAGCAAGAACATGTCGGCACTAGATAATAACTGGACGGCGTGGAAACAACAAGCGAAGACGAACTTGAATAAAACAGCGGGTAACATCACGGATGTTGCTTCTGATACGCTGAATCGTGCGAAGAATCGCCTTCCCGGTTCAAAGCTCGCCATGGATGGCTCACCTCATGTATCGTTCAGTAAACCTACCAAGCCTTTGCCTCAAAATAGCCGACAGCAGAACTTCTGGAAAGAGACGGAGGCAGGTAAAGGAGATTTAGCGAGGAAACTGGATGGGGAAACGGGGGAAGGTGGAAGTTGGTTCCCAACAAGAATAATTGATCCAATTAAAGATGCTGCAATTATTAAAAGAGTATCGGAACTAAAGGCGACACTATCAAACAGGGTTTTGAATAAATCTGGAGCTAATATGGGTTATGCAGAGGTAAATATTGAGGGGATAAGCAAAACAGAATTTTTCGCTCACAGTCAAGTTACAGATCACGGTAAAAATCCTAACTTGATGGACTTTTCTTTTAAACCTCTTAAACCTAATAAGCCAAAATATGAAGCACAAAAGGCAGTTGATGATGACGGAATACCATATTTAAGAGATGATGATACTGAGTATAAGATCATTAATGATATAGCTTTAAAGCTGAATGGGAACTACAATGCAAAAGGAACAATTAAATTATTTACTGAGAAAGATACTTGTGCCAGTTGTAATAGTATAATTAATAAGTTTAAAAAGGATTTTCCGAATATTGACATTGAAGTGATTCATAATAATGGAAATAAGATTCCTAAAATGGAGACAGAAGGGAATTAAGTTGAATGTGGGAATATCAAGAATGCATTGATGCATTTATGGAAGAATTTTTTGAGCGTAAACAGAGAGATAATATAAGTAATAACGAGGCTTTGGTTAGAACTTTTGGTGAATTTTATAGTCCTAATATGGATGATGAAATGGAGAAGGCAATAATAAATGTGTTATATGTAGAAATAGCCTCACAAAATTCACGGATTTTTATTAAAGCAAAAGAAAATAGGGAGAAAGCATTAAAGTCAATTAATTTTGAAAAAATCATGGGTCAACTTG
Source organism: Paenibacillus sp. DCT19 (assembly GCF_003268635.1). Taxonomy (NCBI): domain Bacteria; kingdom Bacillati; phylum Bacillota; class Bacilli; order Caryophanales; family Paenibacillaceae; genus Paenibacillus; species Paenibacillus sp. DCT19. The sequence goes on from NZ_CP029639.1 coordinate 3,353,334, forward strand.
AAATGAAACAAATTACTAAAAATCAAATTGATGAATTGGTTATTCGTCGAGATAATGCGCTAAAACTACTTAATAATATTCAGGTTGATTTATACCCAGATGCGAGATGGTATTATGAGGAACTCATAAATGGAGTAAATCAATATTTTATAACCATTAAGGATGCAAAATCAGAGTTTTTTGTTCCGTATGTATTAGAACATTTTGAGAGAGCTTGCAACAACACACTTAGTGAGAAAATCACCATTTATATGTTACTAGGAGAAAAATTAGTTGAAGAACAAAAACCTATTCCATATAGCATATTAAAAGAATTAGTACAGTTTAATAGTGAAAGTGTTACAAATCAACTTCTACCTGAAGAGAAAAATGACTTAGAATCACGAATTCAAAAATTACTTGAATTAAATGGTCAAGAATAACTGAAACATTATTAAAGATTTCATATCTACTACTTAACAATACCACAATACGATCTAATCAACGTGTTGTGGTAATTTGGCGTTGTGGCCATCATATCTGCGATCCCATCAGGCGGGCTCTCTCTGTATGTCCTAGCTGCTGCAGATGCAGCTATAGGTGCAACGATGATTGTCGTGAATGTCCAGAAACTGAATGACCTGAGTTACTGTTGAAAAAATACACGAGTAACAGAACTAGAAGTTATTAATATGAAAATTCCACTTATGATTCTATTTCAGGCGTTCTCAACCTGATCCCAGTAATAGCGCTCATTTTGCAGTACCAGCACAGCCAGGTTCTTTTCAGGAATTATTAATGATATAGAATTCAGCTTTAGCAAAATAAGTCGGGTGGTTAAAATTATGTATAGTAAAATTGCAATAAAAAGATTGAATAAAGTAAATTGGACAACTCTTGGTACAGCAGGTACACGAGAAGATTCGAAACTAATGGCAGAGTATTTGAGAAGGATGGCTATTTTTTCTGTATCCCATAACATTATGCCTCAAAATCCTTTCGTCATTGATATTGCCAATGAATTGGGTTTTCATAACAACATGGATACAGAGAAGTTTTATTCTAGAGAAATGCTTGAATATGTGAATAATAACATGTATGCAAATTATCTGATTAAATCATATTTATAATTGTCAGTAATATCAGATGAAATTAAAGAAGTTCAAGAATATTTAGATATTTATGATCCAATATTAAGATTATTCGAGAAGGGTGCGTATTTTATAGTTAGGTCAGGTTTTATTGATGTTACTAATGTAGGATCTTATCCAGTTCGAAATTGGTTAAGCCGTTCACAAAACGAGCCATTTGATATTAACGATATATGATTCTGAATTACGAAAGCATATAGATACAATAACTGCATGAACACAACGTGAAGATAGAAAAAAATGAAGGATTTAATCCAGCCAGAAATGATCAAAACGACGAAAGGAGATAATTCCTTTACCTCAAAGAAATCGGATTTTCATGTTGAATTTTAGGAGGTGTTCATTCTAACTGGACTATACAGGAATCCATTCGTTTCCAGATATTTCGAAGTGGATTCAGTTTGGAGAGTTTGAGTAAGATTTTTCGACTGTGTCTCTCCCGTGTCGCCGTGCATTGAAGAGCTTAAGGAAACAACGGATAACATCATTAGTTATGCTTCAGATGTGCTGAATCGTGCGAAGAATCGCCTTCCAGGTTCGCAGCTCCCCATGGATGGCTCACCTCATGTATCGTTCAGTAAACCTACCAAGCCTTTGCCTCAAAATAGCCGACAGCAGAACTTCTGGAAAGAGACGGAGGCAGGTAAAGGAGATTTAGCGAGGAAACTGGATGGGGGAATGGGTGAAGCTGCACCTATTAAGCCAATTGAACCAAGAGGTGAACCTATAGAATTTGAGCCTATTGTTAGCCAGGAAAAAATTGCTCAAAAGACTTATGATAGATTAAGAGAAACAGGATTAAATATGAATGAGATTAAAATATTCTCCCAAAATACTGGTCTTAATTTGGATGAAGCTATTCAACTAAAGAAACATCTAATTCTGACAAAGCATGTTAATTTACCAGATACGGTTACGGGAAAGTATTATTATACAGCTTATTTTAACCCTGATATGCACATTGGTTATGGTTGGGAAAAGGCACTTAAAGGGGAATTAGCACCAGATGAGAAAATATGGTTTAGACAATTAGCAGACCATGAATTGGCGGAAAGTAAGATGATGCAAGATGGCATACCGTATCGAAAAATTGAATCATGGAACGTTAAAGAGGGATTACTGGAAGGCCGCCCAATCAGGAGGCACATGAACTTGCTCCTCCACCTCCCAAAGATTTTCCGGATTTCAAGCCTGATGAAACATTATTGTAGAATTACAAGTTTATTCATAAGAAGGAGGATGTCTAATTGAGTCTGTTATTTGATGAAGCAAGAACGATAATTAAAAGCATTAGTTGGGAAAAGAAGAACCGAATAGACCTTCGCTCGGGATATTGTTATATGAGTTCTTAAGAAGATCTTCTCAATTTTATGATTTTATAAATCAAGAACCTAGAAAAAGATTGGCAATTTTTAGTGCTGCAGATATGTGTGACATGAAGTTACCAATTGATATTTATGATTACTGCGATGAATTAAATGAAATAAAAGATGAGTCGCTGGTCAAATCAGCTTGTAAAAGTTACTTAGAATGGGCGTATTTATCTGGCGAGAACGAATCGGTTGCACTTACATTCCAAGATTTATATGTGCCTATTATAAAATTATTCAGCAGGGGAGGACGGATAAGGTATCATAATGGTGAGTTAGTGTATGGTTGGGCCGCTCGGGCTAGGATTATACCATTAGAAATGAGTGCAGTTGAGCCAGAAGATATTAGTGATACTACTTTGGATTTACTAGATAATGATTGGTTTAAGACAACTTTACAGTAATTTTTTTATTAGTTCAGAGTAAGTTTCCTACCATTAACGTCAGAATGCGAGCTAACCAACATGTTTGGTTTCAGTTTATACACCGCTAATACTAGAATATCTCACCCTGTGCCGAATGAACCCGATATTTAATTATTTGGGTTGTATGGCATCTAATGCTTTAGTTTCAAAATCTCAATAAAGCTATTCTGTTACACTGTGACAGGACGATTATGGTTGGTCAGATATCACCATAATCGTCCTTTTTTCGTGAACATTTCTCAATATCTTTGAAAACTGTAATTCGCTTATCTATAGATATAATAGAACTAGAGATATTGAACCTAAAGGGAATATACTAAATACTTTACAAATTTGAGGGATTACTACAGTTTTAAGAAAACGAAAAGTTCACAAAATCACCTATAATGGCCTTCATATCAGCGAACCCATTAGGTTGGCTCTAACTATATGTAGTAGCGTTTACAGATGCAGCCGTTGCAGCAAAGAAGTTTGTCGCTCTGATGTTCGTCAATCTTGCTAGCTTGGCCAAACATGGGTTGAATAAAGCCGCGGATAAGCTGATTAATAGTAAAAACATGTCGGCACTAGATAGTAACTGGACGGCGTGGAAACAACAAGCGAAGACAAACCTGAATAAAACAGCGGATAACATCACGGATTATGCTTCTGATACGCTGAATCGTGCGAAGAATCGCCTTCCCGGTTCAAAGCTCGCCATGGATGGCTCACCTCATGTATCGTTCAGTAAACCTACCAAGCCTTTACCTCAAAATAGCCGATAGCAGAACTTCTGGAAAGAGACGGAGGCAGGGAAAGGTGATTGGATTAATTACCTGACCCTTCAAAGGCTAGTGGAAAAATAAAATTATATACGTGTGCAAGCTGTAGTAGAGTTATTGAGAGGTTTCATAAAGATTATCCAAATATTGATATTGAAGTAATTGATAACGGCGATGAATTAGTAATTCCAAAGAAAGAATCCTTAAAGGGGACCAAAATATGAAACGAAATTATGAGGCATTATTCGGTGCATTTTATGAAAGATATTTTGATTTCAAGAGTCAGGGAATAAGCAATGCTGAAGCACTCGTCTGTACATCTGAGGCATACTTCGGTGTACAAAAAAGAGGCGAAATGGAGAAAGCGGTAGTTGTCATTGCAGAAGGAAGGATTTATTTAACACATTCTAAAATTTTTATAAATTCAAAAGAGAGGATAGTTAATCTGCTGAAGGGCTTAGATTTAGAAAAGTTACAACTTGAAACAACCTCTGATGAGTACCAAGACATATTAGAACGAAGAGATATGGTGCTTGATGGGATAGAAAGTATTCCTGTTGATCATAGTCCGTTTGCAAGATGGTATTACAATGAAATGGAAAAGGAAGTAAAGAACTACTTTATAGAAATTTTTGTTAACACGAACGATGCAAGTGAGATAATTGAGAAAATAGAGGAAAGGTTTGAGCGTGAATGTAGGAGTACGTGGAGCGAGAATATTGTTGTTAAAACAACACTCGCCGAACTGCTCATTAGACATAGCATTAAACCAGAGAATGAATTTTTGAGTTTGAAAATCGAATTAGAGCGGTTTGATATGAACGAAATAGGTCAACTATTAACAGAATCCGAGAAGTTTGATCTTTCTATCCGGATTAAGGAAGTGTTAAGTAAAATTTAGAGGAGTTTAAGAACAAAAATTTGGTTCTTAAGAAGAACTTCTCAATTTTATGATTTTTTAAATCAAGAACCCAGAACAAGATTGGCAATTTTTAGCGCTGCAGATATGTATGGCATAAAAATACCAATTGATATTTATGCTTACTGCAGAAATGAGTGCGGTGGAGTCAGAAGATATTAGTGATGCTACTTTGGATTACTAGATAATGATTGGTTTGAGACAACTTTACAGTTAACGTCACAATTCAAGCTAACCAACAGGTATGGTTTCATTTTATCCACCGCAATACTATAAAACGCAAGTTTCGGCTATTAAAATATCTCACCCTCTGCCGAATGAACCTGATATTTAATTATTTTGGTTGTATGCGCATCAATCCTTTAGTATCAAAACCTCAATAAGGTTATTCCGTTGCACTGGTTAGGTCGATCATGGTCAGATACCACCATAATTGATCTGTTTTTCGCGATCTTTTCTCAATATCTTTCGAACCGTATAATCTCCCTATGAACTTAAGATATTGGACATAAAGGTAATATACTAAATACCTGTGTCATTCTATGAAATTGCTACCGTTTTAAGAAACTAAAAGTTTTAGAAAACTAGCCGATAATGAGTTAACAAAAAATAAGCTAATGCAAGAAGGAATACCTCTTCGTAAAATTGAGTCAATTAAGAATAGTAAACCATTAGATGGAGAACCTTCTGGTGTCCATGATTTAACATATCCTCAACGAGGTGACTTTTGAGGGGGATAAGAGAAAGTTTTAGATAGTATGGAGGGAAAAGATGAATAAGGTATTCGAAGAAGCTAAAGGTATTATTCAAAATATTGATTGGAGCCATATTGAGTTTAAAAGACCATCATATATTGTGTTATTATCTGAGCACCTGAGAAGGAGCTCATTATTTTATGATTATCTTCACAAAGATTCGATGAGAACAATAGTATTTAATGCTATGGAATTAATCGATATGCAATTACCTGAAAAAGTATTAGAAAAATGTATGGAATCACTCCAAAATGTAGAAGGTATTTTTGTCAGAGAAGTGTGTAAACATTATTTAGAATGGGCTTATTTAATAGGGGAGGGTGTACCAATTGCTGTTCAGTTCAAGGAGCTATACTTACCCATAATAAAGCTATTTGAAAGAGGGGCAGAATACAATATGATAAGGGACTGTTGATTATTGGGGGATTAACTTGTTCGCGATTTGTATCTTCGGAGTCTAGTTTGTTTGAACCAGAGGATATTAGTGAGAGTTATCTAGATGTGATTGATAAAGATGTTTTGAATAGGTGATTATTGTAAAAAAATCATATAATTATCTTTCAATACAATCAATAAAATTCACAATACGAGCTATCCGCCGTATTGTTGTTTCTTTTTTGTACATCACAATAAGCTGAAAATAAAATTATATTAACAAAAATACACCATCCTGTGCCGAATTAACCTAAAATTCGACCCAGAAGATAAACGTTCTTTTACTCTCGTATCAACGCCCAGTAAAGCTTAAGTGTCATCCTACTATTTTAGTAAAGGAATTGGTAACTATGAATGTGAAATGAGAAGAATTCTTTAGAAGAATTATAGATTTCTTACCATCAACAGATACTGCATATAGAGAATCAATTGCTACATACGGTGAAGTACTTGAAACTATAATTATTGAGGATATCTTCATGCCCGAGATTCTAAAACTGCTAAGCGAAGAAAGTAACATCAGTTTGTTAGAACGTATTTTTGACTATTTTGAAGAAGTATCTACTTGTGGAGATGCTCATTTGATAAATCTTTTATCAATTACGGCATTAGAGGTACTCGGTAATGATAGATCGATTCTAGCAATCGCACAGCAATACATGGGACCTGCAACGACACAACTTCAAATCGAAGCTGATAGAGACATCGGTAGGAGCGTCTAAGGTCGATAGATGCTTCTATGATATCCACGAACTCACGAAGGTAATAATACAAAAAGAGAGCATCCCCTCGTAAACAAGAGATGCCCACCAATATTCAATATCACTATCTGTCTAAAGGTCGCTCAGGACATTTATTCTTTAACTACAGAAGCACCCACAGCATCTTCCATCTGATCGTTGTAGAGACGGAACAAACCTAGACGCCAGAAGGCTGCCCCTTTCAGATCATAACGCTTCGCGAGTCCGAGCTTATCATCAACAGAAGATGGGGTTTCACTATTTAAGCTGATACCTAGCAACAGTTTTTCCTTCGGAACACCTGCTTGCAGTGCTAACTCAATCGCTTGCTGCACAAGGCTGTTAGGTTCAGGTACCTGGGCAGTGGTACCCACAGGATTGAACTGATAAGCCATGATGATCAGATCATCGGCTGTGGCAGCGAGTGTTTTGTAATCATAACCCTTGTATGAACTATTTAATGGAGGTACCGCTAACGATAGGGAGGTGTCTGCTTCTAGGGAAGCTCTTAATTCTTTAACATAATTATTCAGCAACTTCTGCTGCTGTACCGGATCTAATTTGAAGCCCAATCCTTCAAAGTCAAGAACAACTCCGCCGAATCCATTCTCCGCAACCGCCGTGCTAATCCCTTGAATCGACTTCTTGCGCAAACTACTGTCACTTAATACTTTCGTTAACTCACCGTTACCATCTAGAGCATAAACCATGAGATAGGGTTTAATATCCTGATCTGCCGCATCTGCCACAATGGATTGGGGCGTAATGTCACCCGCTGCAGCAGGGAAGTTGTACTCATCTCCCTGAAGGGTGAATTGTCCTTCGCGATCAATCCGACTCCAGCCAAACACAACGGAGTTCATGGTAGACACAAGATCTATTTCATGGAAAGCTCTCACCGCATAGAACGCTCTCAAATGCATCTCGCGCTGCGGCGAAACAAGAGATACGGTTCGTGTGGATTGATCCCATTTTACACCAACTCCGAATTGACTGCTAAATGAGCTTAACGGGATGAGTACACGACCTTCTCTTTGGACGGGTGCAGCAGCGAGTTTAACCTTTTTGCCATTAACCGTTGCCGTGGAACTTCCTACCTGAAGCAATACCTCGGTTGTCTGTCCTTTTACCTTGCCAACAGCTTTGACCGTCTGTGTCTTACTGTTCCACTCGATACCAACACCTAGCGATTCCCCGACTGTCCGGAACGGAACGTAGGTGACGCCTTTTTCTATACGGGGTGCTGCATCAAACTTCAGAGCGATATTATCCAGTTTGACGGTGATTGCTGGTGCAGCCGAAATGGTTGATAGATTCGGAAGAGTGCCAAGTAACGAGAAGGCAAGCACGGTTGCCGCGGTAGTTTTCATTATTTTCTTATAAAGCATGATTGATTATTACCTCCAACTCTCACATTAATCGTAACTACATACATGAACAAAATCTAGAAATCCAGTTTACCGTAGTATAGCAAAAATTGAATAGAGTTCCAATTCCAAGAGAGTCGATATATGGTGTAATTCATATAACTCCAGATGATTACTTATAGAAACGGAATGGAATATGAGGAAAAGGAATAAAGTAGCTTGTATAGGCTCAAGATTACGGCAGCTTGGGAATGGGTAATAGGTATTGATAAAAGGATGTATTTCTTCCAATAGAAGGGGTTCCTCATGAATCATTCCATGAACTTATCCAGTGCAGCTATTCTGGGAATGGGAACGGCATTGCCCGTTCATTCTGTACCACAGACTGATATCGCCGAGCTTATTGCTTCTTCTCTTCATGATCGTCCAGATCTTGCTCGTTTTGCGAAACGGGTATTTAAATCCTGCGGGGTAGATACGCGTTACACCGTTGAACCCAGCTACCTCGGTACACTTGAACATTGTCGTTACCTTCCTTCCACCGATGAATCGGATATTCCCACGACCAAAGAACGAATGAATACATACAAACAAGAAGCTCTTCCGTTAGGCATTGAAGCTGCCCAGAAAGCTTTGCAGGATGCGGATATGTCTCCGGATAAAATTACACATCTAATCACGGTCAGTTGTACAGGACAGTATTCACCTGGATTGGAAGTACAACTGATTCCTCAACTGGGATTATCGCCTCGTGTCAATCGGATGCCACTCATTTTTCATGGATGTGCAGCTGGTTTAAAAGCCATTCAAATGGCTCGGGATATCGTGCAAGGCGCACCTGGATCACAAGTCTTAATCGTATGTGTGGAATTGTGTACCCTACATTTTCAGCCGGTGAAAGAGAGAGAGTCGTTGTTCTCGGCATCTTTATTCGGTGACGGGGCATCAGCCTGTATCGTAGGCGCACCACAGTCCCAGGAGACACACTATCTTGATCTGGGAACGGGATATTCGGTTCTTCTGCCAGACTCCACGGAGGATATGACTTGGGAAGTAGGTAACCACGGTTACGATCTGTATTTGTCCCCTCGCATCCCTAAACTGTTAGGTGTTCATCTAGAGGAAGAGCTTAGACAGTTACTTCAGAGCGAAGAGTTACCTGAGCTCTGGGCTATTCACCCCGGAGGAAGAGGCATCGTGGATGCTGTGCAGAATGTGATGAATCTGGAAGATGAACAAACGAAGTATAGTCGGGAGATTCTTAGAACGGTCGGCAATCTGTCTTCCAACACGATTCTGTTTGTGCTGAACGCAATGCGCGCTGAGATGGCTGCTGGGCAGAGACCTTCTACCAAGGGGGTTGCAATGGCATTTGGACCAGGTCTAACCGCTGAGCTTATGAAGTTCACCTATGTACCTGCGTTCTCTTCAGCCGTTAAGGAGGAGAAGGATCATGCCCTTCTTTAGAACATTGTCCATTAGAGCACGCGAGGATGAACTTATGGACGATTTCTCTATGGGTGGTGACGATTTACGGGAAGCACTCAAACACTTGCGGCGACTGAACAAAATATTTGCTGCTCCTGGTCCCACCTTATCAGGTGTTGAGAAGCTATGGAAAGAGATCGGCTGTCCTGATCAGCTTCATATTATGGATGTTGGAGCCGGTTCAGGAGATGTGAATGAGAAGTTGCTCCGGTGGTCTGACAAAAAAGGCGTTAAACTGCACATTACACTCATCGACATGACAGAAGAGGCGTGTGTAGAGGCAAGACGACTATTTCAAAATGAACCGAGAGTCAGTGTGCAGCGTGCAGATGTCATGGATCTGCCTGATGCTTCTGCTGACATCGTAACAGGCTCTCAATTTGTACATCACTTTGACGGCCAACAACTGATTGATATCGTCTCCCAGATGCTGCGCATCTCCAGATACGGTGTTGTCATTAATGATATTCATCGCCATCCAGTTTCCTATACGGCCGTGTGGATTACAACGCGCTTAATTTCACGTAATCGCTACATTCGCCATGATGGACCGCTATCCGTTGCTAAAGGCTTCACAGGCAAGGACTGGCAGGAACTAAAGGAGAAGCTCAACCATCATACGATGAGTTACAGTTGGAAACCTCTGTTTCGTTATTCTGTTGTTATTCCGAATGATGCGGTCAAGACATTATCCTAGGAAAAAACTCGAATTAGGAAGGGCAGGTGTAATCGTGTCCAAACAAGTTGACGTTATTGTCATTGGAGCGGGGATTGCTGGTAGTACCTGCGCATTGCAGCTTGCGAAGCAAGGGCATGAAGTGATTTTGATGGATAGTCAAGAATTTCCCCGTCACAAAACATGTGGTGAGTTCATGTCTCCTGAGACCAAGGAGATGCTGGAATACCTGGATATCCATCTAGAACAGAAGCTTCAGCCAACAACGATGGATCGTGCGCAGATTATTATGCCTGACGGAGGCGAGATCGAAGCTCCCTTACCAGGCAACGCATATGGAATTAGTCGTTATGAGCTAGATTGCATTTTGCATCAAGCTGCATTGGAAGCGGGAACTACGATACTAACCAAATCAACCGTAACGAAGATTGAACAGCCGCAAGCTGGCCTTTATGAAGTGCAGTTTAAGCAAAATGGAGAGCTAGTTCAGTACCGCGCCAAAGCTGTGATCGGTGCACATGGAACCAAGAAGCCACGTGGGGTTGTTCCATCTGCAGAGAATTTACGAGATGAAACGGTCTATGTAGGAATAAAATCTCATTTTACTGGTATGCAGATCCCACCACGAGTTGAGTTGTACTTTTGCGAAGGTGGATATGTTGGCATCTCTCCAATTGAAAATGGAAAGACCAATGTGGCGGCATTGTTGACACTGGAAACGGTACAAGGAAGCGGAACATCGGTGCCTGATATATTACATGCAGCATCCCTAACCAATCAAAGATTAGCAGATCGGCTGGCTGAAGGAGAGGCCGTTCCGGGTACGCAAGTATCCATAGCACCGCTGAATCTCTCTAACATACCAGAGCCGTGGTCACAATATCCTCATATCGGTGATGCAATGATGATGATTCCACCACTAAGTGGAGATGGCATGTCAATTGCACTTCGTTCTTCATTGTTGTGTGCGCAGTACACAGACCGTTATCTCCGTGGTGAGCTGGATGATAAAGCATGGGCAAGTGAGTATATGTTGGCAGCGAATCAGGAATTCACTCAACTGCTTAAACGGACTAGAGCAATTCAAAAGCTGGCCTTTGCTAAAGTTAACGTATATTATCCTAAACTTGTGCAGATGATGCCTAGCTTGGCATCTTATATTGTGCAAGCCACACGTTTACCTCATATGAATAAGACGAATAGATAATAGTCATTAGCATGAGGGTGGCCTGAGCCAGCCTCTTTTTTTATACAAGACAACTCTTCGAGACATTATGCGAATCTCGCAAATTGTACACGAAAACCATAAATGATAGAATACAACAGAAGATATAGCAAATAAATCTAATTTTTCAGACAAGTGGATCATCGAGGAGGAATTCTGATGAGCAAAATGGAAGAGTTGACGATAACCATCGTAGAATATGAGCCACGATATGCCCGTTCGATCGCGGATATGTGGAATGCTAGTCACGAGAGTTGGGGTGGAGATAACTCCCTGCAAACGGAACAGACTATCCTCCAAGAGCATCATCACAGCACGCATCTTCATGTGTTTCTGGCACTTGTTGGTGAAGAGGTCGTTGGGTATTGCAGCTTCTCTCATTATAAAGAGGATAAAGGTGCGCTGTATATTCCACTATTAAATGTACGACCAGATTATCATGGATACAAAATTGGAAAGAGACTTGTGTTACGTGCTATTGAGCAGACGTTGAAGCTGGGATATCCAAGGCTTGATCTGTATACGTGGCCGGGGAATATCAAAGCAGTTCCTACGTATAAGAAGAGCGGATTTTTTTGGGAGAAAAGAGACGACACCACACATCTAATGAACCTGATCCCATCGGTGTTACAAACAGATGCGGCTAAGCCTTATTTTGAACAACTCGATTGGTACGTGGATAGTGTACGTGAAATTCTGGTGGAGCCAGATGGAAGACAAGAGCGTGGTTTTGATTATTTTACATATGAATGGCGTAAGGCAGATGTGAGTCTGAAAATGGAGTATGAACGCACTGGACGGGGCTTAAGACTTATTGAAACAAATGACTATCTAATTCAAGCAACGATTTTGCATGAACATAAACTTCCGTTTGGTTCAACATATAATATTAGGTATGAGGCTGTAAATAAAAGCGGAAAGCCCCTTACGATTGAAGTGAAGGGCGTAAGCAATACCGATATTCAGTTTGATTTACAGGGAGCACGATCTGTAGAGCGACAAGAACACATTGAGGGTAGTTTTCTGGTTCATCCGATCCAACGAGAACAGGATGTATTTCAGACACACCCTGTGGTTGAAGCGGAAGTGCGCATCAATGGACAAGCAGCTACCTTCAAGCTAGGGATTGAACCGAAATTTCCTGTAAAGGTTAAAGCTTATGCCCCTGGACGATCCTTATATATCGGTGATGGGTTCGAGCTAGATTTCACGGTGGAAAATGAGTATGACGAGGATACGGTATTTGCATTTCGTTTACCGAGTGATGATGTCCTGTCTTTTAGCCAACCCGATGTTCAAATTCAGGTTCCGGCGAAGAGTCGTCTTACAGTTTCCCTCACTGCTCAATTGTTGAGCTATGGAATCTGGCATCATCATTTTGACGTATATCATGTATCTGGAGAGGAACGTTCTATAGTCCTTTCACAAGAGACGAGTCTTGTCTTCCCTGGAATTCAATCCGCTTTTGGAGGGGAAACAGAACATGACTGGGTGATTTCCAATGGGAGATACTCGGTTCAACTTAACAAAATAAACAATAATGTATCGATCTATGAGGGGAAAGAAAGTACATTTTATTTGAATTTTCCTCAATTGGGTCTACCATATGTCTCTGAATTTAAGAAGACGCGTGCAACGCGAGTAACCTACCGTCAAGAGCATGGGATGGTGCTCGAAGCTGAGTATGATCTTGCATCTAGTACGGTGAAACTAGTTCAGATCATCCAATTATATAGCAATGGAACGATAAGCCGTCATCACATCGTAGAGAACAAGTCCAAGACCGCTCGTAATGAACCTATATTTCTGAAAGAAGGATTTCATCTTGGATCAGGGATTAGTGTTATTCCCTATGAGGATCAATACGTCGATGTTAGACAAGGACCAGACGCCTCAAACGCGGATTACTGGCAACTGGACAACGTGACCGAAAATTGGATTTTCACCGATGTTGGAGATTCTACGCGGGGCATCACTTGGCCGCAAGATAAGCAGCTTATTGTGGATGGCAGATCCTTTGCTATTGAGCACGAGCTTCATTTCCCCCAAGGAGGCCGGATTGAGACTAAACCCATTCGTATCGCTCTAGGGACATGGAATAATTGGCGCGATTTCCGTTCCTTTGCCCAAAGTAATGAAGCTGTGGAAGAGCTAGAGTCCATTCCTCAACTTCAGACGAAGGTGAATCAAGGGAATCCCTTTTTACATGGGACGTTAGAGGTCGAGATCTCAGAGCAAAAGAACGCATTTTTGGAAGGTGAGATTACACTCTCTACTGAAAAAGCTAGTACATCAACGCAGAAACAGCATGTGTCTATAGACCAAGCGTTGAATCGCATTGTAACACCAATGACCTGGCAGTATGGGCAAGAAGCAGATTTAATGTCACTGCAGATGAGTATGGAGACGTATGAGATAACTCGAGCTCGGTTGGTATTTCCCGGTTCGAATCAACCGATTAATCATCAGTTGGATCAGACAGAGTATGGTGACGTTCTTACGGTAAGCAACGGTGTTCTCCAATTTCAAGCGAGCAATACCTTTGCACCAGCCTTATTTTCTCTGAAGCATCATGGTGTAGAATGGCTAGAGTCCTCTTATCCTAAACCTGGGCCAAAATCATGGTGGAATCCTTGGCTTGGTGGCATCTCTAGCGAAATACATGGGTTATCAACGACAAGTGTCCTTGGAGAAGAACGTGAAGCAAATTTTATAGCGCTTGAGGATAACCTAGGCAATGCTTGGTCAGGAATTAGAATGAGTGTCAGGATTCAAAAAAATGCGAAATTAAGAGGCCTCGTACTTCATCATTACTATTTAACTCTGCCAGGTGTACCTGTGCTTGCTACGACCACTCGAATAGAGCAGAATATGGGTGTGCCGCTGAAACCTTTCAGTTACGCTAATCAATCCTTCTACCGGGCAAGCAATGAACTTACGGATACGAGAATAGATGTGAAAAATGATGCTGGCGAGCCCATTACCTACAAGGCTGGAAGGGTGCAATATGGAATCGATGTATCGAGCGGAATGATTCAATATGGCTCACAAGAACGCAAAGAACGTCTCACCTTTGTGGCACATCCGGAAATGGACGGAGTGAACTTACGAGTTAATAATCATATTGTTTCGTCAGTAGTAGAGGAAGAACTTGAGCTGCGAGATGGTGAGCAGCATTTCAGTAGACCACAGTTCTATATCATCTCAGATCTGATAGCTCCTGAGGAAGCGTATCAGGACTTACGCAATATTCGTTTTGATCCTATGAAAGTAGAAAGGATAATTCCATGAAGATTATAGATGCACATGTTCATTATTCTAATATTGCAGCTTTCAAAGAGACTGCGGAAACTTTAGCATCAATTGATTATAGTGAAAAAGGTTTGCTTGAAGAATTCAGTAAAGCTGGTGTTATTGCTGGGGTTGGGATGGGCGTTACTGAGACTGTCCCAGACGCGTTTCCTGATCCCAATGCGCTTAATCCAATGCTGCTTGACCTGAGTGAAGGGCTTCCTAATCATCTCTATACCTGTATTGGTATTAATCCATTAACCTTACATTTGGAGGGGCAGCTTGATGCAATAGAACAATCGCTGCGCTCAGAGTATGTGGTGGGTATCAAGTTATATGCAGGCTATTATCACTTTAATGTTGGCGACGAAATATATGATCCTATATACAAGCTGGCTTCAACGTACCAGATGCCCATTGTCATTCACGGGGACTGACGTATTCAGATCGTGGACTCTTGAAGTATTCACACCCGCTCTCGATGGAAGAGACGTTTCTGAAGCACCGTGATCTGACTTTTATGTTGTGTCATTTGGGTGATCCTTGGGTGATGGACACAGCTGCATTGCTGGAGAAAAACCCTAATCTCTACACTGATCTATCCGGATGGATCGTCGGAGATGCGGCGAAGGTTGAGCGGCTGTTGCAGGAGCAGACCTATACAGATCATTTCCGCCGTGCCATTGTATTTGCTGAGAAATATGATCGGCTGGTGTTTGGAACCGATTGGCCGCTGGTTCAATTGGAGCCGTATATACAATTTGTAAAGCATCTGATTCCTGAGGCTCATTGGGAGGATGTATTTTATAACAATGCACTGCGTGTGTTTCCAAAGCTAGCGCAGATGATGGAATAACTGCAGCAATTAGGATATTCGAGGTAAAGGGATCCAAAATGACTAAGAACAAGAAGAAGGAATACGAAGTAGAGAGTGAGCCGCCTGAAGGCGGCTTTTTACTATACATATGTGCATGTGAACTGGAAAGAGGTGATGTGCGGTGATGTCGAGGTTTGTCGAGGATAACAATGTTAGGTATAGTATAATGATATTTAATTGAATTATAAGATGCTACATAAGGAGATAGAGAACTATGCCTACAATATTGGTTGCGGACGATGATCCGAATATCCGCGAACTTGTCTGTTTATTTTTACGGAATGATGGATTTACGACACTTGAAGCAGAAGATGGTCAACAAGCCCTCACGGTGTACGGCTCAGCTCAAGTGGATCTTGTCGTGCTTGATATTATGATGCCGATCATGGATGGCTGGACATTGTGCAAGGAGCTTCGAAGAGCCAATCCGGATCTTCCCTTATTAATGCTCACCGCAAGAGGAGAGACATGGGAGAAGGTGAAGGGGTTCGAACTTGGGACAGATGATTACCTGACCAAACCATTTGATCCATTGGAGCTTACTGTACGTGTGAGAGCATTGCTGAAACGTTATAAGATTGGTTCAACACAGATGATTCAGTTTGGCAATGTTATATTAGACCGGCAGACATATAAAGTCACTAGAGGTACAGAGTCACTAACCTTGCCGCTGAAGGAATTCGAATTGTTATATAAGCTCGCGGGAACACCTGGACAAGTCTATACACGAGAGCAGTTAATTGATCAGATCTGGGGCATTGATTATGTCGGAGATGATCGGACGATAGATGTACATATTAAACGTTTGCGTGAACGATTCGCAACGACATCTGATTTTCGTATTGAAACGGTACGTGGGCTAGGATATCGACTTGAGGTCAACGAATGATTCGATCCTTATACATTCGTGTTGTGCTTACCTTCCTCATATCTGTCATTGCGGGTACAGTCATCTCGTTTTTTGTATCGATATGGATCTTTCAAGAGCAACTTAATGAGAATGCAAATATTAATTTGCGAAACTTTGGTCAAGATGTTGTGCAGATCTATGAGGGGCTTCCGTCATCAGAAGCTGAATTGTTTATCAGTCATATGAAGCAGCTTGAATCCTATTACATTCGGATTTATGAAGCCACAGGTGAGTTTACATCATATGGACAGTCTGACAATCATAAATCGGCTAAGATTACGCCTGAGCAACTACAGACCGTGTTAAATGGAGGCGCTGTGCAAGATACACGAAATGGAATTGGTACGGCTCTCATAGGTTTGCCAGTCAGAACAGACATGGGAACCAAGGCGTTGTTCTTTGAAACACTTGCACCGCCTTCGGCTTCTTTTGTCATTTCGTGGGGATTAATCTTTGCGACCACTTCCTTAATAACGGGCAGCTTGTTGATCCTGATTGCTTCAGTATTTCTAGTTAGACCGATTAAAAAACTGACAATAGCAACAAAACGAATTGCCGCAGGAGATTTCAATCTCAAGCTGAATATCAAACAAAGTGGTGAACTCGGTACATTGGCACGTAGTTTTGAAGAAATGACGCATGACCTCCAGCAGCTGGAACAGATGCGTAGGGATTTTGTAGCCAACGTTTCACATGAGGTTCAATCCCCGCTCACTTCGATTTCTGGCTACGCGCAAGCACTTAAAAACGTAAGCCTCGCAGAGCAGGAACGTACGCGGTACCTGGATATTATTATTTCGGAAGCGAAGCGGATGTCGAAAATGAGCGATAGCTTGCTTAAGCTGAGTATGCTTGAATCACAGTCACAGCAACTGAAACTTACTACGCTAGGTCTTGATGAACAAATCCGCAGAGTAATCGTGGCGCTTCAGCCTCAGTGGTCAGCTCGTAATGTTCATTTTGAACTGGATCTTGAGCCTGTCAAAGTCACGGCTGATCATGATCAATTAGATCAAGTATGGACTAATATCATTGGTAATGGCATCAAATTCTCTAGAGATGGCGGCGTAATTCATGTTCATATGCAACAAGATAGCGATAAAGTGACTGTACGGATAACCGATGCGGGAATTGGCATTTCCCTTGAAGACCAAAAGCGTGTATTTGAACGGTTCTTCAAAGCAGATCGCTCCCATAGTCGCAAATATGAAGGTAGTGGTATGGGACTCGCTATTACCAAACAGATTGTAACACTTCATCAAGGTGATGTTCGAGTTGAAAGTGTACCTGATCAAGGAACGACTTTCATTGTTACACTGCCTGTGGCAACCACTAGGGATCATTAGATTCATTTTCATATACAAGTGAATTGCACATCGTTTAGCCAATAGATGTTAGATCTGTACATGTTATGGCTCCTATACAAGCTTGCTTGTGTGGGAGTCATAACATTTTTTTTGCTTGTAGGTAAAGAACAGCTTGGAATGAACTGTTATATATATCTGGAATCGTATGATCCGTATAATCCAATACATAAATCAAATTATCTAATCTATTGGGTGGGGGGAATAGATTGAAGAGTTTTTTCAGTTATGACATAGGAGAATCAAGGAACTCTGTCCTCGTTCGAGCAAGAAATGTTGCCTTAACTGCAATACAGAGGTATGGGATGGACTGGGAGGAGATTCGATTCATCCAATGGTCTGATGCGATCACGTATCAGATTGTGACTTCAGCGCAAGAGAAGATTCTACTTCGTATACATCCTGATCGTTGGAGTAGAGAAGAATTAGCTTCGGAACTTGAGCTGCTTCAAGCCCTCAATCAAACGCAGGATATACATGTCCCTGAAGGGGTCATAAGCTCTGATACATCGTTTATTGAACAGATCCAAACGGAGGAAGGCTATCAGCATCCTTATGTTACATTCATGCGGTGGGTAGAAGGTGAGCATCTAAATCAGCACATTACGGAGAACATGGCTTATCAGATGGGTGTAATGACGGGGAAACTTCATCAAGCAATCGCTCAATTTAAGCCATCAGCTGAATTTACCCGCCCGAGCTGGGGTGCGGATCGGTTTGAAGAGGAGTTCGACACGTTAGAGCCATACTATCCTCGTTTTCTTACAAGTGAGGCGTGGAAGAGATACCAAGATGCGGCGGAGAAGGTCGTCTCTACCCTCGTTAGAATGCCTCGAAACAGTGATAAATATGGTATGATTCACGGTGATTTGCATATCGGGAATATTATCATTCACAATGATCAGCCTCAGCCGATTGATTTTGGCAGATGTGGATATGGGCATTATCTTTATGATGTTGCAAGCACATTACTAGGACTTCATGTACCCCAGCGAATTTCATTGATTGAAGGTTATGAGCACGTAAGACCGCTGAAAAAGGGCGATTTACAAGATGTAGAGTGCTTCTTCATCATGAATCTAATTTCGAATTACTGCCATCATGCGCCTAATGAATCTGAAATCGTGAACTTAATTGGTGAGCAACCCTACGCTCAAGCTTATATTAGAGAGTACTTAAGGGGTGCCTCGTTTTTGTTTGAAAGGGTTGAACCAGTGATTATAGAGGAGTGTAAGACTAGTTAGTTGCATGTCTATAGTAGGTTGTGTAAGAAGAAAAAAATCGCCGCATGGGCGATTTTTCTCTTATTCGCTATGAATCAGCTGCTAGCATTTTAGCTATTATGGTTTCTGTAGTCTAATTGAGGTTCGTCTAATCTAGAGATTTCTTCTACGATCTATTAGATCTAATATACTCATTACTGCGAAGACAGCCACTATGATCAAAATATAAACTAAAAATTCAATCCAGTTTACATTTTCAAGTGTACCTCGGAACAAGTGATACAACACTTTGGTTGTAGTAACCGCAATAATGCAAAGGATAAGATTAGTTAATTTTTTCTTCATCAACGATACCTAATAGCCCATTCGGATCTCTTCAGGCCGAACGAGTACTACCTTTCTTTGTTATCTTGTGTCTTTTATTCAATGGATACTTAGCCAACTCTACGAGTCTACCAGTATAACACAAGATATGGAAGATAGAGGGTTAATAAATGAATTTCTGATTGAATAATTTTACAATTTGTCTTAAAACGAATAGATTAATGTCCATTAATCTGAAATATAACGAATGAGCAACGAGCAACAGCACTTACATTAGCTACAAAACTAACGGTGACCCTTAGAACAGATTAGAGTGAGTTCGTTAGAAACGGCGCATCATCTAGGATCGTGATGGGACTTCGAATTTCACGCTCGCTTAAGGGAATCGGCCAACCTTACTGGTTTACAAGGCTTTCAATCGAGCATCATACATCAGTTGAATCTGAATGCCGAAGGGATCTTCCACAACGCCATATGCCTTGCTAAATACATTACTGGATAAAGGTGCAATAATTTGCACGCGCTGATCCGATACAAGGCTATGGTAGAAACGTTCGATTTCTTCTCTATCTGCACTTTGAATACATAATGAAGTGTTATTTCCAACGTGGTATGGCTCATTGATATTCATGGGATCTTCCGCGATCATAATTTTGGTGCTGCCAAGCTGTAAGACGGAATGAGAGATATAATTTTTATTTTCATCTGTAAGTTGTATAGAATTATCGCGTTCCGCCATCTGTTGATACGTTACCCGGAACCGTTCCTCTGCTCCAAAATGTGTTTTGTAAAAGTGAATGGCCTCCTGTGCTTTCCCGTTCATGGATAGAAAAATGGCTACCTCTAATGTTGCACTCATCGTATACATCTCCTTATTTCCGTATAATCAGGTAGATATCGATCTTATCAATTTGAAATATCTCCTTGAACTCATTATGCTAGTTAAAGGTGTCAAAACATGAAACCTTTATAGGGAGATAGCGATGAAAAAATCAGAACGATTAAATGACATGCTTAGATTCTTAAACGATCGTGAGTTTTTCAATTTGAGCGATCTGATGGAGAAATATCATATTTCCAAGAGCACAGCCTTACGTGATATTGATTCCTTGGAGCAATTAGGTGTGCCGATCTATGCCGAGCATGGCAGGTATGGGCGATATGGAATACTGCAGCATCAATTGTTAGCACCGATCCTATTCACAATGGATGAAGTATATGCACTTTATTTTGCGATGCTCACGCTTGATTCATATCAATCCACACCATTTCATCTAAGTGTTAAGCAACTGAATGAGAAGTTCGAAGCCTGTTTATCTCAGAAGCAACTACAGCAGATCCACTTAATGAAAAAAGTCCTGCAATTCGAAGTGAGCCAGCATCACCATGTAAGTCACTATTTGGATCGAATTCTGAAGAGTATTCTTCATGAGAGCACTTGTACCATTCAATATGTGAAAGGTCAGCAGGAAACGAGCTACCATGTTCAATTTTTCAAAATATCAGCAAAGTTTGGGCAATGGTACGCTAGTGGCATCGACATACAATCCAATCAAACGAAGGTTTTTCGCTGTGATCGAATCACTTCATTCCAAGAAGAGATGTGTGATACACGCTACTCTATTGATGATTTACTTCATCGTTCATTAGACGCATATAAGTCTGCGAATAGCATCGAGTACGAAGTTGAGATCGCAGAGCAGGCCATAGATCTGTTTTATAAAGAAAATTATCCTTCAATGAACATAGAGCGCGGGGAGAAGACCTTCATTAGAGGATATTATAACCCTGGGGAAGAGAGCTTTATTACAAATTACTTTATGAGGTTTGGCACCTCGATCATGGCAGTGAAGCCAGACTCACTCAAACAGACCATGGTACAACATATGGAGAATCTAGTGAGCCACTACCTGGAACTCGAATAAGTAAGCGGATAGATGACATGTTTCTAGATAACATTTTTCTCATTTCTTGTAACTTTGGCAATGGAACCTCCGTCATATAGATTGAGGTGAGAGAATGAGGTCGTATAAATATGGGGCGAAATTAGTTTTTGTATTTCTTATATCCATAATGTTAACAAGCTGTAGCATTGAGAATGATGGGAAAATGTCGTCATCAGGCGCTTCAGACAGTTCGAGCACTTCATCGCCTTGTGTAACAGGAAACATTAATTTGGCAGATTTCCTAATGATTAATGATGTTATGTACTCGCTGAATGATAGTAGGTCCGATGCAACTCCAATTGAGCCTGAGCTCATGGGGACAAGGTTGGTGAAGTTAAATTTACAATGAGTGAACAAGCTTGTTCAGATCATGTTGTGCAAAATGGAGACGCTGCATTCCTTCCAGTCGGCACATCTGTATATGAATTAAAGGGTTATCGGGCAGAATTTCGTGTAGTAGCTAAGGGTAGAATGTACCAGGTTAATGACAATCCTAAGGCTGGGACGATGGGCGATCTGATGGACATCGCTTCAAAGGTAGAGAAGATCAGCTTGGAAAGTGGAAATGACGGTAGTATAATCGGTGATTTTACCGAAGAAGCAACATCAGAATTTGTAAACGAGTTATTACCTTTATCATATGTAGGCTTTGATGAAGTATATAAAAAAGCAAAACATGACTATGGTATCTTCCTGCGTGTGTATCTTCAAGATGGTACATCTATGCGTATGGTGTATTATCCAAAAGCGAATGCATTCTCGGCAGGAGCCTTTGGAACAGAGCGGTTAAATGAACTAATTGTTACGCAAAGACAACGGATCAAATCCGCGGCAGGCATGTAATGGAGCATATGTAAAAGAGGCTATCTCGATCAACGGGATGCCTCTTTTTCTATTTAATACAATATGTGCTCACATATTCGAGTCAGATCATCGAAATTTCGGGAATCAAATATCTTTAATTACATTGTTCATTTGGAACTTCTTAAGTGACTCCGTTGTTGTATGCATATTCTTCAAGTAATCAATTTTGTAGATGCAAGAGTAGAGCACGTTCAACACGTATTCAAAAGCAATCTGTGACGAGAACGTTCCAATCTTAGCGAGCTTTTCCTCATCATTAGGTACTCGAATGCAATATGTACTGAGTTTGGCTAACTCACTCTGGTTACTTGCTGTAATGGTGATGAATGGGATATTCTCACGGTTGAAGTGCTGCGCCACTTGAACATAATTCGGTGAGATCCCATGGTACGTTAGGAAAATAGCACAATCCTGAGAAGTTAAATTAATGGTGTGATATATCCATTCAGATAACTCAGTCGCAATGACCACATACTTATTAATTTTAAAACATTTATTTTGAAAACTTTTTGCTCGAATTTGTGAATCCCCCTGTGCGTAGATGAAGATCCGATTGGCATTATTCAGCAGATGTGCTGTCTGTGATAGGAGCTCGTCGTCCATATATGCAACGTTCTTTTCAATCGTTTCCTTCATCAGCTCTGCAATCTCTTGTGCCACCTGGAGTGAAGATTCACCTGAGCTAAATGGATAGTTAGGATTCACGTTGGAGATGGGCTGTGTACTCTGCTGAAACTCACGGGCAAGCGTAATAGTAAACTCTTTGAATCCAGTAAGACCTAACTTTTGCGTTAGACGATGGATGGCCGAGTGAGATGTATATGTTGCTTTGGCAAGCTCTTGAATGCTTAGTTGGAGCACATGCTCTTTGTGTTTCAATATGTAGGAAGCGATGCTCTTTTCATTTGGTGTAAAGTTCTGCATTTCGGACAACTGCATTAGGATGTTCAACAGGATCACTCCAGCTTCTGTAAATTAACGTGAATCAAGAATAGAAAATAAACATTTTGTTCAGAAAACTACCCGTGTAGCTTGTACATAATGATCGAAAGTACCGTTATCGCGTCAAAGCCTTTACGCAAGACCGTCTTATTCTATAATAAATGAAAAGACACTGAGGAGGAAACTTTATGTTAAACATCGGATATATCGGTAATGGAAAAAGCACCAATCGATATCATCTTCCGTTCTCACTGAACCGGGATGAGCTGAACGTCAAAACAATCTATGCACGCAGCTTGGAGAAAGTGGAGTGGGAAAGAGTACCAGGTGTTGAGTATACGGATGATATTTCATCTCTAATGAACGACCAAGACATTCAATTAATTGTCATCTGCACTCACACAGAGTCACATTACAGTTATGCCAAAATGGCACTGGATCATGGCAAAAATGTACTCGTTGAGAAGCCTTTTATGTTAACAAAAGAAGAAGCCGTGTCTATTTTCAAATATGCAAAAGAAAAGAATCTGATCATTCAATGTTATCAAAATAGACGATATGACTCCGACTTCCTTACAACCAAGAAAGTGATTGAATCCGGCAAGCTTGGGGATCTTCTGGAAGTTGAAATGCATTACGATTATTATCGACCTGAAATACCTAACGCAGTCTCCCAGTTCTCCAAATACAACAGTTATCTATATGGACATGGTGTGCATACCATTGACCAAGTCCTTTCTTATTTTGGTAAACCCGACCGAATCCATTATGATGTCCGGCAGTTATTAGGCGCTGGCAGAATGAATGATTATTTTGATCTGGACTTTTATTACAATTCACTCAAAGTATCCGTAAAATCAAGCTTTTTCCGTCTGAAGCCAAGGCCAAGTTTTGTGGTATACGGTAAGAAGGGTGTTTTTGTGAAGCAAACAGAGGATCGCCAAGAGGAGCATTTGAAGTTATTTTACCTGCCTAAAGGGCATGATGATTTTGGGATTGATCTGCCTCAGCACTACGGCGTGCTCACGTATGTGGATGATGATGGCACGTACCATGAAGAAAAAGTGATTTCTGAAAAAGGCGATTATGCACGCGTGTATGACGATATATATCAAGCCATCGTAAATGGCCGAGACAAAGTAATCCGTGACGAAGAAACCATATTAGCCATGGAAATCTTAGAGAATGGCATGAAAGGGTGTAGCTAAGATGAAACTAGGAATCGTTGGAGCAGGTATGATTGTTCAGGATCTATTGAGTTTTATTAAGGACATTCCTACGATATCTTTGCAAGCAATAAGCTCTAGACCAAGTCATGAGGAAAAATTACGTTTGCTGCAACAACAATATGGCATTGAGCAGGTGTATTCCAATTATAGTGAGATGTTAAGGGATCCTGATGTCGATACGGTTTATATCGGATTGCCAAATCACCTTCATTACGATTATGCCAAAGAAGCATTGTCACACGGCAAACATGTCATTTGCGAGAAACCATTTACCTCCAATCTGTCCGAGTTCCTGGAACTTAAGGAGTTAGCTGAGCAAAAACAATTAATTCTGGTGGAAGCGATAACCAATCAATATTTAAAAAACTACCTGTCCATGAAGGATCACATCTCTCAATTGGGAGATATCAAAATTGTCGAATGTAATTACTCACAATACTCATCACGTTATGCTGCTTTCAAAGCAGGCGAGGTTTTGCCAGCGTTTAATCCAGAGATGTCTGGTGGGGCATTAATGGATATTAACTTATATAACATTCATCTCGTTGTGGGTCTGTTCGGTAGTCCTGAGCGAGTAGAGTACTGGCCTAACATGGAGCGAGACATTGATACATCAGGCATTTTGTTTCTAGATTACGGTAATTTCAAGTGTGTCTGCATAGGTTCTAAAGATAGCACGGCTCCCAATTCCGTAAACATTCAAGGAAACAAAGGATATATTCACATGGCAAGTTCTGCGAATATCGTCGACAGCTATAATTATGTCCTTAATAAGCAAGAGCCGATCCGTGTGGATCAAAAAGATCATGCTCATCGTATGTATGATGAATTCGTAGAGTTTGATCGGATGATTAATGAGCTGGATTGGAATAAGGCTGCCCACATGCTTGAGCATAGTGAAAAGGTGATGAAGGTTATTGAACAGGCCAAACAATCAGCCAATCTTATATTTGGTCCGGATCGATTACGCCATAATTAAAGAGCTATAGAAAAGACAATAGATTCAACGACTTGACCGTATCCTGGTATGTTACCGGGAGCGGTCATTTTATTTTTTTAGAAGTTAAAGGGTAAACACAGTACGGAAAATGATATCTACTACTTATTTCCCTTCGCAAACCTTCATCTCTGGGTTATATTAGAGGTTGTATAATATTGGAAAGGTGAGAATATCTTATGAGCAATGCCAAGATCGTCAGTTTCATAGGCGTGATTTTGTTTACCTTGGTAGCTTCTGGTTGCGCTGCGACAAATGCTATTGTAAACAGCGAGGAAGAAAACGCTCCTCCTCAAATTGTAAAAGCGCTCCAAGTGAAGACAGATGACAATCCTATCGATCAGGCCTTCGGTGAGGATTTTGAAACGGCTTCTGCGACTACCGAGATCAATTATGTTGCGAATGCATATTTGGAGGCGTGGGAGGCGGAATGGAATCATATTTTGGCTGAATTAAAGCAGCACTATGAACACCCGGACGACATATGCATTAACAAAATACAAAAATAGCTATGAGAAGTTTGTTGAACAAGCGTCCGATCTTGAGAGAATAGATTGGTCAGACACCTCGGTATCGCCCGGCCCGGATCGCACTGAAGGTACAGGAGCGCGAAGTGCTTCATTGTTGAAAGAAGCGGAGTTGCTCAAGAGACAAGTGTTACACCTGATTGATAACTATTTTTACGAGAGTAGTGAATATGGGGAATACATATATCTATACCAAGGTAATGGCGCGGAACTAGATCTTCTAAGGTGAAATAGACTTACGAATGATATGCAGAAAGGGCTGGATTATCTTGAAGATACATCTTGTAAGACATGGCGCGGATGAAGACGGATATCGTGGTGGCTGGAGCCAACGCGGATTAGTTGAAGAGGGGATCATACAAGCATCCATACGGTAACGAAAGCAAACGAAGGATGGAAAATAAGTGAAATGAACATTAGAAATCATTTGAATGAAACGTAAGTTTCAAGCAACCTTGGTTAAGGAGTATTTATGAATATTAATAAGACACCTATTGAAGATATAAAATTAATTAGTGTGTTGGTGCTGGCAACCTTATCTTGCCTTGGGCTGGCTCAGTATTTACGTGTCCAATCAGACAAGAACATGTTCAACTTCCTGAGCTGGGATGTTTTCTTAGCATGGGTTCCTTTCATTTTATCGACAATCATCAGATATATATCCAGTAAAAAGATAACTAAGCCTAGCCTTATAGGGATAGGGCTGCTGAGTGTTGTTTGGCTTTTCTTCCTTCCGAATTCTGCGTATCTGTTTACGGAAATTCTACATTCATTTCGATATTTGGATGCACAAGGGGAGGCAAGATTTTGGTTCCAAATGGACTTCTGGTATAGTCTGACAGTAACTTTTGGAGTAGCTATCATAGGTCTATTCCTCTCCATATGTTCAATACATCAAGTTCACCGAATGTTAAATCGAATGATGAGCAGATTGAGCAGCATGCTGGTTGTTGGTGTTATTATTCTGCTGAGTAGTTTAGGCGTATATATCGGGCGATTCAATCGGTGGAATAGCTGGGATCTATTATCACAACCTAAGCAGATTCTAAGAGATCTCATGACGGATATAAGCTCGGGACGAGGTATATTAATAGAATTTGTTGCTATTCTGTTTACAATCCAAGTTTTTGGATACGTGATCATAGGTTTGTTGACTGCGAGATTGAGTAAGTAAGAAGAGAGATCCAATAATCACTAGAATAATATTTGGCAAACAGTATT
Organism: Paenibacillus sp. DCT19; assembly: GCF_003268635.1. Lineage (NCBI taxonomy): Bacteria > Bacillati > Bacillota > Bacilli > Caryophanales > Paenibacillaceae > Paenibacillus > Paenibacillus sp. DCT19. The sequence goes on from NZ_CP029639.1 coordinate 3,380,340, forward strand.
GTAGTAACTGATAAACTTGAATTAGGAGCGTGAGTCGATGACGAACGATTTTTATTGTGACGAGGTATTGAACGGTAAGACAAAAGTAACGACCGTAATGGAAACCGAAAATGTCTTAGCGTATTATCACACTCGTCCGTTCTATGAAGTTCACATTGTTGTCATTCCCAAGAAACATATTGATTCATTAATTAGTCTAATGAAAGAGCAAGAGCATATGTTGTTAATTGAGATGATGGAAGTTGTTTCACAGGTTTCTGCAAGATTAATCTCCGAATACGGGGCGAGCAAAATTGTCACGAATATAGGAAAGTATCAGGATTCCAAACATCTACATTGGCATGTTGTGTATGGAGAAATAATAAGAGATTAATACAGGTAAAAGAGGATGATCCAGTATTGTGGAGGTGTGGGATAGATGTATGCTAAGGATTACCGATATATTGGGATGAAGATCATAGCGGTTTTCGTCTCAACGCTGATCTTGAGTTTGTATGGATCCTGGAGAGCCTATACACCCGAATCTGATCGAGTATCTGACGTAGGTTATTACTCCTTCGGTGGAATATTAGCGATCCAAGTAGTTCCGATATTCTTTGTATTTATCATATTAGGCGTAATCTTGTCTCCATTTATTGATACAATGATATTTAATAAATTCCATTCTAAAGGTGTAAAAGGATTAATTACGTTCGTAATCGCTTATCTATTGCTTGGTGTGGTTGGTGGAATAATGATCTCCATTTTCTTTCGTAGAGTGGATTCAATTCTATTTTTCAGTACCCTTTCAATTACTGGTTCAATGATTTTTCTTGTCGTTCAATTCGTATTGCAAGGCATTTTTTATAAGCGCAGAGCTAAGGATAATCCAAAGCAAAACGTCTAAATAACATATGGATTCAAAAAGTCACCTAACGGTGGCTTTTTTTAGTGTTTTATTTGTTAATTACAAAATTTGCAACTTTATCACTGATCATCGCGTTATGTTTATGTGGTCATATATGGAAGTATTCAGACTAGGAGGTTATCTCTATCATGTCCAATAAACAGACTCAGCACATGAATTCAACTCGGCAAATGCGAGTAATTAAGCCAGTAATTGCTGGTGTAACGGCTGCTATGTTTGCTGCTTATGGTGTACTGGGCATCCTACCAACTCAAGCCCATGCAGAAGCTTCTGATATTTCGGTGCGCAACTGGCATTCTTATAATAGCTACTCCGTACCTGAGGTTAAAGCATCATGGAGTGCCAATGTAGATAATTACCTTAAGATGAACGAAGCTTATTTAGAAGGCAGTGCTATTGCCGAAGAAGGTAAGGTATTTACATTTGTGGGATCGAAGTTGGTTGCACTCGATGCCAAAACGGGAAAACAGATATGGACGTATGGCAAAAAGCTAACACCATTCATCACTTATAAGGATGGGACTCTCTATGGATTAAGTGCTAATCATAAGCCTTATGCACTGACTGCAAAGACAGGTAAGGTGAAATGGCAGTCTGGTACATCCACGAGTATAGATGCAATGCTGCGTACCGAAGCTTTAATTCCTAAGACAGATACATTCTATGTGATTAATGGAAGTACAACTTTTGCATTTGATATGAAGTCAGGCAAGCTGCGCTGGAAGGCGAATGAACCGTTGGGTGAAGGGAACGGCACTGCGTATCTAGAGGAGTCTGATGGGGTTGTACTGCGAACTTTCAATGTACAAGGTGCACTTTCATCCATTCAGCTCAATGCGTATGACAAGAAAACAGGCAAGAAGCTATGGAGTGAATTCGGTCAGGGAGAAGCTCTCCAAGTTAAAGGTGGCCTTGTATATTCAATCGACTATTACTCGCCAATGCTGGAAGAATACGATTCAATCCCTGATCGAACCTGGAAGGTGAATGTGTACAATTTAAAGACGGGTGTGTTGAAAGGCAGTCAGGAGTATTCGTGGAAAATGGCTGGAGAACCACCGTATGCAAATGGTCGGGGCAGTATATTAGCGAACCAAGATAAACTGTACATTGAACAAGGGGATAAAATAGCAGAGTATTCGCTAAACGCCTACAAAAAAGGAAGTGCTCCCCTGCGAACACTACAGCGACCTCATGGGGAGAACCTAGAATTGATTGGCATCGTTCAAGAACGGCTGATCTATAAGAACTATACGACAGGAGAACTGACCGGAATTAAGCTGGCTAATGGTCAGGAGATCAAATGGTTAGGAGATGCACCTATTTCCCAGATTGATGTCTATGGTAAAGGTATGTATCGGTCACAGCGCAACGGTACATTGCTAGGCATCGATATGCTGTCAGCGAAGCCTCTTTTCCGGGTAGCGACTGGGGGAGATCTGCATCATACAACGTTAAAAACGGATGGGATGCTCATCGTTCAGACGGAAGGCAAGATTCTCGGCGTGAAATTACCGGCAGCTCTGAAATAAACTCTCCGAGCCCAATGAAGGTGGATATTTGTTTTGAATCGAACCAGTGATGGAATACAGTCTTTTTCACGTTTTCTAATCTCTAATGTAATCGTCACGTTAATCGCCGTTGGCATATATGGTGGAGTCATGTTCACTGACCCTCAAGCCGGCGTGGATATGAGTGACCGAGCGAGCATCCTATTTTATCTGGCTTATATCAGCATACCTGTGTTTATCGTATTCGTATTGCTCACCACAGTCCTAGTTTGGTTCAGAGAACGATTACCAAAGAAAAGACACACTTCGAATGTCATCGTGTACGATGTAATAATTGCCGGGATCGTAAGTATGTTATTTTACCTTGTGCATAGTGCATTTTATGAAATTAGCTTTGTAATAGCCATATCACCATTTATATCTACACTGACCTTTAGTATCTTGTATAATACGTATATTACTAAAACTTAATCTACGTTCTTGCTCGTCTAAATGTGATGTAAAGAACTAAGCCGTAGCCCTGGAGTATTCAGTGCTGCGGCTTTTTTCATTGTAGATAAACTTTCAACGAAGATTGTACCAATATTTAGAAATTGTATTTATATCAGTCGCTATATATAATTTTAGACCTACATAATACATCCTTGGGAGAGCGGACATCATGAACAAATTGGTTTCAGTATTTATCATCTTCTTATTCATTCATACCATTGGACTCTCGGCAGCCGTTTCAGCATCTGAGCTGAAAGAATCGCCTATCATCGTAGATAATGGCAAGATTATTAGTGGCAGAACGCTAATTCCAATCAAGGTGGTTTCTACTCATTTTGGTTATCAGGTAGGATGGGAACAAGAAGCGAAGGTGGTTACGATTCTTGGTCGGGATACTACGATCCGTATGAAGATAAATTCTAACGAAGTGAGTCTCAATGATCAGAAGCTTACGCTTGAGGTGCCAGCACAGATATATAACGGGGTCACTTATGTTCCGTTGAAATTTCTGAGTGATGTGTTCGGAGCGAGTATCCGTTGGAATTCGACCTTCAAGGTGGCGCAAGTGCTGTGGGAAGATCAAACGATGTTAATATACACGGAAATTAAACGGATTCCTGATCTGACTGATAAACAGGTTGATAGCCTGTCCAAGGCAGCTAATGAGGCTGCTGTGATTACAGATATGAAATATGCTAAAGAGCATTTTAAACCTTATTTTACGGATAAATTGCTAGGTAAGATCCTATGGAATAAAGGTTTGCCATTTCGAATCCAATTTGATTCCAAACATCAAAGTGCAGTCACCTATCTGAACATTTACCATTCCGAAGCTGTAATGACTCATCTCTCTTACTTTGCGCTCCACACCTGGGTCACTCGGATGATGGAGTTGGAGTATGTAGATCATCACTGGAAGATCAGCCGAATTGATTTTAAATACACGTATTTCTAATAAAATGAAAAGTTCGCTTAGCGAACACGGCTGCATGGGTCAGAACTCTGGCTTATACAGTCGTTTTTTTTTTTGACATTAGTTTCAGAGAATGAGAAAATGTTGTGTTGTGAGAAAAGGATAGGGGGTAACTCCCTGATAAGATAGCTATATATTGGAGGTCTATGGATGAATCAACGATATCGTATTACAAGAACCATGCAGGAGAGTAACGCGGAACAAGCGATCACTCTGGAGGAATGCAAGCAGTATTTTGCGGAAAAAGATGACTTTGCGTACTCCAGCGTTTTACATGTAAAAGGACCTGACAGTATCATGTCGATTGACGGAGATTTTTTCATGTGGTCACATGAGGGTAACGAAATTCCATTTCGTTTATTCTCGGGAGATCTGTATGTGGCAATCTCCAATGAAGCAGTCGTTCCGAAGATGATTGAGATCGCAACGGATCTGCGCGCTGATATTGTTGAAGGATAGGACAGTGATTGAACAACATATTAGTTAAGAAGATAACGAGACCACGATGAGATTGAAGAGGATAGAAGGTAGTTATTTTGCAGCGACAGGAGTAAGGTTATGAACATTATTGTTTTTGGAGCCACTGGCAAAACCGGCCGCGATATCGTAGCAGGAGCACTGAAGAATGGGCATCAGGTTACCGTGTTTGTCCGCAATCCCTCTAAGCTTAACATGACTCATCCCAATCTTCATGTCCATACCGGAGAGATCACGAATATGGAAGACGTTGATAGGGTCACCAAAGCCCAACATTATGATGTGGTCTATTCAGCGATAGGTTCTAAAGGGATGTTTAAACGCGAACCCTTACTCATTCAAGCCATGCATCATATGGTCAAAGCATCTGAGAAGAACGGTGTAGGCAAGTTCATTCATATCTCCTTCGCCGGTGTGCGATCAGATGCTGGTAAGTTAGGTTTGTTGTATAAGCTAATTGTTCCTAATGTGATGAAAAACTTGCTTCATGACCATCGAGAGAAGGATGCTGTAATCAAGCAAAGCAGTCTAAACTGGGTTCTGGTACAGCCTCCCATTCTAACTGTAGATCCATATTCCGGAAAGTATGTACATGAGGAGCGCATTCATCCTGACAAGTCTCGTAAGTTGAAAATGTCACGAGCCAATTTGGCTGACTTTATGTTGAAGCTAGCGAATGATTCTACTTATGATGGTAAAGAGGTATTTGTAACCGAGTAACTGCACCCCATTGAACCGCATGATTCTAAATGGCAGTGTGAATTCTTCAAGGGAATATGGAACGAAGTTGAGGTGTGAAGTGAGAAGGATAAGTGTATTGCTATTATGCATCTGTATGATCTATGGATTTACTCCGCCTGCTCTAACAGAAGCGGCTAAGGCTTCTACAACAATTAAAACAGCGGTACATATGTACAAAGGCCAGCCTTATGTTCAGATTAGCGGTGGCAACCCAGCCGTGACCAAGTCCATAAATAAAATTTTAAAGGAACATACGGTAAAGGTCGTTGATGACCACCGAGCACTGCAACAACACAATCGTGTAGCCTGGTCTATAACCAGTGTCAAAACCTTGTATAATAACCAAAAGTTATTGTCTATCGTGTATACGGATGGGATAAATTACACGGATGATAACGTAGGAACCTACATATCTTCGACGTATAACTTTGATCTTACAACAGGGAAGCGTATTACACTAAGCGATGTTGTCGATACGGAGTTCAAAAAAGCTAATCTGATGTCAATCATATCTCAGAGTCTTCAGTTGAAATATGATAAAGGTATTCAGATTATCGAGAAGCGAATTTATGAAATTCCGTCGTACTATGTGTCAGAATTTTATTACTACAATAAAGGGATTGTCGTCCGTTTCCATCCCACTACTGTGGCAGAAGCAGCCGAAGGATTCATTGATGTTATCGTACCATATGACCAATTAAGCGATCGGAGCATTAGTCAAACTGTACCTAAATATCTAAATTATCTACGGAATCATGTAAGTGATTATAACGAAACCGAGATGCAGTACTTTGATGGATACAAAATAGGCAATATTTATGCTTTGAGTAATGGTGAATATTGGAGACAGGTTGAACCCAGATTTTATTCAATACCATCTGACTTGCTATTACCTAAGGTGAGGATCTATAAAGATCGAACACGGTACTACATGTGGGTTGACGGCACAGATGATGCAGTCGAGGTAGAGAGGCTGGTTTATTCTGAATGAAAACATATAGAGCCTATGCGATATTCAATTTTGCTGCTGATGGAATCAATGTTACCTTTCCTGAACTGCCTGGATGTGTGACGTGTGGTTATACACTAGATGAAGCTTTATATATGGCAAAAGAAGCGCTTGAGTTATATATCAAGGGTGAGCCTATCGCGGAACTCCTAGCATTAGCTAGCGAGATGCCCGAGTTAACTGACGCTAATGATAGGGTTTATCTGATTGAAGCGAATCATATAGATTGATGCATCAGACAGAGTCACATCAGAGTTCTACGTCATTTTATGTATATTCTCGCGCAACATATGTTAAAATGGGATTTGTACTATCATTTATATTAAATAAGGAGGCCAATATGGAGCCGATACAGCCTCAAGATATTCAAAATAGAATCAGCGAACTTGCTGATCAAGATGTATACGTACACCTTGAATTAACGACAGGTGCGTATGCTCAGCACTTGGACAGCACAAGACATCCGGCGTCGGCATTTATTTCCAATGCGGTCATTCGATATACGCAGGGATCTATCTCCGCGACGAGTCCATACCGAGTTGGCTTAAAGACAACTCAGGGATGGATCTATGCTGAAGGACTTACACATGTCGATGAGCAGGACAAGGATCGCTTAATTTTGGCTGGACATGATACTCAAGGAAAATTGGTTGTAGCATTACAACTCAGCAGAGAAATGTTCTGATGGAAGTGGAGGAGCAAGCATGAATAATGAACAATACAAACATCAGCGCATTTTGGTTGTATTCCCTCATCCAGATGATGAGGCATTTGGAGTTTCGGGAACGTTGGCTAAATACATAGAAGACGGTGCTCACGTCACATATGCTTGCCTGACCCTTGGCGAAATGGGACGAAATATGGGAATACCGCCATTTGCCAATCGAGTAACGTTGCCAGCCATTCGTAAGCAGGAATTGATTGAATCCGCCCATGCGATTGGTATCCAAGACTTAAGAATGCTAGGTTTTCATGATAAAATGATTGAATTTGAAGACCCGGATCTGTTGGATGCCCGGCTTATGGAGCTCATTGATGAGTTGAATCCGTCGCTCGTCATTACGTTCTATCCAGGTCATAGTGTGCATCCTGATCATGATGCGACGGGTGCTGCTGTTATCCGCACAATTAGCCGAATGCCAGCACAGAATCGTCCGGTTGTACATTGTATCGCATTCTCCAAAAACTATGAGCAGGCTATTGGAAAACCAGACGTCCTCATGGATGTAAAGGCGTTACTGGCGAAGAAAATGGCATCGATCCGCGCACACCGTTCACAGTTCCAAGCGGCTGAGCTTGTTGGCAAAAGCGAACTGAATGATAAAGAAATTCAGAAACGCTTCGGAACCGAAGTGTTCTGGACATATCGATTTGAATAAACGCCGTGGATCATGCGATAAAATTATATTTTATTATTAGATCTGTCCCACATAACAGATCTAAGTGATCGTAAAAGTCGCCTTCGAGGCGACTTTTATGTTTTATAACGAAGATTAGTACAATCCTTACTTTGAACGAAACGCATTAATTCAAATGACGTTCGTTCTATTGATCTAAGCTGTCTAATAGCTCATCTGTCGTTAGAATGGTGGCGAATTCGTCATGTAGTGTTGCAAGTGAGATCTCATGTACCGTCTCCGCAGTATGATAGGTGCCGTGTTGGTCATATAAACCAAATGCGGCTACTGCATCTGAAATAAGAGTTGTATTAAATCCTAAGTTACCGCTCATTCGAGTCGTTGTGGATACGCAATGAGGAGTGGTCAATCCTGTAATTACAACATTTGTGATCTGATTTTGTCTTAAATGTTCTTCTAGAGGTGTGCCGATAAAACTACTATTTACCTTCTTCGTTAGAACGATTTCCCCTTCACTCGGTTTAACGACCTCTTTAATACCGAATCCTTCATTTGTAGGATGGAATAGAGAATGAAGCTTGTCCGACGTGTGTTGAATATGTATGATGTGCCACCCTTTGTCTCTCCATGTACTAAGTATTCTACTAATATTTGCTTCCGCTGATGGATTGTTTCTTTCACCCCACTTGGGATCATCAAAAGCCTTTTGAACATCGACTATAATTAGTGCTGTATTTGGTTTCTCCAATGACAGTTCCTCCGATCCTAATTTTGGGATTACATCAATTTTTATTCTAATCTCTGATTCTGCTTTCCGCAAATGAATTCAATGATAAATATCGGTTCTTGTGAACCTAATGAGGTCTTGGGTGATCTAATGAATAGATGAACCTAAGAGAAAGGGGAGCCATGTGTGGATTTAACTGAGAAAGTAACACTTGCAAGGCAAGGAGATCAAGAAGCTTTTGTATATGTAATACGAGCTGTACAGCAAAGCTTATTTGCCATAGCCAGAACCATTGTGAAGAACAACGAAGATTGTGCAGATGCCATGCAGGAGACGATTACTAAGGCATATTCTAATGTACATACACTGAAGGAGCCTACCTATTTCAAAACGTGGATCATTCGTATTCTGATTAATGAATGTAATCGGATTATTAAGAAAAAGCAACGAGTAAGCCCGGTGCCATACGATACGAGACAGACATCGTATACGGGGGATTATGGCCAGATCGAATTGTTTGAAGTGATAGATCAGCTGGATGAACAACTCCAGACTATCGTGATGTTATTTTACATTGAGGACATATCGATCAAGGAAATAGCAAAACTACTCCATGTTTCTGAAGGCACGGTTAAATCACGCTTATTTAGAGCCAGGCAGCAACTATCTGAACTTTTAGTAGGGGAAGGAGAGGGCAAATATGAATCATCCTGATGCACTTGATCGCGAACTTAAGTCATTGTTGAAGTCCAAAGCAGCAGACGTGGCTATTCCTGATCCAGTTCAGAATGCTGTCGAAAATACGCTATCTTCTCTACCTAATCAGAAGAGGAAGAAGAGATTACCTATTAATCGGTGGAGATGGATGGCTGCAGCAATAGTCTTCTTTTTTCTCCTCGGTGCGATTTCGGTTTCCACTGTGCCCATATTTTCTGAAATGCTGCGATCTTTGTTCGCTAAAGATAATCCGGATATCGGACTATTGCGAGCACAAGAGTTAGGGTTAGTTCACAATCCTCATATTAAAGTAAAAGATAAAGGTTATACGCTCGTAATCAATGAAGCTGTGGCCGATCCGACGCGGGTGACGATTGCTCTACAGCTATTTGATCCCAAAGGGAAACATAATCGTGACAAATTGGTCATTGGCTATGAGAACGAAATTACGATTAAGGATAGTGAAGGAAATAAGGTAGACACCATGTACGACATGGGATATACGAATGATTTTTATTACCTAGTCGCCTTCTTCCGTGAGCCTCTACAGACAGACCGGATTACCATTGAAGGAAATATTCAGAAACTAGGTCAGCGGAATGAAACACCCATTGAAGGCGATTGGAGTTTTAGTTTTGATATGGATATGAAAGAGGCTAATAGCAAGACGACCATCGAAGAGTTGTCCGGAAGCTATACAACACCTCACGGGATGACGGTGACGTTGAAGCGACTGACAAGGATGGTACAGGGCGTTCGTCTCGAACTGGAGACAGAGCTTAGTGATGAAGCCATGGCTAGATCACCGGGAGATTTATGGGAGAAACAGATGCTGAGCTTCCATTTTGAGACGATGGATAAGGAAGAGATTCATGCTGTGAATCCGAGAAAACAGGGTTTTATGGATAGTTTGATGACTTCTGATCACAAGGTCATTGGTAATGGAAAAATGCACTGGAGTTACACATTTAAGTACTTGCCTGAAGAAGAACCTTACCGATTTGTCTTAGATGCCTATTCCGTTGCAGAGTTAGATGGAAGCCAGATTACGTTTAAACCCGCTGAATTGGTTGAGCCAAAAGGGTATCAAGTATTGAATGATCACTTTGAGTTGATCGGGACAGCACTTCAGGAGTCTGATATGGAACAAGGCCAGAATGAAATGGTCATCTCTTTCTATGCAGAGTTAGAAAATGAATTTGACTACAATGTATGGAAGGCAGTTGATGCCTTAGGTAATCGGTACGAAGTAGATCGCGGTGGGGTATCGTTTCTTATTCATACTTTGCCTGACAATTGGCGTGAAGGATTGATTAGTATGGGAGATAGTGGGATGAAGCAACCCTACAAATTCGAAATTAAAGGATTAAGTCATATACCCGACCAGCTTACTTTGATCAGAGAAGTCGTTGACAAGCGCTATCAAGACCCAGATTGGTCAGTGCTGCTTAATCAATAGAGAGAGGGAGGGAGCCGAAATATAAGTTACATTAAAAGACAAACAAAAGAGCAACATACAGGCAGCAGTAAAGCTACTATTATGGTAGCTTTTTGTTGTTATTATAGCGCTAGTGTTGTAATTATCGTCTCTAAGCTTCGTTATAAGACCACATATAAAATTGTTCATAATTGGTGTTATCTGGGTTATCATGTATGTAGTGATTCTATCAGATCAGTAATACCTATATCTAAGAAACTTGGAAAGTGGGAATAGACATGCCTATAATACAAGTTCTACATTACGATGCCTTCTCTTCAGAGCCTAATATGGGAAACCCTGCGGGAGTTGTTTTGGAAGCGGATCATTTGTCTGAAAGGGCAATGCAGTCCATTGCACGTTCTGTTGGATTCAACGAAACGGTATTTGTTGTAAGATCAAGCCAGGCGGATTATAGACTAAGATATTTTACACCAGGACATGAGATTAACTTATGTGGACATGCAACGATGGCTTCGATGTATTGTTTAAAGACACGAGGACATATTAAAGCATCCCAGAATGCTCTAACGATTGAAACGAATGTTGGAATCCTACCTATAACGACTGATTACATTAATAATGAACTGATGGTAACGATGAAGCAGGATCATCCTCAATTTTTTCCATTTCAAGGGTCAGTTAAGAAACTAGCAGAGAGCCTAAGCTTATTGGAAGAAGAAATCGATACCTCTATGCCCATCGTGTATGGAAGTACTGGAACATGGACGTTACTAGTGCCTATTAGAAACTTAGAGAGCTTTAACAGAATGCAATCTAATAATGAGATTTTCCCAGAAATCTTGATGGAGAATCCAAGGTCTTCTGTGCATCCTTTTGGATTAGAAACAGTTAAGCAAGAGGCAATGATGCATGCAAGGCACTTTTCTTCACCGTATTCAGGTACGATTGAAGATGCGATAACAGGAACCGCATCTGGCGTGATGGGAGCTTATTATTTGACATACCTTGATCAAGAAGCGTCTAACATAGAGTTCATCGTGGAACAGGGTACAGAAGTGCATAAAGATGGACAAGTGTTGGTAAATGTAAGTCGTAGGCAGGAAGGTATAGACGTGTATATCTCGGGAACAGGGGTCTATGTTCGTGAGCTTCATGTTGAATTTGATGGTTAATTGATGATTCTCTAAAATGCAATGCAGCGGATTGGAAAGCGACTCCTATTCAGAAGGGCGTGACATGCATTTGGTCAATCAAGACATACTATCTCAAGCGGCAATAGCTTTTGGAATTAACCCTATTTCATTGGAGTTTGTGAGTAATTCAACGAACGAAGTCTATAAATACATTAACAATAATCAGATGTACTATCTACGATTATCCGAAAAATCCATTGAATACGAGATGAGCATTCAGGCTGAAGTTCACTGGGTTCGTTTCTTGGCTATGAACGGTATTCGTGTTTCTTTACCTCTATTAACAGTAGAAGGAAGCTTGACGGCCGTATGTAGAGATCATGAGAAATGTTATATTGCTACTGTGTTTGAAGGAGTTTCGGGGAAGTTTTTTGATTCAGATCCACAAGCATGGGACTCACCCTTATTTAAACAATGGGGTGCGACAATGGGACATATGCACAAGTTAACTAGCTCATTATACGAGCCTATGGATTCACAACATACGAGAGTGAAGTGGAGCACGCTAGACATTGATAACCCGCATTTACATAAAGGCAACTACGCTGTGCTTGTAAATAAACTTAGAGCAATTGAGCAGGAATTGATGTCGTTACCTACAAACCCTGAAGCATATGGGCTAATCCATTATGACTTTCATCCTTATAATTTTCTAATTGAACATGGAGAAATCAATGTATTTGATTTTGATGATTCATTGTACGGTTGGTACGCGATGGATATTGGTGTAGCAGCTACACACGCTGTATGGTGGGGTTCAGATCATTCAGAGTGGCGTTCCAAGAACGAATTCTCCAAGCATTTCTTAACTGCGTTTCTAGAAGGTTATCTGGAGCAGAATAATCTAGATGATCAATGGATTAAGAGGATTCCTTTATTCATGGAATATCGGAATATCAGTTCTTTCTTCTGGTGGCTGAAGGATTGGGATGGGGATGAAGGAAAACTGAGTGAGTCTCAGAATAATGCAATTACTGACGCAGTTGCGCGGATTCAGTCGAATCAAACATTTGATGGGTGCGATTTAGAGTTATGACGTTGAAGGAGTTGAATTGAATGATTCTAGGACTGTATGAAGCTCATTTACCGATAAGTGATAAAAATAGATCGATCGATTTTTATTCAAAACTAGGACTGGAGCTTGCCTGGGAAGATGAAGATACGGCCTTTTTCTGGATTGAGAAAGAGAAGAGCTGGTTAGGTCTGTGGGAAGGGGAAGAACATCGGCTTCCATATCATCCTTCGATCAGACATATTGCATTCAGAGTAAGTTATGAGGAACTGAAACATAGTATAACTTGGCTCAAAACGATTGGTGTTGAACCCGTTCCTTTTGGGCGAAGAAGTTCAGTTGAACCTTTTGTACGTGCAAATCAAGGGAATGCTTCCGTATACTTTAACGATCCTGATGGGAATAGTCTTGAGTTGATGTGTTTTGTGCCTGTTCCTGAAAAGTTCAAATCTATAACAGATAAACTATCATTTGAACAATGGGAAGCTATGATCCGGGAGGAAGAACAATGACCATGTTTCCTTTTCAAGTTAATGAATCAATCTTAATTAATATAATTCAACCTAAAGATCGAGATGAATTGTACTCATTAATTGATGAAAATAGAGCACATCTTCGAAAATGGCTATTGTGGGTCGATAAACGAAAGTCTCCATCCGACTTAGATTCTGTTATAGCGATGTGGGCACAAAATGTTGAAAAGAGAAACGGATTTGATGCAGGAATATGGTACAACCATAAGTTGGTTGGAATGATCGGGCTACACTACATTGATTGGAAGAACAAAGAAACAAGCATTGGGTATCTTTTATCGGAGTCAGTCGAAGGTCGTGGAATTATATCAACATCGATCAAGGCATTGTTGGGTTATTTTTTTACTGAATTCAAGTTAAATCGCGTCATCATTCAATGTGCAGAAACGAATCTAAGAAGTCGAGCTATTCCAGAACGTATTGGTTTTGTAAAGGAAGGCATTTCAAGAGAAGCTCAGTGGTTATACAATCATTATGAGAACATTGTGACTTATAGTATGCTATCGAGTGAATGGAATAAGTAACATTGCTTCTATTTTTCTGAAGAAACCCGTCGCTTAACAATCAATTTGCTGCGAAGGAGAACAAAATGAATCGAATATTGGTGATTGGATCAGGTGGATCTGGTAAATCAACGCTTTCCAAAAAGTTGGGTAACATTCTTAATCTGCCTGTTATTCATTTAGATGCTTTCTTCTGGAATCCAAACTGGGTTCCTAAACCTAATGATGAGTGGGATCAGGTGATTGAAGAGTTTACAAACCAAGATCAATGGATCATGGACGGTAACTATTCAAGGACAATGAATACTAGGATGGAGAGAGCCGATGTCATTATCTTTTTGGATATGCCAAGGCTCTTATGCTGTTATCGAATTATCAAGCGGCGCTTGATGTACCATAACAAGAGTAGACCCGATATGAATGAAGGATGTAATGAAAAGTTGGATTGGGAATTCGTGAAATGGGTCTGGAATTATAAGAAAAGAAGTGGAATGAACGTTCTGAAGAAGCTCGAACATATGCAGGGAGATAAACAAGTCATTATTTTAAATACTAGAAAACAAGTAGATGAATTTATAGGCAGAGTAGAGAATGATAGAGGAATACAGATAACAATGTGAGGACGTTGATATTTTTTGACCATTGCAGCAATAATTATAGCCCCTACAGATCAAGGCTTTTGTGTCCCCGTTTCAACAGAAAGTTTCTTCAAAAGATGCTGGATACCTGGAATACAAAGTCTACAATTAGAGATGGTATCTTATTTCGCTGACCCAGGAATAGATCTGACGAAGGAGCATTTCCCGGAATTAGTTAGAGAATTAAGTCTATTAAGAGAATGGGCGAATAAAAGTTTGGAGGAGAAAGACGCGACATTTCTAATAGGTAGGGTGGATTTTCTTATCCAGAAGATGACAGAGGTCTTTAATGATGAAGCAGTTATTCTGTATATTGGTTAATGAAGAGTAACAATTTCAAGAAAAGAAGGTGTGCTGATGGAGATTGTTCAGGCGGATGAAGCAAACGTAGATGAAGTGACCCGGCTAGCCTTAAAGTTATGGCCTGAGAATTCGTGGGAACACCTAAGAGCAGACTTTGAAGAACTATTACAATCAGAGAAAGACATGTTATATCTTGCAAAGTCTCAACAGAATTACGTTGGATTTATTCACTTATCAATAAGAACCGATTACGTTGAAGGTTCTAATTCATCGCCTGTTGGTTATGTTGAAGGCATCTATGTTGAGCAGGACTACAGGAATCAAGGTATCTCAAGAAGATTAGTTGAAGCAGGCGAGAAGTGGGCGAAGTATATAGGCTGTACACAGATGGCTTCAGACACGGAGCTTACGAACCATGCAAGCCAAGCGTTTCATGCGAAGATTGGATTCACAGAAGCGAATCGTATCGTTTCTTTTATTAAGGACTTGAAATGAATAACGTGAAATTTGAGTTGAGCACCCGACCTGTTATCATTGATAATCATTTTCAATTGAATTAAAATAGATGTTGAGGACAGCCAAGCTAGATGAGCTAGGTAATATGGCTACTCCTTGTTATTTCACTAATATGAAACGATGTAGGAGGTAATGATGTTAATTCAAACTCGAAGTATGATTATACAAAAAGGATACAGCGATCAGGTCGTAGAACGATGGAGCGGTCCTTCCCCGGTTGTGGAAATGCCAGGTCTTATTGATTTCAGTGTAATGGTCAACAAGCGGAACAAAGAGCAAGAAGAAGTTCTGGTCATCATTCGCTGGGAATCAGAAGAAGCGTGGAAAAATTGGGAGAAAAGCGACGTACATATCAAGGGTCACCGTGAGAAGAAAACACAAGAAAAGCCGGAATATCTGATCAGTACTACCGTAAATATGTATGAGGTACAGACAGTTAAGTCAGGCAGCGGTTCTTTCAGTAATTCATAATACTCTAAGCACGATTGACCATTAGCTGGTTAGTCGTGTTTCTTTTTTTTATAGATGAACGGATGAATTCACTTGTGATACAATCAACGAATGTAAGAAGTGCAAGGAATGCGAGACAATAGAGGTTAAGCATAAACACCACACCAATAGAATGTACTGACAAACAGGGAGGCATTATTACGATGGATTACGCATTTTCCAACAGGATTGCTGCATTGCAGCCATCCATCATTCGTGAAATTTTAAAAGCAACTTCAGGACAGAACGTTATTCCGTTCTCAGCAGGTAACCCTGCACCAGAAACGTTCCCTATTGAGGCGATTCGTACGTTCACACAAGCCATACTGGAACATGATCCAGTAACGGCTCTTCAATACGGAATTACAGAAGGATATGCCCCGCTACGAGAAGCTCTGACGACACATTTGAAAAAAGGGTTCGATACAGGCAAAGAATCAGATGAACTGTTTATCGTCTCTGGCGCTCAGCAGGGAATCGAACTTGCTTGTAAAGTATTCTGTAACGAAGGTGACACTATTATCTGTGAGAGTCCAAGCTTTATCGGATCATTGAACACTTTTCGTGCTGCGGGAGCCAAGCTAGTTGGTGTACCTATGGAAAATGATGGGATGGATATTGAGAAGCTTGAACATGCTCTGCAAACGGAGCAAAACGTGAAGCTGATTTACGTGATCCCAAGCTTCCAGAATCCGACGGGCATTACAACAAGTGAAGAGAAGCGTAAGGCAATCTATGAATTGGCCAAAAAATATGGTGTTATGATTCTTGAAGATAATCCATATGGTGAACTTCGATTCAAGGGACAAGATGTACCAACCATTAAATCGATGGATGATGAAGGTCTTGTCATATATGTAGGTTCCTTCTCCAAAATTCTATCTGCGGGTCTACGTGTGGGTTACGTTCTTGCACCGTATGAGGTTGTTCAGAAGATGGTTGTGGCTAAGCAAGGTGAGGATGTACATACGGCTATGCTTCCACAGATCTTGGCGTACAAGTTCATGGCAGAGTATGACTACGACAGTCATATTGATAGCATTCGAACAATTTATCACAGAAAATCAGCATTGATGATCGAACAGTTGAAGCAGCATATGGGTGAGAGAATTACCTTTACTCAACCAGAAGGTGGCCTGTTCCTGTGGTGTGATCTTCCGCATCAAGTTCCGATGCTCGAATATGCCAAAACTGCTGCTGCTCAGGGTGTTGCAGTCGTTCCTGGTACGGCGTTCCTCGTGGACGAGAACGAACCGTGCAATGCCATCAGGCTTAATTTCTCTACACCTTCGGATGAGCAAATTGTAAAAGGGATTCAAATTTTGGGTCAAGTATTAGACTCCTATAAGTAAAGACAGCATCGATATGAATATAACGCACTCTAATATCATGGAAGAGCAGTAAAACCGCCAAACTGGCGGTTTTTTGTATAACGATTTATTGTTCTCGTTAGCTAGTCAGCTACGTTTTTTTTGAATGATTAGGGGAACTTAGATCAAAAATGGCTTATCAAAAGATTCTATAGATGAAGTAATTGACGCTTAGAGTTGTTCGTGATAATTTAGATTAATCACAAATTAAACCATCAAAACCAATGAGATAAAGGGGGTTTAGACATGTCGTCGACAATCGTGCTTGCTGCCGCCGAAGATGTAAGAAGTGAGGATTCAGTACAATTAATGAAAGAGCTGAGCGAGGAGCTCGGATTGTTATACGGAGGTGACGGTACGGCAGGATTCCAACTCTCAGACGTGGAAGTTCCGCGATCAGCATTTATTGTAGCTCGTTTGGATGGTTATCCTGTTGGTTGTGGAGCGATTAGACCCCTTGATGAACATTCCGTGGAAGTGAAGCGTATGTATACCCGTTCTGACTATAGACGTAAGGGCGTTGCACAAGCGATATTAGCTGAGGCTGAGCGTCTTGCCATACAATTTGAGTATCGCAATTTGAAGCTACAGACAGGTCCGCTGCAACCCGAAGCATCCGCATTATATGAGCGAATGGGATATTATCGGATTCCTATTTTTCACGGAGACTGGGATCAAGTATTGGCCTATCAGAAAGACTTAGTTAATCAACCAGCGACCCTCTGAAACATTATCTAAGATTAAGCGAACAAAGGTCGACAACACGTAGCTTAATTCCAAAAGTATTGATGTACTATACCCAGCACCAAAGTTACGATAAACAATGCCTTTTCAATTTAGTATAGTTAAATAAAACTCCCCACTCGGCATAATCTTGCTATAGCGTGGGGAGTTTTGTGTATACATTGCTATGTCAGTCTACGATTATCCTAATAACCTATACCTAATTTTAACTATGAATGTTCCTCGTTCGATTGGCTTTCACATATTTAAGCTGAGCAACGATGATGACGCTAATAATAACAAGCAAGAACCAGGAACTGATCTTGCTGAAGCTCACGAGCTGCCACGCTTCATGCTGGTCAGGATATTTCCAACCATTAAAGAATGTAGCGATGTTCTCAGCAGTCCAGATGAAGAAGCCAACAATGATAAAAGCGAGTGAGAGTGGCATTCGATAGGTTGTAGAACGTACACGGTAGATAATCCATGTCTTCCAGAACACAACAAATACAAGTGCTGTGAGCCACCAGCGGAAGTCGGGAATAAAGTGATGTGTGAAAAAGTTAAGATAGATTGCTGCTCCGAGCAATACGGAGGATATGCCACCTGGCCAACCGGTCATGTCCATTCGAAGTCTACGCCATACTTGGCACATAAAGCTAGCTACACTTGCATACATAAATCCACTGTAAAGCGGAACGCCCAATAATTTAGTATATCCAGGTTCGGGATACGACCATGAGCCCATCCATACTTTATATATCTCAAGTGTCAAGCCGATCAAGTGAAATACACAGATGACCTTGATTTCATCAAGGGTTTCCAGACCACTTCGATACATTAGGTATTGCACGATAAGTAGTATTAATAGAATGGCATCATAACGATGAAAAAAAGGAACTTGAACGACGCTCGTAAGTGCTAGTGTCCCAAAAATAACAACAGGGAAAATACAACTCATCGCCTGATGATAGCCAAAATGTAATAACTGTACGATAGATTTCATCTTACCTTTACTCCTTCATAAGGGCTGCTGATCTCAGTGAGATCCGTGGCTTTTTTTGATCTTTAGTTGAACGCCGTTTCCATTAATAGTAGGACAACATACTATAGTTTATATTATTCGTCTAGATATCGCTTATGCAAGAGAAAGGAGTGACTAGAATTGCCGTATAGCACAGGTCTAATCTATAATCCTGTTTCAGGAGCAACACAGTCTACACAGATCATTGTAACCTGTCTTAATGACTCACTTAACGCGCCAGTAAACGTTGAGCTTGAGGTTTTCCGATGGGATTCAACACAAACGGTTCGAATACCGATAGGTCATGAACTCTTCGAGCTTACAGCCCAAGCAGGTAGGACGTATGTGTATCCTCTCATCAATGCTTCTTTTTTTGAGGTGCAAAGTGATTATTTCAGTGCAACGAGCACCATGATTAATGTTTATGGTGTCGATTCGACAGGGCAGATCATACAACGTGTTCTGCAATCTGAGATGTCACTGATCGACCGATTCACCAATATCCCATAATCTGAAGTGAGGTGAAATTCATGGTTGTAGTTAATATTACTGGAGCACTAGCAGGGAATCAATTTGAACCTTCGATTGCTGTTAACACGCTTAATCCTAATATTCTGTGTGTTGTGGCCGTGGATACCAGTACGGGTCCGACATTGACAGGATTTTATCGTTCTATTGATGGTGGAACGACTTGGTCAACCTCGATTCTGCCCAATCCTCCCGGGTATGCTGGCGCAGAGGCACCTACCATTGACTATACGTTTCCAAGTACATTTATTGTAACCGTGCACGTGTTTAACGGATTCAATGACGGGACAATCGTGAGTTATACCTCTTTCGATGATGGACTAACCTGGCAACCACCCGTTATTGTTCAGGCAGGCTATGGTACGGTGATTCATAATGATGAGCCATTAATTGCGGTTGATCGCTCTCCTGGTAGTCCTTACAGGGGAATGCTTACGTGGGCTATACACCATTAGCCACGACTTTTTCTGCCATCTTTTCTCAGAGATCTCTTACACAAGGGTTGAATTGGGAAGCACCTGATCGTCAGTCCAGCCCAAGAGGTATACATGACCGTGCAGCATTGGCAGTTGGGTTCAATGGAGAGGTCTATGCAGGGTATATCATTACTGGACCGGCTAGTCCTTCAGCGCTTCTGCGAATCTCGTACGACGGAGGGATCAACTACCAGCCCTCTATTGAAAGACAATCTACTTTTATCGCCTCCGTAGTTCCTTCACCTTCTCCACTGCCTGTTCCTAATTATCAATTTCGAGTACAGACCAATTTGAATCTCGCTGCAGATATTTCTAATGGGCCGTTTAGCGGAACGGTCTATGCTGTATGGAATGATGCACGTAACGGATATACTGATGTTTTTCTCTCCGAGTCTCCCGATGGCTTACTTTGGTCAGATCCAGTAAGTATTACAAGTGCACCCGTCGGTACACAGAACTTTTTCCCTTCCATCGCAGTTTCACCATACACGGGTACGATAAGAGTTATTTATTATTCCAACCAGATTGATGGATTCCTGCTCGATGTTTATGTCGCAGAGTCGTTTAATGGAGGAGCTACCTTTACCAATCGCCGACTGACCACCACTTCCTTCAATCCAAACGGAATCTCGCCGGTACCGACAGTTCTGATCGGAGATTATATCACGGCGCAAACGACTGCTCCCGACAATCTTGCTGCGGTATGGATGGCAACAACTCTTCCTACAGGTAAATTAGATGTCTATTTTGGAACGTAAACGCCGTGATCGTTCAAACAATGTTTACAATTAAAAGTTAAATCACCTATGGTATGGCTCTAAGGGGTCATGCCTTTTGCAGTTCTACAACGTATGCTGTTAGAAGTATAGCTATGTATTCCAATGATTGGCTTCATCGATAAGGAACCCCAGGAGGGAAAGCATGTCGTATAAACAGATCAAGTGGATGATCTTGCTCATCCCAACCTTAACTGTCGGCATATGGGAGTATGTGCGTCACCAATTTCTTCTACCCTATATATCTATGGATCTGGGCAATTGGCTTACGCCTGTGATCGTGTATGTCGTAAGTATTACGCTAGTCACGAAGCTATTTCGTAACATGGAACGTATCCAAAAGGAACTGGAGAAGGAACGAGCAGCTAAGGCCGTACTGGAATCTCGGGAGAAATTAGCGAAGGAGCTGCACGATGGAATTGCACAATCACTCTTTTTACTTTCTGTTCAAGTAGAACGACTGGAATTACAGCGTAAACAAGAGAAGCAATTGGACGAAGTCTATGCGATTCGGAAAACCGTTCACGAGGTCAATCGATACGTTCGCCAGTCGATAGCTAATCTCAGATATGACGCTCAGAGTCATACAGCACAACCAACACTGGACTCAATTGCTCTACATAACCAAATTGGCCGAATCATCGGCGATACTCCAATTCCAATTGAGTTGGAGTGGCACATTGAGGATGATGTATTTACCGCAAAAGAGAAGATTGAGCTTCTCGCATGTCTGCGTGAAGCCGTTGTAAATATTCAGAAACATGCCAAGGCATCCCAAGGATGGATTAAAGGTGAGGACAAGAACGGATATCGCAAAATAACGATTAAAGATAACGGCAGAGGATTTACCGTCGATCCGTTTACGTTGAAAGACCGATATGGACTACATATCATGAAAGAGAGGCTGAAAGCGATGAATTGGAACTTGAGATTGGTTCGAGAACAGGAAAGCACTATTCTAGAATTTAGCCAAGATGGTGAACATGTATGAGTCATATTCGGGTGCTTGTTGTTGACGATCATGCCCATGCAAGAGAAGCGATATGTGATATTTTATCCATGGATTCGTCTCTTGAAGTGATAGGGGTTGTGACTGATGGTCAGCAGGCTATTGAATTTACAGAGCAATGGCTTCCTGATCTCATTCTGATGGACATTCAGATGCCGATTATGAACGGATTGGAAGCGACGAAGCGGATTAAGCTGATGTTCCCTTATGTGAAAATCGTGATGATTACCGTGTCCGATGACGTATTTCATTTGCTGGAAGCATTGAAATGTGGGGCACAAGGTTATTTGTTGAAGAACCTTGAACCTTCCATGTGGTTAGAATATCTCCATTCCATTGTTACGGAAGAGGCGACCTTGAGCCGTGAGGTAGCATATCAGATCTTAAAGGACGTATCCTTAACGGAGAAAAAAGAACCGGATGTCCCTTTGACTACCAGAGAAAAGGACATTTTATATGGAGTAGCTTCTGGCTGGACAAACAAAGAAATTGCGCTGAAATATACCATTTCAGAATATACGGTTAAAAATCATTTGAAGAATATTCTACAGAAGCTCCAGGTGCAGAACCGGGTACAACTCACTCGTTATGCGTTAGAGCAAGGGCTTATTACGGATACTTATTATTCGGAATAAGCTTTTTTTCTTGCTCTCAAGAGGATTGGGAATTGGAGGGGATTCTAATCCAATGTAATGTATCTCACAATTTAGCCACAAACAATCAGGTGTTATAGCCATGTTGAGCTATATGGAAACATTAGGTTTTTATGTACACTATGAGCAGTATTGTTTTAAGGCTAGCAAAGATGGAGGAGAGGCTTTGAAGAGCAAATGTAAATCTCAACTACATTTCAAATGGAATGAACGCCACATCACTATCCATGATATCTCAGAGAATTCAGCAAGCTACAGGGAAATTCATGGGTAATGCTCGCATGCATATCCACCTGTCGAACAACTCCAACAACAAGATAAACCAAAGTATCAACCCTTGGAGCGTCCTCAGACTATTTCTCCTTATCGGCATGTTAGCTCAGCTTCCATTCTTCTCAGGGAATGCGTCTGCCGCTTCCAAAGAACAGCGCTTCATACCGCTGCAGCCGATCATTAACGCGATGAATCCTGGAGAGGAGATTACACTTAAGCCAGGTATGTACCTAGGACCAGTGAATATAGACAAGAGCATTTCCATTCTGGGAGATGCTTCTGTGATGGTTGTGAGTACAGACTCAAGCTCAATTCAGTCTACGTCTACGGATTCTGCTGGATCCACGATTAACATTCGTGCGGACGGCGTGAAGTTGCAGGGATTTACCGTTTTACATCAGCATGGTACCCCTACTGCAGCCATTCAAGTTGAAGCCAATCATGCAGAGATCAAGGATATACATATTCAGACACAGGGCTTTGGCATTCTAGCTCGTAACGCTAATGAGGGTTTCTTCGGAAATAACGTCATCACCTGGACGGGTTCGGAGACGACTTCAAGTAGCCAGAAGGGCAATGGGATTGATCTATACAACTCTCATCGTAACCAGATTGAAGGCAATGAAATTAAAGGTATGCTCGATGGGATCTATATGGAGAATAGCCGCGAAGCTATTGTACAAGGCAATACGTTGCTACATACGAGATATGGTATCCACTGCATGTATGTGGACGGTTCTTATGTCTTGGACAATACAGGTGAGGATAACATCACCGGTGCCATGATTATGGGTGTGAAAAACACTACAGTAACGGGCAATTCATTTCGCAAGCAGAGTGAAAATGTACATTCACAAGGGATTCTTTTATACGACGTTCATCAATCTTCTATAGTTGACAATATCGTTGAAGGCAATCGAGTTGGAATGAACATTGCGGAGTCCACAGATAACGATATTCGTGGTAATGAGGTTCTACGGAATTTTATCGGGTTTCAGCTTGTACTTGCAGAAGGTAATCGGCTCAATCAGAACCAGTTCATCTCGAATGTGATAGATGCTTCGGCAGTAGATAGCAGTGACAACGAGATGTCATCTAATTACTGGGACTCGTTCCGGGGACTTGATCTCAACGGTGATGGGATTAGTGAAATGGCTTATGGAATTAATCCATTCTATGAGCAATTAATCAGCAGAAATTCAGCCTATCAGCTTTTCTTTCAATCGCCGGGAATGGTCTTTTTGAGTGAGTTGTTTACAGAAGGTAAAGAGAATTGGTCAACAGATCAATCACCTCTGATGGCTACGGCCATGGAACCGCAACTGCAACCGGACAAATCCAAGGAT
The DNA here is from genome assembly GCF_003268635.1 of Paenibacillus sp. DCT19. NCBI lineage: Bacteria > Bacillati > Bacillota > Bacilli > Caryophanales > Paenibacillaceae > Paenibacillus > Paenibacillus sp. DCT19. Next base: position 3,404,058 of record NZ_CP029639.1, read on the forward strand.
ATTGTACCGGTATGGGTAATCGGAGTCATTTTATTAAGTTTTGCGGCTAGTATAATGATATATTCGGGGGGATTACGTAAATGAAGAAACGATGGACAATGGCACTAATGCTTATGATGGGGATGCTGTTATTAGCAGCTTGCGGAGCAAAAACATATGCGGCATTACCGATTAACGAAGACGTGGATATCTGCGCCATTTGCAAGATGCAGGTGAAGGATGATGCCTATGCAACACAGCTTACGACAAAGGATGGCAAGAACTATAAGTTTGACGACATCGGCTGCATGAACCAATGGAAAGAAGAAAATGGGACTGAGAACATCGGAATGGATTATGTTCGTGATTATAATGACAAGGAATGGATTGAATACAGTAAAGCGACCTATGTCTATGATGCTTCTCTGCGCACACCGATGGCGTATGGCATTCTTAATTTCAAGGACAAAGCATCCGCTGAAGCGTTTGTTGCCGAGCAAGGAATTGGAACGATCATGACTGCTGAGGAGCTCGCATCCCATGACTGGAAGCAAAACACGGAGATGATGGATATGATGGGGGAGCATGGGCATGACCACGGACATGGTGAAGAAGGAATGGACGAGAAAGGAATGCATGGGGAAGGCGAGAAGAAGGAAGAATCGGGTCACTAGTGATGATGAGTGATCAGGGTGATCCAATATGGTAGACATGTTACTGGTAGCCAAGCGAGAAGTGAAGATGGGATTTCGCAATCCCTGGGCGTATTCGTTCCTAATTCTTTTTTGTACATGTAGCTTAAGCTTACTGCTCATTGATTCGCAGAACTTTGTTCAAGGATACTCAGGCACAACAGGCTCGATGTTAAATCTCATTCTCTATCTTTTGCCACTAATGACACTGTTTCTCGGTTCCTTCTCACTGACTTCAGAAAAGGAAGAGGGAAGCTGGCAGCTGTTGTCTACCTATCCAATCGGCACGATGTCCTTTATTGTTGGGAAATATCTCGGCTTGACGGTGGTGCTAATTACGATTGTTGCATTTGGCTATGGCTTGATGGGAATCATCGGTGGGGTAATTAGTAGCGCGTTAAACGTAACAACATACCTATTATTTCTGGCATTCTCTTGCGGTCTGGTCCTATTATTTCTAACGGTTGCGCTGTTCATCGGCTCCATATCCAAAAATCGGTGGCAAGCGTTAACCATTTCCGTATCCGTTTGGTTCTTTGCTGTGATTGGGTGGCCTACACTTTTACTCGCGATCCTAGGCATTGTGCCTTATCTATGGGTCAAACCGTTACTTGTTGTACTCACCTTTATCAATCCCGCCGAACTGGTACGTTTATTTGTAGTTATTAAGCTTGGTGGAGGCTCGGTGCTCGGACCGGAATATTACCAATGGGTGACATGGGTACAGCAACCAAGTGGCAGTTGGATTTTCTTAATGATCTGTCTGCTGTGGATTACATGTTCTGTACTTGTTGTGTACGGGATCTGGGAAAGGGGACGTTCCCATGGATAAAAAAGTAGAGGCTAGCATCAACGAATTATGTAAAACGATGAAAAAACAATCGATTGTAGAGGGAATCTCCTTTCACATCTCTTCAGGTAACGTGCTCGCCTTATGTGGAGGCAATGGCGCTGGCAAGAGTACCGTTCTGCGTATGTTAGCAGGTATCCTTCGACCTACTTCAGGAGATATCGTTGTGAACCAGATCCGGCAATGGAGTGACCGCAAACGCTATTCGGAACAGATCGGGTACATGCCAGATGATTATCAGTTTAATCAGAGTTTGACGGCAGAAGAGATGCTGTTGTTCTGGGCTGCATTGCGAAGAGTACCCAAGGAGAGAGTTCAGGAAGTGCTGAAGATGGTAGGTTTGGAGGACAAAAAAAATAAACGTGTCTCAACCTTCTCTAAGGGAATGAGGCAACGTGTATTATTCGCTCAGGCATTGTTAGCCAAGCCACCACTGCTCATTATGGATGAACCAACGAATGGGTTAGATCCATTCTGGATGCATGAATTTGCACAGCTGATCAAAGGAATTAAACAGCAGGGTCATATGGTTGTATTCTCCACCCATCAGCTAGACATTGCAGATGACCTTGCTGATCATATTGTCTTTATGAACGATGGGCGCAACGTAGGAAGTGGTACAACACATCAGTTTCGAGCAGAGTTTGGTTCACTTCATGCTGCATTTCATCAAAGTCTAGGAATAAAGTGAAGGTGATCCCTCTTGCAAAATCATAAACGTCATATCAGACGCACCATCACCATCTTGATTGGAACCGTTGCAGTGTTGGCGGGTGCATGGGCTGTCTTTCAGGGGCTCTCACCGTCGCAGACACAACGATCAGGTTCAATTGAGGTAGGTGCCACCGCCCCGGACTTCACAGCACCTAATTCAGTGGGTGAACAGGTTTCACTGTCCGATTATCGAGGCAAAGTAGTTATGATTAACTTCTGGGCGTCATGGTGCACACCCTGTGTAAGGGAAATGCCTTTGCTGCACGAGACCGCAGAGAAGCATCAAGAAGATGTGGAGACACTATTCGTGAATGTTGGCGAGTCGAAGGGGACTATTCAAGAATTTATGAATGAACAGCAATTCAATTTTCCTGTAATCGTTGATGTGACTGGCAAAATATCAAGTATGTATCGTATCACTGGTCTACCAGCAACGATGGTTATTGATCGTGAAGGCATGTTTAGCCACATTTTACACGGTGAGCTCACGAATGATACACCACTTGCGCATTGGCTGGAGGATGCAAAATAAACTTAAATAAATCAGGAATACTCAGAAAGAGCCTTGGAAACGAGGTTCTTTTTTGGTCATATTGTTTAATATGGAGAAAAGGATGGTAATAATCACCTGTATTAGCTGCGTTGTTCATATGCTACAATTCTCAGATATGCCAATTATTATCCATTATTAAGGTATATGAATACGAATAGAAACGGCAGATGAAGTATGAACAAAGCAATGATTAAAAGGTATTGGGTGTTTGTCGCCATACTAATAGTAGTGTTCTTTTATTACGAGCATCGATTAAACGTAGCCCAAAAAAACGAAGATGTCCTACTGGAGTTATACCAATCCAAGAATAATAGTGGTTACATCACTTTTCTCAAAGAAGGCCATTCTTTCAAGCCACTGGCACATACACTTGAAGAACTTAGTCAGGTGACGAATGAGGTGCAGCCAGCCAAAGTTCAGAAGTTGCTTGATCAAGCGAAGGTACAGGGGAAAGATGCGACCCAGTATCTAACGACTCTTATTGAGTTCAGTGATGATTACATATCTACATCTAAACCTCGGTATATGTACGAGTACGATTACTCTGTCATGACATCAGCGAAACAGAAGGAGGTGTATCAGCTCGCCTACCGTAGTGATCTATATGGACTAATGTATGGAATCAGTTATCACTATTGGAAGGACAAACCGAAATTAATCCCTCAGGAAACCCAAACGGTACTTGCGTCGATTGCTAAAGAACTGCATGCATTGGATGAAACACTCTCATTTTACAAGACAAGTGCAGATCGTCAGTTACAATGGGGGATGAGAGAAGTATGGAGCAGCTTAAATCCATCATTCTAAATGAAGTGAAGCTTCATTTCAATAAAATTGTGGAGATCAAAAGCGAAATGAATCTTTAACCTACGCTGAACCATTCCAATCGTACGCATGTTACGATAAACAAAATAATCCATCCCCAGAGTACTAATAAACGAATTGCTCGTGGAATGACTAAATACTCCGAATACAATTTTGTGAAAAATTTTCGCATGGTTAAGCCCCTTTATAGGATCAAATTTAACAAAATTTTACCACGCGAGGGAATAATGTAAAAGGTTAACTTAACTGACTTCATAATGTATTTTGTTGCCCGTATACGAACCCTTCATATAGGTCAGATTAACTTTACTTGAACCATTTGTTCAGCGAAGGTGTAGGAGTGTAGTTGTTAACATACGACAAGCTTTTGAAAACAATAAATACTTAAAATTTTATTTTCTCAATATAAAATAATATGTATAATGGGCAATACGTCTGACAAAAAAGTGTAACACTGACACCAACTCCAAAGAATAATCATGATGATTCGGAGGAGACCGAGAAGAGGAGGACATATGAAAACAACGAAGGTCTCATTTTTTGTACTTACCCTGGTTTTGCTCCTGGTGACGGGGTTATCTGGATGGGCAGGGGAGCATCTGCAACAGAAGCGAATTCAGGCAAAACGTATGTCATCGGTACGGACATTACATTTGCTCCATTTGAGTTTGAGGATGCGAATGGTAATTTTGTAGGTATTGACATGGATCTAATGGACGCCATTGCCAAAGATCAGAATTTCAAGTATGAAATTAAAGCCCTCGGTTTCAACGCTGCCGTTCAAGCGCTTGAGGCGAATCAAGTCGATGGCGTAATTGCAGGGATGAGCATCACGGATGAGAGAAAGAAGGTATTCGATTTCTCGGAAGCTTATTATCCATCCGGTGTTGTTATGGGGATTAGTGCCAACAACGATACAGTGAAGAGCTATGAAGATCTCCGAGGACAAAAGGTTGCTGTCAAAACAGGAACGGCTGGGTACACATTTGCTGAATCCATTGCCTCCGAGTATGGCTTTACCATTGTGCCTTTTGAAGATTCCGCACAAATGTATCTTGACGTTATAACAGGCAATTCTATTGCGTGTTTTGAAGATCAACCCGTTCTAGCTTATGGCGTCAAACAAAACAATGGTTTGAAAATTGTAACTGAGAAAGAAGACGGAGACTCTTACGGATTTGCGGTAAGTAAGGGGAAGAATCAAGAGTTGCTTCAGAAGTTTGATGCAGGACTCGTAAACATTAAGGCAAGTGGTGAGTATGATCGAATTTTGGAAAAATATGTTGGGGAAAATGCCCCAACTGCTGCACAAAGTAGTCGGTGGGAGAACATTCAGAATTCACTTCCAGCTCTGTTTAAAGGGTTAGGAAATACATTATTGTACACGGTAGTATCGTTGTTCTTTGCCTTTATTATTGGTCTGATCTTTGGATTTATGAAGGTAGGACAGAATAAGATCCTTCGTGGAATTGCAACAGTTTTTGTTGATGTGTTCCGTGGTATTCCATTGATTGTACTTGCGTTCTTTATTTATTTCGGTATTCCACAAGCAATGGGCTTCACCATGCCACTGTTCTTGGCAGCGATTTTAACACTAAGTTTGAATGCCGGAGCTTACGTAACCGAAATTATTCGGGGCGGGATTCAATCCATTGATCCAGGACAGCTGGAAGCAGCTCGTTCATTAGGCTTACCTTATCGTAAGGCTATGATGAAGATTGTTATTCCACAAGCGATTCGAGTGATGATTCCTTCATTTATCAATCAGATGGTAATCACATTGAAAGATACGTCGATCTTGTCTGTTATCGGTCTTGTAGAGCTGACTCAATCAGGTAAGATTGTAATCGCCAGAACGTTTACCTCTTTCGACATTTGGTTAACGGTTGCGGTTATGTATCTGATTGTTATTATCACATTGACCAAAGTTGCTGACTATCTGGAGGTGAGGGTTCGCCGTGGGTAAAATTAAAGTTGAAGGATTGAAGAAAAGCTTCGGAACGAATCATGTTCTGAAAGGAATTGATATGTCCGTCAATGAGGGTGAAGTTGTCTGCGTCATTGGACCCTCTGGATCAGGCAAAAGTACGTTTTTGCGTTGCATTAACCAACTTGAAGAAATAACTGAGGGTCGAGTGATTGTGGATGATCAGGATCTGAATGATTCCAAAACAAACATTAATAAAGCGCGTGAAAATATCGGCATGGTGTTTCAGCACTTTAACTTGTTCCCTCACTTTAATGTACTGAAAAATATTACGTTTGCACCAAGAGAACTTGGTTTGTTAAATGAAGCGCAGGCACGCGAGACTGCTCTGAAGTTATTAGACCGTGTAGGGTTATCGGATAAAGCAAACAGCTTTCCAAGCCAGCTCTCAGGAGGTCAGAAGCAACGGGTGGCCATCGCTCGTGCACTTGCGATGACGCCAGACGTGATGTTGTTCGATGAACCAACCTCTGCGCTTGACCCTGAGATGGTTGGTGAGGTGCTTGGTGTAATGAAGGATCTCGCTCGTGAAGGTATGACGATGATGATTGTCACACATGAGATGGGATTCGCACGTGAGGTGGCCGATCGGGTGATCTTCATGGATGGTGGATACATCGTAGAAGAAGGAAGCCCTGAAGAAGTATTTGGGAATCCTAAGAATGAACGTACCATCAGCTTCTTGGAAAAAGTACTCTAATAGAGGTTGTTCAAAAAGTCTGCTTTTGATTACGAAAGATGCTCAAGCGGCATCTTTTTGAACAGGACTAATATGATAATGCTAAACCTTCAAGACATTGCTCTTGAAGGTTTTTTAATATGAAGATAACATAATGAAGGATGGGAGGCGCAGATCAGATGAACTTATTTTATATCCAATCAACCATACGCGGAATGAGCTATGTAGCCTCATTTCTAGAGGATAACTTTATTGGGTTGACATGGCCTGGCACAGGAGATTTGGGAGAAATGTCACCAGAAGAATGGAAAGAGCAATTGAGGGAACATTACAGGTTGGAAGAGACGGAGCTTGCACATGTAATCAAGGATTTTCATACATTTGTACATACCATGCAAGATGGAGACTACGTCGTTATGAAGGATGATGAGTGGGCGTATGTAGGAGATCTGGGCGATTATTATTACGATGATTCCTTAGGGACAGAAGAAGATCTCATATGCCATCGAAGAGGTGTTACCTGGCTAGGACGTATTCCCTTGGAGGATTTAAACGACAAAGTACAAGCCTTCATTCATCAGCCTGCTACGCTGGCTCAATTTGAACATCCGATTTCACAAGCACAGTTGGACCGTCATCTTGCAGACATAAATGAAGCACCGGAAGGAGTGCAAGCGTCGAATTCCCCGTCTAACAAGGTGGATAAAGCAACGATTGAAGCGGCTCTGCATGTGTTAAGACAAGCGTTAGACAGTGAGGATATTAACATACGTGTTCGCGCCGCGGAGGCAATCTTACAATATGCCAGGTCGTAATTGATTAAACTTGTACCGGATGAATGACTATGGTCGTTTGGCGTGGTTAAGTGTAACTATACTGTGGTTCATTGCGTTTATACTTGTAGTTATGAGATATTACGTGCATCCTTATCCCTAACGTACAAGGAGAACCGCATTTCATGAAGAAACTTTCTCGTGGTATTTTATCTATCTGTGTAAGTGGAGTCGTACTTCTGTCAGCATGTGGGCATACAGATGCCCCTGATCGTACGACAATCCGTGAAGCAACCGATGAATCGAGTCCCAATACTAATCAGGCACCATCTACTCAGGAGGAGCAGACGAATTCAATCTCGGCATCCACTGATGCCATCTCTGATTCGGAGCAATTGATTGATCCAGCGCACAAGCAAATTAAAGAGATTACCGCGGATGACTTTAAGCAAGGTGTATTCATCGATTTTGATCAGTATAAACAAAGCTTCTTCGACGATGAGATCATATCCAAATTTAAGGGGAATATCGAAGCCGTAGTGGAGAATAATCCAGAGAAGTTTAAGGAGAACCTGAATAAGGACTCCGCAGCAACCAATAAGTATCATTTCTACTACACAAGCGAGAGCGAAGAAGGGCAAGAATTTATGTTTTACGATTTAGATATAATTGAGAAAATAAACATCAATAAGCGCGAACAGATTCGGGTAGGTGTGCGATTTGCTCAAAAGAGTCCGGATGGACGTGTCGACAACACAGGAATCACTTACTTTTTCACGAAGAACCAAGATGGTGAATGGGGTATTGAGAATATAGACTAATAGAGACCATGAAATGATTCATGGTCTCACAATGGCGTTTTCATGATAGAAGGAACAATTGGTCTTGATGCTTGATGACGTTCACCTCAACCTTTGACTGCACCAGCCGTCAATCCGCTGACAATATACTTCTGACCAAATAGATACAATATAAATACAGGTAGTGAAGTAAGCACAAGGTTGGCAAAAATTAAATTCCAATCCCGGCTGTACTTGCCGTAAAAGTTATAAATGGATAGCGGCATCGTCCACGTTGAGCTGTCTGTCAGGAAGTATACAGGAATGGTGATATCATTCCACACCGACATAAATACCATAATGGCAACCGTTGCATTAACAGGTAAGATCAGCGGCGTAACAATGCGGAAGAACACACCGAACACACTTGCGCCTTCCAGAAATGCTACCTCGTCCAGCGCTCTTGGAATCGTTTTGATGAAGCCACTGTACAAGAAAACACTAAAGGCTGTATTTAGCGCAGCATAGATTAGAATAACACTTGTGATACTGCCATAGAAGCCTAAGCCCTGCACCACGCGAATCGTTGTGATGATCGACATTGGAGCAATCAGACCCATGAAGAAATACATATAGATCGTGCCTGATAATTTCGTTTCCCGACGAGCTAGAATGAACGCTGCTGCTGAAGAGGCAACGATGTTGATGATAGACGATATACCTGTAATCCAGATGCTGTTGAGAAATGCCCGGGATAGACCACCTTCTTGGAAAACCCGAACATAGTTCGAGAACTGCCATGTGTCAGGCAACCGTAGAGAGAAGCTGAGCACCTCTGCACTGGTTTTGAATGATCCAAGAATCAGGATGACAAGCGGCAACAATACGATCAGGGAGGCCAGAATGAGGAACCCTTCCACGATATAATTGCGGATAGCAAGTTTGCGTGTATAGCCCATCTTATTCCGTAACCTCCTTACGCCGCATGAAAATCAATAGCGGTATAGCGATAATGGTGACAACTACGAACAGTAGCGTGTTCACTGCGGTACCCAGACCCCAGTTACCTTCACCGAAGGAACGTAGAATGATCGTACCTACAACCTGTGATGCATTACCTGGTCCGCCGCCTGTCATGACGTATACCTCGGAGAACACTTTCAGTCCACCAATCAACGTTAGCATCAGGTTAATGTTAATCGCTGGTAGCAGAAGTGGCAGTGTAATTTTGAAAAAACTTCTCCATGAGCTTGCACCATCGATCTTGGCAGCCTCGTAATATTCCTGCGAAATAGACTGTAGACCAGCCAGATAGATGGCCATCTGGAATCCGGCGCTCTGCCAGATTGAGACGATGGCAATCGTCCAGATCACAATGGAGGGGTTGGTTAGCCAGGCTTGGCTTAATGAGTGTAGCCCGACAGCTTCCAGCATCTGATTAATTGTACCTTCGGTGCGAAGCATAGGTGTAAACAGTATGCTGATTACAAGTATGCTAAGTATGGAAGGGGAGTAGAAGATGGCGCGCAGCAGGTTTTTGGTTCGCAATCGCATATTAAGTCCCACAGCGAGCAGTAATCCGATAACGTTTTTGCCGACTACTGTAACGAGGGCAAATATCGCCGTATTTTGCAGAGCTAATATAAGCGTTTTGTCCGAGAAAATTTTCTTGAAGTTATCCCACCCGATGAAGGTTAGCTCCAGTCGATCCAGTCGCCAGTCCGTGAAGGAATAATAGAATCCCGCAATGGCAGGCACCACGAAAAAGACAGAGTAGATGATCAGTGCGGGAAATATCATGTAGTACGAATATAGGTTTTTGGTTCTTTTCATATCTCACGCTCCGTTATAGCAGGCAGTATAACTTATAATCGATTTCATTCGACCAAGTCATACTGCCCTGTATTTCAACAATGATGTTTTCCTTAGAATCCAGCTACACCTTTATCCTGCATCAATTGGCTGAATTTCTCATCCCAGGATTTCAATACTTCTTCCGGCGTTAAACCACCTGCGAATTGATCCTGTAACAAACGGTACAGTTCGCTGCGATCCACTAACATGAATGCATCTGTCGTCAGGACTGTTTTCTTCGGCGTAATATAGTTGTCTACGATATCTTGTTTGTATGCCGGCAGCTCCGGCGTTGTCACATCATTGAAGTTCGATACATAGCCTTTGGAATCTACAATCCGTTGGGCTACATCCTTAGAAGCGATAAAGTCGAGGAACTGTTTGGCCTCTTCCAGATGCTTGGATTTCTTCGGAATAAACAACTGTCCACCGAGTGGACTTGCCCCCAGACTTGCCTCCTCAGTCGACGGAATAGGGAATACACCCAGCTCCATACTTGGATCCTGCTCGGCAACACCTTCAATCAACCAATCACCCATAAACATCATGGCCACTTCTTTGTTCAGGAATTTACCCACGGCCATATCATAGCTGTCACTGAGCACATCGGTGTTGGTGTACCCTTTGGTGTACACTTCGTACTGCTGTTCCAAGAATGTCTTGAATTCTGGAACGTCAGACCACTTCTTCTTGTTACTATTCAGGTCATCAAAAAATGTCGGTTCATTCTTCGCTACAAAATCCGCAAACGCGGCAGCAGGCCAGATGTTCGCTGCCCATGCATCTTTGTAAGGCATGAATACTGGCGTTATGCCGCTAGCTTTGATCTTCTCGCAGACCGCCAAAAACTGCTCATAGTTGGTTGGGATCGTTAAACCGAGTTCTTCAAAAATCTGTTTGTTATAAACGACGCCTTGCATCCCCGTATCTTGGCTGACATGGAAACTGTAGATGTGACCACCAGCCGAAAGTACGTCCTTATTCACAATACGACTCGCCCAAGGTTCGTCATCCAGAATCTCAAAGTTACGTTCAAGGTTGAGATCCGTAACTGCACTGGCAAGATTGTACTGGATGATATCAGGCGTTTCGTCTACCGCAAGCTTCGTCTGAAGTACAGTAGTTGTCTGCTCGGCAGGAATTAACTGCAGATTGACCTTTACATTAGTCTGCTTCTCGAACTCATCGAGGATATCTTGCTGAATAAAAGCTGAATCCTGAGAACTCTTAGAAATGGCTAATTCCAATGTGACCTTGGCTTTATTGTCCCCGCCTGTCGAACTGCCAGTGCTGGAATCACCTGCACCACAAGCTGTTAATGAGATGGTTAGTAGACTAGCCAGCACCACCGTAGCAACCTTTTTTTGTTTAAGTATCTTCAATGTGAATCCCCCTCTATAACATGTGATTGAATCCGTTTACATTCCCGATTATAAATTTTTCCTCATCCAAGGTACATGTCTGTGCTTGAAGGTTGATGTGTAATATCCTGAACTTGAAATCGCTATCATTTCATATAATCCCATGATACAGTTATGGATGACTAATAGAATAGACATCTTGATGCGAAAGGAGACTCCCTATGAAAATGACGAAATTCATACATAGATCCACGCAATTCAGTTTACAAACCAAGGTTTTTTTGACCTTTTTGGCATTACTTTTGTTTGTTTTATGTTGTTTTCTCGTGTACGTCAATGTCGTCGTTATTCGTCCGCTCAAACAAAAAACAGTGCAGGATACACTAGTGACTACAACAAAAGTGAGAGAACAAGTAGATCTATACTTGGATCAACAGAACCAGCTCTCCCAGCGGCTTTTGTCGAGCAAAGACATCTTTACCACGATGGACAAGAGTTCTTCTGCACATAGTGATTACGAGCGGCTAAAACAAATTCGCAAGCTGAAGGACATTATTTTCCAAGCGATTGGACCAAGCATGAATATTAAGGATATGTCCATTTATGACAAGCAAGGTATACTTCTTACTTCGTATTTAGGAGCAGGTCAACCACCCGTTTCTATTCACACATTGTTAGGAGATAGTAAGGTTGGGCGAGAATGGGCAGGGAACGGTTTTATTCTACTGAGGCAGGGAGATATCATATCTTTTGTACGAACGGTGAATGATCAGAATGGTAAAGTGTACGGTTATCTATCCATCCAGATGGATCAAATGGTAATTCAGAACCTGACCGAAGGAATTACAGCCGGCGAAGTTTATATTTTGAACCAACAGGGAGAGCAGATGACAGGTACTGATCTTGGCATAAAAGCGAAGCAATGGACGATACCTCCATTGGAGGAAGGTCTGGAAGTCGATGAACATAACAATTACGTTACCTACTCCACATCTTCTAGTACCGGATGGGTTACGTATATCGTTACGCCTAGCAAGTCGGTGTTAGGCTCGATCCAGAAGGTTCAGACGATTTCCATTTTGCTGATTACAGCACTCATGCTCATTTCTTTCGTCTATATTTACTTATCTACTCGTAATCTGTTGCTTCCAATTCGTAAACTTCGCAGTCAAATTTGGCGCATCAACTACAGTAATCTCAACCTGAAGGTCGATGATCGGCCGAAAAACAATGATCTCTTATTGCTGAACGAAGCATTCCAGGATCTAATGGAACGACTGCAACAATCTATCGATCGGGAGAAAACGGCGCTACATGAAGAGGTAAAAGCAAGAAATTCAGCACTGCAGGCTCAGATAGCGCCTCACTTTATCCATAATGTTCTTTATTTGATCAGCATTGCTGCTCAAGAGGGTAAAACCAAAGTGGTGTCGGATATGTGCAAGCATCTCTCGGAGAGCCTACGTTATATCGTTTCTTCTCCTTACGCGCATGTGACTTTATCTGAAGAGCTTGAGCATACGAGACATTATCTATCACTTGTGCAGCAAAATATGAAGACGATCTGGAATGGGATATCCATGCAGATCCATTAGCGAAGGAAGTTCGTTTACCACGCCTGGTGATTCAGCCTTTTGTAGAGAATTGCATTGAACATGCATTTTGCAATACATCTCCGCCGTGGCATATCCAGATTACCGTGAAGCAATATAACGGATTATGGGCGCTTGAGATTAGAGACAATGGAGAGGGCTTTTCTGCTGAGAAGATTCAAGAGATTCTAGCGAATATTCAGCATTCCCGCTCAGGGGCAAACATGATGAACAATCAAGAGACGGCACTGGGCAATATGGGGATTGTCAACAGCGTTAATCGGCTCAAACTGATGTATAGCAACCGGCTATTTTTTAATATATTCAATAATCAAGGCCATGGAGCAAAAGGAGCAACGATTCAAATCATCGGCTCGTTAACCGAGGATTTTTATTAAATGGGGAGGGCAGATAACCATGTATAATGTCATGATTGTCGAGGATAGTAAACCGATATTGCGTAATATCAGATCACATTTGGATACATTGAATTTGCCGCTTCGAGTAACGGCTACGGCAACTAACGGAGAGGAGGCACTGGCAATCATTCGGCAGGAACCAATTCATCTGTTGTTAACGGATATCAGAATGCCTAAGATGGATGGCTTAACGTTAATTGAACAAGCCAAGCTTACGAACCCCTATCTCAAGGTAGTGCTGATCAGCGGTTATAGTGATTTTGAATATACACGCAAAGCATTGAACCTGCAGGTGTTTGACTATTTATTGAAACCTGTGGAGCGAGAGGCTTTGGAGGAAGTGATGGGAAGGATTGTGGAGCAGCTTGATCGACTTATATCCAGAAGCCTGCAAGAATTGCAGGAGATCGTTGACCCTGAATGTTATGCTGAACTTACGTTTGGTGAGGAATTCCCGCTATACTCACATATGATGATTATTCTACGGAAGCAGCCTTTCAGTCAGGGGAAGGATCGCTGGAGTTTGGAGACGTTGAAGCAAAGTCTAGCAGAGTTTTTCCATGCTCAGCCATGTCGCGTATTGCTAACGCAGACCCCGCATCAATATATTATTATGGCAAACAGAGGCGCGTTGGATTGGTATTCTTCCATGCACGAATGTCTCGAATCATTGCGGCGGCATCTGCTCGAAGCGGGGATGGATGGAATGATTGGAGGTCAGTTGATGTCCGCTGATTCGGATCAGTTATCTGAGCTCTATTACCGGATCACTTCAGTTCTAACGACCCAGCAGCGATTAAAGCATGGACTGGTGCTGGATACGGGAAATCCTGTCTCGATAGCAAGATCAGAAACAAATGGTCTGGATTCTTCGTTGGAATCTACTTTTGTGCACATGATACAAGGTTGTCGGAAGGAAGCATTTGCGCTCAAGCTGACCGAGCTGATGAATCGATGGACTGAAGAGAATGCACATTGGACGGAGGTTGAGCGTTTTGTAGGACTTGTGGTGGATACCTTCGCACATCTCTATGAGGAACGAGGTTCAGGCATGCGATTAGCATTGGAGCTTAGAGCCAAACAATTATATGAGTTGAAGACTTATGCGGACTTTGGACATGAGCTACTTGAATGGACAGCCCAATGCTTCGACATGCTGCAATCGCAAGGACGGAAGAGTGGGGAGCTGCTATTTGAGCAGATTGATGAATATGTCAAAACAAATCGTTATGTCTCGTTATCTATCAGCGATCTTTCAATGAAATTTCACGTCAGTCCCTCATATATCAGCAGGGTAATCAAACATGTCACACAACGTACTTTCGTTCAGTATTATACCGAACTTCGAATTCAAGAAGCTTGCAGATTGATGGCCAGCCAACCCGACATGAAATTCAAGGAATTATCGGAGCTGTTATCGTTCAGTGATCAGCATTATTTCTCGAAAGTATTTAAGGAATATACAGGCGTCAGCCCTACGGATTACAAGGAACGCTTGCTAACCACGCAACCCGAATAACTATAGGTTAATGAATAAACAGGAGTATTTCGTGAGCAAATGCCTTGAAATCTGGATAGAATACCTTAATATTAAATAAGGTGTGGTCATGAATATAGTTTGATAACAAATAAAGCAACCTGGTTAAGGGAGACTGGAATTATGCGAAATGCATTAGATCTAAAACGTTTTTATATGGGAGCTTGTTACTATCCTGAGCATTGGGACGAGTCGTTATGGGCAGATGATTTAAAAAGAATGAAGGAAATGGGCTTTGATCTGATCCGCATCGGAGAGTTTGCATGGTCCATTTTTGAACCACAGGAAGGGCAATTCAATTTCGAATTCTTCGACCGCTTCCTTGAGCAAGCGATTACATGGGACATGAAGGTGATTATGGGAACACCAACAGCCACGCCACCAGCATGGCTTACACATAAGTATCCTGAAGTGTTGAACGTCTCAATGGAAGGCATTACATACCATCACGGCCAGCGTAGACACTATAATTATAGTAGTCCAATATATCTGGAGCTCTGCGCGCGCATTACAAGAGAGATGGCTCAACATTACAAGGATCATCCTGCGATTATCGGATGGCAGATCGATAATGAACTGAATTGTGAGACAAACGTATTTTATGCCGAAGCGGATCACCTTGCATTTCGGCGCTGGTTGCAACAAAAATATGGTGCGTTGGATAGCCTGAATCAAGCGTGGGGCACTGTCTTTTGGAATCAGACGTATGATCAATGGGAGCAAGTGCACCTCACTCGTCCAACGGTATCCGATTCACCTAATCCACATCAGGCATTGGACGAGAAACGCTTTATTTCGGATAACACGATTTCATTCGCGAAGCTCCAAGGTGACATTCTAAGAGCAGAAGCACCTAATCAATGGGTTACTACTAATGGCATATTCGGACATCTAGATAACCACAGCATGTCAGATGAGATTCTGGACTTCATGTCTTATGATTCCTATCCGCAATTTAGCACCATCTATCCAGATCCTGGAGAACAGCCGTTGCTTGATCGGAAATGGAGCTTGTCCTTGAGCAATGTCAGAGATATATCGCCGAATTTTGCTGTGTTAGAGCAGCAGTCGGGACCTGGCGGTTGGGTGAATCGAATGCAGATGCCATCCCCACATCCGGGGCAAATGCGTTTGTGGACGTATCAGAGCATTGCTCATGGTGCTGATATGATACTGTACTTCCGCTGGAGAACAGCTACCATCGGTACCGAAATCTATTGGCATGGAATTAATGACTATCATAATCAGCCGAATCGTCGGGTTGCAGAAGCGGCGACTGTGGGTAAGGAATTGCAGAAGGTGGGAGAACGTATTGTTGGCAAACGTTATGTTGCGCAAGTAGCCATGCTGCGTGATTACGATAACGAATGGGATGGCGAGCTGGATCAATGGCACGGCTCACTAAACAGACCAAGTGAGCTAAGCTGGTTTAAAGCGCTTCAATATGCACATATCCCAACAGACGTAGTGACCATTCGTCCTGGGGGTGAAACGGAACAACTGCAGGATCTTGCGAAATACCAAGTGTTAATCTATCCTCATCCTGCCATTTTACGAGAAGATACAGCTGAGATGCTTCAGAAATATGTAGAAAATGGTGGGTCAGTTGTATTCGGCTGCCGGACAGGGTACAAAAATGAGTCTGGTCATTGTCGTATGCAGCCGCTGCCAGGTCCAGTTGCAGAACTCAGTGGCATTCAAGTTGAGGATTTTACAATGGTTAATGGTACAGCTAGTCCAGTAAGCGTACAACTGAGCCAACATACGAACCTGTTTAATGCTCCAAGCTTCAATGATATTCTGCGGGTACATGCAGATACGGTTGAAGTGCTCGGCACATATGCATCCAGTTATTATAAAGGTAAACCGGCATTAACGGTTAATCGTGTTGGTAAAGGCAAGGTATATTATTGGGGAGCAGCCTTTGATCTGTCCGTAGCAGCTGAGCTGTTAAGTCAGCTTCAGATTACATCTCCACTTAAGGACTGGTGCGAGGTGCCTGAAACGGTTGAGGTCGCTATTCGTGCTGATGATCATGATGAACTCGTATTCTTACTGAACTACAGTAGTGAAGCAGCCGAGATTAAGCTTCATGTACCTACAGAAGAGTTGCTCCAGGGCAGCCAGCTTCAAGGGACGGTTACGCTGGAACCTTATGGGGTATGGGTCCTGAAGAGATAGAGCGCGAGCAGACAGAAGATAGTACGATGAGCATTAGTTGTTCATTGTACTATCTTTTTTTGTTTTCACACGTTGGCTTATAGGTAGGAAAATTGTTCATCAAGTCAAGCGGGCTAACGGGTTTAGATAAAATGATTTCACTTAGATTACATATAATGGAGTGACGCGTGTCGTTTTATCCTCTATAGTAGTATATAGTACAGACAAGCGTTAAGGAGTCCTTATATGAGCAAACAAGCCATTCCTTTGAATTCGTTGACTGAGGTCACGAACGGAGGACATATTATTTATTTTTTCGAGGATTTCAATAGTTATGTTGATAATGCTGTATCTTATATCGTAACGGGGATCGATCAAGGTCATCATATATTACTTATTGAGGAAGCTGTCACATACGATAAGATTTTGCAAAAGCTTAAAGACAGTATATCTCATGATCAGCTTCAATATCTTCATTATGCTAACAATACAGAATACTATGGAGAACATGGTAACTTTGAGTTCCAACATATTCTTGCACATTTTGAAGATATCATGGGCTTCATTCAGGAACAAAACAAGCCTATACGCACTTGGGCGAATGTGATGACATGGGGAGATCACCCGGAAAAGCAGATTCTAGAAAATCTAGTCACTTATGAACGGCAAACCACCTGTGTTGTTCGGGATAATGGAATGTTGTCGGTTTGCGCCTATAATACGGAGATGATCTCTTCCTCATTACAGCTTAAATTAATGAGAGAGCATGAATACATGATGACAGATATGGAGTTTGTAAAATCCCCTCTGTATCACTATCGTGCTTCGGACGACGTGATTTTCCCGTCGTTATCGGTTCAAAGTCAATTGTTGTATGAACAAAAGCATCTAAAGATCGAAAAAGAAGCGGTGGAAATGGCTAGCCAAGTTAAAAGTGATTTCATAACAACGATGAATCATGAGATTAGAACACCGATGAATGGTTTGCTGGGCATCTCTGAGTTATTAGCAGCTACTGAACTGAATGCTGAACAGAGAGAGTATGTCACCACAATACAAAGTAGCGGAAAGTCTCTGCTTCGTATTGTTAATGATATCTTAGATTTTAATAAGCTGGAATCAAGCTACGATCAATTGTTAAGTGAGCCTTTCAATCCTCGTGAATCCGTCAAGGAAATGTTGGATATCCTTCATACCGCAATCTCGGAAAAAAATCTTCAAGTGAATATATCCATAGATTCTCGTATTCCACAGATTGTTGTTGGAGATGATGGTCGATTCAGACAGGTATTGCTGAATTTATTAGGAAATGCCGTGAAATTCACTCCTGTAGGAAGCATCGGCATTAATGTTGTACTTCTAAATGCCGATGGCAGCAAGCTTAAAATGCAAGTCAGCATACAGGATACGGGGACGGGAATACCCCAGGACAAGCGAAGCCAGCTGTTTCTACCATTTTACCGAGTGGATAACAGCATTACCCGACAAACAGAAGGAACAGGTCTTGGGTTAGCAATCTGTAAACGGATCATAGAGCTGATGAATGGGGACATACGCCTTGAAGACGAGCATAATGATACCCCAGGCACTACGATCACGTTCACTGCGGAGTTTAATAAATATCTAGAGGTTGATCTTTGAACTGGTATCATCGAACTTTGAAATAACTAGTTACTACGGAAAGTAGGATGCCAAGTGTTAACGTTGAAGAAGGTTGAGCTTCAGGGACATGATGTATTTGAACTCATGCAGGGACATCTTCAAGACTCACACTGGTTAGATAGTTCCATTTATTTAACAGAAGAAGTAATTAATAAGACTGAGTTTGTAAAGATATGTAAGCATTGTTTAGTGAATTTTAACTATTACGGTCCGACTGAAGTCAACCAAGTCGAATGGAAACAGATGAAGCAAATGGCCGATTCATCTGAATCCGAAAGTACTAAACAATTGTTAGCGGAAATTGATTTTTGGGCAATCGAATGCTTCGAAAATCATTCGTGCTTCACAATCTGTGGTATATAACTTGCGGAAATACATTAAAGCGAAATTTCATACTAGTTTAATAGAGAAAAGGCAGTCGTTCTTAAGGAACGTACTGCCTTTTTCGCTTGTTGTGATGTTAATTACGACTAGTTAATCTGCTAGTTCAAGATGAGCGAGTGGATATTTTCGCAATTATAAGCAGATTGGATAAATCTATTAGAAAGGGTTCTGATATCAAATCAGACGGTAGCCCGGTGGCAAGTTGC
Organism: Paenibacillus sp. DCT19; assembly: GCF_003268635.1. NCBI lineage: Bacteria > Bacillati > Bacillota > Bacilli > Caryophanales > Paenibacillaceae > Paenibacillus > Paenibacillus sp. DCT19. Next base: position 3,423,064 of record NZ_CP029639.1, read on the forward strand.
CTGTACGTCTAATTCTACGGATCTGAGCCAGTGTCAGCCGCTCATTCGATGCGATTAGCGACTCAACATCCCCTCTGCGCAGGAAATCATCCAATTCTCGAATGCTACGGTTACCCCGCAGTACAACGAAATTATCTCTGAAGCGAGACCGATCGAACAAAACCAGAGTAGCGAACGGGTTGGTAGAGAAGAATCGCAGGCTCTCGATCCCTGTCAGGACTGAGTCAATATCGCTTATGCCGAGGTTGCCACGGTAGACTCTTCTTAATCCTCTGAAATTCTCTTCACTATACACGGTTAAGCGGGGTAGATAATTTGGGAGATTGAAGCATTTTTGTTATCCATATAATATACCTCCTTAACATAGTAAACATTCATCCTGGAAGCAGGAGATGCTATGAGACATCCTATGAAAAAGAGAGGACAAATGTGTGGACGAATCTATCGGATCAAAATGCTGATGCGAAATAGTACGCGATTATAAAATGAACTTGAATAGTGTTCTGTAGCTTGACAATCACAAATTTTTTTATAAGAACAAAGACTGAAAGATTTAAATTAACATCATAAATATTATGTAAACTAAATATAAATTTTATTTTTTACTTAGTTCAAGAAGAAATAATAAAAGTACCCAACAGAATGGGTCTGATGGGTAGTATTGTGGTTATTTACTTATTATCTTTAATGGGGAAGGCACATCAGTTATTGTTCATCAGCTTTAAGGGGTAAAATCGACCATTATGAGCTATTTTGTCCAACGGTGCATGGCCTGCTTCATTCGCATAAATGGACACTTGGAAGGTGTTTGTTCATCATCGGATAGGAAATATTGTTTCCATTCCAGGTTACCTTCCTGACCGTACCATTTCAGAGAAGGGTGCGCTGGGACAGCGTCGTAGTCCGTCAGACGTTTACGGATAAGAGTTTTCATTTTACGACCGAGAGGCGTGCTGTCATTAATGGATTCGAACACCCAACGCGGCTGAAAAGCCAACATGAAATATGGGAAATGCCGACTCGCTCTGAGCTTATGAGCAGGTGTCGCACAAAAGCAAAAATAGGGCTCCCCGTCAAAGCAAAATTCCCAAGTCGAATCATTCGGTTCTGTTGATATGTGTTCGGGCCAGGGAGATTCATCTTGTGCAGTAATCCGACTGAGTAATTCCCAGAAAAGAGACTGGTACTGTTCGACTGAGGTATGTTCAAGTAACTCCTTTGGTGTGTCACAGATAATGACTAAGGAAGCATATTGCCCTGTATCTCTGGAGATTGTTCCGTACTGACCTAACAGATGGGCTATGTCTTCGACCGCTTCTTGGGAACGTGGATCATGTGCAAAACCAAACCTTAAATGTCCGGACAGAAAGCCAACTCTTCCCGGTACACAGGGGTACGTGTTTCCATCGTCTGCGATCATATTTGAAAACTTCAAATAAGCATCCTGCTGCCAATTCGGTAATTGCTCAAACCCATGCTTTATTTGATCGGCACTGAACAGTTCCGTCATCTACTCCCAACTCCATTCCACGTGATGCTATTACAGTATTAATGGAGGAGGTATTGGGTGACTGTCCCGCAGTCGAAGTTATTCAGAAAAACACGGAGCGGATCGCTTCAACTCCGAAGTATACTCCAAAACCAATCAGACAAATACCGGACAAAATGGAGATAGAGCGCAAAACGACTTCATTCTTAAACTTGTGGAACCGACTTGCCATCCAGGCCATAATAACGTCCCAGATTAGAATGCCGATGAATATTCCCAGACTGTATAACAACAAATGTGGCGTATCGGCATGTTTGGCTGTAGTTGCGAGAATAGATCCATAGATGCCAAGCCAAAATAAAATATTGAGTGGATTGGAGAGAGCCATTAGAAATCCAGATATAAAGGACTTTTTAATTGAAACCTCTGTGAGAGAGTAGCTTTTTGTGCTTTGTTTCAGTTTGGATAGTGTCTCCACGCCCGTATACAGAAGAATAAAACTACCAAAAGACCATAGAAAGGATCTTAATAATGGCGTGTCCAAGAAATGAGCGACACCAAAATAGATGAACAACATGTACACTAAATCTGCGAACATTGCACCTAAACCAAGAATCCATGCATGCAAAAAACCGTGCCGGGCTCCCGATCCAATTGTGCAGCGTTAATGGGACCGATTGGAGCCGACAAGGATATTCCAAGAATTACATAACTCAGTAATACAGACATATCTGATTCACTCCCAGTAGACGAAATCGATCCATTGAACCTTACATCACAAAGACATGAGATGAGATGCAGGGTACAAGTTATCGTATTCTCCGTAAGAATGAAAAAGAACAACACAGAGATGTAACTATGTAGAATGAATGTTTAAAGGTTCGATTCAGGCACGATATCCAGTTGAATAGGGGTGGCATGGTATCCATTGCATGAACTCTCTTCGCATGGACATGCTGACAAACCAACAATGAGGTCGGTTAGAGCTTTCATTTCAACATAATCACCAGCACGGGACTCAGGTGCGACCACATTGATGTTTCCCTTATCATCCACTACCGTATTCATAAACAAGTTAAACGGATAATGTTGATCTGGTGGTAAAATTCCAAAAGGTGCGAGTGCCATGTTTAAATTATGATAACAACTGGCGTGATCCTTCTTGTCGTACAACACCTCATACATTTCAGGTCGACAAGCGGAGTTGAAGAAATCATGAACTCCGACAGTATCCTTAGTTATCGTTAGTATAGGTTGGTATCGATTAGAATATAGAGATTGCCCAGGTTTGATCCGGTACGAGCACAACACGTCAAGGGTTACTCCGGGATCAAGGCGATGATTAGCGTCAAGTGCATCATAAGCTACAAAGTCAACGACCTGTTGTCCTTTGAGGTCGGTTATCCGAATTAATGCTCCCTTACGAACCATAAGTGCATAGCCTGTTTTTGCAGGAATTGTAACCGGATAAGCTGGGTTCTCTTGTTTGGTTGGATTCATTCGTAAACTGACCTCCGCATACTTTTGACTACAGTATGCGGAGCATACTTCGCTTTCATGCACAAACGCAATTAGGAAGGAAATAATGGGTTACCCTTCATGCCAATCCAGAGCTCGGATGCTTCAAGCTGTCCAGCAAGATGTAACAGCCAGTCCTCACGTCCTTTGGTTGCCATCACCTGAACACCCATCGGCAAACCTTCAGGCGTCATATGAACAGGCACACTCATCGCAGGCTGACCGGTTAAATTGGCAAGCTGCGTATAAGGGGTGTATGTGAGGCTAGGTTCAAACATTTTATAGATCATATGCTGCTGTTCTAGCTTGTCTAGTTCGCTAACACGCATTAAATGTTGGATCTGCTCGGCATGAGGTGTGAGCTCTCCGATCTGAGGTGCAGGATACGCATTGACTGGCGTAACATAGAAGTCATAACGGGTGAAGAGGGTAGACATTTGCGCCGCAGCAACGTCCCATTCAGCCAAACTATGAACAAACTCAGCAGCAGATACCTTTTTGCCTGCTTCAGCTAGAACCCAAGACTCAATCTCCATATCATCTGCAGTTAGCTCTCTACCCATAGCATGCTCCATAGAAGCGATCATCGCGGCCATTTCGCCGCTATTCATCATGTAATAGTTTTCCATTAACCGTACACCATTGACTGGGCTTAATTTCTCTTCAACCTCATGGCCTTGCTCTTCTAACCAACGAACGACCTTATACACGGCTTGTTTCGCTTCCTCACTTACAGGAGTGCCTACTGGAGAATCAGTGGTATATGCAATTTTTAATTTGCGTTGATGAGGATAATTGAGGTCTGCCAAGTAGCTGCCCGGGAAAAGAGGGCATGGAAGGCAGCTTCAGGTTGAATGACTTGCAACGTATCCAGCAACGCAGCGCTGTCTCGAACCGTGCGGGATAATGCAAAATCAATAGAAGCTCCCTGCCATTGACGACCAACACCAGGTCCTACTGGAGTACGTCCTCTGGTCGGCTTCAGACCGAACAATCCGCTGAAGGAAGCAGGGATGCGGATTGAACCTCCTCCGTCACTGGCACCAGCAAGAGGTACAATTCCAGATGCTACTGCGGCTGCGGCACCTCCGCTTGAGCCACCAGGAGAGTGATTCGTATTCCATGGATTGCGTGTAGGTCCATGCAGACGGGGCTCAGTAATATTTTTCAGACCAAACTCTGGGGTGTTCGTATGTCCGATAATAATAAAACCAGCTTCACGCAGCCGAGAGACAAAGTTAGAACTTCGTAACGCCCGGTGCTCCTTCAGAAGACGGGAGCCTGAAGTTAAGATTTGACCCTCTAGGGATTGAGAAATGTCCTTAAGTAGCAAGGGAACACCAGCAAATGGTTGTTCTCCTGGGCGAATCATGCTTGCTTCCTGACGGGCTTGTGCTTCATATGTACGAATTACCGCATTAAGCTGTGGGTTCACTTCTTCAAGTCGTGCATATGCTGCTTCGAGCAGTTCGATCGGTGATACTTCACGGGAGCGTACAAGCTCTGCTAAACCAATAGCATCATAGGATGTATATGAAAATGAAGACATTAAGCATCGTTCCTTTCTAAGGTGGGTATCCAGTGTTCCATATGTCATCGTACCATCGGATTGCAGAAAAGACAAAAGCACTGTTCATCCATTGGGATAGACAGTGCTTTTTTTATAATATCGTTTGAGAAGTTAACGTATATGTTAGGGATGCATCCTGCGTAAGGAATTACTCTGTACGAAGCTTAGGGGCTGCATCAGTAACGCTTGATGAGCGCTCCTGCTGTTTGGAAATGGCAAAGAGTGCAATCCATATTAGGATAAAACCAACGAGCTGTTCCCATGTAATCAACGTACGGAAAGCGATCCAGTTAACGAGTACACCCGCCATTGGGAAGCTAAGTTCTGCCAGTGTAGCCACAGAGGCTTTTGTAGAGGACAAGCCTTTATAGTATAACAACAGGCTCAGAAGTCCAGGCAATAAAGCTTGACCCAATATATTTAGCACTACAGCCGCTTGTTCGCCTGTTCCGGAAGGCAATGTCCATGCGGCTCCTTCATGCCATGTCATCAAGAAGAGCAGGGGCAGAGCAACTACGAACCGCAGAGAAGTGACTGTCTCATATCTTGCTTGACCTAGCATCAATCGACCCATTACCGTAGATCCGCCCCATAGAGCAGCAGCTCCCAAGGATAAAAGGCTCCCTGCATGAACCCAGGTATTCCAGTTTCCAAGAGGGAGTGTGAATCCAAACGTGAGCAAATAAGTTCCTGCAAGTGCAATGAAGAATAGTCCCCCAAAGCGACGCGGCAGCGTTTCTTTGAGAAGTAGCTTAGCCAGTACAATAGCGAACAATGGCTGCATTTTTTGCAACAAGAGAACGGTATTGGGATCATTGTTGGTTAGCGCCATTGTGAACAACACCGTTGCGAGTGCTGATCCACCCCAGGAAATGAAGATTACAGCAATCCAGTGTCTAGCACGTAGATTTTTCAAGTCTGCACGGAATTTCCATAAGACAGGAATGGCGACTAGACTGACAATGATGTGCTCAATAAGTACAATTTGAGTCGAGGTCATGGTCTGAAGCAAAATAATTCGGAACAAGGGATCTACGCCCCACAATGCAGCGCCAATCACAACAAGCCAAAATCCAGTGTTGCTTCGTTCTTTCCGATAGATCGTTGAGGCAGTTTGATTCTTTTCCATATTCAGGACTCCTTCGTCAGAACACGGAATCTTCAGTTGGCAAAATCGACAAAAGCCCCCGTTCTGGTGAATCACCAAATAAACGGGGGCTCATCCATGCATATGTCGTTAGGGAAGAAGACTTCCCGTATAACGGCATGACATGTGTTGATCTTCTCTCATCCGGACTGTACCGTCGGCCTTGGAGTCTCACCAAGTCAGTCGCTGATACCTATATCAGTCAGCGAGTCGCGGGCTGGTTCCGAAGAACATCACCGCCGGTTGGGAATTGCACCCTACCCGAAGATCCTATTCAATTGTTTAGTATGTTGAACAAGTTGTAACATCAATGATTTCATCTTAATCTTGTAAGCGCTAGCAGTTCAAGTGTTTTTTTCAGAAGATGATATTCCAGCTTCCTTGCTGTCTGCGAAGAAGAACAATCTGTCCAGAATGATATGCATCATGTATGATCCATCGGCTAAGGGCAAGTCCCCAAGTGTCCTCGGTATCCATGTATTGTGCATCTAGATGAGATTGTTGCAAGGCTGCAAGTTGGGTTCGTAATTGTTCAGCAAGTGCTGTAACGCTCTTCACTAAGTCATTCCATCCTTGCTCGTCTGATGCATCTCCCGAATCACCAAATGTCGCGACATTACTTGCTGCGGCTGGAACGGAGGTAATGCCCTGTATACGTTGCGAGATGCGAAGGTTGTAATAGTGCATATGGTTTACCAGCTGCCAGATGCTCAGTCCACCTGAAGACGGAACCCAGGCAGCTTGTTCAGCGGTGAGCCCCTCCAGTGCCTTGGCTACAGGTACAATCCAACTACATTGATCCCATATGCTGTCTTTTTGCGTTAATAAGATGTCGATTGCAGATACAGTCATTCGTTGTTCCTCCTCGTTATCGTGGTTTGCTAAGTGAAATAAGTTGATCATCAGCACGACAAAATAGATGACCTGCAACTTAGATGACACTTTCATTCAGCATAGGAAATATAAGGATAAATATACCATAACTACGCGATCTTGTGATGATACATCCTTCATTATGGATTACAGAGCTACAGTGGTAACAGTCTATAATCATCTGATGTATATTTATGTTAATATTAGGAGGGACGGAGGGACATTTTGCGAAAAAGTTTAATTATAGTTGGTCTATGTTTGCTTGTTATATTAGGATTTGGCGCGATGCAAGGGTTACATGTGAATGAAATCAACGCATTGCCCCATGATGGTCAGATTGTAAAATCCAAAGAAATTCATGGTTACGGCCAAGTGGTATTGTTTGTAGATCATCAAGACCAGAGTTTTGGCATAGCCAAACTTGAAAAGAAGTTCGGTTTCTTACATCGTTTTGATGGAAGCTCATATGGTCGTACGGTCGAGGAAGGCAAGCCGTTTGAGGCTACTAGTCTAGGTGATCCTAATCGCTTTATAGTTGGGGTAGTAACACCCAGGGAATCCAACATCGAATACATAGCGGTCGGTAATCATCTGAAGGATGTTTCGTCTTCGCAATCTTACGAGCTCTCCCTTGAAGAAGTGAAAGCTCATCCGAATGACTACCAACTTGAAGAGATTGACGATCAGTATGCACTGTTTGTATTAGATGAGTATACCGAGGAGAACTGGACAATAAGAGCTTTTGATCAAGATGGAAATATCGTTGCAGACAAGATATTTGGCGATGAAGTAAGATACATGAATGAGGAGAGAGCCGATTGAAAAGAGTTATTGTTACGACGATTGGGATAATTGTGATCAGCTTTGTATTGTTAATAGGCATGAATCTCCTTGGTTCACCTTTTCCTGTCGTTGTTGAGGAGCGTCCGGCAGTTCCAGGAGAGCGCGAAGTGAAGGTTCATGAAGGAGGTAATTCAATGCTTCAATTAATCTGGTGGAAAGAGTAGGGTTGAAGCAGAGGAATTATATCAAGAAATGAAAATATCTATGAAGTGTTCTGACTGTGGGAGGTTATGGTTTTTTGGATGGGTTTGATGAGAAGCCGAGTGAGTATGTGCTAGTGATAGACAACAAGTGACCAAAAAATGTATAAAACCTTGTATAGCTACGTGCTATTCGAGGTTTTTTTAATTCCAAAATTTGCAAACTTGAAGAATTAACTATATAATACATATATACTTTATAAAAATAAGTATTAAATCATCATCGTTCAGCGCTGATTCATACCGTCATACAAGTCATATCCAACTAAAACTATGATTGGAGATGTGTCTAATGGGGAAAAGTTATTTGCTGAAAAATGGTTGTGTCGTATCAATGGATGCCTCGGTTGGTCAGTACAAAAGGGCAGACGTCTTGATTGAGGATTCTTTAATAATAGCTATCAAGCCTGATCTGGAGTGCGCCGAAGCAGAGGTTATCGATGCATCCGATATGATTGTGCTCCCAGGGCTGGTAGATACCCATCGTCATGTGTGGGAGTCCCTGGTTAAGACAACAGGAACGAATTGGTCGCTTCCTGTGTATTTGCAGAATCTCTATTATGGAGCAATGGGAAGCAAGCTTCGGCCTCAAGACAGCTACATCGCGAATTTGTTAGGATCTTTGGAAGCGCTTAATGCTGGAGTGACAACGGTATTGGATTGGAGCATGCCATACTCTTCAGAGCACACAGATGAATTGATTCGCGGGCTTCAGGATGCTGGAATTCGTGCGGTGTTTGCGCAGGGTGTTCCTGGAGAAACGAATTACTGGAATAGAGATAGTCTCCTTACATACTCCAACGATGTACGTAGAGTGAAGCAGCAATACTTCTCATCAAAGGATCAATTGCTGACGTACGGTCTTGCCATTCGAGGTCCGGAATTCAGTCACTGGGATACAACGGTCAAAGAGATTCATCTTGCAGAGGAATTAGACGCCATATGTTCCATGCATGTAGGATTCGGGACTTGGGGAAGTGTGGATCGTTCGGTAACAAAGTTACATGAGGCTGGTCTATTGAGTCCGCGAATCAATGTGGTTCATGGCAATACGATGGGAATTGATGAGTACAAAATGCTTGCTGATCAAGGTGCATCACTTTCTGTTACACCTGAGGTAGAAATGATGATGGGGCACGGATATCCGGCGACTGGATATTTTCTGGAGAATGGAGGCACACCAACACTCGGTGTGGATGTGGTAACATCTACGGGTGGCGATATGTTTTCCCAGATGAAGTTTGCCCTGCAGGCAGAGCGGTCAAGAGCGAATGAACAATTGCTGCAGCAGGGAGAAATGCCTGGAGAGCTGAATCTGCAGTCGAGTCAGGTGTTAAGATTCGCCACATCGGCTGGCGCGCAAGCGTTGGGACTGGGGCATAAGATTGGTACACTGACACCGGGCAAAGAGGCCGACCTGATTATGATTCGTGCTACGGATCTGAATCTGTTTCCGGTTCATGATCCAATTGGAGCTATTGTGCAATTCGCCAATCCATCCAACGTTGATACTGTATTTGTGGCAGGTCAACCGGTGAAGAGAGAAGGTAAGTTGTTGCATGTGGATCTAAATGCAGTTCGTCGTCAAGCGTTGGAGAGTACCAGCTATCTTCTATCACAATATCAGATGACTGATGCAGAACGGATCATCTTTTCATAATCTTGGGGTATTATTAATTGAATCGAAAATAAAATAAAGAGCGTAGATGAAGGACATCGAAAAAAAGCTTAATCCAAGAGCCGCATGGGATCATGCGGTTTTTTTTGCGCCTTGAGGAGCTTTAGACAGACAGGAATCGTGAGGGAAGGACAGCGTAAACAAACGAAATAAGCTGTTATTCACATAAATGCATATAACAACGATTTTAAACACTTTATGGATTCGAAAAAGCGAATCAAAAACTGCGCATAATATAAATTATACGCAGTTTTCGTTTAAATCGATTTTTATTATCTTTCATGGGCAAGATTTCATGATAGTTTTCGCTTAAAACGCACAACATATGACATCTCTCTAAATAAAATTTTAATCAAGCAACGCGATAACGTGTAGAATTGACTAGTTTTTTATAGGTGGTCGATAAGATAGAACAAACCACTTTTTTATAGAACAGATGAACAGGTGATACTTTCACGACGAGAGGAATTTATGTATGATCAAAAATGAATCACGATCTTCATTGTTTCGCAAAAAACCAATTGCTGTAAGTGGGGGAGAACGTAGTGCGCTGAAAAGAGTGTTAGGGCCACTGGATCTGATGACCCTTGGTGTAGGTGCTATTATCGGCACGGGTATATTTGTACTCACAGGTGTGGCCGCTGCTAAATACGCAGGACCGGGTCTCGTGCTTTCCTTTTTGCTGGCAGGGCTAATCTGTGCTTTTGCTGCACTATGTTATTCTGAATTTGCTTCAAGTGTACCCGCTTCGGGGAGTGCGTATACTTACAGTTATACTGCCTTTGGTGAAGTGATTGCTTGGATCCTTGGATGGGATCTGATTCTGGAGTATGGTTTTGCGAGTGCGGCAGTGGCTAGTGGATGGTCTGGTTATTTTCAAAGTCTATTGTCTGGATTTGGATTGCACTTACCTCATGAGCTAACGAGTGCCTTTAGTCCAGAGAAGGGAACGTATTTTGATATCACAGCAGCGGTCATTACGTTGATTATCACCTTTTTGTTAACCCGAGGAGTGAAAGAAGCAGCACGTGCCAATGGGATTATGGTTGCCCTCAAAATAATCGTTGTGTTGATCTTCATCGGTGTAGGTGTGTTCTATGTTCAGCCTGATAATTGGCAGCCATTTCTGCCTTTTGGCATTTCGGGTGTTACCGCTGGAGCGGCGACGGTATTCTTTGCGTATATCGGGTTTGATGCTGTATCTACCGCAGCGGAAGAAGTTAAGCTGCCTCAGCGAAATTTGCCGATTGGCATTATCGGATCGCTCGCGATCTGTACCGTATTATATATCGTCGTTTCGCTAATTCTGACGGGAATTGTACCGTACCATATGTTGAATGTTAGTGATCCAGTAGCTTTTGCCTTTGAGTTCGTTAACTTGCATGGCTTATCTTGGATCGTTGCACTTGGCGCTATTACGGGTATTACTACGGTACTGCTGGTGATGATGTATGGTCAGACGCGATTATTGTATTCGATGTCAAGGGACGGGCTGTTATCCCCGGTATTCTCGAAGGTTAGTGGCAAGAGTCAAACTCCTGCCGTAGGGAGCTGGGTTGCGGGGATTATTGTAGCGTTATTTTCTGGATTTATCTCCCTCGGACATCTCGCGGAATTGACCAATATCGGGACATTGTTTGCATTTGCGGTGGTCAGTCTGGGGATTATTGTGCTCCGTAAAAACAATCCTGATCTCAAACGTGGCTTCCGCGTCCCATTCGTTCCATGGATTCCGATCCTCAGCGCCATCGGCTGTGTGTATCTCATGACTCGACTTGCGATGCTCACGTGGATTACATTCTTCATCTGGTTACTGATTGGTCTGGTGATTTATTTCTTATATGGCCGCCATCACAGTCATTTGAATTCAAAATAAACCGAACAGTAATCTCGATCATTAGATCATGTGGAAACAAAATAGGTCATACCTCCTGATCTTTCGCTTATGCGAAGAAGACAGGAGGTTTTTTTATTTCAATTTCGCGGGTTATCCACTTATTTCGGCTGAATCCCATATTCGATGCTGAGATGCCACTCGCGCATCCTTCGTAATCAAAAGCGGACTTTTTGAACAACCTTTATTAGAATAGCGGTTCCTAAGACCTGTTTCATGGGTATGTATTAAGGTGCATGTAGACTCATATCATTGTCTTGGGGTTGCGGGTTGTTCCAATATGACATATATTTGGGGTTGTGACATGCCATCAGACAGAGGAGAGGGGATGTATCATGAATACACATTTACATACGAATCAACATATGAATTCGAATTTTGGGTTTGCATTAACAGACTCTGCTGTACTTACAGAGGCGAAGTTGATCATTAGACAGGAAACTGAAACTGAGCATTTAGAGTTCGACCTTGATCCACAACGCTGCTTGAAGGACGGACGTAAAGTCTCAGTTATTGCTCAGCAACTTGATGCTCCTATCGTAAGGCAAGATGCTTCCATTATATATGGGCAAGAACTGAGCTTTGTACAATATACAGTGAACTTAAATTCAGAAACGAAGCTTTCCATAGGTTCCATTGAAGGTATAGACTATAGTGTAGACTTAGGATGGTCTGATTTCACTGAAGGAGAGTACGAGCTTCGTATATCAATTCATAGGAAAACACCGCGAATCGCAGAAGTGCCGCTGGAACCAGAACAGATGGCTATGGTCAAATATGCCCAGGTGGTAACGGTTGTTATCGCACTTTTCCCAGCGCAACCTACGCAAGAGCAACTTGCATCAGCACCGGTATGGACGAGAGAACATCATGTATTTGACTCTTATGGTAGTGCTGGCTTTATACTTGCGGATCTGCCCCGCATGGTTGCGCGTGTAGAGGAGTTGCTTGGCGTGGGAAACCACAATTTAGTTGAACGTTTTAATGAAGGTGTTCTGTCTTCTCAGCTATTAAATGAAGGATTGATGGCCACTGCATGGGGCATTTCGCCTTGGTGTTATTCCATCTATGCAGCGCCTAATGGGGCTGAACAGGCTAAATTGCCGATGGACAAGCTCGGAGAAGAGCCTGTATGTACGGGAATATACCGTATTGCTGCCGAAACAACACGTTTAAGCATTATTCCTGCTAATGAGCTTGCAAACTGGCCGGCTTGCACGAACAAAGAATGGCCGCAAATTCATATTGCTGGTTCGGGAGAAACGCTACGCATGGAATTGGTTGTGCAAAATTGTGAATCTGTAAACGGACTTCACGAGAATCCACTACCGTCATTTGTGATTACACGTAGTGAGGGTCTCCCAGAGATGGTTGAGCCTTTGATAAATATCGTTATTGTCGACTGACGAATACTACTAAATAAACACTACCCATAGAATTGTGGTGACTAACATAGATGATATCTGAAGAGATCAGGGAGCAATATGCAGAGGAGCTTGAGGCATTTCATATATGGATGAAGGATGCCGGCTACACGGGTATACCGTGAAATCCTATACTGGTGATGTGGCTGAATTTCTTGTTTCGATTAAGGGTAAAGCGGTAGATCAGGTCAAAAAACTGCATGTGTTATCGTACTTGTCTCAAGCTCGGGAAAGAGGAGTAAGTGATGCGACTAGAAACCGAAAGCATGCTGCAATTCATTGCTTTTACAAATCACTCATTGAATTAGAGCTAGTAACAGCGAATCCTGCCTTTGGAATCAAGAAGTCCAAAACCGAGAAGAATCGTGCGCCCGTTTTCCTGGATGAGAGCGGGTTGGAGCGGTTCTTGCAATCGGTTGAGGGCAAGTATCGAACGCGGAATTTGGCTATTTTTCTCCTAATGGGGTATATGGGATTACGGGTCGGAGAGGTACACGCCCTTAACTGCAAGGATTATAATGCAGAGAGACGCACGCTAAATGTCTTCGGGAAAGGACGGAAGTGGCGCACGCTGCCCGTTCCTGATACAGTTGCGGATCTATTGTCCGAAGCTTTAGGGGAACGTTTAGCCCATGGCGTGCGAAGGAAGAGGCGCTCTTTGTATCACAAAAGGGTAAACGACTGTCTATTCGCAGCATTCAGCTCATCTCGACTGAAACCTTTGAACGATTCCAGCAGCAATCCCCATCCGCGCAGCGACAGAACTATTCCAGTCATAAGCTGCGGCACTCATTTGCTACGATGATGTTACGCCGAGGGGCGGATCTGCGAACGGTTCAAGAGCTACTTGGTCACTCATCTATTCAAACTACAACCGTCTACACGCATGTCACCAGTCGGGAGAAAGAGGAAGCGATGGCGCTGCTTGATGTAAAAATACCTACCTTTAACACCTAAGTAATTCATAAATAAGGAAGAAGCCGCAGATCAACGGAGATGCGGTTTTTTCCTGTTTGGGACGGAGTGTGATTAAAAATGTTTGCCTAGGTAAAATTAACTATGAAAAATCGCTTTTAGTTGAAGTTTAAAGTGTTTGATCTTTTATAGTTAGAAGTATAAATGTTATGTGATTAAAGTTATATTTTACGTAATTAATATTATGTAAACTAAACGCTAGATGGTTATTTATTATTCTAAAAATATAATAAATTGTATCAAACGTTAAAATAGTAAATGTAGAATGTCTAACTCAATTTTCTTAATTAAACGTCTTCTTAAACAATAAAAAACCATCTGGATATTCTTGAAAGGTAAATCCAGATGGTTGTATTAAATGATGATGATGCTTATTCTTAACAGCCCAATATCCATAGGGGTTATGATGTCATCAAGTTTACTATTCCAAACCTGCAATTTGCTCTTTTAATTTGTCTGCGGAAGCCTGGAAAGCGATCTTTTCCTTCTCATTCAATGGCAGTGGTAGAATCTCGCGCACACCGTGACGATCTACGACACATGGAACGCCTAGATAGACATCAGACACGCCATTGTAATCTTCAAGCAAGGTAGATACATTCAGGACAGAGCCTTCATTCCCAAGAATTGCTGCAACAATACGATCAAGTGCTAATGCGATTGCATAAGAAGTAGCGCCTTTGGCATTAATAATCTCATAGGCTGCATTCTTGGTGCGATCAAAGATATCCTCTTGCGTTTCTTCATCCAGCTCCAGGTTCGTTCCTGCAACGTTCGCAAGACTCCATACAGGTACTTCGGAATCCCCATGTTCACCGATAATATGAGCGTGGATGCTGCGTGGATCAATGCCTTTATTTTTACCAATCAGATAACGGAAACGCGCGCTATCTAGCAACGTTCCTGAGCCGATAACACGGGACGCAGGCCAGCCGCTTTGTTTCCAGGACGTGTAGGAGAGGATATCTACAGGATTAGTAGCAATCAACAAAATACCATGAGAATTAACGGCTGTGATCTTCTCAATAATGTCTTTGAAAATGCTTGCATTTTTCTTCAGCAGATCAATGCGTGTCTCGCCAGGCTTCTGTGATGCGCCCGCTGTTATGATGATGATGTCAGCGTCTTTGCAATCTGAATAATCGCCAGCCCATACTTTTACGCCCCCGGTAAAAGGAAGACCGTGGTTCATATCGAGCATTTCACCTGTTGCTTTGTCATGATTCACATCCACAAATACCAACTCGGATGAGCGCTGTCTTAACATCAGCGTGTATCCCGTTGTTGTTCCTACCGCACCCATGCCTATAATAACGACACGACTGGGTTTAAGGTTCGTACTATTTGCCATGTTTATATCCTCTCCTTTTTAGGTGTACTTCCATCCATATTAAGGGATATCTTCCGGAAAAGCGAGGTCTGTCTATAAACTTTTTCACAATAGATTTTCTGTTATGGTAATTTTACGTCGAATTATATCTTCATCCTTCGAACCCTTAATGGCCTTACAAGTGTACTTCTTGGTACTGGGTGTACGTGCCCACGAGCCTTTTCGACATGTTTTGTGGTAGAATGATTGAAGTGTATATTGTTGTGTTCGTAAAAGTGACCCGTTAAGCTAGGCATGCGCGCCTTCTTATGGGATGAGAGAGGTGGAACCACTTGCGTTGGCATTGGATCAAAATCGCGCAGACAGCTCTGCTGTGTGTAGGTATAGCAGCCATATTGGCCGCCTGCACGGATTCAGAAGAAACTCCGGTGGCTCAGCCACCTCAGGAGACGGATGAGACCGGAAATACCGGACAAACATTAACCGTTGTTCCACCAGTAAACAGTACAGAAGCGGCTGATATGGCCAAGTATCAGATTCAGACTCGCTTGACCGATTTTCAGCTCCTGAATTCGAACGGTGGTTTAGCATGGGGAGTCACAAGAAATGCACTACGGTTGTATTATACGCAGGATGAAGGGGCCACCTGGACGAATATTTCTCCTTCAGAGAATGTGCAGTTTCCAGCTAATCCACAGTACGGTCAGAGTATATATTTTGTAGACCGTACACACGGATGGATCGTGCGTGAAGGTATGGGTGGAACAGATACGATTGTGCTTCGCACCAACAATGGGGAGCTAGCTGGAGCTTATCCTCGCTGTCTAAGACCGATAAGGTGACGGCAATTTCTTTTGTTTCTCCGGAAAAAGGATGGATTCTCACTACAGTAGATACCTCGATCGGTAAACAGGACAAAAAGCTGTATGTCACTGAAGATGGTGGAACTACCTGGAAAGCGATGTCTGAGAGTGATGATGACGAGCAAACTGGTTTGGGAGAGATTCCTACACGTGGGTATACAACAGGATTAACGTTTTCAGATGCAAAACATGGATTCTTAACAGCACTTGATTTTGGGACACCGAAGTTGTACGTTACGACTAATGGTGGAGAGGATTGGAAGGCTGGAGCTTCGTTCTTCGATCGTGAGAAATTTAGTGGATGTGGTAATTTTGGTATTAGCTCACCCCAATTTTTCGGACGAGAAGCCAAAGGAGCTTGGATGGCATTATCCTGTTCAACGGGAGATCGCACCAAGTTTAATGGTTTTTTCACAGACGATGGAGGTAAGAGCTGGAGTTTATCAACGTTCTCGCTCAATAAGCAAACAGGGCTTAATCGCAATCTTGCGCCAACATTTCTTAATGCTACGCATGGATGGACGATACATGAAGGTATAACCTACCATACAGAAGATGGAGGGAAGACCTGGAGCGCACTTCCGAGAAGTAAAGTGTTCGATCAGATTCAGGAAGACTATCCGGAGATCGTGAAGATCCAGATGGTATCTACGAAGCTGGGTTGGGTGCTGGTTGAAAATACGGATACCAAACGATCCTTATTGTTGCAAACGGAAGATGGCGGTATCCGCTGGAAGGTACTATAATCGCAAGGTACAACAAATATTACAAGAAGGAAACCTAAGGGTTTCTTTTCTTTTTAGATACTTTGTGAAATAAATCACAAAATAAAAATTCAAAGGATGTTATATTGAATTCAAGAAGAGAAGGAGTGATGAAGATGAGAACAAACGAACAAACTCAATTCACGCAGGCGGACGAATTAACCAGATACATGCTTCACTTATGCTACACATGTGATGATGCCAATCGTTGCACAACCGAAGAAGCCGTGAAAGCTTGTATGGCAAATAACGCACAGGTAGACCAGCCAGAAACGGCTGAAGGCGCAGACGTAACTCGCGGGTTTATGGACATGATGTACGCTTAGGCTACTGGTAAGCTCGGAATAACATTCAAATATTAAGTCTAGATCACAGAATTTCTACAGAAACGCTCCTAAATAAGGGCGTTTCTTTTTTAGTAGGAAAGGCTAATTTGTCCTTCCGTGTGCTTCGCAAATAAAACAGCATGCGTTATCATGTAGATAATGGAATGAATATAAGAATCTAACCATTATTGATTTCGATTTAGATTGTTGGAACGAAGGGATTAATAGAATTGACGAGGATCTATTCAAAGCGTTTGGAAATCAACTAATAGGCTGGATGAAACAGAACAATAAAAGGCATTTTATCATATCTCATGATGGAAGCATAACCAATTATCGGATACTATTAGGAGAAGTTGGACTTACAAAATCGGATTTTTTGGGAGAAGCAGGCTTGTATAAGATGATTTTATAGTAACTTGAAGACCTAATTGAAAATTCCGGGGGAGTAAGTTATGGCACATGGAAGAATATTAGGAATCGAGAAGAAGTGAGTGTCGGAAGTATTAGTGATGAAGGTCAATATGGTAAGATCTTTGTTCTAGAAGATCTTATTTAGTCTGATTCTTAAATGATCATCCTATTTTATTATCAATGGAGGGATTAAAATGGGCATCATTGTTGCTATTGGTGGCGGAGAAATCAGCACATTTGAAACATATGAAATAGATCAGACGATTGTAGGCTTGAGTAATAAAATGAACCCCACAGTGGTTTTTATTCCTACTGCCAGTATGGACGCGGAAGGATATTGTGAATCCTTTGAACGGTTATATCGTGATCGATTAGGTTGTGAGGTCAAACATTTGCTTTTGACAAAATGCACATATACTAAAGATGAAATTGAAGGCATGATTATGTCGGCAGATATCGTATATGTAGGTGGCGGAAATACCAGAAAGATGTTGGACATATGGCAACAGCATGAAGTGGATAATTTACTGAAAAAGGCATACGCCTCGGGAGTTATTTTATCTGGCATGAGCGCCGGTTCAATTTGTTGGTATGAATACGGACATAGTGACTCAGGAGCGTTCGAACATACTGGAGTATGGCATTATATTAAATTAAAGGCTATGGGCATTCTGAGCGGAATTCATTGTCCGCATTACAACGAGGATATTCGATCTGTAGATTTCGCGAAAATGGTTAAGGGAATGAATATGCCTGGGATCGCCATCGAAAACAACTGTGCGGTTATTTATAAAGATGATCAATATAAAGTAATTACTTCTCAAGAAAACGCCAAAGCTTATATGATTCAAGAAATTGATCAGACCGTGATCACAAGGGAAATTTACAAACATCCGATGTATCAAGATATAACTAACATGTAAGAGCCTATAATTTATTTTTCCTATTAAAACCTCAGAGCCCTTTTAATAAATTTAGATTAAAGAAGGAGAGCAGGTGAAATCATGAAGTTTAGCTACAAGAATTTTTCCTGTGATGTAGAGATTTATCATAAAGATGATGACTTTACTGTACGATTCTACGATAAGAATAAAGAACAGGATGAGCATCAAATGATGAATTTGGTCATCGTTGACCCGGGGTACGGTTTTCTTTGCTTGAAACATAAAGGGAAGGACTCCGCGCTATTAAGTGGGTTTCTAGATGAAGAAGTGTTCATTTCGGAGGATTATGTAGATGCAGCACTTTGCATCATTGAGGATTTAAGTCCAACGTTCAAGGAAATATGCACTCCGTATCATATTAGGCTTTTCAAACAAACTAGCTTTGCTGAGTACAACGGGAGTACTGAAATATGACATATTAAATGGGTTCAAACAAGAGAAAGCTTATCGAAAGGGTGAAAGGATGAATATTCAAGATATTCCAACAGAGATTATTCAGCAGGTTGGTGAGATTCGGAACATTAGCTTTCCCAACAAGCAAGGTCATACTTCAATCGTAGCTATTTTGCATACCCCAGATAAGAAATACATCGTCAAAAAAACAGAGAGCCTCCTTTACAATGAATGGTTGTCTGAAGAATATGAAGCACTGCACCATCTCCGTCTATTAGGTTTACCTATTCCGAAAGCGTATTCATTACATATAAAGAATCAAACGAAATGGCTTTTGATGGATCACATAGAGGGCATTACGCTAAGAGAGTTTCTATCTACAGAACCTGATTCTCAAGATAAAGAAAAAGCGATCGTTAACTTTGCACGTTGTCTCAAAAAGATTCATGAGAGTTCCTGTCCGGAGGCCTTGATGAAAAATGATACGGATTGGTTGGATAACATGTTATTGAAAGCCGATTATAATCGGAATAACTTTACAGTAGACGGTACAGAAGAGCTTCTTAAACGGATCCAAGAAGTAAGGCCAGAACCAATTACGAATACGCTGATTCATGGTGATTTTACGATAGACAACGTATTGGTGCACGATTGTAATATTGTCGGTGTGATTGACTGGTCAGGCGCCGCTTATGGCGATCCTAGATATGATGTTGCATTAGCGATTAGACCGAAACATAACGCTTTTGAAGATGAGAGGGATAAGGAAATATTCTATGACGCATATGGCAAGCTAAGATTATCGGATGAAGAGTATGACTATTTTGAAGACGGCCTATATAACTTTTTCTAGTATCCCTTTTATGTGAAGAAGAATAGGGATTGGTTTCATTTCAGAATTGTAAATAACCCCATTTTGCGCATATGATGTCAATATAAATAAGCAGGTATGGAACGCAGGGAGTGTCATTGATGCAATACATCGTAAGGATGGCTACTGTAAACGATATAGACGGACTTTGCTCAATTCGGAATAACAAAGAGCTTTTCATCACTTATCTAACACAACAAGACAAACAACACGCAGTACTGGTCGTTGCTGAGACAGATCATATCATATTAGGCTTTGGCGTTTTAAAATTAAGAGGAGAGCGCATTCCGAAATTAAGTGATTTATATGTGAAAGTGACGTATCGTGGGAACGGCATAGGATCAGCTTTGATAAAGTATCGAGAACATCTTGCCAAGCAGCGAGGTTATACAGAGATGTATGTGAGTGTTGATCCCATTGAAAATCCCAAAATGATTAAACTTATTACTCATCACGGATATCATGCAATTTCAGCACCGTATTCCAAAGACGCAATTTATTACAACGAAGAAGGTACAAGCTACGAGAAGACATATACCAGAGTAGATATGAAAAAGATACTGAGCTAACGCGTATCGACAGGTAAAAGGTCTCTCTGCCGTCATAACATGAGAAGAAGGAGCTAATCATGAAATATGTGTTAGTTTTTATTTCTTTTTGCGCAATGATTATTACAGGATGCAATGACGCTACTCCGCAGTCTAGTTTATCTTTTGAATTAGAACAAGATGAGAAGCGAATCTATGAGCAATTAAAAGATGGGTTAGATGAATCCGTGTTGTTGAATGTAGATCCCATGAGTGTTGCAAAAATGTACGTTTACTCAAGTTACCAGGGTGATTATGACGTTACTTATTCCTTGTATACCCAAAGAGAAGGTTATGTTGCCTGGTCAAGAGTGGAAGATCAACAGATTCCTGAAAAGGATCGTGGTAATAAAGAACAGATTACAGCTAATTTTAGAATTATTGAACAAGGTGAATTTTACCATCAAGATGAGTACGAAGGATATATACAATATGAGAAAGAGGCAGGAGCCACATCATATTTTCAAATGATCAAAGATGAGAACAACATATGGAAAGTAGCATTTATGCCGTTACAGTAGATTAATTAGGGATGGGATAATCTATGGATATCGTAACGTCACGGATGGATCAGATCCGTACACTTGTGAATGAAATGATACTTAATATGGATAGCCCTATTCGACAACAGGAAGCATCCGTAAGACTGTATGGAGTATCGTCTTATGCAGCAATCCTTGCGTTGAAAAGAGGACTTGAGACTGAAATTAGTGCCATCGCAGGACTGCTGCACCAATTTTATTATTACAAAACGGGCATTGCTCATTATCCTGGCGTGAACAGTGCTGATACCTTAAGACCTTTATTAAGAGACTTGCAGACCTTCTCCAAGGAAGAGCAACGGTGTATTCTACGTGCAGTATTCTACCAAGATCATCTCAAGCAGGTTCACGACCCTTATGGTGAAATTATCAAGGATGCTATTATCCTTCAAGCGTATGTCCAACATATTAACCAACCTGTACCGCAGGCATTTGCACAAAGGCTTGTAAACACGCTCACTGAACTATCCATCTCTGTCGATCATACAGAAATAGATGAGATAACAGCAACGGATAGCTGTACTCACAGCGATTTCATTGATAAACGTCAAAAGTTAGCCAAGATAGCGGAAGAGTTAGCGGGACAAGTTATTGTTGGCATCCCGGGGGATCAACGATACCGTGAAATTTGTCAGTATTGGCCAGATCCAGATATACATAAGGTTTTACAAGGGAATTGGTGTGCAGCGTTTGTGTATCATTGCTGTATGTTATCTGGAATTGTTCTCCCGATCCGTTACCCCAATGCAGACTACCGTTTAGCTGGAGTAGGTGCACTGTTGGAATGGTCGCAGTTACCCGAGACAGGTTTTTTTCACCATGATCAAGATCATAACTTTATACCTGAACGTGGAGATATCGTTATATATGAGAAACTGTTATCTGATGACTCGCATGATCATGTAGGAATTGTGCTTGAACTTCACGATGATGTCATTTTGGTCGCCGAGGGAAACAAGGATAACAAGAACTACTCTGGCATCGTGAGAAGAAATAGGAATCATTGTATTTTAGGTTATATCCGAATCGACAATGAGTATCTCTACAGTTTTAATGGCATGTACGATCCTATACTTTAATAAAAAAGTGACAACAACCATTCAGTCTAATTGAAGAGAGGAAGAGATGTATGATTACGATTTATGATTGGTTTGGGTATGAAGTATCGATGAAGGAGCGTTATAAGTTAATTAAAGAAGCTGGATTTGATGGTGTTCTATTATGGTGGAGTGAACATTTTGGTCGGGGCGACTACAGGAGCGGGCCGCAGCTTGCAAGAGAAGCAGGACTTGTCATTGAGAACATCCATGCACCAATACATAATGAACATGATCTTTGGACTGATAATCTGAACGGAGAGAGCGTTACCAAAAGTTACTTACAATGTATCGTGGACTGCAACGAGTATGAAATTCCAACAATGGTTGTACATTTACCGAGTGAAGACCATCCCTACAATACATTGGGGGTAGAGAGAATGAAGAGAATAACAGAACAAGCGGAGCAATTTAATGTAAATGTTGCGTTTGAGAATTTAAGAAACTTTACTAATTTGACGCAGGTACTAGATCAAGTGGACTCCAAGCGGATTGGCTTTTGTTATGACTGTGGACACCACTATCGCTATTATCCTGGCAAAGATCTGTTATCTATGTATGGTTCCAGATTAATGGCAGTTCATTTACATGATGATAATGGAAGTCGTGAGCAGCATGGACTGCCTTTCGACGGTTCAATTGATTGGGCTACAACCATGAATCAAATTGCGGGCACAGGCTATATGGGTGCAACTGCACTAGAGCCTATGAACTGGGACTATGAAGAGCTATCCATTAAAGCATTTTTGGAGAAAGCGTTTGTTAAAGCGCAGCAGCTGGAAGCTATTAGATTCTCTATTTCATAGAAATAAAAAGATACACGATTCGAGAAAGTATGTTCAAGAGTTTAGTACCAAGAAATAGGAGGTTATTAGGTGAATAAGCAGACTGTGCACCAAACGAACAGCATATATTGGGACACCCAAGGAAATGACTTTTTAAAAGCAATCGTACTTCCGCTATATGGAGCATTTGTATCAGAAGAAAAACATCAGTTATTCGGCGATGTTTCTGGCAAAAAGTTGTTAGAAATAGGCTGTGGGAATGGCCAATCTCTACAATACCAGGGAGAGCGCCAGGCTGCTGAGCTATGGGGAATGGATATGTCCAAGAATCAAATTGAGAAGGCAGAGCAGCATCTAATAACTTGCGGTCTTTCAGCGACTTTAATCTGTTCTCCGATGGAAGAAGAATGTGGCGTTCCAAGTGACTACTTTGACATCGTTTATTCAATTTATGCAATCGGCTGGACAACCGACCTTGAAGGTACCTTCAAGAGAATCGCTTCGTATTTAAGAAAAGACGGAGTGTTCATTTTCAGTTGGTCCCACCCTGTACATAGATGTATGGTTGAAGACAATAATAGATTCGTATTGAACAAACCTTATCATGATGAATCATGGTATCTGGTCAATCCTGATGATGTTCAGGGCGAATTAACCTTATCTGATCGCACGCTATCCACTTACATCAATGCGCTGGCTGCAGCAGGGTTTGTCATTGAGCATATGATCGAAGAAACAGATCAAGACATTCTTCAACTGCACGGTGATGAGAATAATCTTGCAAAAAGAGCAACGATGTTTCCGGTAACCTTTGTAATCAAGGCGAGAAAACTATAAAAAGATATATCAGATTGATTGACTAAACAATAGAGCAGGAGTGAAGTAGTTGCCAGTATACGAGCATTCAGAGCGAGCTTTGTACCATTTCCATTTAGCCATTCAAGAGGAGGCGAATATTCTCTCTCAATTTATAGATACAGAACATGATTTATTATTTCCTTACTTTGAATGCAACTTTTCAGCTTTTCCGGAGGATCGAGATTATATTGAAAAACGCACTAGAATAAAAAGTAAAGAGAACGTGTTTAATCTGAAGAATTCATTCGTAGAGAACGAAACCGTATACTGGTACAGACCGAATGATCTGCAGGACTTGATGCATATCTTACATAGGGATCGTATTACGTATCGCTGCATTGTGCTACCTAAGAATTCGGATCTAGATCATATCCGATTCAAGTTATTTGCATACGAACATGCTGAATATCAAGGTGAAGAGACTAGAGCACTTTTCATTGACGAAAATACGCCTGATGATTACCTAGTCCATGTGCATCCAAAAGTTATACAGATCATAAGTAAGATAAAGTGAAGTTACCCTCATAAAGGAGCAAAACAGAAAATGAGCTACTACGGTGAGCTGTGTACGAGAATGTATGAAGTGGATAAGTCAATCGCAGAAGGCAGGGAGCTCGATTTCTATCTTTCTTTTGCTGATCGAGAAGATATTCGTGTACTTGAACCGATGTGTGGAAATGGGAGAATGCTGATTCCTTTTATGCAACGTGGCATTAACATCGAGGGATTTGATATTTCAGAGGATATGCTTAAGGTGTGTAGGGAGAAGGGGAAAGCATTAAACTTAGCACCGCAAGTCTACTTCCATAAGATTGAAGAGTTCGTTGCAGCTAGTCAGTACGATCTAATCATGATTCCATTTGGCTCTTTCTCGTTGTTGCCCACTGAACTGATCCAACCAAGTTTAGTTAATCTGAGATCTGCACTAAAGGAAGATGGACGTCTTCTATTAACGATCATGCTAAAAGGTAACGAGATTGAGGAGATTGCAGAATGGAGAGAAGAGAGCCAAAAGCAATTGAACGATGAACGTATTGTTCTATACAAAAAAGTGCATTATGACCAGGAGCAGTCAACACTTGTCACGAGATTGAAGTACCAACTGATTAAAGATCATACCATCGAAAAAACAGAGATTATGGATTTTTCTGTAAGACTTTATGATATTGAAGAGTTTGAGCAGCTCCTTAAGGCTAACGATTTTCACCATGTTCAGCTGCATGAGGTGAAGGATGGCTATGGCAAAGGTACTTCTTTTCATGTGTTTGAGTGTTCCTAAAACTATAATCCGGGAGAAGGATAGCCTATGATTAAAATCAGGTTTGCTGCAAATGAGGACATCCCTTACATTCAATCCATAGCGCATGAGACATGGACGTATACTTACGGCGAAATCTACGCTGAGGAGTACATTCGTGATTTTATTAGTAGAGCGTATTCTAATGAAAATTTACGTTTATCTATTGAGAGAGACAGCCAGAGTACGAAACGAAGTTTCTTAATCGCTGAATACAATGAGAAACCTGTTGGATATGCTCAGACCAGACAAGTGAATGAAGAGGAGTTTGAGTTGTTACGAATTTATGTAAGACCTGACTTTCACAAAATGGGAATCGGCAATGATTTTATACAGGAATACATGCAACTCTTAAAACCTATTCATCAATTATTTGCATGGGTAGGCAAAGATAATCAGGTTGGCAGAGCCTTCTATGCGAAGAGAGGCTTTGTACCAGTTACAGAAAAGACTGAAACGATTCAGGGACAAAATAAAACGCAAGTAAAATACGTATTGCACATATCCTAACCATGAATAGGACTGAAACGATGAGTAGAAATATTATTGTTACAGGCGGAGCCATTATCAAAGACTCTTATGGAAGAGTGTTATTACAGAGACGATCGGATTATGGTGATTGGGGATTACCTGGCGGCGGAATGGAAACTGGTGAGACCATTGAAGAGACTATGATAAGGGAAGTAAAAGAAGAAACGGGGCTTACGGTTAAGCAATATCATTTACACGCTATATATACTGGAGAGCGAATGAAGTATACATATCCTGACGGTAATAAAGTTGTATTTGTTATGTTCTTATTTAATGTGGAAGCTGACTTAGAAGGCAGCCTCGCTGAGGATGGGATTAATCTCACATATAGAGACCCACAGAACGAATCTTTGCAGCTTATGTTTAAGAGCATTGAAGACATTGACCTGAATGACATTAATATTGTGCAGAGACCTATTTTTAATGATCTGAAAGAAGGAATTACTGTTCTGTTAAGAACGTAATGAACAAATGAGTAGGAATAGTAGAAATCATAGTAAAGGTGGATCTCAATATGAATGAAGCTCTCCAAACATACCTTAAGGACATGCAATTTACAGGTGATCTCAAGAAAGACATCGAAGCCTTTTTTGCAGCGCATGAGGATGATGAGACTCTAGCACATACACTCTCGGTTGCTTCAGAAGCCAAACGTGTCGCTACGCTTTATGGAGCTGATCCTGTAAAAGCTGAACAGGCTGCCTTGCTTCACGATATTAGCAATGTTGTTCCTGTTGCTGTAATGTTGGATTTAGCGAAGAAACTCTCTATAGAAATCATGGATGAAGAGTATAGCTATGGTCGTATCGTACATCAGAAGCTATCCAAAGCTATGGCGAGGCAACTCTTCAACATTACCGATCTAGAGATATTAGACGCAATCGAATGTCACACAACTTTGAAAGCAGAAGCCTCTCTTATGGACAAGGTTCTCTTCATTTCAGACAAAATTTCTTGGGAGCTTCCAGGGGATCACCAATACTTACTTGAAGCTAGGTACAAAGTGGATGAGTTAAAATTAAATGAAGGCATTCTGATTTATCTGAATCAGGTGTGGGATAATCGTTCCAAGCTAAAATTGATACATCCATGGCTAATTCAAGCACGAGCAGAGCTTATGTCCACGTTTCCTGAATTAGAAACAGAACGATTTGTATTAAGACAGATCATACATGATGATGCGAATGATATATTTCAAACCTTTTCTCTGGATGAGGTGACAAAATATTATGATGTGGAGAGCTTTACGAATATTGAACAAGCAGAGAAGCTCATTCAAACCTGGCATCATAGATTCGAGAACACGCAGGCGATTCGCTGGGGATCGCTTTGAAG
The DNA here is from genome assembly GCF_003268635.1 of Paenibacillus sp. DCT19. NCBI lineage: Bacteria > Bacillati > Bacillota > Bacilli > Caryophanales > Paenibacillaceae > Paenibacillus > Paenibacillus sp. DCT19. The sequence goes on from NZ_CP029639.1 coordinate 3,449,612, forward strand.
TCTGACAACCGAGTCGTAGGGACATGTGGGTTTCACGGTTGGGCGAAGAATCATCATAAAGCGGCAATCGGGTATGAGCTTACTCCACAATACTGGCGTCAAGGGTTATGACAGAGGTTTTAGGGAAGATCATCGAGTACGGGTTCACTACGCTTGAATTAAACCGAATCGAAGCCTTTGTTGAACCTGAGAATGTCAGCTCTAGAAAAGTGCTTGAGAAGGTGGGCTTCCAAGCAGAGGGATTATTAAAGGATAATTACTACTGGAAGAACCGATTTGTAGATAACGTCATCTATGCTTTAATTAAAAATGACTTTAAGAAGATGACATGATGAGTATCAATCTTACTTACAAGGAGCTAAACCTATGTCACTAGGTCTCATCATCGTACTTGTCGTGATCTGGTATTATTATAAGATTCCGAGGAAAGATCAGATAGATACTCAGGCCATCCCGAACGCTTACTGTATCGAATCTAATAACGAAATGCCAATGCAAGATCATTATGAATGTGCAGCATTTTCTAGTGCTTTCGTTCTGAGAAACTTTGGTGTCGACGCTGATGGTCAGAAGTTATATGAGAAGTATCCGAGGAAATTGCTCGATGGAACCATTAGTCCTAAGGGGATTATTGTCTTTTTCCAAAGACTGGGGTATGATGCATCTTACCTACGTGGAGACATCGACACGTTGAAGAAGCAAATAAGTCTAGGTACCCCTGTGATTATGTTCATTCGAGTAAACCCAAAGCAACGATATTTGCATTTTGTTCCAGTTGTAGGTTATGATGAAACGCATTTTTATTTAGTAGATTCATTAAGTCACACCATCAATTGTAACGAAGCGCATTATAATAGAAAAATCTCATTTCGTGAGCTGGAAGGGTTATGGAGAACCTGGCTTCCTTTTTGCCAAAATTCGTATATCGTCGTTAAGCACAAAGAAAAACGCAGAGTGGGAGAAGCAGATGATTGAACTAGATATGGTTATGCACCTGTTAATTGATAGTTGTCCTTCTTACAAGGAACGATCAGAGAACTATATGAAAGAAAATTACGAAGAAGGCGAAGAACGGCTGCTTTATATGGAAATGTCTGATCTGGCTGAACATATTGTTGCTCTGTATAAGAACAAACAAACCGATGAATTTGAGAAGCTATTTGAAACCATAGAACTTCTACATACTGAAGGAGACAGGGATGTTAGAGTGTTAGCATCCGTAGGTCTTTTGGAGGATATTCAGAATCATATTCTACGCGATGAGAAGTTGACACTGTCAGCATTTGAGATACATCTGGGATCAGTGTCACTAGAATGGTGGACGCACTTGATTAATGCTTGGGAAGGCAAAAGTGACTACCTTGGTGGACCCGTTAAGAATTAGAAGCTATTCAAAAAGTAAAAAAAAGCCTAACACAACACACAACAACTAGAGGTGAACATATGAAAGAGAAGTTAATCCTTGATATAAGACTATTTGAGGAGCCAACACGTAACAAACCTCTTCCCCCCTATGCAGGAAACATATATGAGGTACATCAAGAGATTCATCACATCTCCACCAGATTTGCGAGAAAACTAAGAGAGCAGGGCTTCATTACGGGACGTTATGATCATCTATATATTGTACTAAGTCCTTTCCTTGAGGAGCATACAATAGCAGAGTCGAGTAGACCAACGGAAAAATGGATGAAGTATTGTGATGTGGATGTCTCTCCAACCGTATTTAATCGTAAAACGGATCAAGAAAAAGAGCAGTTCATGACGGATCTGTTCGCAAAAGTATTGAACCAAATAGCATTGGACGATGATCAGAAGGATATGGTGAGCAATACTCACGATCTGTTACAGCAATTAGGCAGTGAGATCGAAATTACACATATCTCGAAGATAACCAATAAATTCAGCGCCAAAGTAACATATCAAATTCGGCCTTTCAATAAGAAGTCGCAGGCGATCATTGAATATCACGATTCAGTCAGTCAAGAGATAAGGAAATGTGTGTTTCAAGAATTGAACATGTACGAGGATATATACTTTTTGGTCGCTTCAGTATCGCTAAAAAACGGGACATTGTACTTCAAACCAAGGGTTTCAGAACGTGCGACTTATCATATTAAGTCATACCAAACCCCAATTCATGTTCATATTGCTGATATTCCAGTTATAAGTTAACCTCACCGAAAGATGAACGCTTAGGTTCATTTTTCGGTTCTTTCCGTTTTGTTGCTCAAATATTTAATCCAATGAACAAGTTTTATGCTTGGCCGCATATACATTACTGAAACAGGTCAAGACTTCGGCTTTCCTAGGTAAGATTATGAACGGAGGGAGAGACATGGGCATTGAATCATCTTGGATGTTTGATTTGTTTGGAACGGTCTTTCCAATTGTGTTTGTACTGATTATAGGCATTGTATTGTTATCCGTGGGCAAAGAAGTGTTGAGATGGGGACGTAACAATACCGAACCACTACTTACGGTTCCTTCACGAATTACAGGCAGGAGAATGCAGGTTAGTCAGTCGCACGCTGAATCCGGCAGTTCGGCCCGTACATTGTATTACGTCACCTTTGAAGTGGAGAGTGGGGATCGTCTTGAATTCAAAGTGAGAGGCGAAGAGTACGGTCTATGCTCGGAGGGAGATGAAGGTCGTCTTTCCTTCAAGGGTACACGTTATGTAGGCTTTGAGCGCAACAATCGACGGTATACAGAGCGTGTACACGGATAATTCGACTGGCTTGCGCCATCGTGGCGTAAGCTTTTTTTAATGTCTTTTTGGTGGACAAGCGTTTCTTAACAGGGTAAACGTGTTTTTATATATAAGAGAGATTCTTTTTCCAAATCCTGATGCCTTCATTCGACATATGTTTGTCCGATAAGGGTCATCCTAATTCATAGATTATAGAGGAGGAATAGTTATGTCATTCACAGATCAAGTCGTCGTTGTGACAGGAGCAGCTCAGGGGATTGGGCGTAGTGTGGCGGAGGCCTATGCCGTTGCAGGCGCAAAAGTAGTATTGGCAGACTACCAGGAAGCAGAGGGCGCAGCAGCGGCGGCTTCCATACGTAATGAAGGAGGCGAAGCCATCTTTGTTCAGTGTGATGTTCGGAAAGAGGAGGAAATTACGAACCTGATCAACACAACGCTGGAGGCATTCGATCACATTAATATATTGATTAACAATGCAGGCGTCGCTAGATGGAAATCTCCTTACGAGCTTACGGTAGACGAGTGGGACGATGTGCTTAATACCAATGTAAGAAGCACCTTTCTTGCAAGCCGTGAAGCAGCGAAGCATATGAAGAAAAATGAACATGGTGGTGCCATCATCAATATGGCATCGACAAGAGCATCGATGTCTGAGCCTGAAACGGAAGCTTATGCAGCATCCAAAGGAGCTATCGTCGCACTTACACATGCTATGGCGGTCTCACTGGGTAAAGATCATATTCGGGTCAATTGTATCAGTCCCGGATGGATTGAAACAGGAAACGTCGATGAATTGAAACAAGCAGATCATGAACAACATCCTGCAGGACGTGTGGGCATCCCTTCAGATATCTCCCGCGCATGTTTATATTTGTCGGATCCGAGCAATACCTTTGTCACAGGGACCAACCTGATTATTGACGGAGGCATGACTCGAAAAATGATATATGAGGACTAAAACCGGGATTTATTTAATCAGGTACTTCCCGTCACTCAATAGCGTACTTAAGCCCAAGTTAAGCACTTGGGCTTATTTGATTTTAATAACTCGGTTGCTATAATGAATGTGATTTTACAACAGTATAGGAATGGAGGGAGTTTATGTTCGGGAAATCATCCCGGAAAGTACTTTGGCTCTTATTGCTGATTGGAGGGATCATAATGACTGGCTTTGAATCGACTGCTGAGGCTAGCCCTGATGTTAGAGCTGCCTGGGTGTGGCAGGCGAATTCGATCCGTGACGGAGGAGATGAGCTGCTTGCGAATGCAGCTAAACATAAGATTAATAGACTCTATGTAAATGTGAATATGAACCTTTCAACAGAGATATACCGTGAATTCATTGCCAAAGCGACTAAAGCGGGTATTGCCGTTGAAGCACTCGGAGGGGATCCATCTTGGGCGATTGAAGGTCGTGAGGGCCCTATGCTTCGACTGGCTTCTTGGGTGAGTGAGTATAATCTTGCGGTGGAAGCAGCAGAAAGGTTCGATGCGATCCATCTGGATGTTAAGCCTTATGTTCTAGCAGCGTGGAAAACGGATACGGCAGCGTTAGTGCAATCCTGGATGAATAATATGACGTTGTTACAGCAACAAGTAGAACAAAATGGAAACATTCAGGTGAATGTGGATTTACCTTTTTGGCTCAATTCGTATACAGTAGCAGGGAAAAGGACAACCGAAGATGCAGATAACGAAACGTTATCGCACTGGTTCATCGAGCGGTTTGATCATATTACTTTACTCGTATACCGAGATACTGCACAAGGAAATAACGGAATTATTCGCTTAATTGAAAAAGATATGAACGAGGCAGATGCCCAGGAGGTGTCTGTAACCGTTGGGTGAACACCAAACCGATGCCCGGTGAAGAATTCACCACTTTTGCAGATAAAGGAACAGCCGAGCTTGAAGCCGTGTTGAGTGAAGTAGCAGATTCGTTTCGTGACCATACGTCTTATGCTGGAGCAGCAGTACATGACATTGTATATTGGAGCCAGCTAGCTCCAGAAGATGAACCCGCACCGGCACCTGCTCCTGAGAATCCGGTTAGTCCACCCGAAATTCGTGGAACTTACATCTGGGAGGCTTCTCAGGTAACTAACGATGGCGGGGAACATATTCTCGAATTTGCAAAAGAAAAAAGTATTAACTTTTTGTATGTCCGCCTTGACTTGGAGCAGCCTTACTCTAGCTACCGATCATTTGTGAAGCGTGCTGCGGCTCAAGGGATCGAGATTCATGCCATGGGCGGCCATCCCATCTGGGGAAAAACCGAGAATCGCCCACGTATTCAGCGTTTAATTGATTATGTCGGCAATTACAACGCTGAAGTTGAACCAGATGAACAGTTTAAGGGGATTCATCTGGACATTGAGCCCTACACCTTGCCTGAATGGCAATCAGATCAGGATAAGCTGCTCAGCGAGTGGGCAGGCAATATTGCTTATTTTCACGAAGAAACGAAGAAATATGGAAATTTGGAAACGAGTGCAGATCTGGCCGTATGGCTCGATACTTTTCCACTGCCAGGCAAGAACGTCTCGGTCACTGAATTTATGATTGACACATTGGATCATGTCTCACTTATGGCATTCCGTAATACAGCTGAAGGTTCCAACGGTATCGCCGCCGTCGTTAGCCAGGAGATGGAGATGGCTGATCGATTAGGCAAACCGTTAATGATTTCAGTTGAAATTAAGGAGAATCATGAAGGCAAGCATATTTCTTTTTATGAGGCAGGCGCGTCAGAGATGGAACGTCAATTAGCTTTGTTGCCAAACCTTCTGTCTAACTTCCAAGCCTATCAAGGTAATATTGTACATGCTTATGATTATTGGGTGGAAGCCAAGCCTTAAATAGGCGAGTTATATAGGAAATTGGATCTCCCGGAATCTCACACGTGCTGAGGTTCCGGGCTTTTTTTTGTGAAAATCCGATATCATCGTGTCACCGAATAGGCTCCTGCACAATACGATATACGGTGATGAAGAGCTGATGCAGAGGAGGAAGCAGATCATGGCTGTAATCAAAGCCAACTCAGAAGATGTCAAGCTGCTTGCTAGGCTGTTGAGAGCAGAGGCTGAGGGTGACGGCGAACAAGGCATGTTGTTAGTCGGTAACGTTGGCGTAAACCGTGTACTGGTGGACTGCTTGGATTTTCGGGATATCCGAGATATCAATCGCATGGTGTTTCAGAACCCTGGTGGTTTCGAGTCTACACAGAAGGGATACTTTTATCAGCGAGCAAGACAGTCCGAGATTCGTCTAGCCCAGCGCGTGATTAACGGGGAGCGTATCTGGCCAGCAAGCAATGCCTTATGGTTTTTCCGCCCTGTAGGTGATTGCCCACCAACATGGTATGACCAGCAAAATACGGGTCGTTTCAAAGCACATTGTTTCTTTAGTCCTACAGGGGATGACTGTCCAGAGGTTTATTAGTATGTGTTTGATTAAGCTAACGCTATTAAGAAATTAATTTTTGGGAGGAATCATCAATGATTAATCAGCCTTATCAGCCAACACAGGTAATGGGTCAACAAGCGAATTCGCAAGTACAAGGAGCATCTTACAAAATCGGTAACGGAGCACCTTCTATGTCCCCAACACCAGGAATGGTGTCACCAAGCTCTACATCTGTTCCGCCGCTTGTCTCCAGTGGCAGCCCAATGACACCTACAGGAACTGTTGTAACAACAACTGCTCCTCAGTTTGAACAATCCTACATCGAGAATATCCTGCGTCTGAATCTGGGTAAATTCGGTACATTCTATATGACGTATGAAGGCAACAAAGAATGGAATGCGCGGATTTTCCAAGGTGTTATTGAAGCTGCCGGTCGTGACCATATTATCATTAGTGATCCAAAAACAGGCAGACGTATTATGCTCTTGATGGTTAACTTCGACTACGCGACATTTGATGAGCCGCTGTTGTATCAATATCCTGGTGTTATTGGTAACTACCCACAAGCACCGAGCAGACGTTAGTCCTTAACATATAGGACGATAAGTAACATACCTAGAACATAGTTCTCCATAGGTTGCTTCTGAATGTAGTTCAAATGCTATGTTCAAAAGCAGCCTTTTATTTAGGGTATATTCTCAACTTGAATCCACCATTGAACTAAAGGTAAGGTTAAATAAAATTATTTCAACCAAGTAACCTTATGATCAGGTAGTGGCACTTATAGATAAGACATGGGCATTGGAATGGAAGATGCGTCATGTTTAGACTGATAAACAGGAGATTTAATACGTTCGACATAAGGAAGGAACTGATTAGTAGTGAAATCATGGATTGAAGGTGCTGTACGCGGTGAGCCTGATGCATATGAACATCTGGTTACGCAATTCCGGGGAATGGCTCATGCTGTGGCGTACCATATACTTAAGGACGATTTTTGGGCTGAGGATGTTGTACAGGAAGCTTTCACTGAGGCGTTTGCAAATCTGACTCGATTGGACAAGCCTGAAGCGTTTCCTGGTTGGTTCAAAGTGATTGTAGAGCGGCAGTGTTACCGCTGGTTGCGACGTAAACGGCATGTCACCATTCCCGTAGAAGAGCTCTCGCATATCCACCAGGAAGAGCAGACGAATGATCCCGAGCAGCTATTGTTGCTAAAGGAACAAAATCGCATGTTATATGACTCTATTGGAAGTCTGCCCTCATCGATGCAGCTTGTTGTAGATATGTTTTATTTCAAAGGGTACTCGCTGAACGAAATTTCGGAATTTTTGAATGTATCTGTCTCTGCGTTGAAAAAAAGATTGTTTGATGCCCGCAAAAAACTTAGACGCCACATCCCTGTGGTTGACGTAACTTCCGTATTTACCAATCTCTATGAAGGAGGAAAAGACATGCTTCATATTACGAATGGCGACCATGCAGCAGATCGTATCAGACAGAGTGGAATTCAGGGGACGTTCTTGTCTGGAGAGAGCTATATCCATTTGGCCCTGTCTATCGGGACATGGCGGAGCGGGAGGGGAGAAGTAGACGTGCAGCCTATCTAGAACATGAGCTAGGTATCCCCCAATCCGTTTATTTACAAATTGCCGAGCTGGAACAGAAACTTCACTCTTTGCATAACGAAAAGGAGATTGTTTTCTGGTTTGAGTATGACCTGTATGATCAAACGATGCTATCGTACCTGCTACACTTTTTCCAAGGACAATCGCTCGGAGATACGACCTTGCATCTGTTATGCATAGATTCTCATCCCGAGATTGAACACTTCCGAGGGCTTGGACAGCTCACACCTAAACAAATTGGTCGCTTATCCGGGACATGGCATGTCATAGGGGCTGAAGAGATGGAAGCTGGGCGTTTGTTCTGGGAAGCCTATACTTCACCGAACATCCAGGATCATATGGAGTTCTTGACCAAGGATACGTCAGCGTATCCCTTTGCACATACTGCATTTCAGGCGCATCTGTCCCGACTACCTTCAATCACGAATGGATTGGGAATCATCGAACAGACGACTTTAGAAGCAATCAGAGAGGGGATTAATCGCCCGTATCCACTATTCAAGCATGTTGGGAACCAACTTCATTGGCTTGGGATGGGGATTTGGAGTATTGGGCTCATCTGCGCAGAATGTCATCTGAGCCGTATGCGTTACTTTCGCTAACTGGTGAAACGAGCTTTCCTGATTTCAAGCAGCATAGTGATGAGTTTCGGAATGCCGTTCTCTCTTTAACCCCTCTTGGAATTCAGGTATTAAATGAGGAAGTGGATTGGGCAAGCCTTCGAAGAGAAGAAGCCTGGTTCGGCGGATTAAGGAACGAGGCAGGCAAAGAGCCGCGCTGGCGCTGGGATCGTACATCGAAGAATGGGGTAGATTCGAATAAAGTTTAATAAGAACTTGAAATCAAATATGTTAAAGAAATGGCGTTTTCATGTTATTTGTAAAAGAAAAAGCTAGTTTACGTCATTTCAGTGTCATAGGACACGGATTGACTGTGTAGTTTAGAGTTATATAATAAAAGAAGCATATCCATGTTATTCGACACGATAAGACGGAGGTGGGAGTATTGGGAAGTTGAAACTGCATATGAGCGGCAGAATGGCTAATATCCTACATTTTCGAAGGAGGTGGACCTATTTGCCGAAGAATAACGGCGAATAGGATGAACATTTGAGTGACCCCTTACCGAGTATTATAAACTTAGTATTAATCGGTGTACTTGTATTAATGAATGGTTTCTTCGTATCGGCAGAATTTGCGATGGTAAAAGTTCGCGGCAGCCGCATCGAAGCTTTGGTGGAATCAGGCAACAAAAATGCAATCTATGCTTCCAACATTGTGCGTAATCTAGATGCTTATCTATCTGCCTGTCAGTTAGGGATAACGCTAGCTTCACTAGGACTTGGGTGGCTGGGAGAACCAGCAATCGCTCACTTACTTGAGCCAATGTTTACAGCATTTGGGTTAGGTCCTGTCTACGTGCATGGCGTTTCGATTGCCATTGCTTTTGTAATTATTACGATTTTGCATATTGTACTCGGGGAACTTGCTCCCAAAACGATAGCAATCCGTAAATCGGAGACGGTCACGTTATGGTCTGCGGCACTGCTTACGTTTTTCTACAAATTGATGTATCCCTTTATATGGGCTTTAAATGGAATGGCTAACAGCCTGTTGCGTTTAATCCGGATGGCACCGGCCTCCGAGTTAGATGAAGCGCATAGCGAAGATGAAATACGCATTCTCATGAAAGAAAGCAATAAGAGCGGTTTAATTGACAATACTGAATTGGCGCTTGTTGATAATATATTTGATTTTACGGCAACGACCGCCCGTGAAATTATGATTCCGCGGACGGAAATGATCTGTCTGAACGCCAATCAGTCGATGCTGGAGAATCTGGAAATCGCCAGTGAAAGCATGAGAACCCGTTATCCGGTATATAACGGTGACAAGGATCATATCATCGGTTTTATTCACATCAAAGATCTGATGAAATCTCAGTTGACCGATACGATCTCAGTTATTCGTCCAATTCTTGCCGTGCCTGATTCAACACCAATCAGTGACTTGCTCAAACGCATGCAGCGCAGTAAGACGCAAATTGCGATTCTGATTGATGAGTATGGAGGCACCTCGGGACTTGTAACGCTTGAGGATATTATGGAAGAGATCGTTGGTGAGATTCAGGACGAATTCGATCAGGAACGTCCTGCGATTGAACAAGTGGATGAGATGGAATACTCGATTGACGGGCTTATGCTGATTGAAGAAGTAAGTGAGCGTTTCGGATTAGAGATGGATCGATCGGATTATGATACGATTGGTGGATGGTTATACTCCCGAGTTGAGACAATTCCGCCTGAGGTGGGACAATCGGTAGAGTACGGCGGGCATCTATTCGTAATCCAGGAGACAGAGCACAAACGAATCTCCCGTGTAAATGTGATTAAGTTAGAGATGTTAGTGGAGGAAGAAGGGGCTTGATATAAGCTCTAGAAGTAGAAGTAGAATTCATACTCATGTTATCTCTATCCTATAAAAGTAAGAAACCGTACAGTGTTTTCACTCACTGTACGGTTTTTCTTTAGTTAGTATAACAGGTAGTACATACCTCCTTGCCGGAGAAGGAAAGTAAAATTCACAATGTTCAGTTTGAAACGAATGATCGGTATACTTCGTAACATCAAATATGGATATCCATATTTATTCATATAATGAAATGGAGGATGAGCCAGATGTTAAACAAGCGTTTGAATGCAATCCTTAAAGTTACACTGGCAGTAGCTTTGACTTTACCTGTATTCCTAACCATAACTGACGGAGAACTTCAAGCAGCTTCAGAAAGGTCTGTTGTCAAACCAAGAGCTTTGACCCCACCGCCCCCAGAGACGCAAAGCATTCAGAGCTTGGAGCAATTAACACATATTTATAAAGCAAATGGCACGGTCGTTCCAGCAGGTGGACTTTCTGTTCATGTGTATACCAACACGGCAACATATAATCAGATGAAATATTTAGCAGTGGATTATCGTCTTGAACGTTGGGACGGATCCACTTGGATCACGTATCGCTCAGGTACATCAACGAAAAGTAATACAAATGTGTTAAAGGCTAATTCCAATTGGACCGTTATATCTGGTTACTACTATCGTGTAGTCAGTGTGCATACCGCAATGGACGGATCAGACACCGAGAAGACAACACATATATCTGACACGGTATTGTTCTAGCAATTATTGTGATCAACGACTGGTCGAAGGAAACCTTTGCTTCTGCAGATCATTGGCAATAGCTAGCATTTCCGCTTTGTTAATCGTACCAAACATGCTCACATTAGTTGATCCCATCATCCATTGGAACGTGTTATACGGTGGACCAATTGCTATAAGTGCTTCGCTGCCATCATCCAAACGAACCATATTCGTCTCACGTAACACGGGTGCTGTATCAACTTGACCAGGTCGGATCCACATATAATCAAATTGAATGACTTCTTCTTCGTTATCATTCACCCAAGTAGAATAACGCACACGCATATGATCTGACTCATAGTCTCTGTCATCAGACGAGTTCGACTGCTCGCTATCTTCCTCACGATCTTCTAGGAGCAGTTCGAACTTCACATGTGTGAATCGTTCAGGAATGGCGTTGGATAAGAGAAAATCGCCAAGAAAACCTGAACGAGCCTGCTCTTCAGTGACTTCAACAGGACCAAATGTACGGTCGTATTCAACAGGCAGGTCAGCACCCTCAATGATGGTAATTGTAGGAGCATCCTCAATGCCTGGTTCAGGTGGTGGAGGAGTTCTGGCCGTTGAAGGATCTTTCCCAACGATCTGTTCCGTACCATCTTTGATGACGATGGATTTCATTCCATTTCCCCAATCTTTTATCGTTTGCATAAAAGGGGATACGGCCTGTGTACCGGCAGGCACACTGAACAACAATGCGCCTAAGGCAACGGAAGCTGCCACAACACCAGATAACCAGAAGGTTTGTTTTCGTCTTCTGCGTTTACCTATTTTATTAATCTCCGTTTGCACATTAAGCCAGGATTCCTGCATGTTCTTGGTTTGTTCCTTACTAGGGGTAGGGGGAGTTGAAGCAGCCCGTCGGAATGCTTCATCAAAAGCTAAATCGAAGGCATCATCAAAATAGTCATCTTCTAGCTCTTCGTATGACTCGTGATCATGCTTATCTAATTTGCCTTTGCTCAATGCTGCCACCCCATTCCTTATGTAGTTGCTTCTTAATGCTTCCCCGAGCACGGAATAACCGTTGCTTAACAATCTCTTCCGATGTATTCAAAATCTCAGCCATCTCCCGGTAAGAGAGTCCGTCTTTCCATCGCATCTCGATCAGAACACGATATTCAGGTTTGAGTTGGCTGAGGTAAAATTCAATAGATTCCTGCATCATTTGTGTTTCAACTGTGGTTTCGACAGAAGCTGAAGTCTGATTAATCGTCTCCATATCTATAAAAACACTATCCGTATCCAGTTGGTTACGGTTATTTTTATTTTTTCTCAAATAATTAATGGCTGTATTTCGTGTTACGACCTTAAGCCATGCTTTTAGTTTTATTTCACTCTCGAAAAGAGGTTTGTTTTTAATGATTTTGATAAAAGCTTCCTGAATGATATCTTCAGCAGCGGCACGCTCTTTGATGATATAAACGATAAGACCATGTACCATATTATAATATTCATAATACACTTCTTCCTGAAGTGTTGGACTCAAATTATGGAAATCTGAGGCTAAAAGTAATTGGAGCCGATTAGCCATGATGTTCTCCTTTCTGGTGAAGAATCTACAAACATTGGTATCATTTCATTTTACAGCATTATATGGAAGTCTAACAATATCATCGTTTTACATACTGAACGAAAAATATTAAAAAGAGACCGCCTAATCTAACCATAATTATGGTTGATTAAGCAGTCTTTTGTTGTAGTTTTACCTATAGATGTTGTTGCTAGAATGCATGAGTCCTATTAGAAAGCCCAGTCACCTTTCAGGAAGATCGCTTCACGTTCACCACTTGTTGTAATTCCATAGATGTCTGTCTCGGGTGAGCCCATCATGAAATCGACATGAGTAATACTTGTATTCATACCACGAGCTGCGAGTTCTTCTGGGGACATTTTTTTGCCACCATCGATATTAAAGGCGTATGAACTACCAATTGCAAGATGACAGGAAGCATTCTCATCATAAAGTGTTGTGTAATACAAAATGCCACTTTCAGAGATTGGAGAGTGGTAAGGTACCAGCGCAACTTCACCCAAATAATGAGAACCTTCGTCCATATTAATCAGACGTTCAAGCGTATCATGTCCTTCCTCCGCATGAAAATCAACAATTCGCCCATTCTCGAACGTCAGCGTGAAACGATCAATAATGCTTCCACCATAACTCAGTGGTTTCGTGCTGGATACTGTACCATTAACGCCGTGTTTTGCTGGAGCTGTGAACACTTCTTCTGTTGGGATATTAGCTACAAAAGGAGTACCTCGTTCATTCACGCTTCCTGCCTGAGCCCAAATGTGTCCTTCTGGAAGCTCAACGGTGAGATCCGTACCAGGTGAGATAAAGTGCAGTGCACGATACTTTTTGTTATTAAGGGCAACAGCCTTGTGCTCTAAACGCTCGATGTGCTGTTCCCAAGCTTGGATAGGCTCTTCTAAATCAGCGCGTACGGCAGCGAAGATAGCTTCCCATAGCTGTTCCATCTGTTCAGAGGCAGGCAGATCAGGGAATACTTTGGCAGCCCAGTCTGGTGAAGGGCAGGCTACACCTGTCCAGCTCATTTTATCTGCCTGCTGATACTGACGGTATTTAGCAAGTGCCTGACCATAGGTTCGTTGATGCGTCGAAATACGTTCTGGATCGATTCCTTTCAACAAGTCAGGGCTTGATGACAGGACAGTTAAGAATGCCGCGTTGTTTGCAGCAAGTTCTTCAAGCTCAGCAGCATGCCATTTCGGAGGATCTTGGAATGATTGTTCCGGAGCCATCTCGAAACGTAGTCGATTTACAGTTTCATCACTGAATTTAACGATTACTTTTTTGGCACCTGCTTCATACCCCTTCCGTACCAACAAACGTACAAATTCAACCGTATCGATCATGGCACTAATCACGAAAATTTGTCCTGGTTGTACGTTTGCTCCTACTTTGACAGCGAGCTCTGCGTAACGATCTAGCTTTTGTTCAAATGTTAACATCTGATTGTCTCCTAACTTTAAAAGTAGTTTTTATCTATTGTTTTATACCAGAACCTTGCATTCAATGTTAAATTTATCGATATAAACAAAGGAAGAGAGAGGAAGTTATCCTCTCTCATGAGATTCGCAGAGATTTAGAATGCCCAGTTTCCGTTCAGGAAGATGGCTTCTTCTGAACCTTCCGAAGTAACGCCGTGAATATTCATTTCTCCTGATCCAATCATAAAGTCCACATGCGTAAGACTGGAGTTCAATCCAGCGTCAATAAGTTCTTCCTTTGACATGGATTTACCGCCTTCAAGACAGAAAGCATAGGCATTACCGATTGCCAAGTGGTTAGATGCATTTTCATCAAACAGCGTGTTGTAGAACAAAATATTGGTATCGGAGATCGGTGATTGATGAGGAACGAGAGCAACCTCGCCTAGATAATGAGCACCTTCATCCATTTCGACCAGGTTTTTGAGAGCGTCGTAACCCTGTTCAGCGGTATAATCCACAACTCGGCCATTCTCAAAGGTAAGGGAGAAGCCATCGATCAGGTTACCGCCATAACTAAGTGGTTTCGTGCTGCGAACGGTACCATGAACACCGGATTTTAAAGGTGCGGTAAATACCTCTTCTGTAGGCATGTTAGCGACGAACACATGACCTTGTTCATTGACACTGCCACCAGAAACCCATAGATGTCCTTCTGGAAGTTCGATTGTCAAGTCTGTTCCCGGAGCTGTGTAGTGAAGTTTCTTATACTTCTTCTGATTAAGCAGATCCGCACGGGAATCAAGGTTGAGCAGATGTGTTTTCCATTCAGCGACAGCGTCCTGCTCGCCAATACGAACCGTTTTGAAGATGACATCCCATAATTTATCGATTTGTTGAGCTTCCGGAACATCCGGGAAGACTTTAGCGGCCCATTCTGGTGATGGAACAGCAACAATTGACCAGCTAAACTTATCTGCCATTTGCAATGCACGATATTTTTCTAGCGCTTTGGCACGAACTTTCTGGCTAGTCACGATTCGTTCCTGTGCGACTCCGTTCAAGAGATCCGGATTCTCGGCGATAACGTGCAGGACTGCTGCGCCTTCTTCGACAAGCTCGGTCATTTCAGCTGCGAACCACTTAGGCTCGATTGAGAAAGACTCTTCTGGAGCCAGATCATAGTGAAGACGAGTAACAACCTCATCACTCCAATTCACTTTGACCAGTTTGGCACCTGTGTTATAAGCTGCTTTTACGATGAGACGAACAAAATGTGCTGCAGTGATTGGTGCATTCACCACAAGTGTTTGCCCAGGGTGGACGTTAACTCCAACTTTTACGGCCAGTTCCGCATACTGCTGTAGATTTGTTTCGAAATTGTTCATGCTATATTCTCCTCCAGTAATCATAATTTGTCGTAGCCCTCGTTGGCTGATACAGCCCTCATTACGGGTATGTAAGGATTATAAAAGCTCCTTCATTGAATAAGGTATACGTTGCTACGATATATATTGTACAATTAACCAATAATAATTACCAAACCAGGTTTACCATAAAATGTGGAGAACCTTTCTAGATGAGAGATTAAAGGAGAGAACGAGAGTGAATATTGAAGTGATTCGCGCTGAAATGCGCCGTGAAGATGAAAAATTGTATGTAGGGAATACCGTTTTCAAGGCAGAAGGAACCCAGTCACATTATGAGATTACCTTTATGAGCAAAAACGGTAAGGATTGGGATTATAGTCTTCATTTCACCGAGCAATCCGGAGACGAAGAAGAACTGCTTCGGATGGACGAGCTGTTGGAGAATGATGATGATCTCTACAATCAGTTGCTTGATGCTGCGCTGGATGCTTATCCTGCATAATTGCAATAACATACATGAACATATATTTTGGTTCTATTATGAAATCACGCTGATTATACTAGACGGTGTATGCCTGTTAAAGGGTGTACACCGTTTATTTTTCTGAATATGGAATAGAAATGCCAGAAAAGGGAAGTCTACGACAGAAGCATCGAGTATAGAGGGACAATCCGCCTGAATGGGAGGTAACCGTGAATGGCATCTGACAATCTGATTACATCAGGAATGACGGGTCTTGAAGAAGTCGCACACGATATCCTCAGCATGCGTACACTATTTGTGAATGTGATATTCATCGGTGAACCAGGAAGCAGGAAATGGGTACTCGTGGACACGGGAATGGCGAAGTTCACTGATCATATTGTTGAAGTTGCAGCAGAGCGATTCAGCGGGCCGCCATCTGCTATTATTTTGACCCACGGGCATTTCGACCATGTAGGTACCGTCATTGAGCTTGAACAGTTTTGGGGCGTACCCGTGTATGCGCATCCGCAGGAAATCCCCTATTTGACGGGGCTGAAAGACTATCCGCCTGCTGATCCTACTGTTGGTGGTGGAATAATGGCACGATTGTCCTTTGCTTACCCGAATGAAGCGATTAATCTGGATGATCGGATTTTCAGTTTGCCAGATGATCATTCTGTTCCGGGAGCTCCTGGATGGCAATGGGTGCATACCCCAGGACATACGCCAGGTCACATCTCACTTTTCCGGGATCAGGATCGTATCCTTATTGCAGGAGATGCCATTATCTCTGTGAAGCAGGAATCGCTCTGGAGTGTGCTGCTTCAGGACAAACAGTTGCACGGGCCACCCGCATACTTTACGACTGATTGGCAGGCAGCTCATCGATCCGTTCAACAGCTTCGACAGCTTGAACCCAGCATGGTCGTTACAGGTCATGGCCATTGTCTTACTGGAGAGATGCTAAGTGAATCACTGCGTAAGCTGGATCTTGATTTTGAAGAAACGACTGTACCGGATCATGGGAAATATGTAGATTAGACTACACAAACTATAATAAATAATAAAACATAACCGAATTAAGGCAGCGGCGATGGATGCTTGCTGTCTTTTTTCTATATGTCATGGATCGTTCGTTGATGGATGTGTTCTATATCATAGATTGGTATTTTGCGCCAAGTCATGATATATTCGAGCCGTATAGTATAAACCTTAGTATGCACAGGAGGTACATATAACAATGACACATCAGAATCAAGCGGTTGAAGAACAATTTGGCGGCATCCCCGCTGTATGGCTTCGCTTTAATCAATTTGAAGCGGCAGTTATCCCGAGTGTAGGAGGGAACCTTGTAGCTTATCGGGATACAGAGCAGGGGCATCGCTATTTGCGGGAGCCTGACCTGAACAATATGGATGCATTCCGAGCAGCACCTGCGGTGTACGGTATTCCAATTCTATCTCCTCCCAACCGGTATGAGGATGGACGCTTTCCGTGGGACGGTGAAATCTATCAACTTCCTGTAAACGAACCAGCAACGGGCAATCATCTACATGGTTTTCTGCACGATGTGGAATGGAACGTGGAGGGATATGGAGCTAACGAGCTGGAGAGCTATGTTCTTTTGACTCAGGAAGTGAAAGAGGGACACCCATTCCATAAATATCTACCGTTTACGTTTACAGTGACACTAAGGTACGCATTGAATCAAGATGGACTGCAACAACAATTAAAAGTAAGAAACAACGGAACGAAGCGTATGCCTAATTTATTTGCTTTCCATACAGCGATTAGCGTACCTTTTGATTCAGCGAGTAAGCGTTCGGATTATACAGCCAAAATTACGATTGGACAGCGACGTGAGTTGAATGAACGCTCCTTGCCTACAGGTGAATTTCAACCGCTTACACCGGATGAAGAGAAGTTGAAGGCAGAAGGCGTGAGTCCGTTTTTTGCTGCGATGGACAACCACTATACGGCTGTACCACAAAATGGACGTAATTATATGGAACTGACGGATCATCGTACAGGTCACAAGCTGGTTTATGATGTAGGTACGTCCTACAAACACTGGATGATCTGGAACAACAATATGGAGGATAACTTCTTCTGTCCTGAGCCTCAGATGAATCTTGTCAATGCACCGAATGTGAAAGGGGCTTCTGCAGAAGAGATCGGGCTCATTGGTCTTGAAGCCGGAGAGATCTTTGAACAGACAAGTCGCCTGTACCCAATCCCTGCTCAAAAATAATGCCACGCCCGTTTTGCGGTACGCTTACAATTTTGTCGAAAAGGTGAAAATTAACCCTTATCTCATGTATACTATGGCTATATGGGTTTAACTAAACTTTTACACTAGAACGAAGAGGACAGAAATAACGTGGAGAAGCGAAGCGTTCGCCTTTATCCCCGGATTTCCCCTTGACAAGAGGAATCAAAAAAATCTGGGGATAACAGCGATCGGAAGGTTGTTCTGTCATCGTAGTGGTCAGTGTAAATCATTTTTAGTTAAACATATATAGATACACCCACTTTTGAGAAAACCCAGACCATTTTTTTGGAGGAGGAAAAGCAAGTGGAATACCGCATTGAAAGAGATACACTTGGAGAAATGAAAGTACCTGCTGACAGATTATGGGGAGCTCAAACCCAACGTAGTAAAGAGAATTTTCCGATTGGGCTCGAACATATGCCAATGGAAATTATCCGCTCACTCGCTATTTTGAAGAAAAGCGCTGCGGCGAGTAACCATAAATTAGGTAAGTTGTCTGCTGCCAAAACCGATGCGATTGCATACGCTGCCGATGAGATCATCGCTGGGCGAATTGACGATCATTTTCCGCTTGTAGTATGGCAAACGGGTAGTGGTACACAATCCAACATGAATGTGAACGAAGTTATCGCTAATCTCGGTAACCAATTGCTAGAGCAAAAGGGTAAGGAAGAACGCCTTCATCCAAACGATGATGTCAACATGTCCCAGAGCTCGAATGATACGTTCCCAACAGCGCTGCATGTCGCAGGCGTACTTGCTGTTGAAGATCAACTTTTGCCAGCGATCGCTGTACTGAAGAAAACGTTGGCGGATAAATCCGAAGCGTTCAAAGATATCATTAAAATTGGACGTACTCACCTTCAGGATGCCACTCCGATTACATTGGGTCAGGAAATTAGCGGTTGGGAAGCGATGCTCGCGAAGAGTGAACGCATGATCCGCGAAAGTGCGCAATACATGAAGGAACTTGCGATCGGTGGTACAGCGGTAGGAACGGGTATTAATGCACATCCGGACTTTGGTGATTTCACAGCCAAAGAGATTGGCAAACATACAGGTAAAGATTTTGTATCCGCGCCGAACAAATTCCATGCCCTCACAAGCCATGATGAGGTCGTTTACGCACACGGTGCAGTAAAAGCGCTTGCAGCGGATCTCATGAAAATTGCCAACGATGTACGCTGGCTTGCGAGTGGTCCGCGTAGTGGTCTGGGTGAAATTAGCATTCCTGAGAACGAGCCAGGCAGCTCCATCATGCCAGGTAAGGTTAATCCTACGCAAAGCGAAGCGTTAACGATGGTGGTTACACAAGTCATGGGTAACGATGCAGCGATCGGATTCGCTGCGAGCCAAGGTAATTTTGAACTCAACGTATTCAAGCCGGTGATTATCTATAATTTCCTTCAATCGGTACAACTACTTGCAGACTCCATCATTGCCTTTAATGATAAGTGTGCAGTAGGCATCGAGCCTAATCTGGGTCAGATTGAACATAACCTGAACAACTCGCTAATGTTGGTTACTGCACTCAACCCGCATATCGGTTACGAGAATGCAGCAAAAATAGCGAAGCTTGCGCATAAGGAAGGCTTGTCTCTAAAAGAAGCAGCACTGCAAACCGGGTTGCTTACTGAAGAGCAGTTCAATCAGTACGTAGACCCGGCGAAGATGATCGCTCCAAAAGCTTAAGGAATGAATATATTTATGAAAAGAATGATAAGAAGCGACCTGTGAGAACAGGTCGTTTTTTTCTTGTGAAGAATAATAATTGATAATGCTTGTCAGCAATGTACGCATGCATATAAAATACATATGCAAGTATAATCGTATTTGTTCAAAAAGTAGCTTATAGTTATTGATTGGTTTATATCATTGGAGGTTAAGTGGTGCTAAAAAGGAGAAGATTCACAATACGCTCCAAAATATTAATAGGTTATCTTGTGGTTGTATTGTTATTTGGAGCCGTTCTGATAGTTCTGACAGCTCTGATTAACACATTGCAGAAAGAAAATGACTTTATCAGCCATCATGACCTGGATGTACACAATTTGACCAACTCTATTGAAAAAGCTGTTCTCGATATGGAGACAGGGCAGCGTGGATTCATGCTTACAGGAAACGAGACGTACTTAGAACCTTACATACAAGGTCTCGGCCAATGGAATTCTCATTACACTGCCCTCTATGAATTAGTGAATGATAATCCGTCACAGCAACTCAGTCTGGAAAATATTAAGACACATATCACACGCTGGATTGAAGTAGCTGGCGAACCTTCTATTGAACTGAAAAGGCAGGAAGATCAGGAGCAGGTACTTGCATTTTTCCAATCCGATCCTGGTAAAACCGAAATAGATCTATTAAGATCACAGCTCACGAACTTCCGAAACACAGAAATTGCTCTGACCGAAGCAAGGGTTACCGATCTGGCAGCCCGCAGCTCAACACTACTGACGGTCATGTACAGCTTGTGGGGAGTCATTGCTATACTGTCCGTTCTAGCGGCAATCGTAATCTCAGGCAATATTATAAAAACATTACGCGATGTTAAACAAACGATTAGTGAGATTTATAAAGGCGGAAACCTCACACAACGTATCCATGTACGCACCAATGATGAGGTTGGCGACCTAGGCGATGAGACGAACAAACTGCTGGATACCGTACAAGAGCAGAATCGTACCAAAGAGCGAATTACTGAAATTGCCACGTTGATGCAGAACCCGACGACACTAGAGGGGTTGTCACGGCGGTTTCTGAATGAGCTTGCTATGCTATTAGAAATTCCTTATAGCGTCTTATACTACTGGAAAGACAATCGACTGTTGCGTGTTGCTGCATATGCGGCTGATGGAGACAAAGAACGATCACTAGGTAAAGTTTCACTGGCACCTGGAGAGGGGCTTGTAGGGCAAAGTGCGAATGAGCAACGGATGCTGCGCTTAAATGACCTACCGCAAAATTACATTCGTATCTCGTCCGGGCTTGGACATGCACCTGCAACATCACTTACGGTTATTCCCGTCATTTTCGAAGGAAAAACGATTGCTGTAATTGAACTTGCGTCGATGAAGCCACTACAGGATAGCGAGATTGCACTACTCAACGAACTGATTGATATATTTGGTGTATCGCTTCATTCGACAGTGACGCGTATGGAACTGCAGCAGTTGTATGATGAGTCGCAGGTTCTCAATGAAGAGTTACAGGCACAGTCTGAGAAGCTTCAGGTGCAAACGGAAGAAATGTTATCACAGACAGAGGAGCTTCAGATGCAGACCGAAGAGCTGCACATGCTAAATGAGCGTCTAGAAGAACAAAAGAATGTAGCTGAGTCCTCAGCTAGTGAACTAGCTGAAGTTGCCGATCAATTACGCACTAGCTCAGGGTACAAATCCGAGTTCCTTGCCAATATGTCTCATGAACTACGTACTCCGCTCAACAGTATGTTAATACTTTCTGAAATTCTGGCAGAGAACAAAAATCAGCATTTAAATAAAGAAGAGCAGAAATACGCATCCGTGATCCATGCATCAGGCAAAGACTTGCTTAATCTGATTAATGACATACTCGATCTGTCCAAAGTCGAAGCTGGCGAGATGGAAGTCGACTTTAATGACGTATATCTGGACAGTTTGCCGGAGATGATGAATCAATATTTCTTAAAAATAGCTGAGCAAAAGGGAATTGATTTCCGCATCCAGTTGCACAGCAATCTCCCAGAAACGATTATCTCTGACGAGATGCGTTTGCATCAGATTCTTAGAAACTTACTCTCGAATGCGTTTAAGTTTACGAAACAGGGTGAAGTTGCTCTTACCATTTCCAGAGTGAATTTACCAAGTGCAATGAATAAGGGACAAGAAGACGAAGTTATCGCGTTCTCGGTTAGTGATACAGGGATCGGTATTGCAGAACATAAGCTGGTACAGATCTTTGATGCGTTCAAGCAGGCGGATGGAGATACAGCGCGGAAGTATGGCGGAACAGGTCTAGGACTTTCCATTTCCCAATCACTAGCGAGTTTGTTGGGAGGTTCCATCTCGGCAACGAGCCGGGAAGGGGAGGGAAGTGTATTTACGTTGTTCCTACCGCTGCATTACGATGAACAAGAAGATGTATATGATTCCAGACTCTTCACAAACGAGGTGGCTTCAACGATACCTCAGCTTCCGGACAATACATCTTCAAGAGTGCCACACACTTCGTCTGACATATCACCCAATGAGATGTTGTTAACACCTTTGGAAGAGTCACTGCTGCGCGGACGTCAGGTGCTTGTTGTAGATGATGATATTCGCAACGTGTATGCGTTAGCTAACGCTTTAGAACAGTACGATATGCGTGTGATCACTGCTCAGAACGGCTACGAATGCCTCGAAATGCTGGAAAGTGGTGAGGCCAAGCCTGATATCATTATGATGGATATTATGATGCCAGAATTGGACGGATACGAAACTACACGCCAGATTCGAAACAGATTAAATCTGACGAGTCTGCCCATCATCGCGTTAACAGCGAAGGCAATGAAAGAGGATCGTGACAAATGTCTGGCTGCAGGAGCGTCGGATTACATCAGTAAACCGTTAAATATGAAAGAGGTTATATCTCGGATGAAATTATGGCTGAGCCATGAACCGCTCGGAATATAAATTGTTTTTTAAGTTTAAGGTATCATGATTCATAAAAAACATCTTTAAACCCATGAACATGGTGTAGCGTAAGCTTCCCATCGAGTCATGGGTTTTATTTTTTTTAGATGTAAGCTATTTCCAAGACAATGATGTTATAATACTTAACAACAAATATGGTTTTTTATGAAGATGTGCTACAGAAGAAGTGGAAAACTACATTTTGACTCATGAAAAAGAAATATATATTCAGATTATTTAACCTTTATTGTTATATATATGGGAGGTCATGTCCATGCAACTTACGGTAAAAGAAGCTTTGCAGGTATATCCTTTGTCCGAAGCGAAATTGGTCGCAGGTGGAGAGGGAACTTCACGGATGATGAAATCCGTCAATGTCATGGACGCTCCAGATATCGCGGATTGGATTAAATCAGGAGAGTTGTTATTCACCACAGCTTTTATTATGAAAGACAATGAAACGGATGCCCTTCATCTGATGCGTAAATTGAATGAACGTGGCTGTGCAGGCCTTGGGATTAAGCTTGGGCGTTTCTGGAATTGTATTCCACAGGGCATTATTGAAGAAGCGGATCGCTTACGTCTGCCACTACTTGAACTTCCGTTTCAATTCACGTTCTCAGATCAGATGAATGCCTTGTTCAAAGTAGAGCACGAGCGAACTCATCGCTTGCTGCATGAGGTGGTACAGAAGCAGAAGAAGCTCATGCATTTTGCACTGCAACAACAGGAGCACCGGAATGTATTTGCAGAGATTGCGACCGTACTAAATTACCCGATTGCTGTAATCGGGTCTCGCGGACATGTATTATACGGCAGTGATGGAATAGCGGGTGATGCTATTGCTCAAGGTTGGCCGTGGAAATCCATTATGCACCGTGTGAAGTGGAACCAAGGTAGTTGTCATCGTGTACCGATCAAGCAAAGCGATGAGCAATACGGATTTTTGCTTGTATTCACGGATTCTGCCCTCTCGCTGCGAGCGGAGGAAGAGTTGTTTCAGCAAGCCGCAGATGTACTCGCGTTTTATATGGATATGACATATCGCGAACATATTAATCCAACAGTGCAGGACGAGATGCGTACGTTGCTCACACAATACTTGGAACATAAGTTAAGTGTTGAAGAATTAACGAAGCTGAGTGAAAACAAGGGTATACATCTCTTCCAAGGCACATATCAGTGTGTATTGATTACACTTGAACCTTCCGTTTTTGCAGAGGGCAAACTGTTGAAACAAATTCATCGTGAGCTGCAATATAATCCGTTAATGCAATTTACGGCATCCCAGCACTTTCAGATCGAAGATGCTATTCTGTCTATCTATACCTGCCCTACGGGTCGGGATTACGGTGAGGAATTATCTAGTTTTCTGCTTAGTCGATTCGCAGACGTGCTGAAAGCACAAGAGGTCAAAGGGGAATCCTCCCCACGGTTCTGGATTTCCAAAATGAAGCATGAACCGAAGTCACTCCGTGAAGCATACCAGGAATGTTTGGATACACGTCAGCTGGCGCGTCGATTCGGGATGAAGGATCGTGCCCTTCAGTTTGAAATGCTGGAATTCGCCTATGTGTTTCAATACGTACCGGATAACATTATGGAGAATTATTGCAACAAAGTATTGGAGCCGTTATTAGCAAGAGAAGGAGACCCTAATCAGGTCTTGATGAATACACTGGAATCTTTCATTGAAAATGATGGATTAATTAACGAAGCGGCTAAGCAGCTGTTTGTACACCGGAATACAGTAACCTACCGGATGGAGAAGGTTAGCAGTTTGCTGCAGATGGACTTTAAGAAAACGAATGATCTCCTCAAATTAAAGCTGGTATTCACGTTCCGTAAGTTTATTCGTGATAAGACCACGATTAGGGGTTAAGCGAACCTGGATTAACGTTGTGCAATATTCCAATAGGATAATTCCTTACATCAATTACCGTAATCTCTAGAGAGGTTACGGTTTTTTTGTATTTTCCAACTATGATTAAGATGCATTCCGTGCATTACAACCAAATTACAAACTTCATGTTATGTTATATGACAAAAGTGCGTCAATATCATTGCTGGGTGATAGGGCGATACGTAAAATAAAGAACAACAATTCACAGTAGACCGGAGGTTATCACATGAGCGACTTCATTAAACTCGTAAACAACTGGTCTATCACGCAGTTTGTGCATACGTTTGGCGGTTTATTTGAGGAATCACCTTGGGTGGCAGAGCTTTCATGGCCAACAAGGCCATTCGATTCATTTGAACAGATGATGAAAGTTATGACGAGCATGGTTTTGGTTTCAAACGAGGACGTACAGCTACAACTGTTGCGCAAACACCCTGATCTTGGAGCTAGAATTCGTATGAGTAACCATTCGGTGAAGGAACAGTCCGGGGCTGGTCTTGATCATTTAACCGAGGCGCAATACAACGAGCTCCGAGAATTAAATCGAGAATATACAAGCCGGTTCGGCTTTCCTTTTATATTGGCAGTGAAGGGTCATACAGCAGATTCAATTCTAGAAGCCATCCGGCAACGTAATCGCCGTAGTCCAGAAGAGGAGTTCCATTCGGCACTCAAAGAGGTTTTCAAAATTGCTTCAATTCGTTTGGAGCAATGGATAGATCAGATGGGGGATGAACATGAATTGGTCGTTCGAACTGCGAAGACGCAGCAAAGAACGATGTATTGCGGTAAGGGGGACATCTGGGTCTATCGTTCCTATGCAAAACCGTTAACTGGAATACAGGTAATACCTGAATCTCCCTTTGCGGGAAGGAGTAATGTTTTATTCGGGGTGAATGTGAAAGTCGCGATACAAGGTGATCATTTATTACCTTCTTTTGCTGAAGCGAATCATTCCGACACACTTACGTCCGAAGCTATGAATCAGTTCGTTCTTAAGCATGCTGCCGAATACACCGGCGCTACAATGGAGGGGTTTCTCGCATACGTTAGTGAGCGATTTCTTGTAACCTATCCGCAGATTAGCAAGATTCAGATGACGGGAGATCAGATCCTTTTTGAGGATACTTTAATTCACACAGAAGGTCGTTATCGAGCCAGTGACCTCGTATATCGTTATTCACAGAATGATCGAGCTACGGCGGCGATTGAAGCACAACATGTCGGTAATCGCGTAGAGTTGAACAATCAGTTCAGCGGTATTGCAGATCTTAAGCTCATCAAGGTTCAAGGTGGTGAATTAACAGATCTTACAAGTGAAACCGACACAGCATCGGCAGAATTAGCACGTAGTCCACTTGCTCTTTATCTGAATGTGAATTGGCGTTATGAAGATCCAAGAGATGGGATACATGATGAACGGGGACGTTACGTTCCTGCGGAGCAAGTGAGAGATGTAGCTGCTGCTGCATTTCATGATTGTACATCGGCTTCGATTCAACATCTGCTGTATCAGATTGGACGCCGTTTGCTAAGTCGATTTGATCAATTGTCTGAGGTGTCCTTTGAATCCAATAGCCGGACATGGGTGGAAGCTGTAAGCGAAAATCAGGAAAGTGAGAGTTCTCATAAGTACGCTGTATATACAGAGCCTAACCCTTCATATGGATTTCAGGGTTTCTCCATGACACGAGACGATCTTGAGATTCGTCCAATCACCTCCAAGAAAGAAGGTGCATGATGACTAAAGCGTCTGCAGGACGAATTACTACACATGTATTAGATACATCCAGAGGCATTCCTGCTGATGGGGTTGCAATTGAATTGTATGCCCTAACCTGGGATGAAGACAAGGAAATTAGAACCAAGATTGCAGAATCCATCACCAACCTCGACGGAAGATTAGACCCCCCACTGATCGGGAACGGCGAACTGAGTAAAGGAATTTATGAGATTCAGTTCAATGTCGAGAACTATTATGCACAGCGACCTTTGGAAGAAATGGGGCAACCGTTATGGGGAGTTGTGCCGATTCGATTCACGGTATCGGATGCAACAATCCATTATCATATTCCGCTGTTAATAGCTCCAGGTGGCTACAGTACATACCGAGGAAGCTAACGTTGCAAAGTTAATACGCATTACAACAACGGGATGAAGCGAACCGCTTTGGGCCGATTTATTCAGCCAGGGTATGTGGTCTAAGACGTATTACAGAGGGGGTTGAATGATGACAGAATTTGACGTTCAACCACAACCAGGGGCGGATAAGACCAATATGTCTTTACCTGAATTGGAGCTTGTAGAATTACAAGCTATGCTGGATTGGCTGTCCACCTACGGAGCGGATTCACAGGGTGGCGTCACACGATTATTGTATGACAATGCTTGGTCTGAAGCACAGCATGCCTTAGCCAAACAGATGACAGAGAAGGGATTAGTTCCAGCGTTCGATCAAGCAGGCAATTTATATGGAACGTTAAGCAGTAAGGAATCGGTATCTTCGGCTCAGGATGGAGTAGCTACCTACCCCATTGTTACTGGTTCTCATATAGATTCAGTAGTCCATGGCGGCAAATATGATGGAGCTTATGGTATTGTCGCCGGCATCCTTGCGCTTGAATACTTACACAAGCACTTCGGCAGACCGAAGCGGACACTACAGGTGGTATCACTCTGCGAAGAAGAAGGCAGCCGATTTCCCTTTGCATACTGGGGATCGAGGAGCATAACCGGTGTGACAACATTGGAGGAAGTTCAGTACCTGCTTGATCAACAGGGAGTATCCTTCTCGGAAGCGATCTCGGGGGCTGGCTTTGGACCAGATCGTGGCTTGAAGCCTGCTGCCCAAACCTATGGTGCATTTATTGAACTTCATATTGAACAGGGTCAAGTATTGGAACGAAACTCGTGTTCGATTGGGATTGTATCCGATATCGTAGGACAGAGACGATACAGCATTACGGTTAAAGGTGAGGCGAACCATGCGGGTACTACACCTATGTCATGGCGCAAAGATGCGCTGGCGGGTGCAGCCGACATGATTGTTGCGGTTCGAAGGATTGCCCTGCAGACAGGCGAACCGTTCGTGGCTACGGTGGGTCGAATCACGGCAGAGCCGGGCGTGGGCAATGTTGTTGCCGCCAAAGCTACATTCTCCCTTGATATTCGACATGTCAGACAAGAGATCTTAGATCGTTGTTGGCAAGAGATGTTACAGACATTTAGCCGTATTGCTGGTGAAGAACACCTTCGTTTGGAATGGGATGAACACCTCTCAGTTACACCAACCCCCATGAATGAGAAGATCCGGCAAGATATCCAGGAGATCTGTGAACGTGAGCAAATATCTTATTTGCATATGCCCAGCGGGGCAGGACATGATTCACAAATTTTCCAGTCCGCCTGTCCAACGGCGATGATTTTTGTGCCAAGTCAACAGGGCATTAGCCACAATCCCCGTGAATTTACAACTGAAGCGGATTTGATGAATGGTTTTAGGGTACTTGTTCGTTTGCTCTATAAGTATGGCTATGAGGATTGAGTGACATATCGTTGTAGCTTTTGCAAGTAGGTGGAGCCATATAGGCGCAGAGACGGAGCTACATTTTTATAGTGGGAAAGGAGGAATTTTATGCAGAATCAGATGCCAATATCAAGAGGGAATATGGTGACTTCTCCTCATTACCTGGCGAGCGCTGTGGGAAGCGCAATCCTCGGACAGGGCGGAAATGCTTATGATGCAGCAATCTCGGTAAGTGTAACACTCGGGGTGGTGTATCCACATATGACAGGCCCAGGAGGAGATGCCTTCTTCCTTATGCACGATGGAGCTACGGGGGAAATTACGGGTTATAACGGAAGTGGGCGCGCTGCTACAGGCATCAATGCAGATACTTTCAAATCCATGGGTATGACCTCTATTCCCATGCGAGGTGTGCTAAGTGCAATAACCGTGCCCGGTATGGTTGATGCTTGGTGGGAAGTCTGGTCTCGATATGGAAGGCTACCGTGGGCGCAGTTGCTCGAACCCGCAATTCGTTATGCAGAGAATGGGTGTCCCGTATCACGTGACCTCCGTATATGGCTGGAACGTAATGAAGCATTGATTATGGAGCAGGCGTCGCTTCGAGCATCCTTCGCTCCATTAGGCACACTTTTACAAGAAGGAGAGCTATTAGTTCAGCCTGAGCTTGCCTCTTCCCTGCGTATGATTCAAGCCGATGGTCGAGAGAGCTTTTATAACGGAGAGCTGGCGAATCAACTAACATCAGCTATTCGTGAAGATGGAGGCATGCTTGCACCTATCGATTTTGCTAGTCACCAAGGCGAGTGGGTGAAGCCAATCAGCACAGAATACCGGGGCTATGAAGTGCATCAGATGCCTCCCAACTCCCAAGGCTTTTCTCTGTTAATGATGTTAAATATGCTGGAGCATGTTGATATATCCTCAGTACCACGTACATCACCTGAGTTCTATCACCTTGTGACAGAAGTGGTGAAGAAGGTTTTTCGCGACAGGGATCGATATCTTACAGATCCAGACTTTAGAGACATCCCGTTAGATCGTCTGTTATCCAAAGAATATGGGGATGAGCTATGGAATGAAATTCACACGTTCCCGCCGGTTGCTCAACCCTTTTTATCTAAAATGATTGGTCAGGATACTGCTTATGCTGCAGTGGTGGATCAGGAAGGGAACGCAGTGTCGTTTATTCAAAGTCTATATTTCGATTTTGGCTCCGCTTATGTCCCCGGGGATACAGGCATTATTATGCAGAATCGTGGATCTTTTTTCTCGCTTAATCCGCTGGATGCGAACGTACTGGAGCCTGGCAAAAGAACCTTTCATACACTTATGCCTGGACTCATCACACATAACGGGAAACCGTATATGCTTCTAGGCACACAAGGAGGAGAGGGGCAGCCTCAGACCCAAATATCTATGATTACCGGTGTAATCGACTATGGATTAACGATTCAAGAAGCGATCAATTTGCCTCGCTGGTTGTATGGCCGAACGTGGGGAGAGAAGAATGATCAGCTGCGTGTGGAGAACCGTTATCACAATGACGTATGCGAGACCCTGACAAGTTGGGGACATAAAGTCGAAGTTCGAGCACCGTGGGATGATGTTATGGGACAGTCGCAAGGCATAGTTATTCGAGCGGATGGCATGATCAGTGGAGCGGCAGACCCAAGAGGCGATGGTATGGCTATCGGCTGGTAACGTCCCACTTATAGTTTTAATGATAGTCAAATGATAAATAGTAACAAAGCCAATAAATAGAGACGGATCGCGATATGATGGGGGAGATTACGATGGGAACAATTCTACTAAAAGGTGCACAGTTGGTCACGATGAATGCGATGGAAGACGTATTCACGGGAGATCTACTAATCGAGGATAACAAAATTAAAGAAATTGCCGTGAACATTAATGTTGAAGCAGATCAAGTCATAGATGCGCGTGGCAAAGTGCTCCTGCCTGGTTTTGTTCAGACCCATATTCATCTGTGTCAAACCTTGTTTCGCGGACGAGCGGATGATCTGGAATTAATGGATTGGCTACGTCAACGAATCTGGCCGCTTGAAGCAGCGCATGATGAGGAGTCCGTCTATTATTCGGCTATGCTTGGCTTAGGCGAGTTAATCTCAAGCGGAACGACAACCATTCTGGATATGGAGACTGTGCACCATACCGAATCAGCGTTTCAGGCCATGGCTGAGAGTGGAATACGTGTGATCTCTGGCAAGGTCATGATGGATCATGGTGATGAAGTCCCTGAACCTTTGCGTGAAAATACCGCTACTTCCTTGCAACAAAGTGTCGATCTGCTGGAGAAATGGAACGGGTTCGGAGGTGGACGGATTCAATATGCGTTTTGTCCACGGTTTGTAGTGTCTTGCACAGAAGAACTGCTAATCGAAGTTCGTGACTTATCGAACCAATATCATGTGAAGGTGCATACGCATGCTTCTGAGAATCGCGGAGAGATTGAGCTGGTTGAACACGAGCGCGGTATGCGTAACATCGTGTACCTTGATCATATTGGATTAGCTACGCCTAGACTGGTACTGGCTCATTGTGTGTGGCTCAGTGAAGAAGAGAAGCAGATTATCCGTAAACGTGGTGTCAAAGTCACCCACTGCCCCGGATCGAATATGAAGCTATCTTCTGGCATTGCGGATATTCCTGATCTGCTCAATCGACAAATCGCGGTAGGGATCGGTGCGGACGGCGCTCCATGCAATAATAACCTAGATATGTTTCAGGAAATGCGCCTAACTGCGCTAATTCAAAAGGTACCACATGGGCCTACCGTAATGGATGCACGTACTGTGCTGCGCATGGCAACTATGGGAGGTGCAGAAGTGCTTGGCATGTCCAAGGAGATTGGAAGTCTTGAAGTTGGCAAAAAGGCAGATATGGTTCTGCTGGATTTGGATGATTTCCATACCTATCCCTCATATGAGACAGATGTGTATTCGCGTGTAGTTTACTCAGCGACACGTAGCTGTGTAGACACCGTCATTATAGACGGAGCTATTGTGCTCAACCATCGTAAGATCCAAACCATTGATCGAGGCATTGTCCTGCGCGAATCAGACAAGAGCATTGCCAGATTGATGAAGCGGATTTAACCGATATAACGACGAATTCGGAGTCTAGCTAAACAGTGCATTCTTCGTGAAGGTTGGCCGGATTTACAAGAAAGGTGGAGACGAATATGGAGATGCATGATCTGAGTGCAATTGCAGCGACTTGTAGCAAACGCTGTGTACTTGCCACAGCAATCAAGGTAGAGGGTCATGCTTACCGTAAACAAGGTGTCTCTATGCTTTTGACCGAAGATGGCAGCATGTACGGTAGCATCAGCCCGGGATGTCTGGAGAGTGATCTACAGGCTCGTGTGGAGCGCATTCTGGATACTGGACAAATAGAGATCGTGGAATATGATATGCGTCCTGAGGATGATCTGTCATGGGGTGAAACGGTGGGCTGTGGTGGTTTGGTCATTGTTCTGCTTGAGCCAGTTCAAGGAACCCTGCAATCCATGCTAGTGAGGATGAACGAATGTTTACAAACGGGAGCTGTTGTTCAATTTACACGTATATTTCAGCAAGGGTTCTCCAAGGTGGATTATCGTCTGAGTCTCACACGCATCGCGGATGATAAAGCCCATATATTTGAATTTGAACATAGTGCCTTAACGGAGCATATTCGAGCCAACGAATCCAGCCACCACGCTAAACCTCAGCCTATTTCAAGATTGAAAGAATCAGAGAGTGTGTACAATGGAACCAAACTTGAATCAGCTTCAGTGAAGGCCAACCCTTGGGATTTACCTTCTCTACTTACTTCCACTTATCATGCTAAACCCCGATTAGTCATTATTGGGGCAGGCAATGATGTACTTCCGGTAGTGAAGCTGGCTCAATTAGCAGGTTTTCGCATCGTCGTTGCTGACTGGAGAGAGTCGTTATGTACGGCTGAACGTTTTCCAGGCGTAGGGCTGTGTCTAGGATTTCCGCGCGAGATTCTTTCTGCTCTTCAGTTGAATAGAGAAGACTACATTCTCTTAATGAGTCATCAATTCCCAAGGGAGCGAGAGATTCTGGAGCTACTTAGCGAGGTGGAGTATGCATATTTAGGTATTATGGGCTCGAAGACAAGAACAGAGCGTCTATTAAACGGACTACCACCGTTATCTCATGTTCATTCTCCTGTCGGGCTAAGCATCGGAGCAGAAGGTCCGGATGAGATTGCTATTAGCATCGCAGCAGAGCTTATCGCCAGTAAACGGAGCGTGGCCGCTGCGCGTCGAAAGGCTCAGAAGGAGGTCGAACATGGGACTGACGGGTATTCTGCTTGCAGCAGGTAAAAGCACTCGCCTGGGTCGGGATAAGTTATCAGTGGTGATGCCTGACGGGAGGGCATTGGCAGCCTGGTCTTTGGAAGCCGCGCTAGGTTCAACATTAGAGCGAGTTATATGTGTTGT
Organism: Paenibacillus sp. DCT19; assembly: GCF_003268635.1. Lineage (NCBI taxonomy): Bacteria > Bacillati > Bacillota > Bacilli > Caryophanales > Paenibacillaceae > Paenibacillus > Paenibacillus sp. DCT19. Next base: position 3,482,175 of record NZ_CP029639.1, read on the forward strand.
CAAACCAGAGGATACCTTATCGTGGATGCCAAGAGAGTGGCTGAGTTCAGCATCCTATGCTTATCAATCTGAAGCGAAGCTGTTAATCTCCATCTGTGATGATTACGCCATGGGCATGGCTCACTCGTTACATTGTGGATTACAAACTGCCAAACAATATGAGCCAGATGGGTATATGATCATGCTGGCAGATCAGCCACTTGTAGAAACTTCGCAGATAAACGAGATTATAACGATTTTCCAAACTCATAAACAATCCGATTATGTTGCAGCCACAGATTGCGCAGGTGGTAAACCGCCTGTAGCTTTTCGCTCCCATTTGCTTGGTCAACTCTTATCTCTTAGCGGTGATGAGGGTGCACGGAGGATCATGCACAACCCCCAGTTCACCGGCACATACGTCCCCTTCTCTGCTCCTAGCTTCTGGGACGCGGATACGGAAGAGGAGTTAGAACGGATCGTGCGACATATTGAGTATGATCATTCATCCCGAGATACACATCCATTGAAATAGAATAGATAGGAGAAAAATTCACATCACCTTATATTATCTAAACCATATCTCTTAATAGGTCAGCCAGTCCGATGGACTGGTCTATTTGTGTTTTCCTATGTCACATTTGAATCGGTTTACCATGCATTAAGCACAATTCTAACTTTTGTTTTATACATTTATCCAAAAGCATGTAAACATAATTGACGTTATAACTGTACTCCAATATGATTTGAACAATTATTCGGATCTTATAAAGCATGTCGCAAAATAGATCTAATCAAACGTATCAACGACATATGGGTCATAGCCACCCTCCCGTTAAATGAAGAGAGAGAAAGGAGTGGGATGATGGTCATGCCAGCGTACGGATCAGGTGCAATACCAACAGTATGGCAGCCCCAGGATTTACATGAACTGAGAGAGCTGAAGAGTAGGCTTCAAGGTAGATATTGCTTTGCTGCTGGTGGAACGTTACTTCGAACGCAGTGGGAAGGTGGTTTGATTGCTTCTCCTGAGCATTTGATATGCCTTTCCAGGCTTCCGGGCGTAAGTGATATATATATGGAAGAGCATCAGTTGGTGATTGGTGCATTGACTCGTCTGAACAGATGTGAGGCAGATACAATGGTGGCACAATTTCCGCTCTTGCAGGAGGCTATTCGCGTGATTGCTGCTCCTTCCATCCGAAACGTGGCAACGTTAGGTGGCAATATTGTTTCTGGTGTAGGTGACACAATCCCTGCCTTGTTAGTCTACGATGCAGAGATAAACTGGATGACAGATCAAGGTATGAAAAGGTGTAGCTTGGCCTCATGGCTAAATGGAGGAGAGGACGGACGCCGAAATCCGGAAGATGTGCTGGTCTCCATTCATATTCCGATGCAAGACAAGGATTCGATGTCGGCTGGAATTGAGCACTATGGTTCAATCAATAAGGAGATAAGTTACTATCGCAAGTTAGGGCGGCGTGAAACCTTTAGTGCTTCACTAGTGACGATCGCAATGCATGGCGAAATTGGCCTGGATGGTCGTTGGAAACAGATTGCGATCGCTGCTGGCGGAGGATCGGGTATGGCAATGCGGCTACCTCTGTCTGAACAGCTGCTTCGTGATGAAGTGGCCTCGGTAGGGCAAGCAGCTGCTCTTGCATCGACGGTTATAACTGAATTCATAACGTATGGCGATGCATTCGCCTCTGAACAATATCGGAAACAAACTGCTGGCAATTTGCTTGGTGCTGGTCTGTGGGAAGCATTGAATTGATTGGGATGTAACCGATCAGGAAGGGGAGACGAGGATGCTATTGAATCGAGAAGTTAGTGGGAAACGCTGGCATTTGCGCCCAGATGGGATCGGTAAAGTGACAGGACAACTCCAATATCTGACGGATATGACACACCCGGAAATGGTCTATGGAAGAGTGCTTCGAAGCGTCTATCCTTTTGCACGAATTATTTCAATTGATACGACCGAAGCGGAAGCTATGGAAGGTGTTCTGGCCGTTCTTACGTCGAAAGACGTACCTGGCCTGAATCGTTTTGGCATCGCAACTCCAGATCAACCTGTATTCTGTGAGGATGTTGTACGTTATGTTGGAGATGCGATTGCAGCGGTGGCTGCCATCTCTCCTGAGCATGCAGCACTTGCGTTGGATGCCATTCGTGTTGAATACGAAGAATTAGCTCCATTGGACAGTACAGATGAAGCACTTGCTCCAGGTGCACCTGAACTGCATGAGCATGGACCGGGCAACGTATTACATCGTACCGAAATTAAACGTGGCAATATCGAGGAAGCTTTTGCAGCCTGTGAACATGTGGTGAGTGAGACGTATTATACCCCTCGCCAGATGCATGCATATATGGAGACAGAAGGTGGACTTTTTGTTCCCGATGACGCGGGTAGACTTCACGTGTATGCAGCTACACAACACGGGTATAAAGATCGGATGCAGCTCGCACGAATTATTGGTTGTCCAGAGGAAGATATCCGGGTCGTATCCTCACCGATCGGTGGTTCTTTTGGTGGAAAAGATGAATTGAACGTCCAGCCTTATGGTGCACTCTTAGCTCTTCGCTGTTTACGTCCTGTGAAGATGCATAATTCGCGGAAAGAATCTGTTCGTGCTGGCCTGAAACGGCATCCGATGAAGATTGAGATGCAGACAGGTATGAGCCGCGAAGGTATTATTCAGGCTCATCGAGTTCGAATTACGGCGGATACCGGTGCATATGCCACGTTAGGGGCGCCCGTGCTTAATTTTGCAACAGAGCATTGTCTTGGTCCCTATTCTATTCCGCATGTTGATGTGGAAGGGGTCTCTGTGTATACCAATAACGGTTTATCTGGTGAGTTTCGTGGGTTTGGTGGGAATCAAGCAATCTTTGCAATGGAAGGGCAGATGGATCGTCTGGCTGAAATAATGAAAATGAACCCATGGGAATTCAGGAGACGTAATATGAGAGGCAAATCAGATCCCGGACCGCTTAATCAGCGTATTCTCGTTACAGATGGTCTCTCTCAGGTATGGGAGGCAATGGAACGCTCTGATTTATGGCAAAAACATCAGCAGTCATCTTCCAGTGCTTCGCTTCCTCCATGGATCAAACGTGGAGTTGGTGCAGCTCTGGCTATGCATGGCGCAGGGTTAGGCTATGGAATTCCTGATCCAGCTGGAGGCCGGATATCCTTGAACAAGGATGGGAAGATTGAGGTGGCTTTCAGTTACGAAGAGTTTGGTCAAGGTCTCATCGCTACATTGGAGATTATGCTCTGTGACTTGTTTCAATGCAGTACGTCGGATCTTAGCATCATCATTGGAGATACAGATCGGGTGCCTCATAGCGGTTCTAGTACCGCATCCCGTTCAACCACGATGGCGTGGATGGCACTGCAACGTTTGCATACACCATTTCGTTCAAAACTGTTGTCAGTCGCTGCTGCACATGTGGGCTTGCAGAAGATGAACTTGTAACCGGGTCTGGGGGATCTGGCGGAAAGGTCAGCTACAGTCAACCGAAATGCTGATTTCCTATGAGGATTTAGTGCAGCAAGGTGAAGAGGAAGAATGGATTTTTGATACACAATTCGCATACCCAACAACGCCAGATGAGGTCGTAGGTGGCCACTATCTATACACGTATGCAGCCGTTGCCGCAGAGGTTGAAGTGAATACATTAACTGGAGAGGCCAAGTTACTGGATACGCACCATGTCGTTGCCGCAGGACCTGTCATCAATCCCATGGGTTTCATTGGACAGATTGAAGGCGGCAGTGTGATGGCACTCGGATTTACATTAACTGAGGATGCACTCATGCAGAATAGCCGCTATGTAACGACCAACCTTGATACCTACTTAATCCCGACTATTCGAGATATTCATACTGACTTGAAGGTAGAGGCAATTGAAGATCTACCTGAGGGCGATCCGTTTGGGCCAAGAGGGATTGGCGAGATTGGATCTGTGGCGCTAGCTCCAGCAATAACAGCTGCGATTCAACATGCGACAGGTGTATGGTTGAACCGCTTGCCTGTGCCGCGTGAACAACTGATGAAGCCAGTCGATGTACCGCTACAGGAAGGAGTGCAACCCTCATGAGTGAACCGCTAGGTAACTACTGGACAGCCGTTATTAATGGTGAAGAGCAGCGATTACAGGTCAGTCCAACGACTAGGCTTGTTGATATTCTAAGGACACATATGAATCTGACCGGTACCAAAATATCTTGCGAGGTAGGTCGCTGCGGTTCATGCATGGTTCTGGTCGATGGCGATCCAGTCAATTCCTGCTTAATGATGGCTTATCAATGCCAAGGTCGTGAGATCACAACGATTGAAGGATTGAGCGGAGAACAACAAGGGGATCTGCACCCGATTCAACAAGCCTTTGTTGAAGAAGGAGGATTCCAATGTGGGTACTGTACGCCCGGGATGGTGATATCCACCAAAGCATTGCTGGATCAACACCCGCAGCCAACGCAAGAACAGATTGAAATTGGCCTCTGCGGCAACTTATGTCGTTGTACTGGATATGGCGGTATACTTCGTGCCGTAAAGCGGGCAGGAGAGAGCTTGTGCGCAGCGGATACGGTTACTAAGAATAAGGAGAAGGAACGAGATGATTATGGTGTAGTGGAGTCTTAGAATCATAACGTTAATAAGACCGGGTGCTGGAGTGGATTTTTCCATAACGCATCCGGTCTTTTCTATGTAAAGCTCGTGCTAGTTAGCTATCTAAAAAAGAAGCTTCATCTCTAACGAACCTGATTGCACTTAATAGCGGCAAAATTCTACTTTCGGAATGCTAACGAATCGTTGGCACGTTAATACGTCTTTGGGCACGAGAATTAGCTCCATTTGCCGTGTATCTTTATAATAAGCTCGATTGAAAGGTGAGAACACGATGGGGGTGAAGCACCAACTTGTAAATAAGGCATTCATTCCATCGATATTTTGAACATTTGTTGGCTTTGAAATGAAGCTATCTAAAAAATACTGTAATTGACTCATATTAAACATACGTAATAAATATTATGTAAACTCATTATTTTCGATATCAGCCATAAGCTGTGTCTATAAGCTTTTAGAAATCCATAGGTGGTTTTTGGGGCTTATTGAGCTGTTTTTTGACCCTTACGATTGAACGGAACGTATTAAGTTATTTACCTTAAAATTTCTAGAATTAATGATTATATTAATCAATAAGATGAAGTTTATAATCGTTTTCGATATCTCCCCTAATCATTCAATTTGTTTCCTGTATTCGAAAGAATACGCTTATAAAATCGTTGTTTATCGAACTGATGACGTATAAATTCATCGATGTTGTCACTCGTTTGATTAATAATGTAATTATATGGTTTAAAAGGAAGCGGAGATGCGGATATTTTGAGAGATACAACTCCATTTCGCTTCAAAACAGACCTTGAAAATACAAAAAAAACGTCCTTTCTTGCTAATGGCACGATGGAGCGAAAAGTTGAGAAATAGGGCTGTTACGCGGTTTTTAGATCATTTCCATATGGATTTGCGATGGATTTAGCAACGCTTTCAATGTATGCTTTTGAAAACTGGAAAGGAAGTGGGAAAATGGAACGCGAACTGGCGTTGGAAATTGTCAGAGTAACAGAATTGGCTGCTTTAGCCTCAGCACCATGGATGGGAAGAGGAGACAAGAACAGCGCAGATGAAGCGGCTACTTTGGCCATGCGCGCCATGTTCGATTCCGTGTCTATTCGCGGCACGGTAGTAATCGGTGAAGGTGAAATGGACGAAGCGCCCATGTTGTATATCGGTGAGGAAGTGGGCAACGCGGAAGGACCTGAGGTTGACGTAGCTGTAGACCCTCTGGAAGGTACAGAAATCGTAGCTAAAGGCCTAAATAATGCTTTATCGGTTATTGCGGTAGCTGGGAAAGGAAACCTGCTCCATGCACCGGACATGTATATGGAGAAGCTAGCTGTAGGCCCTGCTCTCGTAGGCAAGGTCAGCATTGAGGATCCTGTTGAAGTTACTTTGGAAAAGGCGGCTGCCGCTCTAAACAAAAACATTTCGGATCTGACTGTCATGATTCTGGATCGTGTCCGTCACGAAAGTACCATCAAAACGCTGCGTAAGGTTGGGGTACGGATCAAATTCCTCAGTGACGGCGACGTTGCAGGTGCAATGGCTCCAGCTTTCCCGGAAGCGGGCATTGATCTGTATGTTGGATCTGGTGGTGCTCCTGAAGGTGTGCTGGCTGCTGCCGCATTATCATGCTTAGGTGGCGAAATTCAAGGTCGCTTAATGCCGGCCAATGCCGACGAGTTCCAGCGCTGCTTGCAGATGGGAATTGATAACCCCTATAAAGTATTAACAATGCAAGATATGATTGGCACGGAAGATGTTATTTTTGCAGCAACAGGTGTGACCCCAGGCGAAATTCTGGGAGGGGTACGTTATTTAGCGGATGATCGGGCTGAGACGGATTCCATTGTTATGCGTGCCAAAACGAAAACGATCCGGTTCATTCGTTCACAGCATTTCTTGCCGAACAAGGAAGTGTTGCACAAGGTAAGACAACTCCAGTCCATTCCAGAACCGTCTGATCGCATCCCAAATCATATGAAGACGATGGAACAGGCTGAGTTTAGCCAATCTTCTGTGGACCACAGTCTAATGACTTCAGCAGAGCACGGTTAAGGGCTAGTCTGGCTTGGAAATAGGATCAAGTAAGTGACAATTGAGTTTTAACTAAGCTCTAACTAATCGACCTTCTATATAACAAATAAAGATGGGGATTCTGCCTTTCGCAGATCCTCATTTTTTTGTGTCAAAAGCATTGACAACGTTTACAACCATGAGAAAATGTACGCGCGTACATAAAATGATGAAATTTAAAACTTATATGTGAATATTGACATGAATAACGGTCATGTCCTATCAATGTAATTCAGTCAAAGGGGGTGAACATCGTGGCATCACGTAAAGAAGTGGCTGAACTTGCTGGTGTCTCTGAGGCTACCGTGTCCCGTGTGTTAAATGGTGTTGGTCCGATCAAAGAGGAAACCAAACGCAAAGTGCTTCAAGCTGCTGAGCAACTTGGGTACGTTCCAAGTGCACTCGCTCGTAGTTTTGCCAGGAGCAAAAGCGGTAATCTCGGTGTTGTGATGCCCTATGTTCCCAAAGCTCATTTGTTCTCTGCCTATTTTTTCTCAGAAATGTTAAGTGGTATCGGGAACAAAGCGCGGGAAAGTGGAATGGATCTGCTCGTCATGTTTCGAACACCGGATGAGGTCATGAATTATACAGATCTGTTCCGCAGACAGAAGATAGATGCTTGCATCATTCTCGGTGCGAGGGACGATCCGGGAGAGCTGGCGGCATTGCAACAGCTTCATCAGGAAGGGCATCCATTCTGCGTTATGAATCAGCATTTTGCAGGTCAATCGTTCGTGGAAGTGGATGCGGATCATATTGAGGGTAGCCGGCAAGCCATTCGCCATCTCACCGATCAGGGCTACCGTAAGATAGCTTTTCTCAATGGACCAGACAGCTATTCCAACAGTCAAGAACGGTTGCAGGGTGTTCAGATGGGGATGCAGGAAGCCCAAATGGAGCTTGATTCCAGCCTGTTATTGAAAGGTAACTACAGTAGACGAAGTGGTCTGGAAGTTGCAGGGCATATAGCTGATCGTTTGCATGAGATTGATGCTGTATTCGCAGCAAACGACCGGATGGCCATTGGTGTAATGCATGGGTTGCGTGAACGTGGCATATCGGTTCAGGATTTTCCTGCTTTTGTAGGGTACGATGACTCCGATGCCGCCGAAATGGCGGTTCCACCGTTAACCAGTGTACGGGTTCCCTTTTATGAAATGGGGGAGCTTGCTGCCAGGAAACTTATTGACGAGAAGGTAGGATCGCAGCCTGCGAACGTCTCCAGTTTATCTTCAGTCTCAACCAGACATCTGCTGCCCACCGAGTTAATTGTACGTGCTTCATCGATCCGCTAATGGTAGATAAACAACTTGATTCCCAAGGAGGAAATGATCATGTCAAAACATCTTCGTGTAGGAATGGTCGGATACAAATTTATGGGCAAGGCACACAGTAATGCTTATCGAAGTCTACCGATGTTTTTCCCTTCAGCGCCTTTGCAGCCTGAAATGTCCGTCATCTGCGGGCGTAACGAGCAAGGTGTACAAGAGGCTGCTAATCAGTTCGGATGGTCTGAAAGTGTAACGGATTGGCGTGAACTGGTGAAGCGGGATGACATTGATCTTATCGATATTAACGCACCAAGTGATGCACACAAAGAGATTGCAATTGAAGCTGCACGTCAGGGTAAGCACCTATTCTGCGAGAAACCACTGGCACTATCCCTAGCGGATTCACGTGAGATGCTCCAAGCTGCCGAGGAAGCGGGCATCGCTCACATGGTAGGGTTCAACTATCGTTTCTCCCCAGCAGTGCAGTTAGCCAAAGATCTGGTGCAGAGTGGGCGCTTGGGTAAGATCTATCACTTCCGTGCATTTTTCCTGCAAGACTGGATTATGGATCCGTCCTTTCCGCTCGTATGGCGATTGCAAAAAGAAGTCGCTGGCTCCGGTTCGCATGGCGATCTCGGCGCACATCTGATCGACCTGGCTCGCTTCCTTGTCGGTGAGTTCAAGGAAGTCATCGGTATGAGCGAGACATTCATCAAAGAACGCCCACTGGCTTCGGAAATGACAGGGTTAAGTGCCAAAGGCAACGCAACCAGCGATGCACCGAAAGGCGAAGTTACCGTCGATGACGCAACGCTGTTCTTGGCGAAGTTTGCAGATGGAGCACTGGGAAGCTTCGAGGCTACACGTTTTGCAGCCGGTCACCGCAGCACTAACTCCTTCGAGATTAATGGCAGTCTCGGCAGTGTGCGGTTCGACTTCGAACGCATGAATGAATTGGAAGTTTATTTCACCAAAGATGAAGAGGATGTACAAGGATTCCGGCGTGTACTGGCAACAGATCCAGCACACAAATATGCCGATGCCTGGTGGCCTGCCGGACACACGATTGGATTTGAACATACGTTCACTCACGAGATGTTAGAACTAGTTACTGCGATATCAGAAGGTCGTCAGCCATCACCAAGTTTCCATGACGGTGTAGCCTGTCAAGCAGTGCTTGAAGCTGTTGAACGCTCCATCGATGAGCGGCGTTGGGTATCCCTTGAAGAGATGTAAGTTTGAGTGCTTTTAGGTTAAACGTGAAGATATCTTAGGAAAGCGAGTGATTAAGTGATGAGTAAAGCATTGATCGTATGGGGCGGTTGGGATGGACACGAACCCGAGCAGGTAGCAGCTATTTTTGAACGTATTTTGAAGGAAGAGCAGTTCGAGGTTGAGGTGTCGGATACACTTGAGGCTTATGCAGACGCTGAGAAGCTGCTTGGTCTTGATCTGATCGTACCACTTTGGACCATGGGACAGATTGAACAAGAACTGGTCAACAACGTATCTGCGGCGGTGCAGAGTGGTGTAGGCTTGGCAGGTCTTCATGGTGGAATGTGTGATGCATTCCGTAATAATGTAGATTGGCAATTCATGACAGGTGGCCAGTGGGTCGCACATCCAGGTAACGATGGGGTGGAGTACACCATTAATATGAAGCGTGGCTCTAGTCCACTGCTTGACCACATTGAGGATTTTCAGGTGAAAACAGAGCAGTACTATCTTCACGTAGACCCTGCAGTAGAAGTGCTAGCGACAACACGTTTCCCTGTCGTAAGTGGTCCTCACGCGGCCAATGGACCTGTAGACATGCCCGTAGTATGGACGAAGCGCTGGGGAGCAGGACGTGTATTCTATAATTCACTTGGACATCATGCCGATATCGTTGAGATGGAGCAGGTAACTGAAATGATGAGAAGTGGCTTCAAATGGACAGCCGCAGGCAAACAACTTGCGAAGCAGAATAAGGGCACGAAGAATGAAGTATATACAGGGATGGCTGACAACCAAACGTAATGTGACAGTAGGACAGTAGTAGACCCACTAGTATGATGGGGTATGGCAAAAATGCCAACGTGTATCAACCATTCTAAGCGTTTACGTATCAGAATAATCATACAAAATCATAATCCTATGTTTCCACATTTCTGTTCAATGGCGAAGGGAGCCCAAGTATGAGCGTTATGAAAGTTGGCATTATTGGCTGTGGTAAAATCAGCGGCATTTATATGGAGAATTGTCATCGGTTTGATGTACTTGAACTCGTGGCAGTTGCAGATCTAGATCAGAAGCGAGCTGAGGAACAAGCAGCAGCTTATCAAGTTCCTAAAGTGTATACGGTAGAAGAGATACTGGCGGATCCTGAGATCGAACTGATTATCAATCTAACGATTCCTTCCGTTCATGCGAATGTATGTCTGCAAGCACTGGAAGCGGGCAAACATGTGTATGTAGAGAAACCTCTTGCGGTTACTCGTGAAGAAGGTCTTGCCGTATTAGAGACAGCCAAACGAAAAGGATTGTTGGTGGGCTGTGCCCCCGAGACGTTCTTCGGTTCAGGCATTCAAACTGCCCTTAAACTAGTTGAAGAAGGTGTGATTGGCAAACCTGTTTCGGCAACGGCTTTCATGATGGGTCGAGGTCACGAGCACTGGCATCCAGACCCTGAGTTCTATTATGCATCAGGTGGCGGTCCGATGTTCGATATGGGACCGTACTATCTTACAGCACTGGTGCAACTTCTGGGCCCGATCTCAACCATCGCTGGTATGACGGGTAAAGCAATGAATGAACGGACAATTACGAGTGAGAAAAAACGAGGACAAACCATTCCTGTTGAAATTCCAACACATGTAACAGGACTGCTGCAGTTCGAACAAGGTGCTATTGGCACGCTCATTACAAGCTTTGATGTGTTTGGTGGCAGTGTGTTGCCTCCGATTGAGATCTATGGTACGCATGGCACATTACAGGTGCCTGACCCTAATACCTTCGGAGGGCCAGTCCGTTATAGACTTCTGGGAGAACAAGAGTGGACAGAGGTACCTCTACTGCCTGGTTACCAGGAAAATACGCGCGGAATTGGTGTAGCGGATATGGCATATGCAGCGCATAGTGGGCGAGCACATCGAGCGAGTGGAGAGCTTGCGTACCATGTGTTAGAAGCAATGTGGGCATTCCATGATTCATCGGATGATCAGACATTTTATCAAATGAAAAGCACTTGTCAGCGTCCGGCGGCATTACCGGAGAATCTTCCTCTATTCACGCTTGATCAATAAGTTAAATCATGTTACGATTCGCAGCCTGGTCTCCTTGTATAAGGATTCCAGGCTGTTCCTGTTTGTTGTGACAAGCAGGGTGACTTCATTCTGTACGAAATTTAGGCTACAATGGACAATAATATAGAAATGAAAGAGGTAGGTAAGCATGGTACGTTTCGGAGTCGTAGGCACCAACTGGATTACAGAAAGGTTACTTGAGGCCGCAGCACATGTGGAGGGTTTCACACTGACTGCCGTATATTCGCGAAGTGCTGAGAAAGCAGATACTTTTGCAGACCAATACAGGGCACCACACCGATTCACGAACATGGAAGAGATGGCAGCAAGTGATGAGATTGATGCTGTATATATCGCAACGCCTAATACATATCATGCGGAGCAGGCAGAGTTATTTCTAAGAAATAAGAAGCATGTTTTGTGCGAGAAACCGCTAGCTGCCAATAGTGCAGAAGTTCGCCGATTAGTGGATGCTGCTCATGAATCAGGGGTTCTGCTAATGGAAGCAATGAAATCCACACTAGTACCGACGTTCAAAACGGTTCAATCGAACCTTCACAAAATTGGCCCTGTTCGCAAGTATGTAGCAGGATACTCCCAGTACTCTTCACGCTATGACAAGTACAAGGAGGGCATTGTCCTCAACGCGTTTAAGCCAGAACTAGCCAATGGCGCACTTATGGATCTGGGCGTATATTGTCTATATCCATTGATTACGCTGTTTGGTGCACCTAATCAAGTACAGTCTCAGGCGTATATGTTGGCATCCGGTGTGGATGGTCAGGGAAGTGTTATTCTGAATTATGATGAGATGGACGCGGTTGTGACCTATTCCAAAATCTCTAATTCCCATGTACCTACTGAAATTATGGGTGAGCTGGGCAGTATTCTGATTGATAAAATTGGTTCGCCCGAACAAGCGGAGATTCGTTACAATGATGGTACAGTGGAGAAGCTCGAAACAGAGCAAATTTATCCAACGATGTTCTATGAAGTTCAAGAGTTCGTAAATCTGGTTCAAGCAGGTAAACAGGAATCGGACATGAATACGTATGAACGTTCATATGAAACGATGGTAGTTATGGATCGGATTCGAAAACAAATCGGACTTGTTTTCCCAAATGATAAATAGTTAGAAGGAGGGTTAACGGATGCAAAAGGTATTAATTCTTGGGGGCACACGGTTCTTCGGCAAACGTCTGGTGGATCATTTGCTGTGGGAAGGGAAATCTCAGATTACAGTTGCGACTCGGGGCAAAACACGTGTGGATTTCGGGAATGAAGTGAACCGGATTAAGATGGATCGTGAAGATCCACAATCACTCGCAAAGGTTGCTCAAACAGACCAGTGGGATGTGGTGTATGACAATATCTGTTACTCACCCGATGCAGCCAAATCGGCATGTGAAGCATTTGCGGGTCGTACCAAAAGATATGTGCTAACCTCTACACTCTCCGTTTACGGTGATCCTAAACCCGGATTTACGGAGGAGGATTTTGATCCGTATACTTATCCGCTGCAATATGGAAATCATGAGCAGTTTTCTTATGGGGAAGGTAAACGTCTTGCGGAGGCTGTATTTTTTCAGGAAGCCAATTTTCCGGTTGTTGCCATGCGAATTCCAATTGTATTAGGGATCGATGATTATACAAAACGATTGCATTTTCATATTGAACATGTGCAAAAGGGAAAACCGATCGGCATGCCGAATCCGGAAGCGGAGATTGGATTCATTAATTCTACAGAAGCAGCTAGATTCCTCGCCTGGCTTGGACATTCTTCCATTACTGGGCCTGTTAATGCTGCCTCCCTAGGTGCCATCAAGTTGTCAGAAATGATGAAGCTCATTGAATCCGTAACGGGGATGCAGTCCCAGATCCTATCAGAGACAGGTGAGGAAGATATGTCACCTTTTGGCATAAGTGAATCCTGGACGATGAATACTGATAAGGCTGAACAAGCAGGTTATACGTTCGAATCTTTGGAAGACTGGTTTCCTGGTCTCGTTCGTGAAGTGGCTCTGGCTCTACAATCTGAAAGCTAATTCATTCCGTCTTTTTTCGTCACCTATTGCATATCCTGAATTACCGAGTATAATACTTGGTAAATAGACGAAAAGGGGATGCAATAAACGATGAAAACACATGCCGAATTGAACTCGCTTCTTGTTGACGATTATCTGGATCTCCTGAATATGGCTAAGCAACTAGGGGACACAGAATGGGAGCAATCCATCCTAGCTGCATTGAAAGAAGAAGTTGAAGCTAATCGCCATCTGGATTCTATGGCAGTAAGACATGACCTATGGATGCAGTTTGAAGATATAAATGAGCAGATGCATGCGTTGTTAATTCAATTGAAGCATGCAGAGGATGCTGAGGATAAAGAACAGATTATTGAATCCATCTGGGGCTTGAAAGTAGATCGTACCGCAATTACACGAAAGCTTGAGACCATGAGCAGATCTAATTCTGGTCAATCTTAATTCACTTCATTTTCATACTAAATATATACACATGCCCACTTGCTTCTTTCTATGGAGAGATAAGCAAGTGGGCTTTTTTGAATTGAATTGAAGATGTCTGTAGGGTATGACTCGGATTAGGCTGAATCCCATATTCGAAGCTGAGATGCCGCTAGCGCATCCTTCGTAATCAAAAGCGGAATTTTTGAACAACCTCTATTAGTTGTTTGTCTAGGGTTATTTTGATAATGTATGTATAAGATGTACAAGATACGTATGGTTTCTAACGATAACGAAGATGAGTGGGTTGAGCACACATGGGAATAGATCTGGAGAAACAGCGACTAAGTATAGAAGCAGCTAAATTGTATTATCAGTCTGATTATAGCCAGCAGGATATTGCCGGCAGGCTCGGTGTGTCACGTCCAACCGTGTCCCGGTTGCTGCAGTATGCCAAAGACCGGGGTTATGTCCGAATTGAGATTATGGATCCCTTAGAAGATATCGATATTATCGCTGGGAATTAAAAGCCAAGTATGATCTCGAAACAGCGCTTGTATGTTTTGCACCTCTGAAAAGTGATGAAGAGATACAGAAGCAGATTAGTAAGAGAGCTGCTGATTATCTGCAGGATACCGTTCAAGATGCGGACATTATTGGTGTAACGTGGGGAACAACGATGCATGCCGTCGCTCGCCAGCTTCGTCCTAAGCAGGTTAAGGGCGTAGAGGTTGTTCAATTAAAGGGAGGCGTAAGCCACTCGCATGTGAATACCTATGCAGCCGAGATTGTTCATCTATTTGCTGAAGCGTTCCATACCGTCCCACGATATTTACCGCTCCCGGTGATCTTTGATTCTATCGAAGTGAAGAACATGGTGGAGGCTGATCGGCACATCGGTAGAATTGTGGAGCTAGGCCGGCAGGCGAATATAGCTATTTTTACGGTCGGTACTGTGAAGGAAGATGCACTTTTGTTCAAGCTCGGTTATTTCAGTGAAGAGGAGCAGCAATTGCTGATACATACTGGAGCGGGTGATATATGCTCTCGTTTCTTCAATAGTGAAGGCAAGCTAATCAGTGAAGAGATTAATAGCAGAACCGTAGGCATCGACCTGTCTGAGCTGAAAAATAAGGAGAAGTCTATTCTTGTCGCTGGTGGCCAACGCAAAATTGAAGCGATTCATGCCGCACTAAAGGGACAGTATGCGAACATTCTGGTTACGGATCAGTACACAGCCCAAGCATTGCTTCGTCTTTAGTTATAAGAGTGACAACATCTGCCATGTTCACATGGTGGATGTTTTGCTGTGTAGAGTAAAAGCTAAGATGTGCAGCCCTTGGGTAAGTATAAATAAGACTTTGTCATCGTTAGAATCTCAATAGCACGACGTGAACAAAAGTTCAGTTTGATTATTACATATGTTCATGTTAGTGTAAGGTATAGAATACATCGTTTATATAAAGGGAGAGATATTGAATGACTACACTACAATTAGCTAAAATGATCGACCATACCTTGCTTCGTGCAGACGCTACACAGAGCGAGATGGTTAAACTGACTGAGGAAGCAAAACAATATCAATTTGCATCTGTATGTGTAAATCCAGGTTGGGTTGCTTATGCTGCTGAACAATTAAAAGGTACTGGCGTTGATATCTGTACTGTTATTGGTTTCCCATTGGGGGCTTCTACTTCGGAAACGAAAGCATTCGAAACGACAGATGCTATTGCCAAAGGTGCAACTGAAGTGGATATGGTTATTAACATTAGTGCATTGAAAGATGGCAAAGACGATTACGTTGAGCAAGACATTCGTGCAGTGGTTGAAGCAGCAGCAGGTAAAGCGTTGGTCAAAGTCATTATCGAAACTTGCTTGTTGACTGATGATGAAAAAGTACGTGCATGCCAAGCAGCTATAAGAGCTGGAGCTGACTTCGTTAAAACATCAACTGGATTCTCAACTGGAGGAGCAACGCCTGAGGATATCGCTTTGATGCGTCGTACAGTAGGTCCAGATGTAGGTGTGAAAGCTTCCGGTGGCGTTCGTAGCCTTGAAGACATGCAAAAAATGATTGAAGCTGGCGCAACACGAATTGGCGCAAGCTCTGGCGTTAAAATCATGCAAGGCGGACAATCCACGGCTTCTTATTAATCAGCAGAACTTTGTCTCATTCGTTTAAGTTAGATTGTAATCACAGTTTAAAGAAGTGATGTAAACGAATTGAGCTTGTCTGGATGCCCGCATAATCGTTGTTTTACAAGCTTATGCGGGTTAAACAGGCAGGACACATAAAATGTAGCAATTTGCAGTGATGTATTGTAAGCGCTTCATTATATTTTCGTAAACATTCATTTTCATTACATTACAATGCATAGAACCTTTGAGCTGATCGAACAACTGGCTTAACTACCTTCAAAGGAGAGATGACATGAAATTTTTAATCGCTATACTAGGCTTACTCGTTGTATTTGGACTGGCTTATATCGCCAGCAACGGCAAGAAACAGATTCGCTACCGCCCGCTTGCGGTAATGGTTGTTTTACAGATTATACTGGCATATTTCTTGCTGAATACGGTGGCAGGTACGTATCTCGTAGGCAAATTCTCTACTGCATTTAAGGCATTGCTGGACTATGCGAATGAGGGAATTGCGTTTGTATTTGGTGATTTAGTAACCATTGGGGCAGATGGCGGAGGTGCTCCGTTCTTTTTGACCGTACTGATGCCGATTGTGGTCATCTCTGCCTTGATTGGGATATTACAGTATATCCGAATCTTGCCTTTTGTTATAAAATATATTGGTCTGGTATTAAGCAAAATCAACGGAATGGGCAAACTGGAATCATATAACGCGGTTGCTTCTGCTATTCTGGGGCAATCTGAAGTGTTCATATCCGTAAAAAAACAAATTGGTTTATTGCCGAAACATCGGCTCTATACCTTGTGTGCCTCAGCGATGTCCACGGTATCGATGTCCATTGTCGGTGCCTATATGACGATGATTGATCCGAAATATGTGGTGACGGCGCTCGTGCTCAACCTATTTGGCGGTTTTATCATTGCTTCTATTGTGAACCCTTATCAGGTTACACCGGAAGAAGATATATTGGAGGTTCAGGAAGAGGAGAAGCAATCGTTCTTCGAAATGCTAGGTGAGTACATTCTAGATGGATTCAAAGTAGCCATTGTGGTTGCTGCGATGCTCATCGGTTTTGTCGCGCTGATTGCCTTGATTAATGGTATTTTCAGTGCGGTGCTCGGTATTTCATTCCAGGAACTGCTCGGTTATGTGTTTGCACCCTTTGCCTTTGTTATGGGGATTCCTTGGAAAGAGGCGATTCAAGCGGGAAGCATTATGGCAACGAAGATGGTCTCTAATGAATTCGTAGCTATGCTTGATCTTAGTAATCAAACAGCATTGTCGGAGAGAACGACCGGGATCGTATCTGTCTTCCTCGTATCGTTCGCCAATTTCTCTTCCATCGGTATTATTGCCGGTGCGGTTAAAGGACTTCATGAGAAACAAGGTAATGTGGTGGCCCGCTTCGGTCTGAAGCTGCTTTATGGTGCATCGCTTGTCAGCGTGCTGTCTGCGATCATCACTGGACTGTACTTGTAAGCTGGATTATTGGAAGGAGTGCTTCATTCATGTCAACATTCAAAAGAGTACATCTAATCGTTATGGATTCTGTAGGAATCGGCGAAGCGCCAGATGCAGCAGAATTTGATGATTTTGATGTAGATACGTTCGGTCACATTGCCCGTGAACGTGGAGGTCTGAAGATGCCGCATATGGCGAGTCTTGGAATGTCTAATATTAAAGAAATCGAGGGAATTCCTGTAGCGGCTGCGCCTAAAGCGTATTACACCAAAATGCAGGAAGCGTCCAAAGGTAAAGATACCATGACAGGTCACTGGGAGATCATGGGCTTGTATATCGATACACCTTTCCGTGTGTTTGAAAATGGGTTCCCGGATGAGCTGATTCAGCGCATTGAAGAAAAAACAGGTCGTAAAGTGATTGGTAATAAACCTGCGAGCGGCACGGAAATTCTGGATGAACTAGGTGCTGAGCATGTTGAAACAGGCGCGCTGATCGTATATACGTCCGCTGACTCGGTACTGCAAATTGCTGCGCATGAAGATGTCGTTCCTTTGAAGGAACTATATGAGATCTGTGCGTTCTGTCGTGAAATTACACTTGAAGATCCGTACATGCTCGGTCGTATAATTGCACGTCCTTTCGTGGGTGAAGCAGGTGACTGGAAACGGACAGCGAACCGTCATGACTATGCGCTCAAACCGTTTGGCCGCACTGTGATGAATGAGTTGAAAGATGGCGGGTTTGATGTAATTGCTTTGGGTAAAATCGCTGACATTTATGATGGCGAAGGTGTGACCAAAGCGGTACGCACCGTTTCCAATATGGATGGGATGGACAAGTTGTCCGAAACGATGGACGAGCAGTTCACTGGACTTAGCTTCTTGAACCTCGTTGATTTTGATGCCCTCTACGGTCACCGTCGTGATCCACAAGGGTATGCACAAGCACTTGAAGATTATGATGCACGTCTGCCAGAGATCTTTGCAAAAATGACAAGCGATGATCTGTTGCTGATTACAGCCGATCATGGTAATGATCCAACATACCGTGGTACAGACCACACACGTGAATATGTACCATTGTTGGCATACTCCCCACGCTTCAGTGAGGGCAAACAGCTTGATCTGCGCAGTACCTTTGCTGATCTTGGAGCAACGGTAGCGGAGAACTTTGGTGTGAAAATGCCAGAGTATGGTACAAGCTTCTTGAAGGATCTGAAATAAGTCCGTAGGGGTTGAACCACGGAATCTATTCTAACTGAAGCGAAACTTCAGACAAGCGCATGAATTTGAAACGCAAACCATGGTCAGGGATCGGGGTAAACTATAGTTACTCCGGTTCCTCGTCCATTATATAGACGAACGTATACAACTTATTGGAGGAGATTATTCTATGAGTACACATATCGGAGCAAAACCTGGAGATATTGCTGAAACGATCCTTTTGCCAGGAGATCCACTACGCGCAAAATACATTGCTGATACGTATCTAGAAGACGTTGTATGTTACAACGAGGTTCGCGGTATGCTTGGCTTTACAGGTACATATCAAGGGCACCGCATTTCGGTGCAAGGTTCAGGTATGGGGATTCCATCCTTTGCCATCTATGCGAATGAGTTGATTAGTGAGTATGGTGTGAAAAACTTGATTCGTGTAGGAACTTGCGGCGGGATGCAGGAGCATGTACGTGTACGTGACGTTATCCTTGCACAAGCAGCATGTACCGATTCCAGTATGAATAAACACGTATTCGGTGGATATGATTTCTCACCAATCGCAACGTTCTCATTGCTCAAAGAAGCATATGACCGTGCCACAGCTAAAGGCATGAAGATCCATGTCGGTAACGTCTTCAGTTCCGATTCTTTCTATCGCGACGATCGTTCTGTAACGGAAAAATTGATGAAACACGGTGTGCTTGGCGTAGAAATGGAAACAACAGCATTGTACACCATTGCTGCCAAATTCGGCGTTAATGCACTTACAATCCTGACCGTAAGCGACCACCTGCTCACAGGCGAAGAAACGTCAGCAGAAGAGCGCCAAAAAACATTCAATGACATGATGGTCGTAGCACTGGACACAGCAATTACTTTGTAATAGAGGTTGTTCAAAAAGTCCGCTTTTGATTACGAAGGATGCCTGACGGCATCTTAGCTTCGAATATGGGATCCAGCCGAAATGTCCGTTGCTCACGTAGCTTAATCTACGCTCCGCTACTCCATTTCTATCTTCATCCCATCTTCTCGGTACTGAAAACCGACCTTTTTGAACACGCACTAATAGAACATCCATTGCCAGAACGAACTTTGCATAAAGGTTTACTGCACTAAAAATAATTTGATTTTATCGAAACTTTTGTTTGGAGCACGGAGTGGAGGCAATGGAATCGATTCTGTAGAAGCGAGCGTTCGCCTTTGTCTTCACATTTCCACCTCAGTAGAGGTAGACAACAGCGATCGTAAGAACGATCCTGAACCGAAACAGACTCCGCATAAAGGTTTACTGCACCAAAAATAATTTGATTTTATCGAAACTTTTGTTTGGAGCACGGAGTGGAGGCAATGGAGTCGATTCTGTAGAAGCGAAGCGCTCGCCTTTGTCTTCACATTTCAACCTCATAAGAGGTGATTCAGAGAAATGTGAAGACAACAGCGATCGAAAGAACGATCCATTACCGGAACGGTTTCCCTACAAAGTGTTCTGTAAAATCAACATACACAAGGAGAGAGCATCATGAGAATGGTAGACATTATTGCCAAGAAACGTGACCGAAAAGAATTAACAACAGAAGAGATCGATTTCGTCGTTCAAGGATATACACAAGGAGAAATTCCAGACTATCAAGTCAGCGCATGGGCAATGGCTGTATTTTTCAACGATATGACGGACAAGGAACGTGCTGATCTGACGATGTCGATGGTGAATTCGGGTGAAACGATCGACCTATCCGCTATTGAAGGCATCAAAGTAGACAAACACTCCACAGGTGGCGTGGGCGATACAACAACGCTTGTACTGGCGCCACTTGTAGCCGCGTTGGACGTACCCGTTGCCAAAATGTCCGGTCGTGGACTTGGTCACACAGGTGGAACAACAGATAAACTTGAATCCGTTGCTGGTTTTCACGTGGAGCTTGAAAAAGAAGAGTTCATTCGACTCGTTAACGAGCACAAGGTAGCGGTAATTGGACAAAGTGGTAACCTTACGCCTGCAGATAAGAAGCTATATGCTTTGCGTGACGTAACAGCAACCGTAAACTCCATTCCACTGATCGCAAGTTCTATCATGAGTAAGAAAATTGCAGCAGGTGCGGATGCCATCGTGTTGGACGTGAAAACAGGCGCTGGTGCATTTATGAAAACGGCAGAAGATGCTAAAGAACTTGCACATGCGATGGTGAGCATCGGTAACAATGTTGGACGTAAAACAATGGCTGTTATCTCCGACATGTCCCAACCGCTGGGTCTAGCTATTGGTAATGCACTTGAAGTAAAAGAAGCCATTCTTACACTGCAAGGTAAAGGTCCTAAAGATCTGGAAGAGCTGTGTCTGGCACTTGGACGCCAAATGGTATTCCTCGCTGGCAAAGCAGATTCTCTAGAGCAAGCTGAAGAGAAATTGAAAGAAGTGATCCAGAACGGTAAAGCACTGGAGAAATTCAAACATTTCTTGGCGAATCAAGGTGGAGATGCTTCTGTCGTGGATCATCCAGATCGATTGCCACAAGCCCAATACCTCATTGAGGTACCTGCAGACCAAGACGGTTTCGTATCAGAAATTGTTGCGGATGAGATTGGTACAGCTGCGATGCTGCTTGGTGCGGGTCGTGCAACCAAAGAGTCCGAGATCGATCTTGCTGTTGGTCTGATGTTGAATAAAAAAGTGGGTGACCCTGTCAAAGCAGGCGAATCACTTGTAACGATCCACGCTAATCGTGAAGATGTGGCGGATGTAATCGCGAAGATTAAAGAAAATATTACGATTGCAGATAAAGCAGATGCCCCTGTATTGGTGCATGATATCGTAACCGAATAATTTAAAACTCAATCAGCCGAGTATGCGGTTGAGCATGCAACCCCCGAATCTATGTATGACATAGGTACGGGGGTTGTTTTCTTTTACAGAACAAGAATACGTTTATCTTGCTTCGCTATGTAATTTTTTATTTACGTAAACATCAGGATTTGAGATAATATTAGAGTTATATTTTACCTTTTAAGGAGGGAAGAAGTAGGCTGGATAACAAGATCCAAATATTCCTGAGTTTTAAATGTGTAGAGTTTCATGAAGTACATACGAGTAAGGAGTTAACGTTGTTTAGCAAATCTCAGCAAATTTGTTAAAAGATCAGAGTATCGTATTATATCATGATTCTATTATTCGCATCAACAGTGCAATTCAAGGCTGAAGCAGCAAGTTCTAATGTTTGCCCCAGGTGAACTGGAAGCGGGCCAATCATGCAATGGGGTGGCACCGTGCTTCTGGCAGCTGCGGAAATGCAACGAAATCGATCCTAGTATTATTATGGAGCAGGTGCATCACTTTGACAAAGCGCCATGGCAAGATGCCGATGCAACGACGAAATCTGAGATTACGTCTTCCATTGATGGTTACAATGATTTATGGGGAACGAAATAGAAAGTACAGTCTACAATGGTCATCGGATGCACACATGTATCTGGTGAACAAATGGAATGAATACTTGGTGCAGGTGCGCGATTAATGATGCAAACCATACCATAGAAAAGGTACTACAATTAATTCAGTTATTTCCTTCTTCCGTAAAAACTTCAAACCGGCCAGGAGAAACTAAATATGATCTTGGTACGTTTATGAGTGGCGTGGTTCACTATTGTATATAGTGTACAATGCGAACATGTACGGGAAGATACAGTTAAAGCAATATCCGCATCGGACGATTTTGGCCAAGCACTCTCACAACAGCAATTTCCCAATGCATTTGCAGCATATCGATCAGCAGTCCAAAAGAATTAGATAACATCGACTTACCAGACAGTCATGCCTATTTTCGTAGATAACAGCACTGGGCAGAGCATTGAGTATAATCCTTTAGCTGTACCTAGCAACTTCCCAACGAGAATTACGATTCCTGCACTGAAAGGAATTGTGAATAGTCAAGTATAATTACAACACTCGAGAAACCAAACATGGTCGAGTGGGCAATAGTCTCACTGAGAGATCGCCATTAGTTACCCTACATACATTGGAGATACAGGTACCTTCACACTGATGAGCATGCTGTAACTCGTGTACCTTCTGAAGCACCGGTTGATAAATGGTGGGAACGGCAATGGTGATGGAAGCTCGAATGACACGCTCTCATACTCTCCTCTAGATTGTTGTATACAAAGCCATGCTGCCCAATTTATCCAAGAATATCGGGATAATCAATCCAATAGTTTGGATCAGCTTTGGAGTATATAAAGTTAAACGATTCTGGAAAGCCTGCCAACAAGAAAGCCTGGAATGGTTGGTTAAATAGCTTCTCCCAATAAAGAAGTACAGAACAATAAAACTGTACAAATGTACAAAGAAAACACACTATTAACGTATAGTGTGTTTTTTGCATTTCGTATTTACCGTTGCATGTTGACGTCAAAATTGAAGTGACCGCTCCGTTAATTGCTATTCCGTTTCTCATACGCCAATAGAATCTGCACTTGTGTAAATGTATGGTGTGGATGGCTCAGACACAGGAGTAACCTGTGTAGCCCGAATCTCAATGGTGTCTTTGCCATCGATTTGAGCAGAACCAATCGTGCCGTTAATTTGCACCCAACTATCCGTTGGAAAGGTATTGGCGCCTTCAATGTGAATCTTTACACCAAATGGCGCCGCATCTGCGGGACAGCACATCACAAGAAATCGTCCCAATGCAAAATGAGATTCTTGCTCCATACTTTCGTCACGATATACGAATCCTGTTAACGAGATTTCTTTGCCAGCAAATTGGCGCTGAAACATGTCGATCGTGCCAAGCGTTTCGGAGAAAACCTCAGGATAGACTTGGATAACCGACTCTTCATATAATTTCTCTGCTAAGTCGGCAAATTCTCTACTATATTCATCTGGAGGAATAAATTGTACGTCAGCTGTGGATGCCGTCGTAACTGTTGGCTGTTGTTGGCTCAAGTCCTGCACGTTCAGTTTGGCTGCGGCCTCAGGCAAAGGCTCTTTACGCCGAATCTCCGGAGGCGCATAGGTGAGCGACATTCCTTTCTGGCTCGCCATAGAGCTACCCAAAGCCTGATCTGGCAGTAGGAAGCCAAATACTAAGGAAGGGCAATCAAGCCGTATACGACGGAACTACGGACAAAGCCTGCAGGTGGTGGATGTTCACAGTCGCAATGGACCTCACTTTTACTGAAAAGACCATGCCACGCCATAATGATGGCAATAAATAAAAAGGGAATCGGACAGCATAATAGTAACTTCTGCATCGTAGGTGCTAAGTAATAATGTAGAGAATCCGTTGAATTCAGGTGAAAATATAGAAAGCAATGCCACCCATCCAGCCTGCACGAATCAGACTATGCCATTGGATGTTATTTGGCTTGTGGAACATATTTCTCGTGACCGTCTGAGCCGGATTGTTCATCTTGTCTTCACCTCTTTTATTGATTGATCCTTCATATAACAATCAGGTTCATGCCAGCATATTAATCAACCATGATCCTGCGAATACAAGCGTAATAATGGCTAGGCTTAGTCAATAACAAAGCGAGTACGGAAGGTAGATAGCAGCATGAGTGTACTTTTGAAATCAAGCATTGGGCCGAGTACAAGGAAGGAAACTAACGGACCAAGTGCAAACGTATGTGAGAACGCCGAAGCCACAAAGGCATCGGATGTGGAGCACAAGGATAATACATAGGCAAACCCCATCATGAAAACATAGGAAGCCACAGGGCCGTTACCTAGGGAAATCAGGTCGCTTCGGCTAATAAAAGTCTGGATACACGCGGTAATCAAGGCACCAATCACTAAATATTTGCTCATATCCACGAATTCGTCTCCAGCATGAATGAAGAAGCTACGCCAATTTTTAACATGATTGTGGTCGTGAGCACTTCCGTGTGCGTGTGAGTGTGGTTGTCCATCTTAAAACCGGGATGTGTCTTCACATCGGTAATAGCTGCTTTTGGCGTGCGGAGCGGATTAGTACGTACAAAATATACACTAAACCACCAACAGAAGCTGCTACTGCAAATGCAAGCCCATACGTGCAATCGTAATTTCGGGAGAGAGGGAAAAGCCAGCAGCGTAGCTGTGAATACAATGGGATTCACCACAGGTCCACTCAGAATAAAAGTAACCGCGATGTAAGCGGGCATACCTTTATGCATCAGTCGCCGCACGACGGGGATCAACGCACTCACAGATCGGAAAATAATGCCCAATAGACCAGCTACGAGCACTCCGCCAATCGGGTTTTTGGGTGAGTCTACGCACCATTTCTTCAGATACGAACCATTGCATAAGTGACGATAGAGCACACCCATTATAAAAAAGGGGCAGCCTCTAAGAAAATACTGACGAAAATGGTTTTCATATTTTGCAAAGCTTCGCTATTCAAGCAGCACTTAGATCAGGAGCAAGTGTAATAAGTACAGGAACTAGAAAGGCACAAGGGATAAGGAAGGTTAAGACCTTCACATGGGCTGCCATCTTCATCACAAACAGACCTCCACAACTGAGACTTTGCTAGAATATATGCTTGTACGTGCAGGACATACATCATTGTAAGCTCTAATCAATATTTTTACGATTAATGAACGATTAGAACGCCATGGAGTGACAAGCAATATACAAATACGATATATTTCTGTAAGTTGTTAATCGTAATAATTACGATTAACAACTTGAACAAAGTATACTAGACCGATTAAAAGGATTAGCGTGTGCAAATGTAACAGACCCAATAGACTGGAGGAAGCAGCAATGGCGGATCAACAAATAAAAGAAAAGTGCCCGTAACCGTCCTAAGCGGATATCTGGGTGCAGGCAAGACAACGTTACTTAATCACGTGCTGCATAATCGAGAAGGCATGCGTTGCGGTCATCGTAAATGACCTTAGTGAGGTTAACATCGATGCTGGCTTAATTCGGGATGGCGGTGGATTATCCCGTATAGATGAAAGCTTGTAGAGATGTCTAATGGCTGCATCTGCTGCACATTGAGGGAAGATCTGCTGAAAGAAGTAGAACGACTTGCACTGGATGGTTCGTTTGACTACATATTGATCGAATCCACAGGCATAGGCGAGCCGGTACCTGTTGCTCAGACGTTTACGTATATTGATGAGGAGCTTGGGATAGATCTCACTCAATTTACTCGTCTGGACACGATGTAACGGTTGTGGACGCAGCTCAGTTCTGGCGTGACTTTTACTCGAAAGAAAGCTGAAGGATCGTGGACAGGAAGCAGGCGAGGACGACGTGCGTGGAATCGTACATCTGCTAACGGATCAGGTAGAATTTTGTGATGTGCTCATCCTCAACAAATGTGATCTGGCCACGGAGGAAGAACTGTCTAAGCTCGAAAAGCATTACATGCGATGCAACCGGAAGCCAAATTGATCCGCACGACACATGGACAGATCGATCCGCATGAAATTTTGAACACAGGCCGATTCAATTTTGAAAAAGCAAGTCAGTCTGCAGGTTGGATTCGTGAACTGATGAAAGAAAACATACACCAGAGACAGAGGAATATGGCATCCATTCTTTTGTATATCATCGTAAACGTCCATTTCACCCAGAACGGTTACTTCACTGGATTGCCAAGTGGCCAGAACCGATTGTGCGTTCCAAAGGCTTGATGTGGATGGCAACACGGAACCATATGGCGATCTCTTTCAGTCATGCAGGCACATCCAAGCAGCTCTCGCCAGCAGGAATATGGGTAGGAGCAATGAGTGAAGAGGAACGTCAGTTACATTTTGGCGACACGCTACCCGCAATTCCAGACTGGGATGATGAGTGGGGAGACCGAGTAACCAAGCTTGTATTTATCGGTATTGATATGGATCGGGCAGAGATTGAGCGTACTCTCGATGAGACACTTCTAACCGAAGAAGAGATGCATATGAATTGGAGAGAGCTGAAAGATCCTTTTCCACAGTGGACTAGAAGCTGAAGAGTTGACAAAAGAAAGAGCATAGGCTAGTATCGTTAAATAGTAATAATTACGATTAAATAAGAGGAGGCAACAACCATGAGAGTCATTGTTACTTTAGCCTGCACTGAGTGCGGAGATCGCAACTATACAACGACGAAGAATAAGCGTAATCATCCCGAACGCCTGGAGATGAAGAAATACTCGCCACGATTGAAGAAGATGACGATTCACCGGGAAACACGATAATTTTTTTGTCATTTTTACATCGTAATAATTACGAAAAGAGGAAGAATCATGTTACTATCCTCCATGCGTGATGTGGTGTTTGGATATGGGAAAGAACCTGTTATTGATCAACTGTCGTTGGATATTCATGTGGGAGAATTCGTAGGCATTACAGGTCCCAATGGTTCTGCGAAGACAACCATGCTGAAATTGCTGCTAGGGCTGCTTAAGCCCTGGAGCGGTTCGGTACATATGAACATTCAGAATATCCGCGGTAAAAAGTTAGAGATTGGTTATGTGCCTCAGCAGGTGGCATCATTCAATAGCGGTTTTCCCAGCACCGTGATTGAATTGGTACGATCAGGATGTTATCGCAAGCTCGGGCTATTTCGGAAGTTTACCACCGATCAGGAAGCGATAGTGGAGCGCAGCCTTCGTGAAGTGGGCATGTGGGAATACAGAAATACGCGAGTAGGCGAACTATCCGGTGGACAGAAGCAGCGTATCTGTATTGCAAGAGCTCTGGCAGGACAGCCGCAAGTGCTTGTGTTAGATGAGCCGACAACGGGGATGGATCGACGCAGTCGGGAAGGCTTCTATGACTTGATGCGCCACTACGCAGATGTTCACGGCCTCACGATCATTATGGTTACACATGGTCTGGAAGAGATGGGCAACCGATTAGATCGAACGATTACGTTGGAGCGGCAAGAAAGTGAGGAATGGCAGTGTTTGAGTACGAATTCATGCAGCGTGCCTTTTGGGCAGGTGGATTAATTGGCGTCATTGCTCCCATCTTGGGAGTTTACCTTATGCTTCGAAGACAGGTTCTAATGGCTGATACTTTATCTCATGTGTCGTTAGCAGGGGTGGCGCTTGGTTCGGTTATGAATTTGAATCCGGTCATCAGTGGTTTCGCTATTGCGGTCATTGGTGCATTACTGGTTGAACAATTGCGGAGAAGTTATCGAACCTATAGTGAGGTTCCTGTCGCCATTATTATGACATCAGGACTTGCACTTGCCGTTGTACTTATGAGCTTGAAAACCAATCTGTCCAAAACCTTCAGCTCCTATCTGTTTGGTTCCATTGTTGCCGTCAGTAATATACAGCTGCTGATGATGGTCGTGGTATGTATTATCGGTTTAGCCTTTTTCATTGTGCTACGAAGACCGCTATACAATTTAACGTTTGATGAAGAGACGGCCTCCATCGGTGGTGTTCAGGTTAAAGGGTTATCATTCGCGTTTGCCGTTCTTACAGGAATGACGGTTGCAGCAGCCATGCCAATTGTTGGTGTGTTGCTCGTATCTGCACTCATTGTGCTTCCAGCAGCGCTCGCATTAAGAGTATCACGTAGTTTTGCTACAGCGATTGTTATTGCTGTAGTCACAGGACTTATCGGAATTTTTAGCGGTCTGACAACTTCTTATCATTTGAACACACCACCAGGAGGTACGATTGCACTAATCCTGTTGGTATTTCTATTGACTGGAATATCAGCACAAAAGCTGATTTCACTATATAACCGTAAACGTCACCGCGTAGCACAAACACAACAAAGAGCCATACTATCTATCCATTCAAAGGAGAATATATAATATGAAATTTAGCAAAACAGCAGCATTTGGACTTTTCTTCAGCCTCGCACTTGTTGTCGCAGGTTGTGGACAGACGAAGTCCGCTACAGAGACAGATCCATCTACAGCTAGTACCCCAGCAGCGACGGAGCGTAAATTAAATGTGCAAGTAAGCTTCTATCCGATGTATGAATTCACCAAAAATGTCGCGGGCGACCTGGCAGATGTACATACACTTGTTCCGGCTGGTATGGAGCCTCATGATTGGGAGCCAACACCTCAAGATATGGCTAGCATCGAGAAAGCAGATGTACTTGTATACAACGGAGCTGGCATGGAGTCTTGGATTGATCAAGTGAAAGATAGCTTGAGTAATGACAAACTGATACAAGTCGAAGCAAGCAAAGGTATCAACCTGCTTGAAGGCGGAGAGCATGACCATGGTGACTCAGAAGCGGAAGACCACGACCATAATCATGCCAGCGAAGGAACAACAGAAGAGCACGACCATGACCACGATCATGCTGAATCAGCAACGACAGAAGAACATGATCATGATCATGGAGACGAAAAAGCTACGGCGGAGCATGATCACGACCATGCAGACGAAGCAACGACAGAGGATCATGCCCATAGCCATAGTCATGATCACGGTGGACTTGATCCACACGTATGGTTGTCACCGGCATTAGCGATACAAGAAGTCCGTAACATTGAAGCTGGCTTAGCAGAAGCTGCGCCAGAGTATGCTGATCAATTCAAACAAAATGCGGATGCGTACGTAGCTAAACTAGAAGCATTGCATACCGATTTCAAAGCAGCTGTCACAGATAGTAAACGGAAAGATTTTATTACACAGCATGCTGCTTTTGGTTATCTTGCACAGGAATATGGATTGCAGCAAGTCCCTATCGCAGGATTGTCTCCTGAACAAGAGCCATCCGCAGCACAGATGGCCTCGGTAATCGATTTTGCGAAGGAACATCAGGTGAAAACCATTTTCTTCGAAACACTCGTTTCTTCTAAAGTATCTGAGACAATTGCGAATGAAGTGGGTGCGAAGACGGCTGTGTTGAATCCAATTGAAGGGTTAACTGAGGATGAGATTACAGCAGGAATGGACTACATCAGCGTAATGAGACAGAATTTAGATGCATTGAAACTAGCGCTGAACGAATAGATATCTGATTTGATGCAAATTAACGAAAGAGGTACAATAATAAAATATGCTGAGGAAGGCACGTGATGTCATTCCTTTGCCGACTGGCGAAGCAGAGAGCACAGGGATGTGCTCTCTTCGTTGTCTGCGGCGACCGGATATGGAGCGGGAGTAGGGGGAGCCTTTATATGAGTATTGATCCAGAATTAGATGTAATCGAATCGAACCTGAACCACAAGGAACTAAACGGAGCTGATTCCATAGTGTTCGATAGGCTTACCGTGAATCAGGCGAGTGCAGATCAAGAAGAGCTTCTGAGTGAGCAGCCCGCTCACCTATGGAGAAGACGCAAATTAGAGCTGATGTCCTGGACGGAACGTGATAAACAGACGGTAATTGCGAAAAGGACGACTCTGTGGAATGGTGTAGAGGTCGATGTCGAGCTTGCTGAGGCACTCACTCTGCTTCAGAATGCAGGGATTGCTACTGAGTTTTCTTGTGCAGGTGTAAGTCCCTTAGATGAACCTATCGATCATTCCCTCTATGCGTATGTTACACTAGTGAAAAGTGAAGCAGCCGATCGATTCGTCCAATATGCGATACAAAATATGCGTCATAGACTTCTTGTTACATTGGAGACAGGCAGTGGACGTTATGATTTATCTTCTTTTTTCATCGGACATAATCGCAGTTTCTGTTGGTGGATGCAACAATGTGCCGCTCATTTTATGAAAGGAAACGATTAACTCTTCAGTAACGTAATATACGGATAAGTCTAATTATTCATCATTTTTGTGGCAAGG
Organism: Paenibacillus sp. DCT19; assembly: GCF_003268635.1. NCBI lineage: Bacteria > Bacillati > Bacillota > Bacilli > Caryophanales > Paenibacillaceae > Paenibacillus > Paenibacillus sp. DCT19. Next base: position 3,512,409 of record NZ_CP029639.1, read on the forward strand.
GAGGTGGGACGGTACTTGAATAAATGGCTCAAAACAATATTGTTTCTAATCGTCTCTGTATTTCTCACACGATTTATTCCATTCTCATCTTTATTTCGAAACCTAGATACGATGATCCACGAATTCGCGCATGCGCTGACGACACTGCTGTTGTCTGGCAAGGTATTACGGATTGAACTGTACGCGGATCATAGCGGAGTAACTTATTCCACCATGCTCACGCCAGGCCGATCCATCCTTGTCTCCTTAGCAGGCTATATCTTAGCATCACTGTTCGCCTGGTTGTTGTTCTATCTATACCGGAAAGGACGACATATGTTGGGTCTAGGTATTATAACTGCTATAGCCCTTGTGTCCTTGCTGCTCTATGTAAGAGGAGAGTTTGGCATGTTGTGGCTAACCGGCTTTATTGCCTTAAACGTAGTGATAATGATTTTTGGCGCCAAAATCGTGAAGTTCTACTACCTATTCCTCGCATTTCTAACCTTAGAAGAGTCTGTCTTGAGTGCAATGTATGTCGGATTACTATCCTGGACACAGCCTTCTAGAGCAGGCGATGCAGCCAATCTCGCGCAGCAAACGTTCATGCCTGCAATGTTCTGGGAACATTGTTTGCCTTGTTCGCGCTATGGTGTGCTAAGGGCGCATTAACGTTATTTTTCCGGAAAGAAAGTGGAAGTGGCCGTACAACGCGTTCTCGCGGCTAATTGAGCGATGACCACACAATAGAGGGACTCCCGTCTTCTGGGAAGTCCCTTTTAGCATTACTTACGTAGTTAGTCTCCCAGGTTATCCCACAGGACATAAAAATAATGGATCTCCTCCAAGAGCGCCTGATCATCTTGCGCAGCAACACCACCCCTGATTCGAGCGAGTGTGCCCAAAATATCATAGATGGTTTCACGTTCTACGCTGAACTGGATACGGTTGACGATGTGATCCCATGCGTTCATGGCATACTCTGCTTCAGACTTGGCTTCACGCCACTGCTTATTCTGAACTTGCTTCTCAAGTGACTGTACCGACTCCAGTAAACGATCCTCCGTACCGAAAGGCCTTTTAAGAAACGGTCCAGAGGCAAGAATGACGCAGAACAAAATAAGTAGAGTAATCGGAATAACATATAGTAACCAGATTCGTATTTTCATTCAAGTCCTCCTGCGTCAGTATGGACGGAACGTTCTCTTCGAAAATTTTGAAATGTCTGAAATCAAGAGAGAGACGTTGAATTAGAAAGGTCCTTCGTAATCTCCCATATCTGTTTTCTCGGTGAAATGATCTTCAAAGAGATCGATATAAAGCTTGTCGTTTGGCAAAATCGCGGCAAATGAAATGTCCTGAATCGTCAGCTTTTTCTTTTTTAATTGCGCCGTTAACCACTTCATATCTTTGTGGCGTTCCTCCAGGTTTTGCTTGATTAGAACACCGTCAATAATTAATTCGGTCATTAATCGGCTTTTGGGTGGGTGCAAATGCATATCTTTCGCTGTCAATGGCTGATGTTCTGGTTTGAGTACAACCGAGATACTCCCATCGGGCTCAAGGATCGCGTAACTAAGCGTGGTAATGTCGAATACATCCTTCTGACGAAGCATCATGGTGAGTTCATCGAACTTCACCCTCATTTTGCTCAGATTGTGTTCTAGGATTTTGCCATCCTGTACGACCAAAGTGGGGTCAGAGTCCAGCAATTTCGTGATGGTACGACTCTTTAGCGTAATATATTGAAAGATGATGGTGACAATCGTGAATATGGTTAAAGCCACAAAATGTATCCATCCTTTAGATGATAGATCTGTCGCAAACGTTCCTGCAATCGAACCAATCGTAATACCATTAATATAATCAAAGTAGGTTAGATTACCCATCTGCTGTTTACCCAATACTCTGGTATAGATCATCAGCGTCAAAAATGCGATTATGGAGCGCACTGCAACGACCCATGTTTCTTCCATCATGTGATGCTCACCAGCCTTCACTTCATCCAACCGTTAGCGGATTCGAATATCTACAGGTTTATAGAGAAGAGTTTATATCCAGCACTTTTCCAAGAACTATAACAAGTTTTTCCAACGTCATTGCATATTATTCGAATTGAAGGGATGAGGGAGTGAGGAAGTACGGAGTGGAAAATGAAAAATCCGAAGCGGACTTTGCAGCCTGCTTCGGATGATATGAAAGATCGAATGATTGAATTTCGCTATTTCCTGCACACAAGAAGAGTACAAGATAGAAGAGAATTACACACCCGCATACGCCATAAATCCGCCATCCACTGGAATAACGGTACCTGTAACGAAACCAGACTGACTGTCATCCGCAAGCCACATTAGTGTACCGAGTAAATCCTCTGGTTTGCCGAAACGACGCATCGGTGTATGCGCAATAATTTTGCTAGAACGCTCTGTTGGTGAGCCATCTGGCTGCAATAACAAATTACGGTTTTGTTCTGTGAGAAAGAATCCTGGCGCAATCGCATTAACTCGAATTCCAGATTCAGCTAGGTGAACAGCGAGCCATTGTGTGAAGTTATTAATCGCTGCTTTAGCCGCACTGTATGCTGGAACTTTGGTCATAGGAGACGGGGCACTCATCGACGAAATGTTAATAACGGTTGCCTGCGCATCTCGTTCGACCATCTGTCTTGCAAAGATCTGTGTAGGAATGAGAGAGCCGACAAAATTAAGATCCATCACCTGACGGAAACCCTCTACACTTACATCAAAAAAAGTCGTTACATCCGCTTGGTCCAGATCCTCAAGTTTAAAAATTTCGTTCGTTGTGTTAGCACTAGCGTTATTGCCACCTGCACCGTTAATCAGAATGTCACAGGGTCCCAGTTGTTCTAGCACCACTGCGGCAGCGGATTGCACACTTTCCGCCTGAGTAACGTCACAAGCAACCGCAATTGCTGTACCTCCAGCAGCTTCAATCGAAGCAACGACAGCTTCTCCCTTAGATACAGTACGATTGAGTATAGCTACTTTTGCGCCATGGCGAGCAAGCTCTTCGGCCATCGAACGACATAGCACACCTGCGCCTCCCGTTATGACAGCGACTTTCCCCTCTAAGCGAGAGGTGCGTTCACCGATTACTTCACTCATGCTTTTGCCCTCCTTTGTAGAGAATCCCACACGCCCCAAAGGTACATAATTCCCATAGCACGGTCATAGAGTCCGTATCCCGGTCTGCATTGTTCGCCCCATAAATGACGTCCATGATCTGGTCTGGCATACCCTTCATACCCAATATCATGATAGGCTTCGACAATACCCGCGATATCGACATTACCGTCTTGACTGCGGTGAGAGGTTTCGATGAAGTCTCCATTATCGTAGACCCTTACATTACGAATATGGGCAAAAGGAATGCGATTCTTGAATTCATGGATCATTCCGATAATATCATTATTAAGATTAGCGCCAAGCGAACCGCTACACAAGGTCACACAGTTACTTGGGCTATCATACAGTTCAAGATATTTCCTTACATTATCCTGATTGATAATGATCTTAGGCAAACCAAAGATTGGCCATGGCGGATCATCCGGGTGGATCGCCATTTTGATGCCTAATTGTTCAGCAGTTGGAATGATCTCCTGCAAGAAATAACGAGCATTTTCCCACATGTGATCCTCTGTTACATCTTTATAGGCTTCAAATAGCCCTGTTAAATACTGCAATCGTTCGGGTTCCCAGCCAGGCATCGTTAATGCAGAATTTTCGGTAATGTTACGAACGAGTTCCAATGGTTCAATATCTGCAATCTTGCTACTTTCATAGAAGAGGGCAGTAGAGCCGTCCTCCAGTTCCTTATGAAGATCCGTGCGTAACCAGTCAAAGATTGGCATGAAATTATAACAAATAACCTTAACACCGACCTGAGCCAGCTTTTCCATCGTTTTTTTGTAATTGGTAATGTATTGATCCCGACTTGGTAGACCTAATTTGATATCTTCATGCACATTAACACTTTCAACGACGTCTAAATGTAATCCAGCCTGATCCGCAGCAGCTTTCACTGCCAGGATTTTGTCCATTGGCCATTCGTCACCTGCTGGAACATCATGCAGTGCCCACACAATGCCTTCGACACCCGGAATTTGCCGGATGTGATCCAGAGATACCGTATCATTGCCTTCGCCAAACCAGCGAAAAACCATTTTCATCACGTTCACCTCATCAAGTTTAGTAAGAAAGCATGGTTGCATCATTACATCAGTGTCGTGCGATCGATAGGGTTCGAATGATGCAACATATTGTAAATCAAGTAAGGCAGCGCAAACCTTAAATATGTACCTATTTTGAAGCAGACATAGAGCTGTAGTAGTGCGTTAACCGAAAATCAAATGCTTAAAGATCTTCAAGTTTGTTCTACTAACATACTACCATACAAGTGTGATGGTATGGAAGCGCTTTATATTGATTTATTGTGGTTTTATATAGATTTTGATGTGATTTGCTTGAATATCATTGCAGTTTGTCGACAGAAGTAGTAATATTCAATTATTAGTTTAAATGTTTAAACCAACAGACAATCGATTAATGAAACTATAGAGGTGAACCATGGGACAAAAAGCGCTACATATTTTTCAAAATTGCATTCCTTTATTTCAGGTACTCAGTGATAACCATCGGCAATCAATCCTGCTCATGCTTAGTGAACAAGGCAAGATGACGGTTAATGAAATTACAGAACAATCCAGCTTGTCACGACCTGCCATTTCCCATCATCTCAAGTTACTGCTTGAAAAAGGTCTGATCTCGGTGGAACAGAAGGGCACCCAACGTTATTACTCTGCATCGCTTCAATCCTCGGTTGCATTGTTGAAGGAACTGGTTGCAGCTATGGAAGAAGAGTGCATATAAGTTTGCAAGAGATTGTTGAATAGACTAGGTATTAAAACCAATATAGATAAACATAGCCCCAAGTGAAGTCCGATTGGACTTTATGCGATCAATAGGTTCGTAAGTTTAAACGCTTCATCATTATAACTTCAAAGGAGCATGATAATATGAGCACCCTACAAGAAATCAGCAGTCGTGAAGTTGAGGAGATTCTACAGCACCAGCATGAATTTTTCCGCTCAGGAGCAACACGTTCTGTGGAATATCGAATCGAACAACTCAAGCGCCTTAAACAAGCGATTCAACAATACGAGAGTAAACTGATCGAAGCACTATATCACGATCTAGGCAAGAGCGAGTTCGAATCCTATACCACCGAAGTTGGATTTATGTTGGACAGCATCACGCACACGATAAAAAAAGTGAAGAAATGGGTTAAACCGGTCAAAGTGAAAACACAAATGGCTTTGATTGGCTCCAAGAGCTATATTATCCCTGAACCTTATGGCTCAGTACTGATTATCGGACCGTTCAATTATCCATTTCAGCTGTTGATCGAACCGTTAGTAGGTGCAATTGCAGCAGGCAATACAGCTGTGCTCAAAGCATCGGAGAACACACCTGCAGTATCGGCCGTTGTTCGTGAGTTGATTGCTTCTGTATTTGAACCTTCCTATGTAAAAGTGGTTGAAGGAGCGAAGGACACGACCACAGCACTTATTAATGCACCGTTTGACTATATCTTTTTTACGGGAAGCGTCCCCGTCGGGAAGATTGTCATGGAGGCTGCGGCCAAAAACTTGGTTCCTGTGACGTTAGAGCTTGGAGGCAAAAGCCCTGTTATTGTAGATGAGCATGCGGATCTCAAAGTGGCGGCACAGCGCATTATGTGGGGTAAGTTACTTAATACGGGTCAGACTTGTATAGCGCCTGATTATCTGCTTGTACATGAACGCGTGAAGGATCAACTGATCACGGAGATGAAGCAAGCGGTGGAGTCCTTCTACGGTTCTGATATCCAGCATAATCGGGATTATGGACGAATCGTAAATAACGCTCATTTCAAGCGGTTAACAACCATTATTGAACGCGATCAGGCTCAGGTGATATACGGTGGACAGTCAGATGAAGATGATCGTTATATTGAGCCAACCCTGATTGACGTAAGTTCATGGGATGCAGCCAGCATGGAGGACGAGATTTTTGGACCGATTTTGCCGATTATCACCTACAAACACATAAACGAAGCCATTGCTGGTATTCTGAAACGCCCGAAACCACTGGCTCTTTACCTATTCACGACAGATATACAGTTGCAAGATAAGGTTATGTCGGAGGTGTCCTTTGGTGGTGGATGTATTAACGATACCATTACACATGTGGCTAACCCTCAACTGCCATTTGGTGGAGTAGGGAACTCTGGCGTTGGCTCTTATCACGGAAAATTCAGTATTGAGACATTCTCACATTTCAAAAGTGTGCTTAAAAAGAGTACAAAGTTGAATCTGCCTATTCTGTATCCACCTTATGCAGGCAAACTCAAAACCATCAAGCGGTTGTTAAAATAGTTTACTTCTCGTTCGCTCGTTCCATTCGGTATTGAGAAGGTGATATCCCTGACCAGCGCTTGAATTGACGACTGAAATGAGCAATGTCCTTGTAACCAAGCATGGATGAAATTTGCTGGATCGATCGAGTTGAATTAACCAGTAATAGCTTCGCTTCATGCAAAACCATTTCGGACAAAACAACGCGCGGAGATTGCCCAAATACCTGTTTGAATACCCGATTACAATGAGAAGAGCTGATTCCCAGTTCTGACGCAATATCGTCGATGCCATAGTGTGTATCTGTTTCCCGACCTTGCTTGAATTGTTGGCTTACCAAGCCCTGTAGACGATTCCGTATTTGATGAGCGAGTTCGATCTTCTCATAGCTGTCTGTAAATGACTGAGCTACTTCTTGCGAGACAGCTTCCCACAAGTGACCGAACAATTCAAATACAGCGGATTGAAGCTGCATACGTTGCACCATGGCACTGGGAGTAGGATGAGGGGCAGTGTTCATTAATTTACGAAGTACAGGCTCAATTTTTTGTGTCACTGTGCTATCTGAACTGAACAAAACTTGTTTAATTCGTGCAAGCAGGGAAAGAAACAATTGATCATCGATATCAAAGTGCATGCAGAAATATGTAAAACCTTGATCATTACGACTTTGGCTGGAATGAATGCTACCTGGAGGAATCAGGAGTAATTCGCCAGCCTTTTGCTTGTAAACGTGACCGTTAACCGTCATCAATTGTTCGCCCTCTGTTACATAATTCAATTCATACTGAGGATGCTCATGTGCCGGATAATCCCAATCTGCAGCAACACTGCGCAAGTGGATCGCAAATAGATTGACGGTCGTCTGTACATCCGGGTAAAAGACTTCATGTACACTTTCTCCTAGAAGCGGAGGCAGATAGGTAGAAGACATATTAACTCTCCTTCAATAGTTAGAATAGTTGATTCAGAGGTTACCGCCTTTTTTGAACAGTTACTAAAAGATAGATAGTAAGACTTAATAATTAATTGTAAGCGCTTTATTATATTGTACTACATTAGCTCGATTTGGGTAAATATCCGATTGATTTGACCATGGTATCCAATTCGACGCCCATGATAGGATGGGGCTAATGAAAACGCATGCAAACCATTTGAGAGGGGTTATATTTTATGAGCGCGTCCAAATCTATTTTTTATAATGCCCATCACTCACCGATTGGCGCTTTTGCTAGTTTTACTTTAGGTTATAAGGGAGCGAAGGGTGGACTCGGACTGGAACTGGGAAAGCCAGCAGATCAGAATATCTATATTGGTGTTCAGTCTAGAGATGGCGAGACATATCAAGCCCTTCCATTTTATGAAGCGACAGAAGACGAAAGTGTTAGATATGACGTGGAGAAGCTGGAAAGTGCAGATGCAGAGCAAGAAGCAGGACAACCCGAAGTTGCAGGATCCACAGCATCTTCTACAAGAGCACAGCAGCCGTATATTTCGGCTTTCCGAGATGAGGAGATCACTCGTAAGTTCACTTCCGGAACCGATACGTGGACAGCAGGAGATCTAACTTTCCGCATATACTCACCGGTACGTCCTGTACCAGAGCCGCTGAAGGGTGAGCGTGAAGCGTTGATGGATGCACTGGTACCTGCGGTACTTGTTGAGATGACGATTGATAATACGAAGGGACAACAGGCACGCAAAGCGTATTTTGGCTATCAAGGCAATGATCCTTATTCAGCAATGAGAATGATTGGTGGTCCAGAAGGCGGCGCTTTAACCGGTGTTGGTCAAGGGCGCTTAACTGCGATCATGTCTACGGATGATGGACTGTGGCCAGCTTTGGGTTTCACATTAGAGAAAATTCTTCAAGATAAACATGTCGAAAATCTTGCGTTTGGCCTGGGCGGTACGGCTGCATTGTTAATGGAGGTTCCGGCAGGCGAGACGCGTACATACCGTTTTGCGGTCTGCTTCTATCGCGGAGGCATTGCTACCTCTGGAATCGATACGACTTATTGGTACACTCGATATTTTGCAAATATACAGGAAGTAGGGCAGTATGCGCTTAATCGGTACAATGAATTGGCAGCATCCTGTGAGGAGGCTGATCAACGCCTAGGAACGGCTTCTCTCTCAGAAGATCAGGCTTTCATGCTTGCTCATTCCATTCACAGTTATTATGCAAGCACACAATTGCTTGATGCGGACGGAGATCCGTTCTGGATTGTCAACGAAGGGGAATATCGCATGATGAATACACTGGATCTGACGGCAGATCAGTTGTATTTCGAATTGGCTCTTAATCCGTGGACGGTGCGGAACGAGCTGGAATGGTTTGTGAAGCGGTACAGCTACACAGATCATGTTCGTTTTCCAGGTGAAGAGCAAGAATACCCCGGTGGGATCACGTTCACGCATGATATTGGAGTAGCGAATGTATTTTCTAGACCCGGACATTCCGCTTACGAGCTTGTGGGCATTGACGATTGTTTCTCTCAGATGAGCCATGAGGAATTAGTGAACTGGCTCTGCTGTGCGACGGTATACATTGAGCAGACGCAGGATCACAGCTTTGTCCAAGAAATGTTACCTGTTATTCAGGATTGCTTCCAAAGCATGCTTAACCGAGATCACCCGGAAGAACAGCAGCGTAACGGTCTCATGGGGCTGGATAGCAGTCGTACCAAAGGCGGAGCAGAGATCACAACCTATGATAGTCTGGACGTGTCACTGGGCAGTCTCGTAACAATATCTATCTGGCAGGAAAATGCTGGGCCGTTTATGTCGCACTAGAGAAGCTGTTTGCAACAGAGAAGCTTGCAGACCTGTCTCATCAGGCGGGACGCCAAGCTGATCTTTGTGCAGCAAGTGTGGCAGCACAGTTAACCGAAGCGGGGTATATTCCAGCGGTTATTGCGGAGAACAATGATTCTCGAATCATCCCAGCAATCGAAGGCTTGGTATTCCCGTATTTCACAGGATGTGAAGGTGCGCTTGATGTTAATGGCCGCTTCAGCTCCTATCTGCAAGCACTGAGAACGCATTTGAACACAGTTCTAATACCAGGTACTTGTCTGTTTGAGGATGGTGGATGGAAGCTGTCTTCGACAAGCAACAATTCATGGCTTAGCAAAATCTATTTATCTCAATTCATCACACGAGAGATTCTGGGGCTTGAGTGGGACGAATCCGGCAAACAAGCCGATGCTGCCCATGTAAACTGGTTATTGCATCCGGAAGAGTCCTACTGGTGCTGGAGTGACCAGATTCTATCTGGCGTTGCAGTAGGAAGTAAATATTATCCGCGCGGAGTAACCTCCATTTTGTGGCTGCTTGAAGGTAAAGGTCATCAATTAGGACGTATCTACGCAAGTAAGGAGGCTGTCCAATGAGTCAATCCATCGTTCAGACGGACTTATCGGGTCCACAATATGATGCATGGCTGTCTTATCGTTCAGGTTCATCCAGAAGAGGGGGAGTAGTGAAACATGCTCCTTCCTGGATTCAGCACATTATTGTAAATGAAGAGCATCAGGTCTTATCTACGGCTGCTGCTGAACTTATACAGGGAGTAGAGAATCTATATGGGGTGAAACCAACTCTCAATCAAGCTCAATCCGCTCAAACGAACTCAGATGTAACACCAGGCATATGGCTTGGCACTTGGTCAGGTTCATCCAGCGCAGCTGGACAATTCAGTGAGGGTGAACGCAACTCCGTTCAGGGAGAAGGCTACATTATTCGTTTTAATGAAGAGCAAGGTCAATTGGCCATTGGAGCCGAATCCGCTCAAGGTGTCCTTTATGGTACGTTTCATGTACTGAGAGAGCTCACGCTAGCTCAAGAAAGTTCGATTGATGCAGAACCTTTGGAGTCTAGATTACGTTACATTACAGAACAACCACGCAATTCTCTACGAATGATTAATCAGTGGGATAATGTGGATGGCAGTATTGAGCGAGGTTATGCTGGGGAATCCATCTTCTATGAAAAAGGTGAATTCACCCGCGATCTTGGACGGATTCGAGATTATGCACGGCTCCTTGCTTCAACCGGGATCAACGCGATCTCCATCAATAATGTGAATGTGCATCAACGTGAGTCCCTGTTTCTGACTGAACAGTTCTTAGGCGACGTGGCACGAGTTGCCTCTGAGTTCAGAGCGTATGGCATTCAGCTTTTCCTCAGTGTCAATTACGCAAGTCCAATCGAGATCGGTGGATTGAATACAGCAGATCCTCTCGATGAGCAAGTTCGTGAATGGTGGAATGTGCAGACCGCTAAAGTGTATGCCGCCATACCTGATTTTGGAGGTTATTTGGTAAAAGCAGATTCAGAAAATCGACCTGGTCCCTTCACATACAATCGTGATCATGCAGATGGAGCCAATATGCTTGCAGAAGCACTCCATCCATTCAATGGAGTTGTAATCTGGCGCTGCTTCGTCTATAACTGCAAACAGGATTGGCGTGATCGCTCCACGGATCGTGCACGTGCCGCTTATGATCATTTCACTCCGCTCGATGGCCGCTTTGCGGACAATGTCATTTTGCAGATCAAAAATGGTCCCATGGACTTCCAGGTTCGTGAAGCAGTATCTCCACTGTTTGGTGCCATGGAGCAGACGAATCAAGTGATTGAGTTTCAGATTACGCAGGAATATACGGGTCAGCAGCGTCATCTGTGTTATTTGGTACCACAATGGAAGGATGTTTTGGATTTTGATACGTATGCCAAAGGCGAAGGGTCTGAGGTTAAACGCATTGTCGATGGATCGATGTTCAACAGACCTTATAGTGGCTTTGCAGCCGTCTCGAACATCGGTGCAGATGCTTGCTGGACAGGACACCGCTTGCTCAGGCTAACTTATATGGGTATGGACGACTAGCTTGGAATCCTGAGTTGTCAGCGGAAGAGATCGCTGAGGAATGGATTCGCCTAACGTTTGGACAAGACGAAGAGTTGATTCATACCATCTCAGGCATGTTGCTGAGCTCACTGGACATTTATGAGAACTATACAGCACCTCTTGGGGTAGGCTGGATGGTTAATCCGAATCATCATTATGGCCCTAACGTTGATGGATATGAGTATTCCAAATGGGGAACTTACCACTTTGCCGATTGCGAAGGCATTGGTGTGGATCGAACGGTGCGTAGTGGCACGGGGTATACTTCCCAGTATCATCTGCAGAACATGGACAAGTATGAGTCCCTTGAACAGTGTCCGGATGAATTGATATTATTTTTCCATCATGTACCTTATACGCATGTGCTTCACTCCGGCAAAACGGTCATTCAACACATTTATGATACTCACTTTGAAGGAGCAACGCAGGCGGAAGAGCTGGCTAATCAATGGAGAAGCCTTGAAGGCAAGATTGATGCAAGCATATATGACAAGGTTGCTTCATTGCAGGAGGAACAGGCTGAACATGCGAAAGAATGGCGAGACATGATTAATACTTACTTTTATCGTAAGAGTGGCATTGATGATGAACAGGGCAGAACGATTTATTAACGTTAGATAGAACCTATACCTTAGAGATCATTCGTGTATGGACAGAAGAAGGAGGCACAGCATGAGACAACATTCAATTCCTGAGACAATGATGGCAGCGGTTATGAAGGAGCCAGGGCACATCCTCATTGAAGAGCAGAAAGTTCCGATTCCTAAGGCAGATGAGGTACTCATCCAAGTCATGGCTGTAGGCGTATGTGGGTCTGATGTACATTATTTCGAACATGGTCGAATTGGGCGCTTCGTCGTGGAAAATCCGATTATACTGGGTCATGAGTGTGCTGGAATCGTGGCAGCGGTGGGCTCTGATGTGACCAGGCTCAAGCAGGGAGACCGCGTAGCCATCGAACCTGGGGTAACCTGTGGCAGGTGTTCGGCTTGTAAGGAGGGGCGCTATAATTTGTGTCCGGATGTGCAATTCTTGGCGACACCTCCTGTCGATGGAGCATTTGTTCAATACATGACGATACGTGAAGATATGGCATTTCCGATTCCAGACCATCTTTCGTTTGAGGAAGCAGCCTTGAACGAACCATTCTCGGTAGGTATTCATGCCGCACGTCGTAGCAAGCTTGCTCCGGGAACAACGTTAGCCATTATGGGCATGGGGCCAGTAGGCTTAATGGCTGTAGCCGCGGCGAAGTCGTTCGGAGTCGAGCGAATTATTGTAACAGACTTGGAAGAAGTTCGACTTGACGCCGCACGCCGACTCGGAGCTACGCACACAATCAATGTACGGAATGAAGACGCACTTTCAATCATTCGTGAACTCACGAATGGTCAAGGTGTTGATACCGCGTGGGAAACTGCCGGCAATCCCAAAGCACTACAGACAGCGCTGTATTCACTACGTCGCGGAGGGAAACTCGCCATTGTTGGTTTACCTGCTCAGGACGAAATAGCGCTGAATGTTCCTTTTATTGCGGATAATGAGGTCGATATTTACGGGATATTCCGCTATGCGAATACGTATAGTGCAGGGATTGAATTCTTGAGCTCTGGTAAACATGACGTGATGACGCTGATTACCGATCGTTATAGCCTGGAGGACACGCAGCAGGCGATGGAGCGAGCTTTGCACAACAAAAGCGGAAGTCTTAAAGTGATGGTTTACCCTAATGGGATGTAATGAAATAACCAATCCTTGAAAGGTCATAAGAACGGGCAGCGGTTGTTCGATAATCGTTGCTGTTAAGCCCCGGTTAGTGGGGCTTATTTTTTTATTTTACAGTCATAATAAGCTATACAAGCCCATATAAAGTGGTATAATTCTTGGAAGATTTTAATATATGGCATGCTCGTATGTACGTGAGTAGGTTAATTTTACAGTTAGCGAAAGGATATGAAGGTTGTGAGAACACATGAATTTACGATTCACACGGATTTTCACCGAGATGATCTGATGTCTGTTTCTTCTCAAGCATCACGTTTTGCCTCCGATATTTCAATGTCGTTTCTGGATGCTGATTATGAACGTCGAGTTGATGTCAAAAGCTTGCTCGGTATGGCTCTTCTGCCTATAAGGCAAGGGAGTATTGTCAGATTGCAAACCAGAGGTTGGGATGAGCTTGAGGCTCTAGAGTACATGTTAGATGTGCTGGAGAAGGGAAGAAAATAACTTCAGAAGAGGTGCAAATAACGTCGAATTGTAAAATTTTTAACGTTTGATCAATTCCTGCTGGTGCTTCTTGCAAAAAAGAGTATAATAAAATTTAGTTTGATTCTAGGAAGTACCCATTTTAAAGGAGTGTAAATAGATATGCCAAAAGCTGATATCCATCCAAAGACACAAATCGTAATTTTCTACGATGCAAGCGCTGATTACAAATTCTTGAGTTCTTCGACTAAATTCTCGAACGAAACAATGGAATGGGAAGATGGTAACACTTACCCAGTAATCCGTGTGGACACTAGCTCCGCATCCCACCCGTTCTTCACTGGTAAACAAAGAAACGTGGACATCGGTGGTCGTGTTGACAAGTTCAACCGTAAATACAACCTCAAAAACTAGTCTGTCCATAGATTGCATGAAAGCCTTGGGAATTCGTTCCCAAGGTTTTTTTGTTTCTCTTGAGAATTGCGTGTGAATGGTAGCCATGTGTGTTGTCAAACGAACTTTAGACATGATTCTGCATATTTAGGATTGCGCTTACATCACATTCAAGGGTACACTAAGAAACAGAGCAAGATCATATTGAAGGAGGACATTAACATGAGTAGCATTACACATATGGTCACTTTTACACTTTACGTGGGCAAGGATACGCCTGAGGCAGAGTCCTTTTTGCAGGAAAGCCAAACGGCGCTAGCAGCGATCCCAGGTGTGGAGCAGTTTCAAGTATTTCGCCAAGTGAGCGAGAAAAATGAATTCGATTACAGCTTTTCGATGGTTTTTGCGAATCAAGCTGCGTATGATGCATACAACAACCACCCGGTTCATGTCCAATATGTAGCAGAACGCTGGGAAAAAGAAGTCAGTCGTTTCCAAGAAATTGATCTGATCCAACATACATCATAAATTAAAATCATAGTTGTTCATACGGAATACCGAAATCGTTTTCCATAAAGGTAGGTGTTGATGTTGAAACAATTGGATCTCACAGGAAAGACGGCGTTGGTTACTGGAGCGACCGGTCAATTAGGAAGAGTGATTGCGCGTACCCTCGCTGATTGTGGTGCTGATATTGCCTTGCATTACATAAATAATGAGACCAAGGCTCGGGAGCTTCAACGTGAAATTGAGAGCATGGGCAAACAAGCCATTATTGTTCAAGGTGACATTACCAAACCTGAGACGGCTCCACGTTTGCAAGAACAAATTCAATCTAGCCTAGGTGGGGTAGATATCGTTGTGGCGAATGCTGTCATTCAATATGCGTGGACAACGGTGTTAGAACAGGCGCCTGAAGACTACCTCGGACAATTCGAGTCTTGTGTAATGCAGAGCGTCTATCTAGCCAAAGCCTTTATTCCTTATATGAAAGAGGTTAAAGGTGGGCGATTTATAGGCATTAACACCGAATGTGCAATGCAAAATTTCGAGACACAGTCCGCATATACTGCGGGTAAACGTGGAATGGATGGCTTGTACCGTGTACTAGCAAAAGAAGTCGGCGAATATCAAATCACCGTTAATCAGGTAGCTCCTGGCTGGACAATTAGCGAGCGTGATCGTTCTAGTGAACCGGGACATGATGAAGGCTATACACGTACTGTTCCGCTGAAACGAAGAGGGGAAGACCAGGAAATTGCCAATGCCGTGGCTTTTCTTGCGTCCGATCTTTCCTCATTTATTACAGGTGCATACATACCGGTTAATGGTGGCAATGTAATGCCTGCGATCTAATCCATCTATTACGTGCACATAACAGTCAAATAAAGCATTTCATCCCCCAATCCGTTTGTCCTATGACAGACGGATTTTTCTTATTGTATTCACTTATAATATATCTATACATACATATAAATTTGATTCGATATTCAAAACATTGGGGTATAAGAATAGGTATATTCATGACGTGGAAGCCTAACTCAAAATAAGCAATTAAAGGAGATCATCATGAAGAAAACAATCGCAGACGTTCTTGTCGAAGCCCTATTAAATGCCGGTATCAAGCGGATCTATGGCATTGTTGGTGACTCTCTTAATGCTGTCCTGGATTCGATCCGCCGATCAGGTAAAATCGAATGGATTCATGTTCGACATGAAGAAGTCGCCGCCTTTGCAGCTGGTGCAGATGCCGAAGTAAGCGGTAGTATTGCTGTGTGTGCAGGTAGTAGCGGCCCGGGAAACACACATCTAATCAATGGTTTATACGATTGTCATCGCAACCGTGTGCCGGTACTTGCCATTGCCGCCCACATTCCGAGCGACGAGATCGGGAGTGAATACTTTCAGGCCACTCATCCAGAATATCTGTTCCAAGAATGTAGTCACTATTGTGAAGTCATTACCACAGCCAAACAGATGCCTCGTTCATTAACGATGGCTATACAGACGGCAGTCGCTCGTTCAGGTGTTTCGGTTGTTGTGTTACCGGGGATGTAGCGGCTCTAGAAGCGGCAGATCTTCCTGTTCCTGAACATGTATACCATCCGACTAATCCTATCGTGTATCCTTCTGAGCCTGAACTAATCAAGCTTGCGGAATTCCTGAATCAAGATAAAAAAATAACATTGCTCTGCGGAGCCGGCTGTGCAGGTGCTCGTGAACCATTAATGGAACTATGCGAACGTCTTAAATCACCCATGGTCATTGCGCTACGAGGCAAGGAATACCTTGAATATGACAATCCGTACTCCGTCGGATTAACGGGGCTGATCGGATATTCTTCCGGCTATCATGCGATGATGGATTGTGATGTACTTTTGATGCTGGGTACAGACTTCCCGTATCGTCAGTTCTATCCTGAGGATGCAACGGTATTACAGGTCGACATTCAGTCCTCGCATCTTGGACGGCGTACGAAGCTCGACTTCGGTGTCTGTGGTGATGTGAAATCAACGATTGAAGCCTTATTGCCATATCTAACTAAAGAACACTCTGACAAACATCTGAAGAAAAGTGTTGATCGCTATGTCAAAGTACGTAAAGAGCTGGACGAGCTAGCCACTGGCAAACCGGGTAAAAAGCCAATCCATCCTCAATACTTAACGAAGATCATTAGTGACGCTGCAGCTGAGAATGCCATCTTCACCTGTGATGTAGGTACGCCTACAGTGTGGGCTGCTCGATATATTGAAATGAGCCGTAATCGCAGGCTGCTTGGTTCATTTAACCATGGCACAATGGCTAATGCGCTACCCCAAGCGATTGGTGCTCAAGTTGCGAATCCAGGTAGACAGGTCATCTCACTATCCGGGGATGGTGGTATCGCAATGCTTATGGGCGATCTATTAACGCTGAAGCAGCATAACCTGCCGATTAATGTGGTTGTATTCAACAATGGTGCACTGAGTTTTGTTGAACTGGAGATGAAGGCTGCTGGTTTTCTAGAATCGGGGACGGAACTTGTAAACCCTAACTTCGCTATGGTTGCACAGGCGATGGGTATAGAAGGAATCCGAGTGGAAGATCCGGCCGAGCTTGAAGGAGCAGTCCAGCGTGCACTTCAGCATGATGGTCCTGTCCTGATCGACGTTGTCGTGAATCGTCAGGAGCTCTCGTTGCCACCGAAGATTAATATTAAACAGGCTGAAGGATTCACGTTGTGGATGATGAAAGCTGTGCTGAATGGTCGCGGCGATGAGCTGATTGAACTAGCCAAGACTAATCTGCTACGGTAAGTAGCGCAGAGCTTGCAGAGAAGTGATATGTACCTTAACTAAGCTAACAGCTGAGTTTGCTAGAAACATATTTCTTGTTCCATCTCTGGAATAATTACAGGACTGATTGCTTGTTAAAAGGGAGTTAGCCATGCTTCGCATGAGTGTGGCGCTCCTTGTTTAATCACGTTGTATATGTCTATATTATCGTGCATCATATTATTTAAAATTGTTTTTATTTTGTAAGTCCTATAAAATAAATATTGTCAGATAGGATTATGTGTCTTTTTGACATACATATGTTGCATGATGTGTTACTAGCTGCTTCATATTCATTTATTGAATCCAACGACAAGATAATACACACACATGGAGGAGATCAGAATGAGTCATACAGGAAAAGTAGCCATTATCACTGGAGCAGGAAGTGGATTGGGACAGGCAGCTGCATTGAAGCTCGCTGAGAAGGGTGCATCTATTGTGGTCGTTGATCTGGTTGAAGCGACAGGCCAAGAAACGGTGAAACAGATTGAGGCGTTAGGCGGCAAAGCGATCTTTGTTCAAGCCGACGTAAGTAAGGCAGTAGATGTAGAAAACTATGTGAAGAAGACCGTCGAGGAATTCGGACGAATTGATATGTTCTTTAATAATGCGGGTATCTCGGGACCTGGCGTCAAATTAATCGAACATACGATTGAGCAATTCGATCAAATTATCGATATTAACCTGAGAAGTGTATTTTACGGTTTGAAATACGTGATTACTGAAATGCTCAAAACAGGCGGAGGTGCCATTCTTAACACTGCCTCTACAGCGGGAATTGTAGGCGTACAAGCCGTTGCTCCTTATGCAGCAACGAAGCATGGAGTCGTTGGATTAACACGTACAGCCGCAATCGAATATGGCAAAGATAACATTCGTGTCAATGCGATTGCACCAGGTACGATTGAAACTCCTATGGTTGTTCAGTTTGGTAAGGATAATCCGGAAGTGTTCAAAGCAACCGTGGATAGCATTCCATCCGGACGCTTAGGTAAGCCAGAGGAAATTGCGAACCTGGTTGCGTTCCTCCTTGGTGACGAAGCTCCTTATATTAATGGTGCTGTATATCCAATTGATGGAGCTGTAACTGCTCAGTAAGTTATCAAATATAATCTTACGTGCACCGTATATATGTTTGTTAAACACTAACATGATGAATACATAGAGGCATCTGTCTAACTGACAGTGCCTCTTTGTTCTTTGTATTCGGAAATGAGAACAGAAACTTTACTAGTGTTTAGGTAGCTTCAGGCGTACTCTCTTTAGTGTTAGAGGAAGCAGCATGATAGGAGATCATCATGATAACAATTGCCACAACTACACCAACAGCTCCAATCCACGTAATGGATTGGATGGAAATCTGACTGACTGCGATACCACCAATTCCAGCCCCAGCAGCCATCGCGAGTTGCATTACTGAACTATTTAAGCTCAACATAATACCAGAGGATTCAGGCGCCATCGTAACTAGTTTATATTGTTGTGTAGGTCCCGATGACCACGCAGCAAAAGACCATAACACCAATATAATAAGTAGAGCAATTGTTGATTGAGAACTGAAATTCAGTGAGATTAAACTCACGATGTGTAATGACATTCCTAGTAGAAGAGTACGTTTTACACCCCAACGATCTGTACTATAACCACCAATCTTAGATCCAATTAAACTGGCAATGCCAAATGCAAGTAAAGCTGAGCTAAGCAAGGTTTCATTCATATTAGCAACGGAAAGCAAGTATGGAGAGATGTACGTATAAGCGATGGAGTAACCACCTAACCAGAAAAATGTTACGAACAGTGCAAATAAGATACGTGGTTGCTTCAACAAAGCTAATTGTTTTTTCAACGGTATAGGTGCTTCCCCTTCAGATGATGGAATGGTCAATGCAATAACGATCATAGCGAGAATACCTAGAACAGAGATCCCTACAAAAATCAGCTTCCAGTCCCATGATGCAGCAACTAATCTGCCTAAAGGCACACCTATAATAAGAGATCCCGTAAATCCTGTAACAACTGTTGCGATTGCACTCGCTTGTTTCCCTTCACTTGCAATTTTGGCCGCAACCGTTAATGCAGTTACAACAACAACTCCAGCCCCAAGCGCCATGAATACCCGAGCAACAACAAAAAGTCCAAATCCAGGTAGGGCATAAGCAAATAGATTTGCTAGTACAAATAAACCAAGGGAATAGATGAGTAACTTACGTCGGTCAATCCGAGATGTCAGAGCCACAAGTAAGGGCGTACCTAATGCATATACAAGTGAAAAGATTGAAATAAGTTGCCCTGCAGCAACGAGTGAAATGTTCATGGTATCAGCAATCCGATCAAGAATACCTGCGATGACATATTCAGATGTTCCTACAAGAAAGCTAACCAGAGCTAGAACATAAATTTTCCAAGTGTTAGACATAAAAAAGATTACCTCTTTCTAATATAAATTTATATTTTTAGAAATATAGAAATAACTGCAAAAGAGAAGCCATAGATAACTACCATGTTGGCATTATATTCTTGCTTACTATGCTTACGGTTGATCGCTTTCCACTCTATTATTGCAGTAGTAATAGTGTTGAAATGATTGTTTTATATTTCTAGAATTATAGAAATAATATCTAAAAATTTTAAGTCTTTATAAGATAAGGAACAAACTTCTGTGCAGTCTCTGTATTCAAGCTGTAGTAAATATACGTGCCTTTTTTTGAGAAGTAAGCAGACCACAATCATACAATTGTTTTAAATGGTGGGACAAGGTGGATAGAGCAACTGTAACAAGACGATTTTCTAGGTCTGCCGGACATAGATTGCTTTCATTAGACAGAATCTGAATAATTTTGTACCGTGTCTGCTCTCCTAAGGCTTTATGAATTTTGACAGCCTGATCAATTTCATTAGTGTATTGTTGCATTTTCATGCTTCCTTTCATCTTTATTTCTTATTTCTAAAAATATTGAAATAACTGTACCATAGCTTGAATCAAAAGTAAACTCCCAGCTCAGATGGAGACTACTCCGTTAAAGTTAAACACCTTTTAACCGGAATGGATCCATCTTGCGGGGGAGTTTACTTTTGAAACATTGATGAGTGGAATTCCACAGCTAATTAACTACATCTCGGCCAAGTCTCTTAACGATCCAAGGATTCTACATAATCTTTGGCTTCTTTAAGAGATAATCCTCTAGCTTCACGAAGTCGCTTGATTGCCTTAATTTTCTGATCCTTCTGAAGCAGGGAGAGCAGTTCCTGATCTAATTCCGAAGGCGCTGCGTCTATTGTCGAAGATGAAGCAGTGAACGACGATGATGAACCTTGCTGCTGAGATAAGGATGAGGTTAATGGAGCTGAAACATTTGACGGCACACCGGCACCATTTTCCAAACGCTCAACATCTCTTTTCAATTCATTCACCTGCCGCTGTAAGCTGGCCATCCGGACTAGCGAGATTAACATGAATAGCAAAAATACGATGAATATCATTGTGTTCATTTCCATGATGCTGTGCCTCACTTTCAATTAAAACAAGGATTATTAGAGTTGTAACGGAATCTCTTTCACTCCGCGGACGATCATCCCGGGTCTCCATTCAAGCTGATCCACGTCAGCTTGAAGCTGCATATTAGGGAATCGACGTAGGAGTGTCATCACAGCGATCTCCCCCTCCAGACGGGCTAATGGAGCCCCAAGACAGAGATGAATTCCTTTTCCAAAAGCTAAATGTGGACTCTTCTCACGCGTGATGTCGAATACGTCTGCATCTTGGAATTGCTGCTCATCTCGATTCGCAGAATCCAGGGCAACTATCACAAGCTCACCTTGAGCAATATGTTGACCACGGAACTCTATATCCTCTAATGCCCAGCGCGATGTGCTAAATTCAACAGGTCCGTTATAACGGAGCATTTCTTCAATGGCTTGATGAATCAGCTCGGGTTGTTCAATAAGAAGGTCTCGCTGACTCGGGTGTTCTAATAAAGCTAGGATACCATTGCCAATGAGATTAACTGTTGTCTCATGTCCAGCAATAATGAGTAGCGCAACAACGCCTAACAGCTCGTTCTCTGTTAACTTTTCACCAGCTTCTTCCGCAACGACTAATTGACTGATGAGATCATTCCCAGGCTCTTTACGCACCTTATCAAACCAAGCATTTAGATATTCAATAAACTCTTGGGCATGCTGTTCAAACATCTCGGCGTGCTCAGAGCTCGTTGCATCAATGATTGTGTTCGACCACATCCGGAATTTATCCTGATCTTCCAGTGGAACACCGAGGATTTCACTAATCACGATGATGGGTAGCGGAAAAGCATAATCATCA
Organism: Paenibacillus sp. DCT19; assembly: GCF_003268635.1. Taxonomy (NCBI): domain Bacteria; kingdom Bacillati; phylum Bacillota; class Bacilli; order Caryophanales; family Paenibacillaceae; genus Paenibacillus; species Paenibacillus sp. DCT19. Next base: position 3,533,954 of record NZ_CP029639.1, read on the forward strand.
ATCAGGTTCATTTGATCCCTGGATTCTAGCTGATCGAGTAGATTGTCTGCGATAGATTGAATATGATCTCTCATACCTGCAATCCATTTGGGAGTGAACGCTTTCTGCACAAGTCCACGTAAACGGCGGTGATCCGGCGGATCGGAGAATAACATATTATTGACAAAAATGCTCTGGTTCTCAGCTCCATACCGTTTAGCCACATCTTTACTCAGACGTGAATCTTTCAGGATCTCAACAGCATCATCATATCGCGTAATGATCCAGCCGAACTCACCACTCGGGAACATCACTTTATAGATCGGATCGTTCTTTCTAAGATTTTCATATACGGGATAAGGGTTCTGTGTAAATTCTTTAGTAAAAAACTCCGGTTGAGAAGATTCATTCATGTTCAAATTGTAAATCTCCTTTCATCTACAAGCTTGAATTGTGATATTCTTGTTTAAGGAATTACAGGGAAGTTTTGCTCTTTCATACATAAAGTTTGATTCATGTATATATTCCATATTGAAATGCTGAAACCTGTCTTCAACTATAAAAATGTAACGGAGGCGAAATGTAACATGTCTAATCCTCAATTACCACTGCATCATCATCATATCCCTGCAAGTCCTCTTGTCCTTGGCTGTATGCGGTTTGGAGGCGAGTGGGATGGGCTCCCGATTACCGATGATCTAGTCTACGAGGGACACCAGGCCGTAGAAGCAGCACTTGAGATTGGCATTAATCATTATGATCTGGCGGATATTTATACACGAGGCAAGGCGGAGCATGTGTTTGGACGTATATTAACAGAGTCAGCCGGCTTAAGGGAACAGATCATCATTCAATCCAAGTGTGGCATCCGTCTCGTTGGTGATGATGATGGCCCCCAACGTTACGATTCATCAGGTTCACATATCCTGGCCAGTGTGGATGGTATCCTTCAACGTCTCGGTGTCGATTATTTGGATATTTTACTGTTACACCGTCCAGACCCGCTTGCACACCCGCAAGAGATTGCAGAATCCTTGGCTAAGCTCCATCATTCCGGTAAGGTAAGGCACTTCGGTGTTTCCAACATGGGCTCAGAGCAGATTCGTCTCCTGCAGTCCTATAGCAACATACCTTTTATCGTGAATCAGCTTGAGATGAGCTTAGATAAAATTGGTTTTGTCGAAGCTGGGGTTACCGTGAATCGCCCTCAAGCGCTTCATAATGTATTTCCTTATGGAACAATGGAGTTCTGTCAATCGGAGCATATTCAGCTCCAAGCTTGGGGTGCACTTGCTCAAGGACGTTTTACAGGAAGAGTGGTTGATGGGCAACGCCCAGAGATTGAAGCTACAGCTCAACTTGTTGAACGTATGGCGAAGGAACGTGGTGTTACATCCGAGGCTATTGTACTTGCATGGTTGATGAAACACCCTGCGGGTATCCAGCCTATTATCGGCTCGATCCGACCAGAGCGTATTAGAGCCTGCAAGGATGCGGTTCAAACCGAACTAACACGCTACGATTGGTATGAACTGTACTCGGCTTCTTGTGGACGGAGGATGTAGAACGTAGAATATAAAATTTAGAGTGAAAGATAGAGAGAGTTGTGAGCACAGGTTATTGCCTGTGCTTTTTTGGTGGATTTAAGTTCACATTTACACTCCTACCCATGTCCATGGACTTATATAAGAAGCCAGAGATGAAGGACGTTCCAACCATTTTTACCGTTTTCTACGGTGGTTCAGCGCATGCTGTGATAAAATGCCTATTATAAGAACATACGATCTGTTTATTCGAGAGGAGATATCTTGACGATGGAGATGCTTAAACCACCCGCCGAGACATTATATGAAACTGAATTACGGGCACTACGAGAAGAAGACACAGGGAAACGTCCTCCGCATTGGTTGTTATCTCCCGTATACGTCAGGGATTTTATTATAGGCAGGGATAAACCCGCCATATTGAATGGCGAAGAGATTCCCATTACACGTAAATTTTACGGTAATGATGTATTAATCGAACGGGCAGTCGTCACACTTGCGGGCAACCGAGGGTTAATGCTAGTAGGTGAACCCGGTACAGCGAAGACCATGCTTAGCGAATTACTATCCGCAGCAATCTCAGGGACGAGCTTAAATACGATTCAAGGCACAGCAGGCACCACAGAAGATATGATTAAGTATTCATGGAATTATGCCATGCTGCTTGACAAAGGTCCATCAGAAGCCGCCCTTGTACCGTCACCACTATATAATGGAATGAAGAAAGGGATCATCACACGTTTTGAAGAGATTACCCGTTGTCCAGCAGAGGCACAGGATAGCTTGATCAGTATCCTCAGTGACAAGGTGATGAGTATTCCCGAACTGGATGGTGGCGTTCTGTTTGCGCAATCCGGATTCAACGTTATCGCTACTGCCAACATACGGATAAAGGTGTTAACGAGATGAGCGGTGCATTGAAGCGTCGTTTCAATTTTGAAACGATCAAACCGATCAGCAATGTCAAAATGGAAGCCAAAATTATTGAGTCACAGGCTCGGAGCCTATTATTACATAGCGGTGTTGATATTGATATCAATACAGACGTGGTCGAACTGTTAGCCACAACTTTCATGGAGCTTCGCACAGGATTAACACGAGAAGGGTACAAGCTCGATACACCACAAGCAACGATGAGTACGGCTGAAGCCGTGTCAGTCTATGTTCAGAGTGCGATGACATCCTATTATTACGAAGATAAAGATATCGCTTTAGATCGCCTTGTTCAGAACATGCTTGGAACGATTGCTAAGGAAAATGAAAAAGATCTTTCGATTCTCAAATCCTATTTCTCGAAGATTGTGAAGGAACGAGCTAGGGATGAAGGAATCTGGAAGGATTATTATGAGGAGAAAAAATGGATCGGTTAGAAGAGGTTCGGCAGCAAGAGCTTGAACATGTCGAGACGTTGTTTGATTCTCAGGTGTACAACCTGAACAATGACACGATCTATTTTCCTATACGTCATCATAGTCCAGCGTGTTCTTATCATTTGCTACGATTAATAAAAGAGTATAAGCCGGATACCATCCTCATTGAAGGACCGGAGAGCGGTAATCCTTATCTTGAAGTATTAAGTGATGAAGCTACCATTCCACCGATTAGCTTGTATTACACCTATGAGACGGATCAAACGAGAGAAGCCTGCTATTATCCCATGCTGCGATATTCACCCGAGTATGTAGCTCTGAAGGAGGCCTCACGGCTTGGCATCCCAGCTCATTTCATTGACTTGGATTATCATCATTTCTCGAAACCGAGAGAACAAGAGCAACAGCACGTATCCGTTCAGGATGAAACATTGCTTGCAGGATCTGACTTTATTCTTCGGTTGTGCCACAAAACGAATTGTCGTAGCTTCGATGAATTGTGGGAGAAAGTATTTGAGATTGCAGGGCTTGAGAAAACAACGCAAGCATTTGTGCAGGATGTATTTACCTATTGCACACTATCTCGTATGTGTTATTCAGATGAGCAACTGCAACGTACAGGGGATCTCGCAAGAGAAGCTCATATGAAACAACGTATACAAGAGGCTAAGCTGGTATTTGACCGTGTGCTGGTGATTACGGGAGGGTTCCATACCTATGGGCTTGTTATGCCAGACACGAATTCAACCAGCTCCGATAACGCTAATATATCCCGATCTTCTCTCAAGCCCGAGACGGAACCCTTGCGGAAGCAAATGTATCCGATGGTTTATACATTCGCTGAAGCGGATCGATTAAATGGATATGCAAGCGGGATGCCTTATGTCAATTATTACGAACAGATCTGGAATCACATCCTTCGTCATAACCAGTCACCCTATCATGCAACGGCTGTGGAGGTTTTATCTAAACTTACACGCAAGCTTCGTGAAAATCATGAGTATGTATCTACAAGCGATGCAATTGAAGCTTATAGCATGATTCAGGGACTCGCGTCACTGCGTGGCAAGAGAGAAGGCGGAGTTTACGAGTTGATGGATGGTGCATTATCTGCTTTTGTAAAAGGTGAACTTACGTTAGCTACAGATAAACCGCTACAAGAGCTTCAACATGTGCTAACCGGGGATGTCATCGGCGCGGTTGCACCGAACCAATATAGTATTCCGATTGTTGAAGACTTCAAAGAGCGCTGCAATGAGGCTAAGCTCCAGCTTCGAACGACGGGCCAACACAAGAAAGTGTTAGATCTGTACGCGAAGCCTGAACATCGCAAGCTCAGTCAATTATTTGAATGTACGACGTATCTAGTCCCGGACTTTGCCAGACGTCAGGCAGGCCCGGATTGGGTTGCACAGCGTGATATGAATTTGGTTCGAGAGACGTGGGTGTATGCATATTCCTCCAGAGTCGAAGCACGTTTGATCGAAAATTCGCTATATGGAGGGACGATTCAGGAAGCGGCAACACGGAAGATGGAAGAAGCGATGAGTGACATTCCAGACCATCATAGCGGGGAGCTTGCGAGAGCGATGCTGCAAGCCATGCTGATGGGATTACAAAGTACCTCAAAACAATTGGTTGAGAAGGTGCGAAGTGCGCTCAGAACGGATGGTAACTTCCTATCCTTGTGTGCCAGTCTTCGAATTCTGCACCGTATTCATCAGCATCGCAGACTCCTTGGTCTATTCGAGGATCAGCAGTTGCCTGCTATGGTGCTCGAAGCATATAACAACGCTGTGGACAAGCTGTTACATCTCTCTAGAACGAACCCCGATGAGCATGAAGCAATCATTCAAGGGTTGAAGCTGCTTGCTATGCTGGCAGAATCCTCGGAGGAACGTTATCTAGATGACACATTCAGAATACATCTGAATGAACTATTAACGGATCATCAGCTTCCTGCTCAATTGGAAGGCGTATGTATTGCCATTTCTTCAGGACTTGGTGATCGGCCAAGGCATGAAATTGTAGAACGAGCACGTGGTTATATCCATGGGGCTCCGGAACAGATGCGCCAGACTGCTCTTTATTTGCAAGGTGTATTTGCCATAGCTCGTGATGCCTTCTTATATGAAGATGAACTATTACATGAACTAAATCTTCTAATTGAGCAGCTCCCACTGGATGAATTTATGAGTATGGTACCTGAGCTGCGGCTCGCGTTCACCTATTTCACACCGATGGAGACGGGTCTCATCGCTGATAGAGTCGCAAGTCTGCACCAAGTTCAATCCGAGGAATTAGGGCGAGCCCCAATAGATGAACAACTACTACAAGCGGCTAGATCATGGGATGAAGCGATGCGAAAGGAGTTTGGCGCATGGAAGCTGACCTGAATAAAGAGGTATCGACAAACGATGAGCTGCATGGTGTTGACGGATCTAAGGAGGTACGCAATACAACCGAGACCATTAACCGCTGGCGACTCATTCTTGGTGATTCAGCAGAGGAAGGTTTGTCTAATAACGAAGCGTTTGATTCCAAGAATTTTCATTATCACGAAGTTGATGAGATTCTAGGTTATTTGTATAACCGTGAGTATGGTGAGGAACAAGGGTACCGCAAAACAGGTGGACAAGGTGCTTCTGATCTGACGGTGCCCAAATGGCTTCATAAAGTTAGAGAGCTCTTTCCTAAAACGACGGTCGAAATTCTCGAAAAGCAAGCACTTGACCGTTACGGCTTAACGGAGTTATTAACCGACAAGAAGCTGTTAGAATCCCTTGAACCAAATATGAATCTGCTCAAAAACATCATGCAGTTCAAAGGTCGAATGAAGGGCGATGTACTTCGTAGTGCCAAAGAAATTGTGCGCACCGTGGTTGAGGAGCTTCGCAGTAAGCTAGAATCTCAGACCCGGGCTAGCATCCTAGGGAAACGCAGTCGTTACACATCTAGCTCGGTACGATCTTTGCGTAATCTGAATTTCAAACGAACGATCACCCGGAATTTGAAAAATTACGATAAAAATAAACGAAGATTCGTAATAGATCGTCTGTACTTTGACGGTTCGACACAGAACCATAACAAGTGGGACATTATCATTGCTGTCGATGAGAGTGGAAGTATGATGGACTCCGTCATCTATAGCTCGGTTATGGCAAGTATTTTCTATCGCTTGAATGCACTTCGTACGAAATTATTTATATTTGATACCCAGGTCGTTGATCTAAGTAACCGATTGGAAGATCCCGTGGATGTTCTCATGAATGTACAGCTTGGTGGGGGAACGCATATCGCCAAAGCATTAAGATACGGTGAGACGTTAATTGATAACCCTGGCAAAACGATCTATATTCTCGTCAGTGACCTGGAAGAAGGATTCCACATCAACCACATGTACCAAGCGTGTAAAGATATTATTGATGCGGGCTGCAAATTGCTCGTGCTCACAGCACTTGATTTCAATGGAGACTCAGTCTACAACAAACATGCCGCCCAGACACTCACGAATATGGGTGCGCATGTTGCAGCCATTACCCCGAATGAACTAGCCGATTGGATTGGCGAGATTATCACGTAAAAATGCTTGCAGGATAACATAGAACCACATCACGTTTGTTGTTGGTAAACTCAACCTTAAGGAGGAATAAATATGATTACAGTTGATCGCGGAGTTGAAGGTTTAGTCGAAAAGTTTGCAGTGATGTGCTCTCAAGACTATTCACTCAAAACAGACCGTAGTGATGAAATTATTGAATATGTTATGGGTCGTACAGACAAGTTTCCTGAGATGATGGGGAAATCAAGCCATTATGTTTATTATACGATTGATATGTTAACCAAGCTTGGTAAAAAGGATGACGGAGATGTGTTTTTCCGTGCAGGAGCTATAGTGATGCATTTGGAATCGAGCTATGCTAAACGTAATTCGTGGCGAACGAGTGCGTTTGAAATTTGTATTAGTGCGGCATTCTCACCGTATGGATTAGCTGGAAGAAGTCAGACTCCTGATCGTATGGATCAGTTAGTGCAACGATTGAACAAAATCAAGCAATTCGCTGGTGAAGAGGAAATCCTTGAAGAATTGAATGGCAGATTGAAGCGTGCACAGTGGCTCTTAAATAACAAAGAGAATCAGGGTAACTATCAGGATATCCTGCAAGCACTCATGTTATTACAACTGTACTCCAAGCTAAGTGACACTGCATCTCATGCTGCCCAGGTGCAACAATATAAGCAATCTCTGCCACCACTATTGCAATATGTGATGGAAGATGATTCGAAGAAGCTGCGGGATGAACTACATACATTAATTGAGCCTGCAATCGTGCGTCATATGCAAGGAAAGCATCACAGCTCTGCCAAAATACTGAAGGATGAGCCTATACAGCAAAAGCGCAGTCAGCTTATAGCTAAGTATTATCCGAATACTGAACTCTCTTCCAAAGAACAAGGCTCACATAGTGAGTTTCATCAAATGATGATACTGCTCAGCAGCGCTGTGCTGTATCTGATTAACATACATGGAGGCAAACAGCGATTCCTTGAGGCTGAGACAGAGACGGGAGCTGTTTTGCTAGATACCATCCAACGGTTACATGAAATATATCCTCTCGAAATTCGTCAGTTTTTGCTCGGCTTGGACTCCAGACCGAAGAATGCAAATGCGCTGCTTGAAGGACTGGTCTCCTTAAAGGAGCCTTACCAGTTGATTGAATTGTTACGTGATGAACTCAATGCATACATGATATCTTGGAATACGCTACATGCGGCTATTGTGAGTCAGCCTGAGCAAGCAGCACGAGCGTATGAGATCATCAAGACTCCTTTCCTCAAAGCGGTCATTCAAAAAATAATGGAAGATAACGGATTGGCATTAGCTAATCCTGAAGCGACGATGGAGGAGGCTGTGTTCAACGCTCTTCGTCAGCCTTTGGATGGAGGAAGACAGGGGCTTGCGATTGCCCGGTATTTAAATGGTGAAACGTCACTAGAAGAATATTGGGAAGATCCAAACAGTCGCGGACTGTTTAATCATCTGAATCGGGATCGAAAACGAATTAACAATCTGATCAGCATTAGCTTTCTGCCACTTGATTCGGAAGCGATGCGCCGGTTCGCCATCTTGACGACTCATCCGGATTGGACGCTGGATATTATCTCGGATATGTATAGTTCTTATGCTTTCAGTGGTGAGAAGCTGCTGCAACGTTATGGACAAGACCCTCAGGTGAAGCGTGAACAATTGCTTACTAGCCTGTTCTCGCTTAATGGGATGACGGATTACAGCTACAAATCGATGCCACATGATGAATATCGCCGTATCATTCAGCAGAATTTGGATTATGCGCTCTCACAATATAAAAAGCTACCTACAGATACGCGCATTTTGATACTTGAAATTGCTTTTGAACAACGTGACGAGCTTTCGAAGGAACAGCTGGCTGAGGCAATTCGTGCCGGACTACAGGATTCTTCCAAAAAAGCAACGAGTACTGCGTTAGCTGAATTCAACCGTATACCGGATCAAGAATTATATACGTTGATATATCGCTCAGAGAAAAAAGCAGCAATCAAAGAGATGGCTCTATCTGCAATCCGATCACTGGAAAACAGCAAGGCATTGTACGAGGAACTGTTCAAGAGCGAGAAATCGGCGGACTGGAAAAACCTTATTCAAATCCTGAAAGAAACTGCAGATCAGAGTCCAGAGTTTGCACACGCTGCGCTTGCTGAACAAGCAGATACCAAAAAGCTATCCAGACTCGGATGGTTATCTCTGAAAGATTTACCTGCACTAATCCGTTTAGAGGACAATCAGCCGCTAGATGACCGCATCAAACAGTATGCCTTGATACAATCGGTTGAACATACATCTGCTCCGAATGAACGACTTAATGAACTTCGCGAATATATTAGCGAGGAATCGTTGGCACGTTTTGTGAATGAGTTACTTCATGTGTGGATTCAAGATAGCGCTCCTGCGAAGGAGAAATGGGTGATGTACCTTGCAGCACTCTTTGGTGATATTCAGATTGTGAATATATTGGCTTCCCAGATCAAGGATTGGACTGAAAATAGTCGGGGTGCAATTGCGGCAGATGCTGTAAAAGTACTTGCTTACCTGAAAGAGCCTTCTGCTCTGATGGCAATTGACAAAATTAAACGTAGTGTGAAGAATCGTCAGGTTAAAGGTGCCGCAGAGGAAGCGTTACAGCTTGCAGCCGACAACCTGGGACTCACTTCGGAGCAACTGGAAGATCGATTGGTTACAACTCTCGGATTCGATGAGAATGGTACGTTACAGCTCAGTTACGGGGAGCGGTCATTCCTCATCAAGGTGAGCAGTGATCTGCAGGTCGTCGTGCTGAATGAAGAAACAGGCAAATCCGTGAAAAGTCTGCCTGCTCCAGGGCAAAAAGATGATGCTGAGCTTGCTGCTAAATCAAAGGCACGCTTTACACAGTTGAAGAAGGAACTTAAATCCATGGTTAATATTCAGGCACAACGACTTGAAGAGTCATTGTCCAAGCAACGTCTATGGTCTGCAGCGGACTGGAAAGACCTATTCGTTCGCAATGTCATCATGCGTAAATTCGCTGTTGGTCTGATCTGGGGAACGTATAAAGATGGAGAGCTTGTAGACACGTTCCGTTATATGGAAGACGGCACATTTAATACGGTGGACGAGGACGAATACGAGCTTGCTTCGACTACACGTGTTGGACTCGTGCACCCACTTGAACTTGAGGCAACTACGTTAGAAGCATGGAAGACACAACTAGAGGATTATGAGATCAAACAACCGTTTGAGCAGCTGGAACGTGAAGTACATGTCGTTGAGGATGATGACAAAAATAAAGTTGAATATGAGCACTTGCCAGAAGCCGAATTCTCGCCAACTGCTCTGCCAAAAGCATTGGAGAAGTACGGATGGATCAAAGGTCCAGCACAGGATGGTGGCTGGTATCATGAATTTTACAAGGAATATGGAGACCTCGTTGCAGAACTACAGTTCAGTGGCACTAGCATCACGTATTATGATGGGTTGGAAGAGATTACACTTGAAGGGCTACACTTCTTCAAGCCGGAGAATAACAGATCCTATTATTATGGCAATAACAAAGCCATTCCGCTCGGACAGATATCTGGACGCATATTTAGTGAGACCATCTATGATATTTTGAGAGCAACGGGGCGTTGATCAGGTGAGTTCATTTGAACAGAAGTTTCGGATATTCTCCAATCGATGTACCGAAGATTATTTGATTCGATATGCGAATAAAGGGTTGTATAAGCGATCTTTAAAAGAGTTGGATAACGGTGTAACGGTAGACTATACATGGAACGAAACATCCGTCAGTTGTGAGCTAAGTGAAGGGTCAACGTGTACGCTGGAAAATACGCTGGATCATTGGCAATGTTCATGTCCATCCGATCAGATCTGCAAGCATGTGTTAATTTCAATTCTCTATTATCAGCGGGAGCATGTGACAACAGACATAGAGAATTCGAGTGTACAAAGTGAAACAGAAGGCGTAACCGGCGTAACTCAGGCAGGAGTAACTCAGGAAAGTGAACTTGTTGAAATTAGTGCAGATCAAGCTTCATCGTCTATAGCAACAGTGTCTAGATTCAGCTGGATGCTTGAAGCTGATCTTACGAAACTGATTAAATCGCTGAGTTCTTCCGTCATTGAAGAAGTGCTGTTCCGTTTAAGGTATCCTGAAGCCATTAAAGTGTTGGAAGAATCGCTTCTTACGGTATACCTTGTGAGACAGAACATTGAAGTGTCATTTACGGAGGAGCCCAGTCTCGCCAAAGCTCTGTGCAAAGTGAAGCAAACAGCTGGAAATATAGCCAAGCTAGAAGCATTGCTTCGATACAGGATGCAACAAGGGATAGATGACACTGAATCTCTAAATACCAAAGCATTTGACCTAAAGTTCTCCCTACAGACGGTTAAAGAATGTCGTATTATCCTGGCTGATATGCTCAAAACAGGACTCGCACGGCTTCCTGAGTCCTATATAGCAGAGTTAGAGACGCTAGCGATCACAGCCCATAGCGGTAATTTGCCAGATATTGAGCGTAGCTTACGCGGCATTCAGGGAGAGCTACAGTTGTTTTTTAACCGACATGTGCGCTTCTCTATGCCCACATTGCTGAACCGAGTAAGTAAGCTGTACCTTGCACTTCACGTCCTTGAACAGGAAAAGGCGTCAGCCATTCAACAAAGCCAGCTTATTGGTCGATTCCGCAGTAAATATTATACAGTGCCGGAGCTGCATTTGTATGGAATCGGAGCAGATGCATGGGAGACACGTTCAGGCTACCGAGGCATCACATATTACTTCTGTGGGCTGGACGACCAGCAGATCTATACGTATAGCGATGTCAGAGCCACTTATTATGAAGATCAAGAGTTCTCTTATACAGAACATTATGGATCTTACATTCCATGGCTACCTCAAGTGACATTTCGTCAGTTTGCGGGCGAAGAAGTGCAATTTAACGCTGTCAAAGTCAATGAAGAACGCAGGCTATCTTCTGGAGAGGGAGCTAAGCTTACGATTCTCCCTCGGTCAGAAGTAGAGAATGTGAATTTAGAGTGGCTGGTTCAGGAAGCTTCATCAATTCTAGGTTATGATTCACAGGAAGTTAGCTTGTTCTCTGCTCCTAAAGAGCAACTTGCTATGGTTAAGGTCTCGCGCATTTTGGAACATCACTTTGAACCGAGTACACAGGATCTTATGCTTACGATGTTGACAGAAGCAAGCGAAGAACTCGTTCTGACATTACCTTATGCCTCGGATTGGGAAACGACGATTAAACGGCTGGAATCAGGCTATGGCGCGGCAGCTCTGGAGCATTTCTATGCCTTTGTTCGAGTAGAGCAACAGCAGATCGTCCCCATCAGTTTTCTGAAAGGAAACACCGTATTCAGTCTTAAGCTGGATCTGGGTTATGGAAGGATGAAGAGACTTGGAAGACTATAATTACCTCATGCAGAGATTCGAGAGTTGGTTGGAAGAGTTGTTATTGCGAGGTTTATCCCAGTTTAGTACCCGAGATCTAGATGTGCTGCAACCGCTGGCGGAGGAATCATTGCAGTTGCAGATGACGTTTTTACACGAGCTGGTTGAACATGTAATTCGGGAAGGGCGCCGGGTGGCTCTCGGAGAAGGCGATGAAGATGTATTGTTTTATCAGTTTTGCCGTCTGACCCAATATGTACAGCTTAGTATTAAGCAAGACAGCGTATAGAATAATAGTGGAGCTTACCTGAGCGGATATAGAGTATGATGCATCTGAGCATGTAGCTATAATCTATCAATGAATTTTATACGTTATAGAAACATATTAGAAGATTTGCAGTTGGCTCTTACCACTGCAAATCTTTTTTTATCATTTGTGTAAGTAAAAGACAATTTCCAATCGAATATAGTAAGGTCAGTACATATGGAAGTATGCTATCTCAACAGGACGGGAAGGGAGGGAGTCTGTCGTCGTGAACGAAGAACAGATTAGACATGCCATAGCAAGCGGTGATGCTGAAGCGATGGAATGGGTGATGAACCATTACGCTGGTTTGTTATGGAAAATCGTACATTCTATTCTCTATCAGGCATCGACTGAAGATATTGAAGAATGCGTAGCTGATACATTTTTTACATTTTGGCAAAATCCAGATGCATTTCAATCCGGCCGAAGTAGTCTCAAGAATTATCTGGCAACGATCGCCAAACATAAAGCGATTGACCGCTATCGAAAACTAAGTCGCAGATCAGAGCTTACATATGAAGAAGAGATTCATGCGCAGCATTCGGAAGACTTGCTCATCCAGGTGATTAGTAAGGAGAACGATGTGGAGCTTAAACAAATGATAGAGTCTTTTCCAGAGCTAGAACGTGAGATCATGAAGCGTCGATTTTACGATGGGCAACGCCCCATGAAATATCGAAGGCATTATCTCTGCACGTCAGGCAAGTTCACAATAAGCTGTATCGCTCCAGACAGCGCTTGAAAACATGGTGGATTAATAGGAAGTAGGGAGGCGACACGATGAAAGCATCCAACCAACCGTTCACGGAACAAAATCTTGCTAACATTAAGCGACTGTTCTATGAAAAAGTAGCGATGAATGAATCCGGAACGGATAAACCATCCGCTGTATCTCATGATTTCCCCATAACTCTAACACAGACCAGAACTCGGAAAAAAAGGGTTCGTAAAGCGATATTAATCCCTGTTACTGCTGCACTTTCCTTATGCCTGGTGACGGGGGCTGCTGCTTCTGTGGGAATGATAGATTTATCTTCAGTTCTACATTTTCTGGGCGAAGATCGTTTAAGTATTCTGAAGCCTGTGCATCAGGTCAGTGAGGATCAGGGGATTCGGATGGAAGTTATTGGTGCAGCTAGGGACGGGAACACCACGGAGATCTATGTTGCGCTCACTGACCTAACAGGGCATCGCATTGACAATACATTGGATATTTATGATTTCAGAGTATCTGGAGGAAGGGCAAATAACGCACAGGTTGTGCATTACGATGAATCGAAGCAAACAGCCATCGTTCGTTTTCTCATTCAAGGAAAAGTCAGCGCACAACGAATTACGGTTCGCATTAATACGATGATGTCAGGCGCAGCACGTAATGATGATTATCGTGTGCCTGTGGACTGGGACAAATTACTGCAAGAAAAGAACACCGCAAGCTACGATATTCTGGATAGAGAAACTGATTCTATCAACGGAGTCGGCGGTGAAGCCGGTAATGAGTTGTGGGAGATCGGCAAGATTCCTGTACTCCATCAAGATGTAACCCAGATCCATGTAGAGGGAATGGATTGGATGCACATTTCGAATATTGGCTTTATTGATGATCAGTTACACATTCAGACTAATCCAGACAAGGAGATCGGGGAGTACAATCATGGTCACTTCTACTTTACGAATGAGCAAGGAAAAAAGCTTGATATACCCGAATACTCCATTAGCTACGGGCATTATATGAAGGATGGCGTGGGATATGGAGGAGACTATATTGAGTACGTGTATGATCTATCTGCTCTGTCCAAAGCTGGTCAATTGCATCAGTTAAAGCTTAAGGGGAGCTTCACCAACATCACAGAAGTCTTGAAGGGAAACTGGACAACCACGTTTGACCTCAAAAAGGATGCTGTACGCAAAGTGGGAGCTATCCAGCTTTCTGATCCAGACGGTTCACAAGTTCCGATCTCTATTCAACTTTCTACCATCGGAGTTACTCTTACAGGAGAGAAACTAGAGAAGATTCCACTGAATGATCTGCGTATGGAGATTTATCTAAAAGACGGTTCGCGACTTAATGCCGTCTCCGGTTTTATTAGTCTGGATCAGGATCTCCTCAAGTGGATATCCCATCAACAATCCCGGTGCATGATGTGACTCATCTGCTTATCAATGGACAGAAGGTACCTCTGCAAGATGAATGATGAATCTAAATGAAGAAGAAGAATAAACAGAGAAGAATGTGTAGTCGTATCATAAGTTGATCAAGCTTGTTCCTCATCGTCTATGTAAACGTGGAAGTAAGTTATGGAAGTGAATTTCATGTCATATCCCTGTAGATGACGCATACCATTAGGCGAATGCGGTCATAAGGGAGGAACCAAAATGTCTATAAGCGAGCCGCTACTTGTTCAGATTGTCCATCAACATATCCCGGCTGGTGCAACAGTCGTCACAATTGATAAACCGGTGAAACATCCCGCCATTTATGCTGCTGACCTGACGGGAGATGGTATCCCAGAAATTGCTACAGTCTATCAGTTGAATGGTGAACTATACCTACTCGTTCTGAAGTTTTATAACGGTCAATGGATCAAGATGTCGCTTACCAAAGGACTGGGATATCGGGTTACGTTACTCACGGCTGCGCCAGTTACATCTACCTCTAGAAATAATCTTATTGTAGGGTGGCAGCTAGGTGCAATCTGGTCGAAGCTGGCTGTATACGATTGGACGGATTCTGGCTTAAAGGATCTATCACCAGAAGATGTCGTATTTAGCCATGCAGAGATTATTGATATGCCAGGACAGCATGGACGAGATGGCAAAGTAGAAATTGCACTATGGATTCATGATACAGGCGAAGCTTACCGGGTAGATATCATCCGCTGGCAAAATGGGAAGTGGGTATCTGCACCGGACGTCTATCCCTACTATTTCCCCAAAGTGGTGCAATATTATGAGAAGCTGACGCAGCATTATCCAGACTATATTTTCTACTGGAGTTATCTCGCAGACGCACAATATAAGGCAGGCATGTTCCCAGCTGCACTGGCTTCTGTCCAGAAAGCATTAAGCTTCACTGACCCCTATCCATCCAAAGAGGCATTACTTGCTCTTGAGAAAAGCATTAAGCAAGCCATGGAAAGTGGCAGTCATGCGCGCGAGGTCACGTGGTTATATCCCGTTTCCGTTAGAACCGTACATGGGACTCGGTGGGGGTACATGGATGAACAAGGTCATATTCGATTGGAGCCTGTACTAGACGATGCGCGTGATTTTCAACCGAACGGTCTGGCCGTTGTCGTGCAAAATGGGAAAGCTGGCGTCATTAATTTGAATGGACAATTTGTCGTTCAGCCACTTTACGATAGTATTAATTCGTATGTGGAAGGTCGAGCGATCGTTATCGATGCCCAAGGTTTCAAAATGATTGATGAACAAGGACATGTCTTGACCCGACGAGCCTATCCATTTATTGCGGATCTATCTGATGGTCGTGCTTTATTTTACGATACGGACAGCAGCACAGGCGGTGGAACCAGCAAATATGGTTATCTAGATCAATCAGGTCAAGAGGCCATTAAGGCACAGTTCCAGTCAGCCTATGATTTTCAGCAAGGGAAGGCCGTCGTGCAGATTAAGGAGAATGAGTATGCGTTAATTGACCTCAACGGTAACAGACTCGCAACGTATCCTTACCCGTATGTCGGCCCACTAGGCGACGGAATGCTTGCATTCCAGAAGGAGACAGCAGGCAAATATGGATATATCGATGAACGTGGCAATATTATCATTCAGCCCCAGTTCAGCACAGCACTTCCGTTTCATAACGGGCTTGCCATTGTTAACACCTCAGCGGACTACAAATCAACTTATGGTGTAATTACTCGGCAAGGGCAATTCGTCATTCAGCCAACCTATAACGATATTCGAGAGCTGGGAGAGCAGCGATTTGCGCTTGGTCAAGCGATTGATCCCGAACAGCCTTACATTGGTTCCTTGTATGCAATCGCGGATGAATCTGGGAAGTTACTCTCGCCATTCACGTATCGGGATGTGGGACAGTTTAAACAGGGATTACTTTCCGCGTCAGATGGCAAACGCACCTATTTGCTAGATCGCAGTGGTCAGCCCGCTCCAGGATATCCTCAGGTGGAAGGCTCGGGTACGCTTGAGGTTGTAGCTCCGAATTTGATCAAAGCATTTGTCGACCAACGTTTATCCTATGTGAATCGAAGCGGACAGGTGATATGGAAACAAAATACGATCGTGCCGCTCCATCCACCGTACCGTGTGCGTGAGGAAAAGTATAAGCCTAACCCGGATTATTTAGTTTATTATCCGCAAGTTGAAGGGATGGCAGATCAAGCCGCACAGCTTGGGGTGAATGCCAAACTAAAATCCTTATCACAGGTTAAGCCTATTCCTGCGGATCAGAAGTTAGATTATTCCTATACGGGCGACTTTGACATTACCTTCTACAAGCAGCAGTTACTTCAATTACAGCTCACAGGGTACAACTATCCGTTTGGTGCGGCACATGGCATGCCTACGATGATATACGCCATTATTAATCTAACGAATGGACGTATGTATGAGCTCAAAGACTTATTTAAAACAAACAGTGACTACGTCAAGGTTCTAAGTCGAATTGTAGCTGATCAGATCAAGAATGATCCACAATATTCGTATGTGTTTCCTGATACGTATGAGGGCATTAGCCCAGATCAGCCGTTCTTTGTGACAGCAGATGCACTGCATCTGTATTTTGCACCTTATGAGATTGCACCTTATGCCGCTGGATTCCCAACCTTCAACATTCCGTTTACCCAGATCAAAGATATCATCAATACCGAAGGCGAGTTCTGGAAGGCTTTCCATATGTAAATCCGTCCCATTCGCACAGGCAAGTCGTCCACCCAACGCGTAAACTGAAGTAAGTTCAGTGGAGCGAGGTGAAAATGCATGGCTAAACCAAATACAATACGCGTAAAGGCAGAGCGATATAAAGATCGTCCTGTATGTGTGACTCTCCATAATGGTGAAACGTATATTGGCTACATTAGGGATGTGAAACATGGAGGCGTGGTGATTGCCGGGGGAGGCAAGATATCGCACACTGGGGCAACCGACGGGAAATCCCATTCCGCCAAGCGTAGCAAAGTTAATCGCAGTAATGGTAAGGGTGTTCGTTCTAACAACCGCCGTAAACGGGTAAACAGCACAGGCAAGGCTTCCAACTATACGCGCACTACTTCAAACGCGCAGGTCTCATCCTTCATGCCAATGATGGGTTCACTAATGGGTGGGTTAGGAGGAGCGACTTCGGCTGGGAGTATGCTAGGCGGAGGTATGCGTCTGTTCGGTATGATTCAACGCTTCGTGCCAGTCGTGAAAATGGGCTACGGCATGATCAAATCCATCCAGCCATTTATGGGTGCGGTGCAGGGTCTAATGGCTCCTCAGTCTAACCCATCCGAAGCTGAGGCGGAGGAGGAATAATATCACATTCAAGCCCCGAGGAAGGAATAACGTAGCCTAAGGGGCTTCTCTTCTTTTTCATATCTTTGATTACATCATGCTGGAAATCCTTATCTCGGTAAGTTGTATGTTATTAAATTGTTGTATTTATCGGCATGTTTTTGTTCATCGAGTATAATTCCCCATACTGTATCCTTGTAAATTCCATAAGGCAGACCAAACCATATTTTTCGATATCTCTCAACAGCGCTTAATTCCCTTGAAAAGCAGTCTGCAGACCACTCAGATAAGAATCAACCGGTTCAGCCGTGGCCTGACTCTCCTGACCAATGTCCTGACCCGTTAAATCTTTATACATTTCTCTAAACATCTGATTATGTGCACGTTCATCATTTCGAATGCTCGTAATAATCATAGCCTGGTTCGCATTGGGAGCAAGCTTGATGAGAGCATCATAAAATAACTCATCACTTTTTTCCCCTTGAACTGCCATCTTCATTAATGCAAGAGCTTCATTCGCAGATGTTGCCCAGATGGGTGTAAAGCCTTGCCTGTAATAATAGTGCGCCGGATATGCCGTATACATAAGAAACCTCCCCAAAAACTTAATATGGGTTACGATATGCACGAATGCCTATGAGGGTTAATCATGAAGGGATTGATTATTTGTTTGGCTAAGTCCCAGTCTGTACAGGACAAGAGTTTTATCTGTAACCTTTACTTCAAAAAGAGATGTGCAAACACTTTGCTATAGGCATATGCGAGTACAAACGGCAGAAAATAAGAGCAGAACGTCCAAAAGATATTCCACCCATTAAAATAAACAACGTGCCCCATGATCTTGGCGATCCATTCAATTAATGTTAGGGTAGCTGCTGCCACAAGGATCGACGGCCAAGGCTTTTTCTTATGTACAAGAATATAGTACATCATTAGACAACCGGCCATCGGATAGATGCCTAAGTCCATCGGAAGAGCTGCATAGGATTGGTTCCTCGTGTTGGGAAGGATGTTCCAGAAAAAATTAAAGCCTACGCTGTTAATGCATGCTGAAGTGGCTATCCCGAGCGGATAATAAACGAAAATTATTTTAAATTGTCGCCTTAATATCCACCCACCTATAATAACAGGGATAACAAATCCCACAATAATATTAACTAGCATGCAAATCCCCCTTATTAATGACGATTTTCAATGATCTCAATGATCATCTCAAATGCAAATGTTAATGACTTAATTTCGCTTATTCTCTTGAAGTAGGCGGTCGACCTTATCCGTTAGGAGTTTTAATTTTTTGTCATAGTGCTTGTATGTAACAAAACCAATGATTGCTTTGACAACAAAAAAGAGTATTGCGGCAACGACGATTAAAACGTAATTATGTGCAACATGTCTGAGCCATTCGTTAATCGTATTGATGTGGTTCACCTCCCTTTACAACATGTTTAATTTGGTTAAGATGCCCAAAACAAATCCAAGTCATTCATTTTACGATAAATGGTTTTACTTTTTTTGCTTCTCTAGCTATACCGTTTGCCGAACAATTACAACCAGGTATAAAATGAGAATAATAACCAGTTTTTCTATGGGAGGTTGAAGATGACGAGCAACTTGTTTGTAACCGAAGCGAACCGTGTTTTGTTGAAGCAAGAAGAGGGGGAGCCTACACCGATTAAGGGCGGGATCACGAGTGAAGGCTTCTCCATCATTCATAGTTTCTATCGAGGATGGATCCCATTTGGCTATCTACGTGATGTTCAGGGTGTGTGGTGGTTTGACGGCCGCAAGACGAAAGCAACTTTGGTAACTAGAGATGTGGAACAATTCCAGGTACTGGGCGATGATTACGGGTTAGACGCCAAGCATGTTTATCTGGAGGACAAGCTAATCCCCGAATCGAATGCGGCAAGCTTCGAATTACTGCCAGGCTCGCCTTATTTTGCGAAAGACAAGCATCGACTGTATGTAAAGAGCGGAGATCGGTTTCATACGTGGGATGATATTGATGTCGATACCGCCGTGGCTCACATGGATTACTGTACTGATAAGGATCATGTGCTGCATTTATATCATTCGTTATCCTACGCTAATGGCAGTAGAGGTGAATTGCTCGCTTGGCTACAGGAAATTTATCCGCATGTACATGGGTGGTGGCAACCCGACTATAACGAATCAGAACATGGAGCAGAACAGATACAAGGCAATTGGTACAGGACAGATCAAGCAGTCTTTTATTGTGAGGAGATTGGTGGTTCTGGTCGGAGTCGGAATGAAACTCGGCAAATATATAATCTGGTACGCGGTGCAGATTCGGCATCGTTCGAAGTGTTAGATGATCAGTATGGTCATGATGCGGCAGGAGTCTACTGTACTTGGAGAAAAGTTAGCGATGCTGACCCACAAACATTCGAAGCGCTAGGCGGTTTGTTTGGGAGAGATGCTCAGAACATTTTCTATAATGGATATGCTGTCGTTGGAGCCGATCGTGACACATTTCAATGTTTGTTACCATCGGGGTCATTGGGGCTTTCGAAAGATAAAAATCATGTGTACCACGCACAGTTCGTTCGAACAAGTAGACCGTTTGGTCATCCGGATTATATTCTCGAACCAATGCCTGGCGCTGACGCGAAGAGCTTCACGATCTTGTCAGACAATGGAAGCTGGACAGTCGATCAAGATCACGTATATCAGTGGGGAAGCTTGGCTAAGAAGCTTGACCGTGCTAGCTTTACTTTTTTGTTTAATCAAGGGTAGAGAGCTGGGCTTACGACAAGCATGGGCTATACAATGCTAATGGTCGGCGTACAGTGAAGGGAATCCATGGTGAGACTTTCCAAGCGTTCAATCGTTATTGGGGGAAAGACGAGCACAACGTATTTTGCTTCATCACTGGTAGCGTACAGCGGGCAGCGGATGCAGCGACGTTCATCGTGACGGACGAGATCGGGGGAGCGGAGGACGCTAATTTTATTTATGTCATCAAAGACGATGGAACAATTAAAAAATCAAAGAAAAAATAGCGAGGAATAACACATAACCATTGATAAAAAAGTTGCGAAGCAGTGCCCCTTTAGATATGATGGTGTAATGCGGTGTTTGGGTGACATTACCTGAGTTAAGCCAATAACATATAATGATGAATCGATGATAAAAGATAGTGAGGTCTGAATAATGATTGCAAAAACAGAAGAAGATTTTAATGGATTGAAGGCAATTGGTAAGATCGTAGCGATGATTCGTGATGAATTAGTACAAAAAACCGTTCCTGGCATTACAACAAAAGAGCTTGATGATCTTGCGGGTGAGCTATTTGAAAAAGAAGGCGCCATTTCCGCTCCGAAAAGTGAGTATGATTTCCCTGGATTTACGTGTATCAGCGTTAATGAAGAAGTAGCTCATGGTATTCCCGGAGAACGTGTAATTCAAGAAGGAGATCTCGTGAACATTGATGTATCTGGATCGAAAAATGGTTATTTTGCAGATACAGGGATTTCTTTTGTCGTAGGTGAAGGGGATGATGTACGTACTAAGGTCTGTGAAGTGGCTAAACTGGCATTCGAAGCTGGTCTGAAAAAAGCAAAACCGGGTTCCAAAAAAAGCGGGATCGGTAAAGCTGTATTCCAAACGGCAAGGCAGAATGACCTAACGGTTATCAAAAACCTCACAGGACACGGAATTGGACGTACAATACATGAAGCTCCTGACCACATTTATAACTATAACGATACTTCGGATGATGAGTTGTTAAAAGAAGGTATGGTTATCGCATTTGAACCGTTTGTCTCTACCTTGGAAGAAGAAGTATTCCAGAAGCAAGATGGCTGGACATTTGCAACAGAGAAAAGTCATGTCGCTCAAATGGAGCATACCATTATCCTTACAAAACAAGGTCCAATTATCATTACACTTTAATATCGTCAATTGCATATCTATGTTCGATGATGTACAGGGTCGATTCCGTCCAGGAATCGGCTTTATTTTATAGTAATGATTATTTATAAGTTGCCCAATAGAATCGATATTAGTTATTTTGCATTAGCATCTAGTCAAATAGTCAGAATTCAGGAGGTTTTTCTTATGCACATTGTAATTCTTGGGGCAACTGGGCGAGTAGGAAGGCATATCGTTGATCTAGCGCTTATGGATGGACACCATGTCACTGCATTGGTTCGGAGCCCAGATAAGTTGAAGCTTGAAGATCGTAATCTAACTATGGTTCCTGGTAATGCACTAAATCAAGAGGATCTTGCACATGTCATCAAGGGGACAGACGTCGTGATTAGTGCATTGAACACAGATGGAACAACCACGCTGTCTGAGAGTATGCCACTCCTCATTGAAGCTATGTATATTGAAGGCATTCAACGTATCATAACGATCGGAACCGCTGGTATTCTGCAAAGTAGGATCTCTCCGGATCTTCTACGATATCAATCTAGTGAATCTAAACGGAAATCAACTCGTGCAGCAGAGGAACATCATCGTGTATATACATTGCTTCAACAATCTAAACTGGACTGGACGATCGTCTGTCCTACATATTTACCAGATGGAGAACGTATCGGTACGTATCGGGTTGAGCGGGATGTTTTGCCTGAAGGCGGCGTTGAAATATCTGTTATGGATACAACAGAATTCGCTTACAAGCAGATCACGGATCATTCGTATATCAAGTCTCGTGTGGGAATTTCTTATTAACGCTATAGAAAGGGGGATCGAATGATGAAAAGTATAAAACGTAGGAGAATAAAACTTGGAGAGGTGTATGCCATTGATTTGCCTAACGGCAAAGTTGCTTTTGGCAGAAGGTTCAAGGATACATGTATAGCTATTTATAGTTACATTGGGAGTTCCTATGAAGATACACCCCAGGAAGAGGATTATCAATTTGTAATAGGTGTGTATGATGATGTGTTAAAGTCAGGTCAATGGCCTGTCGTTGATCACCGTCCGTTTGCAAACGAAGAAGAAGCCTGGCCACCTCCGATGTGCGTCATCGACCAGTTGTCAGGTGAATATTCGTTGTACCATAAGGGTGAAATGCGACATTCGAGTCAGCAGGAATGCAAAGGCTTAGAAATCGCTGCTGTGTGGGAAGCGTATCACATTGTGGATAGAATAACAGGCAATGATAAGTGGCATAAAAATCCTTTAAGTTAAGATAGTTACGTAGAAGGGAGGTTGCAAATTACTATATAAGAAAGTTGAATAAGTACGTATAACATAAGGTGAAATATAAGAAAGTATATGTATGGAATACCATTAGCATATTTAACCATACAAAATGAGAAGAATCACGAGGGTTATATATGCCGATAGACACATTTATCCATATATTACGACCGAAATTTCAGATTTAATGGATGCCGATGCCGATCGATATTGTAAAAAAACTGATTGTGGATTGAAGAAGTAATAATATCAAGGAATTACAATAAAATGCATGAAAGTATTAACCGGTCTAAAAACTAATTAGTAAACCTATAGCAAGTTAAGTTTAAGTGATTTGGATAAATTGAGAAGAACTTATGAAATGACAACGAATTATGCATCAATGAAAGAAAATATCAGAAGTCGATCAATCAGTAATTGAAGAACGAAGAAACAAAAACACACTCCAAGCGTGCTTCATTGTTTAATACTGTTTCACAAAACTCGTATTTTGTACATATGTCAAAATCAATAAAAGTGGCCACTGTAGCATTAAATTTCAATGATTGATTCTAAACGGATTTTTAATTTAATTGCCCTCCCTTACCGAGATCAAGCGTATCATTACCTCTACTTACTATTAAGTATCGGCATCTGTACTTTCCCTATCATATCTATATTGTTTCAAGAAATCGTATAAAGTGTTCTAGTACCTGCATTTTGATATTGTCCTCAACTTGTGACAAAAACTTGGTTCCTTAAAACAAAAAAGCCGCAATAGTAGCGACTTTGAATGGAACAATATTCTTGTCCCGCGACAGATATTTAGTATTTCTTAGTCTTGAGTGAATCTTCCCTTCTGTATCATGCTACTTTTTCAAAATTTATTTAACATCTCTTATAAAAAGAACTCTGGAATCCCTTGGACGTAGAAAGAACGTCTTATCCTCTTTATCTTTAAGCCACGTTTCGTTATTCGTGTGCTTGTCGCTGTAAACTTCCCTGAACTAAAAATGCCAGGGTCAAGACCTGCAAACGCTAGAGTTGCTTTGAATCGCTAAACTGCCTGACATCGCCCATTTAAGCTACAATGACTGCCGCCTGCTTTATTCCAATCCCAGGAATACTTTTTACGAGTTCCACGTCAGGCAGACTCACGGCTACATCTTCCATTTGCTTTTCGAATTCCTCTAATTGACGTACCATCGTCAGCAGTAAGCTGACCATTCCGAGTCGCGCCTGGTTCTTTGGATTGCAACGAATTGACATGTAATACGTGTAGCCACTTCGATCCAGGTACGAAAACCAATGCACGGTGATAGTGTCTGTCGCTTTCAGAATCACTACTAAAGCCAACCATGTTTCGACCTGAAGCATGTCCATCATACCCGAAGTGTTCAAGCTTAAAACGATTCGAGAGGCTTTTGATGCCACGGCAATCAAAAATCGGAACATCTCACGAATCTTTTTCAGAGGAACTGTCGCACTTGCTTGACAATCCGTCCTTTGTAGTTATGTTATACGTGCATATATTTTTCTGTATTCGGACGGTGTTTTATTATAAACCTCTTTAAATTTATTATAAAAATAGGTAGGATTCTTAAGTCCAATTTGCTCAATAATCTCGCTAATTGGCAGCGATGTGTTAACTAGTAAGAATTCAGCTCGTTTCAATTGCTGTTGAAGTTTCAATGTAGAAAAGCTACTTCCTGTCATGGACTTAAGCAATTTAAAGATATAACTTGTTGAAAAATGGGTATGCTTAGTCAGATCTTCTAAAGAACAGTTTGAGAAGTTTCCTTCGATATAGTTTAAAATTTTCATCATGTTCTTTTGATTATCATCAATTAGATAATTACTCTCTGTATACTGATGAAGAGTATTAATTAATTCTAAAAACAGAATAGATAAATAGTGCTCCACGAGACTTGTATGACAGGTAGAAGGCCAATAATACTCAAATAATAACAAGTTTACGATAGAAAGAAACTTGGGATTATCTTGAGTTTGAAAAACTAGATAATTATCGTGTGATCTATTGTCGATGATTGCATTTAAAAAGAAATCCCCCAGGATCCCTTTATCAGCTATCTGAGACAAGAAATTTGAACTAAAGAATGATTTACGGAAAATGACATTAAATACAATATCATTCTCACCTTTAAACTTGGCGCTGTGCATGACGTCTGTGTCGATTATGCATAAATCTCCTGCAGTCAGTTTGAGTTCATTCCCTGAATATTAAAGGTGCATTCTCCAGAATAAACAATACTGAGTTCCATATCCTTGTGATAATGCAGAGGAATCTCAGTAAATCTTGACTCTCTTACAATACCTACCGAATTTTCTTTTAAAGTATTAACAAAATCAAAACAGTAGCATAGCTGATCGTTATAACACTCTTTTTTTAACTTATCATAGAAGGGGCTGAACCGCCCGGGATTTTCTAGATGCCATCTTTCACCAGATGAAACCCTGTAAATTTCTTTATAAAGTTCTTGGAGATCCATTCTTTTCTCCTCCCGTTTTATATTGAATATGATAATAAATTGTATCATAATTGCCGTTATTTTAAAGCGCTTTATTTTGTATGATAGCCATGTAAACAAATGAAATGAAAGGGAGAGATACACGTGGAGCGTACTGGATATAACAAAGATTTCCTTTGGGGAGGAGCCATTGCTTGTTCTCAGGCAGATGGAGGATTTAATGAAGGAGGAAAAGGAGTTTCCACACAAGATACGCGGTATTTAAACCCAAAATGGACAGCTAAGGAGATTGCAGATAAGCATCACAATCGCCCGTTCACTCTTGAAGAATTTAACGCAGCACTGCAAGATGACTCAACCGAGTTCTATCCTTTACGACGTGGAATTAACTTTTACAATAACTACAAAGAAGATCTGAAACTTATGGGAGAAATGGGTCTGAAAATTTTCAGAACCTCCATTAGCTGGTCACGAATCTTCCCAAATGGCGATGATGCAGTTCCCAATGAAGAAGGAATTCAATTTTATATTGACCTGTTTTCAGAATGCAAGAAGAA
This sequence comes from Paenibacillus sp. DCT19, assembly GCF_003268635.1. Classification (NCBI taxonomy): domain Bacteria; kingdom Bacillati; phylum Bacillota; class Bacilli; order Caryophanales; family Paenibacillaceae; genus Paenibacillus; species Paenibacillus sp. DCT19. Next base: position 3,559,810 of record NZ_CP029639.1, read on the forward strand.
CAACATGAAAGTTTTTGCAACCATGATTCATTACGATATTCCAGTAAACCTCGTTCTTAAATATGGTGGTTGGAAGAACCGTGAACTCATTACATTCTTCGAAAAATATGTAACCGTTCTGTATGAAAGACTTGGTGAGCTTGTTGACTTCTGGTTACCATTTAATGAAATCAACGCAGCTAAATTCTCTCCATGGGATGGAGTTTGCTTGATCCCAGGCAACGAAGAGCATCTGGATCAGGCCATCTTCCAAAGTTTGCACCATCAGTTTTTATGTAGTGCTAAAGCTGTACAATTGGGTCGGAAGATGGTACCAGGAAAAAAAATTGGTGCTATGATTGCCAGATTTACCACTTACCCTGCAACATGTAAGCCTGAGGATAACATGCAAGCTATTTTGGATGACCAATACTCCAACTGGTTCTACCTGGATGTTATGGCAAGAGGAGAATATCCTAAATACATTGATCGCTATTTCAAACAAATCAATGTTAACATTATGATGGAAGACGGGGATCTTGAACTCTTAAAAGACGGAACTGTTGGTTTTGTATCCTTCTCTTACTATTTCTCACAAGTATCCACTAATGTTGAAGGATGGGAGCAAACAGCCGGAAACTTAGTTATCGGTAAGAAGAATCCTTACCTGGAAGCTAGCGAATGGGGATGGCAAATTGATTCAATTGGCCTCCGATTTACATTAAATCAGGTATACGATAGATACCAATTGCCAGTTATTATTGCTGAAAATGGTCTCGGTGCTTACGATACCCTTACTGAAAATGGAGAAGTCCATGACTCATATAGAATCGAATATATGAGAAAACATGTTACAGAAATGAAAGAAGCCATCATTGATGGAGTTGAGCTTCTAGCATTTACTGCATGGGGAATTATTGATATCGTCTCCTGTGGTCCTCTTACTATGGACAAACGTTATGGTACGATTTATGTTGACCTCGATAATGGTGGAAATGGTTCCGGGAAACGATACAAGAAGGATTCCTTCTACTGGTATCAAAAATGCATTGCAAGCAATGGTGAAGATCTGGAATAATCCCTTTCGAAAGAAGGAAATTATATGAACAACAAAGAAACGGCACAGCAAGTTATCAAACTGCTCGGTGGTCGAGAGAATATTACAACACATCTGCATTGTGTTACTAGATTGCGGTTCAACGTAAAAGATGATAGCAAAACAGTTATGGATGAGATCAAATCAGTTCCTGGTGTAATGGGTACTGCAGTTCAAAATGGACAGTATCAGGTAATTATTGGAACAAACGTTGAACAGGTATTTAACGAAGTAGACCATATCTTAAAATCTGAAAATCTTTCTGATCAAAATGCCGAGCCCCAAATTAGTAAGCCTCAAAAACGAAAAATATCTTTGAATGCCGTTTTAGATGTAATTTCTGGCATCTTCGCCCCTATCCTACCTGCACTTGTTGCAGGTGGGATTCTCAAAGGAATAATAGCTATTATTCTTAGTTTGGGATGGGTTAGCGAGAGCAGTTCAACGCTAGCTTTATTTAATCTAATCTCTGATATTCCATTTTACTTTCTCCCATTCTTGTTAGCGGTTTCATCCGCGAGAAAGTTTAAAGTAAATGACTACTTGGGAATCTGCATGGCTGGTGCACTATTATATCCAAGTTTTGTTGACGCACTAACCAATGAAGACATAACCTTCAGTTTATTCAACTTGACTATCCCTGTTTTCAACTATGCAAATTCTGTTTTTCCTGTAATCCTTGGCGTTGGTTTAATGGCACTTATCTATCGCGCGGTCGATAAATTTACCCCAAGTGTATTGAAAATGGTGGTAGTACCTTCGGTTACTCTAATTGTGGCCGTACCAATTGCGCTTTTTATTATTGCTCCTATTGGTGCTTATGGAGGTATTTATCTTGCTGACGGGATTGTCTGGCTTTTTGATACCTTTGGCATATTTGCTGGTTTCCTTTTAGGATTCCTCACACCTCTTATTGTTTTAACTGGTATGCATCAATCTACATCACCAATACAAATTCAAAACATATCATCATTGGGATACGATTATTTGTTACCGATTTCATTCGTTCATAATATGGCTGAATCTGGAGCTGCCCTTGGTGCAGCATTAAGGATGAAAGACAAGAAGGTCCGTTCGGCAGCCCTTTCAACGAGCTTCTCAGCGTTTCTAGGTATTTCTGAACCAGCAATGTATACGGTAAACTTTGTTCATAAGACCCCGTTTGTAAGCGCTATGGTCGCCTCTGGTATTGGTGGATCATTGACAGTAATTTTCGGAGTCAAGTGTTTTGCATTTGTTATGCCTGGTGTTACATCCTTACCAGTATACGCAGATCCAAAAGGCGGATTAATGAACTTATTCTTAATGGTTGTCTCGGTCTTAGCTACTTTTGTAATTGGGTTTATTATTTCCTATTTAACCGGATACAAAATAGGAAGAAAAGTACAGTAATAAGAATTAATTTTAGGAGGCATAACAATATGTTTGGCTTCAAAAAAAACTGAAATATATAGAAATCCCTTTACCTCTTAAGGGGATTATTGTCCCTCTGGAGCAAGTAGAGGATGAAGCCTTTTCAAGCGGCGTGATGGGATTAGGTGTAGCTATTCAACCTGAAATCGGCAAGGTTTTCTCTCCATTCAATGGCAAAATCGCTCATATAATTAATAAGAGTAAACACGCCCTTATTCTAGAAGATGAATACGGTGTACAAATTCTCGTTCATGTTGGGATAAATACGGTGTCTCTCAAAGGAGAGGGATTTACCACTCACGTTGAAACGGGGATTTGATTACAAAAGGACAATTGCTACTCGAGTTCGACATAGATGCCATTAAGGATGCCGGCTGTTCTGCTATTACACCAGTAATTGTTCCAAACGGTCAGGATAAGGTGAAGAATGTAAAAGTTATTCAGGGTATTTCGACAACAGAGACAATACTTCAAATTCAATTGAGCTAACTATTGTAAAAAATATGACGAAATTCAATATATATCATACTGAATAGTTTATAAAAAAACCAATGAGTCAGCAGTCTGTTAACTCATTGGTTTTCTTTATTATTGGTTACTTAGTATTCTTCAGGTATAGCTTTTGATAATCAAAATCGCTAACGTTCCCCTCATCAAATAAAAATACTAATTGCTGATTATACTAGAAATAGAACGAACTGGTCTATCATGCTTTGAAAAGAACTCATAAAACAGAAAGCTGAAACCTGACCATACATTATGCTGGCTCTTTTTCCTTCTGATTCAGTTCCTCCAGAATAACATGAATCAACTCTCTAGTAAGTTCAGCCTCAGGAACATCAACCAGTTCGCTTAAACGCTGGGCTTTCATTTCAAAGATACCGGGTGGTCTGGTAATCCATGGTGCATGCTTTTTAAGGATATCTGCCGACTCTTGATGATCGAGGATATCGATCAACCTGGAGTTTTCGGTGAACGTCAACGTTAATCCTAACGGATTCGGATATTTAAAATGATAAGAACCTGAGCCAACATGTACTCGAATTCCTTCCGTCGTCTCCTCATAGGAATGTATGTCGCTCTCTACCATTAACTCCGCACCTTCATACACGCTGGATAATTGTGCATGAGGTAAAAAAATTTCAGCAGTCGCATTAGAGGGATCTCCACGTTTATTTCAATCTCTTGATGCGTAAGCCGCCAGGATGATTCCTTGGCTCGGGACAAGAACTTGTACCGATAAAATAAAAAAGCCGCTAAAATAGCGACTTCAATGGGACTATGTTCTTGTCCCTCGACATGACGGAACGTCTTTTGAAACTAAAAAGCGACTTCAATGGGAATATGTTCTTATCCCTCGACATCTTATCCCTCGACATCTTGTCCCTCGACAGCTACAAGCGGATTCCTTTGTCTATCGCCTCAACATCTCTCCACTAATTTTTGATGTCCGTAAAGGTATACAAAAAAGGATCGTTAGCATTTCTGCAACGATCCCTATTGTCATCCGTTAGTTGTAAACCGCAGTTGATCATGTTGATTAAGCTAATATCTCCCGTTAGTTTAATCGAATCTGTAAAGCCCTTTATCATTCTGTAATTTGCTTGATCACCTTGGCTGGATTACCCGCGACTATCGTGTTTGCTGGCACATCTTTTGTTACAACTGAACCAGCAGCCACAATGGAATTATTACCTATTGAAACACCTGGAAGAACTGCACAGTGCCCTCCAATCCAAACATTATTTCCTATCGTTATAGGAATACTGTAACCAGATTTATTTCGGTCCTTGGGGTTGACATTATGACCTGCCGTGTAAATGCCGACATTAGGTGCGATCATGCAATCATCACCGATATGAACCTCCGCCATATCCAATATGGTGCAATTGTACCCGGCATAGAAGTTACGACCAACATGAATGTTATAACCCAAATCACAATGAAAATTATGATCAATGCTAAAACCTTCACATACGCTGCCAAATAGTTCTCGAATCAATCGTTCTTTCTCTTGTCCATCTTCCGGATCGCAGTCATTATAAGCCTTCACAAGCTTTTGGGCCCGTATGCTTTTCTCTCGTAGTTCAACCGTTCCTCGTTCATAATAGACCTTTTCTTTATCTTCTTTCATTTTTTCCTCCAGGCAACATGGTTTTACTAATTATATACTAGCCAGTACCTAAGTTGAAACTAACCTGCCCGTTAGCTTAATGAAACCGATAAAGAATTTTATCAATATTGGTACCATATTCTTAACCTTTTCAACAATGAACTAGTTCTTTGCCTTTGGTCGAAAAAACCTAGTTCCTGAAACAAAAAATCGTTATTCAAGTGAAGTCTTATATTCATATGCTTTTATCCCGCCACAATAGTTCCACTTAGAACTTTTTAGATAACTAGCTAATCCGAAATGACACAATGTTCTTGTCCTCATCTCGGGACAAGAACTTGGTTCCTTAAAACAAAAAAAACCGCTAAAATAGCGACTTTGGATGGAACAATGTTCTTGTCCCTCGACAAACAGCGAATATATTAGCATTATACCTCACCTCACCATAAATAAATAATTAGCCTTGGTTCCTGGGATTGTGAATCACCAACCAAATATAAAAAAAAGGATGGACCTCCCGAGGTATCATGCCCAGAAAGTCGCTCCTTTCTTGATTGTTGTATTTCAAATCCACCTTGTTTATTACTCGACCGGATGCACCGACTCGGCTTTCAACACTGACAGATCGTTCTCCACTTCAATCGGGTGATACAGCACCCACATATAATATAATGATTTGGCGGCTTTCTCCCGGGTTACCCATGCCTTGGGTTCAAGTTCATAACCGTTTCGCACTTGCCCTCGTTCGATGCCCTTCTCGGAGCGCAACAAGCCCAGCGTATATGCTTTCTTCACTTTATTGTATAGAACCGGATGAATGTCAACTGTGTCTTGGAGCTGTTCGAATGAAACTAGCGGATAATACATCAGTCCCCGTTGATCCGGAGCCAGATGAGGGTCATATTCGGGGAGCTCTGGAATGATGGCCTCTCCGTTATAATCTGTCATGTAAGCCGGGAGTGCGTCCATACTAAACTTAGCATCAAAAGCATCTTGCAACATACTGCCCATAAGCTCTCTGGACAGTGTCCCTTCCGCCAAGTTCTGCTTTATTTCATCTGGGTCGAGATTCAACAATCGGGACAAGGCGAGCCTAAATTCACCGACGCTCATGATCGCTTCTGGATGAAAAAAAGATTGTTCATCCAGTCCCAAGATGCCCAGCTGTACCAGCTTCTCGATCTGATTCCGGTAATACGCCCCCGGCCTGTCATCGTGTCGGCAGCCTTCTCTGGATAGATGGCTGACCAATCCTGCTCCCGGATCGCCGCTTGCACTTCTGGCTTCAACCATGAAGCCACTCGGGCTGCATCCAATTCACCCTGTTCGCCAAGCTGTACAAGACATGTGGCCACGATACGGGCAAAAGGCTTGGAGAGACTTTCTTTGAAATGTGTACCGTCGATCTTACATGCAGGATGACCATTCGCAAAGCTGCCATCATTCGTTTTGGCCGGCGTCTCCCCTGCCTCGATGGACATGAAGACCGCTGTAGTACCCTCGATCCCGATCTCATTATAATATCGCAAGCTCTCGCGGTTTAGATCAATCAGTGGCACATTCAACTCTTCTGCCAATTCACGCATAATGACTGGAAATTTTCGCACGCGGAAAGAATCCCTATAAACATGTCCGGGGGAGCCTCGCCATCCACCCTGGCCATCGGTGTTACCAGCATCGGGATCATCTGTCTTGACCGAATCGCAGGGATGTAAAACTCGCGAATATATGTGCGGTACATCTCCTCAGTCGCGCCTCTTCCGAAACGATGGTCTTCATCATGTGATTCGTCATTGTGGCCGAATTGGATTAGCACCACATCCCCTGCATACCCCGTAAGCAAAATATCGTTGAAGCGCCCTTCTGTATATGCGCTCTTGAAAGAGCGTCCACCCATGGCATAATTGATTACGCTCACTTGCCTCGAATCAAACAAATCATCGAACACCTGTCCCCAGCCGCTCATCGGGGCTTCCATGAAAATGTAGGATTTCACCGTGGAGTCCCCCAACGTAAACAACGTTGGCCGCTTGCTCTCAGATCGCAGATATACGGGTATAGGCGTCAATACTAGCTCGGCGATGCCAACAGGACTTTGTAATCGGCGGGGTTCGATTTCGATGTCGATATACTCGCGTCCGTTCACATAGTCGTAACTCCATACATTTTGTTCTTGGAACACCCTTGTCCGGTTGGGTACAAGCCTGGCAGCATCCCAGTAATCTACATTCAGCAGATCATCCGCATTCATACCTGAAATCGCGATCCTTGTATCCTCAAGACTAGAGGTAGTACGTACCTGCACCCGGTAGGCTCCCGGCCCGGCTTTCACCCTAAAACATAGGCCAAAATGATTAAAATCATTCTCTCCGGCTTCCTCCCGATTCACAAACCTGGCCTCGCTGATGGTGTATCCCTCCTGCGATGGAACGATCTGTTCAACATGAACCTCTCTTGGCGGCTGAGCGCATGTTTTGTCTACGAAACCGTATCCTTTGACGTCGTCATAACGCGGAATGCTGTCTTGCTCTTCTTGCACAATGGAACGATACTCGCCCTTTGGTGAAACTGCAAAGTTGAACTGAATGCTTTTGACCATCTACGATACCTCCTTACCGATTCATTCCATATTACATTGAAATAAACTAGCTTCATTCGGCATATACACTCGAGGTTTAAGCAAAAATGATTACTACATTTTCGAACAGGAGTCTCCGATTCGCCAAATTAGTAGCTCCACCCTGCTGGCATCACTTGAGGTAGAAGGTTTCTTAGCGGACAACAGCGGTACTGAATCTCCGTGATCATCCTCGGATACCATATGCGGTCCTATCCCACATACTGAGTTACAGTCACAATAGTTACTACATTAAACGTGCGCTGTAAATGAGAATTAATTATAACTCATTGCTGACCTATCAATTTCATCAATTTCAATCGGCAAGTGTAGATGTTGTTCCACATAATCAAAGAATTAACGAAACAACATAAGTATTTCCAGGATCGTAATTATAACCGACAGTGCTAGCTCAAATGGTTGACTGGACATGTGGTTTTAACGAAACATATCCTCAGTTACATAGTATAAATAACGCTTAAATTTAACATTGGCATTGCATCAAGCGCGTGAAACATCAACCGCATAAGCTACGTCATCTGTGTCGCTGTAATAAAATACACCAGCAAGATGAACAGGGTTATAATAATAAATACAAGAACTAAAGGGATTAAGAATCGTTTATTTAGTTCATTCTTTTTTTGATCCAATGTTATTTCCCTCGTCAGGCATTGACTACTCTATCTTTGTTGGTAACGATCATAAGCTACTTGATAGATTTCGATCGCTTTTTCAATATTCATTTTTTGAAGCGTATCCTTATATGTGTCGAAGTTCTCCAGCGGTTCGTTACCCATCACGAACTTTAACAGCATTTCTTTCATATAAGTATCCACTTCACTCATAATTCTGCTGATTTCCTGACTTTCACTTCCACTGAACAAGAGCGGTGGCAGCAGCAGTGTGCGATCCGCATTGAACCATCTTTCATTAGCCTCCTTGGCTTCCGGATGCTCCAATTCAAATGAAGCCCAGGCATCATAACTCATCACCTTAACCATCCCTGAAGTCGGATAGGCATAACGCGAAACAGCTACTCGCGCTTCATAATTCGGGTCGTTCCATATAGCATCGGTGAATTTTTTCTTTCCATTCTCTATAACATAGCTCTCCCCTTCCAGGCCCCAGTTCTGCAGGTCACTCCCTTCCTCACTAACCATGAAGTCGAGCAACTTCATCACCTTCTCTGGATCTTTGGCCTGTGAGCTGACAACTGCTCCTTCAAGAGGAACGTATTGCGCAAGTTGTTCCGCTGCACTGAACGATTGGCCTGCAGGTCCAACCGGAGGTGAGACACCTACCAGTTTAAAATCGGGAACAGCCGCTTCCATTTGGTTTTTGTACGTATTTATGCCGGAAATGGTCCCCCCGTAAGCGCCTACAATATTATTTGAAAATTTCGCTTCAAAGCCTTTCTTGTCGGTAGCTGCGAATTCACTATCAATCAGGCCTTCTTTGTACCACTTATTCATCATAGCAAGATAATCTTTGAATGCGGGTTCATAGGGACCATAGGTGATCTTACCCGTCTGTGGATTCATCTGAAAGGTAACGAGTAGACCATATGCGGTGCTGAATGATGTAATGCTGCCCATTCCATTTTGATCACCGAGCGGAATTTCGTCATTCTTATCGCCGTTTCCGTTCATGTCATTTTCTTTAAAAGCTTTTAATGCGGTATACCATTCATCAATGGTCTTTGGCATCGGGAGACCTACCTGATCCAGCCAATCCTGACGTATCATCGTTCCGGCCCATGCGTTGCGTCTAAGATCAAGATTGACCTGCGGAAATTTGGCTATTGTACCGTCATCCAGCATAACCTGCTTTTTGATTTCCGGATTCTCATCAAGCAGTTTCTTGTAGTTGGGGGCATATTGATCAATCAGATCATTCAGCGGTATCGCGACACCGTCTTCAATAAGCTTGGCTACGCCTCCAGGGTAGTTGCTCGGAACATATATAATGTCGGGATAGGTTCCTGATGCCAGCATAATATTGAACTGGGAAAGATTGCCCGTATCATTTTCCTGGAAATTAATCGTGATACCTGTCCGTTTCTGAATCTCTTTGTACGCTGCCACATCACCATAGCCCTTAAGTTCTGGGATTTTACTGCTGAATTTACCGTTCCAGAGAAAACTGACTGCTTCGATTTTTGGGTCAGTTGTACCTTCCTGATCACCCGTTTTGACATCTCCGCACCCTGCTATTAACGATGCAGCCATCAGGATGCTTAAAGACATTTTTCCTACCTTCGTAACCTTCATACTCATCCCCATTATTCAGCTAGTATAAGGTACTCAGCCCTTCAGGGCTCCTATCATGACACCTTTTGTGAAGTATTTCTGGATAAATGGATACAGCACCAGAATAGGCAACGTAGCCACGATTATGGTAGCGTACTTGACCACTTCTCCAAGGAATGGATCTCCTGTCGCAGTGGACAGGTTAGTTGTGTCCGTCGTGCTGTTCTCAATGAGAATCTCCCGAAGAACAAGCTGCAGCGGAAACAGCTCCCGATCCCGCAAATAAATCAGAGCCCCTGTCCATGAGTTCCAATGACCTACGCCGTAGAACAGTGCCATCACGGCAAGTACAGGAACCGATAGAGGTAAGATGATCTGGGCAAAAATCCGAAAATCGGATGCTCCATCAATCTTTGCCGCCTCTTCAAGCTCAACCGGGATAGCCTGAAATGAAGTTCTCATAATAATGAGGTTCCAGGTGGCGATCAATCCGGGAATGATAAGAGCCCAGCGCGTATCGAGCATACCCAGGTTTTTCACCAAAATATAGCCAGGAATGAGACCGCCGCTGAAAAACATGGTGAAGACAACCATCATCATCATATACTTTTTCCAATACATATCTCTTCGTGATAAAACGAAAGCAAACAGCGCCGTAAAAAACACGTTTAGTGTGGTTCCAACCACTACATAAAACAGGGTGTTCTTATAGCCGGAGATGATCATCGGGTTTTTGAGCACTAATTTGTAGGCTTCTGGATAGAACCCTTTAGGCCACAGGAGAAGGCCGCTGTGTTTGACCAATTCTGACGGCACACTGAGCGATGCAAAGATCACATAGAGAAAAGGATAGAGAGTGATGATCATCAGCCCTGTCAAAAACACAATGTTTAATGTGTCAAATATTTTATCGCCCAAGCTGCGTTTTATCATGCCAGGTATCCTCCTCTACCATAGACTCGTATCATTGATTTTCCTACTAATCCGGTTTGCCAGAATCAGAAGAATGAAGTTAATGACGGAATTAAACAAGCTGACAGCTGTGCTGTAGCTGTAATTCGCCTCCAGAAGTCCACGCCTGTATACAAAACTGGAGATGACATCTGCCGTTTCGTAGGTTTGAGGATTATACAACAGGATTACCTTCTCAAAACCGACATCCATGATGCCACCAATGCGCAAAATCAGCAGTATAACGATCGTTGGCATGATGCCCGGTAACGTTACATGCAGCATTTGCTTCCACCGGTTCGCGCCGTCCACTGTGGCTGCATCGTACAGCTGAGTATCAATGGCTGATAATGCAGCGAGATAAATAATGGATCCCCAGCCGATACCCTGCCATATTCCCGAACCTACAAATATGGTTCTAAAAAGGGATGGATCCAGCAATAAATTTTGTGCTTCAACACCAAACCAGCTCAATATGATGTTAAACAGTCCAGCTTTTCTTGAGAAGTCTACAATCATGCCACTAATTACAACAATAGACACGAAGTGTGGCAGATACGTGATCGTCTGTGTCAACCGTTTGAAAAAGGTATGCCTTACCTCATTTAACAGCAGAGCTAATATAATGGGCGCAGGAAAGGCAATGAGCAGCTCGTAAATGCTGATGATCAGCGTATTCCGCAGTAACCTCCAAAAGTAAAAGCTTTGGAAGAAATCTACAAAGTTCTGAAAACCGATCCACTCGCTTCCCAAAATGCCTTTGACCGGTGAATAATTTTTAAAGGCAATGGTAACGCCATACATCGGTATATAGCTAAAAATGATGTAATAGCTAATCCCGAACAGTCCCAGAAAGTAAACAATCTTATGCTTCTGGAAGTCCTTACCCAGCATATTAAAATATTCGCCCATGCCCCGATTCCCGAACTTTCTATTCTGTCTCATAGCCAATTTCACAGTCTCACCTCCTTATGGGTGGATGTATAATGTTGCACGCCGAATATATCACTGGAAGGAAAACGTTTACAATATTCAATAATTATATACAATTTTTATATTGCACCTGCAGAGGCCAATGAATATACGGTATTTGCGGCTGTAGTGAATTCGGTAATATTCCCCTTACGATCTGTAGCTACCGGCAGCCCGTCCGTGGTAGTTACATGAATAGGTTGCTGCGAGAACAAACGAATGCGTCCTCCAATCTCAGAGCGTACGGACGCTGTCTTCATTTGTTGGTCAGCCCATGTCATGTCAATGACGAATCCTCCTCTGGCCCGCAGGCCTGTCACACTACCCGCTGGCCATACAGCTGGAAGAGCCGGGAGAAACTGAATGTAATTTAAATGACTTTGCAGCAGCATTTCCGCAATGCCTGCAATACCACCGAAATTACCATCGATCTGAAACGGAGGATGGTTATCAAATAAATTGGGCAGGGTTGATTGCCGAAGAAGTTGTTGTGTATGCTCATAGGCCTGCTCTCCATTCAGCAGCCTTGCCCAGAAGTTAATGATCCAGGCTCTACTCCAGCCCGTATGCCCTCCCCCATTTTCCAACCGCCGAATCAGTGTCATTTTCGCACCTTCTGCCAGCTCAGGCGTCAGATCAGGACTGATGGTTGAACCGGGATGAAGTCCAAACAAATGGGAGATATGACGGTGGCCCGCATCTGTTTCGTCATAATCCACCAGCCATTCTTGCAGCTGTCCATGCTTGCCAATTTTCATAGGCGGTAATTGTTTGATCATTTTCTCCCATTGCTCCCGGAGATCTTGATCAACGTTCAACACAAGGCTCGCTTCCACGCATGCCCTGAATAATTCCTCAATAATTTGCGTGTCCATCGTGGGACCATAACATAATGTTCCTGCTTCCCCACTCGGTAACTTATAACGGTTCTCAGGTGAAACAGAAGGATTGGTGACCAGATAGCCTTCAGGACTTTGAACAAGAAAGTCCACAAAAAACAACGCCGCTTCCCTCATTGTGTCATATGCTCGTTCCAAGAAAACCTTATCCGGATAAAATTGATAGTGTTCCCATAGATGGAGCGTAAGCCATGCCCCGCCCATGACCCACTGAGTTGCTGCAGCATAAATATCCTGGGGAGCGGTGTCTGCCCAGAGATCCGTATTGTGGTGGGCAACGAAACCTCTGCAACCGTACATCATTTGTGCGGTCACTTTCCCGTTGACCTTCATCCGTTCGACCAGTTCAATTAACGGCTCATGGCATTCTGCCAGATTACACGTCTCAGCGGGCCAGTAATTCATCTGGGTATTGATATTAATTGTGTATTTGCTATCCCACGGCGGTGTCATGGAGTCATTCCATATCCCTTGCAAATTGGCCGGAAGAGCGCCAGGCCTGCTCGATGAAATAAGAAGATACCTTCCAAAGTGGAAGTATAGTGTATTTAACCCGGAATCTTCGGCTCCTTTTTTTACAAGCTCAAGCCGCTTCGAAGCAGGCAATAGATGATGATCATTTTCCGAAAGATCCGCAAGCTCCAGCTTGACCCGTTGAAAAAACTGTTGGTAATCAAGCACATGTTCATTCTTTAACTTTTCATACGTTTGGACAGCTGCTTGGTCAACCCATTCACAGGCTTGCCGTTCTGGTTTATCGTACCGGAAGCCGGAAGCCACGGACAGAAATAAGGTTACTTGGTTCGCCCCTTGTACTTTCAAATGCTCCCCAATCGCCTGAACAGTCCCCCCTGAGGCAACGGCTTTTACCACGGCCGTATATGACGCTTCGTTAACTCCTCCGCATGGATTGGACATTATGATAGTATCTTCACCTTTTCGATAAGACAGCTCCATATGCCGACCCTTTTTTCGTTCGAATCTCGCCATGAAGTTCAAACTTCCCGGACGATCCGCATCCAGCTGAATCACCATGACCTGCGCAGGGTAGCTGCAAAATACTTCTCTGCTGAACCTGACGCCTTCATGCACATATTCCGTACGAACAAACGCCTGCTCCAGATTCAGTTCTCTCCTGTAATCTGCGGAATCCACAGGGTCTACAGCATGATTCATGCGAATCATCAAGTCACCGGCTGTCATATAGTGCCTTTGGCTGCAAGGCGTACCGGAAAGAGCTGCTTCCGCGAGTTCATGAGCTGCACTTAATTTACCGTCGAACAAGAGCTGCCGTATATGAGGCAGATGTTCCTTGGCATCCAGGTTATTCCGATTTCTGGGTCCACCAGACCATATCGAATCCTCATTAAACTGGATTTGTTCCTGCTTGATGTTTCCAAAAACCATTCCACCTAACCTTCCGTTTCCGATGGGTAGTGCTTCCTCCCAGTTGCGAGCTGGAGTATCGTACCACATCAAGGATTCAGATCTTAATCTCATTCACTTCACCTCTTTATTTGTTATTTAGTAAAGGAAAAACTCGCGGAATCGAATTGAAGCAGGTTTCCCTGCCTAATCCGCTTAAACCTTTAATGCAAAACGACCTTATCATAGTCTTGAAAAGGCTTACAATGCACAAATTTTATGTGCTTTTTTTATAAGCAATTTATCTGAGATCCACTAAATATAACTTTTCAGCTCTATAATCAAACTAATTGGTTAAATCAAATCCTAAATATTCGCCAGCCAACCATCGCTGCCATTACCTTTCTTAATTAAAAAGGAAAAAAAGGTAGATGTATGGAATAGAATCATTTAAACTAATGCTAATCACCTTGCTTGTCACTAACATGCTCACGTGCTATACGAGCTTCGCCAGGGAAGTTTGCTAAGAAATGAACGAGCGAACCAATACTCTTTCAGGGGGGGACTAAACGAGATGACCGACAACCATTCTTATAAAATCTTCATAAAATACCTGTTGTCCTACATCATCCTACTTCTGCTTCCCATCACCCTGATTGCGATGCTGGTCTATAGTTTCTTCGTGAGCCAACTGGAGGAGGAAGTGATTGCCGGCAATCTGAATACGCTGGATAACATGCGTGAATCCATGGACGAGCAATTAGGTAGGATCGAAGATACCACCAGGCAAATGTTAATTGAAGATAACAGTCTGTACCCTTATCGAATTTCAGATCAATGGGGTTATAAAGCTTGGGGAATTACACGGGAGTTAAAACGGTACCAACGAATGAGCCCGTTTATTCATGAAATCTGGGTGTATTTCAAGTCGGACCCTGCTGTTTTTACAAGCAGCGGTGTCTATTCATTGCCGATGATCTCCAATCAAATTTATCAATTTGAAGATTGGCCCGCATCATCCATGATTACCGATTTGCAGGAATCCAGGACAGCTTCTCTGCTCTCACCAGGTTATGATGAAAAATCGGATGAACGCTATCTGAGAATGATTCAACCGATGTTTCCGAATCAAGCTAAACCTTACGGAAGCATAGTGTATTTGATCAATGAAAAATCCATTCACCAATTAATGTCCACATATGAAAAAGCTGAAGGATCCATGTGGATCTTTGACCAGAATAATCAGCTCGTTACGTCTATTGCAAAAGAAGACAGCCCCTCCCGTTTAGCCTTATCGAAGGTTATTACGGAAGGTAATCACGCTCCTTATCAGGAGATTACACTGGAGGGAACCAATTACTATCTTTTCCTCATGGAATCCGAGCAGTCTGGATGGAAATATGCAAGTTTGCTTCCGATCCATGTCGTAATGGATAAAGTGAATCATGCCCAAAACTGGCTGACCTACGGAATAATAGCCATTTTGATTGTCGGCGGGGGCATCATTTATGTAAGCATGCGTTCCAATTATAGACCCATCCATTTGTTGCGCAAGGAAAGTCATCGTTTATTCCCCAAAAGATGAAATCACTGAATGAACTTGAAACCGTTCGTTATACGTTAACCAGCCTGGCCAATCAAAATAAAGATCTCGACAACCGTGTTAAAAATCACTCATCTGCTGTCAAAAAACAGATGGTTTTCGCGCTGCTAAAGGGTGAGATTCAATCCTTATCAGAAATCACTGAATATGATAGCAACATTGTAGAACTGACCGACGAGGCACAAACCCAGGTTATCATTATTGAAACTGCCGAGCATGTACATTCCATGAATAATCATACCGTTCAGGAAATGGAACAAAGCTATCCCGGGCCTCATCCCATTTTGGGAATTGAGCATTTTGAGACGGGTCGTTATGTATTTCTCCTGCTTATTCAAGAAACTTTTACTGATGACACGCCTGCCTGTATAGATCAATTCCAAGAACGATTACATGAACTATCAGGCGGGACGGTAACTCTTGGGTCGGTACCCGAACCTTGGTTTCAGAAAGTCCCCGTTCCTATCTTGAAGCGCAGACAGCCATGGATTATCGATTCATTCAGGGTGTTAACCGGGTTATTCGGTATCACGATATTCCGATGAGCTTCAATCACCAAGAGTCCTATCCCCACGCAGAGATGGAGAGCCTGCAGCGGGCTGTTCGTAAAGGCAAGATGGCTAAAATTCAAAGTGCCCTCTCGAATATTACTGATTTTATCCGGCAAAAGCAGGTACCTTTAATTATTGCCCGTAGTCTGTGCTACGATATTATTCGTTCCGTTAATGAGATGTGGATTGGACTGGGAATGAGCGAGCAACACTCCGCCCAATATCCCGATATATTTGTACTGGAGCGTCTGGAGACAATCGATGAATTCGAGCAATTGATTCATTCTATCAGTCAGGACTTGTCCCTCGCGTTTGAGAGACTGAATAAGGAAACATCTTCAAAAGAACCAGCATCCCGATCCCTCAACTTGATCACCCAATACATTGAGGAGCATTTTGACCAATGTGAATTTTCTCTTCAGGGAATGTCAGAGACATTTGGCATGGCTTTACCCAATCTGAGTCAATTGTTTAAGGAACAGACCGGTCAGACCCCAATTGAGTATGTGACCGAATTACGGATGAAGAAAGCTCAGCATTTACTGACCACAACTTTGAAACCGCTATCATCCGTAGCGGAGGAAGTTGGGTATTACAACGTGTCAAGCTTCATCCGCCGATTCAAACAGCTAAATAATATGACTCCCGGTGAATATCGAAATCGCGCCGGCGCACCTACATTGGAGAATAATCAAATCTCTACAGCGAAAAGCAAACCTTAAATTATACGGTTTAATCAATAACCGACAAAGAGGCCTCTCCAAATTGGGAAGGCCTCTTTGTTAGATAGACGTCATGATTAATGATTTTTAAAAGGTAAACTATGTTTTGCTTTAGCATCATGTTTTACTTCTGTTAACATAACGTTCCACTTCAAGGGAAGCAAGCAGATAGGGGGCCATCCCCATTGGAGCATCTTCAACGATTTCCTCCGAAATATAATAGTCGTAGGAACCATTTCGATCTTGGCTTAATCCTGCTCCATGGCATATTTGTTTTAGATGTATACCATGTACATCTTCTTCCGTGAGATGTTCTTCGATACCCTTATATCCTCTAAGCATCGCATTTTCAAATCCCGCTTCCAAATAACCACGCTCCAGTCCTTTTGCCAAGGCATAAACAAACATGCATGAACCGGACGCCTCTATGTAATTACCCTTCCGGCCGTCTTGATCGAGTACCTGATACCACAGTCCTGTTTCTTTATCCTGTACCTGAAGCAGGGCAAGGCACAACCTATGGAAAATACCAATAATGGTTCCACGCTTCGGATGCGTTATCGGGAAATGTTCAAGGCAGTCTACAAGTGACATCATGTACCAGCCCACTGCCCGACTCCAGAATTGCGATGACAAGCCCGTGCGGCTATCTGCCCATTTCTGTTCACGGGATTCATCCCAGCCGTGGTAGAGCAGACCGGTCCGAGGATCGCGAGTTTTACGCTCAATCAGCAATAACTGATGAGCCACCTCGTCCAGTAATTCGGGACGTGCAAATACCTTGGCATACTCTGCCAAAAAGGGTGAAGACATATACAGACCATCCAGCCACATTTGAAACGGATATACCTTTTTGTGCCAGAATCCACCTTCAGAGGTTCGAGGTTGACTAATAAGCTGTGCGGCGAGCAGATGAGCGGCCTCAGCATACCGATCATCTCCTGTTTCTTGGAGCAACCAGAACAGATTCTTCCCCTGATTAATCTGATCCAGATTGTACTCCTCCAGTGAGTAGGTCTGAATAGAGCCGTCCTTCTGAATAAAGGTGTCCATGTGACCCCGTACAAACGCCGTATAAGCAGGTTCGTTAAACCATTTTCCAGTGCGCATCATCGCCATCAACAGCATCCCGGGTACATAAGCCCAACGTTTCAAAACGTACTCATGCTCTCCCTTATCATTACACTGTCCTATAACGGTATCCGCAATTTTCCGGGCGTTGCTTGCAATTTTGGCCTCTATCTTGGTCATCTCCGTGACCTCCTGTCGTTTCAATAGTAAAGGTAATGCTGCTCAGTAACCTTCGGGATGCCATCCGTCCAAAATATTTATAATTTGATACTTCATCGTCTCCGATGATGTCATTTGCCGCGACCAAGAAACTCTTTCCGACGGATTGGCACCTGCGCCACCACTCTCGTATTCCTCATAACGACAAGTTTTCTCTCTATCAGGCTCCCCCCAATTATGCCAGCCCTCGCCTGTAATGGAACCATCCATAACTGTTCGCAGAAAAGCAACATGCCCATAAGGACGCCAAGGACGCCCAAGATACACATCGTGAACCCCTTCACCACTTGTAATACGGCAATCCAAAAAGACATATCCGAATGGTGTACCTTCCGGTGTAGATGCTGCCGTTATGTACCCTCTTGATCTTTTGTTATGAAGTTGGCAGTGATCAAAGAGCGCCGTTGCCGGACCAAAAATATAGTCTACATCCCCCTCAATATAACAATCGTTATAATACTGCTTTCCTGGGCCCGTATATAACGTATCCTGATCACCGAGAAAACGCACTCTGCGAAAGACGGCATGGTCTCCATCAACAAAAGCGGCTACAGCCTGCCCCGTCCCGGGTCCAGAGGCATTTTGGATCGTTATATTCTCGGCTGTAAACTGCTTCGCAAATATATTTATGGTCCCTGAGCGAAATGTTCCGAGTGGTTTTCCCTCTGCATCCAGTGTATGTGCATTATCCGACCAGCTTATAATTGTGGTGTCTGAATCTTCGCCGAGCAATAGAATGGGCGGAGCATCAGATGGGATGGTTACTTTCTCTTGATAGAGCCCTGGTTTGATTCGAATCGTAACCTCCGATTGATGCCCCTGAGAGATCGAATCCACAGCATCCTGGAGACTGGTATAATCTCCGTTTTGTCCAGCAGATACAGTAATCAACATACGTTTCCCCTTTCAACTTACTTTGGAGATAAACTATAATGGTAATAACTAAAGAGTGATAAGGAGCGGCCATGAAAAGTGTAAGCGTTTCCCAACCGAAATACCATGTGGCAAACGAGCAATTCAGCATCCAGCACATGAAACGTGCAGGCATCACAGCTATGCCCCGGGCTCACAGTCATCCTTTCGTTGAACTGTATTATCTTAAAGAAGGTCAACGTATTTATTTTGTAGATAGTCAAGTGGTCACGCTTCAAAAAGGAGAGATTATTCTTATCCAATCCGATGAGATGCATGCGACCGCAAGCTCCGAAATTGCTGAATTTGAACGAATTCTAATTAACTATAATCCAGCACTTCTGCCCACCCCGCTTCAGGATGATACGAAATGGTTTAACAAGCGCGGCTTTCACCTTTTTCGGCTGATGCTGCGCGAGCAGAACGAAGCAGAAAACCTTCTGGTACGTATGGTTGAGGAATGTCAGGAATGTCGGCCGTTTTACGAAACAAGCGTTCTAACTTTATTTGCTGAATTAATGATTCTCCTTCAACGTACAGAACCTCTCTCTCAGAGCGACTGCACGAAGCACCCACTGCACAACCTCGTTACCGATGTCGCTACTTATATTCGCAAACATTATGAGAAGCCACTGACTTTGGAAGAAACAGCTAGACAATTCTTCATCAGCTCTTCCTACTTGAGCCGCATATTCTACAGACTGACAGGCTTTCATTTTCGGGAGTATGTCGTGCACATTCGAATTCAACAGGCCAAGCGACTCATTACCCAATCCAATAGCAAAATCCAGGACATTGCCTCACTTGTCGGGTTTGAGCATCTGTCCCACTTTAACAAAACCTTCAAGAGGGTAACAGGTTACAACCCTTCACACTATCGAAAAGAAATCAAATTTCGTCAGGGGGAACGCCTGTTTCAACCTAGTAAAGAACTCTAATTCAAACCTTCATAATCAAACCAATCAAAGTCAGCAAACGTTGTACTAGGAGCTCCCTGAGAGCTGGCGTAAAGGCCGATGTATGTTCCTGTGAAACCTCCAGCCAGGTCAGTGCTTAACAGCCTTCCATCGACATTCGTGCAGAGTGTCTTCCACTCATCTGTCTCTTCTGTTCTAAAGTAGAAACTATAATCCTGATGACGCGCTTCCACTTTCAGCTGAACTCTGCCTCCATCACATCGGTTAGAACCAAGCTCTTTTTCTTCTCCCTCGAAGCGTTCGATTAGGCGAAGAATATACCTGTCACCTTCACGTGATAAGACAAAGCGGAAATGAAAGTTCGCGTTATGCAGCAGCACTAAGCCAGCCACTTCACCATTCGCTTGGGGTTCAAATATAAGACTTACTGCAGCGATAAAACTTAAATGCTGTTGGCGTCGTCCAATAAAAGAGGGGTTCCCTTGCTCTATTAACTGTTCCGGCTTCAGTTTTAAACGCAGATATCCTGGATGTTCAGTTAGACTCCAGAACTCACCACGGGGTGTTCGAAGGAAATTCCAAACGGGAGATAGTTCTGCGACATCAAAATCCTCTCTCACAGAGGGGATCTCCCACGTGTGTTCTGGCAGGTTCGGGGCAACCGTCTCAAACTCCAACATTCCTTTTCCAGGACTAACCACTGGCCACTCATTTTCCCAAATTACAGGTGCAAGAAACGTCTCACGACCAAGATTGCGGTAATAACCTCCCGCAGTGCGGGAAGCAAGACAAAACATCCACCACTCGCCATGTTGAGTCTCCACCAGTTCCCCGTGACCCACGTTGACAATTGGAAACTCTCTTCCAAGATGCCTGTGAGTCAAAATGGGATTAGCTTTGTGACCCTCATAAGGACCCTTGACGTTCCTGCTCCTTGCTATGGTGACTGCATGGGTGTGGCCAGTTCCTCCTTCTGCGACAGTAACATAGTACCATTTGCCAATTTTGTATAGATGAGCACCTTCTTGTGCATGTGCAACCTTAAGTGCTCCTTGCCAGATACTACACTTCTCTCCAACCAATCTACCTTGACTCAGATCGATTTCCTGCAACCAGATGTCCATGTGTTTGGGATATTCCTGCCCTCCTGGAGGAACTCGGTTGCCTGTATAATATACGCGGCCATCATCGAAGAACAGAGATGGATCAATACCGGGAGCATCTTCTAGCCAAACAGGGTCTGACCAGTCTCCGGCAGGATCGGTAGCCGTAACATAGAAATTATGCTGCTGTTTCTCATTATCGACGTAGGTTGTAATCATATAAAAGATCCCATTATGATAGCGGATCGTAGGTGCCCAGATTCCCATAGATGGAGCAATATGATCGAGATTCAATTGAGAAGGCCGATCCAGGATATGGCCTAGCTGACGCCAGTTAACCAAATCCTTACTATGAAACAAGGGCACGCCAGGGAAATACTCAAAGCTTGAAGTTACCAGATAATAATCCTCTCCCACTCTTATGGCTGATGGGTCAGGGTAAAATCCGGGGAGTACGGGGTTTTGAAATTTCCTCAATGTCAGCTCTCCTTCAGCAAATGTATTGTAAACACGCCCATTATAGTTCAATCAGATGTAAATTTCTTGCTTAATCCATGTTCAGTTCCCTTCTTTTTATACTTTCTTGCTCTGTATTGTATTGATTTGAATGAGTGACTCGAATATAAATCTACAGTTGATTAGGAGAATATCCTCGCGTGAGGACCTTTTCAACTGAGAAACCAGTGCCAACTCAGGGTGATCCTCGTTCATTATGCATACTAATAAAAGAACAAATATGAATTATAAATAACCACGCTATTCAGCGTGGTTGTTTTAGCCTCAATGAGGAATATTGTTTTACATCAATCCATATGGGAGCCACCGTTAATGTCGATTTCCTCTCCAGTAATATAAGATGCCTCCTTTGAGGCCAGGAAAGCGCGCTGACGCTATTTCTTCAGTTTCTCCCGGACGTCCCATTGGAATACCCGAAATTACACCGTTGGCTGTGTCCTGGTCGAGCGATTTCCAGATGTCTGTGTTCACCAATCCTGGTGCGATACAGTTTACAGTTATGCCGTTTGCAGCCACTTCTCGTGCAAGGTTCTTGGAGAATCCAAGCACGGCAGCTTTCGAAGCTGAGTAGTGGGCTCCACCGAAGACGCCACCACCACGTTTCGCTGATACGGATGACAAGCTAATGATCCGCCCATATTCTTGTTTTTTCATCTGATCCAGAACCGCCTGGGTACATAAGAATAATCCAAACATGTTTACGTTGAATACGCGGGTAATGTCCTCCAGCGTCATTTCCTCGACAGTTACTTTTTGGGAGATTCCCGCATTGTTCACTAGGATGTCGATTCTTCCATAGTGTTGAACCACCTGTTCAACCATAGTCCGGTTTGATTCCTCGCTGGTTACATTCAGTTCAATACCGAATGCTTCCCCGCCTTCAGCTCGGATAGCGTCGACTGTCTCTCGGATTCCTTCTTGGTTGAGATCCGCGATGACCAGCTTCGCGCCTTGTTTGGCCAGCGTCAAAGCAATGGTGCGTCCGATCCCCCGTTTTGATCCGCTTCCTGTGACAATTGCTACTCTGTTTTTTAATTCGAACATTAGTCAACACTCCTTTTAACTTTTATGGTTTGAATCAAGATGTTTTAGGCTTAACTTAAGCCTGCTTAACGGTGGACTTTTACAAGGGATTGCGCCGTTTGAACAATGTTTTTCACAGTAATCCCGTTCATTTCCAGCAACTTCTCATAAGGTGCAGACTCGCCGAATTTATCCTGTACACCGATTCTTCGGACGATGGCACCTCCTTCCCCGGCTACCACTTCGCTAACCGCGCTGCCAAGCCCATTCAAAATATTATGGTCTTCCACCGTAATAATCCGTCCAGTACGCAAGCACTCCACCACAGCTTCGCGATCAAGCGGTTTAATCGTATGCATGTCCAGCAACTTAACCGACACACCTGACTTTTCCAGTGCTTCCGCTGCTTCCAAAGCCAAATGAACTGTATCACCGTTAGCGATGATGGCGATGTCTTTTCCATCTTTCAGTTGTTTGGCTTTACCAATCTCAAATTCCTCGTCTTCACCGTAGATGACAGGAATCGTATCGCGTGTAAAACGGAGATATACCGGTCCATAATGTTCCGCAGCCTTGGCAACCAGCCTGCGGGTGGAAGTATAGTCTGCGCCCATAACAACTGTCATGTTCGGAATGGTGCGGAGCACGCCCATGTCCTCAATCGCCTGGTGGCTTCCTCCGTCGTTGGCTGGAGTCAAACCGCCATGGGAGCAGGCTATTTTTACGTTTAAGTGAGGATAGCACACCTCTTGGCGAATCTGCTTCGCCATGCGCAAGGAACCAAACACCGCATAAGTGCTAATGAAAGGAATTTTTCCTGTGGTTGCCAACCCTGCTGCAAGACCAGCCGCATTTTGCTCGGCAATCCCTACGTTGATATGCTGATTCGGAAGTTGCTTTGCGAACTCCGTTGTTTTGCACGATTTACCAATGTCGATATCCACGACGTAAATATCTTGGTTCTTCGTCAATGGCCAATGCACCGTACAAAACTTCATCCTTGCCATCACCATCTGCATCGAGGACACTTAAACTATGATTTCCCTGGCCTTGATACTCGGCTCCAGCTTCATCGGTATCGAAGGTCCAACGGTTCACCAATCCGCCACCGATGTAGTCGTAAGCAGCCAGTACGGTGCGTGTATAATATCCTCTGGCCATGACGACGCTTGGCGTCACACCATCCAAGTAGGCAATGCCTCCCAGAAATCGATCTACACGATTGCCATATGAATCGCCCCAAGCGCTAACATCACCTCGTTGCGGATCGTATTCCACAGTAGAAACAGCAGCTCCAGTTGCCCCGTCGAACAGTGTAAGATATTCAGGGCCCGTTAAGATATAACCGCTGGAGTTGCGGTAATCTTTTGTACCGTCACCGATAATTGTGCCTTGGCCATCCTTGGTCCCATCTGCAGTTTTAACAACGACTTCCGCTTTGCCATTGCCGTCCAGATCATAAACCATGAGCTGAGTATAATGTGCTCCCGCACGGATGTTGACACCTAAGTCAATACGCCACAGCTTCGTGCCATCCAGCTTAATGGCATCGATATACACATTCCCCGTATATCCAGAATTCGAGTTATCCTTCAAGTTACTTGGATTCCATAGAAAAACAATCTCGTACTCACCATCCCCATCAAGATCACCAACAGAGGCATCACTGGCGTGGTATGAGTAGGCTACCCCATCTTTCGTACGACCATCTGCTGGCTTATCCAGTGGAATTGGTAAATATTGATTATGCCAAACGGAAACTACACCTGGTTGCATTTCCTCCTTCCCCGCAACGATGGCTGAAATCTGATATTGAGAGCTGTCAAAACCAGTTGTATCCAAATAATTGGTCACATTGGTAATCGGTGTCGCATTTACTTTGATTCCATTTTTATATATATTGAAAGCGATTTCATTCGAATCAGTAGATAAATAACGCCAACTTAAAAATACACCATTGTCTACAAGAACAGCAACCAAACCTCGGCCAAGGTACTCTGCCTGACGTGGTTGCAAACTACTCGATGACTCAGCCCGCGCTGGGGAAGGAAAAATGGCAGAAGAAAGAGCCATTGTAAATGATAAAAAGAATACAAGCATTGATTTCAATACTGATTTCGCTTGTGAATCCATTTAACCAATCCTCCTGTCTAACTAATATAGATCAGTGCTCCCTTAATGTATGTTGCATGGTGCATTCATTTCAACCAGAGCCACCCTTTTGATAACGCTTACTTAAATGGACATTTGCTACTCTTCCTCATGTTCTTTAGCCTACTTTGAAGCATCCCCCCTCCCAATACCAATAAAAAAACGCGTATTCATTACTTTGAAATGTCGATAGGAAATCTGCTGCCCTAAGGCATCAATAAAGTCCTTAATTCCTACAGTACACAAAATGTGAAAAATTTTAATTGAGGGCAAGACACAATTGAAGTAATTAAAAATCTTTTTTGTTTAATTCGATTTTGTAAAGTAATTTTATCACTTCAAGGTTCGAACCCTAAATGGATAAAAAATAAAAACACATGTATATTTCACTCTTTATTTCTGGTTTATGTTTGTTACACATTAGCATCCACTGACTTTGAAGTTCCAATTTTGAACAAGCTTGTTCCTGTTTCTTATAAAAAATTTTATAAGGCTCCATTTTTTCCACTCAGTAACTAATAAATATAAAACCTCATTCCCTTCGTTGTGCATTGCTCATTGAGAATTAATTCGCAAAAGGAAACATTGCCTAATGAGCAATTTAGTGTTATATTTTTCCTGTCTTGATACCCTTTAAGAACGAGGTGAAACTTTGAAATGATGAAACAAAGCTTACGGGAAATGAAAAGAGAGGCAACTGCTCATGCCTTAGCCGAAGCCGCTTTCCAACTTGCTACTGAACGCGGTTTAGATGGATTCATAGTTGAAGATGTAGCGCAACGAGCTGGATATTCCCGAAGAACATTCGCGAATCATTATTCTTGTAAGGAAGAAGCTGTGGCCATGGCAGCCTTTCCATACCATGGATTCGATGAATTTGTCGATTTAGTTGAAAAAATGCCTGACAATTCCACACCACTTGATGCGATGTATCAGCTCACTAAAATGCAACTTACCGAAGGAATAATGCGAGATATGCGGCAACTTGTTTTGCTATCCAAAAGCTATCCATCCCTCGAACCGTATATTTTACGTGTTCTTTACCAGTTCCAAATAGCAACTCAAAAGTTGTTAGACCATTTATTCCAAGAACGTTACCCCAAAGAATACACCCATTTTCTAGCAGGTGCGATGGTAGCAGCAGTCAGCCCGCTTTTCACTGGAGACATTGAGGTGCTGCTCCCCTCTCAAACGAAAAAGGAAGAATCTAACAAGGTATTTGATCAGTACTTAGACAAACTCTTTGGTTATTTACGAAATGGATTTTAGATTGTAATTAAATCCTGATCCTCAACACTATTTATGTAATCTTTAGACAAACAATTAATTTTTTTGGACGGAGAGGGGTTATTTTCTTGGCAAAACAGTTATATCGGTTAGGATTGTGGGCAACGAATCATGCTAAGATGCTTTTTTTCTCAACCATTGGCTTATTATTGGTATTGGGTGCTGCTGTACTTCTTTTGTGGTTTAACTTTGATGATGATATGTCTATTCCAGGCACACCTGCCCAAAATACCATTGAACTATTAGAGCAAGAATTTCCTGAGGTAGGTAAAGCGGGGGCACAAATTCAAATCGTTTTTAAGTCACCCGAAGGGAAAACACTGTTGGATTCTGATGTGCAACAGTCCATTGATACATTGTTAGGAGAAGTGAATAAACTTGATGGTGTATCTACAGTATATTCGCCATCTATGTTAAATAATTATAATGAGGATCAATCTATTTCTTATGCAATGGCCATGTATGAGAAACCTTCAAAAGAAATCACATTTGATCAAGTCGATGCGTTGCGTGACACCCTTCACATTACAGAAGACAAGGGAATTCAAACCGAACTTTCTTCTTCTGATACCGAACTCTATCCTATTGACATTCATGTAACAACAGAAATTATTGGCGTCGGGATAGCATTTGTAATTCTATTTTTCACTTTCGGTTCTTTAATTTTAGCAGGAATGCCTATAATGACCGCAGGCGTCGGTCTCTTAATCGGACTCGGAGGTATCGTCTTAGCCAGCCACGCTGCAACCATTCCATTCGTGTGCATATCCCTAGCAGCCATGTTAGGCCTAGCAGTTGGCATCGATTACGCATTATTTATTATTTCACGGTTCAGACAGGAATACATCAAAGGTAACTCGGTAAAACAAGCCATCGCAATCGCAAATGGTACAGCGGGAACCGCCGTTGTTTTTGCTGGATTAACTGTAATTATTGCACTGATCGGTTTATCCATTCCTCAGATACCTTTTCTTTCTATGATGGGTTATACTGCCGCGCTAACCGTATTGCTTGCTGTTATTGTAGCTGTACTAGTCGTGCCTGCAATCATTTTCTTGCTGGGAGACAAAGCGTTACCACCTGTAGAACGTAACCAAACTCGGAGTGAAAAATTAGCGAATTACGTCAAATTTTCAGGGAAAATCATGTCAGGCTGGGCTAAGGCACTGGACAAGATGCCCGTTATGTTCGTATTAGTCGGAACCATTATACTGGGAGCTGTATCCGCACCCTTTTTCCATATGGAATTAGGTCTACCGGATGATAGTTTTTATGAAGAAGGAACAGATCAACGAGAAGCCTATGATTTATTAAAAGATGCTTATGGTGAAGGTTACCATGCTTCCCTCGTAATCGTCGCAAAAGCGCTAGAGGGAAACGATGAAATCCTTAGTAAATTAGATTCCTTACAAGCTGATATTATGGGTATGGATAATGTAGGCTATATCACAAATGTAATTCCTAAAGAAACTGGTGATATGGCAGTCGTTACTCTTAATCCAAAAACTGGCCCGAATGATCCGAAAACAAAAGAATTGGTTCATTCACTGCGAAATTCCAACTATGATGGGATGACACTTCATGTTACCGGAACAACAGCAATGAACATCGATATTTCGGAAAAACTGGGAGAAGCTCTCCCTGTATTCGCTGCTTTAATTATCGGATTAGCATTTATTATTTTTGTCATTGTTTTTCGTTCCCTCTTGGTTCCATTAAAAGCCGTGCTAGGTTTCGTATTGTCTCTAGGAGCAACATTGGGGTTTGTCACGTGGGTTATCCAAGACGGCAACCTGTATGAAATCTTTGGTTTTGCAACCAGTGGCCCCGTCCTGAACTTCTTACCTATCTTAACTATTGGTATCTTGTTCGGCTTGGCTATGGACTACGAAGTGTTTCTGGTTAGCCGTATGCGGGAAGAATTTACACATTCAGGTGATGCACGAAAAGCTGTACTCACTGGTATTCGAGATAGTGGCGGAGTTGTGACTGCCGCTGGATTAATCATGATTGCCGTGTTTACTGGGTTTATGATGGCTCCGGATCCGATGACGAAAGTTATTGGGCTAGCATTGGCATTCGGGGTATTATTTGATGCCTTTGTAGTTCGCATGATGATCGTCCCAGGCGTGATGTTGTTAATGGGTAAAGCGGCATGGTACATGCCAAAATGGCTAGATCGAATTCTACCAAATATTGATATTGAAGGCGAATCCGTAATGAAAGAAATAGAGGCGTCTGAACAAGGGAATTTGGGTAAAACCAAGCTCGCTGTGTCAAACACTGTGTCTCGTTAATCTTTAACTAATTCATAGGATCTATAAAAACGTGCAATTACAGTCGGTTAGTTCCTAGGTTTCTCCCTAGATATAGGGAGAGACTTTTTCGTATTATCAGGTTAGCCAGTAATTACTGGTTAGCCTTTTTTGTGGTCGTTTTACGATGGGGGAAGCCGGGAGAACGTGAGTCTTTTAGGGGCTTGGACCTCGTAATAAAAACTGTTCTCCCACGACCTCCAAAATACCATGTTTGAGCTGGTAGGGGCGATGGATCTCGTATAACAAGCGAAGCTATGGGTTTGGAACCATCGTGGAAAGGCCGGCGAATTTCAAAACAAGGAGTGAGGAAATTGGAACCTGTTGTCGGTGTGGATGTTGCGAAAGGTGCGAGCGTGGTGCAGGCGTTTAGGAATCGAAATGAACCGTTTGGCAAGACATCGTGCATGAAAAGAGCGGATACGAACAATTCTCGCGTATGTTAGAGGAGCTTCAGGTCGAAACCGGGCTTGCTCCAGTCATCGTTCTGGAAGCGACAGGACACTACCATCGCGCCTGGGTTTCGTACCTGGAACGAAGCGGTTACACCTGCTACATTGTTAATCCGCTGCAATCCAAACGTGCCAAAGGCACGCAGTTACGCAAGGTGAAAACGGACGCGGTGGATGCCTGGCATCTGGCTGAGATGTACTACCGTGGCGATGTGAAACCCCACCGGACTTGGGAAGAAACGTTTACAGAACTGCAGCATTTGACCCGACAGCACGAATTCGTCACAGGGATATTCGTACAGGCGAAGTTGAACAGCAGAGCCTTATTAGAACAAGTATTTCCAGCGTATGAACAGGTATTTTACAATCTGTTTTCACTCACGTCATTACAGGTTCTATCCCGTTGTTTAGAGGGAACTATGGAAAATTGGGATGAAGTAATTGAGGAAGGTAGCAGGAAATCTCATTCCAAGCGATGGGTGAGTGAAAAAGTCAAAACATTGGAGGACGTGCTATGTGACTGGAGAGAGACCCGGAGGAGTTCTTCTCAAAGCAAGGCGTTGCTCGGGATGGTCACGTTATTGCTAACGATGGTACGTCAATTAGAGGATCTCGAAAGGCAAATGGAAGACGTGGCTGTGAGTCTACCTGAAGTGGAACTCGTGAAAAGCATTCCTGGGATTGGAACAAAATTAGCGGCAGCCATTGTAGCTGAAATGGGCGATGTCAGGCAGTTTAACGATGCGAAGCAACTCGTGGCGTTTGCAGGTCTTGACCCTGGGATTTTTAGTTCAGGAAAATTTACAGCAACAAGTACGCGAATAACGAAACGAGGATCTAAAAGACTTAGACGTTCGTTGTACCTGGCTGTGCAATGTGGTATACGGAAGAGCGCAAATGCAAAAATCTGTGCGTACTATGAGAAAAAAAGAAAAGAGGGCAAGCCCTACAAGGTGGTTGTGATCGCCTGCGCAAACAAGCTGTTACATCACATCTTCGCCATCTTGCAAAAGGGAGAGCCCTACCAAGCTTAAACCATATTTAACCAAAATCTCCATAGCCGTGGAGGTTATTTGTGTTGGTCGGAAAAAGTATATCACGAACAGAGAACTTATCCAACCTGAAATGCTTGACAAACATTAGCTGGTTTTTGTTTGTACAGATGCTCTAGTGCTCTCCAACTTTCGAGGGATTTTCCCTCGATCTGCCAATGGATCAAGTAAAGATCCAAATAGTCCAATTGCAATTTCTCCATACTGGATTCAAAAGCATGTAGCGTCGAGTCGTACCCTTGATCACCGTTTCCCACTTTTGTGGTTATAAATATATCTTCTCTAGGAATATCTGACTCAGCTACAGCCCTGCCCACCTGCGTCTCATTTTCATAAGCCGATGCTGTATCAATACTCCGTATCCCATTTCCAAAGCCTGTTTAATGGCTTCGGTAGCATCATCACGTTTGGGCGTCCAGACACCAAGTCCGATCCATGGCATCTGCACTCCATTTCTAAGTTTGGTATAGCGACTGTTCATTAGATATATCCCTCCTGAATATTTTTACAATAACCTCCTGGATCAAAAATCCAAGAGGTTATTGTAATGATACATATCCATAATTATATCGTGTCTAATGATTCTAGTCTAAGTCGGAACCCTTGGAAGTAATAACTTTCTTGTACAGCTTTCCTTCCTTATTCTTCTTAGCGTCCTTTCACCAGCGTTATCTTTATTAACATAGATATATCCGTACCGTTTTTTTATTTCTCCCGTGGATGTGCTAACTGCACGGCTCATAAAATAATTGAAACCAATGTAATCTACAGGGTAACTCTTTAAAAATTCATCATCCCCAGGCTCAGTTTCAAGCACTACGCCGTTATCTTCGAAAAATTGCGTGACATGTGAAGGGTATCCCCTCTAGCTTGTACATCTCCGAACTTGGATTGTCAACATTAAATCAAACGACTTTTTAAGGGCTGTTTGGGGATACTGAACAGACGTTAAATACCTCAGTGATCAATGAACTCGGTGATTGTTAATCCAGTTGACGTAGTCATAAAATTGCAATTCCAATTGACGGAGCTTTCGAAATTCCATCCGATAAATCAACTCCGTTTTTATGACCGTGTAGGTGGCTTTGGCCACGGTGTTATCGTAAGGACATCCTTTCTTGCTGAGTGATCGACCAATACCAAATGTGCCTAGAAGCTGGTTTATCTTGTGGTTCTTAAACTCACTCCCACAATCCGTATGAAATAACTGGATTTGGCTCAGATTGCCTTCTCTCATTGCAAAGGCACGTGAAACCATATCAGCGTCCTTATGTGAACCTGCACTATAGCCAATGAATCTCGCGAATTGATCAGGTCAATTTGGACACAAGCGTAATGCCACCGATACCAAACCTTCACATAGGTTAGATCGTTCACCACGAAACGCTTCGCTTAACTCTCGACCCAGTTCGTTCGCTGTTGTTGCCTCATTACAGAACGTTTTGTGTGGCTTAAACTGGGCAACAGTGATGTGGAGACGAGACCTTGCTCCTGCATGATTCAACCAATACGACATCTAGAGATGGTGAATTCTCGTTGCTGAAGCTTGACTTTTACCATTGACTTTTCGATTGTTGTGGAATATCTCGACAATAGCTTCCGTGAGCTCATCTTCATTTGGCTTTTCCTTTGCTTCATATCTGAAGTTGCTTTTGGCGATTTCGAGGACGTTACACATTGCTGATACTGAGTATGTATCACGGCTATTCTGGATAATAGCTACTTTCGTCCCATAATAAGCGCAACTTGATAAGAAGAACGTTTCAATAACAAATGGAGTTTAACTCCGTTATAAGCAAGTGTCATTTACATAAGAAACGTTCTCATGTTAGAAAACTTATGATAATTAAATGATCTAGTTAGGGAATACAAAACAATATAGAAAATTAGTAAATATTCAAGGTAGTATCGAATAATCAGGTGCGATTATCTATTACCAATTGTTCTTCCAGCAATTTTTAAAATTAATTTTGCCTCTTCTTCCGGTGATTTCAAGCAATCTGAGAGAATCCACTCTTTGATAAGTCTTACTATTCCATACTGAACATACGAAGCAATCGCCTTTTTTTCCTCCAAATCCAAATTGTCTGGTAAATGTTTAATGACCATAGAATCAAACTGTGGTAAAGAAATTGTGATGTGGGAGATTAAATCATAATTTTTTAGGTCTAATACAAGTTTAGCAAATTCAACATTTTCTTTTATATATTGTAGTATCCCAGACAGGCATTCGTCGATATTTTTGCCTGCTTCAATATCATTTATAACGGTAAATGAAGTGCTTTGTATGTATGTCTTAGCAATTTCATTTAATACATCATATTGACTTCCATAGTGATTATAGAATGTAGTACGATTGACTCCTGCAATTTGGCATAATTCCCGTATAGAAATTTTATTAATATTTCGTGTCTCTAACATTTTTAGTAAAGCCTCACCAATTAAGCGTTTTGTTAACGCAACCCTCTGGCTGAGTTTAATTTTTTCTGACATAGAGCCTCCATAGTATTCGACATTTCCAAAGAATCTGTCGGTTGTAAAATAGACAGATGTTGATAATATTGTAAAGTACAAATGAATTATGTCAATGAAACGGAGATGTGAAAATGAAAAAAAACAGAAAAAAAATATTAACATTAATCCTTGCGTGCATTAGTCTCGTGATCATACTTATTGCTGGTTATGAAATTAAAGAAAATGTCCGAATTAATAAAATTGTAAAAGCACACAAAATGGAGCAGAGTTCGATACAAAATGATGATGTAAAAAATGTTGATGAAAAATATTCTGAGCATGTTACAACTGCAGTTCAACAGATCATGATAGGAACAATGAGTAATAATTACGATAATGCTTTACAGACATTACTTGCTATCAAAAATGCAGGTTATGAATCTATCGAGTTAAATGATTTTATGATACACAAGTCTTCTTTACTTATAAAACTAATGACAAAGTTCTCAGGAATGTCTATTGGCAATGGTGGCAAGCTTGATTGGCCAAAACTGATTGAAGAAAGTGGGCTAAAGGTGGTAAGCCTACACAGTAACCTGGGGAGTATTGAGAATGATGCGAAAGCGATCGCAGATGAAGCCAAAAAATTTGGGACTGATACTGTGGTTATTACCGGTATGTACAAATTTAATTATAGTCGTTTAGATGACGTGGAAGAACTTGCCGAACGTCTGAATCAGGCTGGAAAAGCACTTTCGGAAGAAGGAGTACGTCTTTTGTATCATAATCATAATGTTGAACTTCAAAAGGTAACTTCTGAAAAAACGGCATACGATATTATAATTGAAGAAACTGACCCTGCTTATGTCAATTTTGAGTTTGATAGTTACTGGATGACTGATGGCGGTGCTAATGTTCCCGCTTTAATGGAAAAACTGGGGAGTCGAATGAAATTATGGCATATAACTGACCGCGGTTATACCAAGTCAGGTCCTTACATGACACCTATTCTGAAAGAAAATGTTACTGAATTAGGATATGGAAATATGGATCTGGATACACTTTCAGCCATTGCTATAAAACACGGAGTAGAAGGCGTTATATTAGAAACTCATAAAAATTGGGTAGATAACGATCCTATTAAAAGTCTCCAGGTTAGTGCAGAATACATGCAGGAGAAGTTTGGTGACAAAGATAAATAAGAAAAAACGAAGTACCAGGAACATATGATCCAGATCTATCATCAGAAAATGATGTTTAAATTAAAAGATTTCACCAGCCTTTTGTCAAGACCCCATTTAATAGACATTATAAAAAGATTCTAGGCTGCAAACTGGCGTCGGTACTCCACCGGCATCAGTTTTTTTAGTTTCCGTTGTGGCCGTTTTCAGTTGTAAAAACGGATAGATTTCTCGATTTTGTTTTGTGCTTGGGTGACCGTTCGGATATGATAAGGATAGAGTCCTTCCGTTTTGAGATGCGAGAAGAAACTCTCCATCGAAGCATTGTGATAACAATTTCCTGCGCTGCTACATACGAGCTACTGGAGCGTCGTTTACGACAGATTTGAGATTGGACACCGAGCATTTGCATTAGGCGGAGCACCTTTTTGTGGTTCATCCAAATCCATTGATCTTGCCAAAGGAACAATTGAAGTTGTCGATAACCATATTTCCCTTCATAATGTTGATAGGTTTGAAGTATTTGCTTCTTCGCTTTTGCATCTCGATCGAATCTTTTACGTTTTATATAGGTATAAAATCCACTTCGGGACACACCAAACACATGGCAGAGTTTCTGGACATCACCACATCCTGCTGCCTTTTCTATGATCTGAAATCGTTCTTGTTTGCTTCCTCCTTCCAGATGACCAAGCACTTTTTTAGCAACTCATTCTCCCGTTTTAGCTTTTGTACATAGCGTTCTTGATCCAAGTATTCTTTTCGTCGACCTCGCTGATCCATCAGTCCAAACTCGCCTTGTTCTCGATGTTTTCGCATCCAGCGCTTCATTCGTCCCGGGTCATAAATTCCCAAATGCTCATTTATCTTTCGGTATGTCCACCCCTCGACCGTATGCAGACGAATAGCCTCTTCTTTAATCTTCTCCGAATACGTTTTAAACTTTTGCCCTTTAATCGCCATAAAAAAATAAACCCCCTAGAATTTCATCGGCTAAACCAAGGGGGGGGTTCCAATGTCTATTCTAAGGGGTGGATTTCACCTTCTATCTGGACTCTATTTATTTTTGAACCCGAGGCATCACCAGTTCATTACCATTTTCATGTGAAGGAATATACAAAAGTGTCATAAACGTCGCCAAGCCAAAAGTCATCCTCTTTACCTAAACCTTATTTCCAAAATTGAAACCTTCGCCTTATTCTTCTATACTGCATAAAAGGAAGCATATTCTCTAACCACATTCAGAGTATATAATTTGCGCTCTATCTAATTGCGGCCAAGACTAAAGCATTTTCAACGTCAACTCCCTACCCTGAGGAACATTTCTGTAATTACCTAATTCAATGCAAGTCGTTTTGCAAACTCCCCTGCCTGCTCAGGTTTCAACTTTAGAACAGTTACTATAACCTCCCCAACTGTGAAATCACGCTCCGGCTCATAACTGCCAAAATA
This sequence comes from Paenibacillus sp. DCT19, assembly GCF_003268635.1. NCBI lineage: Bacteria > Bacillati > Bacillota > Bacilli > Caryophanales > Paenibacillaceae > Paenibacillus > Paenibacillus sp. DCT19. Next base: position 3,594,445 of record NZ_CP029639.1, read on the forward strand.
CCGATTAGATATACGCCTAATCGGCAATCGGAACAAGTTCTTGTCCATCTCGGTAATCGGTACAAGTTCTTGTCCTTGCCTCGGGACAAGAACTTGTACCGATAAAATAAAAAAGCCGCTAAAATAGCGACTTCAATGGGATCATGTTCTTGTCCCTCGACTCCTGTCCGAGGACAAGAACTTATACCGTTAAAGGACAAGAACTTGCATTTGCTTTGCTACGATTAAACGATCTTTAATCTTATCAGCAAGGTGAGGTTTATTTTCAGAGATTAGAGTATAATCTAATGTGAAATTCAAAATATTACTGCTTCTTTTTTCTTTTATGAAATCCATTATCTCTTGAAATTCCTCGTTATTTAAATCCTTTTCAAATAATAGGCATGTTATGTAAAACTCGACTTCTTTTGAGTTAAGTCTGGGGATCCTGATTGGATACTGTACAATTTTCTCTAAATATTCTTTACCGATATCAATCTGTTGTCCCTCAATCTTTTCAAATTTTCTTTTCACTGCATAAGAGATATGTCTTTCATCTGCTCCAATAATGAATATCGAGTTACCTGCAAAGAGAAATAATCTAATTGCTTCTAAGGTCTCTAAAATCGTATCTGGACTGCAACGATCAAGTTCATCTATAAAAATTACTAGTCTTTTTATTTTAGTTTCATCCAATAAATCTGAGAAGTTTTTCTGAAATTCTTTTAAATCCTCCCTAATCTCTTTGTTACTCAACTCATCACGAACGGCTGTGATAATTTCTGACTCATTAACCCCATCAACATTACCCTTAACTTTTTCAGCTATTCCCTTTATAGTTATGTCAGCTAGCGTCCCTATTCCACCTGTTAAAAAAATATCAGTACCGTATTTTATTCCGTTTTTTAACACTTTTAATTTATCAACACTTTTATACAAACCTGATATAGTTTTTTTAGCTTTTTCAGTTAACGTTGTTTGTTTTTGAATTTCATCAAGAATGCTTCCCATTAATGCAGTTTTTGCATCCTCATAGCCTTCGAATAACCAACCATTAAAAACAAGACATATTGTGCCCTCGTCCTGTTCAACACTCTTCATACTAATTCTTATTAGACTAGATTTTCCACTCCCCAATCCCCATAAACACCAACACTTGAAGGTAATAGAGACTCATTAGAAATAATCTCTCGTAACATATAGATTAAATAGTCAAAATCCAAAAAATCAAGTTCCGTTTCACTATCTTTCCACATTTGTTAACCCCCTTATTTGGCACTAATTGTCATAACATGATTCGACTAAAAGCTACATTATTCCTTCTTTTTTTAAAAATTGAAAATATAAATGAAGATCTGTACAACATATTAAACATGTGCAAAATTAAACCTTATTCCTACGTATAACTTGAGTTATACGTAGGAATAAGGTTTAATGCGGTCTAGAATTGACACAAAGTTCCCTACTTTAGAGCCCCTTCCCCAGAGGTGTCAAAAACTTGAGCATTGTTCAATTGCCCCGTTATCGTAAAAAACAGTTAATCTATCTTGTCAGATTAACTGTTTTAAATTTTTTTGAATTTGAATTTGTTTTCTTCTTATAGAGCATCATAAAATCATCGTTATTGATTAGTTATTCGTACTATTTAATGTAAAATCTAGCTTTCTAACACTCTGCTCTGAACATAATGCAACAACCTCTTAAGCCAAAGTATATCATTCTGAATTGAGTGGTAGGCATGATCACGCATTAATAACAGTACATCTTTCAGGTGTTCTTGCATATCAGTCCCTGAGATGTATGAAAATCAATATATTCCAGCTTCTTATTCATTTTTTCAATAATATCCTTAATCAAGTAGGTGATCTTATGATTATCTACTTTGTCTAGATGGATCAATGCAGCATATAAGGACTGCACATTCGTAAACTTCTGGAACACCTGATATATACTCTCTTCTAAAGACTCAAGCCCTTTTTCGGTGATTCTATATGTCGTTTTATCCGGTCGGTTTTCAGTCTGGATGGTTTCTATCTTTTCAATCAAACCTTTCTTCAGTAATACTTCAAAATTATAATAGATCGTGCCTTCAGTAATTTTGGCGTCCGTTTGGTTCAGATGTTTACCAATTCTTTTCTTAATATCATAGGGATAATAATTCCCCTCACTTAGTGCGCCAAGTATAAATATTTGAATCGACATTGTGACTGCCCCCATTCAGCTAATTCAAGGATATGGCTTCTTTCTGATGCCTATCGTAATTAAATTTTATTTTATATCATAATTGGCTGTTGTACAGTTTCCGATAGGAAACTGTTTGTTTAGCTCAAAGGTATGATTGATTACAAAGGCCTCAGGCGTATCAGTACCAGTCCAACTGTACTTTATAACATCTTTCCTACACCTTTTAGAATATTAAAAATAAGATACATTTAATAATATCGGGCTGATCTGATTCACGGATTTTGATATTCGCCATAATCCTCTGTGAATTGTGCGTCAAATTGATATAAATTAGCTGAATACCTATCTATTTTTTCAGTATTCTCCCTTCACAAACAAAAATATGGTAAAGCTTTTGATCGCTATCGACATAAACAATTGCAAGCTGTGTTCCATTCAAAGTATGTTCTTCACTTTGTACTCCATTTTACCATTTTTAAAAATACTTGAATTAAAGTACTTTTATTTGATATATTTGTCAGTGGAACCAACTAAGGAGGCGTAGCGAATGACGAAGAGCTCCATTATTTCTCTATCTGAAATCACGAATTTTCAATCGAAAGAAGAAGAATTCAGTCCCTATCGTTGGTATAGCAGCATGTTAAATCAAGAACCAGTCATCTACAATGAAGAAACCGATTCCTGGCATGTGTTCAGGTATGATCTAGTCAAAACCGTGCTAAATGACCACAAGAACTTCTCCAGTGTAAGAAAAAGATCAATTGTTAACGTGGGATATTCAAGTGAAGAAGAGGGTGTGGGCAGCCAGCATCACATACCAGACAAGCTTGATATTCACAATGTAGATCCTCCGGAACACCGCAAGCGGAGAGCCTTACTTGCCAGTGCATTTACACCAAGAAGTCTCAAGCTCTGGGAACCGAGAATCGAGGCCGTGGCCGAAGAATTAATTAGAACATTTGAACATCAACCCCAAGTGGATATTGTTGAAGCTTATACGAGTATGTTTCCTGTCATTATCATGTCTGACCTGCTCGGAATTCCTTCCAAAGATCGTCTTCTATTCAAGGATTGGGTGGACACCATGTTTATGCCTACGACCGATGCCACCTTTGATCAAATTAACCAATTAAAAAAGATTGCCGGTGAAGAATACTTCAAGTACTTGTATCCCTTCGTGGTATCTAAACGATCTAATCTTGGAGAGGATATCATATCTGACCTGATTCAGGTTGAATTGGATGGGGAATTTTTTACGGATGAAGAGATTGTGCGAACCACCATGTTTATTCTGGGAGCTGGCATCGAAACGACCAGTAATCTTTTGGCCAACTCGTTCTATGCCCTTTTATATGACCACCCAGAATTATATGCCGAACTCCGGGACAACCTTGACCTTGTCCCGGCCGCGGTAGAAGAAATGCTGAGATATCGCTTTCACATTAGCAAAATGGATCGTATGGTTAAAGAGGATAACGACCTGCTTGGGGTTAAGCTCAAAAAGGGAGAGGCCGTTGTGGCATGGATGAGTGCAGCCAATATGGATGAGAAAATGTTCGAAGATCCGTTTACACTGAATATCCACCGCTCGAACAATAACAAACAACTTGCATTTGGTTTTGGTACGCACTTCTGTCTAGGAGCTCCTCTGGCACGCTTGGAAGGCAAAATTGTATTGACTACATTTTTAAAAACATTTACCAGAATTGAGCCAGTAGAAGGATTCAACCTAGAAGAAAATCTTACCCCTTCTGCAGCTGGACAATCCTTAAGAAGCCTTCCTCTAAAGCTATATAACGTAAATAGAAATGAATTAAACGATGGTTTATGAATAATTAAGATTCGCTAGTTTTTTAAACTGAAAAGAGCAGTGCATACTGTTGGCCAGCATTAACCATATTGTACCTTTATTTTGTGTTAAGTTATAAAGAGCAACTACCTGCCTGTTAACTTAACAAAACAGCCGATCTCTAGGATCGGCTGTTTTCAGGCTGTCGAGAAAGTCTCGACAGCCTTCTTTATGTGATTTTAATTTCACACTACACCGCGTTAATATCGTATAATATAGGTAACTATTTTATAGAACGGATGGTGTGTCAGCATGCTGCGTTCCAATCAAGAAAAACAACAAGCGTACGAATTTGTATCTATTGAAGACTTGGTTCCTCAGGATCACTTGCTTCGCAAAGTGGATAAATATATTGATTTTTCATTCATTGATGAGAAGGTTAGACCTCTTTACTGCTCGGATAACGGACGCCCTGCGATTAATCCCGTTGTGCTATTTAAGATGATTTTTCTGGGATACTTCTACGGCATTCGTTCCGAACGCCAGTTAGAGCGTGAGGTTCAAACGAATTTAGCTTACCGCTGGTTCCTCGGGCTGGGGTTAACCGACAAGGTTCCCGACCACTCCACCATCAGTTGGAATCGGCGAACGCGATTTAAAGATACCCACATTTTTCAGGATATTTTCGATGAAATTGTTCTCCAGGCGATTTCACACCGGATGGTAGGTGGACGTGTCCTTGTTTCAGACTCTAGTCACGTGAAGGCGAACGCGAATAAGCATCAATACACCAAACAACAGGTGCTACAAAATACCAAAGATTATATGGACGAGCTCAACGCTGCCGTAGAGACAGACCGGAAAAACCATGGAAAAAAGCTCTGAAACCTAGAGAGGAAGTGAGCGAAGAAAAAGAAATTAAAGTGAGCAAGACCGATCCCGACAGCGCTACATGATTCGAGACGGTAAACCGGAAGGATTTTTTTATCTGGATCACCGGACGGTGGATCTAAAATACAATCTCATTACGGATGTCTATGTCACGCCCGGAAATGTCCATGATTCCGTGCCGTATTTGTCGCGCCTGAACCGCCAGCAGGAACGTTTTGGATTTGAAGTGGAAGCCGTTGCACTCGATTCAGGGTATTTAACAACACCGATTTGCCGAGGTCTGCAAAACCGAAATATCTTTGCCGTTATTGCTCACCGGAGATTTCATTCGAAGCAAGGGCTTTTTCCAAAATGGAAATTTTTCTTTGATGCTGAACGAGAACGGTACGTGTGCCCTGCTGGCCAAGAACTGAAGTACCGAACGACGGACCGGAAAGGCTACCAGCAATATGCGTCCGATCCGGAGCAATGTAAAGGTTGTCCGTTTTTAAACCAGTGTACGCAGTCCAAAAACCACCGGAAAGTGGTGACCCGGCATGTTTGGGAGGACAGCAAGGACTGGGTCCGGAATAACCGGCTCAGCCAATCGGGCAAACAGTTGTACCGCAAACGAAAAGAAACCATTGAGCGAAGCTTCGCGGATGCTAAAGAGCTCCATGGGTTTCGCTATTGCCGGTTGCGCGGACTGCCAAATGTCAGGGAACAAGCACTGATGACGGCAGCCGTGCAGAACATGAAGAAGATAGCAATCCACTTGGATCGCTGGGAAAAACGGGGATAATCCCTCGCTTTTCCGTTTGCAGGTCAACATTAACAAAAAAAGAAACCCAGAGCCACTAAAGAACCCGGGTTTCTCGACACTCTGAAAACAGCCGATCTCTAGGATCGGCTGTTTTGTTGCTTGTATTGTTCTATTATTCCTTTACTTATTACTGCTTATCCAAATTGGACCCATAAGTCCGCTTGGCTCCTGTTGAGCAAAAGAGGATAAAAAATCTTGCTTATCTTTTACTAGCGTATTCGTTACTTCAATGGTGAGCATATTTAATCCCTTCTTCAAGAGTTCATTTAATTCAAAGTGATAAGGCGGACAAATTCGCACGCCTACATGTTCTCCGTTCAACCATACTTCTGCGGTTTCATACACCTTACCCAAATCCAAAAGAGCATGATTTACGAGGTATTCCCATTCAAATTGGGTTTCATAGCGAAACGTTCCGGAAAAATACGGCAGATAATCGGGCGAGCTCATATTGGTTAACGTACTTAATTGGCCCCACTCCACAAAATGAGGGTAGTGTTCGGCGTCCGCCGTTGACACCATCCACTTGGCATGAAGATCACTGATTTGGTTGAACTCCATATCCGCTGGATCTATCGCATAACTATCGAAGTTATTTCCATGAAGCAGAACGATGGATTCATATGGACATAGAGTCAGTGACACAGAATTCAAATCAGTGTCTAAAAGATTCAAACATCTCAAACGGTTCAGAAAAGCATCATACGCATAGATAGCACCTTTAACAGGTAAAACAACCTCTGTACGAATCGTGTTATGCGGACTCTCGTTAAAAAACATAAATACATCCAAATCAGGATGAACATAGTGATAATGCCGCAGATAAGGTTCATGCGAACGCACCTGAATATCGAAATATCCATTGCTAACCAGATCCTGCGACAATTTGTTCAGCGCTACCTTCTTAACGTTCCTATGACTCGCAAGACATAATAGCTCACCAGCAACTTCAATGCCTTCGCTGGAACGCTTGGGCATTCCGTCAACAAAATAAATGGCCAGCCCCTGATCCGCAAACCGAACTAAACGCTGCAGCAGTGCCGCAGGAAGCGCATCCGCATTAGGCAGGATCAGGCATGTATAATCTTCTAGATGCACATGCAGTCTGCCATCCCTCACACTCGCTCCGTCCAGAAGAACATCGATCGGAAGAATATCGCAGTCAATCTGATGCTGCATCAATTCCTTGACGGGCTCCTGAAAATACATAGCTTCCCCTGACCACTCAGCTTCAGCGTGATACACAACACCTGCAGTCGCCATGTGCCTTCCACCTGAAATCAGGTGGCTAATTCGGTTCATATATTGATTTAGATGTTTGTAGTATCGATACTGCGGATTTTTACCGCCTGCATACATATGCGGTGGGCAATCCGGATCCAGAAAGGGTTTCTGAGTAAAGGCATGCGGGACGAAGTAGTTAACCCCGCGCACCAGCATATGGTCAGTAAGCCACTTCATCAGCTTCAAGCCTTCCGTCCAGCCATAGGCTCCATACAATTCGCACATCGTCCGACCTTGTTTTTTGGGATCAATGTGCCCGAGCGATACAGCCAGCTTCGCCAGGCCGTAGTGGAAGAACAGACTGTCCGTCTCTCCTGACGTCGTTCGGAAACTCAGTTGGTCAAAGCCGGGTACGATCTGCCATAACACTACATCAAGACCCGACATGTCCTGTCCCCAAAGCGAGCGGAAGAAGTGACCTGCACCGGGACCAAGCCTAGCATGAACATTGTTGTCTTCGAGAACATGTCCGATATATTCAACTCCGCGAGCTCGGCACCAATCCCCAATTTGATTGCAGAAGTTGTCTGCGTAGAGCTTGCTAACGATATTCATATAAGTGTACCGTATAGTATGAGATCGCTCTTTCTCATTCTGCCAGAGAAGATAGAGATCCTTACGATAGTCCTCACCGAGAGCCTGCTCCAGCAGAGCCGGTATTTCAAGGCTCCAGGGAAGCGACACCCCTGGTTTGCCGGGTCTTGAATTGAAGTCGAAGGTGATCGGGTCATTATAGAATCCTGGTTCGTCCGAAAAGAAGCCCGCAAAAGTCTTACCGAAATCCGCTTGATAACGTTCATAGACCGCCTCATAAACCGTATTGATCAGAATCCGTACAGAAGCCCGATCCAGCGGGTTCAGGTAATCTTCCTGCGCCTTGCTGCCTCCCTCCTTATTGGCAGAAATTATAAATACGCGCCAGTATCCTTCGGGGATGTCCCAATACAGAATGCCGTCCTGCACATGTTCAGTGATGTCGACGCAGTCGCTCATTAATGTTCCCTTGGACGGATCCCGGCGGACTGCAACAGCGGAAACCAGTTGGTTTTTCCCTTTTGCATGTTGACGATACGATATTGTAGGGCGAAGCCCAGTCATCAGCAATGTATCCAGCAAAAAAGAGGCACCTTTTGCTGGACCCAGAGTATCAATATAACGCTCACCCAAAAACAAGCGGTGAAGCTCTTCCGGAGCTTCCTGTATTTTGCCTGCCGCATGCCCCGTTGGAAAATGATCGTCATCCAGCAGCCATACCTTCATCCCGCGCTTACGGGCTTCATCCATAATAATGTCCATGTCTGTCCACCATTTCGGTCCCAGAAAATCAGGATGCGGCCGAGCTTCAACACACACAGCACCGATGCCTGCCTCATCCACACGGGCCATCTCTTCCCGGATCACCTGCTCCTCCTCCCCATGCTGCCATAGAAATGGGAGGATATAATTATGTTCCTCACCCTTGAGCACTTCCATTAACCGATTTGTCATGATTCCCTCCTGGTCTGGCTTCTATTTCAAACCGTAGATTTGTACCTGCACGTCAGATCATATTAAAATTCGCCCGCCTTCAACAGAATGCGGGCGAATATCTTCGTTAATTCATTATTTCTGGACCTTGGCGTACCAATCTCTTGCGCGTTTGGTCACTTCTTCCCCGCCTGATCTGTTCCATTTATCTACAAACTCATCGAACTTGCTGATTGGGTACTGTCCCAGAATGATTTTCGTGGCGTATTCCACGTATAGCGTTCGATTATTAATGTCCGGGAAGCTGTCATACACGCTGGCTGGCATACCGTCACCGGCAATGACTTTCGCGTATTTCTGGGCTTCCTGCATATTACGGGTCACCTGGTCGATCGCCCATTGACTGTCTTCTGATGATGTGCTATTAAAGAGGTCTATCGTAAAATCAAGCGTCGCCAAAGTCGAATACGGATTCAAAAGTTGATTTTCCTGACTGCTCTTGTCATCGGGAAGTTTAACGGCTTTGCCGTCTTTCATCTCATAGTGCATGCCTTCCACGCCCAGGAACAGATCCTTCCAGTTCTTTTTATCATACATATTGTTCAGCAGCTTCAGGGTAGCCATCAGCTTGTTCTCATCCTTGTTGTTCTTGATGACCCACTGCGGAGGTGCGAATCTCTTCATTGAGTAGAAACCTTCATATCCTTCAACTTTCGGTACAGGAAGCACGGTAAAGTTAGCCTTCACGCCTGTGTTCTTCTCCAAATTCTCCAAAATCATATTGCCGTGCTCGACCCAGTGAAAATAGTTTCCTACCTTGTCAGATTGAATTTTGCCATCCCACTTATCCTTCGTGTTCAAAAGTGACTCCTTGTCGATTAGACCTTCCTTATACAGCTTGGCCGCGAATTCCAGAGCTGCCCTCATATTCGGAGTCACTGCAGAATAAGTCAGCTCGCCGTCGTATATATCCCACTCCGGATAGCCTTCGAACATCGCTACCCCGTACATAGCAAACAAGTGGTCCATCCACCGTGCCTGCTCCCTGCCCCCGGTAGGAAGCTCATCCTTCTGGCCGTTGCCGTTAGGATCCTTATCCCGAAACGCTTCAAGTACCTTAACATATTCATCCTGCGTCTTCGGCATCGTCAGCCCCTGTTGATCGAGCCAATCCTGCCGGATCATGCCCGCGTATCTTCCGTATTCCACAACCCCAGGAATATAGTAGATTCTTCCCTGTCCTGTAGGATCATTTGCCTTGACTACATCCCACATCTCCTGCGGGATGGCTTCCCATACATTTGGCGCATATTTAGGCAGCAGGTCGGTCAGGTCGGCAATGGCACCATTTTTAGCCAAACTGTCTTCAATGCCCTGCTGAGGGATGAACAAGTCAGGCATTTCATTGGCGGCAATTTTCAGGTTCAGTTGGTTCAGATAGTTGGTGCCTCCGTTCCATTCCACATACGGATGAATTACACCTACACCAAGCTTCTCCTTATAAAACTCATACAACTGGCTACCCTTGGTAATCGGTTTATAACCGATGTTCGTTCCCCATACTTCGATATCGACTGTTCCATCCTCATTGGCCGAAGTCTGTCCAGCAGCGGAAGAATCGCCCGTTGAGCTTGAATTACAGCCGGTAATCGTGCTTATCGCAAGAACACCTGCAGCCATCATTAAACCCATTTTTTTTAGAATCATAGCTAATCCCCTTTCAATCATTTGATATTCTTATAGATTCTTCTGATCATTGAAAAACGAGATCAACCCTTCACAGAGCCAAGCATGGCTCCTTTGACAAAATACTTTTGCAGGAAGGGATACACAATGATGATCGGAATCATCGCAAAAATGACGGTTGCTGCTCTCAACGTCCGCTCATTATAATTCAGATCCACTGTTGAAGCAGCGCCTGCCATCATAACGCTATCGTCGGTGATAAACTGCCTGATCTTGATCTGCAGCGGAAACCAGTTGGTATCCTGTAGAAAAAATAACGGATGCTGAAATTGATTCCACAACACGACACCATAAAATAAGGCAAGGGTTGCCATTACAGCTTTGGACAAGGGAAGAACGAAATGGAACAGCATGCGGAAATAGCCGCAGCCTTCAAGAAAGGCTGCTTCCTCCAGTTCTTTGGGAAATTGTTTAAAGAAGGTTCTCATGATGATCAAATTAAATGGATTCAGAATATGCGGCAAGATCAAGACCAGTGGATTATCATAGAGTCCAATACTGCGAACCGTCAGGAAATACGGAACAATCGGCGCTTTGAAGATCATTGCAATAACAACACATAACATAATCACGGATCCCCATCGGAACTCTGATTTCGACAGTGGATACGCGAACAAGGCTGTCATCAGTAGAGCTAGTACTGTTCCAATCACGGTCGTACCTACTGTCAGAAAGAAGGATCTCCACAGATCCGGACGATCAATGATGTATTTCCATGAATCTAGCGTAAATTCCTTTGGCCATAGTGTCACCAGGTTCATGTCCACGACGCTTTTGGAACTAAATGAGGTGGAAATTACAGAAAGTAGCGGAATGATGGCTGCAATGGAAAACAGGATGAGAAAAATGGTAACTCCGGTAACAAATGCTCGCTCTCTTCTCGCTTCAACCATTTTTACCAAAGCCCCCCATCCGACACTTTTTTGGACAGTTTATTAAATACAAATACCAGGATAAAGCCAATGACCGACTGAAATAACCCGACCGCTGTTGCAAAACTATACTGCCCTTGCTGAATACCGGTTCGGAACACGTACGTATCCAAAATATCTCCCACACTGTATGTCATTGGGGTGAGCATATTAAATACCTGATCAAATCCGAGATCCAGGAAGTTTCCAATTTCGAGCAGGAAAAGCACAAGCACGGTTGGTAAGAGCAGCGGGAACGTGATGTGACGAATCTGCCTTAGTTTTGATGCCCCATCGATCATTGCTGATTCGTAGAGTTGCGGGTCAATCGCGCTAATTGCTGCCATATACACCACAGTTCCCCACCCGGCGTCTCTCCAGATGGACGAGATGGCATAGATGGGTCTGAAATAGTCACTCTCCTGCATAGCCAGCACAGGATCCAGCCCAAACCACCCGATAACGATATTGAACAATCCGCTTAAAGAAAAGAAATCGAACAATATCCCGCCAACGATAACCCAGGATAAAAAATGAGGGATATACAGTGCCGTTTGGATTCCTTTTTTTAACGCTGATTTGCGAATCTCGTTAATCATCAGAGCCAGTAATACAGGCACCGGAAAAACCAACACAAGTTTCAAAAATCCGAGCATTAGCGTGTTTCCAAATACCCTTGCAAAATCGGGATGTTCGATTAAAGTTTTAAAATGTTTGAGTCCTACCCACGGACTGTCACCGAACCCTTGAAATACCGAGTAATCCTTGAACGCAATGATTGCACCGCCCAGCGGGACAAATTTAAACACTACGAGAAAAACGATACCCGGAATAGCCATCACGTATAGTGGCCAATACACTTTCATTCGATGAAGAGCAAAAACCTTCAACTTATCCCCCCCCAGTATCCTCTAATGAATCCGCTTACATTTTAACTATACAGCCAGAATAATCCTCACTCAATTAGGCATTTTTAAGTTAAAACAAGTGTTTTTTAAGAAAATGAATGCCACTTCGTTATGAAGTGGCATCCCCTTGATTTTTATTGTTTTGCAAGACTTTTTCGATATTCCCTTGGTTTGAATCCAGTCCATTTTTCGAACATGCGTGCAAAATGCTGCGCATCCGAATAACCTACCTTATGGCAGATTTCATACACTTTCAAATCAGTCTGTTCAAGCAATTCCTTCGCTTTGCTGATCCGTATGTGGGTCAGAAAATTCAAATATGTTTCACCTGTTTTTTGTTTGAAATATTGGCTTAGGTAATACGGGTTCATATAAAAGCGAGCAGCTAATTCGGCTAGGCTGATAGGTTCATCATAATGGTCTGTGACATATTCCTTGATCTCTGAGATCATGTCCTTTTTTTTGGGAGTACGTTGTTCCAGCAAAAATCCAATGATTCCAACAATGACTTCCACCATCCATTGTTCCAGAGACGCTAGCGTTTTAAACCGTGAAATACCCTCCAAAGATAACAGCTGAAGACTTAATAACCTGTTCTGCTGAAGCTGCTGAAAAGATACTTTCCGAATGCTCAGCAAAAGGATATTCAAGCACTGCAGCTGGAGATCTGCAGGACTAAAACTTGTTTCAGTTTCTATTCTTCTAAAGATGCGGTGGATCATATCCACGCTTTCCTTTTCATTCATGTTATCGATGGCAACCTCCAGGTCTTCGATCATCTCCTCTGTAACCAGCTCGCTTTTCCCTGTCAGATTCGTGATCTGGGTAAACGAAATGACGGGCTCTGCACCCTTGATGACTTGATAGCTAAGGGCACCTCGCGCCTCCTCAAAGGATTGGCTAATACCACCAGGCCGATTCTGAACGCTGCCGATGCCAATCACGCTGGAGACGTTCAATTGTCTGAACAGAACATCATGAAGGCGCTGAACCGTGTCAACCATATCTCTGCTCTCCAAAGCTGCATCGTGCATCACAATCACCGCAATTTGTGCACCTGAATAGCGAAAGCGATACACATTACTGTACTGTCTGAAGACCAGATCAATCTGTCTAAATACAGGATCAAACCCGAGCTCTTTTAGACCGACTGCTTTACTGCGGATTTCAATCAGGATACACGTAAATTGCGTACCCTCCTTAGGCATGCATCCGATCCTTTGTAGCTCCTCTGTCATTTCGGTATCATCGTTACCCATATCCAGAATATCTCGCAAGCCATCTTCCTGGATGCGTTGATGTGATGCCAGTTTTAATGCATCCATTTCCTGGACCTTGTTTCGCTCTATGCGAATTGTATCCATGACCTGACAAACACAGTCACGCAATTCCTGTTCTTCAACCGGTTTATTGATGTAAAAATTCACACCAAGTTGCATGCCTTTTCGGGCATATTCAAAGTCCGCATATCCGCTTAACAAAATGAATCTGCTCTGAATGTCGACCTCTTTAAGCATTTGGATCATTTCCAGTCCTCCAGCCTGTGGCATACGAATATCAGTAATAACGATGTCTGGCTGCCATTTTTGAATCAGCTCGAAGCCTTCTCGTCCATTGTAAGCTGTTCCGACCACTTCACATTCTGGAATATAGCGATCTATCATTTTTTTGAGTCCTTCCAATATCCCTTTTTCGTCATCTATCAAAATAAGTTTCATTTCTCTCACCTTCCTTTTTAGCATCGAAACTTATATTCTCAAGCTTGACTATGCCGGGAATCCGAATTTCGATGGTCGTGCCCTTCTCGATGCCAGATAGCACTTTAATATAATATGAATCTCCATAATGGAGCTTAATTCGTTCTGCAATATTGATCAGTCCTAGACCGTTCTCTCCATGGTCATCTTGGTTTTCCAGACTGTATCGGTTTGAACCCGCCTGTTCCAGCAATGAATTCAGTTCCGTCCATTTCTCCGGCGACATTCCAGTTCCATTGTCCGAAATTCGGATCAGAATCTCACCGTTATCCGTCCAGCTCCCCTCAATCTTAATAATTAAGGCTTGACTGTATCCTGCAAAACCATAATTGATGCTATTTTCAACAATAGGCTGAAATACCAACGGAATGATGCTGCAATCCAGCATTTCATCCGGCATATTGACAGACAATGTGAACATATCATCGAACCGGATGTTTTGAAGCAGCAGATAGTTCCCTGTGTACTCCAGTTCATGCTTAATCGAGTGATGTCTCCCTTCTTTTCCAAGTGTTAACCGGAACATTCGAGCCAGAATTTTAATCATCCCTGCCGTATCCTCGTCATCTTTTACCAATGCCTTCATCCGAATGGATTCCAAGGTATTGTATAGCATATGGGGTTAATCTGATGTTGAAGAGCGAGGAACTTGGCTTGCCGCTGCTTGATTTCGGCCAGGTACACCTCTTCTATTAACGTTCTGATCGTAATAATCATTTTGTTATAGCTGTATACCAGACTTCCAATTTCATCACTGGTCTGTTCTTTCTCTATGGGAAGATATTGGCCTACCTCAGCCTGCTTCATGCTTCTTCGAAGTGCCTTGATGGGTCTTGTAATTGTATAACTGAGCCACAGCGAGATCAGGAAAATAATCAGGCAACTTGTCATGATCACAATCATAGTAAGACCTTTTATCTGATTGATTTTTTGCAGCAATTTGGCGCGGGGTATCTCGGTTTTAATGAATAATTCCCCTTGGGTCGTGTGTTCCGATAAAATAATCCGATCTTCATTTCCGCTGTCTCCCGAAGGCTCGAATTCGGAATGGAGCACCTGCTCCCATGTAATCCGGCCACTGGCAGCTTCGGAATGATAAACTATCTCTCTACGATCATTGCTTATAATCACGCTAATGCCATATTTATCACGGGCCTGCAAAAACTCATGCTCAAGCTGAAGCAGCGTAAAGGGATCGAGATCGATTAGAAGTATGCCGGCATATGCTCCTTTCGAATTAAAGAGTACTCTTCCCACGGTCACAACGGCGCCTGCACCCTTATCCTCGTAATAAGAACGATCGTGCAGACCGCTAATAAAAAAGGTCTGATCCGAATTGCGGAGCTGCTTATACCAATTCTGGGATAACAGTCTGCTCTCATCGACTCGACTGGTCGTAGTCGTGTATTGGTACACGCTATTATCGCGGCTGATCAGCATTACGGTGCTGATTTCGGATTTGAGCAATGACACCCTCATAAGAAGTTGCTGAACGGCCACCCGCTGGTTAACCTCCTCGTTCATGGGTATGCTTGACCCTTCTCCAAGTCTGTAGATTAATTCGTTTTCCACTAATACTGACTTCGTAATCTTGTCATATTCCTTGATAAATTCATTCAAAGAGGACTTGATCTGGGATGTATACAAGGAGGCAAATTCTTGTGAGGATTCTTCCAGCCCGTTGGCTGATTGATGAAATATGAATACGCTTACAATTAATAATGGAATGATACAGGCTAGAAGATAACTCAACATCAATTTGTTTTGAAACCTCAACTTTTTTATCATGGGCATCCCTTCCTTCGGTGCTCATCTAAATCTACTTTCCGTCCATAATTGGGTTAACTTTAACGCTCCGACCCCTATCTTGTAAAGGGATTTTTCTGCCTCCAAGCATAGTTTACAGCAGAATGAGGCCATGGATCATGCTCAACATGTATTGTCTTTAAAATGACTATGTATTACCTTAAAAACAACCTGTTGATAGCGAAAATGATATATTCTTTTTGCACCGAGTCCCCAAAGAAGAAGAACTCTATATCCGCTAGTCCCCTAATAATAAGCATTAAACCTAGAATGGCAAAGCTGCACAACGGGTTAAGACTCTTACTTTTACAAAACGATGTACCCCCCCTCCAGTAAATCGGCTAAACTTCGTATCGGCGTGTCAAGCTTCATTTGTCGCTTCAAACAGCTTAATGATATGACTCCAGGTGACTATCGAAATCGTGCCAGAATTTTTGAAATTGTCCGATACATCTAAAAATACAAAAACTTCGGCTTACGCCGAAGTATGTCGACAGTAACGATATGCTTTCTAAAAAATGCTTCCTCTGATCGTCAACGCAGGGTAATTCCCCATGCAGAGAGTATCGGCATAAATTCGGATAAGAAGGAAAACTCTGCCGTGCTTATCAGTACCACAACCATTTTATTGTTGGTTCGGCAGACGTAATGCGTTTGCTGAAGTTTGCGCTTGATCTAAAAATCCCTCTGCTCGGGTCAACTGCTGCCGTGCCTTCTCCAACGCTTGTGAATCTGTTGCATTAGATTCATTTAACGAGCTTATTGCTTGATTTAAAGCCGTCTGCACTTCAGAAACGGCGTTAGATGCATGCTGCTCCAGTGCATTTCCATTCGAGTTAAGGGCACCTTCTGCCGGTTTTCTTGCATTTTCGGTGGCTAGATCAATTTTGTTTTTATTGGGCACAGTGAGTCCTCCTCCCTATTTCAAATCATCTAAAACAGAAATAAGTATCGGATTAAGATTTTGTTTATATTCCTGCAATGGTATGGGAATATTCGGATCTTCCTCTTCCGCAATCCATTTTAGTATAAGATCCAATTCGTTGGAAAATCTAACGTTAATGAAAAAGGAGGTGATCATTTCTCCATGAACAAGCCAACACTAGCGCCGCACGAGTCGATGGAACTGCATGAAGCTTTAAACTTTAAAACGCTATGCATCGCTAAGTCAAAACTGATGCAAGGCCTGGTTTTTGATCAAGAACTAAAAGCTTTAATGCAAAAAGACGTCATTCAGTCCATACAACAGATCGCTGAACTGCAAGCCATTTACGCGAAAGCTCCTTTCCAAGCACCTGTTCCGAGTAGTCCGACACCTATAACACATTAAGGGGAGCTCAAATGAATACCGATTATTTAGACCCGATTAACTCATTAAATATGCCGGAAATGGCAGACATGACTTTTGCTATGGACTTCCTTATTCGTGCCAAGGAAGGTGTGCGTAATTTGTCCATCGCCCTGACGGAAACGGCTTCACCAGATGTAAGAGCCCTGCTGCACACTCAGCTTAAACAAGGGATTGCTATGCACCAGGAAATCTCGGAGCTCATGATTCGCAAAAAGTGGTTCCATCCTTACGAGCTGAATGAACAGTACCAACTTGACCAGCTATCGGCGAATAATACGGTGATGATTGGGCAGATGAATCTGTTCCCAGGAGATACGTCGCGTAAAGGGATGTTTGATCGGACCCCAGATGAACATATTGGAGGACATAAAGCATGAAGGCGGTAACGTATCAAGGGGTTAAAAATGTCGTGGTCAAAGAGGTTCCGGATGCGAAAATTGAGAAACCGGACGATATGATCGTAAAGATCACCAGTACCGCCATTTGCGGTTCTGACCTTCATCTTTTTCACGGGATGATCCCTAACCTTCAGGAGAATTATGTCATCGGACATGAGCCGATGGGGATCGTAGAAGAAGTAGGCCCTGGCGTGACAAACCTAAAAAAAGGCGACCGTGTAATCATCCCGTTTAACATCGCATGTGGAGAATGCTTTTTTGCAAAAATCAGTTGGAAAGCCAATGTGACAATTCCAACGAGAACGGAGATATGGGCGCATATTTCGGCTACTCGGGAACGACCGGCGGATATTCTGGCGGGCAAGCTGAGTATTTACGGGTTCCGTTTGCCAATTTCACCCACTTTAAAATTCCTGAAAACTGTGAACAACCGGACGAAAAGCTAAGCTTGATCGCTGATGCCATGACCACGGCTTTCTGGAGCGTAGATAATGCCGGCGTAAAAAATGGAGATACGGTCATCGTTCTCGGATGCGGCCCAGTCGGACTCCTGGCTCAGAAATTCTGCTGGCTGAAAGGAGCAAAGCGGGTCATAGCCGTTGACTATGTCGATTACCGCTTGCAGCATGCGAAACGAACGAACAACGTCGAAATCGTAAACTTCGAACAAGATAAGAACATTGGCAATACGCTCAAGGAAATGACCAAAGGCGGCGCCGATGTTGTGATTGATGCAGTAGGAATGGACGGCAAAATGAGTGATCTTGAATATTTAGCCAGCGGTTTGAAACTGCAAGGTGGCACCATGAGCGCTTTTATCATTGCATCTCAGGCTGTCCGCAAAGGCGGAACCATTCAAGTTACTGGGGTATATGGCGGGCGCTATAACGGATTCCCACTCGGTGACATCATGCAGCGAAACGTGAATATCCGTTCCGGACAAGCTCCGGTCATTCACTACATGCCATATATGTACGAGTTGGTTACGTCTGGCAAGGTGGACCCTGGCGACATTGTTACGCACGTCATTCCGCTCAGCGATGCCAAGCGGGGCTATGAAGTGTTCGATACAAAAACGGACAATTGTATCAAAGTCATCTTAAAGCCTTAAATATGGGTAGATACATGGGAGGACAATTCGAATGAATTCTAAATACGCATTGCATGAGGTGCTCGAGGTGCATGAAATTGCTACGTTCAAAACGGTTTGCTTGACTAAATCCCAGACCATGCAAGCTCTGGTAACCGATCCGGAACTCATGCAAATTTTGCAACAAGATGTGACATTATCACAACAGCAGCTTCAGGAGCTCAGTGAAGTGCTGTCTAAAGCGACTGTATAGGAGATAAAATAATGAACCCAATATTAGAACATATGTCAGGCCTTCATACGCTTACTGATGACGTGATTGCAATGGATTTGTTGATAAACGCCAAAAGCGGAGTCAGAAATTACGCCATGGCTGTGACCGAATGTGCCACTCCAGAAATCAAGCGAATTTTGATGAAACAGCTCGATGAAGCTATAGACTCTCATGAAAAGATATCACATTACATGGTACAGCATGGCTTGTACCATCCATATCATATTCCAGAGCAAATCCAGCTCGATCTGAAAAACATTCAAACTGCTATGAACATTCTGTCCTGATACCGATTAACCATTACGGGGAATTTTCGGAGTGCAAAATGTACCTATGTCCATAATCCAGCAATGAAACAAGGGCGAATGCACTCCGCCCTTGTTTCTGCTGCGTCACGAAACATATTTAAACAAGCATTTACATCCTTTTTTCCCTTTAACTATCGGATAATTAAATGGTCTGTTTGGATATCGTTCCGAAATATTCTATAACTACCTCACGGAATTCGAGAGCAGCCCGCGAAATGTACCGACTCTTGTGCCATAGCAAAGCGATCTCCCGCACCAACTCATGATTCTCTACTTTGAGATATTTGATATGTTCCCCAGAATATCTTGCCGTACTTGGTATAAAGGCTATGCCAATTCCCGCTTCTACTAGAGAACTTAGCCTTGCAGGTTCATCACCTTCATACACATATGTAGGTATAAATCCAACCGATTTGCATATAGAATCCACCAGATCACGAGTACCGTAGCCTCTTTTTACACCAACAAAACTTTCATCTCTTAACTCAGTCAAAGATATGCTGTTTCGGTCAGCAAGCCAATGCCCTTTGGGAACAGCTACAAGAATGGGGTCTATGAACATGATTTGACATTCAATGTCTTCCCCCTTATAGGAGGTGAGGACAAGCAAAAATCAACCTCTCCTCTATGAAGAAGCGTAACCATTTCCTGTGTGGTGAGCATTTGCACATGAAATTGGATATCGGGTCGCTTGTTTCGAAACTCTCGAAGGATCTGAGGCAATGTGCTTGCGGTGGTCACCGCCAATTCGAGTGTGTCATGTTCTGGACTGGACAAATCGCTAATCTCATGCTTCCCCTGCTCCAATTCAAACAATGCTCTTTCTGCACGGCGATAGAATCTGCTTCCAAACTCATTCAATCGCAGTTTCCTCCCTATTCGATCGAATAACGGGACTCCCAAATCTTCTTCTAAACGCCCAATTGTTTTGCTTAGTGATGATTGAGTGACATGCAGACTTCGTGCTGCTTCTGTCATATGTTCCACACGAGCTACTTCGAGAAAATATTTCAGTTGAAGAAGTTCTATTTTACAACCCTCCACTCATTCCTTTGAGTCAATGAAATCATAACATAAAATGCATTGGAATAAATAAATGATTTCAAGTACGATGATGACACTAACATACAGATCAGGGGGATTGAAATGAGTATTCGCAATAGGTGGTTGATGATCTCCGTTGGACTAGGAATTCTATTGAACCCCTTAAATTCTTCAATGATTTCAGTTGCAATTCCAAGGCTGCAAAATGAGTTCCAACTCGATTTCACCGTGGTATCATGGATTATTTTTTCTTTCTACATTGCGAGCGCTATCGCTCAACCTATCATGGGAAAAGCTAGCGATTTATTCGGACGGAGGAGGATATTTCTTACGGGACTTGTTGTATCCTTCGTTGCATCATTATTAGCTCCACTATCTTCAAACTTTGGGTGGCTCATCGTATTCCGCATTGTACAATCCATCGGAACAAGCATGATGGTTGCGGTTGGAATGGCCATTGTGCGAATACATATTACGGAGAAACAAGCGACTGCACTGTCATTTCTGAGCATATTCCTATCCGGAGCGGCAGCGATTGGCCCCTTTATTGGTGGAGTCATCATTCACTGGTGGGGCTGGCCTGCTATCTTTTTGGTTAATATTCCGTTCGTAGTGACAAGCTTTTTATTAGCTTGGAGGCATATTCCTAAGGATATTCCGACTACGACATCCGTTGCTCACAACATGTCCTTACGCAAATGGTCTGATTTGATTGATGCGCCAGGAGTTCTCCTATTTACCATGGGTCTGGTTGCTCTACTCGTTGGATTATTGTCCACAAAATCGTCTGGTCAAATTTCATTAAACAACGTTATTGTGGGGCTAATTGGCTTCGTTGGACTGGGAGCTTTCGTGCGACATGAGTTAAAAGCGAAAGCACCTTTTATTCCTATACGCACATTCGTTAAATATCCTGCAATGACTTGGGTCAATGTCGAATTCTTGCTCTTTAACTTGCTTTTTTACTCTCTCTTTTTTGGACTTCCGTCCTATTTGCAAATCGTTCGTCATATCAGCGAGTTCCATACAGGGATGCTCATGCTAAGCTTAGGCTTGTGCTCGCTCGTTACTTCTCCAATGGCAGGACGATGGATCGATAAATCAGGTCCCAGGCCAGCATTGCTTATGTCCGGAATGCTTATGACATTTGGATCCGTGTGGATCGTAACACTGGATCAAACTTCACCAGTTATCAGTGTGTGTCTGGCTTTAGCTGCATTCGGTATTAGCAATGGGTTGAACAGTGTCGCTATGCAAGCGGCCTTATTCAAAAGTTCACCAAAAGAAATTATAGGTGTAGCATCTGGAATATTTAATACCTCCAGATACCTGGGAACCATTCTCTCTTCTATACTGATTAGCAGTGTAATGGGAGATAACTTCAGCTTCGAAGGATTTCGAGTACTTGGGATTATCCTCACGTTAATTGCATTGTCATTGGTATTCATAAATTGGCGGCGCAAGGAGAAAGGGCAGTTGCATGGATCCTAGTTATCTGACAGATGTAAATTAATCCTGACTGAACTGTGGGACAATTCTTTATTAAAGCTCCTCCGTTTTTGTGATCAATGTTTAGATATACATCTAATCGGAATTCGGACTATGTTCTTGTCCCTCGACAGATCAACCCCCTTTTTCATCCCTTTTCATTTCCAATAAAACATAAAGCCGATCAGATTGATCGGCTCCATTTGAATTAGTATGTTAAAGACTTTCTCCATTTGTTTTTATTACATTTTGATAGTAGTAGAATGAATCCTTTTTGGTTCGGTTTAAGGTTCCGTTACCTTCTCTGTCTAGGTCTACATGAATGAACCCGTAACGCTTTTCAATATCAAAAGTGCCCGCAGAAATAATATCAATTGGCCCCCAGTAAGTGTACCCCATGATGGATACACCATCTTTAATCGCTTCCTTCAGCGCAATAAGGTGTTGCCTCAAATAATCGATGCGATACTCATCATGGATCTTTCCATCAATTATTTCATCTTTGGCACCCATGCCATTTTCAACAGGAATCAAAGGCACTTGATAGCGATCCCATAATTCATTCAAAGTAAACCGGAATCCAAGAGGATCTATTTGCCATCCGAAGTCACTTGTTTCGAGATATGGGTTCGGCGTGCCAATATCTCCTCCAGTATCGCCGAAATAAGGTTGTCCTTTCTCATGTGTGGTCGTTCTGTAGTAACTGAAAGCCAAGAAATCGTTCGTGTAGGATTTCATGAGTTCTAGGTCCTCATCGTGCATTTCGATATGACAATCATTCTCTTTCCAAAGACGATAAACATATGTTGGATAATATCCTCTTAACATGACATCGGGAAAGAACAAAGCTCTTCTTCGAATGTCCTGCGTTTCAAATACAGCGACCGGATCGCACGTATGTGGATAGATATTACTCAGTGACATCATACAACCAATTTGTGCATTTGGGATGATTGCACGACACAGTTTAATCGCCTTTGCATTTGCCACAAACATATGATGACTGGCTTGATAGATCGCTTGCATGCGATTCTCATTTTCTTTATAGATGATTCCACCCACATAAAATGGATTTCTTCTCATATTGTTAAGTTCATTGAATGTCATCCAGTATTTCACTTTGTTTTTATATCGATTAAAGATGACTTCACAGTACCGCTCGTAAAAATCAATTAATTTTCGATTTCTCCAGCTGTCATATTTCTCTACGAGATTATATGGCGTTTCATAGTGTGAAATGGTAACGAGTGGTTCAATTCCATATTTCAACAGCTCATCGAACAGTTCATCGTAAAACTGCAATCCCTTTTCGTTTGGCTGGTCGTCATCGCCATTAGGAAATATTCTGGTCCAGTTGATAGATGTTCTGAAAATTTTAAAACCCATTTCTGCAAACAGTTTAATATCTTCCTTGAATCGATGATAAAAATCAATTCCTTTTTCCAGCGGATGATATTCTCCTTGTTTTGGTACACTGAAAGATCCTACGTCAGATAATCCTTTCAAAAAGCAACTGGCCAAGTCCAAGCCCTTGCCATCTACCCATCCACCTTCTGCCTGATTGGCAGCAATCGCTCCCCCCCACAAAAAGTTCTCAGGAAATTGATCTTTATACGTGTTGTTCATGTTGTGCACTCTCCCCATTATTTAATCTCGGCTACTGGGTTTTGCCCATTTAGCACTTCTCCGTATCCCAACAACTGAATTTCTTTCTCTTTCGGATCTGTAAAAATGAGTAATACCGACAAATCCAAGTTGGTTGTTTTCAAATAGTCCAAATCAAGTGTGACAAGTTCTTCTCCAGCTTGTATACGTTGGCCCTGCTGGACCTTTATGTTAAAGCCCTTGCCCTTCAGAGACACGGTATTGATTCCGATATGAATCAGGATTTCAACTCCGTCATCCCTTGTTATTCCATAGGCATGACCTCCTTTAAATACTGTTGTCAATACGCCACTACAAGGTGAAACGACGACGTTATCTTTTGCAGTAAAGGCAATTCCTTCTCCCATTGCTTTTGTAGAGAAAACTTCGTCTTTCACTTCCGACAACGGGAATGAAACACCATCGACAATGGAGACTATTTGTGTTTCAGACTCGCTAACCCGTGGGGTGGACGTAACATTATTTTGCTGTTTCAGCTGCTCACCTTCATCGATACCTAAGATGAATGCCACAATAGCCGAAACAACGATTGCCACGATACAGGCTATAAGCATAGTGATCAGCGTTTCTTGGAAAATTGGCATTGCTAAAATGGTTGTTTTACCCATGATGTATGCTCGTGCTCCAAATAAACCTGCAACAATACCACCCACAGCCCCACCAGCCATGACTCCAATAAGCGGTTTTTTGTATTTCAAAGCAATACCGTAAATAGCTGGTTCTGTAATTCCTGCAAAAATAGATCCAAATCCAATTGCCAAAGCCTCTGAACGCAGAGTTTTGCTCTTAGCACGGAGACCTACCCCGATAGCAGCCCCTCCTTCTGCCATTGCATGAAGAATCAACGCCGGTTTGAAATACGGATCATACCCTGGATTCGCGAAACTCTGTACCATAAAAGGAGCAATTACAGTATGTGTACCAGTCATTACCAAGAACGGCAAGAGGGCCGCTAACAAACCAACAACAACAGGACCAATAGTTCCTTGTGTCCATAAAAATCCACCAACAACAATGTTGCCAATCAAGTTACCGAAAGGTCCAAACACAACAAAAGTTAAAATAGACGCTGTTAAAACCGTCAACATACCAACCAAAACCGATTTTAAAATACCTGGAATAATCTTGTTGAAAAATTTTTCAAGATAATAAACAGCTACAGTAGAAAGTAACGCAGGAATCATAGTGCTTGAATATTTGATCAGTAAAACAGGCAAACCAAAGATATGAGTTGTTCCTCCATTTTCCACCAATGCTACAAACCCGGGATATACTAATACACAAGCAACAAAAATGGCATAAATCGGATTTGAACCAAGTTTTCTTGAAGCCCCGTATGCTACAAAAATAGGCATAAAGTAAAACGGAACATCAGCTAGAAAATTGATTAATGAATAGGACTCAGTTTTGTCGAATGAAGGTAAAATCATTACGATGATCATAAGCATAAGCTTCAGCATTCCACCTGCAATCAACCCGGTAATCATCGGGCTCACGGAACCTGCAATGAAATTTATCAGATCAAGAAGAAGGCTTTTAATCGTTCTTGGCTTCTTCTCTTTTTCTGGCATAGAGCCGCCTTCCTCACCAGAAAAGCGGTATTTTTTCATGATCATGTCATAAGCAGGTAACAAATTCTTACCCATGATGACTTGAAGTTGCCCGGCACCGAATACTGCCGAAATCACACCGTCAATCGATTTGAGTCCTTCCAGATCAGGTTTCTTCTCATCTTTCACGATAAAACGTAGACGGGTCATACAATGTGATAAAGAAACAATATTCTCTTCTCCACCACTTTTTTGAACGATTTCATCTGTGATTTTTTTGAAATCCATAAAGGTTCCCCTTTTCGTATAATCCATGATGTTTAAAATGCATGTTAATTAAGCAAAACCAATAAAGCAATTGGTATAAAATTTAAATATAATCATCAGGCCCTGTCTGATTACGCTTTCATTATAAAAGTCCTATAGAAGATTGTAAAACCGATATTTGTAATATAAAATATCGATTAATTGGATATTTAATTCAAAGGGGAAATTGATTTATGAATCATGAGGAAATTGAAACTTTTCTAGCTGTCGTCGAACATGGAAGCATTCTGAGAGGATCTCAGTCCCTGTATATCAGTCAAAGTACTGCAACAAACAGAATTCAACAGTTGGAGGGTAAATTAGGAACAAAGCTTTTTTATCGACAGAAAGGAATCAAGTCACTTACTTTAACTCCCCAAGGGCAAAACTTCTTATCCATTGCAAAACAATGGTCTGTTCTTTGGCAGGAAGCACAAAATCTGAATAGTTTTGAAAACTATACTGAATTACGAGTTAGTGCAGTAGATATGATCAACAGCTTTATGTTCGTTGAAGTTTATAAAAAGATGATGAAGAATCATGACCATATTGTTTTAAACATACAAACTAATCATTCAAGCAAAATACACCCTATGGTTGATAAACAAATTTGTGATATCGGTATTGTGTCAGGTCTCTATAATTATCCAAGTGTTAAATTTGTCCCTTTGTATCAAGAGGATATGGTATTGGTGTATAACCAATATTCTTTATACGCTCAAACCCTTGATAATAGAGACCTGAAATCAGAAGACGAAATTTACTTAACTTGGTCAGAAAAATTCACTCTTTGGCATAACCGTTATTTTCCATACTCAAAAAGAAAAAAGATCATTTTAGGCACTGCATCAATGCTGTTAAGTTATTTTGACGAAGTAAATAATTGGTCCATTATTCCCATGAGTCTCGCAAATAAACTCATGAAATTAAATCCATCTATCACGTATTCTTTGTTTGATAACCCTCCGCCACAGAGAATGATTTATCTCCTCATCAATCAATATTTGAAACCGGATATTCAAGAGGCGATTCAAATTTTTGTTGATGAAATCGTTAGTGAACTGGAGCAAAACGAAGGTTTAACTGTACTTATCAAAAATTATGAAAAGGTTCAGAACCTAATTAATTAATTTGTTTAATATAAGTTGAATTAACATCTAAATCCGATAACAAATACAACACTGATTATGTTCACCGAATTAATTATCAATATGTCAGTGCAGTGACTCCAGTCATCCTACTTGAGGTACATAGTACTATCTCTGAAAGATGACATCTTATTGCACAACAGCCGATCATGTTATTTTTGCAACTTTCATGTTTTTTGAACTAACCTGCCTGTTAATTTATTGAATTAGCGCTACGTTCCTGCCCGTTAGTTGAACAAAAGCAGCAGATCGAGTTGATCCGCTGCTTTCTTTGTAGTATTGAACTATCGTTTCCCGTTAGCTTAACTCGTTTAGTTAGAATTTCCCTTCATCAATGTATGATACGTGAACGTTGTTTCTTACTATCTCGCTAAGTCCATTCTGATGATAGTAAGGCATCAAACTATCGGCCTGTTCAACATCGATCCACGATATTTTCATTATTTCATCTGGCCTATTAATTTTTTCCTTTCCGCCTATTATCGAGGATCTAAACGTAACATAAACAATGTGCTCTGATTCCTTTTCAACTTGATATTCATTTAATGCAACTACACCTATTAATCTTATGTCTAGTCCAGTCTCTTCTTTAGCCTCCCTAATGGCCGCTTCTTCAAACGTTTCATTTTTTTCCACTGCTCCTCCAGGAAGTGTCCATCGGCCTCCATCTCTATTTTGAACCATTAAGATTTTAGTGTTTGTTTGATCAGTGATTAAGGCATATGCTACATCGATTCTTTTCAAAATACCGATCTCCTTTCAAATAAATAAAAACGCTGTACCTGCAGGAGCAAGTACAGCGCACGTTAACATGACAAATAAGCGCAAAATGTGCTTCCCTACGATGGCATTACCCAACAGGTATTTTCGGTCTACGACGGTTTAGTCGTACTCTCAGCCTGATCCCACAAGCTCCCGCATATATTTTATTTTACATTAAATGAGTTTACTACAACTCGATGAAGATAATCAACGAATGCTACGCTAACCTACCGATTAGTTACACGACTTTTAGCAGATCGACCAAGTGCCGCTATATTTTCGATTCAATTTTCAAAATCTGTTGAAAGAGCTACCTCCTTCTGCTCCTCTAGCGCAGCCAAACGTGAAGCCAAACTTTTAGAAACCAATTCATAGGCATCACTCCCCAGTGTTAGACGAAGAGTAGTTTCCTCGGAATCAGCTGCATTAATGATCGCCTGTGCCATTTTTACCGGATCACCAGGGAATTGGTTATCGCCCGCCTCTTGTGACATTTGGCGAATATAGCCTACAGGCGTATTTTCATATTCACTCATAGGCACACCTGCCATCATACTGCTGCCACCAAAGTTAGTTCGTGCACTGCCCGGTTCAACAAGCGTTGCTTGTATATTAAACGAAGCTACTTCCTGAACGAGAGATTCGATAAATCCTTCCATAGCCCACTTGGTTGCATGATAGATACTTAGAGCCGGGAACGCAACTTGACCACCCATACTGGAAAGTTGGAAGATTCGGCCTCCCCCTTGAGCACGAAGGTGTGGTAATGCTGCACGAATCACCTGGATAGACCCGATAACATTGGTATTGAACTGATGAATAATTTGTTCATCACTTACTTCCTCGGCTGCTCCAAACAGCCCATATCCTGCATTGTTGACCACAACATCAATTTGTCCTAGTTCCTCAAAAGCTTGATTAACCACGTTTTTAATGGCCGGAGTGTCGGTTACATCCAACGTAGCCACCCATAATTGATCTCCATAGCGATCTTTTAAGTCATGTAGCGCATTTTCTTTGCGAACCGTAGCTGCCACACGATCACCACGTTCCAACAACAACTCTGTAAGACTACGTCCAAAACCACTCGATGTTCCTGTAATAAACCATGTTTTCATATAATAACGCCTCCATTTTAGTTTTTTATACTCTGCTTGCTCATTGTGTGTCTTTATTCATTTTAGAGATGTAATTCATATGGTATCCGTCCAGATAACAACTCATCGTTTTCAGAACATCCTCGTTGAAGTTGCGTTGAAGTCCATCCAGACCGTTCTGCTTGATTATCTCCATGACCTCTTCGGGTAATGTGGCTGATAGCTTGCAACCTGTGATGATGGATGCTTCGGCTTGAAGAATTTCCATGACATCATCGGGTGTTACTGCATTTTCTGCACAAATCATAGTCACAAGTTCGGACATTAACGTGTACAGATTCAGTTTATGATTCAGCATGGTTTCAGCATCTACATTTTTTTCAAAAACAGCAGTTCTCATCGATTCCAATTTGATGTATAGACCATTATCCTCAATCAGTTCTTTGAGTTCAGTCATCAACAGGTGTTTAAAATCAGCGAAGCTGTGAATGGACACTTCTTTCACCAATTCAGTTAATGACGCAAGTCGCTTCTCATACTCTCTGCATAACAGACTGAAGAATAACGCTTCCTTTGTTTTGAAATAAACAAATAAAATTCCGTTGGACATCCCCATTCTTTTAGCGATATCTGACATTTTTATTTTTTCGTACTCGGAGGTCAAAATAAGTTCAGCAGCCTGATCCATAATAGCTTTAGCTTTTAATGCTTTGGCTTCTGGTGTCATTGCTCGTTTAGCCATAATACCAATCACTCCATTCGATTCTTTTTAGATTGCTCATCGATCTGGAGTTACAATCCAAGCAGAATGGTCTGTCGTTTACTCCTTGAAAAATGCTTTTACCGATTCATCATAATCATTACAAAATGCTCGTGACATTTTCTCCGCTCCATGGCTTCTGGTCAGCCGGTTAATTTGCATCGTAGCAATTGCATCATTGGTTAATGTTGCGACTTTTTTGGGCATAATATAATCAAATTCCGCTGTGACTTCCATCCATACCTGATTGGCTTCCTGAGTCCAGGCTCCTTTTGCTTCACGATTGTTAATGACGATTGCCGTTGTGTTTTTATCTCGATGAGCGTCTTTTAACAATTCTCCAATCGCATGTATTTCATCCATATTCAGCATGAAGTTTGTGTGTTTGATAAAGAAAATCCCGTCTTCTTTCCAATACGTTGTTGTTTTTGGTAATTTCGAATCAAATGTAGACATGTTAGACACACTCCTCTATTTTAAATTATCCAAACATTTTAATAATTCTGTCGTAAGCACGATCTCCAAATACATTTTTCATAAATACCATCGGTTTTGCCATAAATCCTACCAGATAACGTGTTTTCGGTCTTCTTACCGTCACGGCTTTACCAATGGTACGTGCGATAAGTTCCGGTTTTGAAAGCTGATTGCCTGTATAGTTTTTGATCATACCCTCTGCTGACTTGTTTGCGGCTTCAGCATATGGGCCATTCGCTGATACTTTTTTCAGATGCTCGGCAGCAATGATACCCCAATCTGTTTTGATACCGCCCGGTTCTACCACAATCACGTCAATGCCGAAGGGTTCAAGTTCCAGTCGCAGGCAATCCGAAAGACCTTCCACTGCAAACTTGGTCGCATGGTACCAGGCACCGAAGTTAGTCCATATCTTCCCGCCCATTGAAGATACATTCACAATCTTACCGAACTTGTTTTTTCGCATGCTTGGTACGACCAGCTGAATCAGTCTCGCAAGTCCGAACACATTAACTTCCATCTGCCGCCGCGCTTCTTCCATGGGAACATCCTCAAGCGCACCGTAAGACCCGTATCCGGCATTGTTCACCAGTACATCAATTCGTCCTTCTTTGCTTAAAATCTCATTGACCGCCGCAATCATGGACTCTTCATCCGTTACATCCATGGAAATAGGACGAATACCTTTGTTCGCAAGATCCTTCATTTTGTCAATCCGGCGAGCTGCAGCATATACCGTAAAACCTTTGTCTTTCAGTTCAAGCGCAGCTTCTTTACCGATTCCTGACGATGCACCTGTAATTAAAGCAACTTGTTTACTCATGTTGTATAACCTCCACATATTTATTTGATTTTGAGTCAATTATATTTGACTTCGAATCAATTGTCAATCATGTTTGTTTTATTTTTCTCGCGGTTCCGATATTGCTATTCATTTGAATTTTTTTATTCGGATATCGTAAAGGGATCGTCCGATTACAGACGATCCCTGGATCAATATTGCTTATTGATTAGCTGAAGACACTTTCTTTAGAAGCGTAGCTTGTTGTTTATAAAAAGATAAATTGTCTGGATGGGGGACATACGCCTCCTCCGATTTCTCAATCTCCTCTGTACTTAAATGGATGTCCAACGATTCAATGGCATCCATTAAATGATGTTCCTTTGTAGCCCCAACAATTGGACAGTAACGGTATCCTTCTGCAATACCCATGCTAAAAATTCAGCTTCTAAGAAGAAGCTCTCTTGAATCCTCTGATTGAAATCCATTTCTTGCTCTACAAGAACTTGTACCGATAAAATAAAAAAGCCGCTAAAATAGCGACTTCAATGGGAATATGTTCTTGTACCTCGACAAACATGTTCTTATCCCTCATCTGAGCATCGAAAAAGCCGCCCACGGGCGACCTTTTGACAAGAATACGATTTTCAATTTGAAGGATGATCATCAGGACGTTGGATCATATAGGTCTGCATCATGTTCTTCGATCCAATCAATTTGCCTGTATCCATAGCCAGCCATCGTTTGCTGCACATCCAGCACCTCTAATTCCGGTGCCTGCCAAGGCGTTTGTTTCGTTTCCATCGGTCGTCCCCTCCTTTCTACAAGAACTGGAACCAAGATGCGAGCACTCTTACATTACTTGCGCGTTACAAACAACTTAAGATACGATATGTATCTTCACGAAAATTATAAGACACAATACGTATCTGAGTAAACAACTATTTCATCCCTTTCTATGGGTTAAGTATTTCCCTGTAGCGCTACTGACCCAAGTTAAAGCCCACTCGCCTCTATAAAGTGTTTTTCTGGGACAAGGCTAGCGTATAGTGACCGAAACGTTCCGCTTGTTTTCCTGCTGAAAAACTGTCGATTGACCTGTTTTATAAATGGAACTATACTTTGTAGCAAAGAAGGTGAATAGATGAAACAAATAAGCAGTCGCTTTTCGATGGCAGTCCATATTCTGTCGATGATTACGTTGGATCCCATATACAGTACGGGTGATCGAATTGCACGTAGCATCAATAGTAACCCTGTTGTAATTAGAAGGATTATGGCACAACTCAAAAAAGCAGGGTATATTGAAACAAAACCAGGAGTTGCGGGAGCCTCCCTTCTGGTATCTCCTGAAAGATTAACCCTGCTCGATATCTTTCAAGCGGTCGAATCTGTGGAAGGAAATCAGCTTTTCAATTTTCACAAGAATACTGACCCCAATTGCTCTGTAGGTATGAACATTGAATCGATACTATTACCAAAACTCTCTAATGCGCAGAAGGTCATGGAGCATGAACTGGCTTCTGTTACCCTAGCTCAAATTGTGGAGCAAATCCGAACAGAGGCAAATGTAAAATAAAGCTACTCCTACGGTGTATGGAGTAGCTTTATTTTACATTTTTTTAATTTTTCATCAATCAAACAGTAGCTTGCACGGGCTCTACATATTCAATAAAACTGCCGTCGGGGTGCTGCACAAAAATGCTTGGACCAATGGGACCATACTGATCCCTTATTATAATGGTGTTTTGTTTTTTTAATTCTTCCTTCAGTTCATTCATGGAATCCACATATACCACGGCACGGAGTGATTTAGCAGGCTCCATGGCATCGGGACTTCCAGATACAATAACGTAAGGATAGACTGTGGCTAAAGATAAGCCAGCTTCAGGAATGTCCCACGTCCGATCCATAGATCGGTTAGCAAGAGATTCATAATAAGCGACGGTTGATTCAAGTTGCTCGGTGAAAACGGGGATAAAATGATTTAAGATTTTCATGTTAGCCTCCAATTCTTTTTTTGATTATAACCACTATGGTTATAACTATTTCAGTTATACAAAAACATCTTAATTCTGTCAATATTTTTGATAAGTATTTTGATCATTTTGCAGACTTCAATGAGAATATAATCTTGGCTGTCAGCATCGATTTGAGTTCTGCGTGTTCCTTGTCCTGTTCCTTGTCCAGTTCCTTGACTGCCCCACAGCCTGATCTCAGGTAGTTTTATAAGCTTTTGAAACACTTCGCTTTATTTCAACTGTGTTGACCCAATGAAAACTCCCACGACGGGAATCTAGATAAATTTGTCTTAATTGTGGATAGTCTTTTATACTCGCTTCTCTGATTAGCACCAGATCAAGCCCCCTATCTTCTATGCATAGATTTACAATATACCAATTCCTCAATCAACTGAATAAATGTTCTCACTTAAAAATCATAGAAAGAAGGTGGTGATGAGATTAGTCATTTAGCGATTCTGATTGAATGCTGATGCCTTCCTTTCCTAACTGCACGGATAACTCAGATGACAGACGAAGCGTTATGCCGTGTTCTTTATCTGATAAGCTACAGATCACGAAAATGACTGGGTTAGTGGATAAAAAAAAGAAGCTGCAACCAATGGTTTGGGTAATGCCAAACCTCTTGATGTAGCTTCTTTTGTATTTCTACTCGATGTGCAGAGCGAATTCATAATAACTTAAGCTTTGCGAAGCATTTGTCTCTCGCTTAGCTGTGAAATCATATCCTTCGTCATGGCCTTCAAGTCGTAGCAGGCATGAAATCCCCATTCTGTTTTCGCTGCCGTTGCATCTATGGAATGTGGCCAGCTATCCGCAATTGCCTGTCTCTTCGGATCAACATCATAATCGAGAATAAAGCCGGGGATCTCTTCCCGAATCGCTGCAGCGATCGCCTCCGGATCTACACTCATAGCGGTGACATTAAATGAGTTTCTGTGCTTCAACCGGGATGAATCCGCTTCCATTAAATTGATGATAGAATTCAGGGCATCTGGCATATACATCATATCCATGTTTGAGTCTTTGGCGATATACGACGTATACCGGCCAGCCGATACGGCTGCGTAGTAAATTTCCACTGCGTAATCCGTCGTTCCTCCGCCAGGAGGCGTTATATAAGATATCAAACCCGGGAATCGCAATCCCCTAGTATCCAGGCCGTATTTGTGAAAATAATAATCGCAAAGCAGTTCGCCAGACACCTTGCTCACGCCGTACATCGTATTAGGCCTCTGGATCGTATCCTGCGGGGTATTGTCTTTGGGAGTCGAAGAACCAAAAGATCCAATCGAGCTTGGAGTAAAAAATTGGCAACCGAGTGCTCTAGATATTTCAAGTGCATTCATCAATCCGCCCATATTCAGATTCCAGGCAAGCAACGGTTTCTCCTCTGCGGTAGCCGACAGTAGTGCAGCCAAATGCATGACAGTATCCACTTCGTACCGCTTGGCAATTTCAAACATCGCCTTATCATTCGTCACATCCAGCAGCTCGAATGGCCCGGATCGGGTAATTTCGTGAGCTGATGACCTGAGATCCGTAGCAACTACCTGATCCGCACCATAAATCTCTCGTAATCTAATAACTAACTCAGAACCGATTTGGCCCAGTGCTCCGGTCACCAATATCTTTTTCATAAGACATTCCTCCCGAAATAGACTCCCGTAGGTGCAACTAAATCAGCTTCATTTCTTTGCCAACTTTCTCGTAAACGGAGATCACCTGACCCAGCATCTCCTTGGAATGAACAGCTGTCGGCATGTTGCGTATTCTTCCGGTTCCTTTCGGAACCGTGGGAAAAAGGATAGCCTTGGCATAAACGCCTTCCTCATAGAGCCGTTTGCTGAACTGTTGGGTGGTTACTTCATCGCCAATGATACAAGGCGTGATCGGCGTTTCGCTTTGGCCTACATCATATCCAAGCCGGCTTAAGCCATTTTTCAAATAATTGCCGTTCTCCCACAGCTTCTCGATCAGTTCTTTGTCGTTCATCAAAATGCTGACAGAAGCACTACATGAAGCGATTACACCCGGAGGTAGCGATGTTGAGAACAAAAAAGGACGGCTTCTCAGCTTCAACCAATCGATCAGTTGTTTTTTTCCCGCCACATAACCGCCGACGACACCGATCGCCTTGGAAAGAGTACCAATCTGAAAGTCAATGCGGTCGGACAATCCAAAATGCTTCACGGTTCCTGCCCCTGCTCCGAGAACGCCCGAACCGTGGGCATCATCCACATAAGTAATCAGATCGAATTCTTCTGCTATTTTCACGATTTCGGGCAGCTTTGCGATATCACCATCCATGGAGAAAACCCCGTCGGTAATGACCATAATTTTAGTGTATTGACCGGATTCCTTGGCCTCTTTCGCCCGCTGTCTTAAATCATTCATATCTGAATGCTTAAAGCGAATCACCTTGGCTTTCGACAGGCGGCAACCATCAATAATTGAAGCGTGGTTCAGCTCATCTGATAAAATCGCATCATGCTGATCCATTACCGCAGATATAGCAGCCATATTACAGTTAAATCCCGATTGATACACGATAACGGCTTCCGTTTTTTTAAAACGAGCCAGTTTTTCTTCAAGCTCAATATGAATATCCATCGTACCATTAATTGTTCTCACAGCCCCTGCGCCTGCCCCGTATGTCTGCGCTGCCTTAACTGAAGCATCAATCAGTCGGTAATCCGTTGCCAGTCCCAAATAGTTATTAGAAGACAAGTTGATCAGGGACTTTCCGTCGATCCGAATAACAGGGCCATTTGCACCCTGCAGCGTATCGATGACGTTATATAGACCTTTGGTCTTAAGATCTTCGATGTTCGAATCTAAAAATTGATCCAACGCTTGACTTGACATTCTATTCCCTCCTCGATATACGAATGTCCTTGTACAGGAGACGTGTTATCCCCATAAAAAACCTTGATATGAAAGGAGTTATACTGATTTCAATGTAGCATCTTTTTTACTCTTTGTACACATGTGGAGGACAAAAATAAAAAATATCCGCAAATATACATAGCGATTGCTTCCCCCATTCCCGGAAACAATCGCTACTACGTTTTTATTTATATTCTATTTCTTATTCCTTTCCATGTTCTTGTTCCGCGACATTCGTCCCTGGAAAGATGTTCCGATGTTTACTATTGCATCTAGTACCTCATACACCCACAGCCAATTTGTTAGAAAACAAAGATAACTCGGGAAGTTCGCATCTATGTGGACTTTATGAAAGCTAAATGGAAGCTGATTTTTATATAATCTTCTTAGATATACATCTAATTGTTAAACGAACATTGCTCAATAAGATATTGGATTAAAAAATCCCGACCTAGAGTCATCTAGATCGGGATTTAAGATTTCCCCCCAAAGATTTTACCGATTTACTCTGATCTTAAAGCAATGACAGGATCCTTTTTGGTCGCTGCTCTAGCCGGAATCATTCCAGCAATTAACGTGAGAAGCATGCTTCCAATGATGAGAACCGCTGAATGGATAACTGTTAGTTGCGTAATGCCCTCAATGTTGAGCAGATTGGCGATAACGCTGTTGACAACCAAGGTCAGGAGATAAGAAATCACGATACCCAGCGTTCCAGCCACGAATCCAACGATTAACGTCTCCGCGTTAAACAGACGGGAAATGTCTTTTTTTCGTGCCCCGATGCTACGCAATATCCCAATTTCCTTGGTACGCTCCAATACAGAGACATAGGTAATAATTCCGATCATAATGGTTGAGACGACGAGAGAAATTGCAGCAAAACCAATCAATACATACGATACTGTATCCAGCACCGTCTGAATGGCCGATCCGATCATCTCGGACATGTCCGTGTATACGATCTGATCCTTTTCCAATTTTCCATCATTATACGCGTCCAAGTATTGTTTAATTTCATCTTTGCTACTAAAATCTTTTGGATAAATGCTAATACTCGACGGTGTCGTGACGGCACCCAATGCTCTTAAGCGAGCATCCCTGGCCTGTTCATTGGCAAAAGGTGTATTCAAAACGACATCCCGATCAGAAGCCTGCTGAGCCAAGGAAATCGCCGATTCTGCAGAGTCGTTCACAATGTAATCTGTCAGCTTCGGTGTGTACACTAATCCTTCAGACAAATAACCGCTGGATGATGCATTCCCGTCTTTCAGCCTCAGAATTCCAGTGATTGTCAATTCCATACCGATAGCATCCTCGTACAATGAAGAATACGTTTCAGCCGTTGCCGGAGCAAAAATGCCATTCTCTTTTTCGGTATAAAAGCTGTCGTTCTGAACGACCTTCAACATTTTCTTGCCGATAAAATCGCTAAGTTTATACTCTTCCTCATCTAAAAAGATACCCAATTTCTCGAAAAATGCTCTATCCAATCGATTGTAAGAATCTACAACGATGGCTACTTCATTTGCCGCCGTCGGGTAACGGCTATCCTCGCCAATCAAATCATAAAGAGACGTGATGAATTCTTTGTTTTCCGGAAGCTCTTGCCAATACGTTGACGCTGATCCGAACCCGGGTGGCATTTCAGGCGAAGGAGTCGCTGCTGTCTCGAATTTCACGACATCCTTGTCCCCTTTGGCCAATACATTCATGTTGACGTCACGCCCAAAGGATACCGCATTTACAGCGTCTGGTAGTGCTTGTCCGATGTTGGCGATATATTCGAAATAATCTGTAGTTAATACGTTGGTATGTTGTTGTGTGTTAGCAGCGCTGTCGTGTGAATAAAGAACATCGCCGCTTGGGAACTCGTCATCTTCCCCATCGTTGTCTCCTGTGAGGAAACTGCCTGCCTGATCCGGCGGGCCTTCAATTTGTTGTACATTTTCGGAAATGGTCAGTGGGAATCCAGCCAGCGTTTCGGATTGCATTTTAGATATGTAATTGGATAAGCCCGTAGATAGAGCTAACACAAGAGCAACGCCGATAATTCCGATACTACCTGCAAACGAAGTGATGAGTGTCCGTCCTTTTTTCGTCAGCAAGTTTTTAAAAGATAACGAAGCCGCCGTCATCAGCGACATTGAGGTTTGGCTCAAGCTAAGCTTTTCTCCTCCGGACGGGCTCAGCTGTCCATTTTTGTCGTTCAACATCGGATTACTGTCCGACTGTACTTCACCGTCTCGCAGATGAATGATTCTGCTGCTATATTCTTCAGCCAAGTCGGCGTTGTGGGTGACCATGATAACTAATTTTGTTGTGGAAATGTCTTTGAGGATCTCCATGACTTGAACGCTGGTTTGACTATCGAGTGCGCCGGTTGGTTCGTCAGCCAAAATAATGTCCGGATCGTTGACCAATGCCCTAGCAATGGCAACCCTCTGCATCTGTCCGCCTGACAATTGATTCGGTCTTTTGTCCAACTTGCTTCCAAGACCAACAGATTCCAAAGCTACTTTGGCTTTTTGTTTTCGTTCCGAAACAGATACACCAGACAAGGTCATGGCAATTTCCACATTTTGCAGAATTGTTTGGTGAGCGATCAGATTATAATTTTGAAACACAAACCCGATGGAATGGTTGCGGTAAGCATCCCAATCTCGATCTTTGAAATGTTTGGTCGATCGCCCGCCAAGCGAAAGATCCCCTTCATCGTAACGATCCAGTCCGCCCACGATGTTAAGCAGCGTTGTTTTGCCGCAACCTGAAGGCCCCAGAATCGAAACAAATTCGCTTTCTCTAAATTCCAAGGATATCCCCTTTAACGCCTGTACGGTCTCACCGCTGTGGTATGATTTCTTGATGTCTGTTAGCCTTAACTTGCTCAATAGGACTTCCCCCTTCATTTGATGTCTAAACCCCATGATAACAGCAGAATCTAAACTGACAGGGAGAAAGAGTTTAATAAAAGGTAAACCAATGTTCAAAACTCCTATAACCTGAATCGATAACCTGCACCCCAGATGGTCTGAATGTAAGTAGGGTTCTGAGGGTCTTGTTCAATCTTTTCGCGCAGCCGATTAATGTGTACGGCAACCGTCTTGAGATCGCCAATCGCATCCATCCCCCATATTCGTTCGTACAACTGTTCTTTACTGAACACGATGTCTGGATTCGAAACCAGGAACAATAACAACTCAAATTCTTTGTTTTTGAACTCAACCTCCTGCTGATATACAAAAACCCGATGCGTTAACTTGTTGATGCGAATGGGACCCACTTCGAC
Source organism: Paenibacillus sp. DCT19 (assembly GCF_003268635.1). Classification (NCBI taxonomy): domain Bacteria; kingdom Bacillati; phylum Bacillota; class Bacilli; order Caryophanales; family Paenibacillaceae; genus Paenibacillus; species Paenibacillus sp. DCT19. The sequence continues at coordinate 3,632,667 of NZ_CP029639.1, forward strand.
TTCACGAGCGTGCTTGGTTCCTCCATCAGTTAAACGGTCATATTGGGACAAGTTGGCCTTTACGCGGGCAATCAATTCCGTTGGCGAAAACGGCTTGGCAATGTAATCGTCCGCGCCTAGACCGAGCCCACGCACCTTGTCCGATACTTCATTTTTGGCCGTAACCATGATAATGGGAATATTAGTCTTTTCGCGGATGGCTCTGCACAAGTCATATCCAGACATGCCGGGTAGCATGAGATCTAGAAGAATCAGGTCATACTCTCCAGAAGCCAGGAGCAGGCCCTCACGCCCGTCGGTCGCAATGCTTGTTTCAAACCCTTCAATCTCCAAAAAATCCCGCTCAATTTCGGCAATAGCCATATCGTCTTCAATGATCAAGATTTTTTTCATAGTTCTCTCCTTTTGCGCTCTTATATTTGGGAATCGTTATGATCACCGAAAGTCCGCCTGTTGGCGCAAGTTCCGCATGAATGCGCCCACTTAACCGTTCGATCACTTTGCTAGAGATGGCCAAGCCCAAGCCGCTGCCCAAATCAGGTCTTTTCCGTGATGCATCGCTGCGGTAGAACACGTTAAATAACTTGTCCAACTCTAGAGCAGATACCCCAGGGCCATTGTCCATCAAACGGATCTCCACCCATTGCTCATCCTCTATACAAGTGACGGTAACGTCGACATGCTCTTTGTCTTTATACTTGAGGCTATTCTCCAGAACATTTTGAATCACATTGCGGAATTGCACCACATCAATCAGTATCTCAGCATGCGGGAACTGCTGTCCATAGTACAAATTTAGCCCTTTGGGCCTGTATTCAGCTTCAAAAGTTGTCATGGTTCTTTTCATTTCCACGCTAATGTCCACAAGCTCCAGGTACAGCGGAAAATCTCCGATATCCAGTTTGGAGAATAAGAAAAGCTGGTTAATGATGTGTTCAAGACTTGCCGTTTTGGCCTTTATCGTATCAAAATATTTCAATTTCATCTGTGGGGTAGTCGCTACACCTTTCTCCAAACCTTCAAGGTAAGCTTTGATAGACGTTAACGGTGTCCGTAAGTCATGCGAAATACCCGCGATTAGCTCCCTGCGGTTAATTTCGTTTTCCGTCCGTTCTTCGACCATATAGGACAACCGCTCTGCCATTTCATTAAATTCTGTGCACACGGAAGCAAACTCATCCTGTTTATCATATAATATCCGATATTTTAAATTTCCGTCTCGAAGCTGATGCACGCCTTCCACGATGATCTGTATTGGATGCATGATGCTACGGAAAACAAACTTGGTAAGTGCCCAGTTCGTCACAATGGCTACGATGATGAGGATTGTTAACATCAAGGTGCCAGCGTAGATCCTTTTATCAAAGGTATCATGGTTATTGACCGTAAAATTAGAATCGCTCAATACAAGTGTGTATTCCCCTGCTTCAGCCCGGTAAACAGCGAGCTCGTCGGTCACGATAATCACGTTAGATTGGGAAAAGTCCATATCAGGCATCATTCCTTCATACAATGACACTGGATAAACCTGCTGATGGCCTTGATACAGGGTTAAGTTCATTCCCGTTCCCTCGTTCTGACGATTGAATTCGTCAATATCGGACTGAATGCGTTTCTCGCTAGTGGCAGATTTTTGTTTGAGGGCTATTTCTTCGACCTTTTCCATACGTTTCGCAAAGAGTTCTCCAACGTTCAACGGAGGTTTCTCGCGAATTCCCGTAATACCTGTGTAAATTAACATTAGGCAAATACTGGTTAAGATCAAAAGCAAGACTGGCATCACCAACATCAGGAAGTTGGAAATGTAGAGTCGGCGTTTTACGCTCATGTTTTATTCATCTTCCTCTCACGAAAGGTATGTACATTATAATGTTAAATGGTAAACCGTTCGGGAACGAAACGTAAACTAACGGTAAACTGCATTAATTCATCTATCTTAACATCACTCGGACATATAAAATCCATGATCTTTGTGATAACTCCACAAAGAGATTTTAGTTGAATAAAAAACAGCCGATCACTATGGCCGGTTGTGTCCTTGTTCGTATTGAACTATCGTTTCCTATTAAGTGGCTGTACTGTATGAAGACAATTCAGCTTGGGACAAGAACTTGGTTCCTTAAAACAAAAAAGCCGCTATAGTAGCGACTTTGAATGGGAATATGTTCTTGTCCCTCGACATGAATAAAGCTCACCTTCTCCCCCATTAGTATCCTTAACTGCTAAGCATTCCATACTGAACGATTCATTCCCCTTTTACACTCTAACAAGAACGTACGTTTGTTTTTTTCTTTTCTTTGGAGCATATATTTTGTATGATAATATGATAAAAAAGAAGTGAATAATAGATGAGGAGTTTGGATATATCGACATTAGACTATAGGTAGGTGCAAACATGATCCAATTAACAAACCGCCAGGCACGACAATTTCTGTTGTTGAAGCATGGACTTTTGGGCGAATATAAATTTACTGATAAGCAGGGCGTATTGGACTTTGTTAGGCAGGTCGGCTGCATTCAATACGACCCCATTGATATTTGTGGAAAAAATGCCGAATTAGTGCTACAGTCGCGAATCGAGGGATTTACCAAGGAAATGCTCGCCGATTTGCTATATGAGGATAGAAGCCTTATCGATTATCCAGACAAGAACCTGGCCATTATCTCTGTAGAAGACTGGCCGTATTTTGAGCGATACAGGCAAGCTGCCCGACAACATGGTGAGCGCTATCCCGAAATGCAAGCGTTGACAGCGCAAGTACGGGCTCATATCCAAAATCACGGTGCACTAAGTTCGGATGATTTAAAATTGGATGGCGATTTCTCTTGGCAATCGGCTATCCACTGGAGCGGTGGAAACAATTCATCTAGATCGGCGCTGGAACAGATGTATTCAACGGGCGAGTTGATTATCCATCATAAAAAAGGAACGCGTAAATATTATGATATAGCCAAGAAATACATACAGCCAAATCTGCTAAATGCATCAGAGCCACTGGAGAATGAGCTGGAGCATTATAAGTGGCGGGTACTGCGTCGAATCGGCTCTGTTGGTCTCTTATGGAATCGCGCGTCAGATGCATGGCTGAATATATGGGGGTTGAAAGCAGCACAGCGTACCGAGGTTTTTCGCCAGCTATTACACGAAGCTCGCATTGTTGCTGTTGCCGTGGAACAAATGAAGGATACGTTGTACTGCCTCGCGGAGGATTTACCGCTTATAGAAGCCGTGTTACAAAATCAGGAGTCGAAATTGCGTTGCGAGCTTATCGCCCCTTTAGATAATTTCATGTGGGACAGAAAACTTATCAACGAATTGTTTGGCTTCAATTATACCTGGGAGATTTACACGCCTGCAATTAAACGAAAATTCGGCTATTATGTGCTGCCTCTATTGTATGGAGAAAGCTTCATTGGACGAGCCGAGATAATCGTGGAGAGAAAAACTGGAACGCTCGTTCTTAAAAACATTTGGTATGAGAATAGTGTGAAACCAACAACGCAATTGCGAACATCCTTGAACAGTTGTCTCCAAAAGTTTGCAATATTCAACGGGTGTGAGACGATCTCGGCAGAGCTGTAACTCTAATAAACCCACTCGGTAATCTGACCATGTCATACCCGCAGTCTCATAATGACTAGTGTTTCTGCATCGCCCGACTTAGATTTAGCTGCTTAGGTATGTTTTCGGAGATGTTGTCTTGCACTTCAGTCGTCCAATCTCGTCGATATCTTCCCTTCTCTAACTTCTTATCAATAAAATCAACGACCTGTTGCAGAGAAATGATTTGCCCCATAATATTTTCCCGGTGCCTTTTGAATAGTTCCACTAACTCAGGATATTCTGCGGGATCAGCATCGGAGGAGACCCCTAGAAATGGACGTATTTCATCCAGCGACATTCCCGTTTTTTTCAGACAAGATAATAGACTAATCATATCAATATCCTCTTGACCGTAAACACGATGCCCGTTACCCTTCCGTTCAGCCCGTGGGAGTAGCGAAATCTTTTCATAGTATCGAATCGTATCTTCAGATATGCCCGTATGTATGGCAATTTGTTTTATCGTATAAGTCTGAATTTTCTTCATCCGATCTCCTTCCGTAACGATTGGGTTTATTTCGCATTATACATCTTGAAGCTGGCTCCAAGTCAACTCTCTGACCCTTTGGGAATTTTTCAAAATTTCTTCGTCTTGACTTGGAGTCTACTCCAAGTTATATAGTATGCCTCGTTAGGCAATTGCTCTATATGAGGAGGAAACACACGATGAATAAAAGCCACATTGAAAATATTGCTGCTATATCGGGGGCAAACGCTGGCATCGGACTAGCCTTAACCCGTAAATTTCTATTGGAAGACTGGCAAGTGGTTGCGATCATTCGCTCAGACTTCCCAGCGGACGACACACTAATCCAAGAAGCAGTCCATACGGGTAAGCTACGTATTTATAAAACGAAAGATCTATCTGACTATTCCAGCTTAATGCGACTGATTGGAGAAATAAAAAGCAATGAGCAGCGGATTGATATTTTGTTCAATAACGCCGGAGGCTCTTTTCCCACACTGAGCTATTCCAAACAAGGACGTGAAATTCATTACGAGCTAATGACAGTCGTACCGTACATTATTCTGATGGAATTGAAGGAACTTATAAAAAAGGGACACTTCAAAACGGTGATCAACACCTCATCGGAAGCGATTAAATTCACAAGAAAATTCACTATTGAAAACCTTGAGCACCCCAAAGTCTTTCGCAAGCTCATCGGTCCTTATGCCACGTCTAAGTTAGCACTCTCACTGTGGACCCAAGCCATCGCACCACAACTTGCCCAGGAGAATATCAAGATCCGAAGCGTTGACCCTGGTGGTACCAATACACTAAGGAAAGAAACCAGTTCTGGATTACCTTTATTGGTTCTTCCATTAATGAAGTTATTTTTTTCTCCTCCGGCTCACGGTGCCAGCAGGCTTTATGAAGCTGCTCTGGGGCAACACCAGAATGAAACCGGCGTGTTTTTGATAAAAGGTAAGATTACGGAATTAAAATTCAAAGATCAAGCGAAGAATGTCCTGAAAAGGATCAATGAAATTTACGAACATGACTACGGTTATTATCTTGAAGCCACACATATCTCAAATCAAAAGTGAGTGGTTTATCATTTCAGTTTATGATCTGTACCTACTTGAGGTAAGGTTCATTCCGATTCATCTACACTGCGAAATAGAGCTGCTCTCCACCAAAATCAATCACATGGACTTCACGATATTTAGCTAAAGATATCTGATATGTTGTTAACTAAAGGAGTACACACACTTAAATATGCACTTGCAAGTACATACCGATCGGTTTATACTGATACAAACGGTATATAAAGTGAGGCGATCGATGAACAATCCCCTTCATGTTTCTGAGCCAGATAACTTGTGTATAAAAAATATAACAACTAATGGAGGTATTTAACATGGCCAAAGTAAATGTAGGTACAGAGAATGAACAACCAATTGAACTGTATTATGAAGATCATGGTGCGGGAAAACCAATTATTCTGATTCATGGCTGGCCTTTGAGTGGACGATCCTGGGAGAAGCAAGTTCCAGCCCTGATTGAAGCTGGCTACCGTGTGATCACATATGACCGTCGTGGATTCGGTCAGTCTTCTCAACCTTGGGATGGTTATGAATATGATACCTTTGCTTCGGATTTGCATAAATTGATTTTGCACCTTGATCTGCATGATGTCACACTAGTGGGATTCTCCATGGGTGGCGGCGAAGTTGCACGTTATGTGGGAACCTATGGAACAGAACGCGTATCTAAAGCCGTATTTGCGGGAGCGGTTCCTCCCTACCTCTATATAACCGAAGACAATCCTCAGGGAGGATTGGATGATGCAACCATTGCCGAATTCCAAAACGGGGTAAAAACGGATCGGCTAGCATTCCTGGATGGTTTTACAAGCAACTTTTTCGCTGCTGGAGACCGTACAGACCTTGTGAGTGAACCATTCCGTATCTATAACCGTGATATTGCAGCTCTGGCTTCACCTAAAGGCACATTGGATTGTATCGCTGCCTTTGCCCTTACTGATTTCCGTCAGGATCTGGAGAAATTCAACATTCCAACACTGGTTATCCATGGCGATTCCGATGCCATCGTGCCTTTGGAGGTAAGTGGACAACGTACTCATGAATCCATTCCTGACAGCCGTCTCGTCGTTGTCGAAGGCGGACCACACGGATTTAATGCGACGCATTCTGAACAATTTAATGCAGCTTTGATCGAATTTTTGCAGGGTTAAATTTAATTCGACTGATGATTTTAGCAAAAAGAACATAATGAGAGAAAAAGCAGTGCGCCTCCTATACAGTAGGATGTCCTGCTTTTTCATTATTTCATAGGATATGCATATGAAGAATGAATACCCTCTTGAGCATTGGTAATACACCAAAAAAGCCACTATGCATAGGATTGATGGCTACTTGGTACATTATGAATCTGAACCGATTTGAAATGAGTATTGAAATCGGGATATAAACTTGCATTTATAAACCGATCGGTTTATACTGATACAAACAGTACAGAAAGCGAGGAAAATGTAATGAATAATTTAACTCCCCCATTCACTCTTGAGACAGCAATCCAAAAAACTCGTATGGCAGAAGACAGCTGGAATAGCCGAGAACCTCAGCGCGTCTCACTTGTGTACACAGAGGATTGTTATTGGAGAAATCGGAGCGAATTTATAACAGGCCGCCAAGAAATTGTCTCTTTACTAACTAGAAAATGGGCCAAAGAATTGGACTACCGGTTGATCAAGGAGCTTTGGTCATACACAGATAACCGTATTGCCGTTAGATTCGCATATGAATGGCATGATGATAGTGGCAATTGGTTCAGATCATATGGTAACGAGAACTGGGAGTTCGGAGATGATGGCTTGATGCAACGTAGATTTGCTTGCATTAATGACATGCCAATTAAGGAAGAGGAACGAAAATTTCACTGGCCGCTCGGCACACGTCCCGCTGAACACCCAAGCCTAAGTGAGTTAGGCCTATGACTCGCACTGTTTTTGAAAAATCTGATGTCATCCCTCTCGTTGCCGAGGTATTTCGTGAGTTAGGTTATGAAGGTGCATCTTTGAGTAAAATTACAGCCCGTACGCGTCTATCTAAAGGAAGCCTATATTATTTCTTTCCGGGCGGAAAAGATGAGATGGCTGCTGAAATTCTTGCTCATATTGATCAATGGTTTATCAAGAACATTTATGAACCGCTCGAAAATAATGAACCCCTGGCAGCCATTGATCATATGTGGCAAGAGGTCGATACTTATTTTAAATCTGGTCAGCGTATATGCCTTATCGGTGCATTCGCTTTGGACGAAACAAGAGATCGATTCGCTGCTGTAATTCGGCAATATTTTGTAAGATGGATTGAAGCCTTCAGCGCGGCACTAGTTCGAGCAGGCATCTCCAAAGAGACAGCCGACCAAATTTCAGAGGAAACAATTGCTGGTATTCAGGGGGGATTAATCCTGAGTAGAGCACTTCATGATGAATCCTTTTTTGAACGTTCATTGGCCAATCTGTCACAACGAGTCTCAGCTTATATTTCGAAAAGCAACTCTGGTCACTGACAGAAAAGTGTTTTAATAGGAGGTTAATATCATGAGCAATTTTGTCGCAGATCAATTGGGATTTGTTCGCCGTCAGGCAGTTGATTATGTGAGGAATATAAATGACTCTGCCTCAGAAATAATTCCAACAGGTTTGAAAAACAATATCAAATGGAATCTAGGCCACATGTATGTTATACATGAGAAGTTCGCTTTCCAACTTACTGGGGAAGAAACCAAATATCCTGCTAATTTTAGTAAGTTGTTTGATCCAGGAACTAAACCGTCTGACTGGAATCTAGAGCCTCCGACCTTATCTCAAATAATCGACTTGTTAACGGAACAGATTGAACGAGTTGAATCGATACTTTCAAGCAAATTGAAAGAAGAAATCAATCCTCATTACAAGTCTTCTACAGGACTTATCTTTACAAATGTAGAACAATTACTGGGTTTTCTGATTTACCATGAAGCAATGCACTTTGCAACAATTAAAAATATGAAGAGCATAATTGAAAGTCAGGATTCGTAAAGAATTCGTCCCTTCACAAAAACGAACAAACCGACCTTAAATCCTACTGAAATTGGATTAAAGTCGGTTTGTTTTTTAAGTTTGAGGCACCTGTTCACTGTATAGAACGTGCAAGTGCTGCAACAGAGCCGCGGAAATCGGGTCTGCCGTCTGCCGTCCACAAAAGCTCCGTCACAAATGTATGGCGATTCGGATCGTACAGCGGATCTCCTATAATGTTCTTGTATGTTCTTGCGTGAAACACAAATAGCGTCTTTTCGTCGTTCTCTGACATCGTGAACGAATTATGACCGGGACCATACATAGAAATGCTCTCATCTGTCGAGAGAACCGGTGCTTGTGACTTGCGCCATGAGGTGGCATCAAGCAAATCAGCATCCGCATCGGCTTCAAGTAAGCCCATGCAATAATTATAATCAGTGGCGCTAGCCGAGTAAGAGAGGAATACCCGATTACCCTTGCGAAGAAATGCCGCGCCTTCGTTCACTTTATAACCAATGATCTCCCAGTCATATTCCGGCTTCGAAATCATCGCCTGCTGCCCAGTAAGCGTCCACGGATTGCTCATTTTAGATATATACAGATTAGAGTTACCTTCGATATTCGGATCCTTTTGTGCCCATACGTAATAACGGCTGCCATTATGCTCAAAGGTAGTGGCATCGAGGGCGAAGCTTTCCCACTCGGTACGAACCTGCCCTCTTTCCGTCCAACTGCCTTCGAGCGGATTGGCATTTTCATTCTCTAGCACATACATCCGATGGTCGAACAAGCCTTCATTCGTTTCCGTCGTGTGTGCGGCAGCGAAATACACGTACCATTTGTCATCAATAAAATGCAGTTCGGGTGCCCAAATATTGGCACTAAGAATACCCGTCTCGCGCTTTCTCCAGATCACTACGGGCGTTGATGTAACAAGCCCCTCAAGGTTCTGGGCTCTACGGATTTCAATTCGATCATACTCCGGAACAGACGCTACGAAGTAATAATAACCGTCCGAATGACGGTAAATAAAAGGATCTGCTCTCTGCTCAATTAAGGGTTGAATGTCGTGTGACGCTCGTTGCTCTATTTCCATCTTATCACCTGTTTCATCATAATATATGCTACCCTTTAACAGCACCTGCAGTCATACCGTCTATGAAATATTTCTGGAAAGCAATAAATAGGATGAAAATTGGAATGATGGAGAAGAAAGAGCCCACGATCAATAGGTCATAGTTATTGCCATAAGGAGTTAATAGCGTTTTCAAACCGATTGGAAGTGTATATTTACTCTGATCTCCGAGCACCATGAATGGCCACAATAGATTATTCCAGCTATTCATACCATTCAGAATGGCCATTGCTGCAAAGGATGGCTTCATAATCGGCATAATTAGCCTGAAATAAATCGCATACTCGTTTGCGCCATCAACCCGCCCAGATTGAATAATCTCTTTGGGTATGCTTCGTAGATATTGCCTGAAGAAAAATATTGTCGCGGCATTGGCTATACCGGGCAGAATGATTGCCGAATAGCTATTCACCATTCCCAAATCATTAATTAGGCTATACAAAGGAACCAGCAGTATTTCGAAAGGCACCATCATAATGAGCAAAACACATATAAAGAGAAAGTTCTTACCTTTAAAATCATATGCCGCAAAACCATATGCAACAAATGCGCTTACAAAAAGTGTTAAAACCACTTGAGCGATTGTTAAAATCATACTGTTCCAAAACCACACAAAATAATCATGTTGTCCAGTAAACAGATAGATGAAATTATCAAAACTCATGATTTCAAAATCCAAACTTAGGTTAAGACCATATCTAACTAATGATTCACCTGGTTTAAAGGAAGATAGGGCCACTGCATAGAATGGGATCATAATTATAACGAATAGTACAATGAATAAACAGATAATTACTATTCTAGAGATGAAATCACTCCTCGTCTGACTTCTGCCCACTTTAATCCTCCTCCTTTTTGAACATTCCACTAAATTTCAACTGCGTTAAATTGATAACCATAGCAATGACTAACAGGACGATACCAACTGCAGCTGCATAACCCAGCTTATTCTGCTCAATCCCTTGTCTATACAGGTATCCAACAATGGTTAAACCAATATTTTTGGGTGAATTGTTACCGTTGAACATCATCAGACTCTCGGTAAACATGGCTAAACCTGCATAAACACTAATTGTCGTAACATATACCGTGGTCGGCTTCAATAATGGCATTGTGATCGTTCTAAACTTCTGCCAAGCAGACGCCCCGTCAATTGAAGCAGCCTCATAATATTCATTGTCGATGCTCTTCAAACCGGATAGATAGTAAAGCATATTCACGCCTGTCCATCTCCAACATGCGAGGATTAACAGTGCTGCCATACTCCAATTTCCGTCTTTCAAAAATTTAATAGGGTCTATACCAAATAAACCAAGGAAGCTGTTCATTAATGAACCTTCCATTTCACCGAATGTAAGGCGGAAAATCGTACCCGCAACTGCAACAGATGTCAATGCAGGGAGAAAGAACGAAGATTTAAAAAACTCTCTACCCATCATTAACTTACTGTTGATCATCACGGCAAATAACATTGGAAGAGGAATTAACAGCACTAAGGTTCCTAACATGTACACAACGCTATTTTTAATAGCCGTCAAAAACACTTTATCCGTAAGTAATTTCGAATAATTGGCTTCACCAATCCACTTAGGATCCTGACCCAACATCCGATCTTGAAAGCTCATTACGAATGAATTTACAAGCGGAAAAAACCAGAATATCAAAAATATAAGTATAAATGGCAATACGAAAACATAAGGTGCCACTTTTTGAGAGTATACAAATTTCTTTATCATATTCTCAATCTCCCTTGACTATGGTTAAACCTGCCGACTACGATAACTGCCGACAGGTTTAATCAAATCATTTACTTATTATATTTATTTCAATTCTTGTTCAATTGCTGCTTGTGCTTCATCCAACGCTTCCTTCACATCTTGGCCATCTTCAAAGATAGCATTCAAAGTAACCGTATTGAGGATATTGCCGATGGTTGGTGAAGCTTTAACGGACTTAATCGCTCTAATTTCGTCTTTGATTTCATTCAAAGTATCAAATGCATTTGTTTTAAAGTATTGGACGTATTCATTATCAGGGTTTTTCGTGACTGCATCATCTTTCCATACTTCCATGTTGATTGGGTCGAATCCAAGTGTATTCCAGATTTCAGTAGTAGCTTCTTTCGAAAGCTTAGCAAAGGCTACAAATTCTTTTGCCAACTGAACGTCTTTACCACTCTTAGTTACAACTGTACCCGTACCGCCTAAACCAACGGAACGGGGATTCCCTTCTTCAAATACAGGCAATGGAGCTATTGCATACTTACCATTAAGGTCCTTCATTTCGTTTACAAAGCGGGACATGTACCACTCAGGCATCAATGCGCTTGCGTAGTTGCCTTTGTTGTATTCGCCTTTTGCTTCCTCTGTGTCGGGCTGTCCGCCAGGGATCGTATGAATAACATTGTTTTTCTGCAGATCGACTAACATTTCATATGCTTTAATCATTTCAGGCGAGTTCACTTTTGGATTACCATTTTCATCTGTAAAATCAGCATTTTGCTGAGCTAGCAGCAGCGATGCTTGCCACGTAGCTGATGTATCAGCAGTACCTAAGTACTTTCCAGTCTTTTCATAAACCTTGATACCTGCCTGCTTGTAATCTTCCCACGTTTTGATTGTCTTGTAGTCAACACCTGCTTGCTCGAGAATTTCAGTATTGTAGAAAGCAAGCGTCGCACCTACGTGATAATCGAATCCATAAACCTGATCGGCTTTGGAATAAATCTCGACACGTGAAGGAACAACAACGTCTTTGTATGGTGCAAATACATCATTCAAAGATTCCAGGGGAACGTTGTCACCTTCCAAGAATTTAGGGAATTGACCAAGTTCAATATCCGCGATATCAGGAGCACCTTTTCCGCTTGTAACTGCCAATAGGAGCTTGTTGTGCATATCATCGTAAGGCATAACCGTTACATTCAACTTAATCTGTTTGTCTGGGTTCTGTTCGTTCCATAACCCCAGCATTTTATCCAAATGCTTGCCGTGCAAATCTACGAATGTCCAAAATGATAACTCTGTTGCATTCTCACCGGCATTAGCGCCTAATTGCTGTGTTTCCGTTTTTGAATCGGAAGCATTACCACATGCAGTAAAAAAAAGTGACATAATAAGGAGTGTAACGATGGAGATTAAAGCACTTCGTTTTTTCATTTGTTCGTCATCCTCTCTTTTGGTTATGCATTTGAAAAGTCGGCTGACTAGTTAGTTCTGTTAATTTAAGCGGTTTCAATTCATCTGGTACCACCATCCTTAACAATATTTCTAACCGTTCAAAGAAAAGACCCCTTCGCAACAATTTCTCAGACTCCATATTGTAAGCGCTTTACATGCCGTATTATAATATATATGAAATAAGCTTTATATAACCAATTGATTATAAAATCATAAAGTTTATGGGGAGATGCTACTCTTGAAAAAGCTGGCGCTCTACAAACAAATTCGAGAAAATATTATACAGAAAATTAAATCAGGGCAGCTTCGGCCAACGGACCGTATTCCTTCTGAGCAGGAACTAATGGACGAATTCAGAGTAAGTAAAATAACCGTCAAGAACGCCCTAACCCTACTAGCTGACGAAGGATTCATTATACGCATACAAGGCAAAGGCTCATTCGTCTCTTCTAGTCTTGTGGTTTCTAGCATCAATTTCTCGCCATCCCCAAGCAGCCCGTCCTCCATGCCGCTCATCGGCTTCATTATTCCGACGATGAGAACCCGTGTCATTCAGAAGCTCGTTGACTACACGGAACACTTCATACAAGAAGCGGGTCTCAGCATGGTACTAAGCATCACGCGCGAGTCTTCCTCGATCGAATCAAACGTCATTCGTACACTAACGGAGCTCGGTGTGAAGGGGCTGATCGTCTTTCCGACAGAAGATGAGAAGTACAACGAATCATTACTGCGTCTGTCGCTCGATAAATTCCCGTGTGTGTTCATCGACCGCTATCTGCGCAACATTGAGACGTACACCATTACATCCGACAATTACGGCGGTGCGTATAAAGCTGTATCCCATTTGCTATCCAAGAGTCATCAGCAGATTGCGCTCATCTCACCTGAAAATGCCAATACAGCCGTCGAGGATCGTACGCTCGGCTTCGAGCAGGCGTATACAGATCAAGGGATCTCCATTGACAAAAGCTTGTGGTGTCACATTCCTCTCGACATTCTACGCAGCGAGCAAGCATTAGACTATGTAAGTGACTTCTTGCAAAACCACAGTGGAATTTCGGCAGCCTTCTCCTTGACTGAAGAAACAGCACGCCTTACATTGGCCGCGATCAGTCGTCTGAACGTTCACTCCAATATCGATTTGTTATCTTTTGATAATCCACATCTTTCAGGCGTACCTTATGTACAGCAGGATGAACAGGAAATGGCACGAACAGCCGTAAAGCTGTTACGTGAACAGATGGAAGATATTTATTCTCCTAAGAACGCCATTATTCCCGTGCAACTCATCTTCCCTTGACACGATAAACGTTGCAGCCAGGCGATTAATGAACTTGGCATATTCAAATTGGTTTTTCTTATGTAAATTAAAAGCTTGACTAAAAAGATTGAGCGCCTTTGATTGGAGTATGTCTCCCCATAATCAAAAGCGCTCATATTTCAAAAATTCAATCCAATTCCTTTATATACCACGCATCCATCGCAGAATGTTCAGAACCTGATAATGGTTTATCCAAAAGATTGAATCCAAATTTTTCGTACAAAACACATGCTGTTTTTAATTCTTGTTTTGTTTCTAAGTAACACTTAGCATAGTGCTTGGAAGCGAACGACAAAGCAGTTTCCATTAATTTCTTCCCCATCCCATACCCTTGCGTTTTCTCACTTAAGTATAGTTTTTGTAATTCGCAGACATTATCTTGTTCGTTAAATGGGGCTATACCGACACCACCAACAACTTCTCCCTCTATTTCTACCACCCAGTATTGGGCATGTTTTAAATGATTGTAATAGTCGTGAAGGTCATTGAGTTGAGGGTCAAAATAGGCTGTGCCAGGAATTGCTAACCCAAGTGTTTTTAGTGAATCTTGTATTATTTCCTTTATTTTTGTGTTGTCCTCTTGTTTAATTTCTCGAATAATCATACACGAACTCCTTCTACTTTAGTTTGCAGCCATGTCATAATGAAAATATCCATTATAACAATACTCCATCTTTAATCTGTTTCCTATTGATCTAACTGTACCACTCTCCATCTATCGCAGGCCATTTTCTCATAAACCTATTCTCCTTTTATGCTAATTTTGTCCTGGTTCCTCGACATTAAGCAAAACTAAAAAACCAGTCGACGATTCAATTCCATCAACTGGTTGATTCACTTATTGTAGTTTTAATCTCAATAACTCACTCATTATTCAAAGCCTTAACAATGGTGCGATTACGCCCCTCTTGCTTGGCTTGATACAAAGCAGCATCAGCCAATTGAAACAAATCTGCTGCACATGACGAGTCAACTGGATACTCTGCAATACCTGCCGAAATTGTCACACGATGATCAATAGTAAACGTACTATTTTGTACTGTTAAGCGGATGCTTTCGGCAGTTTCATAAGCCTGATCAGATCTACAATTCTGCAGAAGCACCACGAATTCCTCTCCGCCATATCGGAAGCAGAAATCTTCGGAACTTACTGACATTTGTATTTGTTGAGCTATCCGTTTCAATACTTCATCTCCAGCGTGATGACCGAATGTATCATTTATCGTTTTAAAGCGATCGATGTCTAATACGATGATGGAAAATGGAGCTTCTCTCTGAGTCCATTGCTGTATGATTTCCTCAAATGTTCTACGGTTGTTCAACCCTGTTAGTACATCTGTACCGGCCTGATAAACCAGTTGATCCGTTTTTTGTTTGAGGGTTCGCATAGCCCCAATAACCGTACGCGTGAGCAAATCAGCTTCACGGTTCCAATGTGGCTTGACCACGGACTGGTTCACTTCCCCGTTCTCCATTTGGGTGATCATATCAGCAAGTAGAACAAATGGGCTTGCAAGTTTACGTGCCACTCTCAAAACAACCAAAGTTAAGATCAGAAATGGGATTGAGGTGTATAACAATAACATCCAAATATGATGGTTTAACTGATCATACACCGTTTGCGTGGGTGTTACAAAGACTACTCCCCAATTTGTTGTAGGGACTTTGTAATATGCTGCAAGTGAGTCTACGTCAGATATATTTTTGTATCGCTCCTTACCCTCTTGATTGTTCAATAGCTTTCTAACCACGTCATTCCTGCTTACATTTTCTCCAATACGGTTGGCATCTGGATGAAATAATAACGTTCCTTTTTGATCAACGATGAAAAAATAAGAACCATTTTCGGCTTGGAGTTGGTTACCAAAAGATAGATTTAGAATATTATACTCCTGCAAATGGATATTGCCACCAATCATACCTATAAAATTGCCTGAAGCATCATTGAGAGGTTCACCAATAAACATAATGGTGTGATTCGTTCGCGGCGTTGGATAGGCCTCTGATATATAAGATGCCTTTGATTGGATTGCCAGTTTCGCCGCTTTAGAGTTTACATGTTTACCGATAACCGATTCGTAATAGGGCGAAATAGAACGTACAATGCCCGTCTGATCTGCAAGGGCAACAGAGTTAAAAAAGTTACTACTGTTTTGAATAAGATCCATCGTTGCATTTAGTTTGTTGGTATCCGTGAAGTCATCTTCATGTATGTACTTCGCTGCATACTTCAGACTACTCTGCATGGAAAGAAACAAAGAATCTAATGTTTGACTCATTTGTACGGCGTTTACGTAATTATTTGAAAGTGTATTGTCTATGAGTGCACGCTTTTGAGTGGTATATGATGATATAATCATGATGGTCAAGGTCATTAAGACTGAAACGGATACTAAGCCGCTTAGCAGAACATTGAGGCTAATTTTTCTCATACTATTACTTTTCTTCGCAATTCGTATAACTGTTTGTTTAAAATCATTTCTATTCTCCTTAAAAATACATTTTCCCCTACTATTTTATCCGAAAGCTGTTAAGAAAGAATAAATAAACCTTAACATTTTCATTACAATTACAATTCTAATTGAGATTCCATCTCATGCGTAACCATTTCTAAACAAATTGAGCAACTCTGTATAACCAGAGCGGACGGGTAGTAATTATGTACTAATGTTCTATTTAATAACCGATATGACTTTGTTTCACCTTTCACCGGTGCAGTTAGAATCATCTATTACACGATGATTTCTATTAGACGTATTTGTTGCGGAGTCATTTGACGGTGGACAGACATTTACCCAGCGAAGGCTTACAATACCTTTTTTTAATCCAAATGGAAACTCCACATAAGAATACGCCTATTGTATTTGATTAAAATACAATAGGCGTATTCTGCATTTTATTAATTAACTATCTGATTCCCGTGTCAATAATGAGATCAAACGATTCTTCAGCATCTGCTTTTTGAAGTAGCTTCTTAATTGTATGGTCTTCATCCTAAGAAGCTGACATTTATTTAATTAATTTCGGGGATTCTGTAAGGTGGCCGCAAGCAGTTTTTTGATTCTGCCTATATCATGATATGTCTTCGTTCAATCCCAGCCACTGCACCGCCAACCCGAACCTGTCTGATGTCACCGCTCCCGCTCAGGCGCAACCCTACCTTGATTTCAGAAGGACAATTCATCGAATACCCTTGCCTGAACATGACATGTTCCACTTCTTTCATAGGTAGCTCGCCATGTTGGTACAAATAGCAGAGTAGTGCACCGTTGGATGTTCCTGTCGCACTCTCCTCTGGAATATCGTACAGCGGCGCAAAGTTTCGACATTCCGCAGTAGCATTGTCTGGAGTATCCAAGGTGAACAGATGATATCCTACGACATCATATTTTTCGCAAATAGCGGTTATGGCGTCAAATTTTGGCTGAATCTCATTCAAGAGATTCCTACTGCGGATCGGGATAAAAATATCACGCAGACCCGTCGAAACAATCTCGATAGGCAACTCGGTTTCTAGGGCTTCAGGAGCTATTCCCAAGGATGGGGCGATTTCCTCACAGGATATCTTTTCAGAAAATTGTGGTAAAGCCTGCGATAAATAAACAAAACCCTCCGAGCTAATATCGACATCCAAAATTCCTGCCTTGGTTTCTATCGTATAAGAGCTTGCTGCTTCAGCCAAACCTAGCGAATGCATTAGTCCAAAAGCAGCAATCGTGGCGTGCCCGCACAGATCAACTTCGTTCGAGGGAGTGAAATAGCGGATTTTGTAATTGGCTAATGTGGATTTCTCTATAAAGGCCGTCTCCGAATAGCCTACCTTCTTCGCTATGAGTTGCATGTCAGACGCTTCCAGTGAAAGGTCATTCTCCAAGACAACTCCTGCGGGATTACCACCATGATCCCCTTTTGCAAATGCGTTCAGCGTATACACTTCCACTTTCATGTTGCTCATCCCTTTCTTATCTTCAATTCCATATGTAGTTCTGCAGGTATCACCCTTGCTGATAGGACACAGTCGTCATTGTGTAAGCTTATAGTTTAACAAGAATGTACGCCTTTTGGAATCTCTAAATCAAATGAATATCATCTTCTTCAATTTAAGACGTAGTGAGTTGTCCACATAGGAAATGCCCCGCTGATGACTCAGCAGAGCTTGAATAACCCATTTATTTTCATACAAGATACGAACTAATACCAGAACGATTTTGTGATGATAACGAGCAGAATAAAGAGTACAAGAATTGCCGCAGTTGAAGTACATATACCGTTACCAATTCCACCTACATTGTTACAATCGTATCCAACTTTACTCATTTGATTGGCCTCCTTTGAATCTCAAGGTACGTCATAACATATGCCAAATTAGCACAAATGAGCGGGCATATCCCCATGCTGTCACGCCCAAACCATACTGTATATTCCAGACAAAATAATTATGTTCATGTCAGCTGCTTTCAGTTCTGCCACTCGCTTATCAAAATACGCGAAAAAATCAAAAGAGCCGTAGGGATGCTTTCCCATACAGCTCTCTGTAAGCGCCCTTCACGATTTAACCATTGCTTATTAATTAAGGATAATAGATCCGTGTATCATCGAAATAATTAAATGAAGTAATAGTCCAACCATTAACCTTCTTAGTCATCTCAGCTTCAATACCGTAGCTATAGTTATAGTCGCCAACGATCCCATCTGAATGAAAGACCGCCTTATATTTAGTAAGGCTTTTATTCCATTGAATATACTCTGACTGAGGAAGACCTAGTTCAACGTTATTTTTATTAAATTGAATCCAGTATTTCTTTTTGGCCATCGCATTTGTTGCAAGAGTCAATGCTTGATTATCTGCCAATGGACGAGCATATACCTTAAGGTGCTCAGAATTTCCTGTTAACGAAGATTTATCCCATTTGATAGTATCCTTCGGATAGAAGAAGTTACTTAAAGCTTTAAATTGTACATACACCGAGCCGTTTCTCAACAATACTCCATTACCAACAGTAGCATTAAAAGTCTTCCCGTCTTTAGTTAGTGAAGCCGTTTTGGTCTTCTGATCCCAAGATATGTTTACATCAAAATATTTATCAAGTTTTTCATCGTATATGAATAGATAATTCGTCGATATACTGCGGAGAGGCGCATATAATCTGCCCTCATAAAGCAAACCGTTTACTCCGTCATATTCATCATATTGATCATCTGCGGCATAAGAACTCATTGGACTAAACATTAAAGCGCCACTTAATAATGATAAAAAAGTGACCCACAACATTGGCTTTTTCAAAATAATGAATTTCATATTTTCTCCTCACTCTTTTTTATTTTAATATTAATAAATTTTACATGAATTAGCAATTAATAATACAGGAAAATTTATCCATACTCTAGTTCCTCACAAACCACTGGGTTCTGCCAATTCAGATCTGCCTGCGTTTTATCCTACAAACATAAAAATATGCATTAAAAAGGTATTAATAAAATGGCGATTTTCTAGCGAGAATCAAATCTATCGCGTCCAATACACCTTCGTTATTATTGGAACTCGTGATATACATGGCAGCATCTTTTATAGCAGGAATGGCATTGGACATAGCAACACCATATTTAACATGAGAGATCATCTCCAGATCGTTTCCACTATCTCCAAAAGCAGCCGTTTCTTCATCTGCAATTCCCCAACGTTCTTGGAGCAGTTTAATTCCTCTTGCTTTATGAATTCCAGGGATGATTAAATCAATGTCACCATGACCACTAGAAACAGGAGTGACATACTTACCTACATGTTTATGAAATTCATCCAGAACAGAAGCAGCCATATCCTCTGGAAAACTAGTCGCAAATTTAAATATGGTATCATCTATTTTTTCAAAATCAGAAATTCTAGAAAGTTGGTGATAGTATCGTAAAGTTTGCTGATAAAACTCTTCTGTAACTGAAGCGTGAACATAGGCTCCATTCTTACCACAAACCACTAATTCAGGATAGTCATACTGCTTGAGCATGTTTAGAACTTTATTAATCGTCTCCTTAGACATCTCACCGTTATAAATGTCCTTTCCCTCATCAACGATATAAGCTCCATTTTCAGCAATAAAAGCGATCTGCTCTTCAATCTCTGTAAAAAAAGATTTCAATTGATAATATTGGTTCCCGCTCGCAACGATAAACTTGATCCCTTGTTTTTTCATTTCTGAATATTGTTCGCTAAAGCGTTTTCGATTGTAACTTTGATTATGATCCAAAAACGTACCATCCATATCGACTGCAATTAACTTGATCGCCATCTGATTCGTCTCCTTTAATCAACTAGTGGATTATTCACAAACATCAACTTGTATATACAAGTTTAACTTGGCTGTATTCTATCACGGATTCCCCAGTATTACAAAATAAAAAACATTCTCAAATGTTGATCTAATCGGAAATGGGAGCAAAAATGAAAGACCCTTCCACCAATGGAAGGGTCTCTTTAGCACGTATTCACGACAATTACATTGTAAGAATATAAACTTACATTCCGCACCTGGAACTCCATCAATAGTAACAAAATGTTCGAAGACCGGATGGTTCTGTTGAATCAACAAACCCATTGTGCCCACGGGAAGCAGATTCGCAATCTCATCCTGGACTCTGGAGATAACAAAAGTAAGCATACATTTGTCTTACCAAAAATATAGATCGTTACCCTTAATCTTGAAGATCGCTTCAATGAAATAATAATCACCATAAATGATAGACTGATGGTGGTTAACGCTACGGTAAGCAGCAGAGCCGTTTTGCACGATGCAATCGCAGTCTGTGCCCCAGTTTGTGCGCTGTTCATCCAGCGTGATCAACAATTTCAGAGCTGCATCCAAATACAGTTTTTTTTCATATTCGCCCACCGCCTTGACAATCTCGATCAGTCCGCAGGCTGCTATAGCGGCTGCCGTAGAGTCCTCATATATTGGTTCCTTCGGCTGCCTGAAATCGACCGGAATGATGCCGCTCTCCGGAATATTGGCAATGAAATAGTGCGCAATCCGCTTCGCCGTATGCAAATACTCTTCCTTTCCCGTGTGCTGATAACTCATCATGAAGCCATACAATCCCCACGCCTGACCTCGTGTCCAAGAAGAGCCATTCTCATATCCTTGTCCCCCGTGAGTCTGAACTACACCTCCTAGGAAGGGATCAAATTCAACAATGTGATGGACCGAGCCATCCGGTCTCACGAATGTTTTCATGACAGTATCCGCATGCCGTTCTGCAATTTGCTTGAAGCGGGGATCACCAGTCTCCTTGGAAGCCCAATACAGCAATGGGATGTTAAACATGCAGTCAATGATCGCCCAGCCGCGCGTGTCCCCTTCTGGGATATCATTCCAGGCACGAATGAACTCGCCGGCGGGATTAAAGCGACCGGCGAGCAGATTGGCGGCATGCAGCGCCCTTTTGCGAGAGGCGGGATTTTGCGTTAACTGGTAATTCGCCACGCTCGTTGGCAGCCACATGAATCCTACATCATGATGTAGCCCGTAGAATTTTTCAAAGCTCGTGTCCAGCTTATCCTCGACCAGATTGGCATAGTTCTTATATTTCTCCTGTCCCGTAACATGGTACATCTGCCAGAGCATTCCGCCCCAAAAGCCATTAGTCCACCAGTTGATACCATCCGCATCATCGCCACTTGGGTTCTGGGTGGCTCGGTCATCGTGAATACCGTCCAATGTTGTATAAGGGATTTTGTACTGCGATTTATCGCTGACCCAATCCATCTTGTCTGTTATTTTCTGAACGACCCGATCTACCCATGCATTAGTTTTATCCACTACTAACATCGCTTTGATCCCACCTTCTCCTGATATTAATCAATATGCTAAGCATTCCAATCGTATTTATAATCAAAATAGTCGAAATCCGCATGTCGTTTCGTTCCTTTTAAGTCCTGTACACATATCCCTGCAAATGCTCCCGTGAAAGACAATTTGTCCATATACTCATCTGCCAGTACACCACTGTACAATTCAGGGCTAATCAGCTTCCACTGCTCACTATCCGACGAGTAATAAAATTGTATCTTTTCCTGGTGGATGACTGTTTTAAGGTAGCATCTCTTCCAACCTTCAATGCTGACAATGTCTTCAGACTCGTCATATACGCCTTGTTGGCTGAATATGACAGCCAGATGTTTACCAAGATACTCATCATGTGATATCCGCAAATAAAAATGATCCGACTCATCGTAAAATAACACCAGACCTGCCATCTGGGTAAAAGTTTCAGGCTCGAATTCAACGCAAGTCGATATCTCGCAATCCAGACTTTGCAGCCGTCTGGCTATAAGGCTCTGTCGATTCCAAGAGTATAGCGATTCCTGCCCATACAGTCGGAGATGTCCCGGCCGTTCTGAGAGTGACATCCATGTCTCATCCATGGGGATTCGCAGGGAATTCCAGTGGATGCTAAGCCTCTTTTCATCAAAATGCTCTCTCTCAGGTTCCACTGGAAATGGATGTGGTGGTAGATCTGGACTCTCCACCTCCAGCTTCGGGCTTCTTCCTCCACCCGCTAAGCGAAGCCAACCATCGTCTGTCCACACCACTCTTTGCAACGAGGTTTCACGTCCCAATGGACTGAGACGGCTCCCATCTGGAAGCGGACGGCTACAAATATGAGACATATACCATTCGCCATTCTGCGTTTCAACTAGGCTGCCATGTCCAGCCTTTTGAAGCGGTAGATCGGGCGTTCCAACCGAAGTCAATAAGGGATATTCTGGATCTATTTCATAAGGTCCGTCGATCGTTCGGGAACGCAGCAAGGTTGCTGAATGATTGATCCCTGTTCCTCCCTCTGCTACGAGGAGGTAATAATACCCGTTTCGTTGATATATCATCGGACCTTCCGTTACGCCAAGAGATGTGCCCTGCGTTACAAGTTTGACTGGACCGATCAGCTTGCCTTTCTCCGGGTTGAATTCCTGCATGATGATCCCGGCAAACCGATTGTGGTTTTTGCGGAAATCCCATTGCATGTTGAACAGCCATTTTCGACCATCAGTATCATGGAAGAGAAAATGATCAAAGCCACTTGAATTCAAATACACCGGTTCAGACCAAGGGCCTTCAATGGCTGGCGCGGTGATGACATAGTTGTGCAGATCCTTGTACACGCCTCGTCTCCCAACCACATTGGTGTAGCATAGGTAATACAAGCCCTCGCTATAACTTAAGGAAGGAGCCCATATCCCTCCCGAGCTCGGAATACCCTTAAGATCAAGCAAACTTAGACGGTCAAGTGGTCTGGCTGCTGGGCGCCAATGCACAAGGTCGCGTGAATGATGAATCAGGACGCCGGGAAACCATTCGAAAGTGGAGGTTGCAATATAATAGTCATCACCTGTGCGAATGATCGATGCATCCGGGTTAAAGCCTCGTAGAATCGGATTTTGAATCATTGTGGTATTCTCCTTTGTCTAAAAATGCTTGCAAAGCAGCATTGAACTCATCGGTTGCCTCCATGTTGGAAAAATGGCCAGCTTCCGGCAAATTGATACTAATCGCATGAGGCATGCATTCCAGCAGCCGATCAGCGGAGTGATGTGCCCCTGGGAAATCCTTTGCTCCATTCACAACGCATACTGGACCTGGATCTTGCATGGCAGTCAGCTTAGGTAGAAGTGCTTTACCCAAAATACAATCCGGCTCGCGATGTGTGCTTTGCCAAACTTTCCAATCGCCAATCATAGTCAACAGCCTATGCTGATAACCGTTTCGGTCTTCTCCACATCCCTCTAGTAGGCGTTCAAACCATGCCTGCTTGAAGCGCGGCACATCGGTCACTAGGGGCGTTAGAACGTCCGGCTTAGGATCAGGAATTGCCCCACTGGCAACAGTCACCGACTGTACATATTCTGGGTAAAGCACCCAGAAATCGAGTGCTACAAATGATCCCAACGACAGTCCGATCAAGTGAGCGGTTTCGATATTCAGATGTTCCAGAAGTGCTCGTAAGTCCTCAGCATGCAAGAAGGGCTGTCCCTCCAGGGGCATAGAAGATTTACCATACCCTCTAAGGTCATAGCACAAAATTGAATAACGTGAAGCAAAATGCTCGACCTGCGGCTCCCACATGCGTCGATCCACCGAATGGGCGTGAATGAACACCAGTGTCTCTTGGGAAGCTCTTTGAACATAATATTGGTAATTGAGGAAAACATCCTGCTGTAGCTCCATATGGCCCGAGATCATTTGCTCCTTCTTCATACTGCAACTCCTCTTCTATCCACGGTAACTTTTGACGTGTGAGTTGATTTTCAATTAGTGCGTCTAATTTATCACTGTGTTTTCTTTTCGAAGCAACTTGCCTTCTGCATCCGTTTCAACGACCTCCACCTCCAGATCTGGTGCTTCTCCACGTTTCTCCAAGGCTCCTACCCGAATCATTTGGATTCTTCCATCTGCCAGCTCCACCCTGATTTCGTCCTCCGATTGAGCTGCTGCCGAAATAATCATAGCCTTGTTCTCATACGGCTCAATAACGGATATAAATCGTGCAGAAGTGCCTCTGAAGCGGGAGCTCAGCAGTTTGCGCCGCGAGGATTCATCCCCCAGCGGATAATCTCCACCGATGGAGGCAACCATCCGAACGGCTTCTAGGCTCGTTAAATCCACCTGGATGACACCTTCCTGTTCCTGAGAGTATGGCTCTGCCGGAACCGCATACGGGAAGGCTTTCGCAGCGATTTTGACTGGGCCGCCATAATAGTCCACGCCGATGCCATTTCCGCTGTCCGTATTCTCCAGCACAAATGGCAAGTCTGCCAGGTAAATTTTTACGCCAGCCGCATTTTCAAAATACGGATCTCCCCAGAATATCGTTTTTTTGAAGGGCTTGCTTACGCCATGTTCCCCAATGCCTTTTTCCACGCTTACAGCAAGCTCCAACGATTGAATCCCTTCGACTGTTATATCCAAATCGTCACGTCCTAGCACCCAAGCCCCGAATTGCCCTTTAGCTAGCACACGTCCATCTCCGCGAACCTCGTAGAACAGCTTTTTGTCCACTTCCAAAAATTCCGGATCGTTGCCGACAATAACATTTAACTGTGGTGGCCAGAGTGTGTAATGATCTATATTCAGCGGGCCATCCTCATTGTGATATGTCCGGTTGCCCCTATGATCATACTTCGGTCCAAAACCGGTTTTAAAATGCGCCTTAATGGGGGTACTCGCCTCATACCAATTACAATCGGTAATGAACTGCGCGCTGCCCAGCGGGTCAGGGTCAAGCTGCTCTGTATGGGCAATGAGTTCCATTTGCTCTGCTTCAAGCGAGACGAGCCCCTTACAGTGGAACAGACTTTCATAATCGTGCTCCATCTCGCCAGAAACGTAATCGAACAGCACGAGGTAATCATCGGTGACTACGGTTAATCGGCGCTGAAGCACAGCCTCTGTAAAACCGGTACGCCGGGAATACTCCGGTGCACCCTCTGGCATCGGCACATATCTCCCCTCGTTCCACGCTCGCTCCCTGAACGTATTGTCTCCGTCTACTCGCCAGCCACCATAGGGCGGATAAGACCACTTCGCTTCACTTTCCACAGTACAAGCCTGAAAGAGCTTTCCGCCATGAAACTGCAGTAGTCTGCCTTCACTTGGATCCTGTTGCTTCCGATCTACCACTACCATGTTGTGTGTAATGGAGGTTTGCACATAGAATTTGTACATGAACGTGTGGTAGTTATACCAGATATTTTCCGGGTTATAAAAGCTGCGACCATGTCTCATCATGGATAGCAGGCTAACCCTGTCATAATGCCCATGAGCACCTCCGTGTGAGCCATACTTCACTACAGCCTGAATCTGTTCGTTCGCATTCCTTCCCTCTGTCTGTGAACGAAGAATAGCCACACCAGAATTGTCCGCATGTGCAGAACGAAGATAAGGCTTGGAAGTGCTTGGCTGAATTCCCGGAATGGCATACAGCAAATCACGATCCGCCAGGTCGCAATTCAGAAGAATATCCGCATACTCCGGCTTGCGAAATAAATAATACGCCAGATCATATCGCGCATCCATGAAGCCCCTCGGTGAGATACCGCTCAGTTTCGTCTCCGCAGAATCGTTGATGCCAAACAGGACACCTCGGTAATCAGCAAAGGGTAACAGGCTGTCCCAAAGCTGTGTAATCGAGCGATAATTAAAGCGTGACGGTCCCCAGATATCCAGACTAAGTCCATCGATATTCGGTTTGTCTCCTGGTGTGACCTGGTCATGGTACTGGGCAGGAACCCATACCTTTGCAAGATTGATGCCCCAAGGCCGGCAGCTTTGGGTGATTTCCGAAAAGAGTCCCGCAGCCATCAGGTTATAACCTACTGAGCATTCGTACCACCAACCGTCATCCAGCGTGCCCTTGGATAAATGATCAGTAAACCCGCCAACACCGTACAGGAAACGGTTCATGCGTTCCATATCCTGCAAGGCCTGACTGCAATAAAGCGCTCCGATCATCTCGGCCAGTGTCCAGTTGGAGATACCTCCCTCGCTCAGCGCCCAGTCGATCAGATCCATGAATAGACGAAAGGTGCGTTCTACATTGCGGTGATCTTCTTCATTCAGCAAGCCAGAATCAAACATGAGATCATAGATAACAGCTACATGCTTGAAAAATTCGCCCTCATGCACCAGTTCCTGATGGCAAGCCTTTCGTGTTTTGGGATAACCATTCTCCGGGTCAACAACGCTGCGAAGAAATGTGACGAGCTTTTCTGCCAGATCTTTTTGACTGGTGAGTTTCCAGGCGATAACCGCATTTTCCGCTTCATGAGCATGATGACTCTCATACAGATGCGTCCCTGTCCTAACAGGCGGGAGCTCCCATTGCTGTGCACGCAGCACATACATACCAGCAGCTCGCTCGCCCATGCATGCTCCTGTATCTTGACCTGAACTTCTTCCCATTCCGGCTCGACCAACTTGATATACGGGTGTGGCAACGCCCGCAACGTAATCAACTCCACACGTTCCGCCAGATCTCCGCGGCCTCCTGGAATAATCGCCAGCTTCTGTACTTCATGTCCCCCTGGCGCAACACGTCCGGATACCTCGACCTGAACAGATACCTCACAGGAAGCCCCAGGTTCCAATAGGCAGACCTCCGGATTAATCGACACCTTCATCGTTTCCCAGCCATAACGCTCCTGAGTCAACGTTAGAGTCTGTACATCTCCTGTACAATTGGTAAGCTCCAGCTTATATTCTGCTACTTGTCTGGCATCCGCCGACCGCGACAGCACAGGAGCATGAACATGGATTCCACGGCTTCGGCTCAGCTTTAACTGGCGAATGGAAATGCCCGACCCCGTTGCTGGTCTGATTGACTCTTCTTTCCATGTCGCAAGCAGGTGCACGGAACGGACATATTTCCATTTGCCAGCCAAGGCCTTCATGTCATCAAATTGGTCAAATGGCACAACGACCTTATTGATGCCCGATTCCGGCCGTACCAGCAGACAATCATAGTGAACATACTCCAGTTCTTCTGGCAAGGATCCTTTATCACGCAGCAATCCGATTTCCACTGTTAGCTCCAGCGGCTCGGCAAGCGGAAGCTCAGCCTCCAGTTCAAGACCGTACCAATTCCGTAAATCCACGCTATATTCATTGTTGCTTACAAAGCCTGTACGGACCCAATGATTATCCAGATGTACCCCCGGCAAACGAAAAACCGTTGCCTGACCCGGCTCCAGCAGCAGCCCCTCTCCTGAAGCCGAAGCCAGCTCAGCCTCATCCGAACGTCCCCGATCCCAAGCTAATATATCTATGGTCGTCTGTTTGCAGTACATTTCATTTCCCCTCATTCCTTAGCTTGGTTTCTACCGTAAAAGTAATTTCCTGCGTAAAGGCATTGATATCGAAATTCCCCTGCTCCGGCTCAAGCACAAGCTCGTCGCGAATACGCAAATTTTCGAATACAACGCCTTTAACCTGGCGCTCTGCATCAAAGCCGTAAATTCGGTTGGGATTGACATTGCGACCAAAGTAGGTAATATTTCGGAACGAAATGTCTTCAATGGAATGTCCAGGCTCAGGATTGTAATCTTTGTTCCAGATAACTCGAATATCGATTAGCTGGCCTAGCTCAAATTCCTCTACCCGGATGTTGTCATAAACCACCCGTCGAATCTTATTTTTATCATCCGCGTTGATGGCCATTGCTCCCCAATAGTTCTCCTGCAGCTCATGATGCTCCAGAATATCAATGTTCTCAAAACGGATATCCTCGATTACATCTCCGCTGAGGCGATGATCTCCATGCGTGCCCATCATTAGTGGATGCGCAACGTCTGCCCATAAAACCGAGTTGCGAACCGTTATACGGCGTGTATCTCCATGGTAATCCCACCTTGATCCGTATACCGCGATGCAATCGTCCGAGGTACGAAGAAACACATCGTCAATTTCGATATCAGAACTTGCCATCATATCAATGCCTTCGCACCAGCCCTTGCTACTGAACGATTTGAAATTGGATATGTGAACATGAGTCGACTTGCCAATGTATATGCTGTAATGCGGTGGATTAAGCAGTACAAGGCCTTCTACCCTGATGTTTTTGGAGTACTTGATGCGTATTCCTCGAAAAGCCGAATACCTATGGAATGCAGACAAATCGATAATCCCCGCCCGCGAATGACGACGTTTTCAACCTGATCGCAGACGAACGAACCCACAACCACAGCACCTCCCGCAACATACACCGTGGTATTAGAGGGAATGTGTATAATTGTTTCCTCCACATAATGAATACCTGGTGCAAAATATAGGATGTGCGGACATTCCCCGCTGAGCGTATCCGGCAAGCTAGTGAGCCGTTTAATATCTTCCATCCGGTGAATGCCCGGCTTGATCAAAAGTACTCCGGGATCATCCGGCAATGGCGGTAATGTCTCCAATGGATTGGCAAACAGATGCAGATTGCCAAAGCGATCACCGTTAACCTCAATGGACAGCTTGCATGGCTTACACAGCGTGAAGGATATCGTATTACCTTCGCATACCAAAACAATCGCTGTAGACAACGGCCGAATAACAACCCGCTCCGGTCTGGTGTTCAGACATTCCACGCGAACCTCAACCTGTCCCAACATATCAAAATATGCCATTGAGGCTTGCCGAATTTGGTGCATGTCTACCTGGGTCTCGTATACAAACAGCTCTCGCCAATCTTCCTCCGGTTGACGCACCTGTACCTTGAAGTCACGGCGTTCTCTGTCAACCTCTGACTGCGGATAAACAATCAATTGATTCATGTTGCGCCCTCCTGCTCCCCCAAGTCTTCTTTCATTGTATCCCTGCATTTTACTTGGAGAAATGCTGCTTTTTTGGCGTCATATGTATGGTTTTTTAGCAATTGCATGCAGCCTGTGCCTAAAGGGCAAGGATCTGTTCTAAATTCCGTTTCGTATTTATGTTTTATATTCACTATGTTGTTCAAGAAAAAGAACCTCAGCTCCCCTTTACCACGGATGCTGAGGCTTGTTCTTTTGTTTCAATCCATTGTTTCCCCTTACGAATGTAAGCCCAGCATACGAGAGATCATAACCTTCTACAGCAGCAGAACCCTCAGGCGGATTCAGCCCAGCTTGATTGAGCTGGACATAATCTCCAGCGCTCGTAAATGCGAAGGTGGATTTAATAACCCCCTCCTTCCAGCACAGTAATATTAGCCATAGCTGAAAGCAGGGGCAATACACTGCTCTTGTCTCAAAGAAACTGCTAGGAGTTTCGGATTAAACGGGGGCCATGTGCTGCTAGGACACCTCGACATTCTCGGTGAATTCGTCGCTGCAAGCAGACATCCCCCGTATCTGGAAGAAGCGCCGTTGTTGGCACGACAGCAGACTACAGAGAGACGATACTTTTGTTTGAGACCAGATGCTCCATCGCCATCCGTAGTATGTGTGCAATCCGATCGATCTGCTCCTGGGTAGCGTTTTCTTCATGTTGAACATTCATAGCATCCGACACGGCCTGCTGAACTGCTTCATAGCTCTCCACCGAATACTGGTCTTCGTCTAGATCACTCACCTCATTCACAAGCACCCCCAGCAGCGTATGATCAACTGTTTTGCGATACAGTTCCAGCTCGGCAACATTGGCGTTTCCAGTAGGTGCGTAATACCGATAGTAAGAATATTCCGTCTCATCCGTGATTTGAGCCTGGAACCAATCTGCCTTATTCACGCCGCTAATCGTATATAGCGTATTATAATTAACGCCATCCATTGAGCCTTGCAGCATCGCGCCATTCATTCTCCGACTAAGGTCATCTTTACCGCCGCGAGGATACCATCTCAGGCTTCCCAGCGAAGCTGATTGTCCATCTCCTAGATCGATATCAATCCAGGATGGATTCGCAATAGTATCGGTATAAGTGCTTGTATCGCCATCAAACGCATACCAGCCATTCGTTTCCTTGGAAGCGCCTGTTCCCCATACAGATGTTGAAGCAGCCACCATAGATGGAGCAATTTCAATTCTGGCTCCAATTAAGGTTTCCAGGGATACGAGCTCCTGCTCTGCAGCCAAGAGCTGCTGAAGCAATCCTTTTTTATCCGCCCCTGGCTGCTGGAATGCCTTCTTGATCCGATCCACCTCCTTCTGATATAGGTAGTAGCTACCTTGAGTATACCCGTCAGCAGCAACCACTTTGGAATCTAACGAATCGTATTGATAGTCTCCATACAATTCAACTTCGGACACGTTGCCAAACCAGTTTGTCGAATTAAACAGTCTCAAATAACGATAATCCCCTCATTCAGTAGCTCACGACTGCTAATATAAGTCCACTTCCCTTCTTTCGTTCCTGAAGCAGGTCGGGTCAAGTTTGTCCAGCTCGTTTTGTCATTGGAGCCCTGGATAACCAAGCCGTTCATGCGTCCAGGGAAATTTGGACGAGGCATTAGCATAATGTCGCTTAGCTTGACTTTGGCATTCTCGCCAAAATCGACCATATAGTAGGAGCCTGCTCCAGTAGCCAGATCACCAAAGTTAGTGAGGTTTCCGTCGAACAGCGCATAACCGACCTTTTCCTTCGGCACAGCACCCCCAATCTGATTATCCGATGCGATAACCGTAGCTAGCTTGCCAACCTCAATCCGATTCGATGAATTAACCAGATATAATATGGAATCATCTGTTGTAAAAATAGTTGGCTCAGCAGCAACGTCATCCGTTGTTTTGTAACGAATATTGAAGGATATATTCCCGGTAACCGCAGTATCATCCATGGTTGCCATAGCCGTCCAATGGAGCTGATCGGTCGACTGAACCTGCGCCTCCTGTCCTTGAATCGTTACCTGCACATCGAGGATGGGTTCCGTGGATTGAAAGGTTACTTTTGCCTGGTCACCAATACCAATGCGGTGCTGGACAGCCTGCTCTGAACCAATTGAAACCACCTTCAATTTATTCAGAGTTTCATGCCGCTCTCCATAAATTCTGAACTCGCCCAGTTCAAGCATATTACCTACGGTTCCCCATAGTACATCCGGCTGCGGATGCAGCATCTGAATTTTAATAAAGCGATACTGCTCCTGCCGAAGGGACGGATCAACCTCCAGTATAGCCATCTCGTCGGTAAACGACGTTTCGTCTGGCGTAAGTCTCGTCCAGTTTATCCGGTCGTTTGAACCGAAAATAGCCGAACCTGCCATGCGATCCACAAAATTCATGCGGCTCTGCAAGCCAAATCGCTCTGCGGAAACTTTATAATTAGGCCCGAAATCCAGAATATGGTACAGATCTGGATTAGGCGCAAGCGAGTATACGGGATAAGTATTGTTATTGCCGTCCACCAGCATGGAAATGGAGCTGCCAAAGGTAGAGGTCACGATTTCTGTGTAATCCATACCGCCGTCCAATAACGGCGGTGTAAGAAGCTCAAGGTCTGCTGTTGTTTGCTTTAGCACAAACAAATGCTCGCTAAATTGTTCATCGGTTGCCGTTTGAAGCTGTGCCAGCACTTGATTGTAAGCCTCCTGAAAGTGTCTCAGCGTTGAAGACGTGTATTTAGTTTGCTCATCGTACCTGGAGATTGCTGCTTGAATAGCCGCATTGCGATCAATCGACACAACCACATTCACGTTCTTCGTTGCTACAGTTTCGCCATCGGAGGCGACAACAACAAAGGAATATGATCCGGGCTCAGAGGTGTGCCAAGTGAAATTTCCGGTAGTGTGTTGCAGAGCTGCTTCTGAAGGCGGATCTGTGATCTCATAGAAAAGGGAACCCTCTGAGCTATCCGTAGCCGAGAAATCGATCGTCAATGGTGTACCAGCTACAGTGACGATATCCATAGTATCACGACCAAGTACAAAGGACGGTGGTGTAAGTTGTTGTCCGGCCAATACATTCAAATGATCCAGATCAACTGTGGTGCCACTGCCCGTCACCTTCAAATAGAGCAGGTTGTAGTCATTATCAAGCTGACCGTAGGTGACGTGATTGATGCCCATATCAAAGGTGATATATCTCCATTCTCCATCGGTATCCGGCAAAGTTAACATGTGGTAAGGTGTAGAATTCTGTTCTTTGCTGAGCGTCACCGTTGCTTTGCCGTCAGTTCGAAACTTCAGGCCGATGAGGCGGGAACCTGAACGATCGGCGTAAGACAGATTTTGAAAGACCAGTCTGCTGCCCTTCTCCGTAGCCTTTACTTGAACATATGAGGTATCTCCCTCTTGCTTCTTCTCTGAATTTGGATCAAAGACGGTATAACGATCCTCCAGTTCGACTAGAGCCGGATTTGGTTGTTCCTTGGGCAGCATCGATGCCCCTTCAGCTGCTGCCTCAGCTGGTAGATACAGCCAGAAGTCTCCACCACCGTCAACATTTTCCCAGTTCTGTTTAAACGAACCCTGGTGATAATAATTGGAAGGAATTCGATTCGTAAACGCTTCATAATAAAACGGTGCGTTCTCCGCCAAATCAACTCCTTTTTCGTAGGTATAATAATAATAAAGATCCCAAAAGTTGGCGGTTGTCATTCTGCCTCGATAAGAGTCCGATAATGTACGATAAATACCCTTGGCGTTACCATCCTCTCCATAACTGGAGACAACGGGAATCCACGGAGTATCGTATCCGAGCATATATTGCCAAAAGAAGTTAGCTGCATCAAGAATACGATCATTTAAGAACTCATAGGGACCGACCGCATCAGCTGCTGTAGAAACAGTCCCGTGCACGGGATCGACTTCGGTACCCTGTGCCAGCAGCATACGTGAAATAATGACCGCATTGGTTAGATCACCACCGCCATGCGCCTGATCTCGCCCCATTTCCACATGTTGGATCACAGGGGATTAACTGGTTCCCCGGTCACTACGTTTGAATCGATTAGACGAAACAATTGCTTGACTGAGCCATTGAATCCCTGATTTTTGGCGGTTGTATTAACCGTGAACCATTCAACTGCTTCTTCATAACGCTCCGTATTATTCGTAAAAATATAACCCGCCATCGCTCCGAGCAGCGGATAGTTATGCTGGTTCATGAAGCGATTGTTGTCATGCAGAAAATTCTCAATAACAGGTGTAACTAGATTACTCGTAAAATCGGCCGTGTCCTTCTCCGTCCAAGCCAGTTCAGGGTTTGGGCTGCTGGTATATCGCAGTATTTCCGCTGCCGCAACCATACGGTTAAGCGGGATACCAGTATGAATATGGGAATCGTTAAAATATACATATTTATTCGGATCCATCTGGGACCAAATTCGAATAATATGCATGGCATTAGCCCGGTAAGTCACATCACCGGTAATGTAGTACATGAGTGTCTGAGTATACGCTTTCAAGCCATCCGCTATGAATCTGGAGTTAAATCCCTGACTGTTGAAGGCATCGCTTGCGGGCTTTGTCGGATTGGCAGAGCTTTGATTGCTGGAGATTACCGTTTTGGATGCCGAGGAAGAAACGGTCATTGCTTTATAATACGAGTACCAAGGCTCCTTTTTGGCAGATACCATCGATCTTATCGTTTCAAGTTTTGATTTGGTCAGCCCCACCCCTGGATGAGTAAATCCGTCCGTTACTGTCTCATTGATCTGAACAATATAATTCGTAGCAATCTCTCCTTCATCTGATGCTGTTATTTTTCCCGTTGGCACAATTAAACTTTGGAGCATGCCTGAAATGGCCAGTATCGTTGTAATGCGTTTCCATAAACTGAACTTTCCTGGTTTGATCATCGTTCCCCTCCTCTTCGGATCTACATATTGGTAACGCTTACATAACTCTTCATTATTGTATTTTAGCTGCCCGTTGTTGTACATGTGCCTTTTTCTAGTTGCATATGCAGATTTTTTTGGAGCTCTTCTATCATCTAGCCATTTTTTGACCATAAAAATCCCCTCCAAGTAAGCGAGTGTGCTGTACACCCTTTTTTCACTTGGAGGGGAATATAATTCATGCAGAGCAGCCTCTTTAAACTGGATAACGCTTCAAATGATTTCACAAAGCTAACGACGGACTTTTCGCTCGTCCCAAATGCGGTCTGCTTCGATTAATGCTTCATCGATCGACATAGTTCCGGAGAGCATGTCTTGCACAAGATCATAGAATGCATTGCGGAAGCCGGGCGGGATCTCGTCCGCTCCCCAATAATGCTCCATCCCGCGAAGTTTCAACATATCCGGATTATCAAGCCACTGCTCTACCTCTTGCATAAGCTCGGAAGACTGAATAAACAAATGCTCACTGGTAACCGGAGTACCACCCACAGCCTGCAAATAATTCGCATACTCTTCATTACTGTAGAAAAAATGTAAAAATTGCTCGATAACCTTAGCTTTATTCGGATCGGCAGCAGCCAGAGATGACATGGCCCAGCCTGAAGGCTGCGGCAATCCAAATATATGAATGCGTCCCTGACGGTCAGGAACCGGAAAGAACCCAATCTCAAAATCAGGATCGGCTTGCTTCAACTGACTGAACATCCAGGGCCCAGACATCATCATCACCGCTTTGCCGCTAACCAAATAGTCAATGGTCTGATAATCCGCAATGTTCATGAAGCCAGGAACGATGTAATCCTCGTCCCACAATACTTTCAGATCTCGAAAGGCCTCTTCAGGATCAGCATCCGTCCAGCTAACCTGACCTGCGGTTCGTTTGCGGTTCCACTCCTGATCTTTGGAATACACATGATCCAGCATAAAATGATTTGTCCAGAAGCCCATATGCCATAAGTCCTTGCCACCGACAACAAGCGGATATATGCCCTTGGCTTGAATAATCTGGCACAGTTCAAGAAATTGTTGATACGTGGCAGGCTCATTTAGGCCCCATTCCCGAAACAATTTCTTGTTATACACAATACCTTGAGGTACCTCCGCTTTAAGAGGAGCAGTATATATTGTACCATTCACCTTGGGAATGTCATCAAACAGCCCGACTATACTCTTCGGCAACTCAGCTAACAAACCTGCATCGGCAAACATCTGGGTATCCCGCATTTCCACTAGATCGGGGAATTGACCCATTGCATCAAGCAATGAAAGTTCATCTGCATACCCCTTGGCTTGCTGTGTATGTTCAACTACCGAAATTTGCACGTTGAGATGTGATTTTTTAAAGTCATTAATGATTGTTTGAATGCCCTTGTGGTGTGCTCCGTCTCCCATGGCATAGGTAATCGTCAATTGAACCGGCTCCGCTTCAGAGGTAGGCGATGAGACAGAATCTTCCCTCGTTACAAGGCCGCAGCCTGCAATCACCATAAGTAGCAACGCAATCATGATCTTCTTCCACCAGACAAGCTTGTATTCACAAAGGTATGACCGACGATGTTTAGTTGTGTAATCCATGTACCGTCGTTCCCTTCGATTGCCTGAATTCTTGTGGAATCTGACCATAGTGCTTGCGAAACATATCGCTGAACAAGCGGGCACTGTTATATCCCACCTTTTCCGCGATTTCATAGACCATCAAATTGGAGTGCAATAGCATTTGGCGAGCATGCTTCATTCGTATCTCGGTCAAATATTGTTTATAATTTTGCCCCGTATGTTTTTTGAAAAAGGTGCTAAAGTAGGAAGGATTCATGTATATAAGCCCCGCTATCGAATCCAGCGTAATGTTCTCCGAATAATTAGCCTCAATGTATTCCTTGACTTGCTTGATCTGCCCATGTTCTTTGTTGCCCAGGCGGCTTTTCACCAACGGGTGAATGTCCGCGATAAAATCGCCTACATAAGCCTCCACTTCCTGCAGGGTATCGAAATCGCTGATTCGCTTAAGCAAAATACGAAAATCTTCATTGTATGTCTCCAGCGAAACCCCCATGGTCTGTAATTCCTGTCGGAGCGTTATCAGCGTATCGTAAACGCAAGATATAGCTGTTTGCTTATTGCTGACTGCAGCCTGCTTGATCGCTAGCAGCAGTCGTGAGAGGGGCTCTTGGAGAGCATTCGCGTCAACTGACTCAACCAGGTGATCAAGTAGCTGTGACTGCATTTCCTCAATACGTAGCTGTGCAACAGGTTCTGCCGGAGACGTATCATAGGGAATGACATGTCCGGTGCTTAGAAAGTAGGCCCAGTCCAAGGCTTCAAGTGCTTGTCTGAACGAGGTAGCTGCATCCTGGAGAGAGCTTACGGCTCCCCCTACACCAATCGACATGTCTAACTTCAAATAGCTGCGAACCTGATCCCGAACTGTTTTTGACACTTGAATCGGCAAATTTTTATCATCACATAATATGAGATAACA
Source organism: Paenibacillus sp. DCT19 (assembly GCF_003268635.1). Classification (NCBI taxonomy): domain Bacteria; kingdom Bacillati; phylum Bacillota; class Bacilli; order Caryophanales; family Paenibacillaceae; genus Paenibacillus; species Paenibacillus sp. DCT19. The sequence goes on from NZ_CP029639.1 coordinate 3,669,203, forward strand.
GAACATGTCGCCCTTGCGGAAGAATAAGCTGTTTGGGATGTTCTTCAAGCTTTCGCGCATAACATTGGTTATGGCAAAATCAATCAGCTTACGTTCTCGCTTCTGCCATCTTATCTGGTCCTGCACACCCCGGCTATAATCAGCCACGCAAACGACTGCATGTTTGTCATCGTTTAGGTTCAAGGATTTCTGAAGGGCATGAGCGGCCTTATCATCACCATCGGTCAAACGATCCAGCAATTCTTCAAAGGATCTGTCTTTATTATCCCGCTCCAGATGCTGAAGCTTCTCAAGCTTGCGCTCCTCTTCCGTCTCGTCCCTGATTAAGGATACCGCCTTGTGAATCACTTGCTTCAGCTGATTGGTATTCACGGGCTTGATCAAATAATCCAGTGCCCCGTATTTCAATGCCTCCTGCGCATAATCAAACTCTTTGTGGGCGCTAATAAAGACAACCTTCGGTGTTCGCCGCGATGCCTGAACATACCTCAGTACATCGATGCCGGATTGGCCGGGCATGCAAATGTCACTGACAATCAAATCTGGGTTGCAGCGATCAATTAACTCAATCAGTTCGTTTCCATCATAAGCCTCACCTGCAATTTCAATACCGAGCGCCTCCCAATCGATGAGCATTCTTAAGCCTCTCAGGATGACTGGCTCATCGTCAGCGAGAATCATTCGAATCGTGTTCATGCCGCACCTCCAGGTTCAGAGGAAGCAGAATCCGTACCGACGTTCCGATATGCGGTCTGCTCTCCATGTCTAGTCCATACTGGCTTCCATATGCTGCCTTAATGCGTTCATGCACATTTTTGATACCAATGCTTTTACCCATGTTTCGATCCTGGTTTTTCACGTGAATCCGCAGGGACTCTAATTGTTCTTGCTCCATTCCTGCCCCATCATCGTATATGGTTATACTGAGAATATCGCCCTCAAGCCGTTCTATTGTGATTAATACGATTCCCTTTCCGCCCTTGGGACGAATACCGTGATGAACCGAATTTTCAACAATGGGCTGAAGAATTAGCTTAAGCACGATGGCCGAGGCGAGCTCCGGCGACTGCAGCTCGACTTGTAATGAAATACGATGGTCAAACCTAACCTCGATCAGATGAAAATAGTGTCGAAGGTGCTCTAGCTCTTGTGCCAGTGTTACAGACTCATCCCCATAATCAATAACATACTGCAGTTGGTCTGAAAGTGCGTGGATCATATCAGCTACCTTTCGATCCCCATTGGCAACTGCGCTCATGCGAATGACCTCTAGCGTATTATACAAATAATGCGGTCGAATCTGGCTTTTCAGTGCGTTCAACTCTGCCTGCTTTCGTTTGATTTCATTGATATATGCATCGTTAATATATTCCTTGAGTCGTTCTACCATTCGGTTAAAGCCATTAGCAAGCCGTCCCATCTCATCCTTGCGGCCAACCTTCAACTCAATATCCAAATTGCCCGACTCTACTTTGATCATCTGGCGTATTAACTGCAAAATAGGTCTGGTGAACATTCGTGAAAATATCAAGCCCATCAGAAACAAAGCAGCAAAGCTTGCTATAGCAGCCACCCAGACACTTTTTTTCGTACGAATAATCGGAGAATAAATATCCTCCTTGGACATTAACCCCACAACTTTACCTTGGATATAAGGAAGCGGCTCACTGAAAACAATCATATCTCCACGGGCTTTGACTCCGAATTCGTCAAAACGGGAACCGATTTTATCACGTCGGTTCGAATATAAAATGATACCGTTTTCATTTACGATGAAAATCTCATCTTTTTTACCAAGTCTCGATTGCTGAAGCAAACTGTCAAACACGTTAACGTCAATATCCAGAAATAAGGTTCCGTAGATTTGGACCGGATTCTGTACGCCTCGGGAGGTATCGATCCAGCTTCGTGCAAAGGTCATCACCAAATCCTGGGAATTGTAATATACCTCCATATGATATGGGAAAACAGCCAGCTTTTTGGGGTTGGTTGTAAGCGTGTAGTTCCACTCTATCGGTGGATAACTGACAAAAGGATCCATTTGCTTGCTGCCTCGGGATTGCTGATTCAGCGTTCCGCCCTCTGCTCGCACAAACAGCACATTCTGGATATTCGCGTCGCTGAACAGCACCGTTTTAATGAAATCATCCATGGCAGACGAGTTAAATCCACTCGGATACAACTCTGAGGAATCTTTCAGAAAAATGTCGTCTGGTTGTGCCTTGGTGTACATCAAATTGGAAATATTATCGTATTTTCTCAGCATGTCGTTCACGTTATTACGCATGTACACCATCATTTGCTGTATGTTGTTGACCGTATGACGCTCGATTTGTCCGGTAAACTGGTACAGAGAGAGCATGCTCAGTACGAAGATCGGAAGAAGGCCTGCCACTAAAAAAGCAACAGAGAACTTGAAAAATAAACTCTGCGTAAATTTTGGTCGAATTTTCATGTTGCTCGCTCCCGTTACGTCAATGGTCTTGGTTTCATCATAAACCGAAATTGCATATCATAAAAGATTTTTATACGAGATTCCAATCAAGGAAGAGAAGCTGACTAACCATGAATTTCAAAGGAGTTCGATTTAGCGTTTCCCAAGGTGGACGCACATGCAGAGAACACCCGCCTATTGGCACGGGTGTTCTATACTGCATCCGATCAAGCAAGATGATGATATTAGCTTTCGTTCTGATCCAGGAACATCTGAGCCTGCTTCACCAGTTCCTCGCGAACCTTCTCAAGACCGAGATTGCGTAGCTCTTCGTTCAAGTCTGCGGCGCTTTGGCGCCAATTGGAATCGAGCCCGCTTTTCAGAATTGGATCAATCGTGGCCGCTTTCGGCTGAAGCTTGGCGATTTCTGTTTTGACAGACTCGGTATTAAATACAAACCCGGCTAGTGGAAGCTTGTAATACGTGTCGTCCTGCGTTTGATAGGTAATGAGTTTCATGGCATCCTCAGAGTTATCGCCACTTATGCGAGACATCGTTGGATTCCAGGTCAGTTCATATCCAGGGAATGCATAATTTTTCGTCTGTTCTGTCGATTTATACTCCGTATCGCCGGATTTTGTCCAATGCGTGCCTTCGATGCCCAGTTCGAACAGATCATGGTTCTCCTGATCACCGAACAGCCAATCCAGGAATTTCATAGTACGATCTGCGTTTTTGGATGTCGCCGGAATTACGAGATAGTTCCACGCTTTATATTCCGTTCCAATAGAACCTTTTTCCATATTGCGAATTTTGGAGTTATACACAAAGAACTCCAACTCTGCATCAGGTACTGCTGTTTTTAGTTTGTCTCGCATGCTGGCAAAGCCATTAATAGTACCTTCGTTTGCAGCTGATTTGCCACTGGCGAACAATGCACCCGGGTCTTTTTCATTTAAAACGTCTTTCTGTACATACTTATTCCATTCAACCTTCGTATCGTTATTACCGTAAAAGTAATCTGAGCTGTTAAATGGAGCCGGATACTTGGCAAATTCCTCTTCCGGATCGCCAAGCGTCGAGGCTCCCAGAACCTTTTTCCCATCCTCGGACAAAATCAGATTAAATGTGGTGCCGGTTCCTGCAATCGCGTAAGGTTCGGAACGAACCTGGGTCTGAGGCTCCTCATTGCCAAACATTTTAAAGAATCCGCGATCTCCCATTAAGGCAAACGGAATCATTTCAGGCTCGTTTTCCTTTACTTTGTCGAGATAAGCCTTAAGATCGTCATAAGACTGGATCGGAGCCAAACCGTATTTTTCTCTCAGATCCTTGCGAATATATATAACCTCGGAGTCATAGTACATGTTTGTAATCGGAATCGCATAGAGATGTCCATTGACTTTGTTTGCATCAAGAAACTCTTGCGAAAATGCTTTTTTTAAACCAGGATATTCATCATTATTGAAATATTTATCCAACTCTTGATAGAAGCCTTGGGAAATGTTCTGGTTCAGGTTCATCCATGGCGCGTCAAACATCAGGTCTACCGCTTCACCTGCAGCCAGCTTCAGCTTGGTTTTCTGTTTATGGTCTGATGCCGGGTTAAATTCGAGATCGAGCGTAGTGGTCAACGTATCCTTGCTAAGATTACCGAATTCGGTAAGTACCTTATCCATGTCTACCGGCTTGTCGCCGAAAAGCATGACCTTCAGTGTAACGGGATCAGTCGATGAAGTGTTCGCGCCTTCTGAACTGCTGGATGAAGACGAGCATGCGCTTAGCAGTCCGCCCAAGAGGGCGGTAACAACAAGGGGTGCAAGAATTTTAGTTATTTTTTTCATGATACAACAACCTCCCTTTATGATGTTTGATGTCTTGTATAAATGAAAGGCACAGTAGCAGATTGGGTTATCCTTTTACCGCCCCTACCATCAATCCTTTGACGAAGTATTTCTGAAGAAAAGGATATAAGAAAATAATCGGCCCAATCGTCACTACTGTAGTGGCTAAGCGTGTGGTCAACGTAGGCACTACATAGTTAGGCAAGCTGACTTTGGAAGACAACTCGGATGCGAATTGTGTATTGCTCATAATTCTCATGATCAAATATTGCAGCGGCCACAGATCCTCTTTGGAGATGTACAACATCGCTTCAAACCATTTATTCCAGAAGGCCAGCGCGTAAAACAGGCCAACTGTTGCTATGGCAGGCATGGAGATAGGTAAAATAATGCGGAATAAAATGTAGATGTCATTCGCGCCATCGATTTTGGCCGATTCCGCAAGCGATTCATCAATCGATTTGAAAAAGTTACGCATCAGAAACATGTTCCATGGACTAACCAGTGCCGGAATGATCAGCACCCAGATGGTGTCTTTCATGTCCAAGTATTTGCTGATAAGCAGGTAGTTAGCAACCAGACCCCGTGGAACAGCATAGTGAAATAGACGTAAAAGTTGATCGTGTTCCGGTACTTCAGATGACGAAGTGACAATGGATAGGCAAGCGCACAGGTGACCAGCATAGCAAGTGCCGTGCCTACAACAGTGACAAAGATCGTCACTCCGTAAGCTCTATAGATGGTGGCATCCTTAAAGATTAGTTTGTAGGCATCCAGTGAAAACTCACGCGGCCAGAGTGAATACCCGTACTTCAGAATGCTGGATTCGGTCGAAAGTGAGCTGCTGATAACGGAAATGAACGGAAATAGACAAAAGATTGCAAATACGGTCAGCAGGACGTAAAAAGCGATTTTCACGCTGTAATCCTGCCAGCTTTCTTTGATTACCACATTACTTCACCTGCCTTTGACTTCTGCTAGATTTAGAAAAGAGCGGATTCCGGACTGAATTTCTTGGCCAGGCTATTCACCACAACAACCAATATGAATCCAACGAGGGATTGGAAGAAACCAACCGCGGCGGCCATACTCATATCCCCTAGATCCATCAGAGCGCGATATACATAGGTGTCGATTACGTCAGTTGTTGGATATAACGCCACATTTCGCCCAATCAACGCATAGATCATGCCGAAATCGCCGTAAAAAATACCACCCATGGCCAAGAGCAACATCAGAATGATCGTAGGCTTCACTAATGGCAACGTAATATAACGAATTTTATGCCAACGACTGGCTCCATCAATGGAAGCGGATTCATAGATGTCCGGATTAATTCCCGTAATAGTAGCTAGATATACGATGGAACCAAAGCCGGCTCCCTGCCATATTTTCATAATCACCAGAATCCAAGGCCAGTATCCCGGCTCGTTATAGAAGGAGATCGGTTCAACTCCAAACAGTCCAAGCATCTGATTGATCATCCCTGTGTCCGTGGAGAGTAATGAGACCGAGAACATCGCGATTACTGTCCAGGATAAGAAGTTCGGCAGTGTCACGAGCGTTTGCGTAACTCGCTTGAACCTTTTGCCCCAAGCTCCGAGAACATGATAGCAATGGCAACCGAACCTAATGTTCCACACAAAATGAACATCGTGTTAAGAAACAAAGTGTTGGCGATGACCTTTAACGTATCCGTCGATTCAATAAAAAAACTGAAGTTTTTCAAGCCTACAAATTCGCTACCGGTTATCCCTTTGATAGGGTTAAAATCTTGGAATGCAATAACGATTCCGCCCATAGGTAGATAGGAGAAAACAAAAATAACGGCAATTCCGGGCAAAGCCAGCAAATACAGCAAATAGTTTTTTTTCATCTCTGCAAAGAAACCTGTTTTTTCTCCTCGCACGGGATTTCCAGTTTGAAGAGAAACATTGCTCTTCATATGTTACAGCCTCCTATCATTTTCTCTTTCTCTATTCACTCGTCTTCCTTGAAGCAATTTAAATATAGCACTGGGTTGAACAATGATAAATGCGGATTCTTTTGGTCGATATGTATGTTTTTTTAGAGGATGTTAAGGGCGTGTTATAACGACAATGTGATTCTAATCCAACTGTTAATCGCTTTAAAAGAGACACTCTACTCACACTAAGACGTTTATCTAATCAGCAATGGTCTGCGTTGTCGCCCTTGGAACGGAACAAGCACTTATACCGTACAATAAGACAAAGAAGCCGCTAAAATAGCGACTTCAATGAAAACATTTTTTCCCTCGACTGGGTTTGACCATCAAACTTATTTTTAATTAAAATACTTCCGCTTTCAAAATAGCTCTTTGAATTGCTTCTGCCTTAATTTGTTGTACTTGATCCGGTTTCTCACTCATACCCTCAACAAATATAGCCTCTACATCTTCAACGCCCATCAAATTCATAACAGCCTTCAGATAGCTATGACTGTATTCAACATAATTAAACTTCCCATGAGAAAGTACTGTCCCAGATGCTTGAATATGCATTACTTTTTTTCCTTGCTGTGTACCCTTTAATCCAGCCAATCCCGTAGTCCATTATCTGCTCGTTTAACTGTTTCTCCAATATTTATGATGATGTCTATATATGCCTTCAAAACGGATGGAAAAGAATAATTCCAAACGGGATTGACTATCACTATTTTATCTGAATCTTTGAATTGTTGAATGAGCTCATGCATTCGTATCACGTCATTCTTCGTCTCTTCGCGTAGTTTATCAAAAGCATTACCATATGGTGGTTGCCCCAGTGTCCTAGGATATCGGCATCGATTTGTGGAAGATCTGTACGGTACAGATCGAGATGAGAGATAACATCTTTTGGATTAAACTTCTTGTACGTTTTAATAAATTGGTTTCCCACGGACAAACTGTAGGTATCCGTGTTGAGAGGATGAGCTGTTACATACAATACATTTGCCATAATCATGACACACTCCTTTTATTATGTTTCGCTTTCGATAAATAGATCGAAAACATGTAAATTTACATTACAACTTAAAATGCTCTTCTATCTTCTACGTAGTTCACTTAATTTCGCTAATGTAATTAATATAGTTACATTTATTCGATATGTCAATATACGGTTATCACCTGGATACAATGGGCATGGTAAATACACTCCTGCTTATACAAACGTCTTCTTATTTAATTAACCTCGGCTGTGATTCCTATGAAGCTGAGTAGAAGCACCTCATACTCAAAGGTTCATCTAAGCGGAAATGGAAGTAACATGACAAAGACCCTTCCACCAATGAAAGGGTCTTATATGCACGTATTTATGAGAATAACTTTGTATGAATAAAAACTTGCTACCTCTTCTTCCCTTTAACTTAGTTAAATAACTTGCGAAGTTCCTCGACTTCGAGGCGCGCAGCTGGCTGGTACGCTGGGCTCTCTACGTAACGCTGGAAGCTGTATAATAATTCTCTTCCCTCCAGCGTTGCCATCAGGCTCTCCAGATTCAGCGCTCCCATCAGCACTCTACCATTCCTCATCTGGAACTCCATCAATAGTCCGAGCTTATGATTACGTTCAAAATTATCAATGGTCTGCACGATGGGTTGCAGGTCTTTATTCAGCTCATCCAGAATGATGGATGAAGAATCGGAAACGATGCTCCACCATGGATAAGTCGAATACTCCTCTGTCACAAAATGTTCGAAGGCCGGATGATTCTGTTGAATCAACAGGCCCATTGTGCCCACGGGAACTTCTCGTTTCATATTTTCGGATATCGATCGGAACATAGGATAAGACCAGAAATCCGTGCTGTAGAAACCTTGGATCGCATGTTGAATCTGCTTAGGATTCGGGAAAAGTAGAATATCCTCTCCTTGCTCTAGCAGCGCCAGCGCCTCGTCCGAGAGTTGGGTGAATAGATTCAAATTGCTCAGATCCACCTCCTGTTGACTCGGGTATATCCACAGGTCGTAAGACTTACGGATATCCGTGCCCGGAATAGACAATTTCATCTCCACTTTGGTCATTTTGGAGACTTCAGGGATTGGAATACGGAGTTCCGTGATACTCACATGATTTTCACCATGGAATGCTGGCAGATTCACTTCACCTTCTACAAGGATGCTGCCTTCGAACTGCTCGCTTTGCAGTAGCCATTTCAATTGAAGTCCATCCAATGCTTGTCTCCGGAAGTAACTAAGTTCAATACGTGCTTCGAACAATTCACCGGTTTGATAATTATATTTGGGGAATCTCGCCAGCAGCACAGCATCGGAACAGAACGTTCTCCACTCCTCTGGTGTGATCATGCCCTTGGAATCCATGAATGCGTCCAGCACACCTACCAACGCTGTTCCCTGACCACTGAAATCCTGGAGATCCAGCAGTTGGAACCCGGCTAGTTGCTGCGAACGAAAAGCGGCTTCCAGTTCCTCCTTGTAACATTGAACCGCGAGTTTACCCGAGGCTCTGAAATAGGCTGGCGCCAGATGTCCCAGTCCTTTGGCTTCCAGACGCTCTCGAAACACTTCGAAGTTCTTCGCTTTGAGAGAACCCGTGTACTTGTTAATCTCCTCGAAATTAGGAAATGTGGCGTACTGTCCAATTTCATGCGAGATGACCGGTACATGTGAGACAAGTTGATCGCTCCCGGCTTCGGCCTGTACCGTTTTGGAGCCTGTCCCATATTGAATCTGAATTTCTTTTCCCCCCGTTTGCGAAGAGGGATCAGCATCGCTTCCTTGCGCAGGTACAATGTTTGAATCATAATCTTTCAACGTGTTTGGCAAGTCAGTCTGCACATGACCCAGCGGAGCATCACACATCGCATACGTTCCTCTGAACAGGCGCTCTTTGGAGAAACGTACTCCGCAAAAAAATTCGCTTTCCTCCAGAATGTCCGGCACAAACTGAAAGTTATTGGAACCTTCAGTGTAAAGATGACGATGATCATATGCCTTGTATTCCTTCAGGATCGCATTCAATTTGTCCTTGCTTCCCCATAGTTCATTCCCCATGGACATCATGACAAACGAAGGATGGTTACCAAAAGTCTTCAGCATCGCAAATCCCTCGCTAATCAAGTAATCCTGCTCTGCTTGATTGTGTCCATCTGAGGATTCATCCGTAATCGTTCCCCAGAACGGGAGCTCAGGCTCCATGTAGATACCGAGCAAATCCGCTGCAATAAAAGCAGCCTCTGGCGGGCAACAGGTATGGAAACGGTAGTGATTGATGCCGTAGGACTTGGAGATAGCGAGAATACGAGTCCATTCATCCACATCGGTTGGAGCGTATCCGGTCAGCGGAAAGATCAGCCCGTCATGCTTACCTCGCAGAAACGTTTTGCGACCATTAATGGTGAATTTGTCTCCAGCCGCCCGGAATTCTCGTAGTCCCGTCCATACTACGGTGGAGTCCAGAACTTCACCGTTCTGATCTTTCAGTTCGATATGAAGTTGGTACAAATTAGGTTCATCATCACTCCATAACATTGCGTCTTCGCCAATTTTGTACGTCAGCTGGATTTCCTGCACATCCGGGGTGAAGATCTGTTCCTCCGTCCTATACACCGGATCTGCACTGACCGCAACAGCTGATACCACGATTTGCACACCTTGCAGTTCACCAACAAGTGATGCCTTGATCTCGAAAGATCGAGTTGCCAAAACAGGGTAGACTTGAACATTATCCAGAAAAACACGCTCGAAAAATTGTAGTTCCAGCTTCCCTGTAATCCCGTTCCAATTCGTCTGTGTGTCCTCAGAAGTAAGGTGACCTCCTTTGGTTGGATAATCGGTATTGTCCACTCGAATTGTAATTGTATGTGTTCCAGCAGTTAGCCCTGCCTCAATCTCATAACGGTGAGGTGTGTTCAGACTGTTCTGTGTCCCCAACTCTTCCCCATCGATCCAGACTGTCGTAACTCTCGTTCTCTCCAGATGCAAGAAGCAACGTTTGTCAGCCAAGTGTTCAGGAATTTCAATCTCTCGTGAAAACCAGGCATATCCCTCAAATAAATACTCATCGGTCAGCGCACCAATTAACACATTTTCGTTTTTTTTGCCTTTGCCCGCATGAGATGTAGTATTCGGCAATGTTATAACGTTCGAAAAATTCAGACCACGTTCTACCTTATGTTCATCGAGTTGGAGTTTCCAGATACCCTCCAGATTTAGTGCAGCTATCATGATAATATCTCCTTTTTTATTCATAGAATCGTTAAAGTAAACGCTCTCAAGTCGCAGAAACCGTTTTCGGAAATCATACATGTATTATAAACTCGATTGATGCTCCTCGCATAGTTTATTTACTATTAAAATCCAGATCATGTTTATTAAGAATTTCAGAGTGGAGGGTTTTCTTTCATGTTATACTTTCACTGCATAACACAAATAACCTCCACAGCAATGGAGGTTATGACTAAAATACTTTTCTCAACCTTCTATTATAGTGAAGCATTCTCCGTATGCATAGTACAAAATCCTTACAAATAGCAATATAGTAAGAAAAAAGCCGCTATAATAGCGACTTTGTGGTGAATCATATACACGGCTTACCAACATCGATCACTACATTTTAGTCCAGCAGGCTGTAGATCTGAATGCTCTCCACCTTGGCATCCTTGATATGAAATGACATCACATCTACATAATTGGATGGCTCATAGCGGAAGTCATCTTCCTCATCGGGGGCTCCATCACCAAGCAGTTTCCCCTCAGGGTAGGCGTTTTTGAGTGTATCCAGACTATCTCCTGCTTTAATGTTTCGCACTGTCGCATACTTAGGATCTGTAATTTCGATATGGAAGATAGAGTCTTGTTTCCCCTCCGGTATACTGATCGTTTTAATCTCCAGACCAGGATACGTATACACCTTTTCTGTAAAACCGATTAACGTATCCATATTGGTTCCATCGTCGGCACTGTACGTATGAGATTTCAGGTTATCCGGTTTGCCCAGCATTTGTTCCATCTGATCTTCATTCGCTGTATCCGAAATTGCAATGGTGTGCTCATTATAGACAAAAGCAAGCTCCTTCAGCACCACATTGCCTTCCTTCTCGATCGACCCTTCCTTAATCGCTTCAGAACCCTGTCCTTCGGAATTCTCTGAAGCAGGCGTAGTAGAATTAGGTGTTTCTTCGCCTTTGCCCTGTTCATTGGACGTGCTATTTTCACCAGGGTTCTGGATTGCTTCTGGCGACTTGGCGCCATTGGACTGACAACCTGTCAGTGCCATCGTTAATAACATACTCAGCAAGATACCAGTTGTAGCTTTGTTTATCAGTTTCATCATGATCCCTCCATAAATGTGTGATTTCTTCTTATGAAGTGATTATAAAAAAAGCATTTGTTAGTCTCATAACAGAATTGTATCAGTCTTGTAACACTCCTGAATGACGTGCTGATTCTACGTTCGGGGCAACACAATCGTGATAGTAGTTCCTTTTCCTAACTCACTTTCCATGTCGATATATCCATCAAACCGCTCTACAATCTCTTTGCATATCGAAAGTCCGAGACCTGAACCGTTCGCTGTGCTTGCATTTCTCGCCCGGTAAAATCGTTCCTGCACTCGTTCCAGCTCATCGCCCGCGATACCAATACCCTGATCATGTATCCGAATGACCACCTCGCTTGTCGTATGTTCCATCTCCACTTCAATCTGCGAATGACTGCCTGAATATTTAATGGCATTTTCCACTAAGTTGGCGATCGCGTGGGACATCAGCATTGGATTGACGTTGGCGTAGACTCCTGTCATACCTTCATTGATAGGTTCTCCCTCCGCTTTATTAACCATGATCTTGATCTCTTTATCTTTTGCCTTGGCTTCCATATTCCATGCGACTTGCTGAATCAGTTCGTTCATTTCCGTCTTCTCCACTTCCAGTTCGTCAGAGCCAGCCTTGTCAAATCGGGATAGCAACAACAGTTCATTAATCAAGCGGGTCAGCCGATCCGATTCCTGCAGCAGATGAGCATAGATTTTTTGCAGCTCCTTGTTCTCGTTCTCCCCTTCAACCAAGTATTGAGAGAAACCACGAATGGCTGCCAAAGGTGTTTTTAACTCGTGAGATACGTTGGAGACAAATTGTTTCTGGTACTGAATGTAATCATGAAGCTGCCGCCCCATGGAATCCAGCCCATCTGCCAGCATGCCCAGCTCATCCTTCCGGTTCAGATGAACTCTCCGAAACTCCTGTCTAGAGTAACTTTGCACAGCGCCAAGCAACAGCTTAATCGGTTTGGTTGTGTTGCGGGCAATCCATAGACTCGATAACGTAATCAGCACAATAAATCCACCTGCACCCGCAAACAGGATATGACGAATCTGATCCATAATCGCATAAAAGTACGAAATGTCGTCTACGAACTCATACACATAAGCATTTTCGTAAAATTGATTCTGGATGGGCGTCGCAAAATAAAGCAGATGATCATCCGTTACGGTGTATGTATAGCTGCCGTTCAGGGCTTTATCAATATTCTTTTCAAAAATCAGAGGTTTGCCATCATTAATGATGATGCCATCCACAGCCAGGCCCAGCAATTGCTTGGAGCTGTCATAGATACGTACTTCCTTGCCTGAAGCTTTCAGCTTCTCCAGAGCAAGTCTGACGATTTCCTTGGTCTGCGGCTCACCTGACGATGATCGATGCTGTGCCAGCACCTCACGAAAGGACAGTTCGGACAGATCTGCCTTCTCCATCATCTGTTTTTCTATGGTGATGAAGCTGTAATAATCGATGGCTTTATTCACCGCAAATATGATGATGCCGAAGGACAATACGGAGAAAAATAAATAATTCAGTAATAACCGGGTTGCGTACTTCAGGCCTCGCCACCTCCAAGCTGATAGCCAAATCCATAGATCGTCCTGACATACTTCGGTTCGTCGGCGTTATCCTCCAGCTTCTTCCGTAATCGCATGATGGTCATATCCACACTGCGACTGTCCCCATAAAGTCATATCCCCATCCGATCTGTAGCAGCTCATCCCGGGTGAATATTTTGTCCGGCCTTTTGAGTAACGTTTCCAGAATTTTAAACTCTTTGGCCGTAAGAGACACGGGTACACCGTTTTTCAGCACCCTGCGGCTTTCCAGATCAAATGTCAGCTCTTCATGAATGATGCGTGTAGATTTTACTTCTGTTCCTTCACTTGATTCCTCCTTGATCTCGTTCCTTCTCAGAATCACCTTGATCCGAGCGAGCAATTCGCGGTTGTCAAAGGGCTTCGTCATGTAATCTTCAGCCCCTAGCTCTAGTCCTAACACTTTGTCGATGACCTCATTTTTGGCAGAGACCATGATCACTGGAACGGCACGTTTCCCGGTGATGTCCTTGCACAGGTCATATCCGGAGCAGTCAGGCAGCATCAGATCAAGCACCACCAGGTCAGGTTGAAAAGAATCAAGCAATTGCAATCCGGTTTTGCCATCTTCTGCGGTTTGCACATCGTAGTTTTCTCTCCTCAGCACGAGCTCAATTAAATCTCGAATTGCAACCTCATCGTCAATGACAAGTATTTTCTTCAATGTCTTGTACACCCCTTCTAACCTCGTTCCCAGCTTGAATCATCATTATCCTCATCTTAGCACAGGCACTTTAGATTCCTCCACCAACTGGATGATGAGGTATATATCACTGAGCACAACATAACTTGTAATAAACCCGAAGAAAGGAGAACAAACCATGGATCTGCTCTGGGTACTCATTGTTGGTGGATTAATTGGCTGGTTAAGTGGCAACTTGATTGGACGGGACGTACCGGGCGGTGTTCTGGGGAACATTATTGCGGGTTTTGTCGGTTCCTGGCTAGGAAACGAATTGTTGGGACCAAGAGGGCCGGTGATTGGTGGATTTCATATTATTCCAGCCATCGTGGGCTCCATCATTGCGCTACTCATATTCTTTGCTCTAGCACGCGGCGGAGCCTTCCGAAGACGTTAACAAAGAGAAGCGGAATTCGATACCGTCGTTCATTAGATATTTTTATTAAAGATGCTACCATGTCATAAAAGTACAGATAAACATAAAAGAACCGAAAGCATTCATCGATAGTTGATGAACACTTATGGTTCTTTTTTTATGTTTGTATTGTGCTTATTGAAAATTTTACAAATAATATCAAAAAAAGAGTTGATTTCTATTATTTTCGTGCTATATTTTACTAGAAATAAAAATAAATCCCTAAAGGAGCAGTCGACCATGAAAAAAATCGCAAAAAAATCGGTACTCATCTTGCTGGCACTATTTATGCTTCAGATCTCCCTCGTCTCGGCAGCTTCTGCGAAAAATTCTCTTACAGCAGGTGAATCACTAACACAAGGTCAATCACTTACATCGAATGACGGAAGATTTACACTGATTATGCAGACAGATGGGAATCTAGTTCTTTACAAACAAGGCAAATCTCTCTGGTCTACAAAAACAAGTGGTGCAAAATATCAATGGCGGGATCATACAGGTCATACAATCACAAGATATCCGCAGGTGTTAAAAGTTGAAAATAACTTGCTTCGATTAACAGATTACAACGATTCTCATTGGTTTTGGTTTTCAAAAATTCAAGAATGGACTAATGCCCACTATCAAGGTAATGTGCCACCAGGCCTGAACGGCGATACATTGGTTGTTCAAGACGATGGAAATGTAGTATTCTATTCCACTGGAAAAGGTCCTGTTTGGGCTACCAATACAGGTGGACATTGATATCAATAAACATAAGAGCCGCATATATTGCGGCTCTTTAAATATAAAGTTTTATTGTCTGCAAATAGTAAGATGCAATCCATGTTCCTTCCCTTACAGAATACATCCACCTCTAAAAGTAACGTAGTTGCTATTCCTATAGAACAAGTCTTTTGTGAGAGATCAAGGTTCTAACTCAAGGTGCATCTTGACTTCCGCCTCATCCCATGGCACAGAGTAACCTGCTCCCTTGGCGCAAAAGATGGATGAAGATGTATACAGCGAGTCGGCCTCTTTGCGATAGCCCATCCGCTCTATGACTTCCTCTGTATTATGGCAGAGATCGTATCCACTGAACACGCAGCGGATGCTGCCTCTTCCATGTGTAAAGGATGCCAGTTCGGCAGTGTAGTTCATGAAAGTCGACACGGGCGCCTTGCCCGTAACTACTACATGCGTTCCAGCTGTCTCTGGGGGATCAAAAATACCTGAGGCACGCTGAATATCGGACAGCACCCTGCCCATTTCTTCGATAGTAACCTTGATTTTGAAATCGTAATAAGGCTCTAGCAATACGATATCTGCCTTCTCCAAACCTTGCCGTAATGCTCGAAAAGTAGCCTCTCGAAAATCGCCGCCATGCGTATGCTCTTTATGCGCGCGACCCCTCAGCAGTGTGATGTTCACGTCAGTGACTGCCATGCCGGTCAGCAACCCGTGATGCTCCCGTTCGTAGAGGTGGTTCCGAATCAGATTCTGATAGCTGACATTCAGATCATCGACGTGACATCTGCTATTGAACGTGATGCCCTTACCTCGTCCTCCCGGTTCAATCAGCAAATGCACTTCTGCATAATGTCTGAGCGGTTCGAAATGGCCATACCCTTTCACAGGGGTACTAATTGTCTCCTTATACAAGATTTCCGGTTGACCAAAAGAGATAGGAAGCCAAACCTCTCTCTAACAATCTGCTCCAGCACTTCCAGTTGAATCAATCCCATGACGCGGATCGAAATCTCCTGCAATCTCTCATCCCACACGACGTTTAGAGATGGCTCTTCCGCCTCCAGCGTGCGAAATGCACCGAGCACCTTCTGTACATGTATTGAATCGTCGAATATCACCTTCGACTGTAACGTGGGCTCCGAATCGTAAGATAACTTATCTGATATGGTTCCCAGACCTTGCCCAGTCTCGGTAGCGGATAATCCGGCAACTGCAAACAAATCGCCTGCTTCTACTTGTTCCACCGACTGCGATTTGAGGCCGTTATACAAGAAAATCCGCGTAATTTTCTCGTCATATTGCACCCCGTCGCTCTCATAACTAAGCTGTTCTCTCACCTTCAACCGACCACCAAGTGCCTTAATGAACGTGAGTCTCGCCCCCCTGCATCATGCCGAATTTTATAAACTCGTCCCTGAAACAAAGCATCCTCGTCATAAGTGGTTGTCGTCAGCAGATGCAGCTGATCTAGAAATTCAACGATGCCTGTATCCTGAAGTGCAGAGCCATACGCACAGGGGAAGAGAAGTCCCTCTGCTGTCTTTCTCTGCAACGCCTTCAGCCAGAAGCCATTATCCTCTCTCCCTCCAGGAATGCTTCTAGCAAGAATTCGTCCCGCTCCGCCATGACCTCACGCAGCGGCTCACTGACTACACCATCTGCGAATTCCTGTGTAATGGAGCATACTTCCCCTGTCAACTGCTGACGGATATCCGCCTCTGTTCTACCTGCATCCGCGCCGACCCGATCCGTCTTGTTGATGAAGAAAAACGTCGGAACCCTATGCTTACGCAGCAGCTGCCAAACGGTCTCCGTATGACCCTGAACACCTTCAACTGCGCTTACAATCAGAATGGCACAATCTATGACTTGAATCGCCCGCTCCATCTCCGGGGAGAAATCGACGTGTCCAGGTGTGTCTATAAGATAGTAGCTGTCACCTTTATACTCTAGTACAGCCTGATCTGCGAATACGGTAATGCCCCTTGCTCGCTCGATGTCGTGGCTGTCTAGAAACGTATCCTGATGATCCACCCGTCCTCGTGACCGAATACTATTTGTGTGGTGCAACAGCTGTTCCGCAAAAGTTGTTTTACCTGCATCCACATGGGCGAACAGGCCAATTGTTAGTCGTTTCATAGAATCCCACTTTCAACATTGCTTGTTATTCCTACTCAATTTATTAAAGCATAGAAATCAGGAAAGTGGGTAGAGATTGGTTTTATGGCGTTGAAAATCATTGCGTACAGCAAGCAGTTATATGCGGATATAACGTAAAGTGATATAGGCAATATATTATTCTGGCAAGATCAAAACAAACCAAAGTGTTTCATTACACAGCGGTTTGTTTTTATTTTTAACAGCTGGCTTTCTGAAATATTGCAAGCTGGACTAGCACATACTAAGAAACAGTTAGCTATAGCTTACTTACATAACGGAGGTCTCTTCATGGTATTTACAATCACTATTATCATCGTTGCACTGTTTGCAATATGGGGAGCCGTCGCTCCTGACCAGCTGGCTGAGGTAGCTAACGTTGTCTACAACTTTTCTATTCAGAATTTCGGCTGGTTTTACTTGCTAGCGACACTGTTCTTCTAATCTTTGCTTTCTATTTGGCATTCAGCCGTTTTGGCAGTATCAGGCTGGGGGACGACAGATGAACCGGAATATTCTACCGTTTCCTGGTTGTCCATGCTGTTTAGCGCCGGTATGGGTATTGGGCTGGTTTTCTGGGGAGTTGCAGAACCCGCATTAATCTGCACCAGAAGGAGCAGAACCTGCAACAACGCAGGCAGCAAGGCTTTCCATGCGTTATTCCTTTTTCCACTGGGGCTACATCCATGGGCTATCTATACCGTCATCGGCCTGGCACTTGCTTATTTCCAGTTCCGGAAAGGTTACAAAGGGCTAATCAGTTCCACCTTTATTCCTTTGATCGGTGAGCGTCTTGCTGCAGGTTGGCTTGGCAAGGTCATTGATATTCTGGCGGTCATTTCTACCATCTTCGGTGTTGCGACCTCGCTAGGATTGGGTGCACTTCAGATCGGTGGGGGGTTGAATTACTTATTCGGTATTCCTAACTCGACGATCACCCAAGTTGTCATTATCGTCGTTGTAACTATACTGTTCCTAATCTCAGCAACCTCTGGTCTGGATAGAGGTATTAAGATGTTGAGCAACACCAACCTCGTTATAGCTTTGTTATTGATGTTGTTTGTATTGGTCACTGGACCGACTTCTTTTATATTTGACACATTCACGACAACCTTAGGCAGTTACATGCAGAATATTATTAACATGAGTTTGAGACTGTCACCGTTCTCAAGAGATACCTGGATTGGAGCATGGACGTTATTTTACTGGGCATGGTGGATCTCATGGGCTCCTTTTGTCGGCACCTTTATCGCCAGGGTATCCAGAGGAAGAACCATAAAGGAATTTGTAATTTACGTCATGCTTATTCCAAGCCTTTTTGGATTCATCTGGTTCTCCGTCTTCGGTGGAACAGGACTCCATATGGAATTGTTCAATGCCGCTCATCTGGCGGAGGCCGTTAAGGAAGATACAACAACCGCTTTATTCCTGATGCTCGAGCAGCTGCCTTTGGGCACGATCTTAGCATCCATCGCTACACTTCTAATCATGATCTTCTTTATTACGTCAGCAGATTCGGCCACTTTTGTGCTAGGCATGCTGACTTCAGATGGCAACCTGAACCCGAGTACACGCATCAAATTAACATGGGGAATCATGCAATCCGCCATCGCGGTAGTTCTGCTGTTCAGCGGGGACTGAGTGGTCTCCAGACCGCTTCCATTGTAGCTGCGTTACCGTTCGCCGTTGTCCTTATCGGTATGTGTGTCTCCCTACTCAAGGCTTTGCAGGCTGAGGACAGAGAGCGCCGTCAGAAGGAAAAACGGCAGCGCCAAAAGCTAAAACGACTGCTGGAGGAACAGGAAAACATGCAGAACGAAATTCTCGGCAGATAATGTAAATCTCTATAGAGACCAGATGGTACCTGCCTTAAGGCGGGTGCCTTTTATCCTGTTGAGAGGTATTGATCATATACGAATTCCTTTTACACATGCGTTGTTCCCGCATTATCCTATTATTTCAATTGTTAAGAGTTACGCATTGTTACATCTAGACGACTAAAAATCGCTCAACAAAACATCACCATATATTCTTTTCAGATACACCGTGTTAAAAATATATTGTTCCATATGCTCAAGCTTGCGCAAACTGCGTACCAGTACTTTCCGATCCTCTTCAGACAGATCAAGATCATCGTCTATCTTCGTCAAGACATTTTTCACACGTCTGGATAATTGTTCAACATAGAGATGGTTTTGGATTTTGGTGGAATACATTGCGTCAAGTCACAGCCCACAAAACGAACACCGTCTAAAATGCAATTTTCAAAATTAGCGATTAGCTTTTGTTTGCCATTTCCCTCAAACGTAATATCCACTAGCTTGTCGGTAAGGGAACAATTGACGATTTTCGCGACTTGTAGAATCCGGTCATTGAATTTACATTTATCAAAAGTACAATCGATAAACGTAGCATTCTCCAATGTCATACCTCTCATATCACAAGAGGAGAATTCACAGTTAGTGAAAATAGCTTCGTCTTTGGCAATGCCAACCGAGCGCAAGTCAGAACGAATAAATGTACAATCATCAATTGTACTGCCAGCAAAAAATCTTGCATTTGTAAGATCACAAGTGTCAAATACAAGATGACGCAGATTACAGCTCCAAAATATAGGTGAACCAATATTCGAATTTATTATGGTCGTTCCACTTATCGTTTCGTGTTCATAGCTTACAATATCAGCAAATAATTCGTTGTTTAGCGACACACCTGACTCAAGTCTTCTCATCCTACCACCCTATCAATTCTTCATGATTTTTATAACCCCATCAAGGAGTATCCTCTTTAGATTAACTGAAATGTACACTCTTATGAAACAAAAAAGCCGCTAAAAAAGCGGCTCATCTGTATTATTTTAACCCTTTTGATCGTCACCTTGCTCTTCCTGCACAATTCGAGCGATATGAATCATCAGATACAAAAGTTCCTCGTTTGATATAGAGATATTTAACATGTTTTGCACATATGTTTTGATCATCTCCGCACACTTATATTCAAGCGGATGCTCCTTCACCATATGCTGGAAGATAAAATCTTTCGGCGAATTGCCTATCCGCCCCTCTTGTAGACGCTGGATAAAAAATTGTAGATGAGTGACGAGTCTCACATAATGGATGGAGTTTTTGTTGATTTGCATATCAAAGCTGTATTGAATAAGGTTGAAAATATCTTTTAACATTTTAACGGATTGCATCGTGCGCTCCATGTTCTGTTCATGCGTTTGAGCATTAACAAAATGAAAAGCAATATTTCCCGCTTCCTCTTCCGTAAGCTCGATGCCAAGTTCTTGATTGAGCATGTGGACGGCTTCCAATCCTAGTTCGAATTCGACAGGGTGAAACCGCTGGATCTCCCACAACATACGATTCTGTAAAGATACCCTTTTTTCCATCGTTCTATAGCAAATGATAAGTGATCCATAAGTGTAAAGAAGATTTGATCATCAAGTGAGAGCTTTTCTTTGGCGTTGGAAATGAGTTTGTTAATGACATTCACATGTGATTCCGGCATCTTTTCAATGGTGCGTACATAAGCCTGAGCGGATGGATTATTTTGCAGGATGAATCGTTTCTGGATGTGCTCTTCGTCTAGTTGCTCGCCGACTTTTCCTTTGAATGCCAATCCTTTACCCATGACAATCACTTCTTGTCCCTGTTCATCTTTGGTTAGAAGCAAGCTGTTATTCAATATTTTGATTACTTTCATGCTTTATCACGATCCTTTATTCTTTCGTGACCGCCTGATCCGAATTTCCAATACATTTACCATTTTGCTTAATGACCTCCTGATACCACGAGAAGCTTTTCTTCTTCAAGCGTTTCAAGTCTTTGAGATCATGTTCACCGCGGTTTACATAGATCATACCGTAACGTTTCCCATATCCCTGATGAGTACTTACTACGTCAATAACGGACCAAGGGCAATAACCAATTACATCTACGCCATCCGTTAAAGCCAGCTTGATCTGTTCCAGGTGTTTCTCGATAAAATCAATCCGGTACGTGTCATTAATCGTATAATCTGCTTCCAATACATCTGGAGCTCCTATTCCATTTTCCGTAATTAAAATCGGGAGACCGTATCGTTCACTTACCTTGCGCAATGTTAATCTTAGTCCAACTGGGTCAATAACCCAGCCATACTTGGTTTTTTCTGTATAAGGATTCTCCGCAGCTCGGTACACTCCCTGCTCGCCCAGCATAATTTGCTGATCACCTGCACGAGCTGAAACGTCCGATGCATCACCCGTACTGGCGGCAATGGTTGCCGTCGAATAATAATTGATTGCTACCAGATCAGGACGACCCGATTGAATATCCTCCATGTCACCTGGTTCAATCATCAACTCAATGCCACGTTCCCGCAAATAACTCCAAAATAACGGATTATACCGTCCCCACACCGATAGGTCTAGAAAGCCCCATCCACGAATCGTCTCCCAATTATGTGCAGCAATCGCGTCAGCTGGGCTACAGGTTGCCTGATACATAGTAGTCATGTTCAATGCTGGACCGATCTTCCCATGTGGTAACATATCATGAAATAGTCGCATCGTTCTGCCTTGAGCCACAAACATGTGATGATTCTGCTGATAAAGTTCCTGACGAGAGGGTACATGTCCACCTTTTGGTGTACCAATGGCACCTGGATGGAGTATCATCGTATTTTGCTCATTAATGGTCAACCAATATTTCACTTTATGCCCGTATTGCTCAAACAAGATACGCCCGTACTCGACAAAGGCATCTATCGTCTTCCGGTTGTTCCACCCTCCAGTTTTCGCTAGCTCATAGGGCAAGTCGAAATGGTACATAGTCACAATCGGTTCAATACCATGAAGCAGTAATTCATCAATCAATTGGTGATAAAAATGGAGGCCCTTCTCATTGATAGCCCCGGTGCCTGAAGGTAAAATTCGAGTCCATGCTATTGAAAATCGATATGCTTTGAGACCCAGCTCTGCAAAAAGCTTCACATCTTCTCTGAATCGGTGATAGTGGTCACTGGCAACCGTGAAATCAGCAGTTCCAGCTGGATGATCGCACATATCAATGACAGACAAGCCTTTGCCATCATCCTCCCATGCGCCCTCCACTTGATAGGCCGAGGTAGAGCCTCCCCAGAGAAATTCATTGGGGAATGGTTTGATGTGTTGATATAACATCACATACACTCCTTTAGTTTTATTTGAGGCAAAATCCATGAGCAGAATGTATTACGCTTGTTTGGAAAGGTAGATAATGGTCGTTCCAACCTTAACAGAACCCTGCTCCTCCAGCTGCATGTCAGGGAAACGATCCGAATTGGCAACAATGATTGGAGTTATAAACTTCGTAGCCTTCCGCCTTGATGGCATCAATATCAAACCTGATCAATAAGTCACCTTCTGTACCCGATCCCCCACTTTAATAGAAGAATTGAAATGTCTTCCCTTCAAATTGACGGTATCTACTCCAATCATGAATGAGTACCTCTTCTCCATCGTAACCATTTATTTTGATCGCATGTTTGGAATCCATGAAAGCTGTAACTTCACCTGTAATCGGCGCATATAGCTCCCCTTTTGCAGGTATAATGGCAGCGCCCTTACCTAGTAATCCCAAAGAAAACACATCGTCCGGAACCCGATCCAGATGGACCAATTCACCTTGCAGCGGGCTAACGATCGTAAGTGGACGTAATTTATTTTGGTGCGTTACTAGCATTGTTCGTTTCCGAAGACTGTATGCCTTGGGGATCATTTTGAACAGATTGCCGGGAAAGTGCCTCGTCATGGTTAGCTTTAGTATTGTCTCTTTCTTCATCATCCACTGGATCGTCAAAACCAATGACCCACGTTAGAGCAAATGTCACGACAAACGCGATTAGACAAGTTACAATGGCATGAACGATATTCATCGGATTGCTTCCAATGAAGGCAGGCAGTGCGGCAAGACCCGGAGAAACGAAGGCATAACGCACTAGTCCGGTCAGACCAGCGTATATCCCGGCTACTCCCCCACCAATCATAGCGGCAATCAAGGGTTTCTTTAGTTTCAGCGTTACGCCATACAAGGAAGGTTCCGTTATACCCAGAACAGCAGTGAAGCCGGATGAAGCAGCAAGTTGCTTGAGTTTCTTGTTTTTTGTTTTTAATGCTACAGCAAGCGTAGCACCACCCTGAGCAATATTCGAGGCAAGCATGCCCGGACCGTTGATCATTTCATAACCATTTTTGGTTAGTTGACTCGTTGCAATCGGCGTCATTGCCCATGCAGTACCTGTAACAATCAGGAACGGTTGTAAAGTTCCCATTAATAATGGAATCAGCCAACTCGCTCTGTCATTAATTGCTTCTGCCCCCATTGCAACCAGATCATTCAGGTACGTTCCGAAAGGTCCGATCGCCACTAATGCAAGTGGTGCTGTAATCAAAAGCACGAGCATCGGTTTCGTGAAGAATTTGATCATAGAAGGTGATACGCGATCTGCGAAACGTTCAATATAAGACATGAGCCAAACAACGATAATAATCGGCAACACGGAGCCTGCATAATCCGTTAATCGCACTGGAACACCGATGAAAAACACATCTTTCCCTTCAGTCATCAGAGCGCTCCAACCTGGGTGCAGCAACACGCCTGCAACCGTCATCGCCAGAATTGGACTTGTTTCAAACTTAATGGAAGCACCATAAGCCAGCAGGATAGGCATGAAATAGAACGCTGCGTCCGCAATGGTGTTAAGGATATAATAGTTTTGACTTTCCGTCGTTACGAGACCTGTCAGTACAAGTACAGCCAATATCGCTTTGATCATCCCTGCGCCAATGATTGCCGGAATGACGGGAGTAAATGTTGTAGAAATTACGCTAATAAATCTGGAAATCCAGCTCTGTTTTTGTTTTGGTGCCTTACTGTTGCTTGAATCAGATCGAGAGCCCTCACTTCGACTTGCTGATCCCATCTGCTGAGTAATAGCTCGGTAGACTTGCTGCACCTCATTACCTACGACCACCTGATATTGCCCACCATTGTTCACAACGGTAATGACGCCTGGAAGTGCTTTGAGCTTTTCCGTTTCCGCTTTGGAGATATCGTGCAGTTCGAACCGAAGTCGGGTTGCGCAGTGCGTAAGCCGAGCGATATTATCTTTCTTTCCAACCAACTCTGTAATCTCATGTCCCAACTTGCGATAATCCATAACTCTGCCTCATTTCTAAATTTGGGTATAAAAAAGACCAAAACGATAAGCCTTCCCCTATTCACATAGGGAAATGCAAAATCATTTTGGTCATGCCTGCTTTACCAGTAACAGCCAAACACTGCTAATATGAAATTCGCTTTTTTGTAAACGTTTACTCGATCATATTATCACACAACAAGTCAATTAGCAATCCGTTTATTCGACATATTTCTGCTTTTTTTTTAAAAGGAACTGCAACGAGAGAGCAGACCACTTGGAGGCTTGAAAATTGAATAAATCTAACTTAATTACTCCACTCTCTTCTACTTGATTTACAACTGGATGCTGCTCCATCCACTTACATCACATTGGCCATAATCATTATCACCCACAGCAACCATGGTACCATCAGATTTACGTCCGATCGTATGGGCACACCCTGCCGAAATAGCCTTAATGTCGTGCCAACCACTTACATCGCATTGGTGATGTTTATTTGAACCCACAGCAACCATCGTACCGTCTGACTTAAGTCCAACGGTATGATAACTCCCCGCTGCAACTGCTACAATATCTCGCCAATTGCTTACATCGCACTCGCCTTCAATATTTCTACCTACAGCTAATACCGTGCCATCTGATCTAAGACCAACAGTATGAAGATACCCAGCCGAAACAGCCATTATATCGCTCCAGTCGTTTACATTACATTGGCGATACTTGTTGTTACCAACTGCTGTTACGGTTCCGTCTAATTTTAGACCGACTGTATGCCAGTCACCTGCAGTGACCGCGACAATATCATGCCAGCTGCTCACGTTGCATTCCGCTTCATTATTTCGCCCCACAACAACCACCGTGCCATCTGATTTAACCCCAACAGTACGGCACCAGCCTGCTGCAACAGTCACAATATCTCGCCAACCATTTACATCGCATTGGCCATGCTTATTCCAACCCACGGCTGATACAGTTCCGTCAGATCTAAGACCAACGGTATGGGCATTCCCCGTATTTGTTGCCATATGTACATTACCAGCAACAACTGCGATGATATTGCTCCAATCGCTTACCCTACATTGACCGGATTCATTATCACCAACTGCCGTTACCGTTCCGTCAAATTTAAGAGCAATAGTATGACGACGACCCGCCGCTATGGTATTGTTACGTAATCGTTTTGTCTCAAACAACGTTTCCTTGCGTGAATTATAGTCCATATTTGACAATTACCAGACCCCCAGCTAATCCTAGATGAAATGATTTTTTCAGTATAGCATAGCAGATCCTTCTATTTGTGTGGGTCTAGAAGGCTTCAATGTTTGGCAAAAGCTCTTGTTCCACAACTACCTAATTCTTTTATCTGCCTATTCGCTGATGAAATAGTTCATTAATAGCGATAGGTTTAGGCAAACATTTGGCACGAATGTTATACTATATGTAATGTCATTTGATACATAATAAAGGTGTACAATTAATTCTATTCAGCCATGAATATGGCTCTTTAATAGCTTCCGAAATTAGACAACAATAAAAATAAGAGGAGTAACTTCACATTATGATCAATCGATTCATTAGCTTATTTTCAATCCCCTCTTATTCCTTACTCTTTATGTGTATGGCATTACAGGGCATGGGTATATCGCTCAGCACCCCCTTTTTATCTATTTATTTCACGGAACAGCTTGGAGTATCTGTTGGAATGTTTGGTCTTTATCTAGCCGTTACACTAATTGCAGGAATATGGATTAGTACACTAATCGGGAGACGTTCTGACCTCGGCTTGAATCGGAAGAACATTTATCTTTTCTCTGCTCTCGCTAATGTCTTGGCTTATAGTGGATACTTGCTCATTCAGGATTTTACGGTTTTGTTCATTTATATGACTGTGTTTACAGCTCTCGGTGCACCTGGGATGCCTCAATTGTTCGCTATTTCTAGAGAAGCTGTGATAAAGAGTAATTTTACTGAGCGTGCATTTGCTAATTCAACCTTACGTTCTGCTTTCTCTCTCGGTTTTATTACAGGTCCTTTAATCGGCACTATATTAATCACTGCTATTGGATTTAAGGGGATTTTTTGGGGTACGATCGGCGCTTTCCTACTTGTTGCTCTGCTTGTTTCCCTGTTTCTCCAATCAAACACAGAAATGAAGAGCAGCAATACTGAAGTGAACATAAAAAGTTTCCGGCTTGCTCAAAACCGAGATATTTTACTTCCTTTTCTAATTCTGATACTCATGTATACAGCTCATTGGATGAGCAGCTTGAACACTGCTCTCTTTATTACAAACAATCTTGGGGGAACGACAAACGATGTCGGTTTAGTAAGTAGTATTTGTGCTGCGCTAGAGATTCCTTTTATGATTGTACTTGGTCTACTTAGTGCAAAGTACAGTAACCGAATCTTAGTGTTTTTAGGAGCTATTTTTGGAGGAGCTTATTATTTCGTTATTATTATTTCGAATGCGATGTGGCAAATGCTTGCAGCACAAATTCTGCTCGCAGTTTTTGTTGCCGTCATTTCTGCAATTGGAATTAGCTACATTCAGGATTTACTACCTAGAATGCCAGGATATGCTTCCACGCTCTATTCCAATTCATCCATAATCGGTAGACTGATTGGTAGTCTTGTTGGTGGTGGAGTAGCCAGCATCGTGGGTTACCGATACTCATTTATTTTTTGTTTTTTACTTATCATTATTGCAGCAATTATGCTTGTGGTAAGTGGACGGCAGCCTGCAGACGAACCGAAAATTTCATACTAACTCCGATGATTCAAAGGAGATAATTGAGTAAAAGCAGCCGATCGAGTTAATCAGGCTGCTTTTGGTTTTTTAGTTGACTGACGTTCCCCGTTAGCGAAAGACACAAGTAACAAAGCCATTTTACCTTCTGTAAACGAGACCTATAGCTCCAGAATCAAATGTCTTGTTTTCAATTAGCTGAAGATCGATCTTCTCCTTAAGATCTTGGAATAACGGTAAGCCTTTACCAATTAGGACAGGTGAAACCGTAATTTTATATTCGTCAATCAAATCAAGTTGCATAAGTTGATGTGCGAGTCTAGGACTGCCGAGGATGACCATATCCTTGCCTGGCTGCTGTTTGAGTTTATTGATCTCATCCTCTATTCCTTCTTTTACAAGTCTGGAATTATTCCATTCGACGTTCTCCAGCGTCGTGGAAAAAACGATTTTGGCTGTCCTTTCGATCCACTCGGCATGATTAAGTTCATGCTCCGAAGCTGAAGGATCCGAGGGCACAGATGGCCAGTAACTGTGCATCATCTGATAAGTCCCACGCCCCCAAATGACAGTGTCGGCAGTACTCAGAATTTCTTTCGCATGTTTCTCCAGATCAGCATCGTAGGAAACCCAGCCAATGTCCATTTCACCATTCGGGCCTTCTACATAACCATCAAGTGAGGAGTGCAGAAAAAGAACGAGTTTTCTCATTTTTGATTCTCCTTTGTACATGTTCTCACACATTTGTCCGTAAAAACATTCATCTTTTTTACCATTTCCCTGGTAGTATTTTAATGACTAGCTTGTTTTATCCATTTAAAGTATAACTCTCAGAACTACAACAAGTAAAGAACGTATGTTCCCTAACCTTAATTAGGCACAAGCACATGCGATTTTCGATATAGGATTTACCTATGCATTTAATTGTTTATATATATTTCTCGAATGGGGTTTATCGGGCTTATGATGGGTATGTCACAAGTTGAATATTAGGGAGGATGGTCTAATGTCTTTTTATGATATGAATATCCACTTCATAGATGGTAGATCTGCTGATTTAACAAACTACCGAGGGAAAGTAATTCTTGTTGTTAATACAGCAAGTAAATGTAGCTATTCTCGTCAATTTACGACTCTTCAGGAGTTGTACGAAAAGTACCATCATGATGGTTTGGAAATTCTAGCATTTCCGTGTAACCAGTTTAATGAGAAAGAACCTGGCAACCATTCGGAAGTGAAGGCTTACTGTGACAATCTATTTAAGTTAACATTCCCGTTATTTGAGAAAATAGAAGTCAGGGGCTGAACGCCCATCCGATATTTCAGTTTTTAACATCTCAAGCACCATTTTTTGGTTTCGACACTGAAACTGCCAGCGGGGAATGGATGAAGAATTTTCTAAACGAGAAATACCCTGATATATACAAGGGTGACGGGATTAAGTGGAACTTCACTAAGTTTTTGATTGATCGTAACGGTAAGGTGCACGGAAGATATGAGACAACCACGGAACCATTTGAAATAGAGCCAATCATTAAAACATTGCTTTTAAAGTAGTTGAACAATTTATCAAACTTTTTTGTCGGTTAAAGACTGCATTTCCTGAATAAGAAAACGATCTTGACCCTATAAGAAAAAGGATCAAGATCGTTTGCTTTAATTATAATTGCAAGAAAATCTTATACAGAACCTGAGCAGCTTCTGCTCTGGTTGTCATTCCAGTAGGACTCAAGGTGGTATTGCTTCGCCCATTGATGAGCCCTATTTTAACCATTGCAGCCATATCATCAACTGCGTACTTGGCTACAGTTACAACATCGGTAAATCTCTTGAGATCCTCTGCTGTACTGTTCTGCTCAGTTTTCTCCACCGCCCGCAAAGCTCTCATGGTCAGCACAGCCAAATCTTGTCTAGTAATTTCCGTTTCTGGATAGAAGCTGCCGTTCGAGCCCAGAGCGATTCCGAGCGATTTGGCGATTCCGATTTCTTCATAATAAAAGTCTGTTATCTCAACATCATCGAATGTGGTGTTAACTTCCGCTTTAAGCTCCAGTGTCTTTACTAGCCAGGCTAGATACTCACCTCTTGTGACCTGTTGGCCGGGACTAAAGCTTGTTGCTGATGTCCCTTCGATGAATCCTTTGGACGCCATTGTTTCAACAGCTGGTGAATACCATGAACTCTTAATAACGTCATTGAAGTACTTCTTAGTATACACAACTGCATATTCACCTGTATTGGCAGCTATAAAAACCATGGCTTGCAAATCGCTATCGTATCTGCCATTCAGTAGCTGTACAAACGTACTGTTTATAGCCACATACGACACGGTAAGGTATTTGGAATTAGCCAATTCTTCAACACCAGGAGTATAAGGCACTCTGATTTCAGCCGGTGCATTCAGGTCTACTATCTCTACTCCATCTAAGTGCACAGTTAATGCAATAACAGGTTTGCCGCTTGTCACAGATTTTACTTCTGAATGAAGCTTTGCAGCATCTAACTGGCTTAGTGCTAGTTCTACACTCTTCGCACCTGACGCATACTTCAGCATATTAGAAGGCACCGTAATGGTACCAAATTCCGTGTTAATCACTATCTTGATGTTGCCATGATCTGCGGTTAGTGCAGCAGCAGGAAGCTCGACTGCATAGGAGCTGGCTCCCGTTGCTTTCGATATTTCCACTACAAGCATTTTAACATTGCCTCCATTCGCTTGCGCATGATCAAGAGCCTTATTCATGTCTGCCTGGCTAATGGCTGCTCCTTTCGCTTTACCGGTTTTCGTATCTACCTTGGGTGCTACAATCTTAATTAAATTCCCTTCAACTTTTATGTTTTCAG
The DNA here is from genome assembly GCF_003268635.1 of Paenibacillus sp. DCT19. Lineage (NCBI taxonomy): Bacteria > Bacillati > Bacillota > Bacilli > Caryophanales > Paenibacillaceae > Paenibacillus > Paenibacillus sp. DCT19. Next base: position 3,699,096 of record NZ_CP029639.1, read on the forward strand.
GAATCGCAGTCGGAGTCGATGTAGATGCGGTGACTGACACAGGTGCATTCGTTGACGGCGGTGTTTCTGTCGGTTCTGGATTGATTACTGGATTGCGGATAACAACAGTAAGGGATGAGCTCGCATAATGAGTTGCCGTCTCTTTATATCTCACTTCGTAGATTCCGTTGCCAAGACCTCTAACCTCTGTGCCTGTGATCGCACCCCAGCTTACAGCGTCTCCTCCCTCTTGCCTGTATTCCATCGCAGGACTTACACCAATGATCTTACCGTCCTTGGCTCCCGCTGCACTAACATTTACACCCTTAACCTCTTCACTGGACGGTGGATTCTGCTCTTGTTTGGTTCCGTCAGGCACAATGATTAGGATCGTAGGACTTGGATTGCTCGTATCTGTTCCAGCGTACCGAAGATCGTAGCTTCCGGCCTCCAGCCCTTCGATGATGATTCCACTAACAGGCATGTAACCACCTTGATCCGTCTTCCGGTACTCCATATCGGCAGTCACATTTTCGATTCTGCCATCATTTCCGCCTGCAACTGTAGGCGGTGTAATGACCAGTCCTTCCGCTGTTGGAGGCTCTCTATCTTCTTTGGCTTCATTGTGAATATCTACGGTCACCGGCGGACTTGCCTTCAGGCTATCTGTGGCTGCGTACCGAATTTGATAACTGCCAGGGTTCAGTTCAGTGATACTTGAACCTGTAACAGGCGTATAATCCGCTTCGCCCAACTGGCGGTATTCCATCGTATCATCCAAACCCTCAATTTTGCCTTTTATCTCGGTATCCGAATTGGCGTGTAAGATTACCCAGCCACTCGCATCGGGTGCAGCCTGCTCCTCCTGTGTCTGCCCTTCTGGTATTAAGACTTCCTTATCCAGGCTGGCGCTCAGCGAATCGGTCTTCATATAGCGGACATAATATTTACCAGCGGTGAGGTTCGCAACCTCCGTTCCTACAATTGCAGTATATTCTTCTTCGCCATCCTTCTTATACTCCATTTCACTTGTAACACCAAGCAGTTTGCCGTCATCTCCACCGGGAATGGACGGTGCCACACCGGTTGGTGTTAGTGGAGCCTCGCGATCAGGCAAGGATACGGCCTGGTGAACTTCCCATTCCCATAGTCCTACACCATTATCTCCTGCCCGTGATTGCTTGGTCAGGGTAACCCTTAGCGCCTTTACCTCCAGTGCCGGATCAAACGTGTACGGATTGGAAGATTCTGCTGGAGAATGTTCAACCACTTTGATTCCTTCCGTAATCGTTCCTACGGTTACCCATTCATTCGTAGCGCTATCCGCTGGGATGTAAGAATACTTAATTTGGGTAGGCGGCTTGATCCCACCGGCGTCTGACCACAGCACCAGATCAGAACTACGGATGGAAGCACCCTGCGGCCATTCATATTGCACCCACTCCTCTGCGCCTTCATGACCCCAGGTTCCCCAATGCGGGATGTTATTGCCTTCCTTTTTGCCGTCATTCACTGCCGCCAGACTCTCCCAAGGGGATGTATAGCTGGAAGAAGCATTGGCGAGGAAGGCCATATTGCCATCTCTCGGGCTCAGCAGACGCAAGTCCGTCAGCAGTTTCTCCAGCGCCATCTTTATTTCTCCGTCTGTGGCATTCATATTCTTGATTACAGCAGAAGCTTCTGTCTTCGCCCCATCAATGGGCGACAGGCCAGGATCTATAAAGTTCGAAGCATTTAATGTATTTACGTAGTTATAGACCTTGATCAGTTCTGACTTATCTTCTACAGCGCCAGTATAGCCATTTACCTTCCACTCCAGAATACCGATACCATTAACGGAAGGCTTCATGTCCAGACGGACACCTGTAATATATTGAGGCTCGAAGGTCGTTGTATTGTATTTATTAAGTTCATTGCCAAGTCCCTTTATGTCCCGCGGGGTGTACCATTTCCCATCTACACCGCGAAGCATAAGTTGTATATCCTTCGGACGGAAGTTCCCACCGTTGTCCTGAAATACATACACATCCATCGAAGAGGCCAGGAATGGCTGATCCCATTCATACGTCACCCATGCCGGATCTCCTTCTCTTCCCCAGTTATGCCATGCACTGTTGGAGGCACCGCGGTTCGGTGAAAAATCTGCTGAGCTCCTAGGTTCAATACCGTTATTCATCGCTTCCGGGTATCCGTCGCCACCAGAGAAACTGGCAGAAGCTTTAGCTGTCAGAGCAGCATTCTGTAGTCCTGTATCCACCACATATACGGTAGCCCAAACCTCTAGAACACTACCATTGACGTTGCCTCTGACTTCAAATTGGCCTGAACTAGCATAGCTGCTTGGATCAATAGCATCCCATGTGATTTCCTGCTCTACGTAGCCGTCCTCTGACAGAATATAAATTTGTCTTGGGAGTTCTGGTGCAATATCCTTCTTGGTCACTACATTAAGTGCCCGGTAAACATCAGCTGTATCTTCCTTAATCTCAAGAGTTACATCCTTGCTGGCTTTCTTGTCTCCATCTGCCGCACTGAAAGTAAACACGTAAGTGCCTGCCTTACTTACACGCGCATAGGCCGATGCCTTATCACCATTCACAAAAGAAATATCCGCGGAACCCTCAGGCTTTTGCTTCACGGCCCAAGTGTAGTTCAACTGTGATTCTTCTGCCTCGCTATGCACAGGATCGGGAATAGCCTCACCAGACAAAACCACGATACTGTTATTGCTAACATCCTGAACCGCGCTCACTTGACCAATTGCTGGAGGCTGTTTATCTGGTGGTGAAGCCAGCTCAAAGGTTATAGGGCTGGAAGCAGTCAGTGTTCCATCACTTGCGCGAAGCTTAACCGTATAAGTTCCCTCTTTCGTACCTGTAGCCTGTGTAATACTTGCTTTGGGATGTTTAAAAGTTAGCTTGCCGCCTTCCGGTGCGCTGACGACTTCCCATTGATAAGACAGAATCCCTTCTGGCGCGCCGTCATCAGTTACAATCCCATTCAGCATAAAAGGAATCAACGCCTGTGGCTGATCTGTCGCCAGTTCTATAGTAATATGCGGAGCTTCATTTTCACCGCTGGCTGACTTTTCAATGGTCAATTCCACTCGTTGCACGTTGCCCATCTGAAACATAGCCACGCCTGCATTGTTCTTAACATAGAACTGTCCGGCTGTTTCACCATTCAGCTTCATGGTATAGTATCCATTCTCTATCCCCATACCATCGAACGAAATCCGTGAAGTATGCTCTTTTCCGGCAACGTTAAGAAGTTGAAGAGTATAGCCCTTACCGTCTTTTTGGATCTGCGCACTTTCAATTTTATCGCTTTCCAGCTCCAAATAGATTTTCTCATCGATCAGATTGATCCGCTTGCCGAAACCATCTTTCGGTGTAATGTTGTAGCTGTCTCCTTCATCAGTCACCAGCGCCCCATATCCGAACAGCCCAAATACAGGATCTGTCACAACATCGGAGCTGATGCTGAGTAGGGAACCATATAGACCTTCTTCCGATTCGCCCGAAAAGTCATTCCAGCCGTTACTCATGACGCGTGATCCGCCATCGTATACGTCTTTAGTTCCTGTGCCTCCCTTATACATCGAATATCGCCAAGAGGTACTGCCCACTGAATTTGCCGAAATCTGACCCATATTGACAGCATTGAAGTTTGAGATCTTCGCAGCGTAATTACGCTGCTGTGCAATTGCCTTCTGCTCCACCGTCCTGCCATCATTCTCATATCGGAGCCAATCATCCATGATGTATCCTGCTAAAGACGCAGTGTATTGGAAATTCCACCAACCTTCTCCGCCGCGGAAGACAGGCACAGAATAGTGGAACCAGGTAGGCTGTATCCCGCGCATGGCACGTGTTTTCCAGTCGGCCATTTCCATACTTTTCTCTGCAGCACCTGTAAGTGTGTCTGTTGGATAGTACGTACGTAGCGCCTTCGCTGCTGCATAAGCCCCTTCTTCGCCAGTATTGTCATATTCAAATTCCGAACCATAAGGATACGCGGCTCTTGTCATATTCCTTCCCTTGTCGAGGGCAAACTTCTTCTGCAGATTGGCTGACTCAGTCTGCATCCCCTCTTCCTTCAGTGCTTCAATCATATCTGGGATTTGCTGCTCGCCATAGAATCCGATGGCTCCGGTTGAAACACGCTTATAATAGATGTTATATGCCTTCTCCAGATAAAACTGAGGTGATTCCCGATACTCGATGAGATTAGGATACGCCTTCTGAATCCGGTACATGTTGAAGAATCCGGTAGCTTCCATAATTTCAGAGAATGTACGTGTATAGGGCTTATCTTTGTCCGTATACGCCCCAGAGTCTTTTAGCCAGTTCGCAACGATATAGCTATCCTGCGTATTCTTCATGTATCTTTCCCACATGAAGTCAATCAGGTATGTCTCGATAGAGCGAATTTCATCAGGGTTAGGAGCCAAATAGTTCTTCATTGTCATGAAGTTGATGTTGTCATGGCTCCAGTCATCTCCCCAATGGTTTATGTTGAGATCCTTGCCGCTCGAAAGATACCAATCGAAATAGTTACCATAAGTCGGACTTTCAGGGTTCATGTCCTGTGTCTGCTCGACCATGAATTCGGAGTGGGCATCCGAGATTGCATCCAGCTCGGCTAGAACATTGAATTCAAATTGAGTGAATTTATCCACCCATTCGCTGCCGTCCTTCAGCTTATATTCAACACGCACGCTGTTGTTGCCAATCGAATCAAACTGAAGGGAATAGATATGATGCTGCTCACCATTTACAATCTTAGTCTCCACAAACTCAATTGACTCGTTATAGCCGGGGTTCCCATTAGGCAGTCCCCGTCCGCTCCGTGAGTTGTCAACCATTTCCTGCCTACTCTTCCCAGGCTTGATATCCGGAATATGCGCTTCATCAAACGGATCATTCTCATCCACATTCAGAATATTGATGGACTGTACATCAACGATACTGTCGTCATAATGCAGATCAAGCTTTACAGGCATATTAATCGCAGTCTGGAAGCCCGGCACCGCTACGGCATCAATCATGCCTGATTTATATAGAATGGAGCGGAGATTGGCTTCACGGTCTTCCATCGAGGTCGAGCTGTTATTAGGGCTTTGGGCACTTTCCTGCGACGTATTGTCGCCTCCACGGACCGCTGAAAATTTGAACTTATACGTCTTGGACTCATCCGGCCCGAGAACGAGACTGGAAGCATCGGTAAAGTAACCACGTCCGGTTTTTTGAATGTCTTTGGAGTGGATATAGAGCACGTTCAACCCTGGATACCAACCGCCACTGTCCCCGGTCCAATTCTTAAATGTATCTGCAGCACGTAACTCTCCCGCCTCATGCATCCAATAATCCACATATTCAATTCGAGCGCCGCTCTCCGGCACCGGAGTGAAGAGCATATAGTTCCCCTCACCACTCGTGCGGATGGCATAAGAATATCCACTGTCAGCACCTGCAAAATTATGCACTGTCACACGGTCGTCATACGTATCAGATAAGGTCTGGTATTTGTTATTCCAAGGCATCGGCAAGCCAATATCCCCGAATTCTATATACTGGTTACTCTTGTTCTTCACCGTAATTTCCCACAGCATTGAACCGTCATTGGTCTCCATATCAAAAACTGACTTCACATCGAAGCCCTTCATTACCCGCTGAACCGTAGAGTCCAGGTTCTGTCCGATAAAGTTGACTTCTACCTTCTTGCCATCTGCTGATGCTGACTTGTTAAAATAGGGGTTATTAGGATTGATCGTCGAATATTGTGTAGACCCTCCGGCGGCCAATGTCTTATTGGTATCAACTTCTACAAAACCATCCCTGTTATCAGGGAATTCTTCGCTAGCACCCGTACGGTAAGAGAAGATCATTTCACCCATCCACTGGTGCTGAGTACCATTTTGCGGTGATGTCGTGTTAGGTAGAACGAAATTGATTGGCTTTCCCTGTTTATTGGTAGGGTTGTTGTTGATATAGAGCTCTTCTATCTGGCCTAAATCCCCAACTTTGGCAGATAGGCTAGAGTTTGAAATATCATTCTTTACTGCAGCCGCCGCGACCTCTGGCAGAGCGCTAACCTGCAATGGCAGACTTGAAGCTGCCAGTAGTAGCGCGATCATAAGCGACTTCCACTTCTTCGAAATCATTGTCATCGTAACCTCCTGTATATATGTGATCATATGCATTAGGCGATTAATTCTTTTAAACCGGTAAGTAAAGTGCCCTCTACGAAATACTTTTGACCGATCAATAGAAAATGACGTGCATGCTTTCGTTTAAGTAGAAGCCTCCCTTCTGATGAGCATTGAGTGCCCCACCGACTGTGAGTCCTGAGATGAAGTAGTGCTGAATGAATAGAAAACTGAACTTCGTAAGCGCTTTATTTTCAATGATACTTGTTGTATCATGAAAAATAAATGATCGATGCCAACATGAATTTTAAATATTTCAACCTGATCGGAGGTGCCGGATTGGACTCGCCCATTCTTCATTTCATCACTCCACCTATTCCGTATTTCATTGATTGTGGACGTGCTTATTACGAAGCCGGTGAATATCACATCAGTCGCAGTGACATCGGTGTCTTCGACCTAATTGTCGTTACACGCGGTTCACTCGCCATTAGTGAGAACGGGACAGAATGGCTTCTGAAGCAAGGCGAGGCACTGATTCTTAAGCCCGATGGTCATCACTACGGCTACGCTGCATGTAAGGAAGAAACGGAAATGATCTGGATTCATTTTCAAACTTATGGCAGCTGGAGAGAATCTTCGAACATGGACGAATGCCTCGCCCATCAGGCTGAATTAATCAAGACACATAAGGTAAACGCGTATCTGAATCACTGTGATGTCTGTTCCATTTTCATCCCCAAACATATTCGCATTGCAACTAAAGATATGGAACTGCTGGAGCATTTTTCTCAGCTTGATCAGGAGCCTCAGTCCATGCGCAATTGGAAAAGACAGGCGAGCTTTCAGCAATTTATGCAGCATATGGATCTTGGGCTGTCCTCACTGTCCGATGTTGCCGCCATCAGGATTGCCGAGAAAGTCGAACTCTACATCCGTCACAATTACCCTCTACCGATCTCCAATCCGATGCTGCAAAAGGAACTCAACTACCATCCAAACTATCTCGCACGCAGCATGCTGAAAGTTTATGGGATGACGCCTATGGAGTATCTGCTGTATTACAGAATCGAACAGGCCAAAAAGTTACTATTGCAAACCACCTGGCCCGTTGCCCGAATCGCCGAAGAGATTGGCTTCAATCATGTGTCCTACTTCTCTTCCTGTTTTGCCAAAAGAGAGGGTATCTCTCCTTCCAACTTCCGCAGCAAGTTCACTAACACAGAAACTAACTCGACGACTCATTCAGGACTGATGCTCTGAAAAATAAAAAGCGTCTACTCACCAGAAATTGCGTTATCTTGCAATGCGATCTCTAGGTAAAGCAGGCGCTTTCTTTTGTTTTTAGATAGATAATCCCTTTATTCGCACTCCGGAATCCACACCCGCATTTCTCCTTCATCCCGATTCGCCCAAGTAAAGTATGGAATGTAGCGAAGTTCGGCAGACCGTGTATCCCATTGAACATCACTGCGATATAAATGTGTTCCCCAGTCTTTGTCGGATACCATTCTCCGACCAATCGTTGTAAGTGCCGGAATCCCCAAAGGCATTAACTCCCTGCTGTCAATAGAAAACTTGGCATCTCGCGGCAGCTGAATACGATGCAATCCGCGGCCATTGTCGATTTCTTCGAGGCAATACATAAATGGTCCCCGCTGTATGGCTACTTTTCCGAAAGTGGATTTGATGTGATCGTGACCTTTCATCCGCAGCAACTCCAAAGGGAAGTGGAGCCTGATCTCATCGCCGGCTTTCCACTTACGAGTCACCTTCATGTAACCTGATTCAAAAGTACACCCATCTTGTTCTGTCTTCTCCCCATTAATCCACAGCTCAGGAATCGCGCACCAATCCGGCTTTCTCAGAGCTATCGTAAACTCCATTCCTTCCGAAGAATCGGGCTGAACAATCAACTTCACTTCTCCGGTGGATGTATAGTCAGACATCATGGTTAACGCTGCTCTTTTATCTTTAAGTCTGAATTCCCCTTCTCCGCCAATATACAACTGCACATACAACGTGGCCTGTTCCACAGCCGGAGTAAATACATATTGATCCAATGAGGCAAGTAATCGTGCAATGTTCGGCGGACAGCAGGCACAACCAAACCACCCTTGTCTGCGTGTTCGCACGTGGGCATAATTAGGATTGACACGTTGAATCTCCGGATCGACTTCAAGTGGATTCACATAGAAAAAACGTTGACCATCCAGGGACATTCCACTAATCACCGTATTATATAGAGCTCGTTCCATAACATCTGCGTACCGGCTATCTTGATTCAGTTGCAGCATGCGCTTTGCCCAAAAGATCAGGCCAATTGAAGCACAGGTCTCTGCGTAAGCCGTATCTCCCGGTAGGTCATAATCACCTGTAAATGCTTCTTCTTTAGCTGATGAACCAATGCTTCCCGTAATGTACATTCGCTTGCTTACGATGTTGTTCCATAATCGATCACAGGCTTCTTTCAGCGATGTATCTCCCGTCTCTGCAGCTACATCCGCCATAGCCGCACACATGTACACCAGTCGAACCGCATGGCCTTCCGCTGTTGATTGTTCCCTAATGGGGAGATGCGACTGGGAGTAAGAGTGCCGGTGTACCATGTCCAATTCGCCAAAATGGATAGAACGCCCCCTATGCTCCCATTCCTCTACAAAAAAATGCGGACGCGCTCCCCGCTGATCCAGAAAGTATCTGCTTAATTCAAGATATTTCTCTTCTTTTGTCGTCTCATACAGTTTGAAAAGAGCAAGTTCAATCTCCTGATGTCCATCATAACCTGGCAATTGTCCCGGCTCTGTTCCAAACACGCTGTTTATATGATCTGCCAAACGAATAACTACATCCAATAGATTACGCTTGCCCGTGGCATGATAATACGCCACACCAGCCTCAATCATATGTCCTGCACAATAGAGTTCATGGCACTCGGCGAGGTTCGTCCAGCGCGCCCCAGGTTCACGCAGGGTAAAATACGTATTCAGATAGCCATCAGCTTGCTGTGCTCGGGCTATGGTCTCAATAACGGAATCTACAAGGACTTCCAGTTCAGGGTCGGGCTTCGCAGAGAGCAGGTATGCAGCTGCCTCAATCCATTTTGCAACATCGCTATCCTGAAATACCATGCCATAATGAACGCCCTCTTCCTCCCCTGCAGCAATGCGGAAATTCCGAATGGCTCGGCTGGGTTCAGTCCCTTCGATACGATCATTGAGTGCTTCCCACTGATAGGGAACAACAACAGTGCGAACTAGTTCAATATAGTGCGACCAGAATGGATCATTGATTTTATAACTATAGCCCGGTATCTGAGGATGATGCGAGACATCTGGTTTTGTCATGGAAACCTCTCCTTGTTCTACTTAATATCCTTATTCTACAAATCATTACATCAGGGTAAAATCATCATTTCCAACTGAAATTTACATAATTACAACCTTGTATAAGCGTCGATCTATGACCTTGATCGAAATCAGGGAATACGAGCATCGTTTTCATGTCCATTCCAACAATTAAAATAACAAAAAAAGCCGCTAGAATAGCGACTTCAATAATTAAATGACTCTCAAGGATAAAAAGACTCTGAAAACCATAGAGTATTACACCGTGTATCGATATTTGGCGGGAGTAATCCCATGCACTCGTTTGAATATTCGTACAAAATAGTTTAATTCCATACCTACCATTGTCGCAACCTCACCTACAGATAGCTCAGAATGCTCTGTTAGAAGCTCTGCCCCCTTGAGCAATCGAAGGCGTTGAAGATAGTGGCTGGGATTCACGCCATATATCTCTTTAAACTTGCGTTGAAAGTGTTGCTTGGAATAACCGACCGTATCTGCAATATTAGCGAGGCTTAAGTCATCCATATAATGCTGTTCCATATATTGAACCGAGGCGCGAAGCATTTCTTTGGCACTCGTGCTGCTTCGATAGTTTTGCATAGGCTTCTCACTGTGAGTCGTTGTAGCGATGTACGTCAACATACTATATATTTTCGTAGAGGCCACATGATATGGGTCGCTCACCTCATGTTCACTTACATGCCATAGCTCCCTGATATCGGATTCAAGCTGCTGTATCTTAACTTCATTCACTGAGATTGGTTTCATTATTGGAAGTTGTAGTGTGTTAACAAGGGTCTCAACAAAGCTTCCCTCAATTCCCATAAACCCTAATAACCAGGGTTCAGTTGCAGATGGACCGTAGTCATGAGCTAGTTTGCCTGGCACAAATAAGATATCTCCCCTTTTCATCTTGATATAAGGCGTGTTTTCAAAGTGAAAGGCACCTGATCCTGCAAAACAAATCATGCATTGAAATGTTGGATAACCAATAGGCCGATGCATCATGTGCTGGTGATGTAATCCGCAGCTATATAATGACAATGGTAATTCGATTTTACCTTTATTATGATAAAGCCTGAATGGTAGCATGCTCCTCTTAGATCTCTCCTTCAAAGCGAGACAACAATACTGTTCTGTAGTACTGTAATCTGAATGGATGTTGTGTTCTAATCTTAGACTCTTTTAAAATTATACCATTATTAAATAAAACCAGACTCCTTTTAAATGTAGGAATCTGGTTTCAATAAATTCAAGAATATTGTTTATTTAATTACTTGCTTCCTTTCGATCTGCTGTATTACATCCTTAGCGGTTCTTGATCTCAAACTCCCGATAGAAATCGTTTCGCATTTCCGATACCGCAAGATAACATTCTTTACCGTCCAGCAATCTTGCTGGTACTCTCCACACATCTCCGTAATAATAACTGTCAGCAACGAGTTCTTCATCTGCGTAAATCTGTGCTACATCGCCATAATAATCAATATTTACGAAGCCTTCAGGTCCTGTAACGGAGATTTTTTGCCATTGGACTTTTCGCTCCCCGCCAATATGGAGCTGCTCTGTATGTTTTGGATCAAAAGGAGGCTGTTCCACATTGTCGTACGTAATAGCAGGTTCCGTATAAGATTGCTGAATAGAATTTGGATCAAATCCTGCACCATTCCAATACCAATATTGAAATTCACCTTCTTCCACAGAACGAATTTCGTCAGCAGCTTTGTACAGATCACATCCATCACCTACATAAAGCTCCCCATCCAGTCTGCGCAGATATCGTGCCTGATCCCAACTCAGTGTAACAACTGTAGTGCCGTTGACCTGAAATGCAGATTCAAGTCCCGCCTGAGTTGTTATGTTCTGTCCATCACTAAATTGATATTCTGGTGTAATTCCAGGAATTTGCGCAAAGAAATAGGTATCTTCTTCTCTGCATAACGGTTGCACTGTGCCATAGTCGAGAATAATACCTGACAGCTCCATACGGAACGGCATGAAGAAGCTTACTTCTCCACATACATCAAACGATGGGAATATGACACTGCCTGTATCAATGACAACGTTCCGCACATCCTGAAGCTCAGAAAGCCTTTGATAATGGTTAACAAATACATATCCACTCTCACCATCTGTGCGCATCACATATCGCAATGATGTCGTATCCTCTCTTGAAACCAAATTCTCAGCTTCTACTCTGGTCATCGGTGCGAGTGTCTCCTCAAAGTCCTGTACAAACAAGTGCAGGATATTCAGCAGTCTGTACTGCTCTCGAACTTCTCCATACTCGGATAATGCACACTGAAAATCATATGAAAGAATGGGATAATCATTCGGATAACCTGTGGCTTTTGATTCCTGGAAAGTAGACAGCTTACCAATTTTATTGGTTCCACCATGGTACATATAGTACCCAATCAGATTGTTACCATCACCAATCTTTACAAGCGATATGCTATAAATATCCATACCTTTAATTATGGGTCTGCGGTGATGTGTAACTTGAATACCACCACCCAATTCACAGGTTGCAAATGGATATCGTTCATACGGTAATCGCCATTGGCCATCATCTTCGATCTCTTGAGGAAGGAGATCCGCACCTATGCCTGTGTCATTTCTCATACCCGTAAAGAAATAATGAGGAGAAGGCGGAAGTTGATTTAGGTGGTCGTCCCACGGAGCATCACAGTATCCACCGAATACAGGAAACACCTCATCAACTGGAATGCGTGCTCCCTCAACAGCATTCCATCCAGTTACCGTATAGATCGGAGCAATCATGCCACAATCCACAGCCATTTCTTTTAACGTGGCTAGATGCTCAGCATCATTGGTTAACTCGTTCTCTAACTGCACGGCAATGATGTTTCCTTCATCTTTATAGAAAAGTCCTTGTACTTGCTTAGAAATATTCTCATAAAAGATACGTACTTTCTTAAGATATTCTGGATTGTTATCACGCAGCTTAAATGGTTTCTTGAGCAGCCAATCCGGGAGTCCGCCGTTCCTGCATTCGCCATGTGCCCATGGTCCAATTCTTATGACGGCTTCAAGCCCGGCCTTCTTACACTCCAATATAAAAGCACGAAGATCATTGTCACCGGAGAAGTCGAATACCCCTTCGATCTCTTCATGGTAGATCCAGAACACATAGGTAGATACAAGCGTAATTCCGCCTGCTTTCATTTTACACAGCTCTTCATACCAATCGCTTCGATCATATCTGGAATAATGAAATTCGCCCATGACCGGAATCGTAGGTTTACCATTGCGTGTAACATATAAACTTGTTAATTCAATCTTTTCTCCTGCAGGATTTTCCCTCCAAGATTCAAATGATTTTGCAAAATCTCAGGTTTTTGATATTTTTTAAATGTATACATTAAAGTCTTCCTCCCTAATCGTAGTGAGTTTCAAATTTTTAAAGACTCACACTCTAGAAATTGAGATTTCCGGATTCGCGTCAACAACCCTTTCTTGCCTTAAGTAATTTCATTTTAACTTACTGGATGAGTTGCACGTTAGGATTATCACGATGAGAAAATAGCACAAAACGAACAATTGTATGAAAGTAGAAATGTAAATGGATCAAAATTAATAACATGTAGATAGATTCATTTAATAAAAAAACCACAATGAGAAATGGTTCATTGTGGGTTATCTATTCATTCGATTTTACGATTCCTTCGTGAGCATGTGTTTTCAAGCTGCAATCAGGACTGATCCAAAATAGTGCGCTATGTGAGATGTACGGATTTTACTCATATGCACCGATGTTTACAGAGTTGCCTTGTACTCTTATCTGCCCGTCCATGTCTTGGGTTCCGTTGATCGCGCTCCCCATTGAACCTGCTTGGATCGCTGGAGACAATGGTTGGAGATGGAAGTCGGCTCTGTCGACATTAACGAATTTCGGATCGTTAAACAAAGAATGTGCATCGTTACCGCTACCTGTTTTATACGCTGAAAAGCTGGTGTAATTTTTATTTTTCCATGTCCAGTATGCGTCAGCACTACCATCAGAAGTGAAGTATAGATTATAATCGACGACGTTTCCTGCATTCTTGAGATACTCGTTGTAAATCAACACATTTGTCAGGCTGGCCACCAAGATATTGTTCTTAATTATGTTGTTTTTTGTATCGTACTGAACAAAAATTTGGCCGCTACCGCCCCCTAAAGTATCGTTCTTGTAAACGGTGTTGTTCACTACCTTGCAATTCACTGTCGAACCGCGCTGATTGTCGTAGCCCCCATAGCGATACCGGTCTGTCGATTGTTGTAGATCAGGTTGCTGCGAACCGTAATATTGCTGGTAGCTCTATCAGCATGCTCGGAGGCAATTTCAATGCCAATGTCGTTATTGTAGCTGTAATTCTGTTCAATAATCGTGTCTTTTCCGCCATCTACATATATCCCTCCAGCAGAATTACTGTTGTTCGGAACCTTCTTACCGTAAGAAGGATTTTGGTTGGAAGATATGTTATATACTCGATTGCCCTTTACCAGTCCATTACGAGCCTGATCATAAGCTGTATTCGGTGCTATCCCCTCAAAACCAATGATATCAATCCCGATGTTGTCGTTATCATGAATGAGGTTGTCTGTCACTGCAAAGGTATCCACGTTCCCGTTCAACACCAGCGTTTCACTTGTGCCTAGTACAAGATTGTATAATTCATTGCCATTAATCGTAATATCATGAACAGATGCAGGAGCTTCTGTGCCGTATACTGCGATACCGTGAGCATCCCTGCCAATCAAATCGCTGCCTACTGGCTTGGCCGTATTCTGAATACGATGGATCTTGTTGTTAGACAGATGTATGAAGCCACCTGAACCGTGGACGTAAATTCCGACAGGTACGCTGTTTCTGGACGTCGTACTGTAGTTACGAATCTCAAATCCATGAACGGTAATGTAATTCACATCTTGCATCTCGATAAGCCCCTCGATCCCATCAACGGAAAGTCCGGTACCATCAATGATGACTTTCTCCTTACCATAGTTCGAGAATACAATAGGACCTTGGGAAGCGGAACCCGAACGTGTGATTTTCAGCTTCTGATTGTATATACCTCCCGAACATTGACTTTGCTACCTGGTACAGCCTTATTGGCCGCATGCTGTAGCGTCTTCCATGGTGCATTCTTAGTGCCCGGATTGGAGTCGTTGCCACTCGTCGCCACATAATATTGAGTACTAACTGCCGATTCAGCTGAGGGTCGCACATTCCCTGCTACAATACCTAGTACAGCTATACTTACTCCTACCAGCATAAATCCCCAAAATTTCAACACAATCCTCATCACCCCAGTCTAAGCTAACCATTTCTGCATTTTCTGTGTCAATATATTTACACATCACTTGATCAATATGTAAAGTGATATACAATACATCCCTTACGCAATCTATTATGAATGAAATAGATAAATCAAGAATTATAAGAATCTTCAATCAAATTAATAAAGAGTAGTCCCTCAAAGGAGCTACTCTTTTGCATTTACAATTCTTTGTGATGCTTAGCAAGCGTTATTGTCCTTAAAGTCCTTAAACACCTTAGGTTAACTCTTTATTCTAGCGTTCCATAATCTACTTCCATAAACTGTGTAACTTCCTTCTCCCAACGGTTGGAGACAAATTCAACATGCGTTGGGTGCGCATTATACGCTTCATAATCTTCTCTATTGTGAAAGACCATAGAGAATCCAAAATCATAATTATTTTTAGGACTGATCTCACGAAAGACTTGAAAATGGTTTACTGTAGGTATGCTACTCAACATGGATTTCCCATCCTGTATAAACTTCGCTTCTTCTGCTGATCCCTTCTCATGCTTAAGTGAAAATACAACAGAATGAATGATTTGCTCGTTGCTCATTGATATCTCTCCTTAATCACGTTTAATTGCGACTATCTCTCAAATGGATATTGCAGACCCCATTGTTTCCGTAATTCATCACACTGTCTAATCACACCTAGACTCTTGTCCCACGTCATAGTCGGTGATTCCTTAAGACCTTGTCTAATACATTCGTTCACATGAGCTATTTCATACTGAAAGCCTTTATCCTCAATCCCGTCTATATGCTGGGTACAGGCTCATCATACGTCGTTAACTCTCCATTCTTCATGACTTTTATCGTAATAGGTCTCCAGAACGTTGGTACTTCAATGAAGCCCTGTGTTCCATAGATCATCGCTACACCAGCCATATCTGTTCTCACACCACTACTCATTACAGCAAGCTCACCTTTATCGTATTTAGCAATGTACGTGGCTTGTTCGTCCACTTGTACATGGTGTTCATCAGAATTCATGGTTGCAAAGCCTGTCAGATCTACAGGTAATTTCCCCAACAATTCCTCCACGAAGTGAAGGTTGTATACGCCTGTATCCAGAAGCCCACCTCCGACAAGATCAGGATTTATCAACCGGAGCTCTGGAGACATCATTAACGCAAGCTGGTTTCTCTACCAATACGGATTTCCCATGTTCTAATTCCTATCTACCTGCATACCTTGGTCTATCCATTTCAACATAGAGATGAACTTTAAGCGTTTACACTCTCTTCGATGAAATGAATATTCGATTACGAGTTCATTGTAAGATCTGAAAAGTTCTACTTATATCACAATTCTCTTATTTATATCACTAATACCATACAATTCTATTGGATATTTCTTCATTCAAATAAAAAAGCCGCTAAATAGCGACTTCATCAGCATGATACTTTTACATAAAAGAATATCTGAACAACCCATAGTAAAGAGGAGCAAGTGTGATAACCAATGTGACGAGCATTATCCATCTTCTCTTTCCTATTGAAATTTCTTCTAATATTTCTTCGCCTTGGTGATCCTTAAGCAACATTGCGAATAGTATCTCCCACAACAACGCTGAAATTGTGATTACTTTCCAAGCAAGAGGATTCAACCATTGAATGTGTTTAACATACCCTAACAATCCAAACCAAGTGATGACAGATACAACAAAATCGACTTTCCCCAGTGTTGTTCCGTATTTCCCCTTTAGCAAATAACCGAGGGATGCTGTTCCAAGTAATCCCAGATAAATCGTCCATAACCAGTTAATCACATATGTACCTCATTTATAGTCTATTTAAGAATAATCGCTTGCGTATTCCCTGTTGCATTATAGTAAAGCATCCTTATTATGCATAGTGGAAATTACCGCCAAAACAAACTTGCCAAGTTCAGGCCAAAGATCCTTCCTATTCGTCGATGTACATTTATGGTATCCCCTCCTGAATACATCTCAATGTTATTTACATTTGAAAATCCGACATGAACCATACGACTTGAGATAGACCTAAGGTCAAGTGAGTTCCTAAAAATGGGGTCACAGATGAGTTGTGCAAAATAAAAAAGTCGCCAAATTAGCGACTTGATTTGGAACGATTATTTACTTGAGTGAGGCACGATGTACTAGAGCTGCTTATTCAAATCAAAACGGTTTATCTGAGCGTTATCAGTCATCACATAAATAATACCTGCACCTTCATATACAAACGTGGGATCTGACTCACTAAGTTCAGAAGTATTAACAGTATGAAGTAATTTCACTTTGGTGCGTGCAGACGCGCTTGTCTGATAGATGGATATTTTTGAGTCCTCAACCAGCATGACGGTTCCATCCGGCGCAGTTTGATACATTTTGGCTGAGGCAGGTACAGTCTGCATGACACCTTTGTGATCAATAATAAAAAAGTTGCCATTAGACTGTATCCCTGTGAATCCATTCGAAAACACGTTTTTTTTCACCGTCATCGATGTTTCCATATCATCATAGTAACTCACATTGCTGATTTTTTGGGTCCATACCTCTTTCCCCTTCGTAGTTTTGGCGGTAAAACTTATGACATTGTTCCCGTGATTCTTCTGGAAATGAAGTAAACCATCGGATCCTAACCCTGAAAACATACCTTCTTTGAAGTCGAAATGGTACTGAAATTGCTGCTTCATTTTAAAATCATAATATGTCATACGGCTGGATGTCTTGCTTGTTCTGTTGGTAGTTTCAAGTAAACCATTGACAAAACCGTAAAGAATGGATGCATTCCAACTGTTTTTACCCAAAAATTTGCCTTGTGGACTATACCGATAACTAGTCACCCGTTCAGAAGCCGTTTCCAGATAAACAAATAAATTTCCATCAGGCATGATGGATATCCCAGATAAGGAACGGATTTTCTCGTCAAAGTACTTAGTCCACAAAACCTTCCCATTCGGATGGTATGCGGTTAGACGTGGTTTTACAACTCCTGAACTATTTCTAATCGAAGTGAGGATATAAACATTACCGTTTGGTGCGACTTGTGCATATGTACCGAAAAAACTAAAAATTAGGTTGCTTCCTGCGGTATAATCGGTCTTGGATAATTGCTTTCCTGTCTTCTTGTCAAGATTGTACATCTGATTGTCCATACTCATAAAGTGGAATGTTTGATCTGCGATCCGGACGTTACTGTCTGACACATACTCGTGACCATCCGGTATGGAAAAAGTCCAATCTGGTTTTGGTAGTTTTTGAAAGTTGTTTGCAGAGACTGTTCCCGCAAGAATGCTGCTGAGCAGTAGGAACACTACTAAAGGTATCAATCGTTTTACATGAAGCAAATCATATCACCTGTTTCTCATTTTTTAATTACAGATGCATTATCGTCATTTGTGTATGTAAAATGAATAGCATCCTGCATTTGGAAGACGGCTGGCTTTGGATATTTGATTAAGCATTATTTTTCAACTCAATAATTGTACTCCAAACGTTCCTTGACTTTACTCATTACTGATTACTAGCTTCAGCCCATCATGACTAGCAACAAATCCAAGACGTTCATAAAATCTGTGCGCATCTTTACGCTTCTTATCTGTCGTCAATTGAATCATTTCACATCCCTTAGCTTTAGCCTGATCGATGGCATATTTAAATAGAGATTCACCCACACCTTTACCTCTATAATCATTGCTGACACGAACACCTTCAATCTGGCCTCGTGTTGTACCCAATCTTGCTATCCCCGGGATAATCGTGAGCTGTAAACAACCGATCACTTCCTCCTTATCTATAGCAACGATTATTGAATTGCCGATCTGTTCTTCAATCTTCGCAAAAGCCTCAATGTATGCTAGGGGTAATGGTTCTTCATAGCGCTCTCGAGTAGCACCTAATTCGTCGTCTGCTAACAACCGAACGATGGCAGGAAGATATTCTACAGTAGCAGTTATAAACTTCATAAATACCTCCAATATGATAGGAATTTCCTCAGTAATTCTTCATTAATATAAGGTAATCTGTCGATCAGTCAATTTTAATAACTTTGTCAAAGCAGTATGAATCTTTCTCATAATCATTATGTTCATAGAACGCATAGGCATTCGTTCGCTTCATCCCTGTACATAAAATAATGCTGGAAATTCCTTTGTCCGTTTGGAAGACTCATTCTAGAAATAAAGATCATGAAAAACCCCAGCGAGGATAGCCAAGCTGAGGTTCATTCATGTATTATCATTGTGTTTGAAGTTCTAATCACTTTCAGCATTCGGTTGCCTAACACACTAGGCGCTTTGAATACCTTTAATCACTTCAACTTTTTTATCACCGGCTGTTTTAGCTACATCTAACGTTGTTTTACCTTGAAAAGTGATGATCACACCTGCCGCCATCATAGAGACAATTAGAGCAGTACTAAGGATTGTGGAAACTTTCTTATTGACCATAATAATACCTCCATTATGCATTATGTAATCATCGGCTCAGGATGATGACGAGCCTAGGTTGAACCCTTAAACTCCGTAGTGAATTAACAGCATTTCACTTTTTTTCATGAGTAATCCACGTAGTAAATGTATTATAGCGCATTGACAATGTTTGTAAAAGGATTTTATTTAACTCAGAAGACAACTCTTCACTGGTTGCTCATTACATGTAGATAAAAGTTCAAGTCGTTTTCCAGATGCTTTTTCATTAGCTCCTCAGCTCGCTCACCGCTTCTAGACTTAATTGCCTCGTAAATTTCTTCATGCTCATCGATAAGATGAGGACGATTATAGATCACAACTGTTTTTCTAAACAGATAAATGATGGCTTGCATCCGGTCTATAATATCAATCATCAGCGGATTATTACTCGCTTTTACAATATCGTTATGGAAACTCTCGTTGGCGGACATAATCTCATCTTTTGTCCCCGTTCTCCCGATCTCCACATACTTATACAGCTCTTCAATCTCGTTGTCTTTCAAAAAATTCGCTGCACATTTGGCCGAGTACCCTTCGAGCAATATCCGAACATTAAACAAATTACGTAAATCCTTTTCCGTAGGTTTAACCACTTTTTTTTGAACAATTAATCCTTCGTTTTCCAGCTTACGTATCGAATCTCTTATGGGAGTTCTGCTCACTCCAAGCTCTGTAGCGAGCTTTTCTTCAACGATCTTCGTACCGCTCGGAAGCTCCCCGTTTAAAATCTTGTCTCGAAGAATTTCATAACATTGATGGTACGCCGGTCGTGAACTATTATTTTCATGCACAAACTTCACCTCTGTCTCATTTCTCATATCAATATAGTACCAAATTATGTTCATAAAATCATTCCAATAAACGATATACACCAATAAAAGTATACGAAACTTCAAAAATTGTATACAAAAATATATTTTAATGTATACAATTTTAAAATTTTAGTATACAATGAAAACGCAATCAACGATGTAAGCGGTTGCCGATAAATTATTTCATCCTTTCGTCAAGTCGCTTCTTCATTCTTCACATTTCGTCAACTGAATATATTCAATCATGGGCATAGAAGCCCTCGCTCACAAAAGTATTAGGAGGAAATATCATGGCTAAAAAAGTTGGTTTTATTGGACTCGGAATCATGGGCAAACCGATGGCTCTTAATCTCAGAAAAGCAGGACACGAATTAACCGTTAATGATCTCAATCAGGAAGCGGTTCAAATATTGCTAGACTCCGGTGCAACTGCAGCCTCCTCACCCAGAGAAATCGCTGAGAAATGCGAAATTATTATTACGATGCTCCCTGCATCCCAACATGTGCAAGCTGTTGTTTTGGGTGAACAAGGTATTTTATCCGGAGCAAAAGAAGGCTCCATTATTATTGATATGAGCTCCATCACTCCTGCCGTTTCCATCGCTCTTGCAGAAGAAGCAGCAAAAAAAGGCGTTGGATTCTTGGATGCACCCGTTAGCGGCGGAGAACCAAAAGCCGTTGATGGTACTTTAGCAATTATGGTCGGCGGTAAAGAAAGCGTATTCGAAGCAGCTAAGTCCGTTTTGTTTGATATGGGGACGGCGGTCACCTTGGTTGGAGATAGTGGATGCGGAGTTACTGCGAAGCTCGCTAACCAGATCATTGTTAATTTAAATATTGCTGCAATGTCCGAAGCGCTTGTCCTGGCTGCTAAAGCTGGGATTGATATTGAGAAAATGTATCAGGCGATTCGAGGTGGGTTAGCAGGCAGTGCGGTTCTTGATGCCAAAGTTCCACTCATTCTGGAAAGAAACTTTGCTCCAGGAGGTACAATCGCGATCAACATGAAAGATATTACCAACGTAATGGACACAGCTCATGAGATTGGTGTACCTCTTCCCCTGTCCAGCCACTTGTTAGAAATGTTCCATGCCCTGAAGGTTGACGGGAAATTAATGGACGACCACGGCGGGATCGTACAGTATTATGAAAAATTAGCAAATGTCGAAGTAAGGGGTCTTGGCTATGAAAACAAATAACCGGTCTGTAGAAGAGGTTTTCAGTAGAATTCCTTCTCCTGATACGAACCTTATTCATGGAATGATTAATCAAGAGCTTCAACACTTTAATCGTAAAATTATCGTTTTGGATGATGATCCAACCGGTGTTCAAACTGTACATGGCATCTCGGTCTATACGGACTGGTCCGTGGATAGTATCGACAGAGGATTTCAGGAAGACAATTCGATGTTCTTTATCCTCACCAACTCACGTGGGTTTACAGCTACTGAGACGACAAAAGCACACCAGGAAATTGCTGCAAATATTGTAGAAGCTGCGAAAAGAAACAATCGCGAATTTACGATTATAAGCCGTGGTGATTCTACACTTCGAGGTCACTATCCACTTGAAACTGAAGTGTTAAAAGACACCGTTGAAGCTAAGTCCAATATACGGTTTGACGGTGAAATACTCCTCCCCTTTTTCAAAGAAGGCGGACGCTTCACCATCGACAATGTGCACTATGTTCAATATGATACGGAATTGGTTCCAGCAGGAGAAACTGAATTCGCCAAAGATCGCACCTTTGGTTACACCAAATCACATTTAGGTGCGTGGGCAGAGGAAAAATCGAATGGGCAGTATAAAGCGGATCAGATGACTTACATCTCGCTGGAAAGCCTTCGTGCCATGCACATTGATCTCATTGAACAGCAGTTGTTAAAAGTTGAGAACTTCAATAAAGTTATCGTAAATGCAATTGACTATTCGGATGTTCAAGTCTTCACCATTGCTTTGATTCGAGCCTTCAATAAAGGTAAACATTTTATGTTTAGAAGTGCTGCTGCACTTACGAAGGTCATGGGAGGCGTTAGTAACAAAAGCCTGCTCACGCGTGCAGAAATGATGAGTGACAATACAAACCATGGCGGATTAGTCATTATCGGATCACATGTCAAAAAAACGACGGAACAGTTTGAAGAACTGAAAAAGTCCAGTGTAGTAGAATTTGTTGAATTTAACGTTCATCTTGTTCTGGAACCCGATCAATTCGATAATGAGCTTAACAGAGTTGTTGAGACAACCAACCAACTGATCCTCGAAGGTAAAAATGTGGCTGTCTATACCAAAAGAGAGCGATTAGACCTTGGAGAGGACAGAAAAGAAGATGAATTGAAACTATCCGTCAAAATTTCGGATGCAGTTACGAGTATTGTCAAACGATTAGAAGTACGGCCATCCTATATCATTGCTAAAGGCGGCATTACCTCAAGCGATATTGGAACGAACGGATTGGAAGTTAAACGAGCTACCGTTGCCGGACAGATTCGACCTGGTATTCCCGTGTGGACAACCGGGGATGAAAGTAAATTTCCAGGAATCTCCTATGTCATCTTCCCTGGCAATGTGGGTACTGTAACCGATCTAAGGGAAGTTGTTGAAATGTTGAGTACGAAGTAATTCGAAACCCGTTAGTATGACCAGACTGTGAGGAGCAACACTAATAACAAAGCAATATAAACAATTAGTGCGCTCCTTATCATCCGGTTTCTTATATCAAGCAAATAAAGAAATGAGGAAATTATATGCCAATTATCTCAGTCACAATAGGGGTCATTATATTACTTATATTAATGATGGCTTTTAAGTTAAACGCTTTCATATCATTAATTATTGTTTCCTTAGCTGTTGGCTTACTGGAAGGAATGACTCCGATTCAAGCTGTCGAGTCCATCGAAGCTGGCTTAGGCGGAACACTCGGTCATTTAACGATGATCATCATATTCGGAGGAATTCTCGGTAAATTAATGACCGATTCTGGTGGTGCTCAGCGCATTGCCACAACCATGATCAGTGCCTTTGGTCAAAAACGTACTCAGCTGGCAGCCGTTATTACAGCAGCTATTGTTGGAATCGCTTTATTCTTTGAAACTGGAGTGGTCGTGTTAATTCCGTTGGTATTTACCATCGCCAGAGCTGCACGAGTACCTGTTCTATATCTTGGAATGCCCGTTATTGCAGCACTTATAACCATGCACGGATTCGTACCTCCGCATCCTGGCCCTACAGCCGTTGCTAATGTTTTTGGAGCCAATATCGGATTAACGATGATCTTAGGTATCCTTGTTGCGATCCCTGCATTCATCCTTGCTGGCCCTGTGTATACAAGGTTATTTAAAAAAGAAGCCTTGGAAATCGATATCCCCAAAGGTCTATTTAATCCAAAAGAATTTAAGGAAGAAGAGCTGCCTAAATTCGGAATCAGTCTTTTCACAGCACTTCTACCTGTCATTTTGATTGCGCTTCAAACTTTTGTCGAGATCTTTGCACCTGAATCAGCATTTTCATCTGTAACTAATTTCATCGGTAATGCCAATGTCGCTTTGTTGATTTCTGTCTTGGTTGCCATTTTCACTTTTGGACTGAACCTAGGCAAAAAAATGCCAGAGGTTATGAAATCTCTAAGTGATTCTGTAAGTGGAATCGGAATGATTCTCTTGATTATCGCTGGTGGTGGTGCGTTCAAGCAAGTGTTGATCGATAGTCATATTGATCAATATATCTCTGATCTTATGGCAGGCTCCACGCTATCTCCTCTCATTCTAACTTGGTTGATCGCAGCCATCTTGAGAATTGCCGTTGGTTCTGCAACTGTGGCTGGTATGACAGCAGCTGGTATTGCCGCGCCTCTGGTTGCTGCCACAGGAGTAAGTCCAGAACTTATGGTTCTAGCAGCTGGTGCGGGAAGCGTAACATTCTCTCACGTCAATGATGCAGGCTTCTGGATTTACAAAGAGTATTTTAATCTTACTATAGGTAAGACGATAAAAACCTGGTCAGTCATGGTCACGATTATTTCATTGGTAGGACTTGCTGGTGTCCTGATTCTAGATATGTTTATGTAAAAAATAATTTAAATTGTTGCCAAAGAGTCCAAGTAGGATGAACCTCTGCTTGTGCTCTTTGGCTTTTACTGTTATCTGTCTAGAACCATAACAGTTAACAACCGATTATGAAGATGTTAATAAGAGCTTCACGCAATCATTTAGACCGACACATAACAATTAGGATTTGACCTTTTATTTGATTCCTAAAATAAAAAAAGCCGCTATACTAGGGACAAGGTTTAACGATGATAAAAATCCATAAATGCAGCTTGAAAACCTTTGCAAGTCACACTGTGTTCTCGATTTTTATGAGTAATCAGGCCGTGAGTAAAGGTCATTTTTGGGGCAAAAGAAAGAATTTGCAATTCTCCTGTTTGTAGCTCCTTACGGATTGCTATTTCAGGAATTAGAGCATACCCTTTACCACAGCCCACATATTGTTTGATCATCTCCAGACTAGGCAGCTCTAAAGCATCTTTAACCGTAATACCAGCTTGCTTCAAAACATCTATAGCCGACGTGTGGTACAAACAAGATGTACCGTTGCTGATGAAAAGTTGATGGTTCAGGATATGCGCTCCAAACTTTTTCACGTTCTGAGTGATGGTCTGCGACGCAGCGAATACAATTGTTTCTTCCAAGATAGGATTAAAAAGAAGTTCATGTCGATTCGGATTCTCAGGCACAATACCAAAGTCCAGCTCATAATCGAGAACGCCTTTTAGAATCTCCTGATGTGTTCCGTGTTCTATACGCAAATTCACATTAGGCCTCTGACTTGTATATTCCTGAATGAAAGGCAACATTCGTGTAAGGAAAAAAGACTCTTGTGTTCGAATACGTATCGTTCCAGATGGCTCTGCCAGTTCATGGATATGTTCATCAAGGGATTGAATCAAGTGCACATACTGATAAGCATATTTGGAGAATACCTTTCCCGCCTCCGTCAGTTCTATCCCCCTTGGATAGCGATGCACCAACTTTTGTCCAACAATTCTCTCTAACTGCTGAATGTGAGTCGTCACAGTAGATTGCACATAACCTAAACGCTCAGCAGCTCGACTGAAGCTTTTTTCTTCCATTAAAGCGATAAAAGCGAGAAAAAAACGTCCTTCTAATGCATCCATCACATCGGATCAACCTTTCATATTCCATTTTGAAATAGTAAGCATTCAATATATTCGTTAGTCAAATAGATGATTGTATTATACGATATCTTTAGTTGTTCGTGTTATTAAAAAATAGCGAAGGAGATGTAACATATGCAGGTTCGTTATCAGCAGCAAAAGGTTGGAGACGTCAACGTTTTTTATCGCGAAGCTGGCCCTAAGGATGGTCAGGTGATTTTATTATTACACGGGTTCCCATCTTCAAGTCATATGTTCCGTGACCTGATTCCGAAATTATCTAAACATTACCGTGTCATTGCCCCGATCTTGCCGGTTTCGGACATACCCACACGCCGCCGCGTGGTCAATTTAATTTTACCTTTGATAATCTATATAAAGTTATTGAAGGTTTTACTCAGGCACTGGCTCTTGATAAGTATGTATTATATGTGTTCGATTATGGTGCACCTGTCGGGTATCGACTGGCCGTCGCTCACCCGGAGAAAGTTCAGGCGATCATTAGTCAGAATGGGAACGCTTATCTGGAAGGATTTAGTGAAGCATGGGGTCCTTGGGAGAACTATTGGCGCTTGCCAACACCAGAGAATCGTGAAGCATGTCGTGATTCCCTGACTCCGGAAACGATTCGTAATTTCCAATACCTGCACGGAGTGGATGCTAGCCTTGTATCGCCAGACGGGTATTCACTAGATATTGCATATATGTCACGTCCCGACGCGGAGGAGATCCAACTCGACCTGATTTTAGATTATAGAACTAACGTGGAGCTTTATTCTGAATTTCAAGCGTATTTCCGTAAGTATCAACCAAAACTACTAGCCGTATGGGGAAAAAATGACCCTGCCTTCCTTCCTGCTGGAGCTGAAGCTTATAAACATGATCTTCCATCTGCAGAAATACATCTGCTGGATACAGGTCATTTCGCACTCGAAACACATGCTGACGAGATTGCTTCGCTTATGCTGCAATTTTTGGCTAATGTGAAATAGGCCAGCCAAATCTCTAAAAAATAGGCTGAGCAAGTTAACTAAAACTTGCTCAGCCATTATTTTCTATATTTTAACATTGAATATAAATGTATGTTATTGAACCGTATATCCACCATCAACTGATATCGCTTGACCGATTACATAGCTTGCGGAAGAAGAGCATAACCAAAGTACAACGGAAGCCACTTCCTCTGGTTTCGCTAAACGACCAATGGGGACTTGTTTCACTAATTCGTCCATGGCATCGCTTTCCGTAGCTAACATATTTTCTACCATTGGCGTTTCAATGATCCCAGGACAAACGGCATTAATACGAATCCCTTTTCGAGCGTACTCTAGAGCAGTGCTTTTCGTTAATCCCAATACGCCGTGTTTAGAAGCATGGTATACAGAACGTTCGGGAACACCAATTAATCCTCCCATGGAAGAACAATTCACGATCGCCCCTTCGGTACCTTGCTTTCTTAATTGTAACAACTCATACTTCATACACAGCCAAATCCCTTTTGTATTCACATTCATGACATCATCGTAAACTTCTTCTTTTAAATCCACTGTGTCTGTCGCGGCGTTTTGAATACCAGCGTTGTTATAGGCATAATCTAGCTTTCCAAATGTAGCCACGGTTTTCTCAACCATAGATTCAACAGATTTCTCATTCGAAACATCACATTGGATGGATATCACCTGATAACCTGCGTTGATCAAGTCTTGTGCTTCTTGTTTAGGTTCATTAATATCCACTAAAGCTACATTCGCACCTTCTTTAGCAAATAATTGTGCGGTTGCCAGTCCGATACCGCCTTTTGCTCCAGTTACAATGACCACTTTATCTTTCATTGTTGCTATCATGAAAATTCCTCCTAATTATATAAATGGACGTCGATTGTTTAATAAACTCATGTTAATTATTTTATAGGAGATTCGTTTATATTCAATAGTCAATACCTCAAGAACTGTGCGTTACTCAACGGCACATCTATCATTGTTGAATATCTAAAAGAAAAGCGAACTTAGAACTGAGCAATAAAATCGGCACACGTTATTATCGTTTTGTCTGCACATGAACTTGTACCAGTACAACAAAAAAAGCCGCAAGATTACACTGCGACTTTTAACCGATCAACTCCTGTTAAGATCTCCCATAGAGAATAAGTTTTTAAACATTTTCAGATATCCATCATACTCCTTCTGTTCACCTCTATCTTCAGAACCAGTCTATACTGTGAAACGTTGTACCAGCTTTTGCATATCTTCGGCCATTTTCGCGAGTTGTGCCGAGGATGAAGATATCTCTTCCATCGCAGCCATTTGTTCTTGAGCTGCTGCCGATGTAGTCTGGGCACCACTAGCTGAGACTTTAGATATGTTTGCCATCTCGGCAACTGTAGCAGAGACTTGTTCTGTACTTGCAGACAACTGCTCGGATACAGCGGAAATATCCTGAATTTGACCTACAATGTGAGATGTAAACTGTTCAATGTTTGAAATGGTAACCGAAGCTTCCTGGCTTACGCGCATGCCTTCACCGACTTGATCACGCACTTTTTTGTTCATTAATGAGGTGGACCTATCAATTAAATCTAACATTTTACCAATCGTAGCACCAATCTCGTCAGCACTTTGTTTGGATTGTAGCGATAGTTGGCGAACTTCACCTGCAACGACAGCAAATCCTTTACCATGCTCTCCTGCTCTCGCTGCTTCGATAGATGCATTCAAAGACAGCAGATTCGTTTGCCGAGAAATATCAGCAATGGCTTCGTTCATTCTATTCGCTTCAGTTGAGAGCGTAGACAGCTCGTTAATCAATACTGTTGTTTCTGTAACAGCTTCAAGAATCTGTTCCATCTGTTCACGCACACTGGTTATGGTTGTCCCCCAAGCACGACTGCTCGCTCTGTTTCTTCAGCAGAATACACAATCGCACCCGCAGACTCAGCAATTGTACTAATCCCTCGCGCCATTTCTTCAACTGCATTTGCAGCTTGTTCAGCATTTTCAGCTCCAATTACGGCCGTTTCCGCCGTTTGTTGCACTGTTTCAGTCACATGTTGAACAGATAAAGTTGTTTGTTCTGTGCTCTCCTGTATCATTTGCGAAGAGTTGTTAAGATGAGACGATGTTTGATTAAGTTCACGAACAACCGATTGAAGTGTAACGGTCATTTGATCAAAGTCATCTGCCAATAACCCGAATTCGTCCTTATTTTTGAGACCAACTCGCTCAGACAAATTACCATCTCGGACATTGCGAGTTGCTGTGCGTAGTTTTTGCATAGGCACCATAAAAGATCTTAGAATAACAAATATAATCAATCCTGCAATAACAACGGAAATACTAATGACAATATAGCTTGTAACCATAATTGGTTTTGCTGCTGCTATAAAATCTTCATGTCCCATTAAAGCAATGACATTCCAACCGGTTAAAGCATTGACTCCAGTAAAGACTTCCAAGTCATACGCAAGATCTGTCCTAACAAATTGGGAAAATGCCATGGGTTCATCAGCGGTTACAGCGGAATTCGGCTGGAGCGGAATCCCACCAACAAGCTCTCCACCAAGCTCGCCTCCTCCACCTTGCGTGATCGCTCCTGCCCAGGCTGCAATCGTTCGATTGGAGTCTACTACAACTAGACTTCCATTTCCGCCAACATTTACGATGGATAACTCTTTTGCGAGAACATCCAAGTCAAGTTTAATATTGGCTACACCTTCTCCTTGTCCAAGAGCTTTAGCTATGTCCACAACAATTTTACCGGATTGTTCATCCTTCATGATGTTAGAAAAATAAAACTTTCCATTATTACTTTTTCCATTGTTGTACCAATCGCTCTCACGCGGATCATAAGTTGAATCAACAATGTCTGGGGAAGCTAAATACTCCCCCTGCTCGTTACCAATTGTAATGGAAATAATATCTGGATATGTAGAGGTTAATCGATCCAACTCTGTATGAATTATATCTGCGCTCTCGGTAAGCGAGCCGGGTTCAATCATTGAATCTATAAAATGTAACAGTTCTGCTTTTGCACCTACAATGTTATCAATGTTCTGCCCTGTCATCGTTAGAATGGTGTTGATCGGCTCTGTCATTTTCTGCTGAACTTGATCTTTAGCACTTTGATATGAATAATATCCAATAAGCGCAGTTGGAATAATGAGGACACTAAGAAATGCTACAATGAGTTTAGTACTCATTCTTTGAAAAATGGTAAGTCCTTTCTTGAAAAATGATAATCTTTTGTCTTTCTCCTTCAAGTGTATCAACCTCTCTCTATTCTGCTTTTTACAACAACCTAAGGCAGTTATTGTACCGAATCCTAATTCCAATGGAATGATCCGTTTGTCTGACACGGCTTGCTTGTATTCAAGTCAATAAACGCAAAAAAACCTATATATATGCACACCCAAAGAAACTTTGAGCATGTTTATACATAGGTTTTGCCTGAATATTCAGTAACAAGCCTTGTTTGATCTGTATTATATCATAGATATGGAATAAATGGTCTTTTATTCTTAAGAGCTCTTGTACTTATTAACTACCTTGCATCGAATGCTCATGCTGTTCTAACGGTCTAGCGGATCTGGTCAATGTCCCAGAGATTATTACTCCAATTAATACCGCTATCATCGCATTCAACAAGCCAAAATGCTCTCCCAAAAAGCCTAATGCAGGCGGTCCAACCAATGATGCGATATAACCGGAAGTGGCTACTGCACCTACTCTGGCTGCTGCCCCCTGTGGATCATCTCCAGCCGCGGATAAACCAACGGGGAAACCTAATGAAGCACCTAGCCCCCATAGAAAAACTCCGGCAGAAGCTAGTAAATAGTGTTGACCCCAGATTACGAGAATCAAGCCAACGATCGCTGAGATAGCACAGCCCATTAAGACGCGAACTCTTCCATACCATTCTAACACCCATCCACCCGAGAAACGTCCAAGGGTCATGGCTGCCACAAATATGCCGTAGATGATTGAGCTCGTTAATGAGCTAACAGCATATCCATCAACCATAATTAAGGGTAACCAGTCATTGGCTGACCCTTCAGCAAACGCCATACCTAAAACCATAAGCCCAATCAGTAAAGTTCGTTTTTCCGTCCAGACCTTTAACGGATTCTTACTCTTAGCTCCCTTATTGTCTACATTAGATCCAGCTTCTTTACCTGTTGCCTTCGGAAGATAACGGAAAGAGCTTAATAGAGCGACTGAAATGATCAGAGCCAGGATTAAAAAATGAATAAGAATAGGCAGGTCTATCGCCTCCGCTCCTACCCCAATAGCGGCTCCAGCTAGTGTACCTACGCTGAAGAAACCATGAAAGGCCGGCAAAAGGACTTTACCCATTGCTTTTTCGACCGCAGAGCCTTCCATATTTAATCCTACCTCTGCAGCACCAAAACCAGCTCCGAATATGAATAGTCCAATCATGACAATCGCCAATGTCTTCGTAGCTGCCCCTACACCGATGGCAATAAACCCAAATACAATCATGATAGAGCTTACGATAATAACGAGACGTGCACCTTTACGAATAATGACAGATCCCGCTGTAAGTAACCCCGTAAGTGAACCTATCGCTAGAGCAAAAATAATGATTCCCATTCCCGAAGTAGATACATTCAACTGATCCCGCACGGCTGGTGTACGAGCTACCCATGAAGCGAAGGCTAGTCCGGGTAGTGCAAACAATAAGAATAAGATGTTCCTTAACATTCGATTCTGATCATATAATGTTGTCATATGTACTTGGTCTCACCTCTTTCTATCCACCAATTTGGTGAATTGCATAATTTCAAACTATTCTTTTGATAAGTCTTTTAATAAGTACCAATTTATATGAGATGAAACTAAAAGTCCACTTCTTTTTGACCACCGTCAAAACTAAACCGATATTCGCGCCAAGCTTTAATCCTCTTATTTGGTGCTATTAAAAAGTAAAAAAGTCGCTAAAATAGCGACTTTCTATAGAATTGCTTTCCCACGGGAATCACCGTATTATTGCTATACTCTCTTGCTCTCCTGTTATTTCACTAGACTTATTAATGAAGGGCATATACGCGCAATGCAAAGTAAGGTCGGCTGGGCAAAGGAACACGACTTTTTCCTCGATACGTATCAATCAGCCTGGTGATCTCCATCTCCTGCGTGTCGATCCATTCGGCAACAAATTCTCGGTCTTCCGGAAGGTCAACTTCCCGATATCCCGGCTGGTGTTGACCATAGTAATGTAAGTAATATTCACCTTCCACACCAATTACCGGCACGTCACGGAGCGGAATCGGTGCGGTGTCAGAAGGCATTTGTTCCGCCACTAGACGAAGAAAGCGAATATGTTTATGGCTTTGTCCGTATAACGTTCCCCCTTTTGCCCACCAAATCTCGTCTTCTGGATGCAGGTATGTCTCACCATGACTGGCATAACCACCTCGTGCAAAACTTTCCCAGATACGGTGCGTCATTTCTTGCGCGGTCAGATTACCCCATCGCTGCTGCAGGTTCCCTTCGTATCCACATTCATCAACGATTACCGGTTTCCCATATTGCGCTCTCCAAGAAGGTACTAATGTGACGTCCCAGTGTTGAATGCTGCAATGCGTAATTTCTGGACGACGATGATCATACATCACTATACTTTCCGGAACATACATGGCTGTGCCATTATGGATGGATAACAGATGTGCATACGGATCTTCTTGCGCAGTAAGACTGATCAACCTGTCCCAATCTGACATCGTTTTTTCACTCATAAAATCATATTCATTCGCCAACGACCACCAGACGTTCCGGTAAGCTGCCAGTCGTGCAATTGCGTACTGCAGATAACGCTCATCTTCCTCAGAAGTCAACCGATCGAAACCCCAGCGTCCTTTATCGTATGGGTGAAACAAAATAAGATCAGCTTCAATCTGTAGCTCAAGCAGTGATTCAATGCAATTCTCAACGTGCTCCCAATAAACCGGGTTAAAACGAGTATAATCAAAACCTTTTTCGGAAGAGCCAACAAACGGAAAAAACTCAGGTTCCTCTGCGTTAAAAGAGTAATTCTTCGGAAATAAACACATACGAATTTTATTGAACGACCCTTCCGCAAGAGTATTCAGCGTTGCCGTTCGTAATGTTTCCGACTGATATATCCATGCATAAGCGGTTGTGCCAAACGGATAAAACGGCGTGCCGTCCGCATAAGCAAAACGAGTCTCATCTCGTGTTATAACCGGGCCGTGAATTAAATCTTCTGCCTGTATACAAGTGAAACTTCCGTTCAAACCATTCAACTCGGTCAGATTGCTGAACGTCTCATATGTCCAAATTCCAAGTTCAGATGGCATGAATCTGACCATGTACTCCCCATTTCCGGCATAAAATCCGGAAACCTTGTATTCCTTCATGTCTTTACGAAAAATGACCGTCCAATCGCTATCCAGATAAGGATTACCTTCAGTTGAGCCTAGCAACCGAAGTTCAAACCGTGCCCATTGGGACACAGGTTCATGAAGCATCGCGTTTTCCATAACGAACCCTCCACCTTTCTTTTGTGGCATTCCTGAATTGTAAACGCATTCAATTGACCCAACCATATTTTAGCACTAATTTATATTAAGTTCAGCAATTTTAACTTAACTTTTTTATAGAATTTCAATCCTCCAACCCTTCAGTTGTTCTGCTCCGTATGTAAGGGCGTAATTTTGAATTAGTTGCTGGATTGCTGTTATCTGCTCTGACATAGCTTCGTTATTCGCTCTCACAATAAATACAGGATGAATATTAACCTCGCTAAATTGGTTTATCACCTTTGTTAGATCCTTCATATCACTATCCGCGAAATTCAGAATTTCTTCGAACCCAAAAATCTGGTATGGGCTTAAGCTATGAACCTGAAGAATTCTATTAATCTCCTTATCTGAATTTACTCTAAGTAAGTCAGATATCTTAATCAAATATAATGATGCTGAGTTTTGATCATCAGATCCGAACAGGTTGAGGTTTATCCATTGATTTGGTTCGATGGTTAGTGTTTCACAGCGGTTAAACAACCCTTCAAACCTTGGAATAACAAATGCCGGATCAATGATTTCTCTGCAGTGCTCAATCGTCTCTTGCTTTCTTTTATTATCTTGGCGAAATTCTTTCGGTCCTTCTGGGAAAATCCTTTTGAATTTTTGATAAAAATATCGAGGTGAAGAAAAACCTACCTTCGAAAATTCGTTTGACATCAAAATTCGTAACAAGCAGATTCAACAATGCTCCAGTTACACCCACTAAAGTTAAGTATTTCAGCTCACTTTTGTTGATTATAACTGGAGTTATTAATGCGCAGATTGCTTTATTTATTTCTTTTGTTCGTTCTAACCCGAGATCTGTTCCAGGGCCAAATTCATGAGCAAACCAAATCTTTGATAAATCGCAATGATCCTTTGCAAATTCAGCATTGATATTAATAAGCAGTATTAGATTATCTTCATGTGTATGTAACAGACGATGAACTTGATTAATATTGAAAATTTCTATCTCACCAGAACTTAATGTTCTATTCTCGTCTGCAATGGCAACATGAATGCTACCTTCCAGTACAATGACCACCTCAATGGAATTACTCCACCGAAACGGTTCGTCTTTGATCCTTAGGAACTGCACTGTTAAGGGTGGGGTTTTGCACAAGGTATATATGCAATTAGAAATGAAGAAGTGGTTGGCTTTCTGGGGTACAATATAGGCAAAGAAGCCTTTGCACCTGCGATCTACAGTGCTTTTCGGAAGGTGTACTCTCCATTCGCAGCACTTTGGCGGTTTTTCTTTTATTCGTTTTATTTAAGGTTTCATTTATACTACGAAGAAATACTGCAGATCGCCCCTATTGCTGTGTCTGAAAAAGTACGTGGACAAGGAATTGGTAAATTACTATTACATGAGATTGAGAAACTCGCGAAAAAAATGCACATTGCCAAAATCAGTCTTGAAGTGGTTGATACTAACCCTTCAGCACAAAAGTTATATGAACGCTTCGGTTATATGTTAATAAAAAGAACTTAAATCCGGTTCATTTACTAAGAGAGCCGGCTTCAGAAGAGTGATATTTATGCAAAAATGTGTTGAGGTCACCACCAAAACCTAATTGGTTAACACCAGACACTTCCCACAGTCTGGCTAAGTTGTGTTGTCACATATCGATCCCAGCTAAGATCGTCAAAGGACAACTCGTCCAGGAGAATTAGCATACAACACACCTGGACGAAAGTCCTTAATCAAGAGCTTTCACACCTTTACCGAAGTACACAGCATTAAGATGGCGAAGAAAAATAAAAAGATACAGAAAATAAGAATAGGTACAGGGTGATGACTGTGCATCACAACCATAGGAGACATAAGTCCAGCCATAATACCCCCAGACACACCCGTCACAATAGTTTGGTAATCTACAAGTGCACCAAAAATCATGCCGATCAACATTGCGATTACAGTGGCAATAATCGTTACCCATGTCGAATAATACGGAAATTGATACCCCCATAATCCGCCAATAGATAGTGCGCTAACCGTACTGACCGTCATAGAGATGTTCATTCCCAGATGATACCCGATTAAGTTTTTTAATTTCCTCAAATACATATAACTACCAATTAAACCTGCACACAACAACACATTAACAAGTATAAACAATACAACGTTCATTGTTTTCCTCCTGTCAATTGAATAAGGTGAAAATCCCCTTCATAAAATGAGTGTATATCTTACATATGGAGGTGAACCCCTATGCTGCATTCGGGTTCGAGCAAGTTTAGCTCACCGCAAGTCCATTGCCATCCCATGAACTAAAAATACTGCAGGAATTCATTCATCATCAAAATGTGCAGATTATTGGAGAAATTAATCCATCCCGCCGTAAAGAAATTATGCTGTCCAATTTTTTCAAATCACACAAAAATCAAACCGTAAAAATCAAGATTCAATGCCGCGAAGAACAGAAAGTCATATTGGCAAAGACAGATGCCGTTGGCAGAGACTTTGTGATATTAACTTCGCTACTCACCAAGTACTGGATTCCATTTCGCGCAATCGAAACCGCCGAACAGCCTTATGATCAAGTAAATATCCCCCACCAGCAGCATCAGCAAGTCGTTTATGATGAAGAGTTGAAACAAAACATATTACTTAAGTTCGGTAAAACAGTGAGCCAGAAGGATTATCTAAAACAGCAATTTTTGAACAAACTTTAGCTGGTCACATAAGGTCTTTAATTAAAAACAAGATAAATGTCGAAACCAACGTATCGCGAATTCGCGGCAAATTAATGGATATTAAGGAACATGAAATACAGTTAAGAGAAAATGGAACCTGTTCTTCAGTAAAATGGATGGACGTATTATGGATCGAGAAACAACGATTCATATAACTTTGTTCGATTGAAGGGCAAGACACCTCATAGATCATACTGAGGTGTCTTTTTCTGTGCCTTATCGTTTGTTTTTAGTTCGAGGTCTGGGGTTTAAAGGTGCCAGCTCTGGAGTAGGCTTATCAAGCACTCGCAAGATTCCCCATAAGCCTAGTTCTATGTCCCACCTGATATTTCCTGAACGATACAGATAATCTCCAGGTATGCCAAGTGAGCCGCCTGCACCATAGAGTAATAGGAAATCATCCGTGTGTCCTACACTGAGCTGACCTTGAAAGGATACAGGCAGCGAATTCAGGTCATCATCACTTCTTAGCCACTGGTGACCATGAAGCACTATTGTATGTGCCCTAGCCCGGTCTGAAATGAACATCATGCGGATAACCACAGGGTCTCCAACATAAGCGAGAAATACAGGCGTTGCTGGATCCCCATGAACTTTGGAGCTGAAGACAAGGGAAATATTCGGATTGACCGCAAGCCTGTTCTTGAAACGTTCTGCTCGATAATTAAATCCTCTTGAGCCCTGATCTTCAAAATCCTCAGTCTCTTGTTCCTCTTCTTCTTGATTCATGTTAATTACGGGCTCTGGATCGATAATAAGCATACCATCCTGATTGTACAGTCTTACGCCGTCATGCATGATGATGCAATACTCTCTTAAACTTAATCCGCCACTACTGATAATGACCTGACTCCCCGTCCGCGTGGGCTCTCTAGTCACAGGATCAAGATAAACGGTTCCTTGTGGTTCGGTCACTAACATCCCGAATGCTCCATGGTGTCTATGGTTACGTATATCTGCCATATCGACTAGACCAGCGGTACCGATTTGTTGATCAATATACCAGTGATACGTTATTTGCTCCCCAGGCGCGATAGTTTGATCCGGATTAAACCCAACCGTAGTTCCATCTGAACTAAGAACATCATACTCAAGCATTTGCGCATGCAGCGATATTCGTTTGGAGGGTCTATATTTCATGTTAACGGGAACTCCCGGGTAGAACTGATCGTCCGGAGGGAATTTAAGGTGGTGAAGTTGGTTCGTTAGCCTAACTTCTACGATTTCTCCTACGTTCCCTCGTATAATCAAAGGTTCTGGATTCTTTTTTCCTTTCAGAATATCTTTCACATCTTCCTTTAAAGCAAAAATAATACTGTACGGATCCTGATCACCAAAGCGATTATAGATTACAGGTGTTTGGAGAGCAACAACATCATAACTCCGGAGGGGTGCACGTTTAATTCCAGGCAACACTCGTTCTACTGCTTTAGGAGGTCTTTCGCCTGTCGGTACTGGCAATGGCTCCGTTCTAGGTTTAGGGCGCTTTCGATCCGGTAAGGGAATGAGATGGGGTACACTTTTTTCATAGGAACGTATAATCCCCCAGTTCCCTAACCAAATATCATCTATGGAACCATAATGGTATAACATATCGAAGTCACCGACACCTTCGACCGCAAATTCCAGCGTAAAGGATTCCGATATACCAATATGCTGCTGATCAACCAAATCTGAATCCAAGTCCCCCCGTTCCCGCCTCCAGCGCTGGCCATGCAAATTAAATGAGTGAGACTCCTCTTGAGCTCCTTGAAGAAGTCGAATTCGAACGGGATCCCCGTTATAGGTCTGCAAGAGCGGTGTTACTGGATCTCCATGAACCCAAGAGCTGAACACATAAGCGGCGTCCATGTGTGGCTCATTTAAACGAAATTGCAATGGCTCGTTTCTGTAGTTAATTCCCATCACACCCGGATCCTCATGAGAACCTGGGAATGGTGGCTGGTTTAGAGGCACTCCATCTTTGTCGAATAATAGTGCGAAGTCATGTACGATTAACGTAAACTCCCTGAAGTCAGGAATAAATGGATTAATAATGGTAGCCTGTGTTCCTGAACGGATCTCTTCACCCGTCTGTGAAGATAAATACTTGGAGCCTCGGGGCTGAATATTGATTCCCGCAAACACACCATGTGGTTGGTGCTGATTAGCAAATAGATGATCGTGAAAGAAGGTTGATTTCAATTCAGTATCTGCAAACCATTGATACTCAATGGTCTGACCCGGAAGTATGCCCGAATCATAATTCCAGCCGACATTAGCTCCATCTGAGACAAGTGGATCAAATTTAACAAAATGAACATGCAGACCTGCTTCATATGTGCGGTTAACCAGCTGAAAAGCATTTCCGCCGATGACCTCAGGGAATTTATTCGTAAACCGAAGTCTGACGCAATCTCCACCATTGGCACGAATTGTTAAAGGTTCAGGTGCTTTCCTTCCTGAACATACAGCTTCCTCATCTTCTGCCAACACGAAGATTCGTGCCTGTGGATCATGCCAGCCCTGATTGTTGTACACAATCGGAAGCTGAATCGCCACGATGTGAAATTCACGTACCGGGTTAACAAGAGGATCACATGGATTTACAAATACAGCACCAGGTACAGCATTCGGAGCAAACTGGTTTATTTCGAGTGGAGTTGATTCACGTCCACCAATGATACCAAGTGGCGGTCTCGGAGCCTTCTTACCAATAATCCCTGGAATGAAATTCGGGAACCCTGGCTTATCCTTGGTTGGCTTTGGAGGCGGAGTTCGACCTGGGAGAGGTATCAGGGCATGAATCGGCATTCCATTGGGATATTTTTGAGTTCCATCCTGGAGAGTATTGAAAATCCGCTGCATTCCCCACATGCCCTCTTCAAAGTGTGGATATAAATGACAATGAATGATGATATCTCCGAATGCCCCTTGCATACTTCCCGCACCATAGAGTGGCGAGACCGTGTACGATGCCTGGGGAGAAATAGCCTGCGAATCTTTAATTTCGGAATCTAAGTCCGTTGTCTCAAACAGCCATTGATGTACATGATAATGGAAAACATGTGTTTCTTTGATTCCGCCATGAACAAGCCGTATTTTAACAGGGTCACCTACGTAGGCTCTTAGAATAGGTGTTACAGGATCACCAAACATCCACGAATCATGATGCACTTCTTCGCCTTCCGTCTCAGGAGATACCACTCCTTCTAAAATCAGTCGTTGACGATTCCGCATAGGCTCAGACCTATAATTTACGGCATGTGTTGCCTCAGGTTGAAACGTATGTGGACTAAACGGCGTATCCCCGGTTAAGTCCTTAATCTCCATCTCATCGAGAAATACCCAAGCATACTCTCGAAATGAAGGCAGGAAAGGATTATGTATGTCAGCGTACACACCAGAAAGTAGCGGCTTTCCTGTTTGGGGGTCGGTCCATGTAGAACCTCTTGGCTCCACAATTAATGCTCCAAAAAGTCCGTGAACTTGTGTACCCAGTTCACTAGACAGTGTGTTTCCAAAATCCGTAAAGTAACAAATCCCTTCTAGCGTTGTGTGCCACCTATACGTAATGAAGCCCCCAGGTTGAGCTATTGTGTTGGGATTGAATCCTGCTGCGGCTCCATCTGACGTGGTTACATCGTATTCGACGTCCTGAATGTGTATGGAAGCGGGATGATCCAGCTTGTTTTCAAACAGAATTTCAATATCGTCTCCTGCGTTAGCCCGGATGATTAGCGGTTGTACTAGATCGACAGTTGTAAAAGGATTTTTGGCGATAAGCTTGCGAATCTTATCTTCATTTTCCTTGAGAACATACATCTTCCCTTCAGGATCGTGGTCTCCAAAGTCGTTAACGACAATTCGAACCGAAATGGCAACAATATGAAATTTCCTCTTCACATTCCACCTCTTATATACGTATTTCAGGAATCGGATTCTCAGGTGTCTCTATAAAGTAAACCTGAATGTTATCAATATGCGTGCGAAGCGTAGTACCATCCAACTCAGGGACATTGCAGATTTCGACCTGGATTGATACCGTATCTGACTCAACTTCCACTATCCGACCCACGTAAAAAAAAGGATAGGATTCAATAATAACCAGAATTCTACCGTTGATAGAAGCAGTGAATTCAGCAATGAGAGCCTCTTGTCTAAGGTCATTAATATTGAGATGATCTGTTCGCTGTAGCATCGTTCCTAACCTCCTTAAGAAAGTGTAAGTCTGTTATTTAATCCAAAAGGAGCAAAGATCGCAATATTCTCAATTGGAAAACTTAGCGGGGTTGGGAACTGGAAGTTTGGAGCATTAGGCATCTTGATAATGACTGGATTTAATTGAATCGAGCCACCTCTTACGAGTTCTAGCTTGCCTGTAAAAATCGGTCTGAATGTCTGTCCTAGTATATTTAGCTGAGAAGCATCCAGAATGACAATGATCTCTTGTCCAAGCAGCTCTTCAAAAATAATGTTACTTTCCCTCAGTTGAGGTGTGTGATAATTATCATCATAGGAATGCAAAGAACTCAATATTATCCCTCCTTGGTTGCGTGATGATGGTATAACTTAACCAGTTAAATATATGGTAACAAGGAGGGTAAATATGCTAATTAATAATCTTACTGCTTGGAAATGGAAATGATTTCGATATCAGCAAATGCGATGGACTCAAGCCAATGTTTATCGTGTCTACTGGAAGGTTGAATAATGACTTTATCCTCTGTCGTCTTTACCAGACAACCGATTTTCTTGCGTTTAGGCTCTGTCAGTTGCAGTACGACCTGTTGTCCTGCATGCTGCAGGAGGGCCGTGCTTAGCGGGATGCCATAGAACCGATTAAGCAGCTTTACGCTTCCGGATACAGTTTCAGTAAATGCATATAGTAACTCACAATTCAGTTCTTCGCTTCGGCAGACATGACGAGGCTCTTGAAGAAGTTCAGATTCACAGGGCTCGGATGAAATCGAAATCAGTTGATCAAATGTTACATAACGCAGTCTACCTTTACTCCAGAATTGAATGTAATTCCTCCCCGCCTGAAGTAAGAAACCTTCATATGCTCTAAAGCCTCCGCGAAAAGACGTTTGAATTCTCACATACTGGTCTTTCAATGAAGTGAGTTTTAGTTCAAGCTGCCTTGGATTAGTCGGTTGAGATGGATTGCCCAAAGATCGCAAAATATGGTTCGCTTCCGCTATGCATGCTTTCAACTCAACAAATTGTTTTTCGGGCAATGCAGTCGTTGGAGAGCTAATGCCAATCGTTTGGTATGTGGTGTTCACGAGATAATTCCTCCTATATGCAATCAGTTAAAGTCAGTATATGGGCGGCTATCACTATCGCACTGGACATCAGCCTAATTTTATTGAGTTTACTCAGAACGGGCGAATGCCCAGACACATCTCCTGAACTGGGCATATACATGACATTAAATACCATTTAAGTGGAGGATCACATGAGTCATAATCGAGTAAGATCAAGCCGTAAATTAGCATTATCGACCAGATCAAAGTCCAAAAAACATCTAAGAATTCTGCTGAACAAAAACTGTGACCTTAAAGTAAACCATCTTCCCGACGATTGCGCTTGTCATCAGCCTATATCAAAACACATTCTCCATCGTAATAAATGCTTTCAGGTCATTGATGGGGTAAAGCCACTGATTAAGCTGCGGTTAGCTGGCATAAACAACAACTTGAACTTTGAACTGTTCCGTCACAAGGGTAATCGTGTCATCATTGAAGTGAGTTCTGGAGAGAAAAGCGAAAAAATCAGAGGCGTTCTCCTAAATGTTGGCACGGATTACGTTGACATCAAAAAAGCGAATGGCAGAGTCATTACGATTCTTCAATCAAACATTCAAAAAATCGAATGGCTGGGTCGCAGAAAACGAGCTCCGCAAGTGGAGTACATTGCAGATGATTGTGGAGATGAATATGAGTACGATGAATACGAAGATGGTGAAGAATAAAAAATTCGCCATAAGAGAAAAAAGAAATGACCCTATCCGGGCTCATTTCTTTTTTTGATTTCAGTGATGATTATGATCCTTGTGATTCGCATGATCATGACCACTATCACCATCTGAGCTACACCCTATAGTTAAGCTGAGAAATACAATGGCCAAGGCATAGCAGATTTTTTTCATGATACACTCCCTTCGGTAGAGCCACTCTCTCCACTCACAAATTGACGTCATATGATGGATATGTTATGAATCTGCCGGTTATACATCATTAGACATCGACCAAGCCTGTTTCCCAGATCATAGGGTATTTAACCAGTCTCCGTTAAAAAGTTGGAATATACTGATATCACTTCGTACATGTCTGTTTCATTTTCTGACTTTATTTAGCTTTTTTAAGGGAGGCAAGAATATGGCAATCCGCTACAGTATTATTATTGCAACCTATAACCGGGCTCATCAATTATCACTTACACTGGCGGCTTTTGAGGCGCAGACGTACCCCAAGCATTTATTTGAGGTCATTGTTGCTGATGATGGTTCCACAGATGGCACAAAAGAACAGGTTGAAGCCTTTCAAGCTTCATATCCACTGACTTATGTATCGCAGACAGAACAACGCGGCAGATCTGCTATTCGGAATTTGGGGCTGCAACATGCCAAAGGATCATACGTTATCTTTTGCGATGCTGATTTTCTGGCATTACCCGAGTTTATACGAACCGTGCGACAGTACCATCGCAAACATCCCAGAGCTGTTGTCTCTGGCTTCCCCTATTCCTTCAGTGGTTCATATACCCACTACTATCCGGACTTTTCCCCTGAAGAGAAGGAGCACTGTCGTGCGGTTCTCGCTGCTTCAAACTTATGGCGTCCTGAACTAGATGCTGCGAATGAAATTATCCCGCTGATTACACCAGCAGATATTATGCATCATACAGATGCTTTTTCCCGAATTGCCTTCTCATCTCAAATGCCACCTGGTGTCATCAAGCAATTTGCCAGCACAGATGTGGCTCCCTGGATGGTATTTGTTACTCGGTGTGTATCTGTCCGGCGCAGTCTACTGAAACGGGTTGGAGGATTCAACGAAAGGTTTGTACTTTATGGCCTTGAGGACTGGGATTTAGGCTATAGATTGCACCGCTTGAAAGTACCCTTTTACTGCATGAAAGAAGTCGTGGGCTACCATCAGGAGCATCCAACCCATTTCCGAGGGGATGTGTTAAATACAGAAA
This sequence comes from Paenibacillus sp. DCT19, assembly GCF_003268635.1. Lineage (NCBI taxonomy): Bacteria > Bacillati > Bacillota > Bacilli > Caryophanales > Paenibacillaceae > Paenibacillus > Paenibacillus sp. DCT19. The sequence continues at coordinate 3,741,756 of NZ_CP029639.1, forward strand.
ACCTTCGCATCATGTTGGAAACTTACGGACTCAATGATTCTGCACTTAACTTACTTACCGTTGTGCCTCCGTCTGAAGATTTGGAAACATACAAAAACACCCTCCGAGTCTTGCGCAGAGGATTTCGGTATAGAGCAACACGTTCTTCAGCAAAGCTGTTAAAGAGAACATTACGAATTGCAGCCAAGCAATTCGTAATCCAAGCGGATGCTCAGGCATACAAAAAAACATTAGCTAGAATACAACGTAGAGCAAATGGCCGGAAAAGCCGAACGGCTCGTGTTTTACGGGATATGGTACAAAGAGCTGAACGAATATAGAGCTAGGGAGAATCTGCTGTTGTCATATGACAGCAGATGAAACTACGGAAAGCATCTACTTTTGAGATTAACCGGTCATTGAATTATGACCCTGTCCATACCGTAATCGGTACAAATTCTTGTCCTTGGCTCGGGACACGAATTTGTACCGATCAAAGGCCTTTTATATGACTTACTCACACATTCTTACATAATAGATAAGAAATTTATGTTTTCGAGTGATCACAATTCAAGCTTCTGCTCGAAACACAGTAACGGAACTGCACCTATGTATTAACTGCATTTAATAAAAGTAGGTTATCTTCTCTTGACCTAGAGTTAACTCTAGTATGTAAAATATAAAATCAAATGAAAAAAGGAGCTAAGAATATGCCTTCAAACCCAACTTACATGATCACTCCTCAGAAACCTCTTTCTAGTGGCTTCAATAAACATTCAACAGCAAAAGATATATTGAAAGGAATCGACCTGAGCAATAAAGTTTGTATTGTAACAGGTGGCTACTCAGGTATTGGGCTTGAAACTACCCGTGCGTTGGCAGAAGCCGGCGCAACAGTCGTAGTACCAGCCCGATCCATGGATAAAGCACGATCAGCCTTGAAGGATATTCCACGAGTAGAGCTAGCAGAACTTGACCTGATCAATCCAGTGTCCATTGATACATTTGCACAGCACTTCCTAGATACGGAACGTCAGATTGATATTTTGATTAACAATGCAGGTATAATGGTTCCTCCATTAACTCGCGACTCTCGTGGATATGAATCTCAATTTGCCACGAATCATTTAGGACATTTTCAGTTGACTGCACGTTTATGGCCAGCATTAATACAAGCAGGTGAGGCTAGAGTAATATCCGTTTCCTCTTCAGGGATCGTCTTAGGGGGCGTAGAATTTGATGACCCGAATTATGAACACCACTCCTATGATAAGTGGAAAGCTTACGGTCAATCAAAATCCGCTAATGCTCTCTTTGCCGTTTCATTAGATCGATTAGGTTTTAGTCACGGAATCCGTGCGTTCTCAGTTCACCCTGGTGCAATCTATACAGACTTGTCCCGGTTTTTGTCCAAAGAAGAGCTTGGCGGATTGGACTTCGGAAGTGATCTCAAAACTGAAGCTCAAGGAGCAGCGACTAGTGTATGGTGTGCTACCAATTCTCTGCTAAATGGTATGGGTGGAGTATACTGTTTGGATGCTGATATTGCTCAAGCTGTGTTCACCCCAGAAGAAATGCCAGGTGTGTTACCCTGGGCCATCGATCCTGAGGCAGCAGAGCGGTTGTGGAAACTTAGTGAGCAAATGACCGGCGTAAAGTTTGGCGAATAAACTAGTGGAAAACTTGAATTTCACTTTTGAAGGAAGAGATAAAATGAATTCGTTATAGTTGTACCTAAATCAATGCAATATGGGGATCGTTATACGTTGTCTCTGGAACGAGTTTTGGGGAATAGTTGAACAAAAAGGCAGCCGATCATTGATCGGCTGCTTTCTTGATCTCCTTCTGCTATCGCATCCCATTATCTTAAAAGCTCTAATTAAATACGTAGAGAGTTAATCAAAATAAAAAAGTTCTTCAAATTTTTTGTCCAAAGCAATACAAAGAATTAAAGCCAGCTTAGCTGTTGGATTAAATTGACCAGTTTCAATCGAACTAATCGTATTTCGGGAAACTCCAACTAATTTTGCAAGCTGTTCCTGTGAAAATTTTTTTTCTGTTCTCGCTTCTTTCAAATGATTTCTCAAGATCAGTTCATTGTCCATCGGCTCACCCTATATACGTTGTGATCAAATTATAGATATGGATGAAAGAAAACATCAGTGTCGCAAGTGTGCAGATGATTGCAAAAACGATGTCGAGGCTGCGTTTCAAACGAAAGGCTGTAATGAGAAAACTTGTAGCCGATACAGAGAATAAAATGGCATACAATCCCCAATTAAAACCACCATCCAGCAGAAGTTGAACTACAAAAAAGACAGTCGCCAGGAAGATGGCTACAACAGAACCAATGTTTACTGCTCTAGACTGAACTTCTAATTTAAATAAGTCCCTATTCTTGTTTTCTCTTCTGCTTTTCGCTAATATTTCATCCTTGTTGATGTGAATTCCTCCCAGCAGTCTTACCAATAGTCTTGTCCATAATATCACAAGAGAACATAGTGCGCTCTGAACGCACAAAATTGTGGACGCTTCCCGTTTAATTGGCGAATGCCGCGAGAAGTAGCGAGAGCAATACACCTGTTCCGTTGTTAACACAGTGAACAATTACTCCAGGCCACACCGACTTTGTTCGATGAAAGAGGATTGCCGCGAGGGCACCAACGATGACAGCAGGAACAAAGGCAGCATTGAAGCCATGTGCAGCTGCAAAAACGATGGTACTGATTGACACGCTTAACCAAGGACCGAATCGCTCGAGTGCATTGGTAAGAACACCACGGAATGCAAATTCCTCACCAATGGGGTTAGCACAGCGATGAAGATGATCTGGAAGACAAATGCGAGGATCCCTCCGGTAGATGCAGATTGATATGACTCTTGTACATTGACCAATGACACACCGGATAGATAGATTATGATGTAAACTACGCGGGTCAAGAGTACTGCCGCTATTCCGTACATTATGCCGAGCAACACTTGCCGCTTGGACACACTTCGGATTCCAAACACGGAGAGCCGGCGGATCCGAATCAGATATGCAGCTGCAAATGCAGCCAGTCCCATGATGCCGGACAGTGCCGCGAGTGCAAGACCCATTGAAACGATATCACTTGAGAAAAATCTTGCAACTGCTGGCGCAGCGCCATAAAGAAAAGCGAGATAAACGACTGCAGCAACGATGACTTCTAATAACTTCGGATTACTGAATTGGGTGCGATCTGTAAGTCTCCTACTGTTTCCAACTTTGTTTATTATACTTCTCAAAAAAATTCCACCTCTGCTCTAGGATTATGTATACTTCTCATGGATTTTGACAAGTAAACTTGTCATGAAGTTATTATATGTTTGCCAAGTTTACTTGTCAATCGTATATTCACTCTCTCTTCTATTCACTTGCCATGCATCGAATTCTTTAATCTCAGCAGCGACTAGAATGATTTATCTACTAACGTTTGATAATCGCGAACATTTGTTCCATAATGAGAGAATAGCATAGTTTAAGGAAATTGAAGACAAACGGCAATCCAAAAGAACATACTGATCCAATCTTGCTTAATTACGAATAAGGAGGGAACATATTGATTAAGTTATTTCATTATAACTGGATGGTAAGAGATGAATGGTTTGAACTATTCAAGCAAGTTTCGAAGGAGGAATTGTTGCGGAATAGAATAGGTGGAGCAGGTTGCATTCTGTATACACTTTTCCATATTGCAGACGTAGAGTATAGCTGGATTCGCGGAATACAAGGTAAACCAGATATTCAAGTCCAGTATGAGAACTATAAAACACTGGAACAAGTAAAAGAACTCTCCAATTCATGGATACAAGAGACAAAAGCCTTTCTTGATTCCTGGTCAGATGATTTTGATAACCAATTGGTGAGTGTTCCATGGAATGAAGGACGTTATACCCAAGGTGAGATCTTGCGCCATGTCATTGCACACGAAATTCATCATATGGGGCAGCTATCCATATGGGCAAGAGAGATTGGGATTCAACCTATATCAGCAAATGTGATTGGTAGAGGCTTATTTACCGTGAAGCGTTAATTGAGGAAGTTACGTTAAGTCTATGACCGACATTGAACAGTTTTATTAAAAAAGTTACACCTTTCTTGATATACGATGGAGTAAAGAAAGCCGCTATAAATAATAGCGACTTCAATGAGGATATGTTTTCTTCCTTAGTCGTTAAAAGCGTGTGAACATGTTATTCAGAAGTTCACACGCTTTTTATGATCAATCATGAATCTTCCGAGTGCCAATCCATTTGACCATTTCAGGATCACGGTGTGAAAAGAACAGGCTCTGATTCGTATCTAGGGATGCGATCATCTCCATATCTTGTTGGCTCAAATCAAAGTCAAAGATGTTGAAATTTTCAATGATTCTTTCTTTACGAACTGATTTTGGAATGACTATGACTTCACTTTGAGTCAGCCAACGTAAAACGACCTGTGCAACGGATTTGTTATGCTTTGTAGCAACGGAAACCAATATTTCATTCTGGAACAAGTCATTTTTACCTTCTGCAAAAGGAGCCCAGGATTGAATTTGAACGTTGTTCTGTTTCATAAATTTTGCATTTTCAATTTGTTGGTTGAAAGGATGTGTTTCAACCTGATTTACAACTGGAACAACTTCATTATGAATAATTAAATCAATTAAGCGATCCTCATGGAAGTTACTGACGCCGATTGCGCGAATTTTTCCTTCTCGATACAACTCCTCCATAGCGCGCCATGATCCATGCACATCTCCATAGGGCTGATGAATCAAATAAAGATCCAAGTAGTCAAGTTGCAAAAGTTCTAGCGATTTCTCGAATGCTTTTTTGGTGCGCTCATAACCCGTATCTTGCACCCACAGCTTCGTCGTAATGAAAAATTCCTCTCTTGCCACGCCACTTCGTTTGAGTGCTCTGCCAACAGCTTCTTCATTCATATAAGAAGCAGCGGTATCAATTAACCGATAACCTACCTCAATCGCGTCCAAGACACTTTGTTCACACTCATTTGGATCAGCAATCTGAAAAACGCCAAATCCAAGGATAGGAATTTCAATCCCATTGTTCAAGATCATTTTTTTCATATAAAACCCTCCACTTTTCTATAAAGAATACGATGTGCATTCAAGCTTGATCATATACCCTACATCCCTCACCTTCATTATGCAACATAAGAGAAAGTGAGCGTTATCCCAATCAGATCAAATGTTTGCCTAATCCTCTCACGCCATTTTCCTGTACGTTATGGTAAACTTCTTGAATGAACTCGTTGCATCAATAGCGATTTCTTCGAAAAACAAAAAGCCGCTAAAATAGCGACTTCAATTAGATAATAGGAATCATGTTTTGTCCTGTGGCAACTGTCACTGTTCTATTGTAACCAGCAATTTTTCATTGCCACCTTTATTAATCAAAACCAATTCATAATCAGATAGCCATTTCAGTTCGCCTAAATGTCTAGCATAGGCAAATTCATCTGGCTGATCTGATACCACCTTCTCTAAGAGCACTTGCTTACCATCACGTTGTGAAACAGATATGTATATATCCATACTTTCTACATGATGATGGCATATAACTTTAGCATTGTACTTCTTATTAGGGCTTTTCATGGGTTTTTTCCAAGTCCATTCATTTACGTAACCTAGCTCTTCTATCTTTAGAGCTACCTCCTTAAATGGCTCAACTACCCAACTCTTATTTACAGCAAGTTCCTCTATCCCACTCATTAACAGTCGGAGCGTAGCCTTTTTTTTCTCCAACTCACTTTTTGCACTAAACTCACTTAAACTTAATTGGATTGGCACGGAACAAACGTCTGAATCGTTAACAACCTTTTTGTCCGTAATGTGTTCTACACATTCTATAATGACTTTCCGACAATCCTTTGTTTTGTATTTGCCAAATAAACGTTCATACATCGCTGTAATACAACGGGTTTGCAAATGAAATGAACGTCTTTTCCATTTCCAATTCAATTCATAATCTATTTTAGTTGCTTCGTTGTAATCGCATTTTTGTATTTTCATTATTGATTCAATATTTGCATCATTAATAATGTATGGTAAGTCCAAGACAAATTCTTTTAAAGTCTTCAATATTACTGCACCTCATTATTGGATAATAACTTTATTAGCTAGAGCTTGTGGAGGTGATGATTGCGCTATAAGATCTTTTATCCACACTTCAACTTTCTTACTTACTAATAAATTATCAAACTTAGACTTCGCTACGCCACCGACAATTATTTCACTATCCTGATCTAAACTTATCCAAATTAAATTCGTTGCAGAGCCCTTTACGTCATCATGCTCGATCAATATTTGATTATCTTGCTCATTAACCTCAATAATTGTACCAATTATGTCTGCATGAGATTGAGTTTGTTCGTGTTGAGAACTACAGCCGACGATTAGTACAAGTAACAAGACAACTGTGAGTCCACTCACTAATTTAGCCATGTCCGTCCCCTTCCACTTACAATGTAAAATCCATCGTAACAGTACGGTTTTCTCCAACTCTCCTTAGTCCGATTCTACGTTTGAGTTGCCTTTATTTTGTCTGTAACGAAAAATGGCAAATGGTAGATTAATGATTCCAGCAATAAAAGGAGACACAATAGATATCCATTGAGGTATGGTAGGATATATCGGTTTTCCATCTCCCACAGGTCCTACTTTAGGTTGGTTACTGTCCCACAATCCATATAAGAGACCAATAGGAGGCAGTAATATGCAAATTACACTTGCAACGATATGTAACACATATTTGTTCATTCCTAGCCCCTCCATCCTATATATTCATGCCTGAACCCTTTTTAAATTATACGTTATTTGAAAGTTAGAAGTTACACTAATTTGTGATATACACCATAAAAAGGATATTCAAAATTCCTTCTATTTTCTTTCTATAGTGCTAGTTTACAAACTTTTCTCAACGAAACAAAAAAAAGCCGCTAAATATAGCGACTTCGATAAGTTACTCATATCATATAGTATCATGTTCTTGTCCTGAACAAAGAGCATTATCACTATGGCTTTTTGATCATTTCCACGCCTTCAAATGCGAGGCTCTCCAGATCCAATGTCTTGTTTAACAGATAATTATCAAAAAATGCTTTTGTATACGAAGTAAGAATATCGCGCTGCTCCATAGCGTCCCGGGCTCCTCTGGAGCCTAAGTCTGTAGTCGTAAACATGGAATCCGAGAAATCGCCATGTGTCACTTGATCAATAATGGCAAAGTAGGTATCCTCGCTGTTGGATTCAAGAAGAAAAGCATTCGTATTGTATGCAAGTACTGTGCCGAGCTGCATGAAAGGCTTTTTCAGATCGCTGTCCAGCGCACCTACCATATTTCCATCCAGATTTACACTACCGACGAAACGGTCATCGTCACGACTAACAATTGCCGCTGTCGTTCCACCAAACGAATGTCCAAATACTCCCATGCCGATATCCAACTGCAATCTACCTTCAAACAAAGATTCTATGTCACCCGCATTCATAGCGTACAGTCGATCTGCTACATGTCTAATGTCTTCGCTCTGTAAAACGGCATATTTCGCAAATTCGACGGCTTGAGGCGCCGATGTTAATTGACGTGACGTCTTGATCGCTTGTTCTTCTCCTAACTTCTCGGTCATGATTTGCGGCTGTGGCATGATGAGAGAGGCCACTTCCATACTGTAAGCCGTCAAGTCTTCCATAAACTTTTCTGTCATAGCAACCGTTCGTCCATCCTTCAGTTTGTAAACACCGCTTTCTGCATGTCCGATAGATACCACGATATAGCCAGCGCTTGCCAGGTCTTGGGCAAACACAGTACCTTGCTGCGGATAAGCGCCCGCACCATGGCTGAAGAATAGAACGGGATATTGCGTTTCCTGCTTAGACAAGGCCAGATCATCGTATGACCACGTCTTAAAATTCGAATCAAAAAGCTGCTCGCCTAGTGGAGCGCCTATTTTCACAAGAAGCTCATTTCTCAGAGAATGAAACTCAGGAAAAGCATATTCTGCCGTTGATTTGTCTTCACTACTGTCGGACGGATAAAAAAATAACGCTGTTAATTCCCTTTCCGATTGGTCGGATGCGGTGTACTTGAAGTCCATCTGTGTCCGTCCCACCGTATAATTGCCGATTGGTTTCGGAAATTCTTTGTAGATCGAACCCTCTTTAGTTTCCATATCCAAAGATTCCTCCTTTTTCAATTGGCTGTTGTTTTCTGGTTTCGTCACGTCTTCCTTCGCAAAGTTCTCCTTAGTGGGAGTCCCGTTATTCGCAACACAAGCAGATAGCAGGACTAGTGCGAAAGCTGTTGTCAGGATTATTGTCACTAGTTTTTTCATCATTTCTCCTCCATTTGAAATCTCTTGTACTACTGCATCTATCATAATTGGAGGAGAACGAAAAAAAATCGTACAAAAGGGCAATCCCCAAATGTACGATCGGGCAAATTCAGACAAGCTTCTTTACAGTTTGATTAAAAATGTAGAATGCCCCACTCCACCGCGACAGCAACCGCCTGCGGTCTCGAGTCGACCCCCAACTTATTGTAAATTGTAGTTAAATGAGCTTTTACGGTGCGTTCAGATATCCCCATTTCTAAACCAATCTCTTTACTTCGAGATCCACGTGCAATGGCTTGAAGCACAATCAGCTCCTTGTCGGTAATAGATATGTTGGCCGTAGTAGATGGTACTGTCGTCTTTTCAAAGGTCTGTTTAGCGAATACTTTGTCAGTGATCTCCGGAAGCAACAGCGTTTCTCCCCGCATCGCTGCTTCAATGGAACGGAATATCATCTCTCTCCCCGTATCCTTTAGCAAATAACCTTTTGCGCCCAACGCCAGTCCACGAATCATCATGTCGTCTTCATTATATGTAGTCAAGATAATAACCGGCATATCATGTCCTTTTTCTTTAAGTCCAGTCATGGTGGCTAAGCCATCCAGCTTAGGCATGTTAAGATCTAATAGTATAATGTCCGGACTATAAGCATCCGCCAGTTGGAGCGCTTCCACACCATTGGAAGCTTCTGCGACTACCGTGTACCTTGAATTGGTTTCCAGGATCAGCTTAAGTCCCTCGCGAACGACCAGATGGTCATCTGCTATCAGAATCCTGATTGTCATAAGTTAATATCCTCCTGATATAATGGAATGTTAACCATCACACGGGTGCCTTGCGACCCGCTATTAATGCTGATATCACCACCCATAATTCTGACCCGTTCAGTCAAACCAATTAAACCATAGCTGCCGAATTGCTTCTTGATCACTCGGGTATCAAAACCTATCCCATCATCCGTTATCCTTAGCTCAATCTTATTTTCACCTGCAACAACCGCAACCTCTACGTTTGCAGCACGAGCGTGTTTGGCTGTATTAGCCAGGCATTCCCGGATGATCAGCAAACTATGCTCGTGAATCAGCTTCGGTACTAGCGGATCGTGTAGCGATAATTGGGTGGAGATCTGAATCCCTGTCGTATGCGTGAAATGTTCAACTTCAGCCTGCACTGCTTTGGATATGTCTATGGCCTCTGCGGCATGCGAACGCAAATTGTCAATGGCGCTTCTTGCTTCGGAGAGAGCACGTTTGGCGTGGGCTTTGGACAACTGAACAATTTCATGAGCGCGATGTGTATTACTGTTCTCCAAATGAGCATCCACGGCATCCAGTTGCATAATCAGACCTGCCAGCCCCTGTGCTAAGGTATCATGGAGATCACGAGCCATTCGCTGGCGCTCGTTGGCAATCGTTAGCGCCTCCACCTGCCTATGCGCAATTTCTAATTCCCGCAAAAACGACTGGGTTTGCCATTTAGCACGAACTTGCTTATAAAACAAAGAAGCATAACCTATCACAAAAAACGTTACAAAAAAGAGTGAAGGCAATGTGGTTAACAAATCCTCAGTCGTTCGGAGCCAAACTAGTGAAAACAGAACTCCATAAAAAGCAGAAACCCATAAAACCTTAACCCGTTCCGCATACACCCCTATACTTTGCCCGACCAAAGCTGTTAATAGACTTATAAAGATGATGGGATGAGTGCTAGGCATGATAGCTACACAACCCAGGACGATCAATCCTTGCACCACAAAATATACCCAGTGTCTCCGATCCACAATGCTCCCGGCATACCAATGTAGCAAAATGTGGATCAGCATAAGACCTGTAAACATAATCAATTCAAACGCTGTGGGAAACCCGGGAAACTGAGAGAACAAGGCAGACACATAAATCAGAGTGACCCAGATTAAAGCAGGCTGACGAGAATCAAGCAGTACATTTTGGATGGCTAATCTTGAGCTTATTTGCTGTTGGTTTTTTACATCATTCTGTTCGCCCATCGTACCTCACCTCCAAGGCCGCTTTCAAACAATCCATATTAATTTAACTCTTCTACCCTATATTAAAATTAAGCAATGCAAGAGTCCATTACAAATCCCCTGCCTTATTTGTTTGTCTAAAGATAAAATGGTCACCAGGATCCCAGACGTGCAGATGATCAGCGCAGTACTTTTCAAAAAAATTTGCTTACCATTAACGTCAACATTATTTTGGATCAGAGAAACCCATGATTCATCAGCACTTCTTCTAGTAACTTGAAAGAAATAATTAATATTTAGACAAAATATCCGTTAATACATTTCCATCAATGTTCCCACCACTTATAACAAGTGCTACATTTCTACCTCCAATACGTTCTTTATAATCCATAATAGCCGCAACTGTTGTAGCGCTCCCAGCTTCAACGATGTATTTTTCTTCTTTGGCCATAAAACTAACTGCTTTGGCGATTGAGCGTTCAGACACTGCGATAAAATCATCTACGTAATACTTAGCCATCTCGAAGCTCAATTTTCCGACTCCACCAAGTAGCGCGTCACACAATGACTCTTCGTTCGGATATTCTTCATAGAAGATGTGATCCTCGTAAGATTTCAACATAGCCGGGCATGCCTCTGTTTGAACGCCAACAATACGAATTGACGGATTGATCGATTTTGCAGCAACAGCAATACCCGTTATAAGGCCACCTCCGCCTATGGGGACTACGATTGTATCAATATCTTTGTTTTGCTCTAGTATTTCAATAGCTACCGTCCCTTGCCCACCATAAATTTCTGGATCGCTATAATATGCATCGATATAGGTTAGACCCTGTTCATTAATATATTTCATGCCTAACACATGAGCCTCGTCAAAATCTTTACCTAATTTCATTACTTCTGATCCGAAATAATTAATTTTATCAATTTTACTTTGGGGTGTTGATTCTGGGACGATTACAACAACATTATTTATTCCAAGAATTGATGCAGCGTAGCTTACAGCACTTCCATGGTTACCTGAGGAGATTGCAGCAACACCACAGTTTCTTTCTTCTTCAGTTAGCGTCATCATTTTATTTAGAGCCCCTCGGATTTTAAAGCTCTTTGCTCGCTGAAGAGACTCCAGTTTGAAAAAAAATCTACTATCGTCATCACCTAGATAAAAGGACTCTTCAAGTGGTGTTTTCATTACATAGTTCCTGATTCGATCATAGGCATTTATTACATGTTCATAGCTAAAAGTCATTTCTAATGCTCCCTTAGATTTCAGATTTAACTCCAAGATTTTTTCCCTCAGCAGCCTGTAATGCCATTTTTGCTGCATAGATATCCAAGATTGCCATACCCGTAGCATCAAAGACTGTAATTTGTTCGTTACTGGTTCTTCCCTTTATTTTTCCTAGAATCACATCACCAATTTCACCACGTAAATCCCCCTCTGTAATCGCTCCTTCTTTAAGTGGGATTTCAATCTCACCGACTTGCTTACAGTGTTCTTGATCATCCAAGAAAAGGCAGGCTTCCGAGATCAGGCTTGATTCAATCTCCTGTTTTCCAGCCATATCTGCACCGATGCAAGAAATATGTGTGCCTTGTTTTACCCATTCCCTCTTAATGATTGGCGATCTGGATGCCGTTACAGTAATGATGATATCACTGCGTTTCACTGCTTGTTCCAAGGAGTTTACTTCCTCAAATTTAACTTTCTCTACGTTCATCCCAAATTCGATTTGCAGTCTATGTGGGATAGCATCAACAAATTGTTTTAATTTCGCTTTGTCCCTACCTGCAACCTGGATCATTCTTAACGTAGGGAGAGCAAACAAAGCACATGCTATTTGAAAAATAGCTTGGTTACCAGATCCCACAACAAGTAGATTTTCAGATTCTTTTCTAGCTAAGTATTTAGCACCAATTGCTCCTGAAGCTCCTGTCCGGATGCCTGTAATATATGCAGCCTCGGTTATTCCTACAGTTTTACCTGTTTCAGCATCGAAAACGGTGATTAGTCCCATGAGAGTCGGCATCTGCTTTGCTTCATTATCAGCGAACCATGTAACTGTCTTATGTCCGAATACCTTATCGCTCTTGAGATACCCTGATTTGATGTCCATATCTGCCTTACCCGGCTCAAAATCATAAAAGATTGTTGGCCAAGTCTCCGTGTTATTTTCACTTTTAGCTTGGTACACCGTCTCAACAAGATGGATGGCTTGTTGAACATTCAATACTTGTCTAACATCTCTATCACTTAAAAATCGCATCCGTCATACTACCTCCACATCAAAGAATTAAAAAAGCATTGAATCTCATCCCTCCTACATTCATAGGCCCTAACGGGAATAAGACTCAATGCTTTAAAATCGTTTTTACCCGGGGATAAAAACAAGCATGATATTTATTTGTAGATTTATAATATCTAAATGATGTCGAGATTACAACAATAATTTGATAGATATTAACGAGCGAATTCCTAATTATACCTTATTCACAAAATGAAGCTTAGCCCTTCCACTACGTTTTATATCTCAATATTTAACGTATTTTTACTAGCATTTAATTGCAAGGTTGCGCCTAATCCTTTAATAGATTGTACTGGAATGTAAGTTACACCATTAACTACTTTTGGAGCTGTGCTTAATGTAACAGCCTTACCGTTATAAAATGCAGTTTTACTTCCAATCGTAAGGGTAACCTTGAATTTATCTTTTGTCAGACCGATCGTTGCAGTATCCGGATCGTATGTAAATGTAGCATCTAATGCATCTGCAATGTCTCGTAAAGGAAGCAAATTACTCCCTTGATATTGTACAGGCTTATTCGTGAAATCTACTTTTTGGTCATTAACATATACTTTCAATGAAGATTCCGTATATTGTGGTTTAGTTTCTTTGGGTTTTGCTGGGGTTGTTTTTTTGGAAGACGATGAGGATGAACTACCCGATGATTTGGAACTTGAAGAAGATGAGGATGATGAGCTACCGCCATTGTGATAATGATACTGTCCGTACTCTAGTCCCCATTTGGAACAATTTGTCCAACACGTATGCCCTCCATTCGAATCTGTCCTTCCCGGATGAGCAAATACACTTGTTGCACTCGTTAAAAGAAACAGAGATAACACAGAAGTTACAAGTACCTTTTTGTTCATTTCTAACACTCCCTTAACTGGTTCAATTTTCCTATGTATCATAACATATAATATACACACCTACTAGATATCAACCAAATCAGCAATTAGACAATGTTTTTATACCTTCGGCTCAAGACTGGCACTGGCACTTTAACTTGTACTTTAGAATAAAAAAAGCCGCTAATTAGCGACTTTTGTGCAGTATCCGAATTAATGATCTGCCTTTCCTTCTGAGAAACGGGTAACTATAAAGTTATTGTAGTAGCCGTCCAAGTAACTTAGCATGGTTTTCCGAACATCTTCCCTGAAATTGCGCTGAAGACCGTCCAGTCCATTCTGTTTAATGATCTCGACAACCTCCTCAGGCAACGTTGCAGTTAGTTTACAGCCCGTCATAATGGACGCCTCAGCCTGTAATATTTCCATTACGTCCTCAGGAGTCACGGCTTCGAATTCACATATGATCGTCACCAGAGCAGTCATACGTTTATAGAGATCGAGCTTATGATTTAACATGGTTTCTGCATCCACGTTCTTCTCGAACACGGCTGTACGCATCGATTCCAGTTTGACATAAAGTGGATTATCGTCAACTAATTCCATCAGCTCATCCATCAGCAGAGTTTTGAAGTCCTCAAAACTTCGTACAGGCATACGTAATACCATCTCACCCAAACGATCCAGCCTTTTCACGTATTCTCTGCACAATACACTGAAAAACAATGCTTCTTTTGTTTTGAAATACACAAATAAAATTCCATTGGACATCCCCATCTGCTTGGCGATATCAGACATCTTAATTTTATCATATTCCAATTCAAGAAACATTTCGGCTGCTTTATCCATAATAGCCTTCGCTTTAAGGGCTTTTGCCTCGGGGGTCATTGCACGTTTCGCCATAATGTCTATCACTCCATTCAACATCATTTTAAAACGTTTATTAACCCAGAGTCAAAATTAAACAACTCCAAATAAAAATTACAACAAAAGCAGACACCACCTTAGGGCAGTGTCTGCTTGTATACAGGAGATCATTATTCCGATGCTAAGGTGTAATGGTAATCATAGGTGAACCTGAAACTATTTCTCGTTCCTTCGGTTTGTCAGTCAACGTAATCGATGAATAGGATGAACTGTTTGTTACAATAACAGGGGTAATCAGTTCAAATCCATGTTCCTTGATCAAGGATAAGTCCACCTCCATCAACACATCTCCAACGTTAACGACGTCACCCTCCTTCACTTGAAGAGTGAAGCCTTCTCCTTTCATTTTGACGGTATCCATTCCTACATGGATCAAGATCTCCTCTCCCTGATCTCCAAGAATAGCAATCGCATGTTTGGACTTGGTCACAGTAGCGATAACGCCGTTAACTGGAGAAACCACAGTTCCGTTGGATGGGATGATTGCGACACCTTTTCCCATTGCACCACTTGAAAATGCCTCATCTGTCACCTCAGACAAGTGAACGAGCTGACCAGACATCGGACTGTGAACGATGATATGAGAACTTGTTAAATCTGAATGCCCTACGTTCTGTGGAGGAATGGAAACGACCTCATTCGTAGCTGGTGACTTCTTGTTGGTACCCCAGATATACGTCAAAACAAAACCTAACAATAGACCTACTATCATTTCTAGCAAATATCCATAAAATCCAATATCAATACCAGCTGGGTTAATGACGCCAGTTATAGCAAATATGCCAGATGGAACAAACGCGTAAACTTTGAACAAGTGATGACTCTAAACAACAATATATACTTGCAACTACAGGAATTCGGTTTACTGCCGAAATTGGTGATAAAGTTAGGGTTTGGATGACAGGTATGTACGAAGAGAGTAATCCAATTCAAGGTGAAGCAATAAACATTGAAAAATTCAGTGAGCATATTCGCCTGGTCTGTACAATCTTAATTCGTAAATAAAAAGCAACAAACGCAGCTCATCTTTACAGCTGCGTTTGTTCATTATTCTACAACTTGTTTGCTTCTGACAACCGATACAGATACATTAATGAACTACACGTTATTCAAAAAGTCCGACAAGATTAAAAGATACCTGCTTTTACCGAAGTGTTTTTGATTCCATATGTGTCATTTACGACGGTGTTACCGAAACTGGTCAAGCTTCCGTTAGGTCCTGTGGCCATGTCTAGATACTGCAGTCCTGAGCCGTTGCCATACCAAGACCATGCGAGCCAGCCTACCCCTTTCTCCTGACCATATTTCATAATCGCATATTCATCTACATCCCCATTGGTGTGGTATCCACCAAACTCACCAATAATTAATGCCAGCCCTTTATTCAAAACATTTTCCATGTTAGCTTTTACCGTAGCAGCATCTTTGCCTGCATACTCGTACATATGAATGGAGAAAACCGTGTTTTTCTGAGTGTCAGCCGCAAATACGCTTTGTCCATAATCTACAATGGATTGTGGGTATTGTCCCCAGCCAGCTGCGTCAACAATCAATGTATTTTTAATTCCCGCATTTCTCAATTTCGGAATAGCTTTCTTGTAGCCATCTGCCCAAGCACTTCCATTCCATGTGCCATACCATTCATTGGCAATGTTCACAATGACACGATCTTCTTTGCCAATCAGCGCTTCCTTGATGCTAATCCAGTAGTTTACCGCAGCATCTAATGAATTGTAATCGTCCTTACCTGTGGCATCATGCACTTCAAGAACAGCAATCATTTTGTTAGCATTCACGACATTAATAATATTTTTAACAGAGTTTAAATCGTCCTTTGTATACTGGGTACCGTTGGATAAAACAATCCGAACCGTATTCGCACCCGTTTTTGCAATGGCAGGAATGGCTGTGTTCAGATCATTCTTGAACCAAGAATGTCCATGGTTAATACCACGCATGTAAAATGGCTTACCTGTAGAATCATACAGCTTTCCGCCACTTACATAAAATCCACTGGCTGCTGATGCTTGAGGTGCTGCACTTCCCATCACTACTAACATGAGTGCAGCAATTACCGTGAAGATTGTACACTTTTTCCACTTAACCATTCGTTTACCCTCCTAAATTTTTTTATCTCAATTAACAGACTCCGATAGGAATTTGTTAACTAAAACCATAGAAACTTTCATTCTAAAGTTTGTAGCCTTTAACACTCAAGTGTAACTTAACAAAACCCAAAATATATCATTCACTCTACAGTTTAATTACCTTATCGATTAGCTAACAATAGTTATAATAAAATGAAAACGCTTACTAGTCAACGTTTTTCTATTTATATCCATAAATAAAGCGATACAACAGGTTATCTTTAAAATTACATTTCAAAGGAACGCCCCTTTCTTTCGTTATTTACAACAAAAAAGCGCCACAAGGCGCTCAGATTGAATCATAAACTTGTAGATCAAAAACTATTCAACAGATACACCAAGTGCTTTGTTCTTTTCTTTGAATCTCTCGTTATGAGAAGATACATAGGCCATTCTTGGCGCCTCGGGGTCCAAATACAGTTTGGCGCTGTTAAGTGCTAAGGCAGCATCCGTGAACGCTCCAGCAATCAGGTTAAGCTTACTTTCGTAATTGGCGAAGTCGCCAGCCCCAAAGATGCCCGGTAGGTTCGTCTCCAGTTTCGGACTGACGAATATGTTCCAATCGTCCATATCCAGTCCCCAATCCTTGATACCTGTAAAATCGGATTTCAGTCCATGGTTGACGATAACCTCATCTACTTCTAATTCATGCGAATCCCCTGATTCAATATGAGTAATCGTCACCCGCTCAATCGCTTTTCCGTTGCCACTGTACAATTGCGTGACTTCATATGGCGTAAGCACCTCGGCAGAAGACTCTTTCATTCGATCAATGTTTTTCTCATGCCCACCGAAACGGTCTCGTCGATGTACAACTGTAACCTGCGCAGCGATCGAAACTAGCTCGTTCGCCCAATCGACAGCCGAATTACCCCCACCAGAAATAAGCACTCTTTTTCCTCTAAACGGTTCCAGTTCCTGCACCGTATAGTGCAGATTGGATACCTCATAGCGCTCAGCTCCTTCCAGCTCCAGCTTCGCCATTCGTAGAATGCCGCGGCCAATCGCCAGAATGACCGTACGTGTCCAGTGCTTTTCCCCGTTGCCGCCTCCAGAATGTACGTCGAATCTGCTTGTTTCTCCAATCCGACAATGTGCTGTCCGAATACAATGGTCGGGTCGAATGTCCTAGCCTGCTCCGATAATTGCGCAATTAACTTCTCACATAGGATCGGTGTAACCCCTCCAACATCCCATACCATTTTTTCGGGATAAATAAGCATCCGCCCACCAAGCTCATCTTTTGCTTCGATTAACTTCGTCTTTAAATCGCGCATTCCACTATAAAAGGCAGTATACATTCCTGCAGGACCACCGCCAATAATTGTCACATCGTATAATTCAAGCTGCTCTGTCAATTCAATTCCTCCTCCAACCGGCTCATATAACATCCGAGCTATTGATAATCATTATCAACTTCATTGTAGCTTCGACAACGCCCGAATAACAATGGACAGAATCGACGGTTGCTTTGTACAAAATGGAGAAAGTCCTTCCAGTCAGCTATAAATATAAGCAAAAGCAGTATTAAGCTAATGATCGCAGGATATCATCGATTTTTTTACCATTAGAAATAATTCCGTTGTTCATCCAGGTCAGAAAATCCACCTCATAAACGCGGTTGTTTCGTACAGCTGGCAGATCAAGCCACTCAGGCTGCTTGAGCAGATCCCTCTCTTGTCCTTCTGCTTGGCTATGCCACTTATCAAAAGTAATGAATAGATGATCCGCTTTTAACCTATGTAAGTCATCTAGAGAGAGATTGAACATTCCCGCTCTATTGGCTTTTGAGGCAACGCCTACTGCAGCGTGGGAGCGCAATCCAACATCGCCATAGAGAACAGTTGAAACAAACCCTTGCCCTTCTTCGGTATATTGGATGATGTGGTCAGCCGAAATACGCAAAAAAGTGACCGTCTCACTTTTCATCATCTGACTGAGGGAGTGGCTAGCAATCCGTGCCTTGGAATCATACTTGGCAATCGCATCATCGGCTAGCTCCGTTCGACCAAAATAATCAGCGACGGTACGCAGCAGTGTCCGCCAATTATTAGTCTGCTCACGTAGAATGCACGTATTGGATATGCGTCGGCACTGCGAATATTGCTGTTGCTCATACCGATCCATAAGCAATATCAGATCCGGATTATAACTAGAAAGCGCGTCAAAGTTACCGCCATTCTCGTCAAATGTTGGAATATGGTTTAAACCTAGATAGTCTTGTTTGCCCCATTTCGCATGCCAATACTGGGCGATAGGCTGTATATCCAGAGCAACGATAAAATCCTCCAAATACGGCGCGACTACTCTAAGCTGTCCCTTACGGCTTCGACGATATTGTCCGGGTGATATGCCTACCGTCTGCTTGAAGCGACGATTGAAATAATATTCATTGTTAAACCCTGCATTCAGCGCAATATCGAGCAGCTTGTCATCGGCACTTGCGAGCCACTTCTTGGCTTGATTAATGCGCACTTCATTTAAGTACTGGAGAGGTACTTGACCCGTAGCCTCTTTGAACAGACGGGTATATTTCCAGCGATCAACGCCTGCGAGAGATGCCAGTTCCTCTACAGTGAGAAGTTCACGGTAATACTGATGAATATGCTCTATACTAAGCTCTATCCCTTGTCGTTCGATATCCATTCCATCATCTTCGGATGCAGGTGCATTTTGACGGAACAGAAAGAGCAGCAGCTCTTGAAACCTTACAAATCGTTGAAACAACTCGAGTTCCTCGCTCGCCTCGCGGAGTCCATATAACTCATCAAGCAGTTCTATCATTTTAGCAAAAGGTGAACAGACGAGCTCATATTTATCCGGCATCAAGCTCGAAGCTATCGTACTACCGTTTGTTGCGAAGCACACTCGGTAATGACTGCAGCTCATAATTTCCTGATCAACCGATAAAGATCTTCCCGGCCTCTGTAAATAGCATTTCCCCTGTCCCGATCCGCTCGTTAAAATAATCAGTTCATAGTCTTCCTTATCGTTTCGATCCCTGTCGTCCCAATCATTCACTTCTGCTTGCTCACCCGCAACATTGAAGCGAATCGATTGCAGCACGTATTGGACTGCTCGCGCCGTCCCAGCTTGATTGCGCTGTTCAATATCCATCGTTTCAATCAACCGCCTTTTAATTGATATTCATTCTCAATGAATATAGTGTAAAATAAAACGAGCCGCCTATCAACCTTCGTTGAAAAGCGACTCGTTCTTTATTCAGACGGATGGTTCCCCGCCCATGCATTTAATCACTCATGTTTACTTCTGAGAAGTCAGCAAGCGAAGTAATTCATCCATCTTCAAACCATTCGCTGTAATAGCCCCCGTCTGCCAATACGATCTCTCTACTGGATATACATGGCCATTCTTAAATGCAGGAACATTCTTCCACAATGGATCTGTCTTCATTTCCTCAAGCGCTTTTGTGTTGCTCTCTTCCTCCCATGTTCCGTTGGATGGCAGGATAATAATATGATCTGCGTCAAGCTCTGGAACGACCTCCTTCGACAGCACGATATTGCCCTCCGTCATTGCCTCAGCGAAACCTGGTGCCTTCAGCCCTAAATCCTCATACAAGAGTTGTCCAACAAACGTGTTATGAATACCGAAAATATTAATGGATTTGTCTACCACGTTCATTCGTAAAACGACAACCTTTTCATCGCCGATCGCTGCGTTCAGTTTCGCCTTCACATCAACAATTCGTGCGTCGTAATCGGCAAGAACTTCCTCCGCCTTGTCACTCAGACCAAGCAATTCCGCGATTAAGGTCAATGTTTTGCGTGAATCTGGAAGTACGTCGTCTGGTATGCGGAACGTCGGCGCAACCTTGGAATACAACTCATACTGTGCTGCATCAACCTCTCCAGCAGCGATGATTAAGTCAGGCTCGGATACAAGCAAAGCTTCGATGTTACCAGTCACATCGAACAATGGTACGTCCAGCTTCAAATAATCCTGCTTGCCCCACATTGGGTTGTAATATTGAACAATAGGCGTTACTCCAAGCGCAACCAAGTAATCTTCACGATACAGCGCTGAGATTCGCTTCGGATGGGTTGGAATCTCTACTTCCCCGAAGCCATCGTTTACGACACGTGTTTCCGCCTGAGACGTTGTCTCACTTGACGCTCCCGTTGTTTGTACCGGCTGATCAGTTGTCACTGGAGCCACAGCTTGCTCGCCCGCCGAGCCGCAACCCGTCACCGTAATCATTGCTGCCGCTATAAGCGACATCCATCCTGCTTTCATAACTCCCCATTTTCCCATGATCTGATCCACTCCTAGATGTTTTATGTTTGTAGCAAAATAATTCGTTTATGTATAATGATAATCATTATCATTTTGCTTTAATCGATTTTACTCCATATTAGATTGCATGCTCAATATACATTCTCTACAATTGGCTTTATACAAACTCGTCACTTTTTCCTACGAAGAAATAATTAATCCATCGCTGACCCTCGATCATTATTCAAATCATCTGACTATAAGCTCGACAAAGGCAGCCGATCACGATGATTGGCTGCCTCTCCTACCTTGAACATTAAAGACTCAGCATAATTCCAGGTGAATTCTCGCTCCCTGGTGGTTAGGCTCCAACTGTATCGCTTCATTAAATCGTTTTTTGGCCTCTTCTTTTTTACCAAGACCCAGTAATCCAAGACCCAGCATGAACAGGCAGTGGGTTTGATTACGCTTGTTCAGATCATCTTCGAATACTAGAAAATCAGGTAACGATACGGCAAAGTAATCAATTTTAACATCATCGAACAGATGTCTTTCTGCATAATCAATCAGCTTGTTGAAACGACGCTTTGCTTCTTTTGAATTGTTCAGTTGATCCCACGCTAGCCCTTGATAGAATATCATCTCTGGCGGCTGATCATTATAATACATCGCACTAGCAGGTTCTTCTAACCCCTCTGAGGCAAGTTTCCAATGAACAATGGCCTCTTCTTGTTGTCCAAGTCCCTGATAAGCAAGACCCAGTTCATAATGTACATTGTTTTCTTGCGCGCCTTCCAGTTTACCTTCACCCAGATTCTCAGGATAATGGAACGCCCGTTGTAGAAGCGAAACAGCCTCGTGATACGATTTACGTTTGTTCTCCTGCTTGGCAAGCTCAACTAGCGCAAGTGTATATTGTCCTGTCGTTTTCCCTTCTCCCCCTTCCCAAGGATGGAAACGTCGACCCAACAACAATGACAAGGCTTCATTATGTTCGCCTAGAGTATTCAGCAAAGTAATATATTCGAGATACAGGTCGTCACGATGTTCGACAAGATGCATATGTTTCTGAAGTTTCGTTAACCGTTCTTGTGCAGAAACACCAATCTTTTTATATAACTGGTCAAGCTCATAAAAAACGCGGGCATCTTCTTGATTACATTCAAAAGCCTGGTTAAGCGATTTCAATGAAACTTCTGCATCACTTTGTTTATTGTAATAAGCCAAGGCAAGATTGCGGTGTGCTGTTGCGAATGTAATGTTTAGACTGATAGAGATTTCCCAATGCTTAATGGCATCTTCAGCTCGTTTTTTATCATAATAAAGGTTGGCTAGATAATAATGCGCTTTACTATCTGATGGATTTTGATTAACGGTATGCAACAATACAATCAGATCGAACAGGCTATTCGGGAAACAATAATCCGGTGCAGCGTTTTCTCCAAGGTTACGTTCTTGCCCTGCTTTATCGCTCTGTCCCAACTTGTCATAGACATAAGCTAATGTGTAATGAACCATCGGATATGTCGATTCACCCTGTAACGAACGTATTTCTTCTAACACATGAGCTGCTTCCTCGAAAAAGCCACTTCCTGCATAATCCCAAGCCAGATTCAAGAAGTTATGTGCATCATCTCGCATGAACTGGTAGAGTTCAGTTTGTACGACATGAGCCTCCTCACGTTTAGCTTTTGCTTCAAGATTCATGAATTTTTCGTATCTCGCACCGAAATCGGCGATGTCCATCGTTAACGTTTCTTCGGCAAAGGCAATGGCCTCTTCGTGACGACCTAATTTGCGAAGCAGCGCCGTTTTCACCAATCTTGATTTGTAGTTTCTAGCATTACGAACCAGTGAACGTTCTACCAGATCCAGCGCTTCCAGATATGCTCCCCGCTCGGATGCAATCTGGCTTAATGCATAGTAACCACTGTCCTGATAAGCAGAAGACCACACTGCCTTATAAAATGCTTTGAAGGCTTCTTCATTCCGTTCTTGAAGTCGAAGCGTTAAGCCAAGTTGGTAGTAAGCTTCACTATCGTATGGATTCGGGTTGCGCCAGGTCAATGATTGGATAGCCGTACGGAAATGGGTTTCCGCCTTTTCCAGTTCTCCTCTTCGAAGCAACAGCGTACCGTAAGCGACATTCAGACGAATGTCAGTACGATCTCTTCTTAATCCTTCCTGATAGTAGTCTTCCGGTTCGAAGGTAGCATGTCGGTATTGCTCCAAATGAAGTCCAGCAAGATACAATTGTTCTGTGCTTTTCAGCTCTTCTGGAAGAGGCAGCGGCTTCGCAGCATCTGGAATCTGTTCAATGGATGGCTTGGCTGGTCTATAGCTAATGAGTAAGTTCTTTTCAGAATCCCTCACCGTTAAAGTTAAGTCATGCGGTTGATCTCCTTCATCCAACGTAATCACCGATTTATAAGTCGACGTTGGAGAAAGGGTTACACTATCCGTTACATACGTACGCTTATGCCCTTTTAATTCGACTGTTGCGCCTTCAAATACAGATGTTGCATAGGCCATGACTGTCGCAACTCGCAGCGCTTCATCCACTTCCAAATTTACTGCAGCATCGATTGATGCATTCTTAACAACTCCGATATTTTTGTAAGGCATGAAATACTGGGTAAATGACTTTTCTTCATACGGCTGGAGCCATGTAAAATCAGGTTGGTTGTCGGTGAATACACCCGTCATCAACTCAATGTACGGTCCATCTTCATCCGTTAAGCTTCGATCCCAAGCTTGACCGAATTCGCCATTCCCCCATGTCCATTGCTTCTTACCTGGAGAAACATGATGATTGGCTACATGGAGCAATCCTGCCTGGACGCTATGGTCATAACCCCCCACAAAATTATAGTCAGACTTGTACGCCATGTATGAAGTGGGAACCGGTATATTTTTGTATCTAGAGATATCGACACCCTCAGAATAATCCATTTTGTAATACGTACCTGTAGCAATAGGGAATTTCGACACATCTCGTTTGCCGTGATCAAATACTGCTGTCACATCTGGAGGAAATACCGTTTGTGTATGATCATTCACCGCAACGGCAGGGTTCGCCCACCATAAGAACGTTTGCGGTTCAGACGTACGATTGTACATCTGTGCAGTAATTTCGATATAAGCTTTGCCTGGATGCAATGTGAAACCTGTCGTCACTTTAGTACCGTACATTCGATCGATCTCACTAACCCACACGGTAGCGCTACCATCTTGGTTCTCCGTAACCGTGTGCTGTACAGCCCCAAATGTATTAGGTCGATGATGCTGCGGCCAGTTAAACTCAATGCCTCCTGAAATCCATGGCCCAGCAAGTCCAACAAGTGCCGGTTTAATGACACGGTTATAATAAACGAAATCATAATTGTTTGTTTTATCTAATGCACGGTAGATTCGACCGCCAATTTCCGGCATGATTTCGATTCGAACATATTCATTTTCGAGAACAGCCATTGAATAGGTTTGAGATACTTTTTCATCCAGGATCTTATCAATAACCGGAAGTGGATATACTCGTCCAGAGCTCCCCTGGTATACTCGCTTCTCCAGGAACATGGGATTCTTGTCAGGTTTACCCGTTCCGTAGGTAGGGATTTCAACTTTTTCCTCCCAAACCCGAACCTGATTAGATACAGCCGATGATGAATCATTGGTATTCATAGCCTGATCCTCCTTTGTAATTATAGATTTAATTTAACGATTCACTCGCCTTTATACAATTAACGAAAGTCGGTAGTTGATGGACTATATTCTTTTATCATAAGGAGCATACAAAAAGGCCAACCAGTAGTTACTGGCTGACCTGATATTTTCATAAGCCACTATATAGCGCCTACATCTATAATGATTTTTTTAGCCTAAGAAGGCTTCTTCCTTGGAAACACGAACCATCTCTTCAGGGAAAAATGTTTTGAAATACTTTTCCACACTCCGGTGTATGTTGGGACGATACCATTTCTCCAGATCATGTTCCTTAAAAAGTTCAGGCATGCCAAGCGACTTGGATCGTCTACCGCTTGCACCATCGCCAATGTTCAACGTATCAATCCAGATATGATCCACGATACCTAGCAGCTTCTTAGGGAAATCTGGAGTGAACGGTAACACGGGCGAAATCGAAGCTTGCGTAGGTATCCCTGCCTGATGCATCTCCTGTAGAGCCTTCATTCGTAATCCAATTCCGGGTGCATAAGGCGCAAATATTTGTTTTACATTCTCTCGATCAGTCTCCACGGTCATCGAAACGATCACATTACTTCGCTGAGTTAGATCCTTAATCAGATCAATATCACGCGTAACCAAGGGACTGCGCGTTTGGATCTGAAGATGATCCGGGGGATAATCCAACATAGCTTCCAGTACACCGCGTGTGACCTGGGCTTTGCGTTCAATTGGTTGATAAGGATCTGTCGCTGAAGACATAAATAAATGGATTGGTTTGTTCTTGGAACGAAGCTTTTTCCATTCTTTTGCATAGTTTTCAGCGGCGTTTATTTTAACATCTACCCATTCTCCCCAAGGAATATCCTTAAACCTCTGAATCGGCATTTCCCGAACGTAACAATATTGACATGAGAAAGCACAACCACTATATGGATTAAGTGAATGCGTGAATCCCACGTTTAAGTAGCCTTTGGCTTCCGTCAATATCTGTTTAGCTAAGATTTCCGTGGTTTTCACGTGTCTGTTACCCCCTTGTCATGGCTTGAAAAACCCGCATGTACTGTTCATAATCTTCCTGACTAAACACGTTAAAAATAATCTGTTCAAAGTGATGATCAGGATGAGCATCTAACCACTGCTGTACAGTTCTAACAGCTATATTCGAAGCTTCCACCTTAGGAAATCCAAATACACCTGTAGAAATGGAGCAAAACGCTACTGTTCTAATATCATCTACTTCATGCGCAAGCTCCAGACAGGACATATAACAGGAAGCAAGCTCCTCCTGTTGATGTTTAGTCAGTTGTGTTCCGTGCGGAACAATAGGACCCACTGTATGTAGAACATACGTCGCAGGCAAATGATACGCACGTGTAATTTTGGCTCCTCCCGTCGCTTCAGTCTCATTCTGAATAGACATGATTACATTGCAGTCTTCTCGTAGCAGTGGCCCTGCGGCGGAATGAATAGCATTATCGATACAAGCATGTAACGGTTGAAAGCAGCCCAGCATATATTCATTCGCTGCATTCACGATAGCGTCTGCTTGGAGCTGCGTAATGTCTCCTTGCCACACAACGAGTTGATCCGCATGTTCGATGGGGCGTCAGGAAACAGATGTGATATCGGCTTCAGCTCATCGCTTCGAACAACAACTTTTTCTTCTAACTCCTTTTGCAAAAGGGAATCGATCCCTCTCTGGAATGCAACTGGAATCGGCGCTGGTTTTCTTAAATTCATGAGGCCTCTGAACAGTTCCCTCTTGTCTGCATACAACGATGGAATAGACACATGCTGAAATTTATCAAATTCCTCAAGAAGTTGTGTTAATAACGTATCGACAAGTTCCTCTTTTGACATTTCTATTGGAGGATAGGGTATATATGTGGTTTTTAACTGAATTTTATCTGCATATGCACTCTGGGGTAATTGGTTCATCTAGGTATTCCCTCTTTCTATATCTCGGAATACCTGACTCATATCCTCTGTAAAAGCAATGGTTTTATGTTGATTCTCTGCAATACCTGCTGGCTCATCTCTGTTAAGACGAATTAGTGTGGCACGCTCATTATGGTACGTCATTCGTTCAAACGGATAGCGGATAATGCCAGGTGTATTGAATCCAACACCAAGTTCCATGTAGACTACGTTCAAGTTCTCAGAAGTTTGCAAAAAGCTACGATACAATCTCTCGGACATTTGCCATTGCTCATCCTGAACAAAGTATTCGTTAATCCGCAGGTTTACATCCATAGCTCCCCCACAGACAGGACAGTTGGGAACAAGAGATGTTGGTATTTTGCAATCGACCGTCTGCGCTACCATTTTCTTCACAAGCTCTTCATTATCATACAGTGTATCATGGCATCCTTTCTCACATTGCAGATAACCATAGTTTCCTTGAATCTCAAATACGGCATCGGAAGCAAACCCTGCTTTCTCGAATTGGCTCTCCACGTTGGTCGAAATTACAAAATGCTGCTTCTCCTTCACCAAATCATACAAATCCAGATAGAGTTGCGTTGTGCCTGTGTCGTATCGATTCAATTGGATATGTCTCGCCCAATAAGCCCACTTGTCTTCCTGTGTCTCAAAAGGATAAAAGCCTGAGCTATACAGATCCGTGAATCCATATTTTTCAATAAAATCACCGAAGTAATCTGTAAACCGCTTCCCAGTAAAAGTGATACCTGCAGCAGCCGATAACCCCGCTCCTCCTCCTAGCAAAATATAATCCGCCTCTTGAATAGCAGTTTTAGCCTGGTCTATCCGTTGTTGATAATTCGCATTCATTACAGCTTCTCCCTTTATCATGTCATGTCTAATATAGCGAAATAATTCATTCGATTAAAATTCGATCTTCTGAAGTAAACTCATTACCGTTTTCTTTTCATCTAAAGAGAACTTCTCATAGATCTTGTCAATAAGATGATGGGATATCTCCTCAAACTCTTCCCGCAGATCATGCCCTTTCGCTGTGAGAGATAAACGATAGATCCGCGTATCCTTCAGATCCTTCTCTTTGTGAATGTACCCTCTTTTCACAAGTTTATCGACCAGAACCGTTACAGTTGACTTGTCGCGATCAATCAGCTTGGACAGCTCTTGCATCGTAAGATTATCCTGCTGATACAAACGAAACAGAATATCCCCATGAGACGGTGCAATATCATTAATACTCCTTTTCCTTAATTCACTTTCAATAAAACGATTGCCATGACGATGTATACGACCAACCAGCGACAGAATAACATTTTCATTCATTTCTCCATTTTAGTTTTATATAAAACTATAGTCAAGAAGGAGTATATGATACACACTCAACTAATCGTTGATTTATTTAACTCATAGAGGTTGTTCAAAAAGTCCGCTTTTGATTACGAAGGATGCGCGAGTGGCATCTCAGCGTCGAATATGGGATTCAGCCGAAATGTCCGTTGCTCACGTAGTTTTGCCTACGCTCCGCTACTCCATTTCTATCTTCATCCCCTCTTCTTGGTACTGAAAACCGCTCTTTTTGAACACGCACTTATAACGACAAATAGCCTCTGATTGATGATTACACATCTTCAGAGGTTATTTTGCTGACAATCAGTGACGTATTGTGCTTCTATGCAGCTACGAATGAAGGCTTGCTTCATCGAGCCCTAAAACCATTATAGAACGTATCAACCACGAGTGCTGCAGCCGATTTTCTAGCGATATGTCCATCAATCACTTGCTGCCATGTGAGAAAAAGAATTGAATATAATACATCAATGATCCAATTACGATTCACATCCTGACGGAAGTATCCTCTTTGTTGCAGCATACTAACCGCTTCTAACACAGGCTCTCTCAGCTTTTGATCAGCACCTTCAATATCCGGATTATAGTTAACGGAGGAATCATGTCCCAGGAAATAAATCTTATCTCCAAGTGGAATGAGGGCTTCAATTAAATTCGGGAAATAATCCTCGCAGGTCTCTTCGGTCAACGGGAACTCCCGAATTTTCTCACTTACAACTTCAATGGCACGGAAACCCAGATGAATCATGAGCTGTTCCCTGCTCTCCACATACCGATGCAACGTTGCAATGCCAATGCCCGCCGCGTCAGCGATATCATTCATGGAAGCATTGGGCTTCTCAATAAGTAGCTTGGTTGCTTCATCAAGTATGGAGTTTAGCCGAGTTTGTTTCATAGATGACAATTCTTTTTTCATTTTCGTACACCTCAGGGAAATATGCTTTTTATTGTGTTCACATCTCATTGTCAAGTATACCATAATCTAGGGATACCATCCTTGAGCTATGCATTATTTCAGCTTTTTCACCATTCTGTATAGGGAGACCGAGGGTTTATTTACTTCTGATGTGACTTCATAGCCGAGTCTGGTATATAGTTTGGCCGCAAGATGATTTTCTTTTTTCACAGTGAGTGAACATAGGTTGAAACCTTGCTTGATCGCTTGTGCTTCAGCATGATGAATAAGCTGTGAACCAATTCCCATCCCTCTGCTCTCGGGCATAGCGGCAAGTGTTGCAATATGGAACTCGCCTGCGAATCCTTCCTTTAATGTAATCGTAGATAATAACGCCCTTGGATGTAACAAACTATAACCAATCAGAGCTAGTTTTCGATGTGAAAATAGTTGTTTTACCGTAGAGCTGACCAGCTTATCCAGAACCGTAATCGGTAAACAGGTAATCATTCCGAGTGTTGAATCACCCATCTTCGCTTCATAGGCGTATTCATGACTGAATCGATTATTTTTAGATTTCCATAACTTACGGAAGGTAGCATCAACGATGCTCTGGCTGCTAGACCCCGCTATGGTGTGGGCAAGATCTCCTACAGCCATTAAGTTGAGTTTAGCTCCTGCAAGTGAGTGAGGATTGGCTTGTACGATGGAAATGTTGGTCATTAGAATCACTCCTATTCACAAATATAAAAAGAAAATTATCTTGTTGCTTAGCCGCTCGTGCTGCTATGTTGCTGTTCGCCGTTTATTGGGTAGCAAGATCTATGCCTTCAATTTTGATATGAACTGTACTAATCGGTAATCCTGTGAAATTCTCTACGGCTACTCTTACATTCTCCTGCAGATCTCTGCACACTTCCTGCATACGAAGCCCATATCGCACAATCACACTTAATTCAATATCTAACCCTGTATCTTGTTCTCGTAGTTCGATGCCGTTATATATTCGGTTGCCAGTCAATTTTTGTGCAAGTGACTCCACAATCCCGGTAGACAATGAGCCAACACCCTCGGTCATACTGATCGTCTTGCTAATAATTTTGGATACGACCTCATTAGAAAAGGTTGTTTTACCCAGTGCGTTTTGTATCAACATCGTCTTCATCCCCTTTTTTGATCTTTCGAAGCTTTTGTATTAAGAGGTGATGCTTGATATTCATCTATAAACATTTGATAGTTATTACTATCATTTGATTATATCATATTTCAACCGTGTATAAGAAGTCAACTAACCTTTTTGAATTAAAGAAGGGATATTAGGTACGGTAAGGTGGTATGATTGCATCATCCTAATATAATTTTAGAAAGATGGTGCCTACGTGCAGTATTTTATCGGTATCGTTCCTCCAGTCGAATACAAGAATCAGATCACTTCATTTCGTAATCGTTGGAAGCATCATCAGCTTAACGAAGTTGCTGAGCCTCACATCACAGTGAAGGCTCAAGGTGGACTTACAGAGGATCTAACCTGGCTCGAAAAAGTAAAAATAGTATGCTCGACCACACAACGTTTTCAGCTAACTCTTACAGAGCCATCGACATTCGGTAATGAGGTTGTTTTTCTTGGTGTGCGATCCAAAGAAATATATGATTTTCACCAATTACTCGTAGACACCATAGCCCTTCACCAGAGCTTATCAAACGATATTTCGAAATGGATGCTTTCCATCCTCATTTAACGTTAGGCCAGACCCATTGGGGAATGGAAGAATCCGAAATTGAAGAGATGCGGCTCACATCAACACATGTGTTAGCCCCTTTCCCAACTTTCACTGTTACGCGCATTCGAGTGTACCAAGAAGTTGAGCCTAACCAATACGTTTCATTTGAGGACATCCCACTCGCTCGTTGACCGCAATATCGAAGGACGTGACTAACTTAGTTAATATGTTCAATTACTTAGATAAAACAAAACAGACGCGAAATTGACTTCACGTCTGTTAACTTTGATCCGATATGGTAATGGCCTATTCTGGGTCGATACTTGAAAATGCATCTTTCAGCTTATCGCACATTAGATACCAAGCATCTTCTGCGATAGCTATATCTCCATGATGTGTGAAACCATGTGGCACGTCTTCATATTGCTTGAAATGAACCTTCACACCTTGCTGTTTAAGTTGATCTGCATAGTCTCTTGCTTCGGCAGCAAGTGAATCCTTGCTCGCAGTAATAATTAGAGCCTCCGGCAGACCCTCAAGAGACTCGGCGAACACAGGTGAAGCTAAAGGGTTTTGAGCATCGGCTGGATTTTCCAAATACATTGCGTTAAACATCCGAGCCGCTTCCGCTGGAATCG
Source organism: Paenibacillus sp. DCT19 (assembly GCF_003268635.1). Lineage (NCBI taxonomy): Bacteria > Bacillati > Bacillota > Bacilli > Caryophanales > Paenibacillaceae > Paenibacillus > Paenibacillus sp. DCT19. The sequence goes on from NZ_CP029639.1 coordinate 3,772,750, forward strand.
CTTCGGGGAAGCTGGGCTTCAGTGCAGGATCAGTATGCAGATCAAGTGGCGGATAGTCCAGTATCTGCAATACAAATGGCAGTTGATGCCCTCGCTGCTTGTTCAACAAACACACAGCCGCTGCTAGGTTACCTCCTGCACTATGTCCGCCAATGGCTAGCTTCCTTGCATGGATTCCGAAGTCTTCTGGATGCTCATGCACCCACATCGCTACGTCATAACATTCATGAACAGCCGTTGGAAACTTGTGCTCTGGAGCCAAACGGTAATCGATGTTGATCACTACACAACGTGCTTCTTGCGCAATCAGTGGGCACCATGGATCATCCCCATCAGCGTTACCCGCAATAAAACCACCACCATGCATGTTTATAAACACAGGTAATGGCTCGCCTGATTCAGGCGTAGGAGTATAAATCAAGACACGAGTATCACCAACAGAGGTAGGAATGAATACTTCTTGACGTTGTACAGAGAAACTGGAGCTTGGTTTCAGCGCTGAATCAGCGCCAACGGGATTCTCACGTATTTGAGTTATCATTTCTTGCTGTTCTTCATTCATTGTCTTCACTCCATTCAATATTCATGGGGTTAACTACTCTGAATCAGTCTGCACTTCGATTTCCTTAATAATCCGAGCGGGATTGCCACCAACCACGACATTATCTGGAACATCCTTCGTCACAACCGAACCTGAGGCGATAACGACATTATGACCCACGTTCACGCCAGGATTGATAATCGCTCTACCTCCAATCCAGACATTGTTACCGATGGTAACTGGCTTACCATACTCCGGTCCAGCTGCACGTTGAATAGGATCCAGTGGGTGTGCAGCCGTATAGATATGTACATCAGGTCCCATTAGGCAATGATCTCCGATTCGCACTTCACAGACATCGAGAATCGTACAGTTAAAATTGGTGTAGAAGTGGTTGCCAACATGGATGTTATAGCCATAATCAAAATGGATACTAGGCTCCATATATAGATAATCACCCGTTGACCCCAACATTTCTTTTAACATCTTAACACGAATCTCTCCATCAGACTCTGTCGTCTGATTGTACAACCGCGTCATTCTACGGATCTGCTCTCTTTCTTGACTCAGTTCAGGGTCAGCAGCATTGTATAACTCACCATCCAGCATCTTCTGTTTTTCTGTCTTAATGATCGATTCCATCGTTATAATAACTCCTTTAATTTTAACAAATTTTATATTTATAATACTTTTTAAATGTATTTTAATTATAGGCTGAATATGGAATAAATCAAGTCTTCCATTATATTTGGAATCATCTTCATTAATCGCAACAATTGACAGCTGTTATGCTAAAGACCTAGTGTAATCAGTTTCCCCTTTCAATTATCAGTAACATGGAACAGCAAAAGGCCGCCAATTCGGCGACCTTTCGTGTAATATCATATTGGGATTGTCCAGTTAAAAGTTACACAGCACCTACAACGGCATGTGGTACATATGGTTCTTCCAGGAATGAAATTTCTTCAGACGTCAACTTCACTGACAATGCACCAATGGCATTATCCAGATGCGAGATTTTTGTGGCACCGATAATTGGAGCCGCCACCGGTTGTTTCTGTAGTAACCAAGCAAGCGCAATTTGAGCCCGAGGTACTTCATATCTGTCAGCAAGTTCTGCAACACGTTCCACAATCACACGATCTGTTTCAATGGTTGCGTCATATTTGGATTTCTGGATGTGATCTGTCTCGGATCGCTCGGTTGTTGTCTCTGGATCTCTAGTCAGTCTACCTGATGCCAGCGGGCTGTAAGGAATAACACCGATCTTCTCCTCCCTACATAAAGGAAGCATCTCTCTTTCTTCTTCGCGATATAGAAGATTGAGATGATTCTGCATGGAAACGAACCGAGTCCAGCCGTGCACTTCGGCCACATGCAATGCTTTCAAGAACTGCCATGAATACATTGCAGAAGCGCCAATATATCTCACTTTTCCAGCCTTCACCACATCATGAAGCGCCTCCATCGTTTCTTCAATGGGTGTATCATAGTCCCAGCGATGAATCTGGTACAAGTCAACGTAATCCGTGCCCAACCGTTTAAGACTTTTATCAAGTTCACTAATAATCGCTTTACGTGACAGCCCTCCACCGTTAGGACCTTGATGCATACGTCCATGGACTTTCGTAGCGATGACGATCTCATCCCGATTGGCATAATCTTTGAGCGCTCGTCCAAGAATCTCTTCGCTTGCCCCAATAGAATATACATTGGCCGTGTCAAAAAAGTTAATACCCATCTCGACTGCCTTCTGAATGATTGGCCGACTATTTGCTTCATCAAGCACCCATGAATGTATCCATTTGTTCGCATCCCCAAATCCCATACAACCAAGACACAGTCTCGAAACATCCAGTCCCGTATTCCCAAGTTTTACGTATTCCATGTAATCATTCACTCCTTCAGTTGGATGTATAACTCGTCATGTCTTTATTATGTACCAAAAGAGAGCCAGAACGTTATCTCATTTATATCAAATGATTGCCTAATCCTCCTATGAGGATTAATTACAATACAAAACACCTTCAAGAGGGTTCCCTTATCTTACGACAAGGATTCATTCTCCTGAAGGTGTTATGTGTTCTCACGCTATAGTCAAAGGTTAGTACCTTGGTTCAGGTATAACTCTTGTATCGTATTTTTGACAATGGTATTACTCTCAATCACCAGACTTCCTAAGGCTTAGTCCAGGTTTACAGTTACATTCACATTGCCTCTGATGGCTTTGGAATATGGACAGTAGTCATGGGCAAGTTTTACGAATTTTTGTGCCTGCTCCTCATCCAATCCGTCAATTCTCACTTCAAGCTCAACTTCCAGCTTAACACCGTTATCTGAAGGATCGGTCTGAAGCATTACCGTTGCAGTTACAGTGCTTTTTTCAATGCTTACATTGTGTTTCTTCAGTTGATATTCAAGCGCCGAATTGAAGCATGCGCTATAACCAGCCGCAAACAATTGCTCAGGATTCGTAGCTGTAGTCACTTTGCCTCCAAGCTCAGGTGGTGCAGCCACATCAAGCATAAACACAGTATCTGGAGATTGAACGACACCTTGACGTCCACCGGTATTAATCACTGAAGTTTCATATAAAGTTTTCATTGTATAAGCTCCTCTGCAAATGTTTTTTATTATTCGTTATTTTTTTGCTTACAATTGAATTGTACACAATTTAATTGATGTTGTAAAGCTTTTATTTTTCTTAATATTTCGGATCGTATTCTATATCAATTTAAATGTTCTGTGCTATAAGCTTCTCAGGGGCAAATAAAAACAAGGCAACCAACCCGTGGCTACCTTGTTCTGTAAACGTTATTTAGATAAGTGATGATACACATAAACGGTTGTTTGCTCGTTTATTGGTTTCATCTATATGAGACTGGTTGGCTCCATCCAACTGAATAAAGGGATATTACGAAGAATACCAAATGAGATGGTTAGACCTAACATGCTGTACAATAGCACATTTTTCGTGTTAACCCAGTCCTTCTTCACAGCCACCATATACACAAGATATAGCGGAGCTAATATAAAAATTAACATATTGTATCGAAAAGCGTCGTGAATATCTAATCGTAACATAGCCCCAAGTGAACGAGTAATTCCACACCCTGGGCAGTAAAGCCCCGTAACCTCATGGAATACACATGGAATGCCAATTCCCGTAAGAGGTAGCCATACCTTTAAATACAGATATCCGGCTCCACCAATCCCTATCGTCCCAAGCACCTTTTTGCAAACAGAAGAATTAGTAATGATGAGGCGCATGCGCATATTTGTTGATCTCAGATTGAGCCAAAGCATAAGTAATAATGCCCATACCAAAAAGCATCAGAACCAGGTACAGAACCGATTGATCCTGACTGTATTGTCTCCGTTGGTAATGAACTACTTCTAAATGTTTACCTAATTGATATGACCATATGTAACTCCAGATTCCACAAGTCACGAGTGTCAATAACAGATGTTTAACCCCGGTGAAATCTCGATCTCCACTAAGTTTGCTCACATCTTCTGTAATCGTATAGAACCAATAGATCCCATATAACCCGCACGTTATAATCGAAAATACAATGGATAAAGCTATACTTCTATTCGTAATCACTCTATTAATCCTCCCCATGCAGTGTAATGAATAATATACTTAATTTTATTCTCCACATGGTGGACTATGATTGGCACACGTAAAGATGAACACAATTACACCTCCTCATTCGGGAATAACTCTCTGGTTAATTCATACTTTGAATCTACAACCCATAGGAATCATTATGGATATATTCCAGTATATTCATATTGAATCTAGCTGTACACTACTTGTCGAAAAAACTGTGAATACCGTATCCGTTCTTAACCGCTCAATGAAAAAAAGCCGCCATATGGCGACTTCGTAACTACATTTTAAAAGATGATTATCTTTTATATTCAATGCTGCTTAAGTGAAGCGCATCCTCACTAACCATTTGCTTCTTTTGAATAATGATATTCCGTATTATCTTTGCCAGAGTCCTCTACTCCCGGTTCGACATGAACATGAACGGTGTACACATCGTATTCTCTGAACATTTCATCTTCTACATTTGTTGAAATGTCGTGCGCTGTCTGAATATCCATGTCTGCTCGAACAACGATAACCACATCCACCACCGCGTTGTTTCCATAATTACGTGCTCTCAGATCTCTAACTTCGTCTACTCCGTCTACATTCGAGATCGTATCTCGATACGCAATAATCAAGGATTCGTCAAATCCATCTGTCAGATGATGTGTTGCTTCACGGAAGATTCCCCATGCCGTTTTGCAGATGAGTAGACCTACAAGGACAGCTGTCAAAGGATCAAGCCATGGCAAGCCAAATTGAGAACCCACAATACCGATCACCGTTCCAACACTGACCCAAGCATCTGAGATATTATCCTTCGCCGCTGCCATAACAGCCTGACTCTTGATTTTGAGCGCTAGTCTCTTATTGTATCTGTAAACAAAATACATCACCGCAGCACATACGATGCCTGTCCAAGCTGCAATGAGATCAGGAGATTCGCTTTTCCCTTCGAATATGGAGGATGCTGCTTCGTACAACACCTGCAGACCAACGACCATCATAATAAATGAAGCCACGAGTGAAGCTACGGTTTCAGCTTTCCAATGTCCGTACGTATGGTCATTATCTGCTGGCCGCTGAGCCAGTCTCAATCCGACCAGTACGGCTATAGAGGCAACAATATCTGTGGCATTATTTAAACCGTCGGCTTTTAGAGCCTCAGAGTTAGATGTATATCCAATAATCATCTTAATTGCAGTTAAACATATGTAAGCAATAATACTGATGATTGCGCCCTTTTCTCCCAATTTTAAGTTGTCATACTTTACCTGATCCATCTTTTTTGAAACCTCCTGTTTCCGCATCTTCTCGTTCGCTGTATGATCTTATCACTCGCATATTGTGTGGGTCTAGAGAAACGTTTTGAATCAAGCGAAACTTAATCTGACTGCCGAAAAATTGTGATAGAGGTCAAAATAAATTGGACGAGGTCAACTTTTGATGAATCGTTGATACTGAATATTGAACTTCTTTCGTAAAAATAAAAACAGCAGTGGTAACCACGTCTGTGGTCGGCCACTGCTTGATAAGCATATCTTTTGGTACAAAAGATAGTGATTAGATCAGTAAATCAGTAAATTATAATTACAAAAATTCTAATTAAGACAGCTCAGTCAACGCTTCTCTTGTGAAGGGGATCAGATCATCTATACGGCCTTCTTGAATTTTCTTAGCCCATGCAGGATCGACCAGAAGCGCACGACCAATAGCTACCAAGTCGAACTCATTGTTCTGAAGGCGTTGAACCAAACCGTCGATACCGACGTTGCCAGCTCCCTTACCTTCTGTGAACAAACTTGTGAAATCTCCGTCAAGACCAATCGATCCCACGGTAATGGTTGGTTTACCAGTGAGCTTTTTGGTCCATCCAGCAAAATTCAGCTCAGAACCTTCGAATTCCGGCTCCCAGAAACGACGTGTAGAGCAGTGGAAAATATCAACACCCGCTTGAACTAACGGTGCCAGAAGTTGTTCCAGCAATGCAGGTGTCTCAGCAAGTTTCGCTTGATAATCATCTGACTTCCACTGGGATAAACGAAGCACGATCGGGAATTCTGGTCCTACAGCTTCGCGGCAAGCCTCAATGACTTCAACCGCAAAACGCGTGCGGGACATCATATCTCCACCGTATCGGTCTGTGCGTGAATTGGTTTTCTCATATAGGAATTGATCAATCAGATAACCATGTGCTCCATGAAGCTCGATGCCATCAAATCCAAGTCGTTTCGCTTCAGTAGCAGCTTGTGCGAATTCACGTACAATTGTAGCAATATCAGCTTCCGAATAGTCATTCACATGACCTTTCGCTCCCATATGCCAGATCTGAGGAATAATTCGACCACCCGCTTCGTGTACCTCAGATACAACCTGAGCCCAACCTTTCAAAGCATCTTCACCATAGAAGTGAGGTATATTCGCCTGATTGGATGCGTCCGGATGATTAATAATTGTTCCTTCGGTCACGATAAGACCTACTGCATTCTCAGCTCTGCGGCGGTAATACCCTGCAACGTTCTCACCTGGAATCCCGTCCGGGGAAAACTGACGAGTCATCGGAGCCATTACAATTCGATTAGACAACTTCAACGATCCAAGCTCGATAGGTTGAAACAACGCTTCTACGGTTTGAGAATTATTCATGATTACCTCCACACATTCGTTTTTTTATTTTGACTACACAGTCAAGAATGAAGCAAAAAAAGATCAAGAAACGATCATGCCAAATGACGTACGCAGAACCGTCTCGATCTCTTCACGGGATGAACCCGATTTGCCCATAACCCTTGCACCGGCTATGGTGTTGTTAAGATAAGCAGCAAGCTCACTACTGGTGAACCGACTGGATATTAAGTGCTGCTCTTGACCCTTCAGGATGATCTTCTCTAGTACCTCTCGGCTCTCTTCGAACATAAGTTCAATCTGATGGGCAACCTGCTCATCCTCTACTCCAAATTCAAGTGAAGCATTCATCATCAGGCAGCCTTGGCAGCTAGCTTCATGCTCAACTAAAGAATGGCGAATCGCATCTAGCTGGTCAAGAGGAGATGAGTGTGCAGCCTCAATCTCTTTCAACTTGGCAATAGCTTGTTCACGGTACAGCGCCAGCGCCTTCAGGAACAACGAACGCTTGTCACTAAACACACAGTACAAGCTTTGTTTCTTGACGCCTGTCATGCGTGTGAGATCCTCATAAGAGGTTGCTCTGTAGCCTTGACGCCAAAAAACTTCCATAGACTGCTGCAATACCACATCAGCATCAAATTCTCTTGGTCTACTCATGTGTCTAATTTATCAGTTCTTGACTATGCAGTCAATAATATAATAATTACTGAATAATCATACCTAACAAACCAACAAAGGTTGACGCCTGATAAGGCGAGATTACACACCCTTTCAGATTTTCGATGTCTACACCGATTACATCAAAATCACAGGTACTTAGGTTAACACCATTCAACTTGGTACCATGCATTAAGGCTTGATCCATCTTACAACGGCTAAACTGAATTTGCTCAGAGACCAGATAACTAAGATCTGTACTGATGAGCGAACAATCTTCCCATGCAACATGCTTCATGTTGGAAAATCGGAAATTCGCATAATCTATCAGGCTATTGGAGAAGATAACATTTTTCAATCGACTATCTGAGAAATCGGTTCCGATGAGTTTACAATTTTTCCAATGTACACGGTGGATGAAGGCATTCGCGAGATTAACATTAGAGAAATCACAATTTTCAAAAATCACATCTGTAAATTCACAATGCTCTAAACTGGATTCCGATATAATGACGTTTTTGAACCACACCTTCTCAAAGGAAACCTTGGTCGCCTCCTGATTGGCAAGTGTCATATGTTCAAACCGTTTGTGGTCATATTCCGATTTGGATGTCAGAAAGTGAATTGTTTCGTCGTCAAGCAAATGCTCCTGAATGTGGGGAACTTCCATTGTCATCATTACCTCCCTGACTAATGAACTCATACTACTCTTTTCAATACTTTCACCCCACTTTCCTTCTTCGACAAAATAATAACCTGAGCATTCGTATGCTGAACAAAAGGTTAGTAAAGGTATCTTGTTCCTCTTAAATCATTGCCTAATCCTATCAACGCTACTATTACTGTAGTTCATTATCACATATAATAAAGCCTGACCAACGTGTAAGGAGGATTCGAATGTCCGAAAGAAATTTAGAGCAGCAGCATATGGAACTGACCGAGATGATTAAACGTCACACCCTTCTGAAGGGCTCCATTAAAACGATCATCCCTTCGCTTTTCTTCTTTCACTACTCCAAACTTACAGAACCTCAATACAGAGTTTACAACCCTTCGTTCTGTATCATCGCCCAGGGAAAGAAAGAAATTTTGCTCGCACAGGAGAGATTCGAATATGGTCCTTCTAATTACCTTATAGCATCCATGAATCTGCCTGTAGTCGGTCAGGTCATCAAAGCATCACCTGAGATGCCTTACCTCAGTCTCAAATTGGAGTTTACACCGAATCAAATTCTTGAAGTCCTGAACGAATGTGATCTGAAAGTAAAAGCAACAGAAAACGCGAGACGTGCCTTGTTTGTAGGTCAGATGGAAGCCTCCATTCATGATGCCGTTATTCGTCTGGTTCGTCTGCTGGAAACGCCGGAAGAAATCCCGTTCCTTGCTCCGCTATATACGAAAGAGATCTTGTATCGGCTTCTGCGGGGTTCGTATGGGAACGAATTAGCGCAGATTGCCGTTGAAGACAGCAGTACCTATCGGATCAGAGAATCCATTGAATATATAATTCGCCATTGGGAGCAATCCTTTCGAATCGAAGATCTTGCAGAGAAAGCACGGATGAGCGTTTCTTCTTTCCATCGCCACTTCAAAGAAATTACAGCGATGAGCCCAATCCAGTTTCAGAAGCAGATGCGATTACAGGAAGCACGTCGAATCCTGTTAGCTGAATCGGCAGATGCCGCGGATGTAGCCTATCGAGTTGGTTATGAGAGCGCCTCACAGTTTAGTCGCGAATACTCTCGAATGTTTGGTTCACCACCGAGAGCCGATATCAAAAAGCTAAGAGAAAAATACGATCTAATTGGTAACGATGTGTAGGATCAAACTTTAGGCTATATTGGATGATTCTGTATTGGGAGTTATACTCAGCCCATAGTGCATGTCTATAGTTCAAAGTTTTAGACAAGAAAAAAACCGCGCGATATGCGCGGTGTGGTCATTCGATCACATAATCATTTGTTCATTCATTCATACACTATTTATGCTCGTATCATTCTTACTCATGCTTATGAATGGCTATATTGCACTTGGTGTAATCGACTGTAAATGCCTCCGGCTGCAACAAGCTCCTGATGACTCCCTTGCTCAGCAATTCCGTCTGCGTTCACAACGATGATGCGGTCAGCATTTTGTATCGTAGTCAATCGGTGCGCAATAACAAGGGTTGTTCTACCTACGGAGAGCTCAGCTAGAGATTTCTGGATCAACGCTTCCGTTTCCGTATCTAGTGCAGAAGTTGCTTCATCCAGAATAAGAATCGGCGGATTCTTCAAGAACATACGCGCGATCGACAAACGTTGCTTCTGTCCTCCTGACAGCTTGACTCCTCGTTCACCAATGACGGTATCCATGCCATCCGGGAGACTTAGAATGAGCTCTTCCAAGGAAGCACGACGCGCAGCATCCCAGATCTGATCATCCGTTGCAGATAGATCACCGTACGCAATATTTTCCTTAATGGTACCCGAGAAAAGGAATACATCTTGCTGCACAATCCCGATCTGTCTGCGTAACGATTCCAACTTTACCTCTCGAATATCCGTTCCATCCACTGTGATTCGCCCTTCCTGTACCTCATAGAAGCGTGGAAGCAAGCTACAGATGGTTGTTTTCCCTGCTCCGGAAGGACCAACGAATGCAACGGTCTCCCCTGGTTTGACAGTAAGGCTAATATCGTTAAGTATTCGGCGGCTGTCTTCATAACCGAACGATACATGCTCGAAGCGAATATCACCACGCACATCGTTTAGTTCGACCGCATTTTTGGCATCTGCAATCTCGGGTTCCGTGTCAATGATCTCCAGGTAACGCTTGAACCCTGCAATGCCCTTCGGATAACTTTCAATAACAGCATTAATCTTCTCAATTGGACGGAAGAAAATATTCGATAGCAATAAGAATGCCATGAATTCGCCCATATCAATTTTGCCTTCAATGAAGAACCAAGCACCGCACACCATAACAAACACCGTTACCAGTCGCATCAACATATAACTTACTGAAATGCTTTTTGCCATCGTTTTGTAGGCTAACAGCTTGGTCTTACGGAAATTCTCGTTATCTACCGAAAATAGTTTCTTCTCATGCTCTTCATTGGCAAATGATTGTACAACACGAATCCCACCAACGTTATCTTCGATGCGAGCATTAAAATTACCTACATCGCCGAATAGACGTCGATAAGTCTTCGTCATACGTCCACCAAACACAATAATAATCCATCCCATGAACGGGATAATAATAAACGTTAATAGCGCAAGCTCCAGATTAATATATGCCATAAGTGAGAACGAGCCGATTAGCGTCATGATTGCGATAAAAACATCTTCGGGGCCATGGTGAGCAACCTCCCCAATATCATTCAGATCGTTCGTGAGATGACCGATGAGATGACCTGTCTTACGGTTATCGAAGAAACGGAAGGAAAGCTTTTGTAAATGGGCAAACATTTTCGCACGCATATTTGTTTCAATATTAATTCCTAACATATGTCCCCAATAGGTGACAACATAATTCAGAACGGTATTTAGTGCGTAGATAGCAAGCAATGCAATGGAAGCAAGTAAGATCAAGGGCCAATCCTGACCTGGTAGCAGATCATTAATAAATTTGCTCACGGCTAGCGGAAAAGCTAGTTCGAGCAGCCCCGCAACGACCGCACAACCAAAGTCGATCATAAACAGTTTCTTATACGGGCGGTAATATGAGAAAAAACGACGAATCATTCTTAGTCACTCTCCTGTCAACAATTTTATTCCATATATTTCAATCTACAGATAGCTTCAATGTAATGGCATACATAACATGCTCTTTCAACATTCCATGAACTACAATGGACTGAACTCCTGTTTGCCTAAAGCCAGCTTTCTCAAGAACCCTGATCGAGCCTATATTATCTGGTAATGCACCTGCTTCCAGGCACTCAATGCCTAGTTCGTTCAACGAGAAGTCAAATAACTGCTGCAGCGCTTCGCTCATGTAGCCTTGACCGTTATGATGCTGGTCTAGGACATAACCTACAATCCATTTTTTCGCCATATTCAGCTCAATTTCGAACATTGACACCTCTCCAATGAGCTCGTCCGTGGAACGAAGGAAAATGCCAAAGGAATATCTTGTTCCATCCTCCCTTGCCTGCGTCCATTTCTCCAATAAAGATATCTGACCTTCCAATGTATAGAAAGCCTCAGTTCGTTCACTAGCCGTTATCTTTTCAAATATCTCCCGATTTCTTGTCTGTAGATTCAACATATCTCGCGCATCTTGCACATTTAAAAAACGAATGTAGATTCGCTGCTCATCATATCTCTTCATATCCAGTCACCTCTTCGTTGTCAATTCCGTTGTATGTTACAAGAAAAAGTCGCCTGATGGCGACTTTCTCAATCGTAAGATTTAATCACCGAGTAAAGCTAATTCCTCCTCCAGCTCCGCCAGACGTTTACGAATATTTTCAATCACAGTCTGTTGCTGGGCAATCTCATCTATCAGCTGGGTTTCAAGTGTTTCATACGCCTCTCGATCCTGTGATGCTAAGGCACGATGTTGTTCGAGTTGTTGCTTTTTCACCTCTATAACTTCTTCCGCTTCCTTCAAATGCTCTTCCGTCTGGCCGATCTGATACTCCAAATACGTTATATCCGACGAAGCAGCGGCGTGAGTGGATCGCTGTGAATACGTCATAGTACACCTCATTTCACAATATTTGAGAGATTCACATTACGATGAAATAGGCTCCACAGCATGATCGAGGCTATATGGCTCAATGTTGATCTCCAGCTCCATATCCAGTGCTAATTTGGCTAATTGACTGCCGATGAATGGCCCCATCGTTAGTCCTGATGCGCCGAGTCCATTGGCCGCGATAATGCCTGACCATCCGGGTACTTCACCAAGCACGGGGAGGAATCCCGGCGTGAACGGTCTGAAGCCAACACGGACTTCATCAAATGTGCTATCTGCAAGCCCCGGTGCCAGCTCTAGCCCCTTCTGCAAAATTTCCTGCATCCCACCTGGCGTTACCCTTGTGTCGTATCCTTCAATTTCGTTCTCATGTGTCGCTCCAATGACAACTTTCTGTTGGTCAAATGTAAGTAAATATTGATCCGTAGGCGGCATGACAACAGGCCATTTGCCCGCATCATGATGATCCGCAACCTGTAGATGCATAATCTGCGCCTTCTGGAAGCTAACTTTAAATTCCATGCCCAATGGTCTTAATATCGATTGCGCCCATGCGCCTGCACAGACAACGACCGTATCGGCTGTTAAATTTTGTCCGTTCACATGCACGCCGCTTACACGTGTTTCCTCGTACAACAGCGAAGCATCTCCTTCAATAACAACTGCGCCGTGTCTCTGTGCAGATCGTATCAATGCATCACGCAGTGCACGTCCATCAATTCGAGCAGCTCCGCTAATATAAAGAGAATGATAGCCTTGTTCGAGTAGCGGGAAGCTCGCAAGAGTCTCTGCCTCATCCATTCGAATGATATCTCCGATCTCTGGTGCGTCCACCTTTCGCTGCTCTGCCCGTTCTTCCATCTTATGAATTTTCTCTATATCCCGATGGATGCTTAGAGCGCCAACTCTTGAATAGCCCGTTTCCGTTTCCCCTTCACGTTCTAATTCTTCAATTAATCCCGGATAAAAACGCGCGCCGGCTTTGGCAAGCTGATACCAATCTTGATTACGCCGTTGGGATAACCAGGGACAGATTATACCAGCAGCAGCATCCGTTGCTTGCCCAACATCCTTTCGGTCAACGATCTGTACGTCTGCCCCTAATTTGGCCAATTGATAAGCCGTCGCTGCGCCAAGTATACCTGAACCTACTACGATAACTTTCTTCATTATGACATTCCCTTCCTAGATCACTTCACTCATTATAACTATATTAAATCCTTGTAGCTATGCGAACGAATTAGCGAGAATTGCTTCGCTAGAAAATGTGGCGAATAAGGCATGTCTGAACGAAGCCACGCGACAATTGTACCGATTAATGCTGATGACCCATACCAGATAGCAATTTCCTTATGAATGCCTACATTAGCAAGCGGGCTATGGCTTTCCATTTTTTTAATTTTGGCGGTAACCAGTTTGCTTAACAATTTCAATAACCCTTCAGTAAATATCGGTGTTCGCTTGGAAGCAAGCACCACTTTATAAAATTTGGAATTGTCAGCAAAATGCTCAAGCAATTTGACAAGCACCGGCCAGGGTTCATCCTCATTGGCTTCATTCTCAAATAAAGCACCATGCTCTTGAACAATCCCTTCAATCTGTTCAATCATCTCGTCGGCCATCTTCTCCATCATATCTGTAATATCACGGTAATGCAGATAAAAGGTTACCCGGTTAATGGTTGCTCGTTCGGCTATCCGATTAACGGATAACTTCTCAATATCCATCTCTTGCAGCAAATCAACAAAGGCATCACGAATGAGCTGTCTCGTTCTCAGAATACGAGGATCTGTAGGCGTAGACGACTTTTTGTCTTGTCTCATCATTATCATCTCCTTCAATTTTTTAACATTACAATTTTAAATAATGAGTCGTTTATGTTCGAAATACACAACATATATGGGAATTATGTAAAATAAGCAACGGTTATGCCCCAAATCGTAAATTGTAATCTGTGTGAATATGTATATAATTCAATAAATACAATGTAAACTATACAACACATTGTAAATTTAGTCGATGTGCTGATTGAAAGGATTGAATAGTTTGAGTCAGATTAGAGAAAAAGATGGCGTGCGAAAGGGCCCTATACTGTTCGTAATGATTCTGGGAGCATTTCTTGCTACCTTGAATCAGACAGTCATGAGTGTAGCTGTACCTGAGCTGATGGGTGATTTTAATATCACTGCTGCTACAGCTCAATGGTTAACAACAGGTTATATGTTGGTGAATGGTGTACTCATCCCAATTACAGCCTACTTTATGCAGCGATTTTCCACGAGGCAGTTATTCCAAGCATCCATGCTTATATTCCTGTTAGGTACTATTGTATCGGCTATTGCGACTAACTTTGGTACATTGTTAACTGGACGGATGATACAAGCTGCAGGTGCCGGTATTATTATGCCACTGTTGATGAATGTTATCTTAACACTATTCCCACCTGATAAACGAGGCGCGGCGATGGGAATGGTCGGGTTCGCAATTATATTTGCTCCAGCAATTGGCCCTACGCTCGCTGGTTATATTCTAGAGAACTATACATGGGAAACGATGTTCTATGGCATGATCCCATTGACTTTAATTGTTATTGTCTGTGGATTCATATACCTCAAGAATGTATCAGAACGAGTCGAAACTAAGCTCGATATGCTCAGTGTTATTTTATCCACAATTGGATTCGGTGCATTGCTGTATGGATTCAGCCGAGCAGGAAGTGCAGGTTGGTCCAGCGTAGAAGTTATTACTTTCATCATCGTAGGCATTATTTCACTTGCTCTCTTCACATGGAGACAGCTCAGCTCGGCAGCTCCACTGCTTGATCTTCGCGCATTTAAATATAATATGTTCTCGCTAACCACGATCATCAGTATCGCAATTACAATGGTCATGTACGCGGACATGATGCTGCTTCCGCTCTATCTGCAAAATGCGCGTGGGTACACTGCACTGGAGTCTGGATTGCTGTTACTTCCCGGAGCGCTTGTAATGGGTTTCCTCATGCCAGTAACGGGTAAATTGTTCGACCGCTTTGGTGCTAAATGGCTGGCAATCATCGGTATGATCATAACCATCGTAACTACGATTGGATTTATTGATTTGTCGGATTCAACAAGCTACACTTACTTGTTATTGATGTCCACTGGACGCCGGATTGGAATGGCGTTGCTGCTCATGCCGATTCAAACCGCTGGTTTGAATCAACTGCCTGCCAAACTTGGGGCACATGGTACAGCGATCTCCAACACCGTAAGACAGGTAGCCGGTGCTGTTGGTACATCCGTGCTCGTAAGTGTCATGACAAGCCGCACTGCAACTCATCTGCAAGATACGATAGCTACAGGTGCAGCACAAGGTGTGACTCAGCAACAGTTAATGACACAATCCATGATTCAAGGGATCAATGACGCATATGTAGTCATTATTGGTATCTCTGTCATCGGACTGTTATTATCCTTCTTCATCAAACGAACCAAACCGGCTACAGAAGAAGAAACTCAACGTGCCGTAGGTAAGAAAGTTTCTGTGAATCCTAACTAATTGATATTTAGGTGATTGTTTCACATCCATGCATCTATGATAACCACAACATTAATAGTAATCACATAGAAAAAGCGACGGGAAGAATGTCATATGCATTCACCTGTCGCTTCTTTTCTTTTTTCATCTAATTTACGTAGCAGGAGTCCTGATCACTGGCGTGCACCTATTATAAAGGAGTGGAATGAAGTCTTCTTCTGATCTCTTGCACAAGCAGACCCTTCTCTTCTTCCGATATACCGTCAGCAGCCAGCTTCCGAGCAGCAACCACTACGAACCATGGCTCAATGTCCGTGTCACGAATACCTGACAACTTTCCATAATGCTCGATAAACATACGAATGCTCTCTTCACGTGTTGCTTCTAACGCTTCTTGAGCTTGTTGCGGGACATTGACAGGCAAAATGGCATACTGAATCATGAGGATATACTCGGCTAGATCAGCTTCAGGATTCCCAACAGAAGCATTGTTCCAATCGATCATAATCGCATCGTTCTCACGAAGAATGATGTTCCCGGGATTCGGGTCTCCATGACATAGCTGTTGTTTGGTCGGAATTTGATCCATAAGCTCAATAACTCGCGCCTTCTCAGCTTCAGACAAATATTGTGCTCGCTGAATATCATGCTTGATATTGTCTCTTTGACTGGGCATGTTCGGTACAGCATGTGAATGTATCTGATATAACATTTGTGCCGTTACTCTGGCGTGAAGATAGTCCTCTGAAACATGAAGCAATTGTTTATGTCTTGCACGCTCCTGCGTGGTGTCAACGAATCTCTTCATAATTGAGTCACCGTACACACGCTCAAATACAATTCCCCATCTCTCCTCAACTTCTTGCATATCAAAAGGCTGAGGGACAGCCAAACCACATGCCCAAGCAATGTAACTATGATGTAATTCTGCCTGTAATGCTTCAATAATCGTGTTAGGTTTAGCCAATTTGATGATTTTGCTCTCACCTTCCCAAGCATACACCTCTGCACAACCGCCTTCACCAAGCTTAACACCGAGTTTTGAGTTCATAGCGCGCGCTCCTTTACCCGAATTAACGCATAAGTCCTTCTTTTACACTTAACAGTTTATACATCTCTTCCAACATCCTCGTTGCTTCGTCAAGATCTAGCTCAGAAATGTTCGTATTAATCATGGTACTAATGCCTAACCAATAAGTCATAATTTTGAGGTACATTGAACGTGCTCGGGTCTCTTCAATCACTTGCAAGCGATCATCAATCTGAAGAAAGGCAACATATATTTCCTCATTCAGTCGATCTGTATGGTTACTCAAGTAAACCGCACGGTAATCGGACAGGTACAAAGCTCTGAACAAATGCTTCTCTTGGTGTGAGAATATTAAGCACCCGAGGATCAAATTCATGGCGGGACTATTCTGTTCATTCTTGTATGTTTTCATCGTACCAATTGCAAAGTTTATTGCTCGGTCGAACAGTTCTTCTTTTAACTCATCCATATTGCCGTATGCACTATAAATCGGTTGTGTGGAACAATGCAGCCTACGTGCAATATTTCTAGCTGTCAAAACATCAAGTCCTGCTCACGCACCATCTCGAATGCAGCATCCAGCACCTTATCCTTGGTAATCTCAACCTTTGGCGGCATAGTAGCAGCTCAACCCCGATCTTGTTAATGATAAATAATATTCGTTAAATAACACATGTTATATTACGTATGTTATATGGATTTTATTGGAATGTCAACTCACATTCTCCATTGATTATTTCTTTCATTAAAACAAAAAAAGGAACTCAGATCTCTACTCCAGAAATCGAGCTCCTTTTATTATATTTCGATTATTTCAGCAATGGTTCGTTTGTGATAAGAGACCAGAGTGGTGAAGCATAAGCATTGTCCAAAGCTTTATTGTTTTGGATTATGGCAGCTAATTCTCTGCACTTCTCCTTCTGAGCTTCTGTCAGACTATCTGAAAAGTAGAGACATTCAATATAATAATCAATTTCATAGTACTCTTCAGATTCCAGCTCTTTTTTCCCCACGAGACCTTCAAGACGCTTTAAGCTCTCTTGTGCTAGTGGATTTCCAAACCGCTCCAATTGTTTAAATATTTCGTACTCTGATTTGCAGAGTGAATATGGAAATGTGCTTGCATACGAGTCGTGAACAGCCTCCATCCAATAATCCAAACTTTCACTAACATTTAGCTTTTGATAGGATTCTAATTGCTCAAGATAAGACTGGTCACTCTCTCTGATATCAGGAAAAACCTCATAGAAGATTGCAGAATCTATAGTCTTGCGCATTGTGACACTATAGTCAAGAAGATCGTTGCCTGTCGCTACGTATGCTATAAACTGATCTGTTTTGTTTAATACGTTAAACGCGTCCTCAGCAATAAGTTGCTGAATTGCATTTACGGCGAGCAAGTTGAAGCCAGCCTTAATAATTCCTATTTCAAATGCAACAATTGGAGCGCCTTCTATAGCGTCTGGTCTCTTGAACTCACTCAAATCACCAGAAGCTCGATCTCCAATGAGTTCAAATTGTTTGATAACCTCTCCGTATTCCCCCATGTGAGTATCCCAATATTGAAAACTGAAATCTCCTGGATTATATTTTAATGCGTTAATTTCTGTAGGTTCCGTGTATTCGTATTCTTCTAGAGTTTTTAAAAACGAACTATTGGTGTTCATGTATATGTAAAAACTATATTGCTCATCTGCGTACAAATTAAATGCATACACTTGCTCGTTTTCAGATCTTTGTGAAAATGTATTTAATATACACTTGCAACCTTCAACTAGAGCGTGTGTGAAATCTGTTGCTGTGACAATAGCTACGTCCGCAGGTACGGAAGTATCATAACTAATTTGGTTTCCTTCATGTAAAATAAAGTAGCCTTCCTTCCTTAATGGTATTCTTCCATCCAAAATCCTACCAAGCTCCGAGTAATAGGTATTCAACGTTATTTCCTCCTACGTCAACTAAATTTCTCCCATTTCATATGATCCAAAATATCCAATCATCAGATTAATGTATCTTCTTTTACAATTTAATACAATGCTTATTTCTTAATAATCAACAAAAAAAAGAGCCGCGATATCGTGGCTCTTAACATTACTGATATTTTAATTGAATACTTACCATAATTGGTGAAGTAGATTGCTCTGATTGCCCATCTTTCTCTTCGAGAACAACATCCCATTGTCGGCTGATCATTGAACGAAGTAATTCAAGTTCTTGTTTATGAAGTTGAACCTGATGTAATGACAGATTCTCCTGAACATAATCTCGTTCTACCTTTTGATCAAAGCGAAAATCTAGCAGCCTCTTCAGCCCATTAATATGCAAAAACTTGAATTCATACCCTAGGCGGATCGCCGTCTCCCAATCTTCTCCGACTTCAGCAGCCGTCTGTAATCTCTCATCCAAATTCATTGTCGGTTCCTTCATTTTTGGCAGTAACTGTGCGTAATCTCTCTGCCGTAAGCATTGGATGATATCATCAGGGGATTCACCGCTTGTGAGTACATTTTCAACTAATAGTCCCACTGGAATAGAGAGCTGTATTGAACTCATGCTTCTTCCCCTGCCTCTTGTAGATATTGATTAAACCAGCGATTCACCTGTTCGAAGCTGTCTACACGAAGTGAAGGTTTACCGATTTTCAGTAGAGAGTGGTTGGAACCTGGATATCGGATCAGCTTGGTCGTTTTGTCATACCGCTTGAGCGTTGTATAGAGTTCTTCGGCTTGTGCGATCGGTGTTCGATAGTCCTGCTCTCCGTGCATAATCAATAGAGGTGTCTCGATCTGATGTGCATATGCAAGTGGTGAGCGTGACCACAACCATTCTGCGTTATGTGCCGGATTGCCTCCAATCACACCCTCGACATAAGAAATGCCGATATCACTTGTTCCATACATGGACAACCAATTAGAGATACAACGCTGAGTTACGGCTGCCTTGAATCGATGGTTATGAGCAACAATCCAGTTCGTCATGACGCCACCGTAGCTACCGCCACCCACGCCAAGCCGCAATTCATCCAATTCGTCATACGTCGCGAGTGCGTAATCTACAGCTTCCATCAGGTCACGGTAATCCCCACCGGCAAAATCACCACGGCAAGCTCTAGCGAACGCCTGACCATATCCCATACTTCCACGCGGATTCACCCACAACACCGCATATCCTTGTGCCGCTAGCGATTGTATCTCATGACTGAATGTGCCGGTGTACATCGCATGAGGTCCACCATGAATCTGTAGAATCATTGGTAATTTCGTTGGCACATTTGAATCACGCTTCTCTGGTCGGATGATCCAGCCCTGAATTGGCCATCCATCTGACGAGGTAAACTCAATACGTTCTGGACGTTGTACTTCTAATTCGGACATCATCTCATCGTTGCGATAGGTAAGTCTGTACGTTTGCCCATCGTCATCTATGGACACACAATACAACTCGCCAGGACGATCTTCAGTCAACGCAGCATAAATGAGTGTCTTCCCGTCGGGCGACAACGTATATTGATAAACATCCTTTTCGCCTGCTCCAGTTATGGATTGGCACTCTCCATCTCCACTGATGCGATATACGTTAACACTGCCACTATCTGTACCTAGGACATACATCGCGTTACCGACAGTGTCATTCTGTTCAAAAAGTGGTGCCGGAGAAGCAGCAGCTGACTTCATATCTCCTAATGCCGCGTTGCCAAATTGTACATCAAGCTGTAAAGAGATCGACTTCACAGCACCTCCACTGGCTGACACCTCGTATAACCTATTGTGGCTACCACTGCCGTATTCACGGTCACTTGCGATCAATACAAGCCGCTGCCCATCAGGTGTATATGAAAATTGGCTGATCAATAGATCAGATGTGGTCACTTTATAGGGAACACGATCTGCAATCCGAATTGTAAATACATCGGTAAAATACAATAGATCCGGATCGAGGTCGCTATCGTCTACCTGTTTGGACATATAAGACAACGACTGACTATCCGGAGACCAGACAGGTGAAGACACACTCCACTCTCCAGATGTAAGTTGTGTTACTGTACCTGAAGCAAGCTCATAGATAAATAAATGACTATAAAGCCCGTCCCACCAACCCGAACCTTCCGCCTTTGGTGTTGTCCGTTCAAATACACGTCCTCGTATAGGAGCCGGTTCACCTTTATTTTCCCCAGCCGATTCTTCTTGATTACGAAGCGCTTTGCTTGTAAAAGCAATGAAACGTCCATCAGGAGACCAGACATAACCCAATATTTTGTGATCAGCGGAGAGCAGCGCAGCGGGTTGTTCATCACCTGGTATAAGAACCCACAGCCCTTTACCGCCGCCGTCGCCAGCACGAAGAAATGCAAGCTTCGTACCGTCTGGCGACCAAGAGGGAGCCGAGTCTTTGACACCGTCTGTGAGCGCAACGTCTTGGCTGCCATCTAACCCAATTCCTCGAATTTGGGTGTTATATTCATTTTTCAACCGATCAATGGTTTGTTCCACATAAGCTACCTGCCCACTCTGATTGACAACTGGCTGACTAATCCAGCGATAACGATATAAATCCTCAGGAATAATAGGTCGTTGATTCATCTCGGGTGTCTCCTCCTCAAGCCATTTTATTTTTGTGTAGTATCTGTACGTGGATCAAGAACGTCACGCAGCCAATCCCCTAAGAAAATGACACCAAGTACGGTAAACGTAATGGCAAGACCAGGAAACGTAGCTACCCACCAGCTTGTCGCCACATACTGTCTACCATCACTTAACATTCCGCCCCACGATACATCGGGTGGCTTAATGCCAAGACCAAGGAAACTGAGTGAAGCTTCCATAATAATCGTTGTTCCGACATTCATACCCGAGATAACAATAAAGGAAGATAAAATGTTGGGTACAATGTGTCTAATGATTAAACGTGCGTTCTTCGCACCAATAGATCTCGCAGCTTGAACATAATCGCGCTCCTTGATACTGAGAACCTCACTCCGAACAACGCGTGTATAAGATACCCAGTTCGTTACCCCGATTACGAAAATCAACGTTGTGATCCCTGGCCCTACAATCGCCATAACGACAAGCATAAATAGAATCGTCGGGATCGCCATGAAAGCATCTCCCACCCGCATGATGATGGCATCGATCCATTTACCGTAGAATCCGGATAGTAGCCCTAAAATTGCACCAATAATTCCCGATACAATGACTGCCCCCATACCTACAATTAACGAGACTCTTGCACCATACACGATACGACTCCACATGTCCCTGCCCAGATTGTCAGTACCTAGCCAATATTCAGAGCTTCCTCCCTCTAACCACGCAGGTGGTTTGAGACGATTCAGCGGATTAACCGCAGCAGGATCATGGCTTGCGAGCAGAGGTGCACATATGGCTGTCAATACAACCAGCAAGACGAGCACTGCTCCAAACATCCCTGTTTTACTAATGATCAGTTGTTTCCAGATGTAGCGAAATCCTGTTGGAGTTCTTAGACCAGGCTCACGCTCCGGCTCTGAACCCGGAACTTGCAATTCATTGCTTCCTGTCATCAGGTTGCACCTCCCTCTAGTCGTATTTGATT
The DNA here is from genome assembly GCF_003268635.1 of Paenibacillus sp. DCT19. NCBI lineage: Bacteria > Bacillati > Bacillota > Bacilli > Caryophanales > Paenibacillaceae > Paenibacillus > Paenibacillus sp. DCT19. The sequence continues at coordinate 3,794,983 of NZ_CP029639.1, forward strand.
CGCGGATCAAGCAGTCGGTAGACTACATCCGTCAAGATATTGGTAATGACCACAATGAACGCAATCACAAATACCGCCGCTTGGACAATCGCCATATCATGTGTATTCACAGCAACCACTAACAACTGACCAAGTCCTGGCCAGGAGAATACCGTTTCTGTAATCAAGGTGCCACCAATCAAACTCGTAAATTGCAAACTCATGATCGTCACCACAGGAATCAATCCGTTGCGGAATGCGTGCTTTCCAATGACAACCATACGACCAAGTCCCTTACTTCGAGCGGTACGAATATAGTCTTGGCTCAAAATATCCAACATGCTGGATCGAATCAGACGTGTCATCTGAGCCGCTAAACCGACACCTAGCGTGAATGCAGGTAAGATTAAATGGGATAATCCACCTCGACCAGATACGGGCAGCACTCCCCACATGACGGAGAAGAGTAGAATAAGCATGATGCCCATCCAGAAGTTCGGCATGGCTTTACCTATAACCGAGATACCTGAAATGATTAGATCCGTGAATGTGTTCCGTTTGACTGCTGAAGCCACACCTAATGGAATCGCCATAATTACTGCAAAAAACATTGCGGCTACAGCGAGTTCAAAACTGGCAGGTAAACGCTCTAAGACAAGCTGTAATGCCGGCTCATTGTAACGAAAAGACTGACCAAAGTCTCCCTGCAATGCGCTGCCTAAGAATTTGATGTACTGAGTGTATAAGGGCTGATCGAGTCCAAGTGCTTGTGTCAGCACAGCCCGATCCTCAGCAGTGGCTGTCTCTGGAAGCATTAGTGCAACAGGATCGCCGGTAACCCTGACCAAGATGAATACGATCAGTGAAACAATGAATAACACCGGAATAACTTGAAGTAAAGATTTAAGTACATACTTCCCCATTCTTCGTTCACCTCCATAACCATTAATCATAGCCACAACTTCACTTACAAAATCGTACTTTAGCGTTAATAAAAGAACGGCAGGAACATGGTATCCAGTCCCTGCCGTTCACGGCTTATCCTTGCGATGACAGACTGTTCTGTCCGATGTTATTTTGCAGCAGGAGTGATCTCGTCAGCATAGAACATTTCGTCACTACGAGGCGCAAAATTCACGTTTGCATTCGTTCCGTAGACACCTTCCATCTGGTAGAGGTATACCGCCGGACGTTCTTCTGCAAAAATTTGCTGTACTTGTTGATACTCTTTCTCACGTGCCTCTGGATCCATATTCACCAATGCGGATTGAAGCAACTTCTCAACTTCCGGATTGTTGTAATCCGATTCGCCCTTGGCTTCTTCTGCCATGTAACGGTTGTAGTTATTTGAAGCGTCAAATAGAGAGTTACCGATACCAATCATGAAGATTTCTTTGAATGACTTGGAGCTATAGCGTTCGCTGAACGCACTTGGCTCAAGTACATCAAGGTTAATTTTGAATCCAGCCTGTTCGAGCATTGCAGATACAACCTCAGCCTGTTCCTTGTATTGGGAGGACACTGAGATGGTCATTTCTGCTTCACCTTCAGCGTAACCTGCATCGCTTAACAACTGCTTCGCCTTTTCTAGGTCATAGAGCGAAGTTTTGTAAAGTGAAGGATCAGCACCGAAGTTACCTGGAGTTACGGATGTGCGCGTTACGATCCCTGCGCCTCCAGCAATACTGTCTACAATGCCTTGTTTATCAATCGCAAGATCAATGGCTTCACGAACCTTAGGATCAGCCGTGATGCTGCCTTCCGTTTGACGGAAGATCAACTGAAGTACACGTTGGATGGGTGCCTTCACGATTTTTTTGTCTGCTTCACCTTCAATACGAGCGATATCTGTAGATGGGATCGATGCAGCAACATCGACTCCGCCTGCAAGCAATTCAGATACACGTGTGGACGCTTCTGGAATTACGCGGAACACAACTTCATTCCATTTTGGCTCTCCATCAAAGTAATTCTCATTTTTCACGAGTTCAACACGATCATCTTTGTTCCATTTGCTGAACTTGTAAGGCCCTGTTCCTACCGGTTGCTTCAAGAATGCATCGATTCCGTTTTCTTCAATGTATTTAGCTGGGAGAATACCTGCGCCCATCTTGGACAGACGGTTCAAGAGCAACGGATCTGGTCCGTCAGTAATGATATCAGCAGTGTGTTCGTCCACTACCTTCACTTCAACGATGTTTTTGAAATAACTGTTTTGCTTCAATGCGCTATCTTTCGCTACACGCTCCAGCGTGTATTTTACATCGTCTGCTGTGAATGGATCTCCGTTATGGAAAGTAACGCCTTCACGCAGATTGAATCTCCACGTTGTATCATTGACTTGCTCCCAAGAAGTAGCAAGCCCAGGAACTTTTTTCTGCTCACTGTCGTTCTTGATCAAGTAATCAAACACGTTAACCAATACAGCTTCACTTGACGTGTTGTTGTTATTGTGTGGATCGAAGCTTTCAATATCAGTCGCTGCCGCAATCGTAAGCGTTGTGCTTGGTGCAGTGTCACCGCTCGCTTCACTTGATGTGGAATTCGTATCGGAATCCGTTGCTTTACTGCCGCAAGCGCTGAGCACCAATACTACAGCCAGTAGTGTAATCAACATGCTTGTCCATTGTCGTTTTCTCATTTTGCACGCTCCCCCTGAGTTGTGTTCTTATTCAAAAATTCTAAAGCAATTGTTGAAAGCATGGCTACACCATACGGCATCACGTTCTCATCCAGGTCGAACATCGGATGATGGAGTGCATAACGAGTTCGCTCTTCTTCATTCCCTGAACCTAGTCGGAAAAATACACCCGGAATTTGTTCACAGTAGAATGCAAAATCCTCGCCACCTGTGGAAGGTGGAATGCTGCTCCAGCCTTTGGCCCAATCGAGTCCGTCAACCGTTTCCCCAAGGAAATCCACCATACCCAAATCGTTAACTACAACCGGATAACCATCTCCATAAATCACTTCATGGCCTGCTCCAAACGAGCTGCATACACCGCTAACCACCTGTTCGATCAGTGCAGGCATACGTTCACGTAATGCGGGAGATAGTGTTCTCACAGTTCCGATCATCTCAACCTCATCTGCAATGGCTGTTCCCATATAGCCACCTGTAATTTTGCCAATGGTTACCACTACAGGTTCTAGCGGATCTACCATACGACTCGCGAGATTCTGCAAGGCGGTGATCACTTGAGCGGATACGGCAATCGCGTCAATACCTTCATGTGGTCTAGCAGCATGTCCGCCTTTGCCTAGAATACGAATGACCAAACGATCCGCGGAAGCAAATGCAACTCCTCTGCTCACACCAACCGTTCCAGTATCCTGACCTGGAGTCACATGAAGTCCTGCGATTGCATCAACCTTCGGATTCTCCAGCACACCATCCTGAATCATCGCGCGTGCGCCAGCAAGTCCCTCTTCAGCAGGCTGAAACACAAATTTGATGTTGCCCGATTTGGGACGACCCAGTCGGGTCAGAAGTTCAGCCGCTCCCATCAAAATGGTTGTATGAGCATCATGACCACACAAATGAGCTTTGCCTTCGATCTGTGAGCTGTACTCTACTGTTTTCTGATCCTGAATCGGTAATGCATCCATATCCGCTCGAAGTGCAAAGGTTGGTCCATCAGTCTCCCCCGTAGCAGACCAACTACTCCGGTCTTCCCAACATGGCGCGTCACTTCAAGTCCTAGACTCTCTAAGTGCGTAGCTACGATCTCCGATGTGCGATGCTCCTCGTAACCAATCTCCGGATGGCGATGAAAATCTCTCCGCCAATCTACCAAACGAGGCTGAAGTTCTTGTGCAAGCTGATATAAATCCTTTTGTTGCATTATTGCTCATTCCCTTCTTGTTGTTCCGGTGAAACCAGCCGAGAGTAAATAGCATCCGCAGAGAAAGCAATATGCTTTTTCATCGTATCGCGTGATCTAGCAGGATCATGAGCTTTCAAAGCCTCCAAAATCTCTGTATGTACACCCTGATTAAGAGAGCGAACTTGTTCGTTGTAGGGCATGAGATCCAGTGCTGGATTGATCTTGGTTCGAATCTGTCTTACCGCTGACTCCAGATAAGGGTTCCCCGATGCTTTTGCGATGGTCAGATGGAACTTAACGTCAAGTGCCCTGAACCATTCTCGCGAGCAATCCGGTTGCACGCTCTGCTCAATATAGCTTTCAAGCAACTGCAGCTCGCCTGCGGTGATCCGCTCAGCAGCCAGAAAAGCACCCTCTGGCTCAACAATCGTGCGATATTCGAACACATGTAACATTTGATCCCAGTCCCGCATAATCTCTTCCTTGGTTCGCTTATGTGCATTGGCCGTAATTGGAAGGATGAACGTACCTCCCTTGGCTCCCACACGCTTCTCGATTAAGCCTTTGGCTTCCAGAGCAGACAGCGCTTCACGTACTGTAATTCGGCTGGCATTGAAAATTTCAGCTAACTCTCTTTCGGAAGGGAGCTGATCCTCACTCAACATTTCCTTGAGTATTATGGCTTCCTCCAACTGCTCCCTAATAAATTCACTAACCTTTATTGCGGAAACTTTCTCAAATTGGAAAGTCTGTTGGTTAAGCATATTCACCCTCCGATTGATCTATTGTCTAAACCTTATACCATTAAACTTATACTCTTAATATAATTCCGAGTAAACAGATATGCAATCATTTTTTTTCGAAATTCACCACATATATTTCTTAATCGACAATTCCGTTCACGTATTCGTTCACTTTTGGCGACTCCATCTGTTCTATCTGCCCTCCAATGACAGCTAGAGCCTGTTGAAGATCAGCAATGATATCCTGAACGTCCTCCAGTCCAATAGACAAGCGGATTAAACCATCCGTAATTCCAAACTGCAGTCTTTCCTCTGGGGAATGGAGAAATGTGTCATCGTTGCAGGGTGCTGCACCAATGTCTCAGGATCACCAAGGCTGAAGGAAATTAAAATGAGCTTCAGTTGATTCATAAATGCCTTTGCCGCCTCAAGCCCTCCCATGACCTCAAACGAAACAACCCACCCATGTCATCCATCTGTTGCTTCGCCAATTCATGCTGAGGATGAGACGTGAGCCCTGGATAATGCAAGGCTTGAACATGCGGATGTGCAGCTAGAAATTCTGCAACCTTACGTGCATTTTCGCAATGCGCACGTACACGAAGACCAAGCGTTTTCAATCCTCTTAGAATGAGAAATGATTCCCATGCGTTTAAATTTTGACCGAGGTCACCCGCTATTCTTTTACGGATAAATTCAATAACTTTGCTAGAAGCGACGACAACACCTGCGACGACATCTCCATGACCGTTCAGATACTTGGTTGCACTATGCACAACAACATCAGCCCCAAGTTCAAGCGGACGCTGAAGATATGGTGTCATAAATGTATTATCTACAATGAGTGGAATGCCTCGGGAATTAGCAATCTTGGCAATCTGCTTCAGATCCAGAATCGTTAACAACGGGTTAGATGGTGTCTCTACATAAATGGCTTTAGTATTCTCTTGAATGGACAGCTCCAAAGCCTCAAGGTTCGTACAGTCCACGAAGTCATGGCTAATACCAAAGCGAGCGCCCATCTGAGTGACAAAGTTATATGTGCCCCATAAATATCTTTCGTTACAACGACATGATCACCATGTTGCAAAAAAGCCAACAACGCGGATGAGATCGCTGCCATCCCACTGCTTAAAGCAATCGCGTCCTCTCCACTTTCCAACTCCGCAATTTTTAACTCCAACGTGCGAGTGGTTGGATTACCATATCTTCCATAGAACGTACCTTCCACTTGTCCCGATACAACGGCTGCGGCAGCATCAGCATTCGGGAACGCATATGCAACAGCGGGAACGATTGGTTGAGAGACCGCGCCTGTACACTCATCCGGTTGATGGCCTACGTGAACCACCTTCGTATCAAACTTCCATGCATCCTTCATATACTCTCTCCATTCTGTTATAGCGTTTCTATGAATCAAACCTATAAGGTATAAACCTTAAACCATTTATTTGTTTCAATATATACTTCGCCGTTTATAGCGTCAACAACATTAATGCTAGAGGATCAATACAAACAAAGAAAAGTCTCCAGCACAGCTATTGGAGGAGTGCACCATCGTAAAATTCAACTGCATGTTATTCATGGAACATATACACTCAAATGCAAAAGAAAAAGCCCCGCCCCTTCTTATTCGAAAGGGTTGGGGGCTGGTAATTGCGTTTACACTTTGAACTCAATCGGTATTATGTGGTAGGTTCAGCACCGCTTTCAGCTTCTGATGGCAATTCTGCATCGTCTGCCAGTACATCAGGAATTTCGGAAGGTGACTCGGCAACGTTAGGTGCAGAAACGTACAAACGTCCAGCTGCTTCAATCTCTGTTTCATTGCCTGCAGCATCACGAACTTTGATCACAATAACGCCACCCTCCAGAACCAATGATTCAGGTGTTGTATAGGTTCCTGTATAATGTCCCGGGGAGCTTTCTGTCAATGGAATTCCCGCTCTTGCTTGTAGATCGAGTGGCAATTCAATTCGGAACGAAGCCTGCAAATTCGGTACACTTTCAAACGAAACAGTGACGCTCTCGCCAGAGGTAATACGAACATCTTCAGCCGGCGTTACATTCGTTATTTCAGGCAGTGCAGTCTCTACATGTACGATTCGAGTAATCGTGGTTGTGTTTCCTGCAAGATCTTTGGCTGTAATGGTAATCGTGTTCTTGCCTTCATTCACAAGTACCCGGTGACTGAAGCTTCGATCTTGGCCAACTGCGATTTTCTGTCCATTCACAGTCACCGTATCCAGGAATTGCTCCTGTACATTGCCTGTGACATGAACGACTTCAGCGTTTGTACGACTACCCTCTTCAGGTGTAAGGATGTTTAATACTGGCGCTGTCTTGTCCAGGATCACGACAACTGGAAGAGAGCGATCGGTTGCTTTTCCGTTCACGATCACCTCTGCCGTGAGTGCGTTCACACCTGGCTGAAGGTTCACTTCGAGCGTGAATTTACCATTGACAACCTGAGCCGTACCTACAGCTTTTCCACCATTGTAGATGCGAGCCTCTGCTCCAGAAGCTGGGGAAGTGCCGTTCACGGTGATTTTCGTTTTATTCGTATATGTTCCTTTCACGGAAGTCGTGATAACCGGTGCATTGACTGGATATTTAACGACAGCACGGATCATATAATTGCCTTCTTCGGCAGGAGCTGTCGTCCAGTTACCATTCACTCGCTGCCAACTGCGACCTGCATTTGCTCCCGTCTCGTCAGTTGCCAGTCCAGGCGCTCGGGTGCCTTCGGTTGTCTGAACATACACGATGTAGAAGTCTCCTTCTACCACCACGGATTCAGGGAAATCAACGGTTGTCCACTGATCATTGCGTAGTGCTGTTCCATCAAAAGGTCCTGCAAGCAAGCGGCCAGGTGCACCAGCAGCACCGCTCGCATCATATACAGCGTATTGGAATGATGTTCCACCTGGCTGAGGCCATTCCGTATTCCAGAATCGGAAGGATGCCCCGTAAGTTGAGCCGTAGCCAAGTCTGGTGTCATGCGCACAGCCCAAGCATTATTGGCTGCTACAAAAGCTCTCGCATTTTCGGCTGTTCCATCATCATAAGCAATTTCCCCAGGGAATCCGATAAACGGCTTCAGCGTAACATTGGATTGCACTGTCCCATTGCCAGGCACGGTTACGTTCACCTTTTTACTGTAATAATCCGTTGCAACTATGGACAGCGTATAGGTTCCCTCTAATACTTCAAGTACAAAACTACCGTCTGTACCCGTACGAATTGCCCCTACCTGAGCGTCTTCGAGCACGAGAACCGTTGCTCCAGCAATCGGTTTACCTGTGCGTTCGTCTGTCACAATCCCTTTCACTTGCCCATGAGGTATCGCTTCCAGATTGAAGTTAGCTTTTGCGCCTCCACCATCTGTAATGGTGACTCGTTCAGTGCGTGGATAATATCCATACGCCTCTGCCTTCAAGGTGTATTCACCTGCGACGTGGGTGAAGCTGTATCTGCCAGTCGCCGAATCTGTTTTCACAGAACGTCCTGTCTCCAGCACGGTAACCGTAGCACTCGCAGGCAAGCTTTGTGGTGAAACGGAACCGTCTTGCGGCTGTTCTTGTTTAGGCGCTTCTTGCTTCGTTTTATTAAATTCATATTTATCCGTACGTGTGACCTTATACCAAGGATTGTCGTAAACTGGTTTTGGCTTGTCTCCGCTGAGCACAACCGCATGGTCATCCGTTAACGTAGTGGTTGCAGTACCTAGAATACGAAAATCATCAATGTACCAGCCTTGCTTCACAACACTATTGTCCGAGGTTAAACGGAATCGGAATTGAGCTTCATGGCCGGTGAAGGCATTCAGATCATAAAATACCGGCGTCCATTGCTTTCCAATCGTATTGTGTGAAAATTTGCCCAGCTCAGTCCAGGTTGCACCACCATCTATTGTTGCTTCCACGTAACCGTAGTCGTATCCACCCTCAATTTCATACCAGTGGTTAAATGTCAGCGTCGCTTCAGGAAGCTCTGTCAGGTCAACAACGGGAGATACGAGAGAATAATTTGAACCATTCTCATACGTACTATCCAGATCGGTTGCCCAAACATTCGGTGCAGATACAGCACTTGCAGGTCCGTTAACCGGGACTCCACGTTCCCACTCATCCTTCGTTCCCGCATGTGTCCATCCGTTATCTGAATCACCGTCGAACGACTCGCTATAGATATCTTCAGGCACTTCGACAGTCACGGATACTTCATTGGATTTATCACTTTCGTTCCCACTGTAATCCAGTGCCGCAACGGTGTAATAATACGTTGTATCGGTTACGGTGGCGGTGTCTATAAATGTTGTTGCCGTTGTATCGCCGATGGCCTCGTAATCTGCACCAGAGCTTGATGAACGATAGACCACATAAGATTTCAGATCTTCATCCTCCGGCCCTGTCCAAGACAAGGTTACATTGCCTAAAATATCTTTCGTTGCTGCCAAAGCACTAGGTGCTTCAGGAGCAATATCATCTGGTGCTTGGACGGAGAAGTCATCGATGTACCATCCTGCTTTTTGAATCGAATTATCACTGGTCAGATTAAATTTGATAAATACCTGCTGTCCTGCATATGCTCTTAAATCCACGAACTGCGTTTTCCAATCTCCCCAGCTCCCGAGAAGCTGAGTATCTCTTCAAAAGCAAAATCACGATCTTCTGTTGCGATGTATACTTTGCCAAAATCGATATTATTCTCTAGATCGTACCAATGCTTGAAGGATAGAATCGCCCCTTCTGGACTTTCGGTCAGATCAATAGGCGGTGCGAGCAAATAAGCATTACTATTCGCTGCATAAGTACCTTCCAGATTAGTTGCAATTAGCTTATCGCCCGAGTATGCACCTTTGGGACCGCTGGTTGGTGCCCCCATGCCCACGTATTGCCAGGCCCTCCGGAAGTGAATCCAAGATCATTTTCCTCGAAATCCTGAATATATCCCGGTTGAACGCCATTCGACACAGTGACGTCATACACTTTACTGTCGAAACCGTTATTGCCATAATCGTTAACTCGAATATAATATTCTAACCCAGGTGACTCCACTAAAAATGAAGGTATCGTTGCGGAATATGTGCCGTCCTTGCTGTCTCCCGTAATTCGTTGCATCGGCAAATATACATAAGTATCAGTGCCCTTCGTTCTGGCAAAAGCCTCAACTGACAACACCGCCACATTATCAGTAACGTGAGCAGTAAGCGGAACATCGATCCCTGAGAAAGCGGAGTTGACTGGTGTATGTTCTAATACAGGTTCCTCCAGATCATCTCCAGCCGTAACGACTCTACCAGAGACTGTACCAATACCCTCAACGACAGAACCTACCGCATCCAGAGCATTAATGATCCCATGCCCATAGCCGTTATTTGGTGAGGTTGGATAGCGTTGATCCGTTGCTGGTGTCGCCGTATCCATAATAATCTGCTCCAGCTGATCTACGTTTAGTGAATGATTGGCTTGCAGCAGCAGAGCTGCAAGTGCTGTCGTATGTGGTCCAGCCATGGACGTACCGTCCCAGCCGCCCTCATACCCCCGCCAGGAACGGCGGAACGAATGTTAACACCAGGTGCAGCCACATCAGGCTTAATTTCATTATAAGGAGACGGACCTAGAAGGGAGAACGAGCCCAGATTACCATTGATGTCTGTTGCCCCAGTCGCAAAGCTCTCTGGATAGTTAGCTGGGTTCGCCACTGAACCAGGACCACCCGGATTCGTTAAGGTGACGTTACCAGCAGAGAACTCAGGGAAGATCTGAGCATCACGCCAAGCTTGTACCATTGGACGGAACCACTCGTCTAGTCCTGGGCCACCGCCCCATGAATTATTCACCACATCCGGCGCAAGCTCCGGATGAAGATTGCCCTCAGCATCGACAGGCGCAAGCAACCATTGTCCGCCGTCTAATATGATGGCATCTGTTGTGCTTGGATTGAAAATACGGACTCCAATCCATTTGGCACCCGGAGCAACACCAATCTGATTGGAACCATCTGCTTCTGCACCAACCATCGTACCCATCGTGTGCGTTCCATGACCGTCGCCATCGGCAGGAAGGGATGCACGGCTGTGTGGGTCATACCAACTAAGCTCTGGGTTCACAACATTGCCTGAACCATCGATACCTCTCCACTGGTTACGAAGTGCTGGATGGGTGTAATCAACGCCACTGTCCAAGTTCGCAACAACTATACCTGTCCCGTCAATCCCCTTTTCCCAGACTGCTGGTGCATTGATATAATCGATATTCCATTCTACATTTTCGGTTGATGCTGCGGCTTTCGCGGCTTCTTCCGCCTGTTCTTTATTGATTTCTACTTTCTGGAGGAAACGCTCCTCGTTCGGCAGGATTTTATCCACTTCTGAATGAAGGGCAATCTGCTCCATGACGTCCTTGGTACTCGTGACTACAAGGGAGTTAACGATAAAATAGCTTTTGTATTCTTTTACTTTACCTCGCTCAAGCTCTTCTTCTAATAAACGTTCCAGATTATATTGTGTGCGTGAAGCGGTCTCCCGCAAAGAACCCACTACAGACGTTCTAACCGATAGCTTCGTTGCCGAAGCGGTCATCTTCTGAATGGTGGCTTGCTCCATCGCCTGTTGAGAGACCTTCGTCGTATCAACCTGCTCTTTCATTTTGACTAAATAAGTAACATAATCCTTGCTCTCAAACTGTGTGTTCAGCTTCGCATTAACTTTGGACGTCGTCACCTTAGCTGCGCCAGACTTCATATCAATCTTCTGTGATGAGGTGTTGTCAGCCGAAACCGGTTGAACGATCGATAGTGCAAGGAGAAGCGATAACCCTAATGAGAGGGGCTTACGTAACCGATTTACTTTTATCAAACTTTTCCACTCCCTTTACCCGGTTTTTGAAATCTAGCGAAGTATGTAGCTCATCGCCGTGTCATGAAACGGTACAACGGTTTGAATGAAACTCCATTAATGAAATATCATGAAGCCTATAGGACTACGCTAAGCCTCACCTCCCTAACAGGCAAACTTCTATAGTGATTGGATTAGATTAGATTAGATTGCATTTGTTACGAATCGGATGGATCTGAATAGACCGAATGAGGTAGGTACTCTGTTGCGAAAGCCATTGTAATAGATAGACAGTGAGTGAGTTGACATTGGAAGTGGGATAACGTAGATCATCGATGTGAGCGAACGTTTGTAAGTTCTATGTCGGAGGGTGGTCACAAGCGTTAGTAGAAGGTTGTAAAGTGTCTGAAGTGTTGGTTGTATATCGTCGAAATAGCTAAATGGAACCTGTTAGAAATCCATCTTAAATTTCATATAAATTACAATTTATATTTATACTGGATTTTTATGATTTAGTATAGAGTCGTATTATGAGATAATCAAGCATATTTATTGAAAAATATAGAAATTAAGCCTTTATAAGTATTTAACAAGTCTACCAACACTGAAATATTTCACATGATTTCGTTATTATGAAATTTTCGTTTACCTGATAGTTCAATGGATGCTAACTCACGATGTTAATTCGCGCAAAACGCGCTTATCCTTGTTGGTATGACATATTTCAACAGCCCTGATTCTACTAAAACAACTCAAAAAAACCAACGCGATTCATTCGCATTGGTTTCTGAGACTCTCTTTTTCTCACATCATGCATGGATCTATATCTTAATCCACCTAATTTTCAATCCAATTCAATCCGAAAAACGACAGGCAATTCGCTTTGTACATTGGTCGTAGTAATCGTTAGCGCATCTCCCGTTCTTACCCACTCGGGTTGTTCATCAAACCCAAGAACCTGAATTCCCTTTATAATTCCTTCAAAATAGGGTGACTTCTCCTTCAAGGATTGAATATGCACTACACCGTTTGCAGGGTACACCAGAACAGATGCATAGAGATACTGCTCTCTTACCGTAAATCGGATATCTTCACTGGTAAACAGCTTGGTCTGCCCATCCGTAAATTGCCCTTCTTTTATTTCCGTTGGCCCTTCCCCAAACTTACGCCAGTACGTAGAATCATAGATGGCTTCGCCGTTCACTTCGAGCCATTGACCTATGGTAAGCAGCAGGTTTCGATCCTCATCCGGTATCGTACCATCGGCGCGAGGCCCTACATTCAGCAGAAGACTTCCATTTTTACTCACGATGTCGACAAAATCTCGTATAATCTCCCCCGCCGTTTTATACACATTACCTTCCGTGTAACACCAGGAATTTTTGGCGACAGCTGTATCCGTTTGCCAGAAGTAAGGTTTGAGTTCAGCAAATTGCCCCTCTCCACATCCGGAACCGCAGAGCCAAACATAAAAGCATCATGCTTGTAATTAATCGCAACAGGTGTACCCCACTCTTCCCCTTTGTTGTAATAGTAGGCGCAGAATTTCTTCAAATAAGGCTTGAACGCGGCGTTCTGAATCCACCAGTCAAAATAAAATACACGTGGCTGATATTGATCAACCAATTCACAGCAACGGATCAACCAATCCTCAAGAAATGCTTGGCTTGGCGGACAATCATATAGGTCGAAATGATCCTTAGGTTCAGGCATCGCAGGCCAGTAGAAGTCTCCTTGCTCCAACGGCTCGTGCACATCGGACTCAAATTCCTTGCCATGGGACATGAAGAACCAATGCTCCGCGCGGTGTGATGACACACAAAGCTTAAGATCCTGCTTCTCATACGCCGTTTTCATCTCTGCCAGCAGATCACGTTTGGGTCCCATTTCATATGTGTTATAGTGAGAGATGGAGCTTCGGTACATTTGAAAACCATCATGGTGCTCCGCTACAGGCATCACGTATCTTGCTCCCGATTGTTTGAACAGTGTAGCCCATTCGTCGGCATCAAACTTCTCTGCCTTAAACATGGGAATAAAGTCCTTGTATCCAAAATCCTTGTGAGGGCCATATACCTCTAGATGATGATCATAGGCTTTGGAGCCTTGAATATACATATTTCGCGAATACCATTCGCTATCATACGCAGGTACGGAGTATAATCCCCAGTGAATAAATATGCCAAACTTCGCGTTCTGGTACCAATCGGGGACTTTAAATTGACGAAGCGAGTTCCAGTTATCCTGATACTTTCCATTCGCAATCGTTGCATCAATATGTTTCAAATATTCATTTTTGTCTAATTTCATGTCTATCTCATCCCTTCTACTAATGGGTTGCACTTGTATTGTAGTGGCTTCTCACGGGAATAGACATGTAGATCACTAACCTATAGATGGACAATACTAACCTGCTCGGGAGATGAAGGTATGAACCAACATACATTGCTTACCCACTACTTATCCAACCTTGAAGTGGAGTTATACATGGGCGATTACAATCGCTGTGGAACGGACTGGCGGGATATGGATTATACGCCAGATTACAGCAAATTTTATTGGATCTGTGAGGGAGAAGGCTGGCTCAAAATCGGAGAACAGGAATACAATCCTGTGCCGGGTCAACTTTACTTGATGCCCGAGGGGTGACACAGTCCTACTCCTCCATAAGTGATCATTCTTTCCTCAAATACTGGTGTCATTTCAGTGCTAAGGTGGGCGGCATCAATCTATTCCAGATTGTGAAGTTCCCTCACTTCTGTACGATTGCTCAGCCTGAACAGATCAATACGATTTTTCGCGATATACTTATGTATCTGAAGTCAGGTGAAGTCTATGGGCATATGATGGCCAAAAGTAAACTAATGGAGCTCATCGCTCAATATGTGATGCAAATGGACGTAGAACAGATTGCTTATCTTAATGTACCTGCCATAGAGAAAATCACGGCTGTACTCGCTTACATTGATTCTTATATTGAAGAAAACATTTCAGTTCAGGAGCTGGCACAACTCGCCTACATGCATCCTAACTATTTTATTCGATTCTTCAAACAGCAGATTGGTGTCCCGCCCATCCACTATATTACCAGCAAGAAAATCGATAAGGCGAAGGAACTCTTAAGCTGTACGCCAAGCACTGTCACCATCATTGCAGAACACCTTGGCTTCAGTGATCTGTATTATTTCTCTAGACAGTTCAAAAAGCACACCGGACTTACACCCACCGATTACCGTAAATTAAAGACGGGCATCGTATTGTAACCGTTTAACAAAATAAAAGTGGAAGTGGTTTGTATCCAATGCGAACTCGTGTTTAAATTCCTTCTTTAGACGAGTGCTACAGTTTGGCCCAAATTTAATTAAGTTTCCACAAAATAAATATAGCTCAGTACGCTATTACTAGCGACTGAGCTATTCTTTATCCATTGGGCTTTCTAGTCAACCTTAGCCCCGTATGAGCGCATAAACAGAACCGCTTGCTCTCTGTCCATTCGTGCACCTTTTACATCCATTGATTTCAGATCAATTCCTTCTAAATTCGCACCACGAAGATCGGTTCCTGTTAGCTTGGTTCGGGTCAACGTTGCTCTGGACATATCACAATCTCTCAGATCGGCCTTACCCAGATCCGTATCGGAGAAATCGACTTCATGGAAACGAATGCCTCTTAAGTCCTGCTTCCCTAGCTTGATATGACGCAAATTGGTATAAGACCAATCACCACCAATCATGGATATGCCATCCATCTGTGCCCCGGAGAAGTCAGAGCCTGTCATCTTGCAAGAAGTGAATTTGGAGACAAATAGATTTGCTCCGCCAAACGTACAATTTTCAAAGGCAGATTCCGTATGAGACGAAGCATTCAGCGTCACACCTCTAAAGTCACATTCAATAAAGCGACAGTTGCTTGTCTCAATTTCATCCATCTCTGTATTCATAAACGTACATCTTGTGAAAACACAGCTTATAAGCTCTCCATAACGTAAATCACGCCCATCAAACTGCACTGTATCATATTCCTGATCTTTGTATTGGTACACAGTATCCTCCTGCAATGTATGGTATTCAGTATGAATCAAACTTTCCTCACTATACCATACCCCTGTCAAGTACCTGCCTAAATGGCACTGAAAGTCAAGATTCTTTTTTTGTTCTACTTCCAATCTCTCTTGCGAAGATAGGATTCGAATACGAATGTTCCAAAAGGCAAAAATCCAGCTAGCACACCCATGAACCAGCGTACTGGCTTCCATTTATGTACGATCGCAATATGCACTAACGCAATAAGATAGAGTGGGAAGAGAACCCCATGAATCATGCCTACGACAGCTACTGCTGAGGATATGTCTGCAAAATACTTCAATGGCATGGCAACGAGAAGCAATAATAAGAAGGAAATTCCTTCCCAAATGCCTGCAATTCTAAAACGGCCGGTAATGGTCTTCATAACATTCATTCTCACCTTTCATTTGTTCTTAGTTTGTGAAATATGTAACTTGTAACATCGCACGCTTAGTTGAGCAGCACTGTTCATAGGTCAGATATCGATACAACCTGCGATAAATATAAAGACCATCGTTATACAGTTGAAACTCCTGTTCAGTATAACGCATGTCTTCCATAATGAATTACTTCAAATTTGAATAATTAAAGAACAAAAGAACACCTGATTGGGATGATCAGGTGCTCAGATTTATGTGGTCTCGCGTGCAACCAATCGATATGTGAGTGGCTCAGGCTCCATTTTCTGTCTGCCGAGCACTGCCCATAATTGGTGGAATGCCTGGGTTGCTTGTTCAGCAATCGGATTATGTATCGTAGTGATTCCGAGTACACGAGATAGTTCAACATCATCAAAGCCAACAATCGCGAGTTGCTCCGGTACGCTAATATGTAGTTTACGCGCTTCACTTAAAATGCCGATCGCAGCATAGTCATTGGAGCATAACACAGCTTGCGGAGGCTCGGGTGCGTTTGCCATTTTCCGCATCGCTTCTTCCCCATCTGATGAAGTAAATACCCAATATTGATACGCCTCTTTCAACACAGGTAGCCCTTTACTCGCCATGAATGTCTCATACGCCACTCTGCGACTTTGCGTATTTATGCTATCTGCCCGACCAAAAACGTTGGCGATTCGCGTGTATCCTTTGGATACCAGATGCTCCAGTGCAAGAATATATCCTTCAGCCTGATCCATAGCAACCGACGGGATCTCGTTATTCCCCATGCGCTGCCATGAAACAATAGGGCCATACTCCAGATAAGCCTTCAACTTCTCAGGATCGTTCACACATGCGATAATCGCTAATCCATCCACACGTTTACTCCGCAGATCTTCAAAAGCCTTTAATTCAATATCTTTATCTCCACGAGTCGTATAAATCAGTGTTTGGAAGCCAAAATCCATCGCTGTATCAATAAATTGATTCATAAAAGATAGAATAATGGCATTTGAGGTGGATGTAACGATGCCGATCTGCTTCGTTTGCCCTGTGGATAGCGAAACGGCATTTCGATTCGGAATATAATTTAATTGCTTCATAATCTCAGTTATTTTCTGCCTCGCTTCATCACTCACGTGACGTGAGTTGTTAATCACTCGTGAAACGGTTGCCTTCGAATAACCAGATCGCTTCATAATCTCATCAAACTTGGACATCTGAACTCCTTTTCTTCCCGCTCATAGTCTAACAGAATGCTCATCTAAGGAATTGGGATTAATAATATCACTGATGCTATGTATAGTATGCCTCAAAAAAAGGTCAAAAGTAAAACTTGACGTGTAACCCGTTACAACGTTTAAGCTTTTTTTATCAGCATGTTGCATGAGACATTCAAGTGCTTCAGGCAACAATCACTTTTTATTCGTTTAACCAATTTGACTACTGGAGTGATACAGATGAGTAATACTCAATTTAACTTCCCCGAAAATTTCTTGTGGGGCGGCGCAATCGCTGCGAACCAAGCTGAAGGTGCATACAATGAAGGCGGTAAAGGCTTGTCCACGCAGGACGTAGCTCCTAAGGGCATCATGGGGCCGATCACTGAAGAACCAACTGAAGATAATATGAAACTGATCGGAATCGATCTATATCATCGCTACAAGGAAGATGTGAAGCTTTTTGCCGAAATGGGCTTCAAAGTATTCCGTACCTCCATTGCATGGTCACGTATTTTCCCAAAAGGCGACGAATTGGAGCCTAATGAAGAAGGTCTGCAATTCTACGATGATCTCTTTGACGAGTGTCTCAAATATGGAATTGAACCGTTGGTAACCCTGTCCCACTATGAAACACCACTTCACCTGTCCAAAGAATATGATGGCTGGGTTAACCGTAAAATGGTTGGATTCTATGAGCGTTATGCTACAACGGTATTTAAACGTTACAAAAACAAAGTTAAATACTGGCTGACTTTCAACGAAATCAATTCCATCCTGGAAGCTCCATTCATGAGTGGCGGGATCTACACACCAAAAGAGAAATTGAGCAAGCAAGACTTGTTCCAGGCGATCCATCACGAATTGGTAGCAAGTGCGTCTGCGGTGAAGCTCTGTCATGAGATTATTCCAAGTGCACAGATTGGCTGTATGATCTTAAGCATGCCTACGTATCCATTAACACCAAACCCAGATGATATGATCAAAGTGATGGAATTCGAGCATAGCAACTACTTCTTCGGTGATGTACACGTAAGAGGTCGTTACCCAGGATACATGAAACGTTACTTCCGTGAAAAAGGCATTGAGATTAAAATGGAAGCTGGCGACGAGGAAATGTTGCTCAACACGGTTGATTTCATCTCCTTCAGCTATTATATGAGCATCTGTCAAACAGCTGATCCTGAGAAACAAAAAGCAGGTGAAGGTAACCTGCTCGGAGGTGTTCCAAACCCTTATCTCGCAGCAAGCGAATGGGGATGGCAGATTGACCCACAAGGTCTTCGCTATGTGCTGAACATGTTCTATGATCGTTACCAAAAACCATTGTTCATCGTAGAAAATGGACTTGGCGCTGTGGACGAGCTTATTACTGGCGCTGATGGTGAGAAAACAGTTGAAGATGATTACCGTATCCAATACTTGAACGACCATCTGGTACAGGTTGCTGAAGCGATTGAAGATGGCGTTGAAGTTATGGGTTATACCTCATGGGGATGTATCGATGTCGTAAGTGCTTCTAGCGCTCAACTGAAAAAACGTTATGGTTACATTTACGTTGACCGTCATGATGATGGATCAGGTACACTCGAACGTTACCGTAAGAAATCATTCCACTGGTACAAAGATATCATCAGCACCAACGGAAAAAGCTTGAAACGCTAATCCAATTACGGTGATTCTCTGAACGATTGTTGACGCAATTGTATC
The DNA here is from genome assembly GCF_003268635.1 of Paenibacillus sp. DCT19. NCBI lineage: Bacteria > Bacillati > Bacillota > Bacilli > Caryophanales > Paenibacillaceae > Paenibacillus > Paenibacillus sp. DCT19. The sequence continues at coordinate 3,813,747 of NZ_CP029639.1, forward strand.
GGAGTTTGAAACTTTCAAGAAAACATCATAGCGCAAGTATCGAGGCGATTTGGCCCCGCTACTTGCGCTTTTTAAATGCAAACCATTCGGTTGCTTTATCTGAACTGCATTTACCTCATACTGAATGTCATGAATCTGTATCAAACCATGGATAAATTAAGACAGGTGTACCATCTTGCACAAGATGTATAACAGTGCCTAGGATTATGTAGGTAGATCTGCCTCCAACGCATCCCAGTTCGGTGTAGACACATCTGACAAAGCTCTCCATCCGGCAAATGATTCATTTAACGCCTTGAGTTCTACTATCGTCCCATCAATTAATCGGCTAACTGGAAGTGCCAAGAAAAGCTTCAGCGCCCAACGTATTAAGGGGGTGGTTGGTGATCCATGATGCCTGCGCTGTAGGCGTCAGCGGGTACCCTAATGAATCCAAGACACGGAAGCCCTCTCCCATTGCCGCCACCATCTGATGCATACGCTTGTCGTCACGGACAACCTGTTTCATCTGAAAGCCATGGAATAGGATGACTATGTTCATTGGTACAATCAACACCATGTGATTTTTCAGCCAGGCATCGATCTGTTCATGAAAATCAAGCTTATATTTAGCTCGCATGAATGCCTGCTCCAATAGGGAACGGAAAGGAATGGTTCCGTCCAATCCGCCGATGACCATCTGCCCATGACCGCCACGGATACAGATCACTTTCCCGTCAGCACGTGTACCAGCGGTAGTCTGGAAGCCAAAAGCGACCTGCTTGGGTGATCGCCCCGTTTTGCCCAGATAGTCCTGCATCGCATACGTATCCATATTGTTTCCGACAAATACGACATGGCGGCTATCGTTATCCGCGAGGATCGGTAATACAGCCCCGAAGTCCGAGAATTTCATCATGACGAAGATCAAGTCATACACATCTTCCGGTTCCAACGTACGAATTACACGAACCGAATCGACAGTTGTTTTGCGCTGAAAGTAATGGCGGATGACCACGCCCTCTTTTTCCAATTCCTCCGCTCGTTTGCCTCTAGCTAATACAGTCACATCATGACCACCCTGTACGAGAACATGTGCTAAATAGCTTCCCTGCACACCCGCACCATACACAAGTATGTTCAATAAAATCCCCTCCTCTTGCAATTAACAGTTGTTGTATATCTAACATCTGTGTACTACAATCAAGGTATCATTGGGAACGATGCAAGGGCAATGGCTAATCACATTCGCTTTTGTTGAGAATTGAACAACCGACACAGGAACTGTTCAAGAAAGAGGGGAAAACGATGGATCGACGCATCATGCGATCAAGACAAATGATTATGCAAGCATTCATTGAGCTATTAGGAGAGCAGGATTTTGAGAAAGTTACGATACAGGGAATTGCGGATCGAGCCAATGTCAACCGCGGAACGGTCTATTTGCATTTTACGGATAAATACGACCTGCTGGATCAGAGCGTAGAGACATACTTAATGATGTTAGCTGACAGTTGTATTCCGGAGGACGGGGCTACTACCGAACTGTCCCGGGATCTGCTGATTCGTGCATTCACATATCTGAAAGAGCATGCAGCGATCTATAGCGTTTTGATTACCAACAAAGGTATTCCAACATTCAGACATCGCATGACACAGATGATTAAGGGAAATATAACGATGGTCGTAAACCATATGAAGCTAGATAACGATATTCATAGAGATGTATTAGCACAATTTTTATCCGTTTCCGTTACAGGATTGATCGAGTGGTGGGTCGTCGAATCCATGCCGTATACACCAGAAGAGATGGTTGAACAGATGAATAAGATTATGCAAGCAAGGCTGCAGCTATGGTGAATGATCTAAATTTCGTAGTTTACGAACATTTGTGATTTAAACTCAAGCAAGCAGGATCTATTCTAAGCGAATCCATCACAAATTGGAGTGGGTGCTATATTACAGGCGCTGATGTAAACTAGAACTATGTAAAACAATGAGAGGTGAGTTATGGACGAGACAATTGATCAGCTTCAGTATGATGAAAAACACTATTGTTGGGAAGGCACGATAGAGGTTCAAGCTTCAAAAGATTTATTTCAAACAGATCTTTATACCCTGAATACGTTTATTGATGAAGCAGAACAACCTTTATGTATAACCGATTTAAACAGTATCTATTATGTAAAAGAACATTTTGCGGAAATATATCATATCTTTTTGGAAAGTATGCTCGCATGGCAAAATAGCAATAAAATGGCTTATGAAGTTTATGATGAGGAAGCACATAACTTTGATCCTATCCATTTCAGTCATAAAGAAGAAATTCATAACTACTTAGGTTCTCCGCTCCTTCAGATTCATCCTAGTTATATCAAAGACCAATTTTCATACTATTCCATCAGCTTTTTTAATCAAAATAAGCTTTCGATTGAGCATGGATTTAACGCACTTTTTCACAAGAAAGAGTTAATTGATCTCATGCCTTTCGATGCTGAAACTAGTTTAAGAAATCTTATAGATCTGGAGCCAGACTGTACACGTTGGCAGCCAAACTTCTGGATGTTAAAGCTGGAGCGAACCGAACTTTTGTACAACGCCCCCTCTACCTTTAAGAACGTTTGGCTGAACGGAACATCATTATAGAACAAGGGACAACCATCTGTACGAGATGTGTTGTCCCTTTTGACATTCAGTTTGCTTTGTATCACACAAGCTGTATGACTATATTTCTTTTTTTATGCTACAGCCTGAACGCTATGCTCTTTGCGACTGATCGCATATATAGCTGTAACAAGTCCAAGTAGAATCAGAATTGATCCAACCCAGCCTGTGTGCTGAATAGCTGAATGATCAATAACCATTCCACCGATGTAAGTTCCTAGCGCAATACCCGCATGAGCAATACCTGAATTGGTACTGATCAACGTATCTGCTGTCTCTGGCGAAGTTTTGATAATTAGACTATTCTGCACAGGGGTAACTGTCCAGCTCAGAGCACTCCACACACTCAACAGCAGTAAGAAAGCTATTAGAGGCAACCCTACACTGACTGGAATCAGTGCCATCGTAATCATAAACGGAACTAATACAATAATGATTGCTTTGGCTGGATGTAGCCGATCCGATAACAGGCCTCCAATACCTCCTCCAGCAACTGCAGCAATTCCAAACATGACATAGATGAATGTCACCATCGTAGAACTAGCTCCAATCGTCGCCTGAAGGAAAGGTGTGAAATACGCATACAGCGTTAAGTGACCTGCAAGCACTAATAATGTCGTGGCATGAATTGCCAACATACGCGGATTCCATAGTGCAGACAATTGCTTTTTGAGCGGTACAACAGGGATCGGCTGTACACGTTCCATCGCAATACTAATCGCAACGATCACTAGGGCTGTCAAAATAGCAATAAAGATAAACACTTCCCGCCATCCAGCCATATTACCTACGAAGATGCCAAGCGGCACACCCAGAATGAGTGATGCACTTCCCCCATTGTAATGATCCCAACAGCCCGCCCTTTATACTGCGGATCCACAATACGAGCAGCGAGAGTTAGAGACAGTACAAAGATTAATGAACCCGTTGCAGCGCCGAGTGCCCTGCCTGCCATCAGCATGTAGAAGTTCACACTGAACGCGGAGATTAGATTACTCATTAGAAACACAGCTAATGTGCAGAGATACACCTTTTTCCGTTCAAATCGGGCTGTTACATTCAACAGAATAGGTGCAGATATCGCATAAACTAATGAAAATATAGAGATCAAATATCCTGCTTTTGCGTAGCTCAGGTGTAAATCTGTTGCAATCAAGTCCAGAATCCCACCCAAAATAAGTTCAACGGTTCCGACAACAAAGGCCGCAATCGCCAAAACATATACTTTTTTATTCATATTCCGAATCCTCCTCAAAAGTTACAACTACGATAGTAACCCAAGAGGAAAAAGATTTCAATAAAAAAAACTATTCTGCAATAGAATAGTTTTGAAACGACGTTAATCTCTAATAGATCAGTCGGGCTAGCAACTTGGAAATCTCTTGATCCTGTAAGAGCTGATCGCCATACTTTTTCGTAATTTGCGTGAGCGCAATATCATGATAGAAATAATCTGTTAGCGCTTTAACGATAGGTTTGGACGTCGTCTTTATCGCCTTCCACGCCTCATTCTCAATGCCTGCAAACAGCAAATACGCATGATCCACAATCAGCAACTGAGAAGGCTCAAGATGGTTCCCCACTGGAATTAAAGAATATCTTCTGGTAAGTGACGTCTCCAAGCCACCAACAGCGAGCACCTCTACATACACTCCCTGCTGTTCCTTTTGCTCCAGCAATGGACGGTACTTCTCCATCTGTTCACTCCAGCCGAGCAATAGAATGGAAGAGTCTGCTTCTCCAATTAATTGCTCAATATTAGAGGTTATGGAGGTTGCGTCCTTTAACGTCCAGATGTGTTCATCCGAATACGTTCGCTTGATTTTATAACTCTTCAGCTCTTCAATGTCATTCTCAAAATCTGCTCTGATCTTGAGAATGATCGACTGGAGGTCTACAGCCAAATACAACTTTTTCTTGCCGTTCATGGTTGTAAGGACTGCCCCTTTATCAATCAATCGATTCAATACCTCATATATTTTCGCTTTAGGCACATTCGAGTGATTCACAATGGATGTCGCATCAAGGGGTTCATTTTGAGCAAATATCGCTTCGTACACTTGGCTTTCGTATTGGGTAAATCCGAATTTTTGTAACATGGACCGATCACTCGCATCCTTTCTTATTAGACAAAGTACAGCTTGTATGATAGCACTTTCTCAAGTTTAGTCGTACTTTCAGTTTAGTCCCGAGCATTCCTCTGTCCAGTTCCTGCCATGGGCTTTGTACAAGTAGAATCCTCATATTATGCAGGCTCATGGGTTATATTAAACACCAGGTTGTACAATTCCCTTATACTTAAGGAGCTGATCTGATTCATGGAAAGCACGAAGGAATTCGTCAAAAAAGTGAACGACAATGCTGAGAAAGCGCGTCATAACAAAAACAATGGCAAAGGTACACCAGGTGACAAACTGCCTAATAAACAGCACAGCACGAATAAATAAAGAGATTAGAATTACTGCACATGAAGATTCAATCCGGTGTTCCATATCAAAAAAACAAAAAAGGATCTCTGTCTAGAGATCCTTTTCTAACACATGTATTATTAATTTGCATTCATAATTTCAATAAATTTCTGTCATTTAGGATAGGTTTATAACACACTCATAACTAATACGTTCACCGAATTTGCTGGTAAGTGAAGTACAACTGTCTCTCCCTGCTGGTTCACCTTTTGTTCTACCGGAACGACCTTTTCATCATTCTTTTGGTTCACATTCGGAAGGTGAACTAAACTCTCGTCCCCGCTAATTGTAATCCATGTTGCTTCGGCTGCTACTTGCAGGTGTTCGAGCTGAAGCTGCGTTGCTTTCTCTACAGGATCAGCATTAACCATTTTCACATATACATGCTCATCATCTCTCGTAACAGAGTGGAACACCTCGCGATTATACGCCTCTAACTTGTAGTCGAGCGTCTTGCTGGATGTATGTCCATCCGTATAGGAGCAGAGGAGCCGATCTCCAGTATCACCACCATAGTTGACTGTGATCGTATACAGCGTATCATCCGTTAATGGTTCATAGTTTGCAGCTCTGAGATTACCTGCTGCCGAGCTGGAAGAATAATCGCCCAGCGTGTAGCCTTCGATCCCCTGTTTGTACACTTTGACTCCGGTCGCTTGTCCATCATACGCAATAGCATACTCTGTGACATCTTTGGATTCAGGTGTGATATCGGTCAGACCTACACCAACATAGAATCCATCCTCACCCGATACCCGCTGAGCCTGCACCTGCACTTGGTAATTGGTCCAATCTTCATTGAGCAAATAAATTCCGTTTAGACCACTGTCCTGTGCCTCTAATCGTAATCCGTTGCCTGGTTCCATCGTATATCCTGCCGATCCAGGAATAAGTGACCACACTTCACTAAGCTCGTTCTGCTCTCTAAAGTCCTCTTCGAGCAGAACGCTACCATCCTGGTTGGAAGTGACCTTAATGCTCTTAACTACGATATCTGCATTACCCGTCGCAATTTCAATTCCTCCGCGTGGAATTAGTTCCAGCTGTTTGCCTTTGTTGTACGTGGAGAATGAAGTACCCAGCACTTCTTTTCCTACATGCTTCGCAAAGAGCTGTTGCACATAATAATTAGGTGTGAACCATACCGTCTCATCATCAAACCAAATGCAGTCCGGTGTCCAGCGATAGGTTCCATCGGTAAGCACTTTATTAAATAACGGTGCATAGGCTGCCAAGCGCACGACATCCGCATTATTTTCAAATCCGGTCATTACTGCAGCTTCAGCGACAGCGCCAGCAAGTGTATTTTTATCTGTCGAAGCGTATTCTCCTACAAACACCTTGGAGGTCTGCTTCCAGTCGATACTTCCATCTGCATGGTAGGCTCGATCATAGTAATTATAGCGATCCGCATTATTCAGTAAATATTCATTCGAACGGTAGTAGTGCTCATCCGCAATCGTATCCATATAATCCTGCTGATGTTCATACCAATTCACCGTCTCTGTAATGACTTCAGCACCATCTGCAAAAGCAACCTGTGCCGATCCAGTGAGATTGCCACTCAGGAATTTCCAGCCCTCCTGATACGCATCATCATCCGCCTGCGCACCAACCGTTGAAATAATATGCAGCTCATGATCTGGATAGTGAAGCTTCATGTACGCATCAATGGAGGTTTTGAACACTTCAAAGTTAGCAAAAAACTCGGTTCCCAGTTCTCATTCCCTACCCCCAGGTAACGAAGATCGAAGGGCTCAGGATGTCCCATCTGCGCACGCAGTGCTGCCCATTCATTATTTTTCACATCAACACTTAATGCAAAATCGATAAGATCCGTAAAGTTCTTGATATAATATTCCCGCAGTGCACCACCAGCTGGATGAGCATAGTCCGAACGCGCCTGACAAAGGACACCACAAGCCATCACCGGCACTGGCAAAGCATTCAAGTCCTCCGCTAGTTGGAAATACTCCATATAACCGAGACCCATGGTCATCATATATCCCCAGACATTGTAGTTCTCTTTGCGTAGCTCAACTTCACCTACGGAGTCCTTCCAATCATAGACATTCTCCCATATAAATGAACCCTCTGAGATACAGCCTCCCGGAAAACGTAGAAATGTCGGATGTAGATCGACAAGCGCCTGAATGAGGTCTTTCCGAAGTCGGTAATTTGCATTCCCCTTGTAGTTCGCATGTGCAGAGCTGGAATCACCTTGTTCGTTCGGAACTGCTCCCCATACATCCTGTGGCATTAAAGACACCATGTCGATGGAGATTTCACCCTCAAAGCTCAGTACCAATTGTCCCATCGCAGTTGCCGTTCCGGTTAAGACGAGGTTGGCTGAAGCCTGTTGCGTACCTACACCATATTTCTTCCACGTGCCTCCCCCTTCTACATGCAAAACGACAGGTTCACTGATGGAATGTTGATGTGCGTCCTGCAACTGCACGGTTACCGTACCTGGAGCATCCGCCTTGGCCCAGATTGTGAAGTTATAGCGCTCCCCTTGTTGGATTGACATTGCGCAATGCTGATTCGAGTCTGAGAAGCCACGGTTACGAATGGTTGCGCCATCTTGTACCGTCACATAATAGGCATTCGTTTCCGGATCATCTAAACCAAAGTGCTCATTCAATCCACCGTTGTGCTGTACAAACATACGATCTGTGTCCCCGGACCAAGCAAACAACGGATCACGATTCCGCCCCGTCGAACAGCCACATTCTCCCGATGCATGTGAGTATGTATCAAAGGCAAACGATTCAAACGAACGATTCTGTACCAGTTCTGCGTAAATGCCCCCATCTGCAGCATTGTTGATGTCCTCGTAGAACAAGCCATACATCACTTCACTGATATCAGCGACCTTCTGATCCCCATGAATGGTGATCGTATATGGCGGTAAATGTTCAGGCAACACGGAAACATCATAATGCTTGCTGAGTGTGCTGCTTCCCTTCGTTAACAAAGCACTTAAACGGACTTCTTGCGGCGAAGTAACCGTCTGGATCTTCCCATCATGCGATAGAATCTCTGGCTGGCTAGACCGCCATTGTACATCGACCTTACCGCCCAACAGATTCAAGGGCAATGAAATATCCTTTGTAATAATTTTGGTCGGGAACGAAAGATATTTATCCCCTGCGAGCTTGATGATCTCTTCATCTGTCAGTGACTCACACATCACTTCAATCACTTCATCCATGGTTAAGCCAGCTCGATAAATACGTAGATCGGAGAGCGAACCTGCAAAGTCAACATCTGCAGCGTACTGAGAACGTCCGATATAGTTCTGACTGTAGTTGGAAATATCGCTGAAGGTATCAAACCATTTGCGCAGCTTCGCATAGTTCCCACTAGAGGTTTGGCTAATGGAACCATCCGCAGCCTTCTCCCCATTCACATAAACGATAGGTCCTGCACTACTCTGAGTGCCATTCTCTGTTCCTGAGATGGATAATGCAATATGCATCCATTCCCCACTCGCGAAGCCACGACCTGGATCGGCCACGAGATCGTCAGCCGCAAACAGAGAGCTCCGCAAATGACGTGTTAGAAATACATATGGGCCTTGCTCACCTTTACCAAAATCAAAAATTCGTTCCCACACGTTGGCACCCTTGCCAAAGTTGACCCATGTCGAAACCGTCAACCCTGTGTTATCGCTTACATCTTGAAGTAGATTGGAAGGTAGCGCAAGATAAGATGAACCATTGGCTCCCCCTGCAAAGGTAGCAGCAGTTCTGCCTTGAACGGTAGAAATGGTGGGTTTCTGATCTCCTAAAGCTACTCCCACATGCCCATTTCCTGAGGAATCCTGACCTATGTTCGTCGGTTCATCAAACGTGTAATGTGCGATCAACTGATTCTTGAATGTACTCATTGGTAATCCTCCTATGTAACCAAATTTAATTCACATAAATATAAAATAGTTGATAAATATCTAAACAATTCACATACTCGTTATACTACCTACTTATATCCCATTTTTCAATAATAAAATTATAATAAGTCCTATTCCGCTAAGGAAACAACGAAATTCTAAATTTAATTCTCGGCAGACGTTCATTCGATATGTCATAAACATTATAGTTTACAAATATATGAATTGATTGATAGTATAACAAATGAAAGCGGTTAATTGTAAATTTTAACAAGGAGGTGTGTACTGAAGTATTTGGCAATCAGGTAATGAACAAATAAACTATCATTGGGCGTTTGATGAAAGGGGAATTTTATGAAGCGTTATATGGCTATCGCACTTAGTGCCGCTCTGCTCACTTCACCAACTCTGTTGCCAGGCTCAGCTATGGCGAACAGTTCTACCTCAGACGTGATCCAACCACAATCGACTACTCAATCTACGCTTAACACGATACCTGGATTTACGGATGTTTCTGTTCACGATCCTTCCGTCATTAAGGTTGGCGATACCTTTTATGTATTTGGTTCACATTTACAAGTCGCCAAATCCAAAGATTTAATGAACTGGGAAGCTGTGGCATCAGGCGTTACGGATAATAATCCAGTGGTTCCTAATGTGACGAAAGAGTTTGGAGAAGCCTTAGCCTGGGCGCAGACGGATACATTATGGGCGGCCGATGTTATTCAATTGGCTGATGGCAAATTTTATATGTACTACAATGCGTGCAAAGGCGACTCTCCTCGCTCTGCACTTGGCGTTGCTGTCGCTGATAACATTGAAGGGCCTTATAAGGATCAGGGGATATTGCTGAAATCGGGTATGTGGGATCAGATTAGCGAGGACGGTACCATATATGATGCAACGAAACACCCTAACGTTGTTGACCCCGATGTGTTTTTTGATAAAGACGGCAAGTTATGGATGGTATATGGCTCATATTCAGGAGGAATTTTCATTCTGGAGATGGACGAAACGACGGGCAAACCTCTGCCGAATCAAGGTTATGGCAAAAAACTGACGGGCGGTAATCACAGCCGCATTGAAGCGCCTTATATGCAATATAGCCCAGAGACGGACTATTATTATCTGTTCCTCTCCTATGGTGGACTCGACGCTGTTGGCGGATATAACATCCGGGTAGCACGTTCGAAGACACCAGATGGTCCATTTTACGATGCTGCGGGGAACGATATGATTCAAGTCAAGGCGGATAAGGACAAACCTCTGTTCGACGACGCATCCATTGAGCCATTCGGCGTTAAGCTGATGGGCAATTACCTGTTCCAGAGACAGATCGGTGATCCGGGTACAGGTCAGGGTATCGGTTACGTATCACCAGGTCATAACTCCGCCTATATTGATCCTGAGAGTGGCAAGCACTTCTTGATCTTCCATTCTCGCTTTCCAGGACGCGGGAACAACATGAAGTCCGTGTACATGAAATGCATATGAATGCCGATGGATGGCCTACAGTGTCTCCATATCGTTATGCAGGATTGGACGAAGCTTCTAATGTCATTCCGGGTAACTCGGTGGCAGGTCAGTATAAGTGGATTAATCACGGAAAAGATATCTCATCTGCCATCAAAACATCTCAAAATGTTGTTCTTTCTCCTAATGGTCAGATTAGCGGCGCAGTGACAGGCACATGGAGTGTTACAGATGATCATCGCAATCAGATCACCATCACGACAGACGGTGTAACTTACAAAGGGGTACTTACCTATGAGTGGGAACCGAATCTTCAGCGCGAGATTCTGACCTTCAGTGCCCTCTCCTCTACAGGCGTTGCGATCTGGGGAAGTCAAGAAGTTGACCTTGCGGATCAAGCCGTTGTTGATGCGGTTAAAAAGGATCTAAGTATCGGTGACACCAAAAATATATTTTTCAATGTGTCCCTCCCCACATCAGGTGCACGGGATAGCAAGATTACATGGAGTTCGTCTAATGTCGCTGTACTTTCAAATACAGGGGTTGTGAATCGTCCCCGTTCAGGCAAAGGCGATGCCAAAGTAACATTAACGGCTAACATTACAAAAGGAACTGCATCTACCTCCCAAAGGTTTAATATTACCGTACCTGAGCAAGCAAAAGGACCTTTACTTGGGGAATACAGATTTGACGGCAGCAAGCTCGCCAAAATTGCACAGGATTCCAGTAAAAACGGATATCATGGACAAGCCTTTCACGTGGAGAGTTCGGTCGTAGGTAACAAGAAAAACCTCGCTGCTGCTTTTAACGGACAAGACAGCTATATCGAACTGCCTGGACTTATCACAGATACGACGGACTTCACATTTAGCAGCTGGGTCTATTGGGACGGTGGTAATCCATGGCAACGGATTTTCGACTTCGGTAATGGCTTGACGCGTCATATGTTCCTTACGCCTTCTCAACATAACGGAGCACTACAATTCACCATTCATAATGAGGGTAAGGATCAAAGTCTGATCGCATCCCAAGCATTGCCCACGAACCAATGGGTTCATGTTGCTGTTACACTCCAGAGTGACACAGGAACGTTATATGTGAATGGCCAATCTGTGGCGAGTAGTACCGACATCACCTATAACCCCAAAGATTTACAAGTTACTGAGGCATACTTAGGCAAGAGCCGATATACTGCCGATCCGTATTTCAAGGGCAAGATGGATCAGGTTAGCATTTATAATAAAGCACTGACAGCTAAAGAGATCCAACGCTTGGCTGGAGAGCGCCCGGAGTAATTAGTGCACAAAATTAAATAAATAGGAAGAGACCACATTCATTGGTTTGGTGCATGAATGTGGTCTCTTCTATTGTCCTGAATAAAGAACAACTGTAGCCTACGTAATTGTAAGAGCTACAGTTGTTCTTATTGCTGCTTTTGTTATTATCGCATGATGGTAGAGCAATCATGCGTCATTCATTCTTTTCTAAGCGTAAGGTTAAAGCTTACACATGTGTAGCATACGTATCACGAGCAAGTCGTGTTGCCTCAACCATGTTTTGCAGCGATGCAACCGTTTCGTCATAACCACGTGTTTTGAGCCCGCAATCTGGATTAATCCAGAACAATTGTGCCGGTAACACACGCAAAGCCCGCTGAATCATATCTGTCATTTCCTTCACACTAGGTACACGTGGACTATGAATATCATACACGCCGAGTCCAATGCCAAGCTTGTATGTGTTCAGCTCAAAGCTATGAATCAATTCACCGTGACTCCGTGAAGTTTCAATCGAAATGACATCCGCGTCCATGGCTTCAATCGAGCCAATCATGTCATGGAATTCGCAATAACACATATGCGTGTGAATTTGTGTCGTTTCCTGTACCGTACAAGTCGTAATTTTGAAAGCCTTAACGGCCCAAGCAAGATAATCCTCCTGCTCATTTACCTTTAATGGCAGCCCTTCTCGAACAGCCGGTTCATCCACCTGAATCATGCCGATGCCTGCTTGCTCCAGTGCCTCAACTTCTTGTCTGAGGGCATAAGCCAACTGGTATGCAATGTGTTCCCGCGGGATATCGTCACGGACAAATGACCAGTTCATAATCGTAATCGGGCCAGTTAACATGCCTTTCACAGGCTTCTTCGTCTGAGATTGAGCATACACCGTCTCTTCAACCGTCATGTTTCCGTCAAATGCCACATCTCCGAAGATGACAGGTGGCTTCACACAGCGTGATCCATATGATTGCACCCACCCATTCTGCGTGAAGGCGAACCCGGCTAGCTTCTCACCAAAGAATTCAACCATATCCGTGCGTTCAAACTCCCCATGTACAAGTACATCTAAGCCAATCTCTTCTTGAAGTCCAATCCAGGTATCGATATGCCGATGAATGAAATCCGTGTAGCGCTCCTGATTCCACTCCCCTTTACGCCAGCTCTGACGCGCTTTCCGAACTTCAGCAGATTGAGGGAAACTTCCGATCGTTGTCGTTGGTAATAGTGGTAATTGCCACTTATTCTGTTGTGCTAAATGTCTCTTGGCAAATGGCACAGAACGCACCGGCTCTTGCACCCGAAGTTTCTCCACCGCTTGCTGAACATCACTACGATTGCGCTCATTGGACTGATGCAGAGCCAGAATTGCACGTGCACTCGTATCCAGCTGTGTAGCAATAGCTCCAATGCCTGAGGTTAGCGCCTGGGTTAAGAGAACCAATTCGTCCAGCTTCTCATCCGCAAATGCCAATGCACTTTTCAGTTCATTCGTAAGCTTGGTTTCACGATCCGTTGTTACCGGAACATGAAGTAGACTGCACGAGGATTGGATAATCAGGCGATCTGGCGATACAATGGCAGACAATTCATTCAGAAGATCCAGCTTCTCTTGCAGAGAAGATCTCCAGATTCCACGTCCATCAATAATACCGGCTCCCAGCACCTTGTCCTGTGGAAAAGCAAACGATTGGAGCGATTGTTGGTTTCCAGACCGTCCGTGTACAAAATCAAGTCCGATACCTTGAACAGGCAATGCCACAATATCTTGATAACGCTCTACAGCTTCAAAATACGTCTGTAACATGATGTTGATTGCAGGTGCGGATGCATGTAATGTTTCATAGATAGTTCTCAGATGTTGCAGATCTTCATCGCTCACTTGCGTAACGAGGATTGGTTCATCGATCTGTACCCACTGCACACCTTCCTGCTGCAATTCTTGGAGAATTTGAACATATAGAGGTAGCAGGCGATTAAGCCATGACCCTGTTTCAGAGGCACTGTACCCTTTCGATAACTTCACAAATGTAAGTGGACCGACTAACACGGGTTTCCCTTCAATGCCTAATTTCTCCTTCGCCTCCCGGTACGCCTCCAAAGGTTTATTCTCCGTAAGTACGGGTGTGAGACCCGACAATTCCGGTACGATGTAATGATAATTGGTGTTGAACCATTTCGTCATCTCGCTGGCAGCAGCATCCTTGGTTCCACGTGCAATTCCATAATATACAGACAAGGGTACTTTACCACCCTCATAAGCAAAACGCTCAGGAATCAGACCAAACATCGTAGCTGTATCCAATATATGATCATAATAACTGAAGTCGTTGACAGGAATGTAATCAATACCTTTTGCTTGCTGTTTACGCAAATGATTCAAACGGATTGCTTGCAGTTGGCTTTCAAAAGCTTCGGTGTCAATTTTGCCTGCCCAATATGCTTCCAATGCTTTCTTCCATTCACGATCTGCTCCAATACGCGGATATCCAAGAACACTACTTTTCACCATCTGATATTTCCCCTCTGCACTTCGATTTGTTATATCAAAATTTATCACAGAAAGGCTTGCGCCATGTAATTCCATAAAATTATATCTAGCTATAGCTTCAGGCTATAGCTAAGCATTTTTTTTACTATGCATTAATTACATAAACAAACTATCCCGTTAAGATAGAATTAAGACTGTGTTTTAATATACATAAGCTTGGGCAGTTATAATGAGGAAAATACAACAAGAGAGTATGTGAAACCATGAAAAAATGGGGAAAACGACTACGAATTACAGCCATTGCGGGACTTGCGTTGATTCTGGTGCTACTGGGATCAGGCGTGGTTTATCAGCAGGTAGGTAAAAGAAATGATTTGAACAATTTCACACCCCCAGGCAAGCTCTACAAAGTACATGGAGAAAATATGCACCTCTATACAGGAGGTCAAGGGGATGTAACAGTTGTCTTGGCATCCGGTTGGGGTACGGCTAATCCCTATGTAGATTATTATCCTCTATATGAACAATTAGCTCCCTATACCAAATTCGCGGTTTATGACCGCTTCGGTTATGGTTATAGCGATGTAACAGACAAGAAAAGAGACGTGGATACGATTGCAGAGGAGTTACATGAGTTGTTAGAGACTTCTGGGCAGAAACCACCTTATATACTCGTCGGGCACTCCCTTGGCTCGCTTGAAACGCTGCGATATGCTCAGATGTACCCGAATGAAGTAAAAGGCATTGTGATGATTGATGGGGGTAGCCCGGAGCATTATGCAAAAGACGAAGATAATTTGGCCGATGTCATTGGTGGATTTATGAATCAATTCCGCATTCAAACGGGGCTGTTCCGATTGTCTCTACAATCCGAACCTGTCTTGGAAGCAAGTCGTGCTAATCGTAACAACCTGAAATTTGTACCTGATGAGTTGAAACAAGTTGATACGACAGCTCTGCTGCTTAACTATGGGAATGCCAACACCGTGGATGAATTACGTGAGATGAACGCCAATGCAACGGTCGTGATGAATAATACCAAGCCTCTATCTGTGCCACTAACCATTCTAACCTCAGATTATTTTGGAGCTAGTGAACCGATCTGGGATCAGTCTCAAGCGGAGTTCATTTCCTGGTCAACACAACCCAAACACGTGACAATAAAAGATTCCGAGCATTATATTCATCAGTATCATCCAGAGCAAGTAGCTGATGAAATATTAGAATTAGTGGAAAAGTAAGTGCCTTCCACCCTCAACGGTAATAGTCCGTTGGGGGTTTTTATATCTTTTGGCCATTACCCAATCTGAGATAAACCATTTCTATGGGACAGAAACTGGTCTAGGGCCTCTCTCATATCCTTGGATGTAAGTCCATGTCGGTTGAAGTAGTTGTGAATATGCTCGAACCCACTCCAATCCTGATTGTAAATCTGCTGTATTTTGCGATTGAACTTCTCTTCTGCATCATCTTGCTTAGAACCTAGTGGTTCACATAGCCAGAAATCATTTCTTTTCACATCACCACACTTCGTCCACAGCAAATTCTCATACTGGATGACATCCCAATCCTGAAAGCCTGCTCTGATCTGCCCGATTTCTGTTGTGAGTATATCATTCATTAATTGAGGCGGAATGTGTCCATACGTATCTCGATACTGTCTCAGATTAAGCGCGTCAACCCACTGAGTAAGCACGTACTTTCCTGAAGAATATGCGTATAGCTTAGGAACGAATGCACAGTTTTGCATTGTTGATATGGCCTCGCACTCGATCTCTCCATCTATTTTTCCACGCGTACTATACACTCTGAGGCTATAGTCTTTAATTCTATAAACGACAGAACGTTGACCGACTAGGGAAGCTTGCATAGTTAAATGGCCATTTGCTTCATAGTGAGCAAGTAACTCTTTCATATTCGAGGGTATAGGATTCACAATGTTCATAATCAGATCTCCTTGTTGTTCTATTCAGACTAAAACGTTTTCATTTTAACAAGATTACCTTTGTAAATACTATTTTATCTTTAATAATTGGTATGAACATATACAATATGGTCAAAACATGAAGTATTTGCTCTGAAAATTTCGGAGCCACTCCTCTTGCGTCGTTTGTATATTCACTTTAAAGGTTGGAACCCGTTTCACGTCAAGTCACAAAAAAAAAACGGTACCTCCCTGTATAAACAGGAAGTGTACCGTTATTTAACAACTAAAATCTAATATTTATTAATGCATAGGACCTTGCTGACCCTGTTGGTTACCTACTTTAACACGTTTAATGAAGAAGGAGGTGACCAGTCCGATTAGCGCAAGTACTAGTGCAAAAACAAATGCATTTTGTACACCTGATGTGAAACCTGCCAACTGATTCTCAGGACTTTCAGGATTCGTCACTCCGCTTAAGAATCGAGTCTGACCAGCACTCAAAATACTTACAGCTACAGCCGTACCAATCGCACCTGATACTTGTTGAAGTGTATTCATGATTGCTGTACCATGCGGATAATATGCTGGTGGCAATTGGTTCAAACCGTTTGTTTGCGCAGGCATCATGATCATCGAGATTCCGACCATCATAAATACATGCAATGTAATGATCGTGCCAAGGGAAGTACTTGGAGTAATGTTAGTGTACATAAACAGAACTACCGCTACAACTGCAAGTCCAATAATAACCAGCCATCTTGGTCCAAACTTGTCGAATAGACGACCCATGACCGGAGACAAGAAACCATTGAGCAAGCTACCTGGCAATAATACAAGTCCCGCTGTCAATGCTGTAACCGCCATACCTTGCTGCAGATACATCGGAAGAATCAACATGGAGGACAACATCATCATCATACAGATGAAGATCAAGATTAAGCCGATTGTGAACATCGGGTATTTGAAAGCTCGCAGATCCATCATAGGCTGCTTCATTTTTAATTGACGGATACTGAAGATTAACAAGGACAGCACACCAATCACGATCGTGATTACTACGACTGGGCTTGTCCATCCACCGCCAGTATCTCCATGACCACCCGCGCTACTGAATCCATATACAATACCGCCGAATCCGAGCGTAGATAGTACGATGGAAAGAACATCAATTTTGGGCTTCGTCAATGTCGAAATATTCGGCAAGAACAGCAAACCGCAGATTAAGGAGATCAAGAAGAACGGCAACGAAATCCAGAAGATCCAGTGCCAGCTCAGATTAGCCAAGATCAGACCCGAGATACTCGGACCACTCGCAGGTGCAAACATAATAACGAGACCGATCAGACCCATAGCTGCACCGCGCTTTTCAATCGGGAAAATAACCAAAATAGTGTTAAACATGAGCGGAAGCAGCAATGCTGTACCTACCGCCTGTAATACCCTAGCCACTAATAAAATTTCAAAGCTAGGTGCAAGAGCAGCTACAAATGTTCCTGCTATGGAGAAAATCAGAGAAGTTGTGAACAACTGTCTCGTTGTAAACCATTGTAATAACATACCGGATACCGGCACCAGAATACCTAGAACGAGCAAATACCCTGTAGTCAACCATTGGATCGTCGTTGGACCAACTTCCAGCAATCCCATCAGTGGCGTTAATGCCACATTCAGAGCTGTCTCACCGAACAATCCGATAAATCCACTTAATAGCATAGCAAATAAGATTGGAAACACCTTATATTGCTTTGTTTCTTCCTGGTTCTGTACAGAACCGCCTTTCATGGAAGCCTCCACGATCCCATCCTCCTCAAACGTTTCAAACTATTTCTCTCTTTGTCTATATAAATGAACTAATGCATATTACAGTTTCCACTCCGATGACAGAATAACTTTCCGATCACTGTTATCCCCAGATTTTTTTGATTCCCTTCTCCAAAGGGAAAATCCGGTGATAAAGGCGAACGCTTTGCTTCTTCATGTTATTTCTGTCCCCTCCGTTCCCGTGTAATGACTAAGTTCAGTTTATATAGCTTTACTTATATGGCGTTTTTCGCCGCTACCGATAAGTAATCAGCAGCCGTCAGCAGAGGCTGTTTGTCCTGATTCGTCAGGCTGATAATCAGTGCTCCCTCCATCATGGAGATGATCAGAAGTGCTGTATCACGTGCTTTATCTTCACCCATCCCATCCAATAACAGATGTTTTTTGATGATCTGCTGCCAATCGGCAAAAACACCCTGACACGCAATTCGCAGTTGTTGGCTGATACAGGAAGTCTCTACGGCTGCCCAAAAACTAAATGGCAAGAAACCCGTAAATCCCGCGGCTTCCGTCTCATCAGCCAAGTCGTGTATGAATTGCTGAATGGCGTCTCCAGTATTGTCATGTGCAGCAAACGTTTCTTCAAACACCTGTAGGATATGCTGATTGGCTTTTTCAATACAGACGTGTGCAAGCTCTTCCTTGCCGCTCGGGAAATAGTGATACAATGAACCCTTCGGCGTACCGCTCTCCTTGATGATCTGATTCAGACCTGTCGCATGATATCCTTGTGAAAAAAACAGTCTCGCTGCTGTGCTGACAATGAGCTCTCTAGCATTGGACTTTTCACTCATGGAGCCACTTCCTTCAAAAAATTATAACAATCGGTCTATATAATTAAAACCGCATTTGAATGCATTGTCAATCATTTGTTTAAATTTTAACTTCCTTATTTTGAGTAATGAATTACCATGCTCATTTTCGTTGTATCCGCTCCTGAATGTTGGTATGTATGCGGTCTGTTGGCTCGGAAACGAATGGATTCTCCCGTTCGAACCGTGTACTCCTCTTCCTCTATGCGAATGATGACCTCTCCTTCGAAGACCGTAATAAATTCTTCACTTCCTTCAATATGAGGCTCTGCTTGCAGATACGCTTCCATATCCATTTCCATCATATACATCTCAAAGTGACGTTCATCCTCAAATGGAAAATGGGGATAGATTCGTATTCTTCCATCGTCCTCAATCCATGGCTGAACATCCGCTCGTGTTACTAGATGCGTATCTGCAGCCGGTTCATGAATTAATGTTGTAAAAGAAGTCTTCAATCCGTTAGCAATCTTCCATACGGTTGCAATGGTTGGATTAGACACACCACGCTCAATCTGCCCTAACATCGTCTTGCTAATCCCCGTTAATTCAGCCACCTTATCCAGACTTAGCTTGCGTTCTTCCCTGATTGACTTTAAATTCTGTGCCAAGATCGTATTAACCTGGTTCATCGTACCTCACTCTCCATTCCTTTTCTTCTGTACTCTATTATAAACCTATTGTGCGTTATAGAGCACATGTTGTACACTAAAATAAATGTGTGCTTTATAACGTACAAAAATACTTTATAAGGCACAAAAAAATAAAATATGGAGGCTATATGTTCATTATCCCACTACTGATTTATGCTATCGTATCTTCCTTCAGCCCAGGGCCCAATAACATCATCGCAATGACAAGTGGACGAGATCATGGGTTCAGCAAAACCCTTCCTTTTATAGGAGGAGTCGCGTTCAGTTGTATGATCATTATGTTACTTTCCAGCTATTTCAGCCTGATACTTCATCAATTCATTCCAACCTTTCGTCCTATACTTAATCTATTGGGATGTATGTACATACTGTATTTAGCTTTCAAAGTCATGATCAGTCATTCTACTAAGAATAACGCTTTACGTACTTCTCCATATAGCTTTGGTTTTGGATGTGTCCTGCAATTCATCAATCCCAAAGTCATCATATATGGTCTGACTGCGATCTCCATGTTTGTCATTCCACTGGGCGAATCACACCATCATCTAATCTGGTTCTCGTTACTACTAACGTTCATCGGGATTAGTGCCAATATGACATGGGCACTCTGTGGTTCGTTATTCCAGAACTTATTATTGAGACATGAACGTCTGTTCAATGTGTTGATGGGAATCATGCTTATCTACAGCGCCATATCCATCTTAGTTTCTAAGTAGGACACAGAACATAAGCAAGCGTTCATCCCCCACACCGGAGTTGAACGCTTGTATTATAGTAATGTTTGATCTATACCATTCGCATCATTCCAACAATCCTAATTACTTTATTAACGGTAGCACCCTCTTGTGTAGCTTTTCATTCATTGCCTTGTTTATTCCACGCCTCCATAGCTAGTTCACTGTTAATACTCACTGCCGAAAGTGCCCCTAAGGATGCGGCCGCAATCGCTTGATGATATTCGGATGCAGCATCCCCCGCGCTGAACACACCTGGAACAGTAGTTTTCGCGCGCTCATCAACAATGACTGTACCCAGCTCATTCACCTCACATCCCAAAGATTGGGGCAGGTCTGACCCAATAGACAGCTTCGGTGCGAAGAAAATACCTTTGCACTCAATCTGATTGCCATCTTGCAGAACTACACGCTGCACGATCCCATCCTGGGATTCAATGCGCCCAACTGGTGATTCATAGACAGGAACGCCATGCCGCTGCAACTCCTCACGTTGTTCATCCGTCATTTCATCTGGACCATTCGTACAGATCGTATATTTACTCGTCCAGCCTGTGATAATCTGAGCTAAGTGTAGAGCTCTCGCTCCATTTACGATTAAGACGAGAGGTTGATCCCTTAACTCCCATCCATCACAATAAGGACATACAAACGCCGTCTTGCCATATACTTCAGACAATCCATTCAGGTCTAGCGGAAGATCCTTCTTACCCACTGCAAACAAAATCTTTTTAGCTTGAAGAACTAAACCCTCTGAAGTCGTAACTTGAAACGAACCATCACTTCCTTCTATAGATGTAGCTGCATCTTCTACAAATTGTACAGAAGGAAAAGCACTAATCTGTTCCTTTGCTATCCGCCGAAATTCGCCAGGGCTAATTCCCTCTCTCGTCAGAAAATTGTGAGCTTTATGCGTTACCCGATTTCTCGCCTGCCCAGCATCAATTACAGCAACGTTTCTTCTTGCTCGACCTAATACGAGAGCTGCGTTCAGACCCGCAGGCCCTCCACCAATAATTATCGCATCCATAATTTCTTTCACACTAAAACATCCTTTCCAGATATATTATATCTCTAATTTAACCAAAAAAATATTGCCTTCATCGACATAGACCGAACCTTGACATGCTGTTGGGTAATCGTATGTACAGCGATAGATACGATCGCCACATAGTTAAGCTCATTCAACGGTAAAGGATCAATAGTGAGCACAAGATTTAACAAAACCATTAAAGACCCTTTATGTCCATAATATATACTCAATTGATCTTTGGCAAGTTAAATTTTGTGGTCCCCCTTAAGATTCTTCCCCCAGTAACACATAAAATCATTTTTCACAATTAAAAAAGCTCTTGTTTTTTAAATTGTTCACAATCAATTGACAGTATTTTTAATACTAAAAAGTTGCTTATTTCACATAGTAAACGGAATGCTATAATAAGTTCACAAGATATATAAGTATAGATATAGGACGTGAGTACTTGAAAACATTGAATAAAGGGTCTCAACCCAAAATTGAACTAGAGTTCAACTCTATTCCCAAAGTCTTCTTTGACACGATCAAAGTTGGAATTATCAAGTCCAATCTAATCGCCATGTTGGCAGGTTTATGCTTGGCTCTGTATGTATTCGATGCTTCATTCCTGGCTAACATTGTACCGATTATTCTTTCGGTCATTGGCTCCTCTCTCATTATAGGAGCTGCCGGCGTGTTCAACAATCTGTACGATCGTGACATTGACGCCATCATGGAGCGTACGAGAACCCGTCCAACTGTAACTGGACAAGTTAACACCAAGTCGGGATTGATTCTAGGTATTACCATCACCATTATCGGGGGAATACTTCTCTACATCGCCTCCCCTTCGGCAGCTTTCTTTGGTATTCTAGGTCTGTTGCTCTACGTGTTCCCGTACACAATGTGGACAAAACGTACAACCATTTATAACACTGAAGTAGGAAGCTTGTCCGGAGCTGTTCCTCCGCTTATCGGTTGGGCAGCCATCTCCCCAGAACTTGGTCACTTTGAAATCTGGGCGTTAGTGGTGACGATGCTGTTGTGGCAGATGCCTCACTTCTATGGTATTGCGATTCGTAGATTCGATGAATATAAAGCAGCTAATGTACCAATGCTTCCTGTTGTAAAAGGAATTAGACGCACTTATATCCAAACCAATGTTTATCTGGTATTGTTGATGGCTTCCAGCTTCTTATTCTGGCCACTAAGCCCGTTTGTGGCGATTGTTGCCTTCCTTGTAAGCTTGGCATGGTTCATTTTGAGCGTAGCTACCTTTGATCGAAACGAAATGAAGAAATGGTCACACAAAATGTTCATCTTCTCCATTAATCACATTACAATTGTTTTCCTTGTGATCATTGCTTACTCTCTAATTGCTCAATTAATTAAATAAATAATAGACAAACCAAAAGCCATATCGATCAACTCAAGATGAGTGATTGATATGGCTTTTTCTTAGCTGTTCAATTGCTGCTTTCTTTTCTACCTTAACCAACCTTAGCAGGTGTTTGTT
The DNA here is from genome assembly GCF_003268635.1 of Paenibacillus sp. DCT19. Lineage (NCBI taxonomy): Bacteria > Bacillati > Bacillota > Bacilli > Caryophanales > Paenibacillaceae > Paenibacillus > Paenibacillus sp. DCT19. The sequence continues at coordinate 3,836,472 of NZ_CP029639.1, forward strand.
CACCTTGCCAGAGCAGTTGCATCTCTTCACTCGTTTCAAGTAAGTGACTCAAGCTGCCTTCGGCTTCAATACGTCCATCCTTCATAACAATGATATGATCGGCTCTGGATAATGCGGCTCTACGATGGGATACCGCAATACAAGTTACCTCGCGCTCACTGGCCAACCCTTCCCAGACCAATTGCTCTGTTTCCACATCTAGCGCACTAGATAAGTCATCGAAGATAAAGAGATCGGCTTCGGTCATTAGCATCCGCGCAGTAGACGCACGTTGAATCTGTCCTCCTGACAGCATAACGCCCCGAGGACCGACAGATGTCTCAAGTCCATCATCGAGATTTTCGATATCCTTCTTCATTACGGCTAGCCGAATTGCTTTTTCCAGTCCTTCCTCAACAGATTCTCGTTTACCTTGAACAATATTCTCTCGTAACGTATCGCTGAACAAGCGAGGAACCTGCGGTGTATATGCTGCTCTTGGCGGCATAAGGAATGTAGCCGGATCTACTTCTTTTCCATTCCAACGAATCATCCCCTCCTGTTTCGGCAGCAGACCCAGAAGCGTGCGCACCAGAGTTGATTTTCCTGATCCAATACGCCCTGTAATGACCAGGAACTGCCCTCTCTGCAAGCGGAAATGAACATGCTCTATCCCATTCGTGGAATTCGGATACTGATAACTCAGATTGCTCACTTCTAACTCTCGGAGTTCATCTTCCTCACTTCGTTCGATGTCTGTCAGCTCAGGAGGATCTTGATTCAGATAGATTTCCCGATAATCCATGATTCGGTTTTCCTCACCAGGACGAAATAACTTCCGCATCCGATCAAAGGACACCTTTAACCGTTTATGCTGGAATACCATGTACCCAAACAAGGAAATACTAAAGCCAATGTTGGCTAGATAGGATGTGAAGAGTGCAAAATCACCCACCGAAAATTGGCCTGCCCTCATCTCTGCCGCACACATCAGCAGAATTAAACCGGTACAGATGCTGAGAACGTGTTGATTCAGCGATCTCATCCACTGTTTGAACAGATTATCCCGTAATGCTGCCTGACGACGTTGTTCATTCAAAGTATTAAAACGGGATGAGACATGCTCTTCTGCTTGCCCAAGCTTCAGCGCCTGCACTGCTCCAAATGTCTCAGCAATGAAACTGGTGATTCGACCGGTCGATTCACGATTGACTTGAGCATATTTGCGAGCCCGATTGCCCGATAGATTATTAAGCATTGTAACGACAACCAGCGGAAGTACAGCAACCAACGTAATCTTCCAATTAATATTAGCCATGATGATGATTGAAACGATGGCAAATACGAGTCTACCCCAGAAGTCGACCCAGGATTCTACGTACTCAACCACTTCATCGACATCATCGCGGAACCGACTCATCGCCTCACCTGGTGAAGCAGGAAGATTTCGACCAGGCCAGCGCATGATACCCGCAAGCATATTCGTTCGTAATATCGCTTGAATGTGATACACATAGGTGATCCAAGCGTAAAAGGCTGTAAAGAATGTCCCTACTCTAGCCATTCTAACCAGTGCAAGAAAGATTAAGGGAACAGCAAGCCACATGTAATCGGTAGATCCGATGGTCACACGGTCAAAAAACCATTGCATTCCGATCCCGATCGCAAGCGGTAGGGAATGAAATATACACCACAACAGACCATTAATTAGAAATAATACTGATTTGAAGCGGAATAAACGACCTATAAATCCTGCGACATTCAAGCCAACTCCTCCTCTCTACCCGTCATACGCAATCTCGCATAATGTGAATCAGGATTGTTCGCCAGCTCTTCTCTGGCTCCAAATTCGATAATCTCACCATCACTGAGCACCATAATCTGATCGACTTGATCCAGCGTAGCTAGTCGGTGAGCAATAATAATCCCTGTGCATTGTTTCATTAATTCATCCACCGCTTGTTGCAGCAACATCTCAGTCGCAGCATCCAAACGTGAAGAGGGTTCATCTAGAATAACTAAACTTGGCTCTGTCAAAAATACACGTGTTAGTGCAAATAGCTGCGCTTCTCCAGCCGACAGGGAAGAACCTCCTGCTTTCAAGTGAGTGTCTAATCCTTCCGGTTGGGTATCAATCCATTGACGCAGTCCCAGTCGCTCTGTCGTTTCGATAATCATGTTGTCTGAAACTTCCGAGTTAAATAACGTCAAGTTGTCGCGTAGCGTACCGTCAAACAACTGCACATCCTGCGTCACCATTCCAACCCGGCGGTATAGCGCAGGTAGTGTTAACTCTGTGATATCCTGACCACCGACCCGGATTACACCCTGATTCAGATTATATAACCGAAGAAGAACACGACTTAGACTGGATTTACCACTACCGGTGCGTCCAATAATACCAAGACGCTCCCCAGGCTTAATTTTAAAATGAATATCCCGCAATACAGGCTTATCATCGTTATAGCTAAAATGCACATGTTCGAACTCCAAACCAAGTGCACCTCCAGGAAGTGTATCTTGTTTCCCGTCTTTAATCTCACTGCTTAGAGAGAGCAGTTCTCGTGAGCGAAGCATACCGGACTTGGCTTTCTGAAATTCTTGTACCTGATCTCCCAACATCTCAATTGGATCATTCAACATCTGTGTGTATTGATAAATAAGGAACAACGTACCAAGACTAATCGCCCCTTGCATGTAATTGTGAACACCAAGCATCAGTACCGCAGTTACAGCTATGGCAAACAAAATCACCGTTGTATTCCACGGAATAACACGAAGCATCCAAGCTCTACGCCCTTTCAGAAATACAACCCGCATCAATCGATAGAAACGATTCATCACATAAGGCACGTGTCCGTTCGCTTGCACATCCTCAATTCCAGCAATACGTTCCTCAATCATGCCGAACAAGGACGCACTTGCTTCACGCTCGTTCTTCGAGGACTGAACACCCATATTTCGAATGAAAACCATAAACAGAACCGATAACAGTGTGAACACCGTCATTACCAGTGCAATCGGTATATTAATCGTAAACATGAAGCCAAGGATTCCAGCAAGAAGCACAAAGCTGCCAATAACCTGCACAATAAACATTGCAAAGAAATTGGAAATGCTCGTTACATCGCCATCCACCCGTTCGATCATCTCTCCAGGCGTTTTTACATTATGGAACCGCATATCAAGTCCAAGGCAATGCTTCAGCAGATCGCCCCTTAATTGATTCGTTGCCCGCCATGCGACATCATTACCTAGATAACTTACAGCTACAGTTAACAGTTGATTGAAGATCGCAATAATTAGAAATATACCTGCAAGCTGAATGAGACTAGAAACCACGCCGCCACTCGCTGCTGTATCAATAAACCGCTTGATGATCTGCGGATTCAGAAGCTGTAATCCCGTCGACGTCAGCAAAATAATTAATAGCAGCACCAGTCTCAATCGGACTGGCTTTAGATACCGCAATAGCCATGACATCGACTTTTTCTCTTGTTTGGGCATCTTGCCCCACCTCCAACGTACGAATTACTTTGTTAGAAAGCATCAAATTCATCAACTCAAACTCTGCTTAACTAGGCCGAATCATAAATAATTTCGCTGAACCATACATGAATTCTATGATTGTATTGATGATGTACCATTTCACATTCTCCTACCTATCATTTATTTTTGTTTCCAGATGATTCTGAATGATTACAACAAGCACGAACAGACATACATTATTTCACATCCCCAATCTCCCCTTTCATTTGAAACGTTTGCTTGCAGCGCACGACAAAAAGCCATAGATGAACTAAGTTCATCTATGGCTTCTATAACAAGAAGAGTACCATTAGATTATGTAGCGTTACTGGTCTTCTCCTTGACATTCGCACTACGGATGAGCGTCCATGACAGGATGCATAAACAGGACTGCCCAGACGCTATCTTTAAGAGGTTGTTCAAAAAGTTGATTTCAAGTTTCATCCCATCTTCCCGGCATCGAAACCCCTTCTCTTTGAACATATACTCTAACGCAATTGGTTGTGTCGACATGCTCATGCGTATTCAGTTATCGGTTAGATATCAATTTTGGCATGAACATCATCCCTACACCCACCCGTCTCACATATTTGTTGTTTATTGTATTCGCTAATAGGTCAGTACGTCAAGAACATATTTACTGATTTGTTATTTAATTCATGTGATTAATAATCTGAACGTATAGAATGCAAGCTTAATAACCTAAGTATGGAATATCTCTGAAATAAATATTTAACTTATGCACCTTCCAGATTCCTCTGCTGTATAAAAGCTCGATATTTCGATCATATACATAATGGGAGTCACCGGTTAATGTATTCCCAAGAACATAAGATTGAGACAATGTTGCAGTAGTGCTGCTCGTATAATGAATGCCCGTTTCTGGAGCACCGAATTGCACTTCTTCACCCTGCAACTGCTGTCCATCCAGAATGGATTGAATCAATTTCTCCGTAAAATAGGGCTTAAAATAAGCCCTTATTTGTTTAATCTTAGGCATATTGGACGTTTCATTTAACTTCGCTAACAGTTCATTCAGCCGGGCTTCAGTTAGTTTCTGTGTATCAGGAATCTGAACGGAATCAGGTTGCATGCTAATGATGATATGGTGATCATTAAGACTAACATTTGCCTGCTTGGCTTCTTTATTCCATTGTAGCTCGGCTCCTAATGTTTGGCTGACGAACCGGAGCGGAACATACGCTGTGGCATGGATTAACTCAACGGGAGAATCCATCGGTTCAACGAAATCATTAACATTGGCATTTTTGAAGTTAACGGCCAATGCAATTTTCTTATCATTTTTGGTCAAAAGAATGCTCTTCGAATATTTGTCCCATTGTACCTTTGCGCCTAAATGCTGTGATACCGCCCGTAACGGAATGAGCACCCGATTGTTCACGATGACTCCCGTACTAATCTCCGTTGGACTTGTTTCTGCATAGCCAGGCACTGCCATCACGCCGAAAAGCACAGATGCGACCCATACGGATACGATCTTCTTAAACATATTCAACCTCCCAGGTATTGATGATCGTTTTCACTTTCTCTATTCTAAGTAACGCTTCATGCATTGTGAAAGTTACAATGAACAAATTTAAAAATTCGAATCCATGTAACAGACCCCACTTACGTTCGTTAGGCACTCTGCTGTACCACTTGAATCTCCCGCTCCCGTGTGATCAGTCGTTTATGAGCAATCCATAGAAATGGAAGTCCAAGTGCCGTGATTAGCGCAAGTGGAAGAAATACCGCTATCCCCTGTCCTCCGAACTGACTCAGTAATAACCCACCCATAATCGGCGCCATAACATTACCCAAGTTGTTAAAACCAATCGTGCCAAAGTACGTTCCTTTCCATTCCGGCTTTGCAATTCGATCAATCAGCATATCCATCATCGTAAATAACAATACTTCTCCGACGGTGAATAATACAACACTAATCATCAACAGAGCTGCGCCACTTGCCATACCGAACAGTAACAAACTCGCCGCAACCAAGAGGTTACCCCAGATGAGCGGTACAAGCGGGGGGGCGTTTCGAAATGCACGTACGATTGGATATTGCACAATTAACACTGTCATAGCATTGAGAGATAACATATAGGAGAACAACTGGCTTCCATTCTCAAACAATGTACTCCGCTCCATGTATTGGGCAAGGGTTGACCCAAAATGTCCGTAGCCAAGCACACAGAATGTGGTTCCGATCAGTACTGGCAAAAATACACGATCGCGGCCAGCCGTCGCCAAAGCATCTCGTAAGCGTGGTGCCTTCGCCTTTGAAGGCTGTGGTAGATTAGCATGTTGAAGCTGAAATTGGACAAGTAACACAAGACCATAAGCGATGTATACAAGTCCTGAGATCAGAAATGGAAAAGTCGATTGCGCCGACCCCAATTGAAAGCCAATGATGGGACCAAATACAACCCCAAGATTAATGGCGGCATACCTCAAATTGAAAACGAGTAATTTGTTCTCTGGTGAGGTGATGTCAGACAACAATGCACGTGACGTTGGCTCAAAGACAGCGCGGCATAAGCCATTGAGCGTATTAGCCACAAAGAATACCCATAAGTAGTCTGCCGCAGAAAAGATGAAAAAGACGCCTGCCCAGCAGAATACGGAGACTAGCATAACCACTTTACGACCAATCCGATCTGAAATATACCCGCCATAAAAGCTCACCATCACACCCGCCAGTGAACTCACAGCGACGGTGAAGCCAGTCTCCGTTGGTGTAGCTCCGAGGACACTCGTCAGATAAATAGATAGAAAAGGAATGCTCATCGAGGTTACGAGACGACCAAACATCGTCCCAATAATAATTGTCCAAGCTAAAGGGTGAATCTGTCTTAAATGTTGCTTCATTCGTATGTTCTCCTGTTCTCGTTGTTAACTTCTAGAAGGTCTGCCCTTCGTTTGTTGAATTATGTATAATTGTATAGAACAAAGGGGAAATAAAAGTGTAAGGAAATAAATATTGATTTCACCTTTTAACACGAGTGCCTTTGAACCATCTTTTATATGAAGAGGAGCTTATACTTTTGGATACAACAACCGCTCATTACATACGACTTACAACAGCGACTGAGGTTACATTTAAACTACATACACCGGTTCCCGTAACGATCGATACCCTATCCACTGTCTTATGTTGCACGCCTCGAAATGTTAAATTCACCTTGCGAAAGTTGGAAGAGAAAGGCTTTATCCACTGGCAACCGGGGATTGGCAGAGGTCATCATTCCACCTTGACGTTACTTCGCAGTGAGAATGAAACGATAGAATCCAGCTTCATGGAGCTAATGGGTAAAGGAAAAATGAAAGAAGCCATTGAATTCATTGGCGCTATGGAGAACAACGAGACTTTACGGGAACAATTGCTAGATTCGTTATATAAACAAATGGGATTTCACAGCCATTCGGAAAGCTCTTCGGGTCAGGATGTTCTACGTATGATGCGATCACGTAAACTGGCAGATCTGGATCCCGCATTTGTATACAATGCTTTTGAAACATACTTACTTGGGCAGGTGTGCAGCACATTGGTGACCTACGATGCCAAAACGGATACGTTCCTGCCTGATCTGGCTCACATGTGGGAGGGTAGCAAGGATTATCTAGTATGGACCTTCTATTTACGTAAGAGTGTTCGCTTCCACCACAATAAAATGTTGACATCTAAGGATGTTGAATTTACATTACAGCGTCTGCGAAGTGTAAATAGTCCAGTCGTTTGGTTGTATCGTGACATTGAACGAATTGAGGTTGCTGGGGATTACTGCATTCGCTTTTACTTGAACCGTCCCAATCAATTCTTCTTGCATTTGTTTAGTTGTATTCCAATGACGATCCTCCCATACGATGTTGATGTATCCAAACAACTCATTGGCACTGGGCCTTTTCAGATTAGTGAGATCAATGAGGATTTACTGAAACTAAGCGCATTTGATAACTATTACGGTATTCGTCCTTACCTTGATCAAGTCCATTTTTGGTTTGTACCAGATCTTGAGTCCAATGAGCGCCACTATGAACTACCCGGAACAGATCGATTGGAGCAATCTACTCATTTTGCACAAACCAACAGTTTCAATTATCCTGCTCTCGGCTGTCAATATATGTTATTTAATTTTAATAAACCTGGTATCTTTCATAACCCCAAGTTTCGGCAAGCAATGAGATTGGTCTATGATTCTGTTTCACTGGTAACGGAACTGGGAGGCAATCGAATTACGCCAGCAAACAGCCTTTTGCCCTGGAAAAGCGCCGAGCATCATTGGACTCCATCCTCACTTGAGCAAGCACGTAATCTGTTACACAGCAGCGGATATCTTAGTGAGACGCTCATATTATCGTACTCGGAGAATAAGGATGTCTTAACTGCCAACTGGATTCAACAACGAGCACAGCAAATTGGCTTAAATATCGAACTGTCTCCGACGAATGAATGTCTGTATCCTACTAATGCGATGAAAGCCGATCTTATTTTGGCAGAAGAAATTTTGGAGGAGGATTGGCAATATGGGTTGATTCATTTTTTTACGAATCGGTCGAATCACCTTCATATCTGCATGTCACCTCATTCGCTGAACGAGTTAGAACAGAAACTGGATTCGTTTGGACAGCTTGATACCCATGCACGCGCACAGCTGTTAGATGAAGCTGAGGATTTACTGAGGGATAACGACTGGATTTTACATGGATGTCATATGAACAAAAGTGCTCAGCTGAACCAAAGTTTATTTGGCATGCAAACAGCTGATTTCGGCTATATGGACATTTCCAAGCTGTGGATTAAGAATCAATAGGTATCCCCATGAACACATCTATACAATAAGAGTCATTTACGTTCACATCTTGAAGTTTATCCAACAAAAAACCGCCCTTTATATGTTAAAGGCGGTTCTTCACTCTACTGTTGTTGCTGCTGTGGCTCACCGTTCACGCCCAATGATATAGTCTAACAAATGTCGGAGAAAAGGAATGGTCTTACGCATCTCATGCAGTGCATCCGTTGCCTGGCAGTAGTGTTCCCACATCTCCTTTTTGGCATCTTCTTCACCAAGAATCGATACAAAGGTAGAGTTATTATTCCGAACATCCTGACCTGCAGGTTTGCCGAGCACCAGATGGTCTCCAACCAGATCGAGCAGATCATCCTTAATTTGAAAAGCGATACCCGCATGATAGGCGAATTTTTTCAATATGTTGATCTCAGATTCAGATACCTGTGCCAAAATAGCTGGCATAACGAGTGCAGCTTCAAACGCAATGCCTGTTTTGTAAAAACAGATCTCGTTCAGTTGCTCCAGGTTCAGCACTTTGCCTTTGGAATTCAAGTCCATCGCCTGTCCCATACACATATCCTCCGCTTTTTGTGCAGAGTAGCGAATGAGTGAAAGTACCGTTTGCGGATCGAAACGATCCAACGAGGATTGCTCTCCAATGGCTCTTTGGATCAAGTACAGACCCGTTAGCTCCGCTGTTGCACTATTATGCAAGTGATGCAATGTGGAGCGCCCCCGACGTGTGGGTGCATTATCCTGCGTAGGCAGATCATCAAAAATAAGCGAAGCAGTGTGCATATATTCGAGAGATCGCAAGAGCGGTACAATCGCTGCTTCCTGCAATCCGTATTCACGCACTCCCATGACCCAGGTCAGAATCGGTCTTATTCGCTTCCCATCACCCTGTAGGCTGTAGTTCGCCGCATCAATAAGGGTTTCTTTCATTGCATGAAGTCCATTTGGCTTAGAAATCTGTAGCTCCTGATTAATCTGTTCACGAACTGTGCGAATCGTATCTACAAACTCTTGCTTTTCGATCTTATCCTGCCGTAGATGAATGACGACTTGATCACGAAGTAATTTATCCAGGAAATCGACATCATCGGCTTTCTGTACCATTTTCTGCACAAGTCGATTGAACTCCGGTTGGCCGGATGCCAGAATGTCCATAAGTTCATTATATTTAGGCTGACCCAGACGTTCTCTACAACGCTTAAGTCCATTGATGGCACGGTCGAGTATGACCTCACGCGTCTGATCATCTGAATGATATACCTCATGAATCAGATGCGAGATTACAGTCCAGTACAGCTCATAAGGATTAATGAGATCCGGTCGCTGATCGCGATACGTCAGATAATATGTGTACGGGGTAACTGCCCCCTCCTCCAGATCGTCAAACATATCGGCAAAGTCATCCGCGAGTTGATTATAGATCCCATAATAGAAGGTACGTAGATCAAACCCTTCATCCTCTGGCGCACTAAGCACCGAACGAACAATCAATCGTGAAGATGAAGACTTGATAATAATCGGAATGTATAATTCCTCATTTGAGTAATGAGCGTTTGATAACGTTTTGGCGCGATCTATCTCCTGGGATTGGAAGAACACATAAGATTGCTGCAAAAAGGTACGCTGCGTCTCGGGTCGCTGATAATTATGAATGTACTCAAATGCCTCGCGTAACTCCCCATGCACATATCGAATGACTTCATGATGCTCCCCCTTCCACTCTTCGATGTCTGGAACAACACCTGTCAGGAGTGCTTCACGGATCATAAGAGAATACTGTTCCTTCTCTTCTACAGTGAGTGCCTGCGAGTCCAGCAAATCATCGATAAAAGGATAGGTTAATCCGTAAGAATATCCTAATCTGATAGCTGCATCTAATCGCTGAGCGCGTTCGTCTGAGGGTGTCTCTGCATTCATATCGTCCGTAACGTGCAGCACAACACCAAGAATGATTTTGATCAGCTTACGCTGTGCATTCTCAGCATCCAATTCCTCAGGAATGTTGGCTGCCACACTCTTCAGTTTGTTCATTACCCAGATGACCGCAGATTCTACATTCTCCTTCTGAGACCAGCGATATAACGCAGCCAGACTGATATAATCCGGCTCTCTGTTCGATTGGGATGCAGATTGTAAGAAGTACCGTTTCGTATCTTGAACAACTCGCTGAATACGAGCTTGTGTATCCGTAGAATCCAGTGCTTTTCCTAAGTCTCTCATATAAATATAAGAAATACTGCGATCTAGATAATCGTCTATTTTCCCCGACACATTCAACCAGTGAATATAACGTTGCACGTCCTGGGTGTCTGGTTTTCGTTTGCTTCGTGATAGGAAGGACAACCAGGGGTAGCGGTGAATGTGTTTCTTTTGCCATAAATGAATGTCTTGTGTAAGTTCAGTCGTATACGTATGATTCATAAGCTGTTTATGGAGAGAAGCAAAATACTGAGCTGCCTTTTGTTCAGCTTGCCCATACTCTGCATCAACTCGCTCAATCAATGCGTTATTCATAGGATGAAATACCTCAACTTCTATTAGTGTTAATTTCGTCAGCTCATGTTCTTAATTGGTATACGGCGAAATCACATTTTGGTTACGAAATTGATACGTATTGTTCAACCTACTGCAGATAACATTTATAAAATGGTAGACCACACCTTCACCGCAGTAAAAGCGATGAGCACAATCAATCCATATCTTAGCCATTTTACATTGATCATCGAACTTACTCTGGAACCCAGTGCAGCGCCAATCAAGCTGCCAATGACAGTATATATGATGGGCTCAAGCGGTATATTCCCTCCCGAAATTTTGCCGAGAACGCCCCCAATGGCAGATATGAATACGATCGCAAGCGAGGAAGCGATTGTTATTCGAATGGGAATACGGAGTACGGTAAGCATAATGGGAATTAGAATGAAGGCGCCACCTGCTCCTACGATACCGGAGACGATGCCAACTGCCCCAGCAGTGACTGCTGCAATGCCTTTGTTAAATTCAAGATCATCAGAGCTATCCATCGTTCCTCTACTAGGGATCAGCATAAGTACAATCGCAATCACCGCCAAAATTCCATAGATCAGGTTAATGACTTGCTCGCTCAGATAACCGGATACCGATCCACCGATTAGACTGCCCACAAGAATGCTGCTTCCCATATAACCGACTAGACCTCGATGAATAAACGACCTCTGATGCGGTGTACGTCTTTGTTTTCGCTGATAGGCAACCACCCCGGATAATGAGGCAAAAAACACCTGAAACATACTAATTGAAGATACTTCATGTGCCGTGAAAGGCTGCAAACCTACGAGTGAAGGAACATACAGCAGAAGTGGGTAATTTATGATTGCTCCGCCTATACCTAACAGCCCGGAGAAGAATGAACCCGTTAGACCAAGTATAAACATGATGATAAAAAGCATGACATCCATCGGTTTTTTCTCCCTTTCAAAATCCCGTAAAAAATATAATTAAAACAGTATACGTCTGCCCCAAAATCGGCTATAATAATCCCAAGTAAATTAATCCGAAATGAGTGATTAAGCATGTTCAACGTGTTGAAGACTCTTTTTGATAACAATTGTCCGCACTGTAACGAAAAATTACAAGTTCAGCACGATGCCGTGTGCTCTACAAAAGCTTGTTCTAAATGTCAGTACAAGGAAGAGAGCTATGGCTCGCTTGGTGTACGCATTGTTTATGACACCACAAAATGATAAAACATATCCGTTTATTGTATCACGATCTACGCTGACGCCATAACATTTCTTTCATATGTATATGATTAAGATAAATAGAAAACGGTGCGAACGATTAATCGTTCAGCACCGTTTTTTTGATTCTTTTTTAAGTAAGGTTCGCCTTCCACCTTACTTCGTTTTGAAGCTCAGGAATCCATCATCGACTGCAACTGTCGATCCATTCACCGCACTTGCTGCATCACTGAACAAAAATGTAACGACACTCGCAACCTTCTCAGGCTGAATGAGTTTACCACTCATATGTTGCGAAGCGAGAGCATCCTTTACCTCTTGATTGTCACCAAGAATGGGTGTATTAATGAAGCCCGGGGCAACTCCAACTACACGGATGCCATGCTCTGCGAGTTCAAGTGCTCCGGATTTAGACATCATCACAACAGCTGCTTTTGCCGCATTGTAGTTGAAACTCCCTACTGCTGCCACACTTCCATAGATGGAGGCTGTATTAACAATGGTTCCTGGCACGTTCAATTCAACCATCTTCTTCGCACCATAGTACATCCCATAGTAAACACTATGCTGGTCTACATCGATGACTCTGTGATAGGATTCTGGATCCATCTCCAGAAAAGGTTTTACAAGCCCAATTCCGGCATTATTGAAAATACCACTGAGTGTGCCGAATTTATCAACTGTCCAATCGATAAGAGCTTTGATCTCATCGCCTTTGGATACATCTACTTTGTATGCCGCTGCTGTTCCACCGCCTGCTTCAATCGAAGCAGCAACCTGCTTGGCACCTTCTTCGTTGAAATCAGCAACAACAATCGTTGCTCCCTGGTCTGAAAGTTGAAGCGCTGTTTCTCTACCAATACCACTTGCTCCACCTGTAATAATAATAACTTTTCCATGATGTTCAGCCATAAATAGGTCTCCTTTGGTTACATGATCTCGAATACAATTTACACCTTAGTGTAACTTTTACCCAAAATTAATATTCATGCCTTCCATAAAAGCCAATAACGGGTTAGATCATGAGCTAGAGTATTGCATCACAGCATATCATAGTCGGAGTATCCCCTTTTACTCATTCTGAAGACCACTTAGCGGGTCACTCAAACTATTGATATTGGAGATTAATTCAGGTATCCCTGTCTTCTCCCAATTTTCAGTTGTGAACCCTTGCTCCGCAATTGTCGTTTCCCATTGGTTGATGACTTCCGTAAGTTGATTATTATAGCCCACCAAATTTTCATGAATACTCTCGCCAATTGCAGGTGCATTTAATTGTGAGAACTCACTAGCTTCAGCCTGAATGTGGTCGATCTTCTCTTGAATCTGAGTGGTTACCTCAGCATTATTAACCGCTTGGGAAGCAAGCTGCTGAAGCTCGGCTCCCGCGCTGGATACTTGTTCTATATATTCTGTAGCTCCACTGACGTAATTCAAACTTTCATTGGCTTGTTCAACGACAGAGCAGGCGGAAATTACGAAAAGACTCGAAGCAAGAAGCCCTGTCAGCATCCAGCTTGGTTTTCTAATTTTGATCATGAAATCTCTCCTTTTTTCTAAAATTAAAAATAAAATTTAAAGTCATTTTCACCTCCATGATGGCTGTTTAACACACCTCATGGCAAATGTAGCCTCCATTTATGTCAATTAAGATGTATAATATAATCATCATACGATAAAGGGATGTCTTGCATATGCTTCAAGCTTTGAATCAACGCTTGAACCGCATTATGCCACTCATTACTCCAGTCAGTATTGTTATTGGTGTACTATGCGGTAGTTTTCTTTCTTCTTATACCTTTTTGTCACCATGGTTATTTGCCTTCATGACCTTTGCGGGAAGTATCAGTCTGGGGATACGAGATTTTCTGAATGTCCTGAAGAAGCCTTTTCCGTTATTTGTTTGTTTGTTTATTTTACATTTAGCAATGCCTGTAATCGCGCTAGGTATGGGTCATTTGGTTTTCCCAACCGATGCATATACGATTACTGGGCTTGTTCTAGCCGCAGTTATTCCAACAGGTATTAGCAGCTTCATCTGGGTCAGTATCTATCGAGGCAACATTGCACTGACTCTATCCATCATCCTCATTGATACAATGCTTGCTCCCTTTGTAGTTCCAGGGGTGCTGTCACTGTTGATCGGCACAAACGTATCATTGGATACCGCTGCCATGATGAGCAGCCTGTTCTGGATGATCGTTGTCCCTTCATTGCTCGGCATGCTATTGAATGAATGGACCAAGGGCAAAATTGTTCCCGTCTGGGGACCAAGATTGAATCCGTTATCCAAACTATTTATGGCAGCCGTTGTGGCGATTAATGGCTCTGTAGTTGCACCTTACTTGGCTAATTTCAACTGGAAGTTAGCTGGTCTTGCAGTGATTATTGTTTTTCTCGCATCATTCGGCTATGCCCTAAGTTATTTCATTGCCCGAGTACTAGGATGGGATGAGGCCGATCAGGTCGCATTGGTCTTCAACGGAGGCATGCGTAACATTAGTGCTGGCGCGGTACTCGCTGTTACTTATTTCCCGCCACCTGTTGCCGTTCCCGTTGTCCTCGGTATGGTGTTCCAGCAGATGCTCGCTTCCTTGTCAGGGTACCTATTGGGTCGTCGTTCTCAGCTACTACAGAAGTCAGATAAGACATCCGCTGCGTAATAACATCGTACGATGATGTATCATAATGCCAAACGCCGACAATACATGTCGGCGTTTTTTACTTGGTTTGAAACAACATATTCATCTGACTGACTGTAAAGCATTATGAGGATACGCTGTTAGCTTGAAGTGAATTTAAGATACGCTGCTGATTTGTTGCTGCATCGCTGCTGCCGGGCATTGACCCGAAGCTTGGACAGCTGAAACACTGTTATTTGCCAAGCGAGAGGCTGGACAATCCGTTGATTCCTCCCGATTCGTTTCCCAAGTACGAGGGTTGGTCATGTCCGGAATGCCGCGTTCCAGGATGGCTTGATAGTGGAGTGTTTTCTCTTCCAGATGGGCAACGCGCTGCTTCGCCTCTTCCAGCTGAATTAGCGCTGCCTCCTTATACTCCATCATAAGCGCGAGACGCTGCGGGACGGTTGAATCACCTTCCAGGCAGAGATCAACATATGTTTTGATGTTCTCGATTGGTAATCCCGTCTGCTTCAGACATCTAACCCCGTGCAGCCAATTGATGGATTCCTCGTCAAACAGCCGGATGTTGTTTTTGTTCCGTTGAACGCTCGGCACCAGACCTTTGTCTGTATAGAAGCGAACAGCATGCTCCGTAAGCCCTGTAATTAAAGCTGCATCTTGAACGGTATACATATGTAATCCTCCTCGTAAAAAAATTAGGATACCCGCTTGACTTCGTGTTACACGAAGGTAATAGGCTTATTGTAACGCAAGCCGATCAGCAGCGGAAGCCCCTCTGCATCACCCCTACATTCGGGTGAAATAATCTGATCATTTGCAGTAAAATTACAACATCCTTAGGAGGAATCTATATGCAAACTGTAACATTGAACAATGGCGTGAACATGCCAATCATCGGCTTCGGGGTGTATCAAGTCCCTGATGCTGAACAATGTGAGAACACGGTATATGAAGCACTGATGGCTGGTTATCGCCTAATTGATACCGCAGCTGGTTATATGAATGAAGAGGCTGTTGGACGCGCAATTAAGCGTAGCGGTGTGCCGCGGGAAGAATTATTTATCACAACGAAACTGTGGATTCAGGATGCAGGTTATGAAAGTGCCAAGCTTGCCTTCTACAAATCCCTGCAGAAGCTACAGCTTGATTATCTTGATCTGTATCTGATTCACATGCCCTTCGGTGATTACTACGGCGCATGGCGCGCAATGGAAGAGCTGTACCGAGAAGGCAAAATTAAGGCCATTGGCGTCAGTAACTTCCTGCCAGACCGTTTGATGGATCTTATCCTTCATAACGAAATCGTGCCTGCAGTCAATCAGATTGAAACCCATCCATTCCAACAGCAGATCGTAAATGCTGCTTTTATGAAAGAGCATGGCGTTCAGCATCAATCGTGGGCACCGTTCGCCGAAGGTCGCAATAATTTGTTTAGCAATGTATTACTGACCTCTATCGCGGATAAACACAAGAAAACGGTCGCTCAAATTGTACTGCGCTCACTCGTGCAGAATGGAATTGTTGTCATTCCCAAATCCGTTCGCAAAGAGCGTCTGGTCGAGAATTTTAACATTTTTGATTTCGAATTAAGCTCGGAAGATATGACAATGATCTCCACACTGGATAGAGGCGAAAGTCTGTTCATGTCCGTCGACGATCCTGAAGTTGCCCAAATGCTGGGCAATCTAAAGGTTGACCTGTAAACGACAAAAAACCATCACCTAGTGATGGTTTTTCTTCAATCCTTTATGACAAGTTGCTTCCGAATTATTTCGGCTGAATGTAACCTTCAGCTTTAAGCAACTCAGCAATCAATACTGCACCGCCAGCCGCACCGCGGAGTGTGTTGTGGGACAGTCCAACGAATTTGTAATCGTAGAGGGAATCCTCACGCAATCTACCTGTGGATACACCCATTCCATGCTCGATGTCACGATCCAGTTTCGTTTGTGGTCTATTTTCTTCTTCAAAGTATGTGATGAACTGTTTTGGTGCACTTGGCAGAGCCAGCTCTTGCGGACGACCTTTGAATTGCAACCAACGCTCCAAGATCTGTTCTTTGCTTGGTTTGTTCTCAAAGTTAACAAAGACTGTAGCCAAGTGTCCATCCGTTACCGGAACACGAATACATTGCGTTGTGATCAGTGGTGAAGATGCTTTCACGATCTGATTGTTCTCAACACTGCCCCAGATGCGAAGCGGCTCCTGCTCACTTTTCTCTTCCTCGCCACCGATGTAAGGAATAACATTGTCCAGCATATCTGGCCAGTCCGTAAAGTTTTTGCCTGCTCCCGAAATTGCCTGATAGGTGGAAGTTACAACCTGTGTTGGACCAAATTCACGCAAAGCGTGCAGTGCGGGTACATAACTTTGAATAGAGCAGTTCGGTTTCACCGCAATGAATCCAGTCGAAGTGCCCAGACGTTTTCTTTGCGCTTCAATGACTTCCAGATGACCTGGGTTAATTTCAGGAATAACCATCGGTACATCTGCTGTCCAGCGATGAGCAGAGTTGTTAGATACAACCGGTGTGCCTGTTTTGGCATAAGCCTCTTCAAGCGCTTGAATCTCGTTTTTCTTCATATCAACCGCACAGAAGATAAAGTCAACCTGACTTGCGAATGCTTCAACTTGGGAAGCGTCTTGAACAACAATATGTTTAACACCTTCGGGAATTGGAGCTGTCAGTTTCCATCTACCTTGAACCGATTCCTCGTAGGTTTTACCTGCGGAGTTTGCACTTGCTGAGATCGCTGTTACTTCAAACCATGGATGACCATTAAGCAGATCCACAAAACGCTGACCTACCATTCCTGTTCCTCCGACAATGCCGACTTTCAATTTTGCTGACATAATATCATCATTTCCTTTCGGTGTAAGTTGAATGTTGGGTCTCTGATATTCATTAATTGGTTGTTCTGACGCTTTGTTTCTTCCCTTATTAAAACCTATTCAGGTAATACCAAAGCGTGTAAACTTCACCTTGGAAAAACCAAAAAAATCCCACCCCTAAGACCGAAGTCTCAGGGACGAGATTGGATCACTCGTGGTACCACCCAGATTCGCCAATATGTCACCATACTAGCCTCTTTGAGTTAAGAACGACAACGCCAATGTACGTTGTGCCTACTTACACTCTAGCTCTGTAACAGGAGCTCCTGTCACACCATCCCTTTATAGATTCATAAAGTTCCGATGTGCTGCTCTGAGTCTTTATTCAACCAAAAATTCTTTACCCCTTTTCAGCTACCGGAGCTCTCTGCCAAAAGAATACTTTAGTCTACTCGTCTCTTCAATGCATTTGATATTGCGATTATAATATCAAAAGATCGGTTATGAAGTAAACCCTTTTTTATTTTTTATCCAAAAACGACAGAATCAGCGTCTAGTTTCTGCCAAATGATCAAGCCCACTGCGTTGCCAGGTTGCGTAGATATGGAGCCAACATGGGCTGTAATTCTTGGCGCATCAATCCGATTTCCAGTATAGCTTGGATGTATCCGAATTGATCTCCAATATCGTACCGACGACCTGCAAGCTCCAATGCCAGCAGATCTTCCTCCTGGCTAACTTCTTTTAGAGCATCTGTTAGTTGATACTCTCCGCCTGCTCCAGTCTCGATTCGATCTAAGATGGGAAAAATGGATGGCTTAAGGATATATCGTCCCATCACTGCGGTGCGAGAGGGTGCATTAGCAATAGAAGGCTTTTCGACCAAATCTGTAACCCGATGAACGCCATGCTCTGCCCCCTTCGAAGCTATGATCCCATACTTACCCACATCTGCTGTCTGCACGGAACGAACACCAATAATCTGCTTATCTGTTTTCTCGAATAAACGAATCATCTGTGCCAGCGCAGGTGGATCTGACACCATAATATCATCGCCAAGCAACACGGCAAATGGATCATCTCCAACGAATTGACGCGCACATCCAATCGCATGACCCAGTCCTAACGGTTCCTTTTGCCTGATAAAATGAATACTTGCTAGCTCGCTTATCGCTCTCACCTCATCTAACAAGGCCTGTTTCCCTTTGGCGTATAATGATTGCTCAAGCTCAACTGATTTATCAAAATGATCCTCAATGGATTTTTTGTTGCGCCCCGTAACAATAATGATATTTTCAATGCCAGATTGCACGGCTTCTTCTACAATATATTGAATAGCGGGTTTATCTACAATCGGCAGCATTTCTTTCGGCTGAGCCTTCGTCGCTGGTAGAAATCGTGTACCCAGACCGGCTGCGGGAATAACCGCCTTTTTAATTCTCATAGGAATGCTCTCTCCTTTCATTTGTCCCAATGGACACGTCGTTAGCTGCCTCAGATGATGATCTGAACACCCAATACCGACTAATAACATAGTTGATCAACATGCCAAGTAGCGTCGCTGCCGCTTTACTGCTCACAAGACTCCAGCTCCACAAGCTATGGGCTACATATATAATCAAGGATGACAATATAAGAACGAATAGATTGGCAATCAGGAATCGGACGATTCGTTTATGCTGTGCTTGACTCTTTACATCACGGAAGGTCCACCGATTATTCCACCAGTAGCTGTTCACGATTCCACAACTGTATGATATCGCCTGGGCAACCATCGCTGGCACACCTACAAAAGCGAGAACCGCGAATACTACAGCATCGACCCCAGTGTTCAAGATGCCAACAATACCGAATTTAATTATCGTCGTGAATCGTTTAATCATGATGCGCAATTCTGCCTGTCAGATGTCCCTGTCTGGACGGAGCTTCTACTTGATACACATCCCTCACGATGTATAACGGACGGGCTTTCGTTTCATCATAGATTCGCCCGACATACTCACCCAGAATGCCCAGCATTATAAGAATAAACCCGTTAAACATCAGCATGATGCTGACAATGGAAGCCCAACCCTTCATTGTAGAATCAGTAAAAATAGCAGACACAATAACGCTAACCATATAGATAAATCCTGCTATGGATAGGATCACTCCCACATATCCTGCAATCTTGAGTGGTTTGTAGGAGAAGGACGTAATGCCATCTAGACTAAGCTTCAACATTCGTTTCAATGGATATTTAGTCTCTCCAGCGAGACGTTCATCTCGCTCGTACTCAATTGCTGTCTGACGAAATCCTACCCAACTCACTAGCCCACGCACAAAACGATTTTT
Organism: Paenibacillus sp. DCT19; assembly: GCF_003268635.1. NCBI lineage: Bacteria > Bacillati > Bacillota > Bacilli > Caryophanales > Paenibacillaceae > Paenibacillus > Paenibacillus sp. DCT19. Next base: position 3,856,317 of record NZ_CP029639.1, read on the forward strand.
CTCTGGAAGTCGCTTCATCTCATCACATACTTTGCGATCAATCAGCCTGAAATCTCCAGTATCCACGGGAATATCGGTATCCGTCGAGGCACGTAGCACACGATAAAATAGACTTGCCGACCACCTCTTAAATGGAGTCTCTCCGCTTCGTCTCGTACGACGGGCGTAGACGACCTCATAGCCTTCTTTCCACTTAGCAATCATATCTAAAATAAGTTCTGGGGATCCTGAAGATCCGCATCAATAATGACTACTGCTCTTCCCGCTGCATAATCCATGCCTGCTGTTATGGCGATCTGATGCCCGAAATTCCGGGCAAAATCAATCAATTTCACACTTTCGTCCCAACGCGCATAATCCCGAATCATCTGAGCGCTCTGATCCACACTACCGTCATTGACAAATAACAGCTCGTAGGGTTCCCCTGTACTACTCATGACCTTTTTCAGACGGCGATACGTTTCCTCTATGACCGCTTCTTCGTTGTACATCGGGATGATGACACTGTAGTGAATGGCTCTACTCATGATCGTTCCCTCCTTTTGATCATTACACGCCTATATTTTCAAGGGCAGATCCCTCGCTGTTTGTTCCTTAACGTTCATTTCATTTGTAACTCACAATTTCACTTCATATAACGTAGACTGATTACCGAAGCCGCCACCTTCATCGGAATTGGATCTCCACTCAGATGTAGGTACTTCCGTCCCATGCTCCATGATCCAGTTCGTAATCTCGGAGTTGCCTCCACGGCCGCCCATTCCTCCGCCAATCATGAAGTATTTCAATTGCCCACTCTTCACAAGCTGTTCTAATCGCTCTGTTGTGTACACTGGATCAGAACCAGAGAAGCCCCCTAATGTGATGACCGCTTCATTCTCATCAATAATGTATGGGGCTGCTTGATTATAGTCAGACGTCGCAAACAGATAGGTCTCACCTGTATTATGTTCTCGCAAATACTGAAGAGTCGTGCTGTCTATCTCTTCATTGCGATTACCAAAACCGCCACGTCCACCACCCGTAGGCATACCTTGTGCATTGCCCGTACCATTCATGCCACCTCCAATAGACGGGGGTGTTCCTACATTTGAATTATTTGGGCTCGAATCTCCAGCAGACGATGGAGACTGTTGCTCTGTATCTCCTTGCCCACTCGGTGGAGTCATTGCATTGTTGCGATCACCCTGTCTGCCACCCATGCTCATACCGCCAAACATTCCATTGGAACCGCTAGGACCAGCGGCTGGGATCATGCTATTGCCACCATATGTAATTGGCGTAAATGCCCAATAGACAGGACCGATCAGGGTAACCATGAAACCTGCGATAACGAGTGCCTCTTTCCAAGGATGTGTACGGTTCATCATGATGACCAAAGCAACCGTCACTATAATTCCGGCGATCAGCTCGCTGATTGACCACCCTACACCAATGGTTTCATCAAAAGCCTGCATAATGTACCATCCAAAGATGGTCGTTAATAGCACAGATAGTGGCAACAGCCATGCTCGCCAAGTGGTTCGTTCCTGGTACGCTTTCCACATTGCTACGAATCCAGCACCGCTTAATGCAGCTATTGGAGGTGCTAGCATAATCAGATAGTATTGATGGAAGAAGCCTGCGACACTGAAAAATGCCGCTACCGGCAACAACCACGCAAGCCAGAATATCGCTTCTTTCATTTGATCCGAGCTGTTTCTGCGTCTTAATCTAGTTAAAATTGCAATACAACCCAATAGAGCCAACGGTAATAACCAGCTAGCCTGACCGGATAGTTCGGTTTGGAACAGACGTAATGGTCCTGCTTGACCTGTGCCAAACATGCCACCCATTCCACCTCCACCACCGAATCCTCCCTGCGGCATGGTGAAGCCATTAGGCATCTCATTTCCTTGGGGGAAATTCATTCCGCTGTTACCGTCCGTTCCGGACTGATTCGATGTCTGTGTCGATACCGAATCGCCCCCGTTTCTTCGGGGATTGGTGACATTGGATGCGTCAGGCATACCAGCATTAGCTGCAGTATTCTGCCTACCAGTTAGCCGGGATAGTCCGTTATAACCAAAAGCGAGTTCGAGCACCGAATTCGTTTCACTACTTCCGATATAAGGTCGTTCATCGGCTGGAATAGAATCTACAGTGACCGCCCACGATAAGGAAATAGCCGCCATTACAGCCGTACTCCCTACTAACAAGACCAGTTTCTTTCGCCATTTTGCTTGAAAAGCGAGCAGGTAAAACAAATAAAATGCTGGAAGAACCATATAGGCCTGAAGCATTTTCATATTAAAAGCAAGTCCGATCAGCGCAAAGGCTATTAATACTCGCCATGCACTGCCTTGTTTTGCACCTTTAAATAGAAACCATGATCCGAGCAGTAAAGTAAACACGAGCATAGTATCAATATTGTTCGTCCGACTGACAGCTGCAACAACCGGTACAGTCGCCATGACCAGTGCAGCAATTCGTGCTGCCGCAAGTCCATAAGAGGGCTTAACCATGAAGTAGATCAGCAGTACCGCACCAATTCCTGCGAGGACTTGAGGTAAAATCACACTCCATCCATGCAGACCGAATACATATGCAAATGCAGTCTGAATCCAAAAAACAACAGGCGGTTTATCGACCGTTACTGAACCAGCCGAGTCAAGGGATGCATAGAAAAAATTATGGAAACTTCTCAGCATGCTCCCCACTGCAGTCGTGTAATAGGAATTGGCATATTGGTCGTTCCAAATGCCGTATGCGTTCAAGATTGCTGCAAGAACTACAATCGGTAGAAGGACAAAATCAATCCTTCGTTTAGCATTATTCAAACTCAATCACTCCTTTAGATTGTTCATGTCTAGTATTGTGACATGTCAAAATAAATTTGGGATGAGTGCCCGCTGAATGTTGCCTGAGGATAAACGGTCAACCTTTCAGGTAATTTTCAGTTTCGTGAGTCATAATAGTGCATATAAACAGGAGTGAATAAGGGGAGAACGCCCACCTATGAAGATTAGTACAGGCATTAGAATATTACTCGTTGATGATGAACCACATATTTTACAGTTTCTAGAGCTTGGGCTGAGAAATGAAGGATTTGATGTACGTACGGCGGAACACGGAGCAGAAGCGCTGGAGATTGCACATGAATTCCAGCCACATATGGTTATTCTTGATGTAATGATGCCAGAGATCGATGGATTCGAGGTGGTTGAGCGACTTCGGAAGATAGGTACTCAAGTCGGGGTCATTATGCTAACTGCCAAGGATGAGGTTGAAAGTCGGGTCAAAGGTCTATGGCTCGGCGCTGATGATTATATGATCAAACCATTTGCATTTGATGAGCTGCTTGCCCGGATTCAAGCTAGGCTTCGTAATCAATTTCCACTATTAATCGGTGCTGTCACATACAGTGCGTTCCGTATTGATGATCTGCGTAAAGAAATTACCTATGACCATCGTGTGCTGGAATTATCGCCGACAGAATATGAACTATTAAAATTCATTGTGATGAATCATGGCATTGTGTTGAGTAAAGCAACGATATTGAGCAGAGTATGGGGTTATGATTTTGGCGGTGAAGAGAACATCGTTGAAGTCTATATTCGTTCCTTACGTGAGAAACTCGGGGATAAAGAGCATAAGCTCATTCGCACACTTCGCGGTGTCGGTTATAGGGTTGATCTATAATGGCGGCTCCAGCACGGCAAAAATACCATCACTTCCATCAACTCCGTCAACGATTTTCACAAAACTCTTCTCTGCGTTCACAGTTACTTACACGCTCTTTGTTCGTGTTAGCCGCTCTACTACTGTTCATTGGGATTCTTCAGTTTTGGATTATGGAAAGCTTCCTCTATCGGAACCAGGCCAAGACGATGGAAGAACAACTGATGTCTATGCCACCGGTGTGGCTTAGTGTGCAGACACGTAACGGAGCTTCAAATCTGCCCTTTGGCGGACAAGCTTCATCCGACGGACGTGGATCCAATAACCGTTTGTTGTATATACCAGATCGTTCACTAGCTCTTTTTGATCAGGATGCAACGTTTGAAGATGTTTTCGGTGAAGATGGATTGACCTCCCCTCGCCTAACTGCTACTGCTTATCAAAACATCGCAGATCAGTTAAACGCTCACGAACATGTGCCTTATCAACTAGTGAAAGACAACGAGGGCAATGAACAGCTCATCGTATTTGCCTCACCTGGCCCGCGTAATCGAGCGGCTCCTATGGTTCAGATGGGCGTAGCTACTCAGCCGATACATGATTTAGTGATGAGACAGTTACTTATTTTCGTCGGGTTATCTCTTCTCGCCATGATTACAGGTCTCATTCTGTATGCCAAAGTTCTTCGGCGAACGTTAAATCCATTATCCAACATTGTGGAGACCGTGCAGCGTGTCGACGCCGGGAGTTTAGGTGAACGATTACCTATCATCCAAGGACAACAGGAGATCGATCAATTAGCTTTTTCTTTTAACGGCATGCTTGAACGTTTGGAAGATTCATTCAAAGCGGAACGAGAATCCAAACAACAAATGCAGCGTTTTCTGTCCGACGCCTCTCACGAACTGCGCACTCCGCTAACGTCTATTCACGGCTTCATCGAGGTACTCCAGCGCGGGGCAGCTACCAATCGTGAGCAGTTAAATAACGCCCTAAGCAGCATGTATGGCGAGTCTGTGCGAATTAACAAACTGGTTGAAGACCTGTTACTGTTGACCAAGCTAGATCAGGCACCTGAACGTATTCAAGACGTCTTTGCTCTGGATGGTCTCTTATATGAAATGCAGCCGCAACTCATCATGATGGCTCATGATCGAGAAGTCCAACTGGAGCTGACAGCTAAATTATATATTGTTGGTGATCCCCACAAGCTGAAGCAAGTCATTCTGAATTTGTTCCAAAATGCTGTACAACATTCCGATCCGCAGCACGGTTGCATCTCAATCTCATGTTTTGCGAATCAGGATATGGCGGAGTTAACGGTGAAGGACAATGGCACGGGCATTGAACCAGAACACATTGATCATATTTTCGAGCGATTTTACCGAACTAGTTCATCCCGTTCCAGAAAAGAAGGCGGTGCAGGGCTCGGTCTTGCCATTACCCGTTCCATCGTAGAATCACACGGTGGGAACATTAATGTGCATAGCCAGATTAGCGTTGGTACAAGCTTTACAATCACACTGCCCCTGTGGAAAGAGCGCACGTCTAATACTGCTACAAAGTCATAACATATTGAGCACTGGGTTACTTCGTTACTACGTCACTGAAATAACTTAAGACCCAAGAAGCACTAATTTCCTTAGAGCCTCTTGGGGTCTATCACTTCATAAGCACAACACAAGGATTACATATACACTAACCCTTTATCTTCTGGTAATGATTGTACTGTTCATGATCTATTTCGATGATATCTACAAATTTGAAATTACATTTCTGTATGACTTTATTGGACGCAGCATTCTCTAACAATGCAATCGCATGTAGTAATTCCACATTCGTATGAGTGAACAAATATTGCGTTAGTCCATGAACAGCCTGTGTTGTATAGCCACGGTTTTTGTAGTTCTTGGAAATGCCGTACATAATCTCACGATTAGGCTCGGGTAGCTCTTCTTTAATCCCGGAGCAACACCAGCCTATAAACTCATCCGTTTCCTTATGAACAATAGCCAATCGTAGATAGAGCGAGCCGATGTCTCCCCCAGCTCTGACGGCTTGTTTAAACTTCTGATTCTCTGGAATCTCGTATTCAGCCAACCAATGCGCCCGATCCTCAGCCGAAGCATTCCATCCCGGTAAGAATTCGTAAATTTCTGGCTGCCAGGTGATCTCTTGTAATTTATCCAAATCCTCAAGTCGATACTCGCGCAAATAAATATCCTGACACTCAATTGTTAACTCACTCAACATTTCATTTTCTTGCATGGTTATATCCTCTCGTTCTCTTATTAAATTTATGTAGTCTACGCAGGTAACGCTAGTCAATTTCTCTCATGATGCCCCTCCTAACTAAAGCAATTTTAACCTAATTTGTGGAATTTATCTATATGTGCGTGTTCAAAAAGGTCGGTTTTCAGTACCAAGAAGGTGGACTCTTTGAACCATCTATATATGCTAAAATAGCCCCCAACAGTCATCATGCTGGAGGCCTATCATTTATTGATGGATTAGACTAATTTAAACGTATTTACTCTGGATACTGAGGTTTGCTCACGTTATCCGGTACGGTTTCATCAAATACATCCTGACCTGGGTAATCTCTAATATCACCCTCGTGAAGCTCATGATTCTCATAGTCAAATCGATGTGCCGTTCTCTGATCCACTCGCCAAGGCGAGCTTTTCCCAAGAGATTCTGACATTAGTGATGATCCGTATGGCCCCTCGGGGAATTCTTCAAGAAACAGATCATTTCGTTGTGATTCTACGGTAGATAGATCTGTTGATTCCTGTCGATCCTCTTGCAAAAATTTGTCCTTCATCGTCCAACCTCCTATCCGCTTCGAACTAGTCAAAGCATGATTAGATTGATCAAGCAGTACAAAATTTATGCATAATTTTTAAGGAAATCACAGAACCATTAGAGGTCTCGAATCCATATATACCCTATAAAAATCATAAGCCCGATTACACCAATCCACGTATCCTGTCTAGACCACTTTAGGAGTGATGTTGTTGATCCAACACGATAATTTTCTCTAACCTTTCGCATCTCCATTGCAATCGTCATATCCTCTGCTCGCTGGAACAAAGACATAATTAGTGGTATTACCATTGGTCCAAGGTCACGCACACGTACGGTGTTAGGTCTTAATGCGGCTTTGCCGCGTGCGCGCACAATCAGCGAGAATCGTTGCCACTCACTCCAGATCATCGGGATAAAACGAAAGATTAAAGACACGGCTAAGGCAAACGAAGTAACAGGCAACTTGATCTTTTGTCCGATTGCGAGTACCCAATTCAGCCCTTCCACCATCCGACCATATGGTGTTGTTAGTGAGAACCATAGGCTTGCAAGGGTCACAATAAATAAACGATACACATTAAGCAAGGTGGCTTCTGCCTGAATAAGAGAGAAACCCAGTTGCAAACTTCCACTTGCAGTTGAAAGCGTCGTTCCTGACAAAGCTGTAGAAATGATGAAAAAGAACAGCAGTGGCTTCATTAACTTCATACAGCTAACAAGCGCCTGACGTGGTAAGATTCCAAGCGCCAATACTACAGGTACTAACGTAAAGGTTAGCCCCACCAACGATGCTGTAGCATCGTTGCAGTTACAAGCAAAATATACAGTATCCATTTCAGACGTGGATCTAATGTACGATACAGTTGACTTGAATGTTCAACCGTATTTGAACTTCTTGTGTCTATAGGATGACCTTGCACTTGGACATGTTCATTGCTGTTGAAATCTGAATGAGTACACCCCTGATGTACGTGAAAAGGATGACTAACAGCAGCAGTAGTAGCAATACCTTCTCCATCATTATTTTCAGTTTCAGCTTCTTCATATGACTTCAATTGAATAATCCCTGCTGCCATTTCCTCTGGTGTTAATGCCGTCAACGGCATCGTTAACCCACTGCCGCAAATTGCTGCGTTAATTGCATCGAAGGCGGCAGACCCATGCCGACCTGTATCAAAAGCTCAGGCAACGCGTGAAGCTCCCTTGGCGTCAAATCCGCTACGATTTGGCCGTCTTGCAGTACTAAGACCCGGTCTGCTATAGGTAGAAACGTATCTAAATCATGCGTTGCTACCACCGCTCCTCGTCCATCCTGTCGGTGTTGAGCAAGAGCATCCAAAAGCAACAAAACGCTACTGGCTTCCAGCCCTGCAGACGGTTCGTCTAGCAATAACCACTCAGGATCAACCACAGTCCCCAAGGCAAGCCCCAGCCGTCTACGCTCTCCTCCACTCAGCGCGAATGGTGATCCGTCCAGGTCGAATTGCCGTGAATGGGTTTGCCCTTTTGCACTGTCCCACTGTTCAAGTGCTTGTGTGATCAATTGCTTCTGCTGAGTCTCGGTATACCGGTAAGGACGCATGGAATAAGCGAATTCTCGCTTAATTGTTCGGGCAAAGACCTGTTGCTCAGGAAATTGAAACACCATCCCCATACGTAACAACATCGACTGCGAAACTTTACCTTGCTGCCAGATCGGCTCATCCCCAAGTAGGATAATCCCTTTATCTGGAGGCTTCAGACCAGCTAACATTTGCAGTATTGTCGTTTTGCCTGATCCAGTCCGCCCTAACAGTAGCGTAATTTCTCCACTGCGTACCGTGATAGATATATCTTGAATTAAATCCCGTTGATGAAGTTCTGCCCCTGTGACGGTCACATGATCTAGCTCAATATTCAAGAGCTTACCTCCCTTACAAGCTTCTCAGGTCGGAGAGGTGTCGCTTGGAGAAGCAGTCCCTTTTGTTTAAGAATCTCTGCAGTCTTAACCGTAAACGGTGGGTCGAGTCCTAACTGGCGGCAAATGGATTCCGACTCTACATTTCTCGATACATCCCCTTCAACCTCAGGTGTATAGAAGAACGCAACCGGGTCACCATCATAGACACAGCCTCCTTTGTCCATGGCAATAATCCGATCACATAACGTCGTTTCTTCCAGATGATGCGTAATCCAGATCACAGCAGTCCCTTGCTGGATAATATTCTCTACTATACTTTCGATGCGTTCCCGCGCACCAGGATCGAGCATTGCCGTTGGCTCATCTAACACTAAGATATCCGGCTTAGCCGCAAGCGCCACGGCAATATTCAAGAGCTGCTTCTGTCCACCAGATAGCCGAGATATGGCTGCATCGGGCGACATCCGAAGTCCTACGGTATGTAAAGCTTCTTCTCTGCGTTTTTGCTTTTCTTCGGCAGATACGGAGAGTGAGGATAGCGCAAAATGAAACTCTTCTTCAATCGTATCTCCGAGTACCTGTGCATCGGGGTGCTGCAACACGCCACGAATCGTCACATCTGGTTTAACCATTCTTGATCCACCGGAAAGAGGCGTAAAACCGATTAACAGCCCAGCAATTGTACTTTTACCACTTCCGTTGGCTCCTACGATGCTGATCCATTCTCCTTTATGAATATGCAATGATACGCCATCAACAGCTTTTTGAACTTTGTCAGGCGATAAAGCATAATAGACCCGGACGTTGTCCAGTGTAATTAAAGATGTTACATCTTGCATTGAGATTTTGTCCTTCCCCTTTTGATTGTTTTGTGATACGATCCGAATTGTTAACCACATCGTCATCATTGGTTAACAATAAGATTAGCAAAAATGAAGGGAATGTTCAAACATGAAATTATCTTTGCGCGGAATTGTTTTTAGTGCCCTTATGGCAGCCATACTCGTTTTGTTTGGTTATATTAGTATCCCCATCGGTTTCTCACCTGTACCCATTACGCTGCAAACTCTTGCAGTCATGCTGGCTGGAGGATTGCTCGGCCCACGTTATGGATTTCTGAGTATCGCCCTCGTCGTTGTATTAACCGCGATCGGTTTCCCACTGCTTCACGGCACGGGCGGTATGGCAGTTATTCTTGGTCCAACAGGCGGATATGTATGGATGTGGCCTTTCTCAGCAATGCTCATTGGTCTATTCCTTGCACGAATCAAGCTGAATGGATTCGTAGGTTACTTTCTTGCATTCCTTGTACTTGAATTGTTCGGGTCATTATTGATCTACGCCTCAGGTGTGCCATGGCTCGCTTATCAATATAAAATGTCATTTACCGAAGCCATGATTCAAGGATTTTACCCCTACATTATCGGCGATCTAATCAAGGCTTTGTTTGCAGTTATCATCATTGCACCTGTGCGAATGGTCTTCCCTCCACAGCGCCTGACAGGGCAAACGAACTCATCCATTGTGAAAGTTGACGTATAATTGCTCCGCATCTCTTTAACAGGTTCACTCGGAAGTTCGACGATATTGTCTATCTCCCGTCTATGTAACAAAGCCAAAGCTGCCCAAATATGCTGGACAGCTTTGGTTTACTTCACATTTAACTGTGCTTCATCACAAAACACACGATGACATGGTTATTTTTCGATGTTCTATATGCAGTTTCATATCTGCTGTATTTCTGATAAACGTTTGATCATGACTAACATATAGGATCGTTCCCTCATAGCCAGCTACAAATTGCTCCAAAGCCTCCAACGCTCGCGTATCCAGAAAGTTTGTCGGTTCATCTAACAGCAAAATGTTATATTGCCCTAGAAACAATCGACATAATTGAAGACGAATGGCTTCCCCACCACTTAACGATCTAACCTCTTTATTCAGATCAGTGCCTGTAAATTGCATTGCATGCAGACAACTCCGCAGCTCCGCTTCATTATACTCAGAGCGTTTCATCAAAAACTCCAGTACAGTTTCATCTCCTCTGAACCGATAACTCATTTGATCAAAATAGCCAATCTGTGCCTTGGGAGATAAAATAATCCCTGATTTAGCATCTAGGATATGACGAAGCAACGTACTTTTCCCACATCCATTAGATCCAGTAATGGCTACCTTCTGTTTCAAAGGAATTTGAAAACTGACTTGATCCAGCAATACATTATTTTGCACCTGAAGAGTTAAACGATCAGCCATAATCGGAAATTTGTTATGCAACTCTAGCGCTTTGGATTGTCGAAAATGAATAGGACGATGCTCCTGTACCGCCTTAACTTCATGAAGCTGTTCGATTCGCTGTTCTATGGCCTTAGCCGCCCGATGCGCAGCTTTCTGACTCGTTCCCTTTGACTTCGTTTCAAACATGCGATTCGCTTTAGCCTTCGTTTCTCGTTTGGAGACACTGCCTGCTTGCGTTATTTTCTCGGCCTTTTTCATCTTGTCCTGCGCAGCATGCATAAGCCGTTTCTTCTCTTTTACGTACTGCTCGTGAGCTTGATTTTGTTGATCTTGTTCTAATTGCTGCTGTGCCTTGTAATCACTATAGTTGCCAGAATACACCTTAACCGCACCATCATTCACTTCCCATATCGTCGTGACAAGCTCATCTAGAACAGATCGGTCATGACTGATAATTAACAGCGCACCATAGTAATAACGCAATTCATTGAGCAAAAAAGTAATTCCATCCTGATCCAAATGTGTCGTCGGTTCATCGAACAAGAGCACTTCGTGATAGTTCGCAAACATGCCAGCTAGTTTCAGCCTCGTCTGCTCCCCTCCACTTAACCGTTCATGATGGACGGGAACGCCTAGTCTGCCCAACCATTCCCGTCCGTTGCCACATGCTCATCAGGATGCGGAGCCTCCATTTGTTCAAAATAGGAATGATCCACATATCGTTTGATCCTACCAGCGCTCGGCTGAATTCGTCCCGCGATTAACTTCAATAGTGTACTTTTCCCCTGACCATTTCCGCCCACAATTCCGATGCGATCCAATTGATGCACAGCCAAACGCTCAATGTTCAATATCTCTTTATCTAAAAAGGTCATTTTAACCTGTTCAAGTTCGTAACAACATTTTTCCATATTCGCTACCTCCGAAATTTTTAATGATTTCGTATCGATAGCGTTAATCGATACGAGCAAGTCATACCCGCTCGTATCAATAGAAAAGTAACATGGACATACGTTGAACCTCCTTATCCAACCAGACTCAAGAATCCATCAATTCAAAGTTAAAAACAAAAAAATCACAGGCTACGGCCTGTGATTCAGTATAAACAGGAATACATGATTTGCGCATAGAGCCTACCTGAGAATTGTCAAAAATGGACAGACTGCTCCTGTTTACTCTGAACGTTACAGAGCCTTTGAACGTATGAAGTTAACGGTTCAAAGTCAGGAAACGCAATCTCATCGCATGTGTCATCATCAACAATTCTCCTTCCGTGTTAGGGCGTGTCTCAGAACTCGCACTACAAATTAACTAGCTCAATTATAATTTCCCAACCCTTGAAAGTCAAAAGCCGCACCCCATCAAGCAAGATTTATACGCTCAATGTAGGCACGGCTATAAGAATAATAATGTAGATCAAACATTTTAGATTAAGCAATCTATGAACGTACCCTAGTACACTCTTCTTTCTCTAAGTTACGTTTGAGGCGTAGCACTGTGCAAAGTCAACAACGCTTCCTGCGTCCGGACTTGACCGGTTGCCAGTGGTACAACTTTCTCATAATTGGCTGAATTCGTAACAATGATCGGTGTCACCGTGTGATACCCTGCAGCCTTGATCTGAGCGATGTCGAACTCTAGCAACAGATCACCAGCTTTGACACGGTCACCTTCTTGGATGTGAGATATAAAATGTTGTCCATCCAGCTTAACCGTATCCACACCCACGTGCACCAAAATTTCTGCTCCTGTATCCGATACAACCGCAAGCGCATGTTTCTTCTTAAAGGCAACCGTTACAGTTCCGTCAAACGGAGCGACTACTTTACCAACCGTTGGCTCAATGGCAATTCCGTCACCCATTGCTCCAGAGGAAAATGCCGGGTCAGGAACTTCTGTCAAACTAACGATTGTACCTTCAATCGGGCTGAGCACTTTTTCATCAGATACGGCCGACGTACGAACCGGTGCTTCCTTAGTAACAGCGGAAGTCGTAGTGTTCGTTGCTGTTGTTTCTTCTTCAACCGGGTCTTTGAAGCCCATAATGTACGTTAATACTGCTGAGACAACAAAGGAAGCTGTGATACCAAGAATCAATCCTGGGAAACCTTCACCACCTGGTCCATAGAAAATAGGCAAAGTTAACAATCCTGGCGCTCCAGATGCAAACGCCTGTGTTCCTGCTTGACCTATAATGGCTCCACCAACTGCGCCCCCAATTACGCCTGCAATAAACGGACGTTTAAGTGGTAACGTAACCCGTAGATCGCTGGCTCTGTAATTCCGAACAGTGCGGTTAATGTCGATGATCCTGCTAACGTTTTGAGCTTTTTATTTTTTGTTTTCAACATAACGCCGAAGGCAGCTCCCGTTTGAGCGAAGACAGATGCCGTTGCAGCCGGCTTAACACCATCACGTCCATAAACAGCAACGTTATTGATAAATACAGGAATCAGACCCCAGTGTACTCCGAAAATTACGAGCAACTGCCAGCTAGCTCCCATGATTGCACCTGCAAGCAATGGACTGAAACCAAAGGCCGCAACAAGCGCGGATGCAATTGCATTACCTACATAAACTCCAAATGGACCGAACACAATTAATGTAAGTGGTACCATAATAACAAGTAAGATTAATGGAGTAACAAAGTTTTTCACGCTATCGTGTAGCGTTCTATTGAAGAATTTCTCTATCTTACTCATGACAATGACAGACAGGATAATAGGAATAACGGTCGATGAATAAGTCATTAATACGACAGGGATTCCGAAGAAATCAGTCGGAGTTCCCTCTGTTTTAAGCCCAATAATGGTTGGGTATATCAAGGCACCCGCAATCGTCATGGCTACAAAAATATTACCTTGGAACTTACGTGCCGTTGTAACCGCTAACAACAGGGGTAAGAAATAAAATAAACTGTCAGCTGCTGCAAATAAGATAATATAGGTGGTGTCCGTTGTTTCTAACCAACCCAAATTACTAGCGATAAGCAGTAACCTTTAAGTATACCCGCACCAGCCATAACACCTAAGAGTGGTGCAAAGATGCTTGAGATTACATCAATGATACCCCCAAGACCTTTTGCTGATTTTTTCGGTTTTTCATTGTCGGACGATTCATTCAAAATGTTACTAATTTCACCGATGGCACTATATACCTCCGGCACTTTGTTACCTACAACGACCTGGAACTGTCCCCCATTTTCCTTCACCGCAATAACACCTTCGGTCTTCTCCAGCTTCGCTTTGTCAGCCTTGCTGTCATCCTTCAATACAAACCGTAGTCGTGTTGCACAATGAACTAATGACACTACATTTTCTCGCCGCCGACCAGCTCTACGATTTCTTTAGCCAGTTTCTGTTGACTCATGACTGCACCCCCATATTTTCTGAACCCACACTACCTATTGCATTGGTGCAAAGTTCTCTTACAGGCCTCCTACCGATTTTTTTGCACGCAAAAAACCTAAGCCTTGAGGAAGGGGACACATACATCCCTGCCTTCTCATGACTTAGGTTTTGCCTGCATAACCAGTAACAATCCCAGTTAAATCGTATTCATTTCCTGTTAATATCATAATATAATAATTTAACCAAATATGTCAACTATTATTATTCACATTTATTTGCGTTAGATTAGGTAATGTTGCTTCCCGTTCTTCAGCGATTAACCACCCGCTCAATATGCACGGTTAGATATAATTTTTCCTCATTGGTAAGCTGATGATTGTATTCCTTGTTCACGAACATCTCAATTTTCTCTGTACAAGCTGCAGCCTCGGGATGTTTCACCTTGATCATGTCATAAATATGGTCGTAGTTATTATCATAATGAGTACCGCTCAGAACCCTTTGGGAGAAAAATTTCAGATGTGTAATGAATCTAAAATAGCTGAGTGACTCTTCATCGAATTCCATTTTGAAATGGTATTTGGCAATATTAATAATCTGCTGAATAAACTTTGTAATGTTCATTGTGGTGATCACTTCTTCGTTCATCTCCGCATTCACAATATGAAGCGCAATGAAGGCTGCTTCATCTGGCGGAAGATCGAGATTCATCTTGGTTTTGATATTTTCTAACGTCCTTAAACCTAAGCTGAACTCTGCTTTATACAGTTGTTTGATTTCCCACATCAGAGCATTTTTAATCTCTACTCCTTCGCGATAACGTTCAATCGCAAAATTGATATGGTCGGTTAGAGATACATAAATATTTTCATTCAAATTTCTGTTTAAATGATCTCTAGCGTAAGTAATAATTTCTTCAACAATCTCGATAAGCTCCAATGGCACTTCACGAAGCAGCATTTTAAAATTATCCGATGTTTGTTTGTTTTTAGTGCAAATACTTTCTGAATACGGGTCTCGTCTACTATATCTCCCGGTTTCTTCTTGAAGGCAATCCCACGTCCCATCACCACAAGCTCTGCTCCATCGGCTTGATATATGCTGATCACGTTATTATTGATAACCTTAGCTATTTTCACTTCAATCCCCCCGTCACGTTCCACGCGTATCTGTAATTTATCATTTTTGGGCACAAAAAAAACCCGAAGCAACACAAAATAAACAAGACATCATGTCTTCTTTTTTTGGTGCTCAGGTTTTGCCTACTTCGTGTAGTAACAATCCCATAAACGATATATTTGCGTCAAGTATAGCGCGAAACATGTCCATATGTCAACGCTTTCAATGAGGGAACAATCGGAAGTTCCAGCATTTCTGGTTCTTCCGATTGCTTAGCTTAGGTATTATTCTTCGCCAAGATTGGTTCCGTCAGATTGAATCACATTTTGATACCAGTAAAAGCTCTTTTTCTTCACACGTTGCAAATCGCCGTTACCCTCATTATCCCGATCAACATAAATATAACCGTAGCGTTTTCTCATTTCACCTGAAGAGGCACTAACGATATCAATTGGCCCCAGCTTGTGTAACCAATAATGTTCACACCGTCCTGAATCGCCTCACCCATTTCGGCAACATGACGCTTCAAATAATCAATCCGGTAACTATCATCTACTTCACCTTCTGCTGTGACTTCATCATGAGCACCAAATCCATTTTCTACGACAAACAATGGCTTCTGATAACGGTCATGCAATTGGTTTGCAGTAATGCGGAATCCTTTTGGATCAATGGTCCAGCCCCATTCGGATTTTGCCAGATACGGGTTAGCCACAGAGCCGAATACGTTGCCACTTGTCATATTTTTGATCACTTCTGGATCCGTGCTCGTTGTACGGCTTGAATAATAGCTGAAGCCGATGTAATCCACAGTATGATTTTTCAGAATTTCAGCATCGCCTGGCTGCATTTCAATATTCAAATCGTGATCCTTGAAGAAACGCTTGGCATAACCAGGATATTCACCACGTGACTGAACATCAATGAAGAAATAAGACTCCCTGTCCTTCTCCATGCCCTGGAACACATCTTCCGGATTACATGTATATGGATAGAAGCTGCCGGCAGCAAGCATACAACCAATCATTGCATCTGGAATAATCTCATGACACGCCTTCACTGCCAAGGCACTTGCAACAAGCTGATGATGAGCAGCCTGGTACTGAATTTCCTTAACGTTATCCCCTTCTTCGAAAGCCAAACCCGCTCCCAAGAACGGCAAATGCAGAAGCATATTAATTTCATTAAAAGTCATCCAATATTTCACTTTGTCTTTATAACGCGTAAACACAGTTGTTGCATAAGTTTCGAACAAGGTTACCAGTTTCCTACTTCTCCAGCTTCCATACTTCTGAATGAGGTTCACAGGCACATCGAAATGGGCAAGCGTAACAACAGGCTGAATGCCCTGCTTCAACAATTCATCGAAGAGATCATCGTAAAATTTCAGACCCGCTTCATTAGGCAGTGCATCTTCACCTGTCGGGAAAATCCTTGCCCATGCAATGGATACACGCAGTGCTTTGAAACCCATTTCGGCAAATAAAGCAATATCTTCATGATAACGATGGTAAAAATCAATCGCACCATGTGAAGGATAGAACTCGCCCTCCTGCGGTTCAAATCCTGGAACATTCCCCTTCATAATACTTCTACGATTCTCACCTGTTGGTAAGAGGTCAACAATACTCAGTCCTTTACCATCTTCCAGATAAGCACCTTCCGCTTGATTGGCTGCAATAGCTCCACCCCATAGAAAATCTGCAGGAAATTTAAAATTAGTCATCATCATGCTCCTTCCGTATTATGTAATTCATCATCCACTACGATTCTGAAATCTAGGATAAATAAATAGAAAAAACCCGAACCAGCCTGGTCACACGTTGACGTGTAAACAAGCCAGCTCAGGTTATGCCCGTATCGGTAACATTCCCAGATCACAATTATGCGGATTGGATAAAACTTTAGCAAGGAATAGAGGAAATGTCAATTTTATTGTAGATTCTTTTTGAAAAATAGTAATAATGAGAGCGGCTTCACACCATGAGTTGCGGCTTAACGTGAGGTGTAACCAGCATCAGCATGTATCGTCGTGCCTGTAACATAAGAAGATGCATCCGATGCCAACCAGAGGCTCGCTTGAGCAATTTCATCAGGTTGTCCAAAACGATTGAGCAAGCTAAGCTGAGGAGCGTATTCCTCTGCAGTAAAGCCGAATTGATCCAATGCCCCACGAAGCATCGGTGTATCAATCGCACCAGGTGCTACGGTATTTACGCGAATGTTGTGTGGTCCATTTTCCATTGCGGCTACCTTCGTCATGCCTACAACTCCATGTTTGGCAGCGACATAAGCAATGTTATTAGGTTGAGGACGGAATCCGCTCACGGAAGAGATATTAATAATTGAGCCACCATGTCCTTGTTTCAACATTTGCTGCAATTCATACTTCATACACAGAGCAGTTCCTGTTAGATCGACGGACATCAAACGATGCCAGTACGCTTCGTCAAACTCTGCGGCTGGTTTATCATCTGGTGTAAGTGCCGCATTGTTGACAGCTACATCGAGTTTACCATAAGTATCAACAGCGAACTTCACCATCGCCTGCACTTCTTCGGATTTAGAAATATCAACTTTGTAAAAAGCAGATTCGCCACCAGACGCTTGAATCGCTTCAGCTACGGCACGTCCCTTTTCTTCGTTGAAATCAGCTACAATCACTTTAGCTTTGGCCTCTGCGAATAGCTTCGCTGTTGCCTCGCCCATGCCCATTGCTGCTCCTGTTACAATGGCTACTTTACCTTCTAGTACCGGAAATGTCATAAGGAATACCTCCAACTTTTTATAAAATTTAAACCATCTCAATTCCCAATATATAAACTATTTCAATCGTCATCAATCCGTAATCCACCGGCATTTGTACGTTACTGTACATATGAGAATGATTTGTACAGTAAGTTGCAGGAATATCGGTATTCGACCATACTGGACTTGAGGTGAACATACGATGACTGATTCTGTAGACAAGCGTATTCTGCGATCCAAAACTGCATTGAAAGAAACGTTTGTGCATTTGTTATTCCAAAAGCCGTTTCAACAACTATCGATATCGGAAATTGTGCGACAAGCTAACTATAACCGAGGAACGTTTTACGCTCATTATGCCACCAAGGATGAACTGTTACATGAAGTCATTCAGGATGTATTGGATGAGTTTATTAGACAAATCCAGTATCCATACCAGTCGATTAGCAAAGTAAATCTGAAAGAAATGCGTACAGATGATATTACGTTATTTACATACTTAAAAGAGCATGCGGCTCTTTATAAATTACTGTTAAGTGACCATGTACAAGTTGATTTTAGATACCAAATCGCGCGAGCTATAGAGAATCTATTTCTATCGGAGTATGAGTACGAACTGGAGGAAGGAACATTAATTGATCCTAAGTGGCTGTACATCTATCGTGCACATGGTGTCGCAGGTCTATTGATTCGCTGGATTGAAGAAGAATTCCCCACATCACCGCAGTACATGAGCACACAGATTGTGGAGCTGATGCTGTTGTCCACTGAAGTTTTTCATGTGAAACGAGATAGATCCTAAGCGTTCTTCATAACGCATACTTACTCCTATTTACAAATATGGCGACTATACCACTAATTTCTACATGAATTTTAACCCAATTATAAGGGTACTTTCATTTTGACAAACATGGTATATTTCAATTCAGAAAACGCTTTCAACCCTTAATTTGGAGGTGGTTCCTTTTTTGGACATTAAGTAATATGTTACTTCTTGAACCCATATACACCGTATTTCGTTGGTTCATTCAGTAGTACGCACTCATTTTCTAGAAAAGGAGATTATGATTAATGACAAAACGTAAATCCGTTCTCTCTCTTACCCTCGTCACGGCGATGATCGTGTCTCTATTCTCTTCGGCCATCGCTTCCGCGGCTACCACAGAGCAGCAAGTTCAGCCTACTGCGACTGCCGCACCTTCAAGCATTCAATCGTATGTTTCAGCGATGGAACCTGGATGGAACCTCGGTAATTCACTGGATGCCATTGGAGCAGATGAGACCGCTTGGGGCAATCCACGCATCACCAAAGAGTTAATTCAGAATATCGCAAACCAAGGCTACAAAAGCATTCGTATCCCTGTGACCTGGCAGGCTCATATTGGAGGAGCACCTAACTACACAATTGATGCCGCTTACATGAATCGAGTACAGGAAGTGGTGAACTGGGCTCTCGATGCCAATCTGTATGTGATGATTAATATTCATCATGATTCGTGGCAGTGGATCAGTTACATGGAGAATGATCGCACCAATGTTCTTGCTCGGTACAATGCAGCTTGGACTCAGATTGCCAATAAGTTCAAGAACAGCTCGAACAAACTGATGTTCGAAAGTGTCAACGAGCCTCGTTTCACTGAAGGTGGAACAACTGATCCCGCAACCTCATACCGTCTACTGGACGAGCTTAATACGTCATTCCATAACATTGTGAGAACATCTGGTGGTAACAATACTACTCGCCCTCTCGTTCTCCCAACGTTACATACAGCTTCTAATCAAGCTGATTTGGATGCCCTAACACAAACTATTTCCAAATTAAATGATCCTAACATTATTGCTACTGTGCACTATTATGGATTCTGGCCGTTCAGTGTAAACATTGCAGGTGTAACCAAATATAACGCTGAGGTTCAAAAGGATATTACGGACACCTTTGACCGCGTCTACAATGCATTTATAGCCAAAGGCATTCCTGTCATTGTTGGTGAATACGGCTTGCTAGGATTTGACCAGCATACAGGTGTTATTCAACAAGGTGAGAAGCTGAAATTTTTCGAATTCATTGGGCAGTACCTTCGTCAAAAGCAAATGACAACCATGTTATGGGATAATGGTCAGCATTTCGGCCGTACGTCCTTCACTTGGTCAGACCAAGATCTCTATAATACGATGAAAGCAGGCTGGACTGGACGTTCTGCAACAGCCGAATCAGATCAAGTTTATCTGAAAAAAGGCGCTGCTATACAAGATAAAACCGTAAAATTGAATTTGAATGGAAATACATTCAACTCTCTTGTTCATGGGAATACAACCCTTGTTAAAGGAACCGATTACACCATTAGCGGTGATGTACTCACCTTGAAATCCAGCTTGTTAACTAGACTTACGACTTCGGGTAATCTTGGTGTTAACGCGAAGCTCACTGCAAAATTCAACAAAGGGGCTAACTGGCATTTCAATCTGATCAAATATGATACACCTAAATTGAGCAATACAACGGGTACTACAAGCTCATTCTCCATTCCAACAACATTCAATGGCAACCAACTTGCCACTATGGAAGCAACCTATGTCAATGGTGGTAATGCAGGACCTCAGAACTGGACATCGTTTAAGGAGTTCTCCTACACCTTCAGCCCTAATTACAATAGTAATGTCATTGAGTTGAAACAAAACTTCTTCAACGAAACCAATGATGGACAAGTCATTCTTAAGTTCCATTTCTGGAGCGGCGATATCATCACCTACAAAATCACGAAAAATGGGAACAGTGTTGTTGGCACAGCTTCCTAGTTTCAATAATGACCTGAATCATTTCAATTAAATAGTTTTCAAGACTGCGTCCTGTCAGAGCACTTCGCTCTAGACAGGGCGTCTGTTTATATTTACACTTGTGTCACTCCTTCCGTAGATGACCTTATCTGGTTTTATTTTTGGATGTTTCCGATAGATCCGAATAACGTACAAGTAGCGACTCATACCTATACTGTAATTTGGTTTGAGGAGGTAACACCATGTTTAAACGTGTCGATCGTTTGGCGATTGAGCTTCCCCTCTCAGGAAGTCCTGATCCCAACGGAGCGAGTGCTGTACAGGAACTACTGGGTGGACGATTCGGGAAATGTCAACGCTCAACAATTATATGTTTCAATCTTTCAATTTTCGAGGAAAAACAAAGCTTCGTGCCTTCTATGATATTGTCGCAAGTATCACCGCTGAAGAATTCGGACATGTTGAATTAGTTGCGAACACGATCAACCTTATGCTAGTGGGTTCTACATCTCCGGGTGACCCAGATTCTACACCTTTACGCATCGGTAAAGATGCACGAATGACCTCCCATTTCATCGAATCTGCCCAAACCGCACTCCCGTATGATTCCATGGGCAGACCTTGGAATGGTTCATATGTTGTAAGCAGTGGCAATCTGATCTTCGATCTTCTACATAACTTTTTTCTGGAGTGTGGTGCACGTACGCACAAAATGAGAGTCTACGAAATGACGGATCATCCTGCAGCTAGAGAAATGACCGGTTATTTGCTTGTCCGCGGAGGCGTACATATCTTGGCTTATGCGAAAGCACTGCAGATCGCCACCGGGTTGACGTGACTAAATTATTTCCAATTCCAAAACTCGACAATAAAGTGTTTGATACCACTCGTAAATGGGAAGCGATGGGTGAACATCGCAGGCTTTATACATTTAGCGATAAGGATTATCAGAACATCGCACAGATCTGGAAAGGTGTGCATCCTATTGATGGAGGCAAATTGGAAGCCTATGCCGGCCTACCTGGTCATAGTGGAAGTATTCCTGATCTGCCTGATCTACCCGAAGAATTCGCTCCAGGCATCTCTGCAGAAGATCTTCTGCTGATTGCTTCAAGGCTAAAACGAGAAGCGGGTCTATAGGCTGAAATATCACCCTAAACATGCAAAAAGGAACCTGATAGACTCATCAGGTTCCTCCTAAACATACCATTATTGTGGCTCAGTGAATTTCACAACCATAATAGCTTCACCATTTGCCTGTACGCTACCCGTCATGGAAGTTTCCACGCGTTCAATCGTTTCATTTCCGTTTGGAATCAATACAGGTGTAATGATCGGTAGGCCAGCATTCTGAATGAATTCCATATCGAATTCAACTAGTAATTGTCCGGCTTTTACCGTTTCCCCACTGTTGACGTGCAGCGTAAAACCTTCACCTTTGAGTCCAACCGTATTAATCCCGATGTGTACAAGCATCTGCACCCCGGTTTCGTGCTCTAGAATGATTGCATGTTTGCTCTTGGTCATAACATGGGCAACCGTGCCATCAAACGGAGCAACTACACGTCCTTCGGACGGCTCAATAGCAATGCCCTCACCCATATGTTTCTCCGAGAACGCCGGATCAGGAACCCGCTCAAGCTCAACCGCAGTGCCCGTTATTGGTGACAAAATGGTTAGCGACTCTACCTTTTGACGGTTGCTTGTGATCTTGTTCGTATGAGCACGTTCTACCTCTGATTGATCTTCTGCTGGATTCGTGCTAACTTCACTGGCACTGCCTGATTGCGCAGTCGTATCGGCCTCCACAATAGGTGCATCCTTATAACCAAAGAACCATGTCAGTGCAAATGCTATAGCCATCGCAGTCAGATTGGACAGAATGTACAGCGGCAGTTGGCTGTTCAGGTACAGCAATGTTCCTGGAATGACAGTGACTGCCATACCTGTACCCTGTAAATGGAACAATGAAGCGATAAATCCACCAACAGCGCCCCCAACAAGACCCATAATGAAAGGTTTCATATAGCGCAGATTCACACCGAAAATAGCTGGTTCTGTAATACCGAGAAACGCAGACAGGGATGAAGGTAGTGCAAGTGCTTTTAACTTCATATTCTTCGTTTTTAATCCTACAGCTAGACAAGCCGCCCCCTGAGCAGCCATGGCGCAGGTAATAATTGCGTTAAACGCATTGAAGCCTGTTTTCTCAAGCAACTGAATCTCCAGAAAGTTGAAGATATGATGTACGCCGGTAACAACGATAATCTGATGAAAGAAACCAATAATGATTCCCGCAATACCAAACGGCAGATCCAATACAGCTGTTGTTCCCTGTAGTACCCATTCTTCTAGGGAGTGGAATACTGGCCCGATAGCAAACAGCCCTAACGTAATCATAACTGTAAGTGTAATAAACGGTGTTAAGATCAAGTCTAACGCCTCAGGCACACGTCTGCGCAGCACCTTCTCGAACTTCGCTCCAATCAATCCCACGAAGAATGCAGGAAGCACGGAGCCTTGATACCCTACCACCGGGATAAATCCAAACATATGCAGCGGTTGTGCTGATCCATCAGCTACTGCGTAGGCATTTGGCAACGCTGGATTAACCAACATTAGACCCAGAACGATACCAAGGACGGGACTTCCGCCGAATACACGGAATGCTGACCATGCCACCAGGGCAGGTAGAAATGCAAACGCAGTGTCTGTCAGAATTTGAGTGAACAGCAGGAAATTAGGTGAAATATCCTCTGGCGTTGCACCAAACAAGGACAAAATTTCATTTTGAGTAAGCAAACCTCGTAGACCCATGAATAGACCTGTCGCGACAAGCACAGGGATAATTGGAACAAAGACGTCACCAAATGTACGGATACCACGTTGAAACGCATTGCCTTCCTTTTTCCCCTGACTCTTCACTTCTTCTTTGGAAGAACCTTCAATGCCGAGCTTCTCGACCTCTTCAAATATACGATTAACTGTACCTGTACCAAAGATGATCTGATACTGACCTGAATTAAAAAAGGCACCCTTGACCTTATCAATATTCTCAATCTGCTTCTGATCGATCTTCTCTTTGTCGTTCACCATAATACGTAATCGTGTCGCACAGTGAGCGAAGGAAGCTATGTTTTCCTTGCCTCCGATAGCCTGAATGACTTCTTCGGCAATTTTTTTGTTCTCCGACATCCTTATTCATTCCTCTCAATAAATCCATATTCTCTAATAATTCCATTTGCTCGCCTTGAACTCGGCCTGGCCACCATCTGCAAAAAAACGAATGCCCATGCTATCTCGGCTTGGGAATATGCGGCTAGTGAAGACCTCTTCTCCATCATTCACGAATATTTCAACTGAAGATGTATCAACGAACATACGAATTTTAATGATATCCCCGGTTAAAGCACAATTTCTGATATTTCCATTGTTCGGATCTAATGTAACACCAGATAAAGAGCGATCCAGCGTCAATTTTTGTTGCAGTCGATCATACTGTACCACGGTTTGCTCATCTTCATTGGTTCGAAACGCAATGCCGAAGCGTTCTGCATCAAAATCTGTAATTTCACATTCTAGTTCATATGCAATGCCTTCGAAACCTGCAAAAGATGAGCTCTCATTATTCAGAGTGACATGTAGCTGTTCACCCGTTTCAGATGCTCGTAGCTTAGCCATTTCCGCAATGGGTCGCTGAATCAACTTGCCATCCCTCAACGTCAATTGCCGTGGAATCGTTAAGCAATGTGCCCATCCACTATCATCTGTGGGATACTCCAGATCAGGAAGTCCCATCCAGCCCACGAGAATACGTCTACCGTCTGGCGCGTTCATCGTCTGCGGTGCGTAAAAATCAAACCCACGGTCTAGCTCCTGGAAAGCACCATGGTCGAACACCCTTGTCTCTAAATCCAGAGCTTCACCAACAAGATACCCTGATTGATAAATGTTATTATATAAGTCACCTTCAGGCTGAATTCCTTGGGGTGAGAAGATTAGAACGCCCTGCTCATCTATTGTCATGTAATCTGGACATTCCCACATATAACCGAAATTCGGGAGTTTCGTTTCGATCTCTCCAAGAAATTCCCAATCCATGAGATCTGCTGAACGATACATTACGGCACATCCCGTTTCATTGGTTCGCTGTGCTCCAATCACGCAGTAATACAGCTTTCCAACTTGCCAGACCTTCGGATCTCTATAATGTTCGGTATATCCTGAAGGTACTGAATCAATTACAGGCAGAGGAACTTTCACCACTGAACCGCTTTCATCCATTATGGCTAAGCATTGATAAGGATGCCTGATCCATTCTTCATCCCTTGAATTACCGGTGTAGAGTAAATGCAGCTTGCCATCTTTTTCGATTGCACTGCCGGAGTAGGCTCCATGTGAATCATATTTCTCCCCCGGGCTTATTCCGATGCCAACATTTTCCCAGTTAACAAGATCTGTTGAACGAGTGTGATACCAGTATTTCATTCCATGCTCGGTTCCGAGAGGGAACCACTGGTAGAACAAGTGATAGTGACCTTCATAATAGGAAAATCCATTAGGGTCATTCAGTAGTCCTGTAATGGGTTGGATATGATACCGCTGTCTCCACGGACACGCAGATATCAATGCTGTAAGCTTATCCATTTCACCTGGTTCTGCTTGTTCTATCCGTCGATAGCGCTGTTCTCTATTCATTTTCATAACCATTCCACCCTTACGTTGTAAATCAAAATGTAGCTACACGCCACAAAAAATGTGCACGAATTATTTTGCAAATAGGAACCGGTTCCAAATCTAACAAAAAAATAATTCCACCTGCGTTTCTCATTCAGTGTCGATTCGATTTACCTGTAAAGACATTCGAATGGAACCGGTTCGATGGAATTATCATAAAGGAACCTTTTATAGTTTGTCAACGCTTTCGCGTGGAATAATTTCAACATCAAGTACAGTCTGCTTCTCCACCACACCACCTTGTACGAGTCGAATGATGTGATCTGCCGCCAATTTCCCCGCTTGTATATAGTGAAATTTCACAGTCGTCAGTGTTGGATGAATCATCTCCGTAATATCATACCCACCGAATCCTGTGACGGACAATTGCTGTGGAATGCGTATTTTGTTGGAGAAGGCGGTTTTCATCACTCCAAGTGCAATGTTATCCGTTGCCCCAACGATGATGGTCGCTTTGCGATCCCGAACAATAGCTTCTGCCGTTACAACCGCTTCTGACATTTTAAAGCTTGTTTCATGATATGTAACCTGACATTCACCACATTCTGCGATAGCCCGTTTGAAACCTTGCTTACGATGAATACCTACTGCCTGATCTCTCTCCGTAACTCCCAAATACACAATGTTACGATGTCCTTGCTGAACGATGTATTTCCCCATCTCATACCCTGCTTGATCATCATTATGAACTAAACTATGGATATTCGGATGTTGTTGACCAACTAATAGAACTGGGATGCCAATCTCTTCAATAGCTTTAAGATGTGCTTCGGTTACTTCCGCGGCAAGAAGAATAATACCTGATACTTTCTGTCTAGCAAAATCATATATGCCATCAATCTCTCGTTTCATGTCCTGGCTTGTATTCGCAATTAACATCTGGTACTGATTATTGCGCAGTTCTTCATCGATCCCGATTAGGGTCTGTGACGTTGCAAACGAATCAAGCCTTGGCACAACTGTTCCAATGAT
Source organism: Paenibacillus sp. DCT19 (assembly GCF_003268635.1). NCBI lineage: Bacteria > Bacillati > Bacillota > Bacilli > Caryophanales > Paenibacillaceae > Paenibacillus > Paenibacillus sp. DCT19. The sequence continues at coordinate 3,882,624 of NZ_CP029639.1, forward strand.
GCTTGTTTTCTTCGCCTTCAAACTCTGTGCAAACGTATTGGGGACATAGTTATATTGTTTGATGATCTGCTCAATCTTCTGCCTGGTGTTCTCGCTTACCGACCCTCCGTTTAGGAACCGGGAGACGGTACTCTTCGCAACACCCGCCATCTGAGCAATATCAGAAATGGTTTTGTTCATATTTACCCCTTTGATTTCATTAAAATGTAAAGTAATATCTGTTCATATTATACTTCGAAGCTTCGCGTATGGCGAATCTGTTCTACATTGTTAAACTTAAGCGTATAACACTTCGCTCTCCTATGACAGAATGTCCTTTAAAATTTGGCTTTTTAGAACATCCATGTCAACAGATTAAACACCAAAAAAACCAATCCATGTGAATGCATACTTTTGTATGACTCACATCAATCGGGCGGTTCTTTACGAACAATATTCAGATGGGATACCGCTCGCGCATCCTTCGTAATCAAAAGCGGACTTTTTGAACAACCTCTTATCGTTTTGTGAGTGTTGTTTACTTCCTATACTTCAATAATGATGGGAAGGATCATTGGTCTGCGTTTGGTCTGAGCATAGATGTAATGACCGATCTCGTCTTTAAGCTTTCGTTTGATCACATTCCACTGATTCACACCGGCTCCGGTTAATTCCTCCATTTTCCGAAGAACCAGCTCATGAATCTCATGCATAAACTCCTCCGAATCCTTCACAAAAACAAATCCTCGGGAAATGATCTCAGGTGAGGTAATCATATTTTTGTCGGTTTTGCTTACTGTCGTCACAATGACCAGCATTCCGTCCGAAGATAGTTGTCTCCTGTCTCGCAGCACAATGTTCCCAACATCCCCCATAATAAGGCCATCCACAAGGCTATTGCCCGAAGCAATCTTAGGACCGCGTGAAGCAACACCATCCTTGTACTGAATCATTTCCCCATTATTAACGATAAATACATGATCATTCTCAATCCCTACGGATTCTGCGAGTAAACGATGCTGGTATAACATACGGAACTCCCCATGGATCGGAATTAAATAATCAGGTTTCATCAGTGTTAGCATGAGCTTGAGCTCTTCCTGACTACCATGTCCGGATACATGCATGCCTGAAGCGCCGCTTGATCCATAGATCACTCGTGCTCCGAGAACATACAGATTATCAATCACATGGGCAAGATCTCTTTCATTACCAGGAATCGCTCCAGCCGCAATGATTACGGTGTCTCCTGCCGCAACTCTCACATGAGGATGCTTACCTGCTGCAAGTCTAGATAGTGCCGCCATCGGTTCGCCTTGACTACCTGTACATAACACAACAACTTGCTCAGGAGGGAATTGATCCGAGTCAATCGCTTCAATTAACAATCCATCAGGAACATGTAGATATCCTAGCTCGCTCGCTACAGACACAACATTAACCATACTTCTGCCTAATAGCGCAAGTTTGCGACCCGTTTCAAATGCTGCATTTACAATTTGCTGAACCCGGCTCACATTGGAAGCAAACGTAGAAATAAAAATCTTTTGCTTCGCACGGATAAACGCATCCAAGATATGGTCACCAACGACACGTTCAGAGGGGTGAACCCTGGACGTTCGGCATTGGTACTTTCAGATAACAATATATTCACGCCTTGTTTACCAATCTCGCTCATTCGATGTAAATCCGGGTAAGGTCCGTTTACTGGTGACATATCAAACTTGAAATCCCCTGTATGGACGACGTTACCTCCTGCTGTCTGAAAGAAAATACCGAGGCAATCCGGGATACTGTGACTTGTTGCAAAAAAGGAAACATCAATCTGCCCAAGCTTGATACTTGAATGTGCATCGATCGTATGCATATCTGTGTTGCGAAAAAGCCCATGTTCCTTAAGCTTTAACTCGATTAACCCTCGGGTCAATCGGGATGCATACACGGGTATATTCAATTGTTTTAATAGATAGGGTATGCCTCCAATATGGTCTTCATGTCCATGTGTAACGACCAGCCCTCTAACCTTATCCAGATGCTCTAATAAATACGATACATCCGGAATGATCAGATCAATGCCTAACAATGTCTCATCCGGAAATTTAGAACCACAATCAATTACGATGATATCCTGATCGTACTGTATGATATACATGTTCTTGCCAATTTCATTCACGCCGCCGAGGGCTGCAATATATAACTTGTTATGCGCAAGGTTCAAATCAACAGATCCTCCTTTTCAAAGACTGGGGTTGTGGAACACGAAATAACGAACGCATTGCCTTCTTCCTATTATGGAAGTTCTCACTTCTCTTATACATGGAGTACTGAATTGTGTACCCCATTAAACATAGAAAAGAGCCCCTGATGAACATTCAAGTTCAACAAAGGCTCTTTCAAATCTAACTAATTAACTAATACTAATCATCGCAAACGAACTACACAAGCAAGGTTTGACGTTGAAGCAATACGTTTTGCTCATAGTTTTTGATCTCAGTAATCCATTGTTCACGCACCGGTACACCTTGCTGAGCACAGTAATAATCCCAGATAGCGCCAAATGGATAAGACTTGAATTCTTCTGTTAATGCCAGACGCAGGGTGTAATCCCCTTTAAGTTCGGCATCCTTCAACGCTTCAATCGGTTCTAACATCGCACGGAGCAATGCTTTTATCGTATTCCGTGTTCCAACCACCCATGCGGCCACTCGATTGATACTTGCATCGAAGAAATCGAGACCAATATGTGTAGTAGATAACAGATCATGACGCACAAGTTCACGTGCAATCTCAAGCAGCTCATCATCCATAATTACGACGTGATCACTGTCCCAGCGCATAGGGCGGCTTACATGAAGCAGTATACCACTCGTGAATAGAGCTAATGAAGACAATTTATTAGAGATGACTTCCGTTGGATGAAAATGCCCTGCATCCAGACAGATTAATGTATCATTTTGCAAGCCATACCCCATGTAAAATTCATGTGAACCTACCACATAAGCCTCAGAACCTAGACCGAATAATTTGCTCTCGACTGCATCCAGATTATGCTTCGGATCAAGCTCCTCAGCAAAAACCTCATCCAGAGCGTCTTTCAACCGTTTGCGTGGAGTCAACCGATCTACCGGGTTATCCTTGAATCCATCAGGAACCCATACATTGGTCACACAGGTCTGACCTAGCTGTTCTCCGAAATAGGCTCCGATGCGACGGGAAGCTTTGCAATGATCAATCCAGAACTTGCGAATTTCCGGATCAGGGTGACTCAGCGTGAATCCATCACTGGATTTTTCATGCGAGAAGCATGTTGGATTAAAGTCTAAACCGAGCCCTTGTTCCTTCGCCCACGTAACCCAATTCTCATAGTGTTTCGGCTCAATTTGATCCAATTCAACACGTTCATCCGTGTCTGCATAGATTGCATGCAAATTCACTTTATGTTTACCAGGAATGAGGGCAAAAGCTTGCTCCAGATCTGACCGAAGTTCAGTTGGTGTCGTTGCAGCTCCAGGGTATTGACCTGTAACGGAAATTCCACCTGTAAGCTCCCCTTCTTGATTCAAGAAACCTTTAACGTCATCTCCTTGCCAGCAGTGCACAGAAACCTTGATCTCAGCAAGCTTTTTTAGAACTTCATCCGTATCAATTCCGTGCTGCGCATATAGAGACTTGGCCGCTTCGTACGCTTGTTTGACTTGATTATCCATCAAGAACCCTCCCTATTACTATATACTATTATTCCTAATTCTGAAGGTATGCCCGTAATTCAATATGAAGCTTTGAGACAAACTCTATTAACGTGTGAACGCTGCTGGAACACCGCCATCAATGGTCATCATGCATCCCGTTGTTTTTTCCGACTTGGAAGAAGCGAAGAAAGCAATGCCTTCTGCGATATCTCTTGGATAGATATTAACAAGTAGCGTGGTACGTTTACGGTAATACTCTTCTAATTGATCCGGTTCGATGCCGTATGCTGCCGCACGCTCATTTCTCCAAGAACCGTTCCAGATCGCCGAACCTTGCAGAATAGCATCTGGTAGAATCGTGTTTACACGAATGCCATACTCTCCGCCTTCAGCCGCAATGCAACGAGCAAGATGAGCTTCAAGTGCTTTAGCAGAACTGTATGCGGATGCACTTTTTCCAGCATATACCGAGTTTTTGGAGCCGATGAAGACCATGCTGCCCCCGATTCCTTGTTGTTTCATCAGCTTGAAGGCTTCACGCGCAACGAGGAAGTAACCTGTACCCAGTACGTTCATGTTCAAGTTCCATTCCTTCAAGGATGTCTCGTCAAATGGGCTAGAAGTCGCTAACCCTGCATTGTTCACGATGATGTCCACGCCGCCATATTGTATGGCAACTTCGGCATATGCCGCTTGAACAGCCGCTTCATCGGTTACATCCATTTTAAGTGCATAAGCACGATTGGCGCCATATTGATCATTAATCTCCTGTGCGACCTTCTGTGCACCTTCAAGATTCAGATCAGCGAGGACAACATGTGCTCCTTCAGATACCAATCTACGCGCTGTTTCACTTCCGATGCCTCCAGCGCCTCCTGTAATGAAAGCAACTTTACGAGAGAACTCCGTCTCCGCTGGTGCAAGAGAAAGCTTGTATAGCTCAAGTGGCCAGTATTCCACATTGTAAGACTCATTGGCACTAAGCGATACGAATTGTCCGAGACTGGTTGCCCCACGCATCACGGCAATGGCTCTATGGTACAACGCTCCACTGACCTGGGAAAGCGCCCAGCTCTTACCTGTGTTAATCATACCTACGCCTGGAATCAAAATAACCCGTGGTGCAGCTTCGAACATCACATCGCCTTCATTTTTGTTGCTTTCAAAATATTGTTGATATTGCTCTTTATACGCTGCTACGCCATCAACCAGCTTCGCTTGAAGTCCTTCAATATCGTCTGCATCAGGTGTCCAATCAATAAACAATGGTACCACTTTGGTATGTACCAAATGATCCGGGCACGCTGCTCCAACTTGGGATAGTTGCGGTGAGTCAGCTCCACCTACGAAAGCAAGAACGTCATCTTGATCGTCAAAGGACAAAATCATTTTTTTGCTATCTGATACCGCTCCTCGAATCGTTGGCATCACACGAGATACGATCTCACGACGAACCTCAACTGCAAGTGCCGGATGCTTCACGCCGCCAAACAGGCTTGCCTCGTCTACCCTTGCTTCAATGAAAGCTTCCGCTTCGTTGATGATTTTGATTGTCTGTGCATAACACTCTTCTGACGTCTCTCCCCAAGTAACCAATCCATGCTTCTCCATGAGTACAAGCTCTGCATTGGGATTGGCGAATACGCTTTCAGCAATCATTTTAGATAATGTAAAACCAGGACGCACATACGGTACCCATACGAAGCGGTCTCCGTAAATTTCTCTTGCTAATTCTTTTCCGTTATCTGCACAACACAAACTAATTATGGCATCTGGGTGTGTATGGTCAACATGTTTATATGGAAGGAACGCATGTAAGAGTGTCTCAATGGAAGCACGTGGGTGTTTGGAATCAATCATGCAATGCCCCAAATACTCAACCATCTCTTCATCTGTCATGGATTCCCGTTCAATTAATGGACGAATGTCCTCAAGTGCAAGTCCTGTAAAATGCTTCGCTTGCATGGAGCCCAAGTCAGAGCCGCTACCTTTAACATACATAACTTCGATCTCACGACCACGGAAATCGTGTACTGTTGTTTTGGTCGATGTGTTCCCGCCGAAAATATTGCACACACTGCGATCGGCACCAATCAGATTGGAGCGGTAAACCAATTGATCTAGTCCTGTTGTTTTCTCTGAAGCCTGCGCTGAATTCCATAAACTCTGTACCATTCGTTTCCCTCCGATAATGTTTGTTTTATTCCTAATCAGAGTTTAACATCTTTGTTTTGTTTTGAAAACAAAAAGATTTTAAATATAAACGGAAATATTCAAAAACACTTAGAAGTGATGACAAAAAAGCACCCATCCACATCCAAAGATGTGAACAGGTACTCTTTAGTTTTAGACTTCAACCCAACTTATCGACGTCGGGCAAAATCAACAAATTTAAACTTATCGGGACGATGTCTAGATTCCGTGTACTGGAACGGGCTGGCATCCTCAAGGTACACTTGGCTCCTCACCACAACAACGTTATGAAATCCATCCAGATCAAGCCATTTCCGATCCTCTTCCGTAGGCTCTTCAACCAATATCTCTTTCTTGGCAAACGAAATGGCGAGGCCCAGCTCTCCTTCAATATACTCGTAGATCGAATTATTGCAGATTTCCTTGTTAAGCCCCGGAACAAGCTTCTGGCTAATATAATCCTTATCCAGAATGACATGCTCCCCGTCTACATTACGCACACGTACAATTTCCCAGACCTTCTCGTTCAGCGCAAAGTTAATCTGCTTGAATAAGTTCTGATCCACTTCTCGCTCTTCGAACACGTTAACATATGTCTTCGCACGGTGACCCATTTTTTGGGCTAGTTCTTTGAAGCTTACAAGACCAGAAATAGGAAAGTCAATTTTGCGAATGTCCAATACAATGGAACCTTTGCCTTGAATCTTCTGGATGTATCCTTCTTCATATAACATTTTCAATGCTTTGCGGATGGTCTCTCTGGACGTTTGATATTGCTCAGTCAGATCCAGCTCAGATGGAAGCAGTGTTCCTGCCTCGATTTCCCCTGTCCGAATATCTGCTGCGATATCCTCATAGATCCGAATAAATTTATTATTCATTAGTCATCACCACTGTTCATTACCCTTATTATTGACTTATATAGCATCTCATTATAGCATGAGCGTTTTCGATAGCAAAGGTAATGAAGGGTTATGCACTGAAGCTCTTCACGCGCTGCCTCATATTCTTTGTCCCAGTGACATGGTTAAGACAAATCTCGATTCATTTCCAGCGTACTTATTAGCTTCTGCAATCGATAAATTAATGCAGCAGCTTCAGCTCTGTTCAGATGCTGCAAAGGACGGAAGCTTCCATCTTCATAACCTGTAAGCAAATATAGTTCAGCGAGCTCCTTCACTTCCTCCGTTGCCCAGTGGGATACATTGACTTGATCTGTGAAGGCAATCCGACCTGATTTTGACTTGGAATTCGGTTCCGAGTTCAGTGCGCGAACTACATTGGCAATGATCTTCGATGCTTGTTCACGGGTCACAAGTGCATGGGGCGCAAATTTCCCGTTACCCATCCCATGAACCATATCATGTCTGATTGCAGCTTCAATCTCAGGGGCAAACCAATCTTCTACGTTTACATCCTCAAAAGCGTGATCATATTGGGCTGACGTATCCAGCTTCAATAAACGAACAAGAAGTGCCGTGAATTCTGCCCGTGTGATTGGACGCCGAGGTTCAAACCGTGTTTCACTTACACCTTGAATGATGTTTTGTTCAGCAAGCAATGTAATCTGTTCCTTGTTGAATGTATGATCGATGTCTACAAATTTTAATTCCTTTTTGATAGGCAGTGGTGTTTGCTTGTCCTGTTCCGGATTCTTATCCTTGTCTGCTTCTATAACAACCGATGCTGAATTATCCGACTTGTCGGATGAAATCCCGGAAGCACTTCCGTCACCTACGTTTGAAGATGGATACGCTAATGTCGTGACAGATGCGATCTGTCGTTCGCTTCGTTCTCCAGCCTCATTTTCAGTCCAGACTTGTACTTCATAATGCTGTCCACCTGTAAGTCCCGTCCAAGTATAGCTTCGCTCTTTCCCGCGATAAATTTCCCGCCCGTTATACTCAACAACAATCATCTCATTACGGGAATCCAAATTCCATCTAAGTACGATATCACTCGTCCCTCGGGCTACAGCTGAAACCGTAAATTTGTCTGAAGGCAACGTTTCGAATTCTGGCACAGTAATCTGCGAACCATCTCCCGCCTCATTATAAGGAATGATTGCAAAATTGTTATAACGCTCAGCCGTATTCAGCCCTGATAGATGCACGGACGTTTCGGTTGTTGTTGCAAGAAGTTCCCCATCTTGATAGATTCGATATCCAGATGCACCCGGAACGATCTCCCATAGGATATCTGCACCATGCTGTGTACGATCCTGCACGATCGGCTGAGTTGTTGGATCGCCCGGCAAAGTGACAGCATTCAGTTGATAGGCAGCTTCACTCACCCCGGATTCGTTCAACGTGCGGATCGTGTAACTATAGTGACTTCCAGGCTCCAGAATCTGGTCCTCATAAAATAACGCATCTATAGCTACTCGGCTGATTTCTTCGCCATCCCTTTCAATAATGAACTGATCGGCTCCTTGTACATGGCTGTGATCAAACAATAGACGAATGCTATCCTTCGTTGAACGATAAGCAACTTCCGGTGGTGCATCCGGCTTCGTCAGAAGATCATACGATAGCTTCGCCGAAGCATCGCCTTGCTCATTTTCCGTGTACAGTTCAACGATATACTTCGTCCCAGCATCTAGTTGATCCATCACCAGCTCCTTCTGCTTGCCTCGATGAACCTCAATTCCATCTAACAACACCACAAATATTTCGTTCGAATACGGAAATTCCCATATCATACTAGCCTGTGTTGTCTCTGGACTCAATTTCATTTCAATCGATTCCACATGGGGCTTGGTATAAAACGGTGAAACGACAATTGGACTCCCCTCACCAGTCGCATTGTATGGAACGATCTGAACGTCAGTATATGGTGCAGCGCTCGTAAGATGTGTAAGTTTGAACTCGGTTATCTCATGATCATCTATTGTGGAGATCATTTGATCTCCAATACGAATGATATACCCCTCTGCACCTTGCACTTTATCCCAAATAAGTACAGTCTCCGTCTGGCTAACCTCTTGTGGTAACACTGGATCCAGCGTCGTAGCAGGCAGCATTTGTATTCCTACGTCAAATCCCGATTCACTATCCCCTGATGCATTGGAGGTTCTAATCGTATAGGTGTACTTCTCTCCTGGTGTTAGACCACTATCCTCATGCGATGCTGTACCTGCCGGTACTCTCCCTACCTCAATACCATCACGCAAAATGATTAACTGGCTCGCCCCTTCAGTAGAGCTACCTGTTAGATCAAGGACTACCGATTCATCGGTAATATCTGAGACCGTTACCGTCTGTGGAGAAAGTGGCTTGGTTAACACTTCAATCTGAACAGCTTCTGAACGTTGTCCATCCTCATTCAATGCGACAAGCTCAAGTGTGTAAGCTGTTCCACTCTCCAGATTGACGAGCTGCGCCAGAGATTCAGTCACCGTTTGTATCTCACCTGTAACCTTGTTTCGAATCTCATAAGCAGTTGCCCCCTGCACCGGCTCCCATTTCAAGCCCATCTCATGGGTGCCATTATTTTTCGTAATAGCCGTGCCACGAATGGGTTCTGTTTGCGTCGTTACCGAATAGTTAAGTGCTTTCCCTTCACCACTACCGTTAAATGCACGAAGCGAATAGACATATTTAGTACCCGGAGATAAATGCTTATCCTCGAAAGCAGTTTTGTCAGATTCGATTCGTGCAATAACCTGTCCATCACGTTCAAGGATATATCCATCTGCTCCTCGTACCTCTGATGTGGTCCAATCTAAATGCAACCCGGTTGTGTTCACATCGAGTGTTTTCATTTCATGCGGCTGGGCAGGTAAAGTCAGAATGGGCACGTCTACCTTTTCGGAGCTAGTTCCTTGTCTATTCAGGGCTCTCAGCGTATAGGCATACTGCGTTCCTTCCATTAATCCTGGTAAGATCACCCGAGTTTCTCGTCCACGATATATCTCTTGTCCCCCACGTTCAATCACATATTCAGATGCTCCCTCAACTACCGACCATGTTACTTCTGCCTGATGTGCTTCAGGTGTAATTACAAGATTGTCGGGCTGAGTAGGTTGGGATAGATGAATAAGCTGTGCGGACTCTCCCGCGCCTGATTCGTTGACCGCCTGCACTTCTAACACATATTCCATCCCAGGAAGTAGATTCGCTGCAATGTATTCAGGTTCAGAGGTTCTACCCACCTCAGTTCCATTCACACTCACAATATAGTTGTTAGCCGTATCTACTGGCTCCCACTTCATAGCTATACTCGTCTCATCTGTACGTGTAACCGTAAGTCCCTCGGGTCTGCTTGGTAGAGTTAGCAGTTCTCCCACGGCATCTGCACCATATCCAGCAGCATTTCCCGCCCCTACCTGATAGGTATAGTGCTTGCTTGCCTGAAGGTGACGTAATGTCAGATGTGTATCGGATATCTCGTAGCTCTGACCATCGATTGTTACTCGATATTTGGTCGCCCCAGATACAGCATCCCAGCTTACAACCGCACCTGTCTCTGTTAGTTGATCCGCACTTAGTCCTGAAGGAACTTCAGGAAGTGTTGTGCCTGTAATAGAAGTCGACACTCCCTGCCCACTGATATTCACTGCCTGCACTTGCAGTTCATAATTCATTCCAGCCACAAGTCCTGTCACAACCCATTCCTCTGTTCCAGAAGGAGCTGTATCCTGCTTAACTCCATTTACATAGATCGCATAATGATCCGCGCCTCTAACACCATCCCAACTCATACGTAAACTGCTGGTTGTCGAATCGCTAATTCTTAACGCCGTAACTGCGTCAGGTAACGTCATTAATGTGCGAGTTGTTGATGCTGGTCCCTGTCCAGTTTCATTCTCCGCTACTAACTCGTAACTGTACGCCGTGCCGCTCTCCAACCTCTTGTCTTCATATTCCGTCTCTGTTCCTTCGTAGACGTTTATTCCTTCACGGAGAGCAGATAAGATGTAGCAGAAAGAACGTTGTCCCAAGTTAGAGATATCTCATGCTCTCGAATCTGTACAGCAGTTAATTCGCCAGGTACTCCAGGTAAAGTAAGGAATCCTATCCCGCTACTTCGCCCAGCACCCGTTCCATTACTAGCCGTGACCGAAATGGTATGCATTGTACCTGGGATGAGATTGGTTAGGTAAGGAACATGGCTTGGATCAGAAACGGACTGATCATATACAAGTTGACCATCTGCAGTTTCAGCAGTAACACGGTAAGCCGATGCGCCCTCCACAGGTTCGAAGGAGAGCTCAGCCATGTCTGGCTGGGACTCCACCTTGCGAATTTGCACAGATTGAGGCGCTGCCGGAAGTGTCAATACCTGCACTAATACCGCTTCGCTCGTCCCTGTATGATTTCGGGCTACCACCTCATACTCATACGTATGACCTCCACTTAGACCCGTATCGACGAAGGTATGTCTTGGATAATCCAATGTCCACGACTGACCTGTCGTTTTATTATGAATGTTATAATGATATCCGTCCGTGTAGGAATCTCCCGTGGGTAGATCGATGGTAAGTTCCGTTGACGTTTCGCCAACTTGTGTCATAGTTACCTTTTTGGGTCTCACCGGTTTACGCTGAATCTGATATGGTGCTGATACGGTCTGATATGTATTTCCTGCATGGTCAGTTGCTCTGACATGGATATACCAGATGCCTTCTGAAGTCAATTCAACAGTCTGTTCATCTGAAATAGCCTCGAACCAGTCCTCTGGTGGTGCTTCACTGCCCGTTATTTTATATAATCGTTTTGACTCATCTATGCCTGAATCAGCATCTTCAAACCGGATCGTCGTCGTAATATCAGTGTCTGTCCATTGTTGTCCATTAGGTGAAAATGTAACGCTAGGAGCTGCCTGATCAATGTACACCTCACGTGTGCTGACTTTACCAACGTTACCCACAGCGTCTATCGCTCGGGCTCTTAAGGTTGTGATTCCATTGGTACTTATGACACCGCGATCTCCAGTAATAAATGACTCCCCGTCAAGGCTGTACTCATACGTAATGTCTTGTTTGTCTATGCTACCTCCAAGCGTAAATTCTACGGGATTCTTGCTCCATCCGGATTGTGCTAATGTGATTGTTGGGTCCGTCGGAGCAGTCTTATCTATTCGAATGGTTGAATTCGCTATACGGCTCACATTACCGACGAGATCCAATGAACGCGCATATACCGTTGTCTCTCCTTCATGAGAAACTGTAACTTCACCAATGTAGTCGATCCATGGCCCCTGTTCGTTTAATCGATACTGAGTTTTGCTTAGCCTACTTCCGTAATCCTCTCCACTAGTTATCACTATCGTAACATCATGGTTCGTCCAGTTCTCTTCACTTAAAACAATCTTGGGTTCCTCCGGCCCTGTCTTGTCAATCCTCACATTGGACGATGATAGGGAACTAATATTGGAAGCATAGTCTACACTACGCGCTTGAATTTCGGTAATGCCTTCTATATCTATCGTAAAAGGTTCCTTATAAGAAATCCATTCTCCTTCATCACCTAACCTATACTCCGTGACAGCAACACCACTTGCTTCATCTCTGCCTTCCGTCAAAGTTACCGTTACTCCGGACTTCGTCCACCCTGGAGGGTTTAAAGAAATTACTGGCGCTGTTGGAGCAGTACGATCGACTCTTGCCCACACCGATGTCTCCTGTCCGATATTACCGAAAGTGTCGATGCTTCTTGCTGTAATGACCGTCTTTCCTTCAAAAGAAACCGTAAAAGGCTCGCTATAATCTCGCCAATCTTCCCCTATACCAACCTTCACCTGCGTCTTCAAAATACCACTTAACTCGTCGCTTCCTGGTGTAATCGTAATCTGAACATCTTCCTTAGTCCACGAAGAAGGATGAGCAACAACCGTTGGAGCTGTTGGCCCCGTCGTATCCTTCATGATCTGTCCTGCAGACTGAGAGGCTGTCTGGATACCTGCGCCGTTAATGGCGGCAACGAAAACCTCATATCTACCATCGGCTAGCCCTGTCAATGTAAGGTCTGCTCGGGTGTTCGTCGTCTCACCTGTTACAAGCACTTGCCCACTTGATGTGCGAATTTCAGTTTTGTATTTCGTCCCGGCAGGATTACCATTCGAACCCCAGCTAGCTATAACGGAGTTTCCAGATTGCGCTACACTAGCATCCGCTGGAATATTAGCATGAGTGAATACAGTAGATGGGCTTGAAAAACCTGTGTAGGTACCGCTTGAATTTTTGGCACGTACTGCAAATGAATAATTCGTATTCGGTGTCAGTCCTGTGATCTGCCGACTATGTAGTGAACCTGTGTCGTAGCTCTGATTGGTTGTTAGATTCTTCAGTTCGTATGTAACTGATGAGTCATTCGCTTTTTTGTCCCAGCTTGCAAGTAGACTATTGTTGTTAACAGAGGTAAACGTCGGTGTCCCGGGAACGACGAAACTCCGAACCGTAAAATGTACCGTTCCTGCTGAAGACACTCCTCCTTTGTCATCCATAACCCATACCTGCAACGTGTGTGTCCCATCGCTCAGTGTATTAGGCAAAGTATACGTTGTATTAAAACTCTGATTAGCTCCCGTAGCTCGGATCTGTGTCAACGTATTCTCTTCTCCTCCGTCTATCGACCATTTGACCGTCAACAGATCTCCAACATCGGTATCTCGGGTTGTACCAACAATCTGAAGCTGTTCTCCCTTATAATATGTCTGACCCGTTGAAGGTGCAGTCAAGGCAAACGAAGGTGGGGCATTCTTGGGACCAATGCCTACAATCGTTGAAAATTTGCGAGACGTTTGATTAGCTACTGCCTTACCATCCCACCAGAATTGTGCAGCTGTATCACTCGCCGTTACAGTCTGTCCTGGAACAAACGTCGAAGGGTGCTGACCTCCTGTGAGCCGGGCACTATCTGGACTGCTGTATTGACCCATGTAGATTCGATCTGCATCCACCACATTGTACGTATTGGCATAAAAAGCCGTGACCTGTACGCCTCCACTATAATTGCGCCAACCGTTCTCAATCACCTCAAACGGCGAGGCATCATTACCATTCACCATCGTATCCCAATAGAACGTGCCTCCGAGATTCATCGCTGAACCACTGCGATTGACGGCTTCCAGTTCAACTTTCATATAGCCTCCTTGAGAGGTCGCATTTACGATGGATACTCGCAAAATATACTCCACGTTATCCTTTTGCCTTGACATCTCGATCACATTGTTGTGGATTCGATAATAGTTGAGCGGCAAGGATTTGAAATTAATGGCTGTGCCATTATGGTCAATAATAGTGGATACATTGCCTGTATCACCACCATAAAACACATTGGTATTAGGCAGTAATACTATTCTGTATTTGCCCTCACTATTCATCTCCACCTTCACTTTGGAGGACTGAACTGCCTTCATGCTTGCAGTATCCGATACTACACCGATCGTCTCCACAGCTTCAGCCATCACAGCAGTTGAACCAATCTCATACATCAAGGCATGAGGAGATAATAAAGCAAATGCAAGCACAACTTTGGTAAGCTGTTCAGCTTGTTTCTTCACACGTTTATTCGATTTAGCCAAGCGTCTGCTCTCCTTTGGGTACACCAAAAAAAGGAGGCACCCCAACAAAGGACTAAGTCCTCTGCTGGGGTGCCTCCCCTAACCAGTGTCATTTTTTCTTGATTATAACGATTCACTTAACGAATGTAAATACTTAATCACGGTGTAGCTATATCAAATCTAACTAGATTGAACTATAGAGAATGTTGAAGAAACCACTTATACAGATCAGGATTATTGTATGTTTCAGTCCAAGCATCGTGATCACCCTCAGGGTAGACGGTAAGTTTAACATCCGCGTTCAAAGCAAGGAGTGCATCCACAATTCCTTGTGATTCCGAGAGCGGTACCACATCATCCTTAGCACCATGAAAAGCCCAGATAGGTAATCGTTGTAATGCAACTGCCTTGGCTGGATTACAACCTCCACAGATTGGTACTGCAGCCGCAAAAACGCCCGGATAGTCAGCAGGTAGATGCCATGCACCATATCCTCCCATACTTAAACCAGTTAGGTATACCCGTTTGGGATCGGCCGCATAATTGGCCAGTACATATTCCACAATGGCTATAACGGCTTCTTTCTCATTGGCCCAGAATTCGTCCTCTGGACATTGAGGTGAGATAACGATAAATGGGAATTCTTCATCCTGTTCTACGATCTGAGGAAGACCATGCTGCCGAAGCTGGTTCAAATCCGTTCCACGTTCACCGGAACCATGGAGAAATAGAATGACGGGCCAAAGGTCGTTTGTTTCTGTAACCGTTTTGGGAACATGAAGTAAATAATCCATCGTTACAGTCTTCTTAATTTCTTTGATCAATCGATGACTATCCTGAGTCATGTCTCCCCCCCTCACAATTCATTTCTAATCTTAAGTAAAGCTTCGTCCAGCACACCAACGACCTTGTCACACCATGCATCGAACTCTGGATCTTCTTTTTGAAGCTCAGGATGGGCAAGAATATGCTCAACAGTGTCTCTAATGCCTTGATCCGCGCGCGTTGTTGCTACGAACTCCGGCACCAGCCTTTTGAGCTTGCTATTATCAAATACAACGGTATTTGCCTTGTCGCCAAGTAATCCTCCTCGCAGATCCTGATCACTGCAGCCAGCCAGGAACTCGGAGGATACGTGTACGGCATGAAGCTTAACGCCAAGCGCACTCGCAATGATCTCATAGATCTGATTCCACGTGACGGATTCGTCCGACGTAATATGTACGGATTCTCCGATCGCATGGATGTTGCCCATCAGACCGATGAAGCCTTTTGCAAAATCGCTATTGTGCGTTATGGTCCACAGTGACGTGCCGTCACCATGAATAATGACCGGTTTATTATCAAGCATACGCTTAAGCACCTGCCAGCTACCTTGCGCACCATGAACACCTAAAGGTACGGATTGCTCGTTATACGTATGACTTGGACGTACAATCGTTATCGGAAATCCTTGCTCCCGATATTGCTTTAATAGATATTCCTCACAAGCAATCTTGTTGCGAGAATATTCCCAATACGGATTGGATAATGGCGTGCCTTCCGTAATTCGATAATCTGCAAGCGGGGTCTGATATGCTGATGCAGAGCTAATAAATATAAATTGTTTGGTTTTGTCCTTGAACAGCCGATAATTTCGCTCCAACTGTGCGGGTACAAATGCAATAAAGTCTGCCACCACATCGAAATTCAGATCGGCAATCAGCTCTGCTACTCGTGCTTCGTCATTGATATCCGCTTGCAATACCTTCACTTCCGCAGGAAGATTGGCATTTCGATTCCCTCGATTGATGAGATATAGCTCCCAGCCCTGCTCGGCAAGTTGAGTTGTTATGGCTGTACTGATTGTTCCTGTGCCTCCAATAAATAGCGCTTTCATATTTGCACCTCCAGATGGAATATATGACTCTACCATGATATCATGCATGCAAAAGAGGAGCAAAGATTCGGTTACCCCAACCCTGCTCCTTCATTTTAGACAACTTTGATTTTTCCATAAATCATATACATACCGCAATGGATTTGGTATTCACCTGGTTTTAAATCAGGATCGACCGTGTAGTAATTATCACCCTTTTGCATGTATAGATCCATGCCAAGATCACTGGACAACAATGACTTAACATGCGTAACTTGCCGAGTAAGAATAAAATTAATTTTGGTAGGAACCCCCGCCTTTACTTCAATGACATCTGGGCCAAAACCATCGTTACTTACACTCACATCAATAACTTCAAATCCCTGCAGATCTTCTGCTGTCTCGGCTTTAGCTGCATTCGCGGCTTTGGCGCTTTCCGAACCTGGGGACATATCTTTACCCATAAAAAACACTAGAAACGAACCAAGTAAAACAACTACAGCAAGACCCAACGTTAACATTGGCCAAGCTTTACGGATCCAACTATTCATATCAACGCTCCTCTTTCCATCATTCATTGCTCAAGCACACGTTTTAAGCATACCTGATTCATCTCAAAATTAAAATGACTCCAGTGGGCTATAGCCAGCCTCAATGCCAGAGCAGTCATACATTCTCAATCGAAAACTTAGTTTATAAATAGAAAAAAGCCTGATTATTCAGGCTTCTTCAGGTAAACTCGTTCATTTTTTATTAAAAATGACTATTTCATGAATATGATGGCGAGGTTCGTTTTAACCTTAACTTGTGCAACTCAGGCAAGGCAACGCCAAGTAACACCACAATAACTCCGAACCATTGCAATACGCTAACATGCTCATGAAGAACAATCGCTGAGAGCAGCACTGCAACCGGAAGTTCTACCGCTCCTAGTATGCCTGCCATATCCCCTCCAATATGCGGAACGCCAATAGCGAACAGTACTGGTGGAATAAAAGCTCCGAAGAATCCAAGCAAGAAACCAAAGACGAGCAACTGGCTCCAGATCAAGCCATTAAACAAGAACGTCGGCGGGAAAAGAATGCATAACAGAACCAAACCACCAGTCACCATCCATGCGCTGCGAAATGCAGGATGTGCAGAGGGAACTGCTTTTCCACTGAATAAAACAAACAAAGAATAACTTACAGCCGCCATAAGTCCCAGTGCAATCCCTAGACCACTAAATTCACCAAGACCCTGTTCGAGGAAACCTGCAGCCAGCAGTGTCCCCCAAAGAGGATAACTAGTGTGAACAGAGTGACTTTATTCGGACGTTGTCGCTTGCTCACGGCCTGAATCAATACGCTAATCCATGTGAATTGAAATAATAGGATAATGGCAAGTGATGCCGGAATGTATCGCAGTGATTGATAATAAACCAAACCGGTAATTACGGTCGGTGTGCCGGCCGCCATAAGTATTAAACGCTGTTTCCACGTTAATTTCTGAAAAACACGAGTTGGTGCAGATGACGATTTACCTGCGTTATTATGTTTACGTTTCATGTTAAATCTTGTGTATAGTGCCAGCATCCACGAAAGAATGAACCCTGTAATCAGTTGTGTGCCCACAACCTCACCTAACTTATAGCCTTCACCATAAGCCAAAACCACGATCGTGGATAATATACCGTAACTCATTGCTCCCGCAAGAACAGATAGATAATATTTCATTGATGAACAAACCTCCTGATGTTCCAACAATCAATTTAAATAAACCCTGCTCAGAAAGACACATCCAAAATGCAAAAAAATCCTAACTACGTGCAAGGAATACATGAATCCCTTGGCATCGTAGTTAGGAAGTATAGGCTTCCCGTAGAGACCCTCGCCCTGTGTACACTTTCGGCCTGCGAGGTTATACGAAATAAATATGCTTTTGTGATGTGTTCTTCTGTGACGACTTTTCATATATTACATGGGAGGTGAGATGGTGTCAACCCTCTTTTACAAATTTAAAATGGATAACTTATGTTGTACAATCTCTTACGCCCTACATATGTTATACGTCCGTTGTATCCCATTCCAGCGTTTGCTGTAAGCCTGATTGTAGTCCAGGCAGATCCAAACCATCCACCGCAAAAGCATCGCGAATTAATGGCGGAGCTACAAACTCATCGTATTTACCAAGGTATGGTGCTTCATCCTCAGCAAGCAACGCAGATGCATCCTCAACTGCCCGACATTCACTCATGATTTCAGCTAACAATGTGCGTGCATCAACTTGGCCAGCGACGACAAAATAATAAGGCTCCATTGGCACCACAGACCGTAATGCTAACTTGGTTGATAGATTATGCTTCATAAGTCGCTCTAATGTACGAAATGCTTTGCTACCTACCCAGGGCAATACATAATGTGAATCACCGCCTGCTGGTATGACGACTTGCTTCAGTAATCCTGTCTCACGAGCCAATCTACGCGCCCGCTCTAGTCGATTCACTGCCTGTGGTGATAGATACGGATAGATGACTGAACTCGACAACACTTCTCTCATTTTCTGAATCACCATCGTATGAATATCGCCGCCTGCTCCAAGCCATAATGTATCCACTTTGCCCTTCGCTGACTTCACGTACACAGACTTATGCTTACGATCCACCTCTTCGACCTTCCACAGTTTCCCTGCAAGAGAGAAGCAGTAGCCTGGTGGCGGTACAGTCGTAATGGAGCCTATTTCTTCTGAAACATTCAACACTTTATGCTCTTCATCATCCTTGAAAACGGCGTAGAAACGATAATTATTTACCGTTTTCTCCCCGTTAGTCCAATAATTAACGTCCGCTCTTCTGTCCACTGCAAATGATCGGTATCAATCAGATAATTTAGAAAAACATCATACTGACTGCTGTTGATCTGCGAAAAAGGGGCAAGCGAAAGGACAGCCTCTGCCAGCTCTCTAGGTTCGGCTTCACCCATACTTTTGAGCATACTCATCGTCTGATGGTAGAGCACTCCCATCGGCATTTTACGAGCTTCAAGTGGTTCAACCCACTTCGTCTTCACATATAATTCAATGACTGCAATCGCGCGAAGTAACGTCCACGGCATACATGCAGGGAGTTCAGCATCCTCCGCCTCTTCCTCTGGGCATACAAATAACATCTCCGAAGCCATATCATCCCGTCGACCCGATCGCCCTAGTCGTTGAACAAAGCTCGACGCACTGTAAGGCGCACCAAGCTGCACAACCCGTTCTAGTTCTCCAAGATCAATGCCGAGTTCCAGTGTTACGGTTGCTGCGGCTACCGCTGGCCCTGCCCCTGTTCGCAAGGCGGCCTCCGTCTCTTCTCTCAGCATCGCGGATATGCTGCCATGGTGGACGTGAAATACATCACGCTCCTGCCTTCTCGCTGCAACTCGCCGTAGCTCAAGGATGGTAACTTCAGCATCAGTCCGACTGTTGGTGAAGACTAAAGCCTTCTTCCGATGAGTACTTTCGTAGATAAAATCATAATACGCTTTACGGGCATTATGCAGATGCTCTGCCTGCTCTTCATCACGAGCATCCGGGAACGAGAAATGTTCAACCCGAAGGCGCAATTTTCGGCCACCAGGCGAAGAGACAACATCTACGCCTTGATCCGTTCCGGCTGCAAGCCATGCAGTCGCTGCATCGTAATCGCTGAGGGTTGCGGATAAGCCCACACGGCGTGGCTTGCATCCTGCCATACGTTCAATTCGAGCCAGCTCACTCAGTACTTGAATACCCCGATCTGCTCCCATAAAAGCATGCACTTCATCAATAATGATATACCTCAGGTCATGAAAAAGAGCTGGGATCGCATTCGGTCGATTCATCAACAGACCTTCAAGTGATTCCGGTGTAATCTGAAGTACACCCGACGGATTTCGCACCAAACGTGTTTTCTCCGCTTGAGCTACATCTCCATGCCAATGCCACACTGGAATGTTGCCTTCAGACAACAAATCCTTCAGCCGCTCAAATTGGTCATTAATCAGTGCTTTCAACGGTCCAATATACAAAATTCCAACCGACTTAGATGGACGTTCGTACAATTCTGTTAGCGCAGGGAAAAAAGCCGCTTCCGTCTTGCCAGAGGCTGTACCCGCTGCAATCAACATATGATGTGGCGTATGAAAACAAATATTGCACGCTTCGATCTGGGCTGGACGAAGAGATTCCCATCTTTTTTATATATAAATTCCTGGACAAACGGCGCTAATCGATAAAAAGGGTTCGCTTCGCTCATAACTCAAATTCCGCGAGAAAATCATCCAGCTCATCTGCAGATGATGATGAACCGCTTGTTTTGCCCGATCCGTCGGGTTTAGCAGCTCGCTCTCCAAGCAATTGTGTATATGTCACTTCAGGATTCTGGTGCAATGTGTGCAGCACATCCATAAAATCTCTTACCACTTCACGGGTAGTGAGCATTTCATCGGCACCAAGTCGGTTAACTGCAATTTGCATAAAATCAACTAATTCGTCATCGTGTAAACTTGCAGTATAACCAAAATGCAAGGCATGAATCTGGCGAAGCTTTTGTAGTAGAATTAGAATTTCCTCATGAGATAACATGGATAGCTTCAAGATAGGCCCCGTATAATTGGCATAATCTCTTGCTGCATAACGGCCGTCAATCAGTCTGGAACGTAGCGCTTCATAACTGAACAACCCTCTACGTTCATCCTCCACAAACTGCGGGGTTCCTCCTACAAAAATGCCCAGATGTTCTGCCTTACCCTGCATCGTATCATTAAACATCGTGAGCAGCTTCTCATAGTTACTCTGACGCGATACGCTATTTGTAATTTTGTACAGATTAACTGCCTCATCAATAAACAACAGCAAACCTTTATATCCGATTTTGGCGATAAACTCAGACCATAATTTGAAATAATCGTACCAGTTATCATCGTCAATGATTACGCCAACAGCCAGTTCTTTCTTGGCTTCTGTCTTGGTTGAATATTCCCCTCTTAACCAGCGGAGAGCTGCTTGCTTCTGATCATCGTCACCGAGCTTATAGCCGTTCCAGTACGAGGCCAGTACTTTAGCAAAATCAAATCCATGAACCAGATTCTGCATCTCATTCGTTACGGCATAGATCTGTTGCTCTACTTGCAGGGCAAGTGCTGGATCGTCTGGTCTTAATCCGTTATTTTGCATCGTTTGCTGCTGCAGCGCTGCAATCCATTTCTGTAAAATAGGCTCCAATGCGCCGCCATCCGGACGTGTACGTGTAGACAGGCGGGTCATCAACTCACGATATGTAGCCAGTCCTTGACCTTTGGTTCCTACAAGTCTTCGCTCAGGGGACAGGTCAGCGTCCGCCACGACAAACTCTCGATCCATCGCATAATTGCGAATCATTTGCAAAAGAAAGCTTTTACCACTACCATATCGACCTGTAATCAGTTTAAATGCAGCGCCGCCTTCTGCGATATTGTCCATATCTCGCAAAATTGCCCCTACTTCAGGTTTCCGGCCAACCGCAATCTGCTCCAGTCCAATCCGCGGCACAACACCCGCGGTTAAGGAATTGACAAGAGCAGTTGTGATTCGTTTCGGTATTTTAAGTTCTGTCATTACATATCACCTCTTCACATGTTCAAACACAGTTATATACTCCGGAACAATCCGGTCGTTATCAATGAGTAGATCACCGATCGTTTCCATAGCTGCATCGTTGATCTCATCGAGCAAAAGGGTGGGCATTGTACCATTCCGCTCAGCCACCTGCACCAGCTCTCGATCAGGTTCATCACCTAATAATGCATATATCGCCTGCACATGTCGCGGAGCCAACTCATCTGCAAAAAGAATCCATTCATCATCCAATTCTGCTATGGAGGAATCATTCCATTTTAAGGTGAAGTCTTCTTCTTTTGACTTCATATCGGTACTACTATCGTAGGATTCCATGGTTTCCATTGTGTGCTGTATATTGAGATCCTCTAACTGAAGAGTCATCTTGACTTCGTCCATCTTCGGTAAGGTATGTTCTTCTGTCACTTGCATCCCTTCGTGTTGGTTCAGAAGTTGATTGTCTGGTACAAGCTTGTCTTCCGAATATTCATGTTTGTCTATCATAAGTGCTTCTCGAACGTAGTCACTCTCCTGTTGCAAGACGGCAAGCTTCTCCTGATCAATCCTTACCATCGGCTTTTCTTTGAGTTCTTCCTGCTCAGCAGCAAATACCTTATCTAGATATCGCTCTATGACTTGAGCAAATTCAGTATCGAGGGTCTTCCCACGCAGTCTGCCTCTGAAACCAAGTAATTCCCGTAGTTTATTTTCAGTACAGCGGAAAATCCTTGTAATCATTGAACAGAATGGAGCACTGTCACCAACGGGAACAAAGGTAAGATCAATCGCTTTTCCATACAATGTATCATCATAAACAGCTTTGCGAAATAACGCACGTTTGATGCTCTTCTCCTTCGTCAACTGCAAATGATCGATCAATCCTACCCACGGGTTCGTTGCAGATAGGATTCCATTAGAACCATCACTTGTGGTATATACCGTTCCAATGCAAGTTGACCTTGATCTCTATAAAATTTACTGAGAGTAATGTCATATTCATAATATCTGCTGAGCAGTTTCAACGACAATTTCGACACGTCACTCGTCAGCAACCGATGCAGCTCCATATCCGATATCTCCATTGGAAGATAACTCTTAGTGATATTCATGATCTCAGTTAAAGACATCTGCACTTGATGCACAAGCCCATAGTCGACAAGCCAATCCTGCATGTACACATCAAGTTGCGGGAATCGTTCCCGATAATTAACCCATAATCGTTTTAGTTGCTCATATCCCCATTCAGGCTCTTGCCATCCAATACCATTAATTAACTCGTAGATGTGTACAAAAAGATATGACAAGTCCGTATCCATATATCTTTCGGCACGTACTTCAGATCGCCAGTAGAAATACCACTTTTGTTGTGACTCGCTCATCACACCATACGTTGGCCAATAACTCATAAAAGGCACAAATGGTGCCTCTTCTCCCTGCAATTCGATATATTGTCGTGCTTCCTGGGCGAACCTTCGCTCCGATGACAAAACGCCTCCGTTCGTAACTTGTTTATCAAAGGGAGCGCGAGTCAAAGTTGATCGTTCAGGTATAGGAACTTCAGTTGTGCTAGCATCCTCACTTAGATCAATCTCGGTAAATTCTAATTGCCTGGAATTGTCTTCCATTGTTTCATACTTCACCCCATCCTCTAGTAGAGAATACGAACAAGTGTATCCATACCGCTCATTATAACACTTGTCCTATTCCAGTGGTGAACAAAAAAATGGCGTTTGAACTGTTGCTAGTTCAAACGCCATATCTCATTCGATTTTAAACGACCACAACACGGTTCTTGCCTTCACTCTTGGCTTGCAGAAGCGCTTGACCAGCCTTCTCGATCAGATCCGATATCGTTAACTGCTCATGAGGCACGAATACTGCTCCGCCAACACTGACGGTCACGACTTCATTCGGATCTGATAAATCACGCTGGATTTGCAGTGCGAGCACATGTTGTCTAATCTCTTCTGCAAGTTCTGCAGAACGCTCAGAAGTGGTTCCCTTCAGTTTCAGCATGAAGGTTCCCCTTGTAAGCGAGAAATTAAGGCATCATATTGCTCACATACAACGGTGAGCACTTCACCGATCCATTGCAGACACAGATCCCCGCCTTGTAAGCCATACGTTGCATTGTATGAACGAAAATCATCTATATCAATGAACAGCAATCCGAGGCTGCAATTGTCCCGTAGGCATTCATCCCAGTCGTTTTGCAGCTGTGATTTAAAGATTGCTTGAACGGGCATGTCCGTTAATGGGTCCGTATTTAAGACATTCTGTAGCTGATGCGTTGTTTGATTATAATGATCCTGATCGTGATGCGAAGCACCGCTGTTAAGGAGCACCATTAATGATGGCTTACCCCCATGCGTAACCGAAGCAAGGGTGATCTCCAGCAGCAGCGAGGTTCCTGTGGCTGTGATGAAATACGATTGGTTCGTAAACAACTGCGTGCTGCTCCGCTGTAGCTCATCAATACTTTTCTGCAACGTTCCTTGCGCCTTCTCCGGTACCAGCCTTTTAAAGTCCATGCCAATAAGATTTTTGGTCGTTTCAAACCCAAGTAGTTCGGCTGCACGACTGTTACAGTATATTATTTTCCCATCTGTTAAGGTGAGAAAAGCAACTGGTGAGAAATCCATCAGCTGCAAATATCGCTGTTCATTCTGACGTAAAATACGTGCATTCTGCAACGCCTGCTCCTCAGCTTGTACCAACTGGTTCTCAGTTTGACGGCGCACGATCGTTTTGAGCAATGGAAGCACGTTAAGTTCCTTGGCTGTCCAAGGATAGGAGGTGGATTTCACAACTTCCCTCCATTTCTCAAACGATTTGCGTGGAGACAATCGAATGCCATCATCCTTTTTGATTACCGCTTTAGCCGGATCTCCTGCCCAATCCACCAACTGCACGACTTCTGGCCGGAACCAGATGATGTAATGATGCTGTCCTGGTGATATAGCAACATATACAATCCCGGATGCTTTTTCCTTATACGCCTTAGCTGGTTCATATTCCAAACTTAGCTGGGACGTATGATAACTGTAATCCTCAGATTCGCCTGCCAGCCATGCTGCGAGTCCTCTCACTTGCTCCCAAGTTGGCGTATCCCCATAGAGCAGTAGCTTGTCCTGATAACAAACGGCCGCACCCGAAGCTCCCATAAGATTTAGCAAAGTTTGTTGCTCACCCTGTAATTCCTCCACCACTCTTGCTGGGCTTGTATTACCTATAAAGATATTCGAGATTCGTGCAGCTTGCTCACGTGACTGAATCTCAGCCTGATACTCGTCCAGTTGATGACGTTGAAACAATTCGCTGGAGAAAAATGACCCCAGGAAATTACACAAGTTACGAATGCGATGCGGCACATACCTTGGTGAATAATGATGACATGTAATCAAGCCCCATAATTTATTGTCATTAATGAGAGAGATCGTCACCGTTGCGCCTACACCCATATTTTGCAAATACTCAATGTGTAGGGGGGATACACTGCGAAGCACGGATAAGCTTAAGTTCAGAGGTTTACCTGTCAAAGGTTGAAGCAACGGTACAATCTCTACCGGTTGATAATTCACATCTACAATGGTACGCAGCCAATTCCGCAGATACAGCTCCCTGGCTTGTTTAGGGATATCCGACGCAGGATAGTGATGTCCCAGGAAAGGTTCGAGATGTTCTTCACGCGCCTCAGCGATAACTTTTCCGTTCCATTTTTCATCGAATTCGTAGATCATAACCCGATCATATCCCAGCATTTCCTTCACTTGCTCTGCCGCGATCTGACTAGCCTGGGTGCGGTTGCTCGTGCTCTTAATCCGTCCAAAAAAACGTGAAATCCACAAATAATCATTGGTCTCTATAGCAGCCTTCTCGTCGGGGTTAGAAGGTTCCATCTCCAGAATTAATAAACCTTCACTCTCATGTATTACTGTCGAAAAAGTTCGTAGCTCGCCAGATACATCAACCGTCAGATCCATGTACTGTAGATCGGATGTCACCGCCGCATTGAAAGTGCAGCTCATCACATTTTGTAGACTGTCCTTACCACCAATGATTCAAGTGGAAGACCCAAAATCTCATCTGTTGCCAGACCAAGATACTCTTCTGTATTCTGACTGCATTGGACAATGGTGGGCATATTACTAGTGTTCACGGCCAAGAGCACGCCATGCGGCTGGATAAAACCCGGAATATGAATCGGCTCTTTATCACAATTATTCAAATCTATAGGATCATTCGTATACGTACCCTGGCTCAGTAGCGTACGGTTTAACTGTTTGTTGTCTTTGCTCGAATTCGATTCGGTCATGAATTACAGATCCTCTCCCCTGCGCTTGTTCTTACATGATAACTGTATAACTGTCGCTTAGTCAGCTGTATTAATCCATTGATCCAACAAGCGGAATGTCTCAGAAGCTGTGTGCACCATCTCGTCATGCTCTTCCGTCTTGGAAACAGATTGAAGCAGAAGCTCCATGAACTCTTTCCATCTCGTTCTGGTATCATCACCATACGCGTTAAAATATGCAAGACCCCGATCCGCTTCAATCGGCAAAAACTGCGACAATCGCTTGGTCATAATCTGACCACCATTCGTAGAACCTTCAATCACATAGAAATAGCCGAATAATTGAG
The DNA here is from genome assembly GCF_003268635.1 of Paenibacillus sp. DCT19. Classification (NCBI taxonomy): domain Bacteria; kingdom Bacillati; phylum Bacillota; class Bacilli; order Caryophanales; family Paenibacillaceae; genus Paenibacillus; species Paenibacillus sp. DCT19. Next base: position 3,909,084 of record NZ_CP029639.1, read on the forward strand.
CCGGAGAAGAAATGTCTGGCAATTGCTCACACAAGGGCAGATTGCGGATCTCCTCATCGCTCGAACCTAAATTCCGCAAATCGTTCTCCAGAAGCACCGTCTTACCTCTGACTTCGATATCAAGACCCGTGTTATTCCAAAAAGGCATATTAACTGCCTGTTCTTCGATGGGTTTGATAAATCCGTAGAATTTCTCCAGATATTGCTTATATTCTCCCAAGCTTATCGTTTGATTCATAATTGCTTTAGCATAATCGTTAAGTTCAATTTGTCTATGATAATGAGCGGTCTCTGTTTTGAGACGTTCCATAAGATTGCTTGTTGTCATGAAAATCATCATCCTTTTCTATAAGTTCTCTTCATCCATAAACAGGACTTATTGCATGTAATATCAGTTTAGATAGGATTAGATATTCCATTTTATCCGACAAAGATACTATGCTAGTATACTTTTTCTTGAACGAGAAAACTACAAGAATCCACGGCATGTTATGTGACATTCGATCCAAGGTTGTTACCGTAAGCGTAAACTGAATTCTGGTCAGATCTTGATGTCCGAAATAAAAAAAACACCCTTAACTCATTCATTAATCAAGGGTATCCACATTGAAACAAACCTACCTAGTCTGAACTATGGATGCTCATCTATTGTGAAAAGAATACAATATCTCCCTATCTCCTGAATTGAAAGTAGTCCAGTCTACCACCGCATGGTACACTATTCATATCACCTGTCACTGGAGGAATTATACATATGAAGTTAACCATTCAGGATGTAATCCAACATCTCACGACAGACATAACGTTACCGGAAAATACAGTAGATCAATTGCTGATTGGTGCGCCCGATCAAGCTGTTCAAGGCATTTTTGTAACCTTTATGCCAACACATCATGTCATTGAACACGCCGTTCGATTGAATGCTAATCTGATTATCGCCCATGAACCTCCCTTCTATAACCATCACAGCCACACGGATTGGTTGATAGATGACCCAGTGTACGAAGCTAAGAAAAGCTTGATTCAGGAAGAAAATATTGCGATTTATCGCTGTCATGATGCCATTCATAGATACCAACCTGACGGCATTACGGAAGGCTTGATTCAAGCTTTGGGATGGTCAGCCTATGTGGAGCAGCACAGACCAGAAGCTGATATTCTTTCTTTTCCCGCTGACACAACCGTACAGGATATTGCTCACCATATGAAGAGAACCTTAGGTCTTGAATACGTCCGCGTAGTTGGCAGTCCAACGATGGATTGTAGGCGCGCAGCAGTCCTTGTTGGTTTTCGCGGTAATGCTCCACTGACCATCCCGCTATTTCAGAATGAGCAGCTTGATCTTATCATTGCAGGCGAAGGCTTCGAATGGGAGACCCCAGAATATGTGCGAGATGCGGTACAGCAAGGGAAGGATAAGGCTCTTATTATGATGGGACATGCGGAGAGCGAAGCCTCTGGTATGAAACTTCTCGCAGACAGATTATCTACAGTGTTCCCCACTGTACCTATTCATTTTGTAGCGGATCAACCTATATTCAAGGTGTTATAACAAGTTGTTATATGCATTTTATTTCATCTTCCATTAACTAAAATATTACTTAAGCCCTCCTCGTGAGTGGCTTTTTGTTTTCTCTTCGTGTACTCTAAATGCTGTAACTTTGAATCTCAGGACATTTGTCCTTGGCTTACCAAGCTATTTTGTCATTTAATAGAATTCGGAAGTTTATCGACAGTCTACATTGAACTGGAACTGTTGCAACATGCAGGATAAGGAGAGTACCACGATGAGAGGAATTATTTTTGCAATATTAGGCGGTGCATGTATTACGCTACAAGGGGTAGCGAATACACGCATTAGTACAGACATTGGCACATGGCAAGCCGCTACAATTACCCAGCTCACCGGATTCATTCTGGCTGCGCTTATCTTGATCGTTGTACGTGATGCCAACATACAGGGACTCAAGCAAGTGAAGCCGTTATATCTCGCAGGCGGAGCATTCGGTGCTGTCATTATATTCAGTGAAGTATCCGCAATTCAGCAAATGGGTGTAACATTCACCATCTCTGCCTTGTTGATTGCACAATTGACGTTAACGTTTCTAGTCGATAGTAATGGATGGTTTGGTGTGGTGAAGCAGAAGATGAAACTGCCACAATTTCTGGGCATCGCGCTTATGATCACAGGAGTCATTATTATGAAGCTATAGTTGTCTAGATTAACGTCAGATGGGGTGCATACGTAATGGAAGAAATCCATAATAACGAACAATTGCTTCATTATCTTGAACAGTATGAACTGGAAAAGGTATTTTATGAACCTCTGCGTGCACATATGACGTTATGCCGTTTTGAAAAATGTGAGCTGATCTGTCGTGAAGGAGAGCCATCCGAATATTTATATGTGCTGGTGGAAGGCAAGATCAAAATCTTCACTACATCAGCTCAAGATAAAACATTAGTGCTCTGCTTCAAAACACCGTTGGAAGTCGTCGGTGATATCGAATATGTTCGGGAGAGTAACATCGTTAACACGGTGCAAGCCGTCTCACCTGTAGTTATGCTACGCATTCATTATCGCTACCTGGCTGAGTATGCTGGCGAATACGCGCCCATGTTGAAATTTCTACTGAAGATTATCTCGCACAAGTTTTATATTGACTCCAACTTCTCCAACTTTAATCTGATGTATCCAGTCGAAGTTCGGTTAGCTAGTTACCTACTCTCCATCTCCACCGAGGAGGATGGTACCGTATTTCATGAAGAATTGGATGCTTTCAATTTGACGGATATTGCGAATCTGATCGGCACAAGTTATCGGCATTTGAATCGTGTCATTCAAAAGCTGTGTGTGGATGGTCTCATTGAGCGAAACCAAGGCTTTATCCTCGTCAAGGATCGGGCAGGTCTACGGGAAGTGGCGGGTCATAACATTTACGAATAAGGAGCATTACAACCCATGATCATTACAGGTATTTTGCTTGCTCTGCTAGCAGGTGCACTTGTCAGTTTACAGACGATCTTTAATAGTAAAGTCAATGAACGTACTGGCTCGTGGTCTACAACGACGCTGGTACTGTTTACCGGCTTTTTGGCTTCATTTCTAATCTCTATCCTAGTGGAGGGCAAAAATACATTTAGCCTCCAGCATATGCAGCCCTGGTATTGGCTCAGCGGAGCGATTGGCGTTGGTGTGGTATTTTGCCTTGTGCAAGGTATGAAGCTTCTAGGCCCAACGTATGCCATTTCAATTGTGCTTACTTCACAGTTAAGCTTCGCTCTTCTATTTGATGCCATGGGATGGTTTGGGCTAGAGCAGATCCCATTCTCGTGGAACCAGTTAATCGGCGTGCTCGTTATTGTAGGCGGAATTGTTCTGTTTAAGTTTGGCGGTCAAGCGAAGTCCTCACGTGCTTCAGCGCCTAGCAGACAAAGTCATTGATTAAAAGTCGCCAATCTTCAATTCAGCAAGTTGCGCCAAGCTGTGGGTACTTCTTGAAAATTAATAGACTTACACTTATAACATTACTATGAAGACATAGGTAGATAGAAAAAGGACGGGTCATCGATATCAATGACTCGTCCTTTTGAATATACAAATCTGCCGCTTACTCTGCAAACTCCACGTTATGGTACACTTGCTGAACATCTTCCAGGTCTTCCAGGGCATCAATCAATTTTTCGAATTGAGCCTGTGCATCCTCGGGAAGTTCAATGTGGTTTTGCGCCAGCATCGTCAGCTCGGCTACAGTGAATTCAGTTACACCCGCAGCTTTGAATGCTTCTTGTACCGCATGGAATTGATCCGGCTCTGCATAGACGATTACCGCATCTTCTTCGTCCACGATGTCACGAACATCTACATCAGCTTCAAGCAGGATCTCCAGCACTTCCTCGGAGTTCTTACCTTCTACACCGATTACAGCCGTTGGATCAAACATGTATGCCACGGAACCGCTGACACCCATGTTTCCGCCGTTTTTGTTAAACGCAGAGCGCACTTCTGGCGCTGTACGATTCACGTTGTTAGTCAGTGCATCTACGATGACCATCGCACCGTTCGGACCGAAACCTTCGTAACGCAGTTCTTCATAGTTTTCATCCCCGCTGCCTTTTGCTTTTTCCATCGCACGGTCAATGATGGCTTTGGGTACATTATACGTTTTCGCACGTTCCAGCACGACTTTCAGTGCACGGTTTGCTTCCGGATCTGGTTCGCCTTTTTTGGCAGCTACATAGATCTCAACACCGAATTTGGCGTAGACCCGGCTCGTGTTTGCATCTTTTGAAGCTTTTTTTTCCTTAATATTATTCCACTTACGACCCATATCGTTTCCGCTCACTTTCAACATGTAATCTGCTTTCTACTTTGTCATTATATCTTGTTGAGCGTGGTTCAACAAGTTAATACCCACGAAATAATGGGAAAAATAGCGACTGTTATTGATCTGAGTTTAAAGTTTCGCCACAGTTTACCCTCTGATGAGACGCTTTATAGCGTGAGTATAACCTTGCTAATTTATCTATATATGTTGAAATAAAGAATGTTCACACCTGCCACTCCGATGACAGAATAACCTTCCGATCGCTGTTATCCCCAGATTTTTTTGATTCCCTTTTTCAAAGGAAAAATCCGGGATAAAGGCGAACGCTCCGCTTCTCCTTGTTATTTCTGTCCTCTCCGTTCTCGTGTAAATGTTCAGTTCAATTTGTATATATTTGGTTAAATACAGCAAGAAGCACTCCGCTTAGGAATGCTTCTTTCGTTTGAAATCACAAGAAAATGCTCGGATCTATCATGCAATATTGCAGATACAGTTAAGCATGAAATTGTCGGCCATCCAGCACTTCAGTAACATAACCTGCACGAATGACAAAGTCACCGAAATGCTCGCCTTCATTACGCTGTGTCGCATATTGATTAATCATTGGAGTCAACGTCTCCAGAATTTCGGTTTCGCCGATGTTTTCTTTGTACAATTTATTCAAGCGATGCCCAGTGAAGCTGCCACCGAGATACATGTTGTATTTACCAGGCGCTTTACCGATAAATGAAATCTCTGCAAGCATTGGTCTTGCACAGCCATTCGGGCAACCTGTCATACGTACAACGATCTCTTCGTCTCGTAAACCAGCTTCATCCAATACCGGCTCCAGCTTATCAATCAAGGATGGAAGATAACGTTCGGATTCAGCCATGGCAAGACCACACGTTGGCAAGGCAACACAAGCCATCGAACTTCTCCGTAGCGCTGAATAGTGTGCCCCGTCAGTCAGATGGTATTCTTGAATCAATGCTTCGATCTTTTTCTTCTTCTGGCTGCTGATATTACCGATAATCAGGTTCTGATTAGCAGTCAGACGGAAATCCCCTGTATGAATCTTAGCAATCTCGCGAAGACCCGTCATGAGAGGATATCCATCGATATCTTTTACCCGGCCATTCTGAATGAATAACGTAAAGTGCCATCTGCCGTTGTTGCCTTTTACCCAGCCATAACGATCCCCGTTGTGATCAAAGTGGAATGGACGAGCTGCATCCAGCTTCCAACCCAGGCGACTGCTCAATTCCTCAACAAACCACTCTACTCCGCGGTCATCCAGCGTATATTTGAATCGCGCATGTTTACGCACGGCACGATCTCCGTAATCCCGTTGAATTGTCACTGTTTTCTCAGCAACATCAATCATCTGCTCTGGTGTACAGAAGCCAATCACTTTGGACACCTGCGGATACGTTTTGGAGTCACCATGGGACATGCCCATGCCACCGCCAACAGAGACGTTGAAGCCCTGAAGTTTTCCATTTTCCACAATCGCGATAAAACCAAGATCCTGTGAGAACACATCTACATCATTAGATGGTGGAACGGCGATACCGATCTTGAATTTACGTGGCAAATATACTTTGCCATAGATCGGCTCTACTTCTTCATCGCTCTCCTGGGAATCAATGATTTTCTCTCCATCCAACCACAACTCGTGATACGCACGGGTACGAGGGTCAAGATGATTACTGACCTGACATGCCCATTCGTATACTTCTGCATGAACTTCCGATTGATTCGGATTCGGATTGCACATCACGTTCCGGTTCACGTCTCCACATGCAGCGAGTGTGCTCAGCAAGGAGTCATTTACTTCACGAATCGTATTTTTGAGATCCCATTTCAATACACCATGCAGTTGGAAGGATTGACGTGTGGTCAAACGAATCGTGTTATTTGCATATTTGTGCGCGACACGATCCATCATAAGCCATTGTTCAGGTGTTACGATTCCGCCTGCAGCACGGACACGCAGCATGAACTGGTAAGCTGGCTCAAGCTTAGACTTATTACGCTCATTACGTAGGTCACGATCATCCTGCATATAACTACCGTGATGTTTCATCAAACGGTTATCGTCCTCAGGAATCGCACCGGTAATGCGATCTGCAAGCGTTTCGGTAAGACTTCCGCGCAAGTAATCACTTTTGATCTTTATATCTTCCACATCACTATTCGTGCGCTGTGGGTTAAGTAAATTATTATAAACCATGCTGCTTTCTCCTCTCGTTTCTACGGGTGCCCTTGTGGCAATAGATGAATTAATACACATCCCGCTGATAACGTTTATCCTGTTGCAATCTTGTCAGATATTCTGCTGCTTGCTCAGGAGTCAGACCGCCTTCTTGCTCCAGAATAGTTGCAAGTGCACTGTGAACGTCATGAGCCATCTTTTTCTCATCTCCACAAACATATACACTCGCACCTTCTTGCAACCATTGATACAGCTCTTTGCTGTGTTCCAACATGCGGTGTTGTACATATACTTTCTGCTCCGTATCACGGGAGAAGGCTACATCCATCTTTGTGAGAACACCGTCTTTAAGCCAGCGTTGCCACTCCGTCTGGTAGAGGAAGTCTGTAGAGAAATGCTGATCACCGTAGAACAACCATGATTTACCCTCTGCTCCAGTCTCTTCCCGTTCCCCGAGGAATGATCGGAATGGAGCCACCCCCGTACCAGGACCCACCATAATAATTGGGGTGTCAGGATTCTCAGGCAGTTTAAAGTTAGGGTTGTGCTGAATATATATTGGCAGCGTGTCGCCTGCTTCAATGCGCTCAGCCAAATGTACGGAACATACGCCATAGCGCTCTCTTCCCCGTGCTTCATAACGAACGGTACGCACTGTAAGGTGTACTTCATCTGGGAATGACTTGGAACTACTAGCAATTGAATACAGTCGCGCTGGAATCTTCCGCAATACCGCTACAAACTGCCCAGCCGGAATGCCTTGCAGTCTATAATCCTGAACGATATCCAGCAGGTCACAGCTATTCATCACTTTGCGGAATTCCGAATCATCTGCAAGCAGTGCTGACAGACCGCTCTCAGGTTTCAATTTAGCTAATTGCTCAGCTACGGGTTTAGTTACAGCAGTAATCTCAAAATAACGCAATAATGCTTCACGTACCGCTACCTGATCCCCTGCTTTGTTCACAGTAACACGTTCATCCGCATTCCATTCCATCGCAGCAATTAATTCGTCAACAAGGCGAGGGTGGTTCTCTGGAAATACGCCTAGGCTGTCGCCGGGCTCATAATTCAGGTTAGAACCTTCAAGTGACAACTCTACATGGCGCGTTTCCCGATCTGATCCTCTACCATTCAAATTCAGATTTTCCAGCACTTCTGCTTGGAAAGGATTCGTCCGGCTAAATTCCGATTCACCGCCGCTAACTGCGGCAACAATTGCTTCGCTCGTCACTGATCCAACTGACGTTGCTGTAGCACTTAATGAAGCCAATACATCATTCATCCACTCCGCAGCCTGTTCGTCAAAATCAACATCACAATCAACACGTGGAACGAGTGGTGTACCGCCTAGCTCTTGCAAACGTTTATCGAAATCTTTGCCTGTCTGGCAGAAAAACTCATACGATGTATCTCCCAAAGCCAGAACCGAGTAACGCAAGCTTTCAAGCTTAGGTGCTCGTTTGCTGTTCAGGAATTCATGCAATGGGATCGCATTATCAGGTGGTTCACCTTCACCATGAGTACTTACTATGATCAGGAGATTCTCAATTTTTTTCAGTCCGTTCGGTTTGAAATCTCCCATTGAGGATAGAGTAACCTGTAGCCCTTGTTCTTCGAGTTTCTTAGCCAGTTTCTTGGATAGTCCACTGGAATTCCCCGTTTGAGAGCCAAAGAGCACTGTTACTTCTTTTGATGCAACAGGTGTATTTTCAGTCGCAAGGGTTGCCGTCTGAGCAGTCTGAGTTGCAATCGAACCTGACGCCCCTGCCACGCTTCCTTGTTGTGCAGCTATATATCCGCTCAGCCAAGCCCGTTGTCCATCGGTCAGAGTCGGAAGAAGGCGATTGAGCAATTCCACCTGTTCCTGATTAAATGGGCTGTTAGTCACTTGTAGTTCCACCATTGTCCACCTCACGCATTGCTTCGATTTTAATTCCTACTAAAATGATCATATTAATAAATTTCTACTACATTGAACCTATCACACCCAATGGTGAGGGTCAATTTCAATGATTTTATACCATTTATCAGTTTCTCTAATAAAGGACAAAAAACAACAAAACCACCCTCTCTAATGGAGGATGGTTTATGCATCATTTTATCAAGTTGTAATCGACGTTGGAGTGTAATCACTAAAACGATTTTCCAGCACTTTGTTTTTGTCACCATACATTTTGTCTAGATGGCTCTCTCCCCACATACAAATCTGATCAATAATGTTCTGCAAGGTTAATCCGTACTCACTGATCTCATACTCTACTTTCGGAGGAATCTCGTAATAGACGATACGGTTTATAATTCCATGCTTTTCAAGCTCACGGAGTTGTTGGGTAAGCACTTTCTGGGTAATAGCGGGAATCGCTCTCCGCAGCTCACTTGTTCGTTTCCGACCGGATATCAATTGATGCAAAATGAGAATTCTCCACTTTCCGCCTACTAGTTCTAACAAAGCTTGTACACCGCTCTCATATTTCTTGGTTACTTCTTCCACCCTAATCCTCCTCTATTCAAAGTTCTATTTCTAGGTTACCCAAAGTAACCGAAGTACTCGAAGGTTTCTACAGCACCTTAAGGTGCGTACTTCTCAGTAGCACATCATGAAACTTATAATAACATCTGTCATCACGGATCACCAAAATGAGGTTAAAGGAAGGAATTAATCATGAAAATTAAATTAGTTGTTACTCATCCTAGACAGGATTCTCTAACATTTGCTGTTATGAACCAATTTATCGTTGGTATAAAAGAGAATCACCATGAAGTCGATATTCTAGACTTGTATCATGATGGATTTGACCCGCTGTATACCGCGGAAGATGAAAAGGATTGGCAGAATCCCAACAAGCATTATGCTCCTGCTATTCGTAAGGAAATGGATCGAATTCTTGATGCCGATGCCATTGTACTGATCTTCCCTATTTGGTGGTATAGTGTGCCTTCGATGCTCAAGGCTTACTTGGATAAAATATGGAACATGGGACTGCTCCACAAAGTTAATTCCAAAAAGACACTGTGGATTGGTTTGGCTGGAGGTACAGAGGCCGTTTTCGAAAAATATGGATACAGCGAGATGATTACGAATTATCTCAACAACGGTATTGCTGGCTATGCAGGAATTCAACATTCCGATGTAGTCTTCCTTTATGAAACGCTCTCAGAATCCAGGCAACACATCGACGGCTTGCTGGAACAAGCCTATCAACTAGGTAGAAGTTTTTCATGATTCACGCAGTGAAATGCAGGATTTGAGAAACTAACTCTACCATATTAAATATTGTTTTTTTATAAAAAATAAACCATCATTGGCATGGAATGATCCTTTTCCAATGATGGTTTACCTAGTTCATCAACTCTAATGTGAGTTGAACGTTTAAATTTTCTTAAGACAGCTTTTCTACTTCAATTTCTAGAATACCTTCGTTGTCCATGATTCGCAGTTCCACGTTTCGGTAACAACGTCACGGTAAAATTCAGGTTCGTGAGAGATCAGCAAAATGCTGCCTTTGTATGCTTTGAGTGCACGTTTCAGTTCATCCTTCGCATCAACGTCCAGATGGTTCGTCGGCTCATCGAGTACAAGCAGGTTGGTTTCATTGTTGATCAGCTTGCACAAACGGACTTTCGCCTTTTCCCCACCACTAAGTACGGCAACTTTACTCTCGATATGCTTCGTTGTTAGTCCGCATTTCGCTAGAGCAGCACGTACTTCAAACTGGGTATAAGAAGGGAACTCCTGCCAGATCTCTTCGATACAAGTGTTGTAATTCGCATCCTTCATTTCTTGCTGGAAGTATCCAATCTCCAGATGTTCTCCGCGCTGCACAGTACCTTCCAGAGCTTGAATCTCTCCCAAAATGCTACGCATCAGCGTCGTTTTACCAATTCCGTTTGCGCCGACAAGCGCAATCTTCTGACCACGTTCCATACGCAAATCAAGCGGTCTGGACAATGGTTCATTATAACCAATCACAAGCCCTTTTGTTTCGAAAATAAGCTTGCCAGAAGTTCTTGCATCACGGAAGTTAAACTGTGGCTTCGGCTTCTCCTTCGCCAGCTCAATAACATCCATTTTATCAAGCTTCTTCTGTCTGGACATCGCCATATTCCGCGTTGCCACACTTGCCTTGTTGCGAGCAACGAAGTCTTTGAGGTCAGCAATTTCCTGTTGTTGGCGCTTATAAGCCGACTCCAGTTGTTGCTTTTTCATCTCATACACTTCTTGGAAATGATCATAGTCTCCGACATAACGAGTCAGATCTTGATTTTCCATATGATAGATCAAGTTAATTACGCTATTCAGGAATGGAATATCATGCGAGATCAGAATGAAGGCATTCTCATATTCCTGCAAGTAACGTTTCAACCATTCGATATGTTGCTCATCCAAATAGTTCGTCGGCTCGTCCAGGAGCAAAATGTCAGGTTTCTCAAGCAGCAGCTTAGCAAGCAATACCTTCGTACGTTGTCCACCACTTAGATCGTTAACGTCTTTGTCCAAGCCAATGTCTGTAAGACCAAGACCACGTGCTGTCTCATCCACTTTAGCATCGATCATGTAAAAATCCTGGTTCGTCAACGTATCTTGGATCGTGCCAACATCCTCAAGCAGTTGCTCAAGCTCTTCTGGAGTCACATCTCCCATTTTGCCATACATGTCGTTCATTTCCTGCTCCATATCAAACAGATACTGGAACGCACCGCGAAGTACATCACGAATGGATTGTCCTTTGCTTAATACGGCATGCTGATCCAAATAACCTACACGCATCCGCTTGGACCATTCCACCTTGCCCTCGTCTGGCTGGAGTTTACCTGTAATAATGTTCATGAAGGTTGATTTACCTTCACCATTGGCTCCAATTAATCCAATGTGTTCGCCTTTCAGGAGGCGGAAAGATACGTCAGTAAAGATAGCACGGTCACCGAAACCGTGACTTAATTTTTCCACATTTAATATACTCATTCATGACACCTTTTCTATATAGACTTATTCTTGTATATTATAAGCGTTCTATCCTGTACAACTCAACGTCAACTTTTAAAATTTTAAGTTAGATATTTCTATTGGCCAAGTTTTCTCTTATGAATTTATCTAAACATGACGTACACCGGTTAACATTTGCCATTAAAGATGAGATAGGGTAAAATTTGACCTTAAAGTGCGTGTTCAAAAAGAGCGGTTTTCAGTACCAAGCAGATGGGATGAAGATAGAAATGGAGTAGCGGAGCGTAGGCAAAACTACGTGAGCAACGGACATTTCGGCTGAATCCCATATTCGACGCTGAGATGCTACTCGCGCATCCTTCGTAATCAAAAGCGGACTTTTTTAACAACCTCTCAAACTATTAATAAGAACGGAGCTCTAGGCAGAGCATTAGGTGAACATAATGATTGAAGTAAAACAATCCAAATTAGGTGATGGTGAATTCAACCGCGGGGTTTTTGCTACCGTTAATATTCCTAAAGGACAGTTGTTCCACCAAGCACCAGTTGTCCCTTATCCTAACGAAGATCATGAGCATATTGAGAAAACAATTCTTGAAGATTACGTATTTGAATACGGGGCTAATCATACAGCGATCCTGCTTGGATATGGGAGCTTGATTAACCACTCCTACGAGCCAAATGCAACTTACGAGATCAACTTTGAAAATCACACATTTGATTTTTATGCGTATACGGACATTCAAGCAGGCGACGAGGTGCTGATTAATTATAACGGCGAGGAAGACAACATGGATCCACTATGGTTCCTTGATGATTATGAAGAGCGCATGCGTGAGTTGAACGAAGCAGAGGACAACAGTGAGGATAACGCGGACTCCAATTCTGAAGCTAAAGATTCGAATTAAAAGTAGTGCAGATCTGTGCACCATTCTGATGCCTTATTTTTTAAAATAAGCAACGATCAAAATTCACATGATGCAAACACAATATAAACACAAAGACGGGGCTATTCAGCACCGTCTTTTTTTGCGTTTATCCAAATTTCATACATTCAATCTAGAATAGGCGGGTCGGTATGCAAATCTTCATCAGGTGCTGTTGATCTCCACTTCGTAAACGCAACCTCGAATCCCGCACGCTTCGGCGAGCATAAAAATGGCCCTGCTTGCTTGTTCTCAGTGTATGCAAACCTTGCAACACGAATCGTCCGCCATGCATGTTCATCCGTGCGGGCACGAATTACAACAGCTTCGTTATGATACGATGCGCGTATGGTAACGATCCGTCCACCCCATTCGGGTACGGGTGATAGCGACCAATCCGAGTAGCCATCTGTGACGACCGCTCCCACATGTGCCACGCCGTCATTTACTTCGACACCTGCCTTGATCCATTGATTCGAACCATGCCAGAGCATCAGCCCTGCTTGATCATACAACTCCGTAAATGAGCTCAAATCAAATGAAACCTCAATCGCCTCGTTGCCCTCCCAAGCTTCAAGTAAGGCATGTCCACTTTGATGAACGAATCCATAAAAGGTTTTCTCCCAAAAGTCACTGCCTTCCTTCGCTTCTACAATAAGTCGTTCACCATCCATCCGAGTAGCTACCGGTTCAGTTGTCCATGTCCCTGCTTGACGCTTAAGAAAATCTGATGTCATCATTCTCATCCTTTCTATGCTTAATATCCCCATGCTTCATACTTCGGCAAGCAAGCTTGCGGCACCTCTAACAAGCAAGAGTACTCATACTTAATACCCTCAGTTTCACTCTAATGATCAAAAAAATGCGTTGATTCGTTGTGAAAGTGGTATAATGAAAGAAGAAGTAAGTTTCAACCATTTACATTCATGACTTCGGTCAACCTATAAAGGAGTGTAACGATATGCATATTCAAATTACAGATCTTGCTGCTGCTCGGCTAACAGAGAGCTTGAACGATCAACCCGGATATTTCAAAGTATTCTATGATACCGAAGGATGCGGCTGTAATGGAATCATTGTCATTTTGCTTATCGATGAACCTGCTGCACTAGATGAACAGATTGAGACCAACCTGGTTCCATTCTATGTTGATCCGAAACAGCAATTGAACCTTGAACAGCAGATGAAACTGGACACAGAGCAGAATTATGCCTCATTCACCTTAAGCAGTGACGCTGGTGTACTTAGTAGCAACGTGCGTGTGAGAGATATACGTGCTGTAGCCGCTGGCAGTTCCAGTGCATCCGACGCCGCTTGTTCATTGAAATAAACGCATATTCCATCAAACGATAATGTGAATTGGTACATCTAAGACGTTGCAGTTATTGCAACGTCTTTTTATATCTATTTATCCTTTTATTGTAGCTCTATCTCTTTTTGCATCTCTACCATCAATTCAAATAGAAGATGAATCAACTTTGTTTACAACTCGGAAACAATTGGAGAACCTATGGATATAATCCTCTAGTATACTCGGTATATAGATTGATATAACCGAGGAGGAACACACATCATGAAATCATTGTCTCGTAAATCCATTATTTCTACTATACTAGTTGGCTCTGTCGTAGCCGGCTCTGCATTCACTACGCTCCCATTAAATCATACACTTACTCCAGTAGCATCGGCTGCAAGCTCAAGCTTCACACAATTCTTGCATGATAATGCACCAGGACGTACGATCAAAACTATTAAAAATGTAGCAACTGTAACGAATGTCTCCAGCACGGTTGTGCTTGTTAACAAGAAGAGAAATCTACCTTCAACTTATACTCCTCAAGATCTAGTTGTGCCTAATATTCCTTTTAGCTTCTCCGGTTCCAGCCCGAAGAAGCAAATGCGTAAAGTTGCCGCGACTGCGATCGAGAAATTATTTGCTGCGGCAAAAAAAGACGGCATTGATATCAAAGCTGTGTCAGGTTATCGTTCCTATGCAACGCAAAAGTCTATCTTTGACCGCAATGCGAGTATTAAAGGTGAAGCGGTGGCAAATAAAACAAGTGCTCGACCAGGTCAGAGTGAGCATCAGACTGGACTTGCCATGGATATATCCAGTGCCTCTGCTGGTTACGATCTACAACAAAGCTTTGGCAATACCAAGGAAGGTAAGTGGCTAAAAGCTAACGCGCACAAATACGGATTCATCATTCGTTATGGCAAAGATCAGGAGAAATTAACAGGTTATTCGTATGAGCCATGGCATGTACGCTATGTCGGCGTATATATTGCAGGTGAAATTACAAGCCAAAAACTGACGCTTGAACAATATTTAGAGCGTGCCAAATAAGATTAGCAACACCGGACACATTCATTCATATTATCTAAAGGACCAAAGGATGATGGTGGCAGGACACTACCTATGCTCACCATCTCATATAGATCAGCTATGATTGGAGCAAGAAGAGGTATTGATAGCTCTTCTTGCTCCCCCCCTATTTCATTATTCATACATACACCTAATCACGTACTCTTCCATTATCCCTTACGTTGTCATTCCAGCAAGTCATGCAAAAGCTATTCTTTTGAATACTACGGGTAATCGTTTCACGCCTTCTGTTCCAGCCCAGGAACCGACTCCGGCTAATAATGCATTGTGAGATAAGTACAGTGCGAGATTATATACGAGGGTTCCCAAAATAATTTCCAAGACGAAAAAGCGTTTTATGGCAGAGGATTCAATGACATACACCCGAAATTCAGGATGAGCATTCATGGTTTTTAGACGTGTAATAAAGCTTTTCATGAATCACCTCAGACTGTTTTATTTTACATTATGGCAAACCCATCTTGTCTTATTCAGAAAATAATACTTACATAAAGTAACTAAGTGTGTTATAGTCAGTTTATAAATCATACATAAGCGAGGTAAGCTACCATGAGTGAGCTGGAGAGATTAGTTAAAGAGCGTAGATCGGCCGTTATTTTTGAAGAAGGAATTGAGATTTCAGAAGCTGAGTTGCAGGAAATGTTCGCACTGAATAAATTCGCACCCTCTGCCTTCAATCTACAACATACGCATTATCTGGTGATTACGGATGCAGCACAGAAAGAGAAAGTATACGAAGCTTCACAGCAATATAAAGTAAAAACAGCCTCAGCTGTTATTGTCGTCTTAGGCGATGTCAACGCACACCACCATATCCAGACAATCAACGAAGGTCTGTTGAATCTAGGGGCTCTCACTCCGTTCCAATATGAACAGGAATCGCAGAGCGTCATTGAATTTTATGAAACACGCGGCAAGTTCTTCCAACGTGAGGATGCGATTCGCAATGCCAGCCTGTCTGCCATGCAATTGATGCTGATCGCACAGGATCGTGGCTGGGATACCTGCCCTATGATTGGCTTTGACGCTGAAGAGCTACAACGTAGCTTGGATATTCCTGCACATTATGTACCTGCGATGCTGATCACCATGGGCAAAAAATCCGAAGCGAAGCAGCGCCCTCGTGGGTATCGTAAACCAATTCATGAATATGTTAGCTTTAACAAAATGAGTGCCGAATAACATCAGATTGACCACCGCACTTTAATCCGATTTCATCTGAGATATTCGAATAAAAGGCTATTCACCAGACCACGCGTATCTGGGAATAGCCTTTTTGGATACAGAAAGTTCACATCGTGTTCTATTTTCATCCATGAATCTATCCATTTTAATCATGGATGTCCTCAATACGTTTCATAGACTAAATCGTTGGCAACCTCCAGGTCACCATTAAACTCGACATAGATATATAATTGCCCAGCTGGTGTATCTCCCGCATCATAACCTAAACGGAAATAACGATCAGGCTGGAATTCAGCATCAGCCAAAACTAATTCACTCACATCTTCATCAGGATGCGCCTCAGCAATCATCTCCAGTGCACGGGCACAGAGCAGATCCCACTGTCTCCAGACCTCTTCGATATACGTCGATAAGTCTTCCATCTCAGCTTGGGTTGAAACTTGTACCGTAACCACAAGCTCATTCTCCTGAATAAGCACTGGCATGCGATAGTTGGTCATTGAAGCGTCATATTGAAATACACCCATACCATGGATTTCATGATTCTTTTCCACGATTAGATTATCTGCATATTGGAGTCTCTCTAGCTTCGGATTATGACGATTATCCAACTGCTTTAATTTATTATCAGAACAATACAGTTCAACCAAACGTTCATTCTGGCTGATATCCAGCTCATCAATGTGGTTATTAAAGCACCGAACGCTCTCTAATAACAGATTCGAACGAAGATTAAGTTTCTTGATATGATTATGGTTACAGCGGAGCTCTACCAGATTAGGACATGTGGCTAGATCAAGCTCCAACATATAATTATGTGCACAATCTACCCGCTCTAGTTGTTTATTGTGTGCAAGTTCAAGAGAAAAGAGAGCGTTATAGCCACAACCAAGCTCCTTCAACTGCTGAAGATCCTGTAAGTCTAAATTCGATAACATATTCCAATGACACTCTATGGCGACAAGTTTGTGATTATGAGATAGATCCAGCTTCCGAAGTCGATTGAAACTAACATTGAGCACTTCCAACGCTGTGTTGGCGCGGAGATCCAGTGCAAGAAGCTGATTCTCTCTGCAATCCAACCTATTCAGCTTGTGGTTATGACTTAGATCCAGACTAATCAGTTGATTGTACGCGCAGTCCAGCTCTTGAAGTTCAACAAAGTATTCAATTCCCTGAAGGTTACTTGCAGCAATTTGGGACACGTTCAACGTTCTCACTTCTGAAACATCACTTTCTTGTATATATCCACGCTGATCACAAAAATGCTCCAATATGTATTCTCTAAACGGTTCATCCGTGAACGCCTTGGTAATATCCATAGCTGGATTCTCCCCTCAATTAAAATCCTATTCAACCTTACTAACCTATCATCCCTATTCTATGATGTCCCATGAAAGGAAGCAATGTGTGAGAAGTCTTAAATTCTACTTCAGAGCATGTTCTTCAATTATCAAAATAAAGTTATGTAATTTTTTTATAACATGTTAACATCCAGCATGTAACAGAAATCAATATAGAGAGGAAACTTTCCAATGGAAATGGTTTTCGAAACAATGCAATCGTATCGCATTGCTTATGTGCGTCAGATCGGCCCTTACGGGTCAGCCAATGTAGAAGCGATGGATAGGTTAAAGCAATGGGCGCATGATCAGAAGCTGCTGAATGAATCAGCTATTTTACTCGGCATTCCGCAGGATGACCCGGCCAGCACACCCCCACAACAGTGTAGATACGATGCAGCTATTGTGATGACTGAACTTGAGCCTGTGCATTCTGATGCTGTCGAAATGAGTGAACTGTCTGGCGGAGAATACCTGATTTGTAAGGTCAGACACACGGCAGAAGATATGCAGCAAGCATGGAATGAGATCATCCCTTATTTGCAACAAAATCATCACACGCTCGATCATACCAAACCGGTTATGGAACGATACCGCTACCAACTTCTGAAAAATCATTTCTGCGAAATTTGTGTGCCTGTAAAGTTGGTCTAGACGTTTGTATGTCAGCAGGACGGTAACTCTATTAAATTGCTTTTTCGTTAAGCTCACAAGTGAATAGAAATAGAAAAGTGACTTCGCTTACCGAAGTCACTTCTCCCTTCATATCATACGCTTATATTAATACCTTATAGCAATATTCTTATACAAAAGCTCTTATATTATAATCTTTTATCAGTACTCTCGTACGATCATGTAATTAGTTCATGAACCAATTAGAATGCCCAGTTACCTTTGCGGAATACCGGTTCAATCGTTCCGTCCTGCAATTCACCATCAATATCGAGCTCTGCCGAGCCGATCATGAAGTCAACATGTGTCAGACTCACATTGCACTCATGCTGAAGCAATTCTTCATTGGACATCGATGTGCCATTCTTCATGTTGAACGGATACGCACTTCCGACAGCCAAATGGCAGGATGCATTTTCGTCAATACCCGTGTTGTAGAAGATGCGATTCAGGTTCGAGATTGGAGAATCATGCGGCACCAGCGCTACTTCACCAAGATAACGTACACCTTCGTCTGTAGCAAACAGGTTCTTCAGATGCTCTTCGCCAGATGCAGCAGTATAAGCAACGACCTGTCCATCCTTAAACGTAATGCACATCTGGTCAACAAGCTGTCCGTTCAGATTCAGCGGCATGGTACTGCTAACATAACCGTTCACACCACTGCGCTTAGGCATCGTGAACACTTCTTCAGTCGGCATATTTGCCACGGTGTAGACCCCTTGTTTATTTTCGCTGCCGCCACCGCCCCAGATATGATTGTCAACAAGCTCAATCTTTAAGTCGGTTCCTGGTGCCCGGTAGTGCAGACTTTTGTAATTTTTCTTGTTCAACAAATCGCTCATGGTATTGAGTGTATCCAGGTGCTCTCCCCAGTTCTGCACAGCATCGCCGCCGTCAACACGGTTCATTTTGAAGATCGTTTCCCACATCACGTTAATGCGATCTTCTTCCGGTATATCCGCAAATACTTTGTTTGCCCACGCCTTCGTTGGCGCTTTGATCAGACACCAGCTAATTTCATGGTTACGCGTGTATTTGGAATATCCTTTACGAGCCTCCGCAGCAGCCTTTGTCGCACGGGAAACGTTGTCTGAATCAATCCCTTTATACAGCTCTGGATCAGGTACCTTGATCGTCAATGTCGCTCCACCTGCTTCGGCGAAGCGTTCCATCATGTCGCCCTTCCAAGCAGGGTAGTAGTCAAAGCTATCATCCGAACCGTGCTCGAAACGGCTGCGCGTAATATTGTCGTCATCAAAGTCTACTTGTACATACTTCGCACCAGCCGCATATGCCTTCTGTACGATCAAGCGGGTGAACTCTAATGTCTCTATTGGTGCAGTCACCAATAGATCTTGCCCCTTCTGAATATTCACACCGACTTTAACGACCAACTCGGCGTATTGCTCTAACGACTTTTCAAAAGATTGTTCAAATGCGCTCATGAATATTTTCACTCCTGTTTCAAAATTTTATAGTTATAGATCACCATTATACGTTTCGTTTTTCCTGTTCACGCAGTTCAATCCGGCGAATCTTACCTGAGCTTGTTTTTGGCAGATCGGTAACAAATTCAATTTTACGTGGATATTTGTAAGGTGCCGTCCACTCTTTGACATGATTTTGCAATTCACGTACCAGTTCCGGTGAAGCCAGTGCTTCATCTCGAAGAACGACAAAGGCTTTCACCACATGTCCTCGGATCTCATCTGGGCTTGCCACCACCGCACATTCCTTCACGCTGCCATGCTTCATAAGGGCTTCTTCGACTTCAAATGGCCCGATCGTATACCCTGAACTGATAATAATATCGTCACTCCGACCTTCAAACCAGAAGAAGCCTTCCTCATCCTTACGTGCGCGATCTCCTGTTACAAAATAATCGCCCCGTTGGCTAGCTTCCTTGCGTCCAGCATCCTGATAATACTCACGGAACAATGCTGGCATATCTTTATGCACCGCGATATCTCCAACTTGTCCAGCTGGCTGCGGCTGACCATCTTCATCTATAATTTCAATCAGACCTGGTGTGATGGATTGACCCATGGATCCAATTCGAATAGGCGCACCACTTAAGCTTCCAATAAGCAACGTACTTTCCGTCTGTCCATAGCCGTCCCGAATCGTGAGGTTAAAATGTCGTTGGAATATTTCAATAACTTCCTGATTAAGCGGCTCACCAGCAGATACGGCACTACGGAGCTTGGACAAGTCATAGTGTCCCAGATCATCTGTTTTTGCCATTAATCGATATTCCGTCGGTGTACAACAGAGTACACTGATCTCATGTTCCTGCATGAGTTGTAGGTAACGCTTGGGATGGAATGATCCATTGTAGACCAGCCCTGTTGCACCTCTTCCGAGTACAGAGAGGAACGGACTCCAGATCCATTTTTGCCATCCAGGTGCTGCGGTTGCCCACACGGTATCTGATGGCTGGATATCTAGCCATAACGAAGAAGCGATCCGCAGGTGAGCATATCCCCAACCATGGCTATGTACAACTCCTTTGGGATTACCGGTTGTTCCTGAGGTATACGCAAGAATCGCGATATCATCACGATGTGTTTCTACCGCAGCCATCTCATCAGATTGACCTTGCATTAACTTCTCCACGTTCACCCAGCCTTCGGCCGGTACGCCAGTGTCACCATGAGGTGATGCAACGATCCGGTGTGCGAGTGATGGCAGATCTGAATTCATCTTCTCCACTTCTGCTGTTGTCTCAGACCACACAATCACTGCACGGGCTTCAGAGTGCCGCAGACGATATTCCAAATCCTTCGCTCGCAGCATCTCGGAAGAAGGGATCACAGCAATGCCCAGCTTCAGGCAAGCAATGTAAATAACATAGGCAATAATACGGCGTGGTACCATGACCAGCACCCGATCGCCCTTCTCCAATCCTAAGTCACGTAATCCACCAGCAAGACGGTTGGCCTGCTTAAATAAATCACCGTATGTGATCTCTTCCAACTCTTGATGATCGCTGAGCCATCTAAGTGCAATCCGATCTGACGGGTGATTCTCCATCTCGGATGTCAGGTTATAGCTTTCAGGCGAAATCCACTGTTCAAAGTTCAAATGGAGCCTCTCCTTCATGTTTCAAAATGTAAAGCATCTATACATTATACCTCAAATCCTAGGACCAGGTGCTATGAACTGAATTCATTAAAAAAATAAAAAATAACAGCCTGTCTTCAAGGCTGTTAATCAATCATTATTAACATTACGTACAATGTACACTCTACTCGAATGTCTATTAACTCAAAAGCGCCTTCCTATACACTGGAAGACGCTCTCGAATTTTCATATCACTATCGCATTTCATTATTCCATTTCATAATCTCATTACCAAGGATAATTTCCAATACCGTCCAAGATGCGATCAATCTCGTTCAGCTCTTCTGTTGTTAATTCCGGTGCCTTGAGAGCTGCTACGTTCTCTTCGATCTGTGACACGCGGCTTGCACCGATCAGAGCTGAGGTCACACGGTTGCCACGTAGAATCCAGTTTAGTGAAAGCTGGGATATCGTCTGTCCTCTACGTTCAGCAACAGCTTGAAGCGCTTCGAACTTGGCAATCCGTTCGTCGGTATAAGCCTCTACTTTCAAATTCCCTGTTGGGTTAGCCCGTTCTGCAATAATCTTCTCAACATACTTATTCGTTAACTGTCCGCGGCCAAGAGGACAGAACGCAATTGACCCCACACCTTGTTCGTCCAACACATCCTGAAGTCCGTCTTCAATCCAGCGATTCAGCATGGAGTAGTTCGGCTGGTGAACCAGACATGGCGTGCCCAGACGGCGAAGAATCGTAACGGCTTCTTGCGTCTGCTCAGCATTGTAGTTGGACAAGCCCACGTATAATGCTTTGCCTTGTCTTACAATATGATCGAGAGCAGCCATCGTTTCTTCCAGTGGTGTCTCAGGGTCTGGACGGTGGTGGTAGAAAATATCGACATACTCAAGTCCCATTCTGCTGAGACTTTGATCGAGGCTAGCAATCAAGTTTTTGCGAGAGCCCCATTCGCCGTAAGGACCTTCCCACATATGATATCCAGCCTTGCTTGAGATCAGCAGTTCATCCCGGTAAGGACGCAGATGCTTTTTGAAAATGACACCAAAGTTCTCTTCTGCCGACCCCGGAGGTGGTCCATAATTGTTGGCCAGATCAAAATGATTAATGCCCAGATCGAAGGCACGAAGGATCATTTCTGTCTGAACATCCATGGTGCGATTGCCGCCAAAATTTTGCCATAATCCTAGTGCGATCTGAGGCAGCTTGATTCCGGATTTACCGGAGCGGACATAATTCATTTCGTTGTATCGTTCACTATTTGCAGTATAGGGCATTCATATCTCTCATTTCTGCTTATGCGTTATTGTTGATCACCCTCTTATCTTAGACAATCCCTACTGAAAACCATATGGCATTTCACTACCTACGTATGGCAAAATGATTGTTATATCATCATCGGATGTTATGTTAAACAAAACAATTAAGCGTACATATCGCAATCGAATATGTTAAAATGCAAGATATAGTCTTCGGAACAGGAGTGACCTCAAGTGATTACGTATATGTTCAAGAACAATCAATTTCAGGAGCTGCAGCTGCTCCATTATGGCACCGAGCCTTGCACACCAGGGCACAGTTTTGGCCCAGCGATGCGTGATTACTACAAAATTCATTACATTTTGAATGGCAAAGGTACTTTCCAGGTCGGAGGGCAAACCTTCGAATTACACAAAGGACAAGGATTTCTCATCGTGCCTCATTCAGTTGTTCATTATGAAGCTGACCAAGATGAACCATGGGAATATAGCTGGGTAGCTTTTCAAGGGAGCAATGTCGTTACTTTATTACAACAAGCTTGCCTGTCTGAACAGTGTCCGATCTTCGAACTTCATAATGATGATGAACTGCGCTCGTGTCTGCATCGCATGATTAGCTCTAGAAATACACATAAAGGCTGGGAAATTAGTATGACCGGCTTGTTATACCAATACTTCGCTGTGCTAATTGATCAAGCTAGTGAAACGACTCTTCCGATGATGCAGGACTATACGAAGGATACGTATGTTACGCAGGTCATTGATTTTATTGAGATGAACTATGCTAATGCGATCACGGTTCAAGCTATTGCCTCCCATGTTGGGCTACAAAGAAGTTACCTGTGCTCACTCTTCAAAGATCTGATCGGAAGCAGTATTCAGTCCTACCTCGTAAATTACCGCATGCGTAGAGCAGCTGAACTGACGCTTGATCCCAGTCTAAGTATTGGTGACATTGCTCGGTCCGTCGGATATCTGGATCAATTGCTCTTCTCCAAGATGTTCAAGAAGGTCATGGGACAATCTCCAACTCAGTATCGCAAACAAAAAACAGCACCTTCCCCAATTCATAGTTAAAGGGAACGTGCTGTTTCTCTTATTGGAGCAAATACTCGAAATTTAACTTTAGATGATATTAACCGGATACCGGTTCACAATTATACCTCGTTTAAACCTGCTGTTCCTGCATGGATACGCCCACCACATGAACCTTAATTTCATCAACGAATATTCCTGTGAAATTCTCTACAGCCTGCTGCACATTGTGCTGCAGTTCACGGCAGACCTCATGCATACGACAACCATATTGCAAAATAATTCTTAATTGAATCGATGCCCGCTCTTCTTTTACAATCACATCAATGCCTTTTTGCAGGCTCTTGCCACTAATGCTCTTCGCAATGCCTTCTGTTAAGCCAGAAGACATGGACGATATTCCCACGGTTGTCTGTGCAGCTATGCCTACAATTTTGGATACAACATCCGTAGCAATATGAACTGCGCCAATTAGAGCTGGCTGAGGTTCAATATATTCAGGTTCATGATAAGTTACAGGTACGATTTCAGTCATGTGGATCGCTCCATTCTTATTAATTTGAGTTGGTTCGTGTCTGAAAACTCACTAGGCATTTTGCCATTTTTCCTTAAAGAACAAATTGTAGATACGTACCAACAAGATTTTAAGAATCATATAGAACGGAATAATGATAAGAATAGCTATAATTCCGCCCAAGTCCCCCGCACCGAGTACCAAGATAATGGTTGTGAGCGGGTGAATATCCAGCTTTTTGCCGAATACATACGGAGCAACTAGATTATCTTGAATCTGCTGCGCCACAAGAATAATAATGAGTGACCAGATCGCCACTGAAGGCGATACGACGAGTCCCATGATCACAATAGGAATCGAAGATACGATCGCACCGATAAATGGAACAAAGTTCATAATGACAGCAATGACGGTCAACAACAGTGCGTACGGTAAACCGATGATTAGAAAACCTATATACATTAATACACCTAATGCCAGGTTTACAAGCACTCTTCCTACGATAAATCCACTGAGCGCCTGATCAATCTCCAGCACCACTTCACGACTATCCTTCTGAAAACGCTTGGGCGCAATCGAAGCGAGGATACGACCAAATTTCTCTCCTTGTTTCAACATATAGAACAGAATGATTGGGAAGGTGAACAGGATAATAGCAAAACTGGAAATCAGCGAGATGAGACCACTAACGTAGTCCGTCACGAAGTTGAATCCTTTATTGATGTAGTCTGTAATTTGAGAGAACGGCGTTGAATTATCCGGGAACAAGGTCGTAATTACACCGTTTTGTTCTAATGCTTTGAGCTGAACACTTAGTGAATTAAGCAGGTTTGGCGCATTTTCCACTAGATTGATCAATTGCTGACGCAAGGATGGCCATAACCCCACAACAAACAGCACAAGCAAGATGCCAAAGATCAGATAGATCAGCAGGATACTGGCCGTTCGGTTAAGCTTCTTTCTCTCCATATAATTAACCAAAGGCCTCAGTAAATAATAAAAGAAAACCGAAAGCATCATCGGCACAGTAATTACCGTAATCATCGTAACTAATGGCTGGAATATGAAGCTCACTTTGGATAATAGATAGATGTTGATCAGCACAAGAGCTAATCCAATGCTGAATCGTGCAAATGAGTTTTTTACTTTAAACAATATGTCCCCTCCAGATTCCCATTTCTAATGTACATGTCTATGGTTAGCCTTCTAGAAGCAATCTGTATGCGACGCGGAAATCGCATGCAGATCGGCTTCTTCTCTTTTATTTTGGCATAACAATGGTGAAGATGGTTGTTTCCCGTCCGCGCTGAGACAACGTTAGATGGCCTCCCATTTTCTCTGTATTCCGTTTGGCTATAGCGAGCCCGAGTCCAGTTCCACCCGTTCCCGATCTCGCTGCATCCCCTCGAACAAAAGGATCAAATATCGTTGCCCATAATTCCTGAGGTATACCTACCCCGGTATCAGCGACTTCAATGGACACATACGTTTCCTGTGGGATCAGCTCTACACGTAATTCTGTACCTCTTGGATTATATGCAAGTGCATTGGTAATCAAGTTCTGAATGACTCGGGATAACAGCTCCGGATCATATCTGGCATAGATCTCTTCATCTGGCACAAGAACATGTAGCACAAACTGGTTTTGTTCTATTTCTCCATACGTATCGGCCATGACCTCTCGCACAAATTCTCCAATTTCCCGCTGCTTGATGCTCATATGGAAGTCGGGTGAATCAACCTTAAGCAGTTCCAGCATATTTTGGATCATTCGCGCAACTTGTACAGATTTATTATGGATGTAGCCTAGATACCGTTGCTGTCTCTCTGCATCCCCAACTCGACCCTCGACCAGCGCCTGAGCATAACCTTGAATAGACGTAATCGGTGTCTTGAGATCATGGGATAGATCCACAATGAGTCGCTGCTTGCTCTCTTCCGCGTAACGTTTCTCGGCTGACGTCTTCTCAATCACATCTGCCATGAAGTTAAAGGTCTCACCAATCTGCACAAACTCCTTCTCGGCCGAGATGGACATACGCGTACTGTAATTCCCCCGAATCATTTGGGTAAGCCCCAGCGATAACACTCGAAGTGGTTTCTTAATTCGCTTGGCGACCCAATAACTGTATACAATCGTTAGTACTAGCAGAAGTCCAATACCTACCAAGATGTAAAATGGCAAGGGATGCTTCAGATTCGTAATCAGTTGGTTATCATTCATCCGAATGCTTACCAGATCCCGTGGAAGTTTGAGTAAAAGGTACTTAGCTTCTCCCTCTGCTACGAACGGGGAAATGGAATAATAATAGGACTGGTCGCTGCGATTTTCTAACTTGGCAAATAACTCGGACTCCGTGTACTGGTTAATGGCGTCCTTTTTATTGCCTACTGAACTTACAACGAAGCGATCTGCATTCAAAATCTCTAACCAACCACCGCTATCCTCCAGTCGCTGCGTTTCGATATTGGATGTAACTCCCGTACCTTCCTGATTTCTTGCCTTCTCCAGTTCAGCCACATACACATGCGCTTCTACATTCAGATCGGGATCGACGATATGGTCAGAGATGCGAAAATCAACGACATCAAGGGATACGATAATATATACAACCAGTACGAGTAACAGCAAAAAGAAGTTGAATAACAGAAAGTCCAGTGTCAGGGACGTATGCAGCGGTCTCTTTTCTCTAGTTTTCCATAGGCGCTTCAATTTTGTATCCTAATCCCCTTATCGTTTTCAAATATTCAGGTTGTCTGGAATCACGCTCAATCTTCTCCCGAATGTTGCTGATATGTACCATAATGGTACTGTCTTCATGAGCATAATAATCCCCCCACACAGCTTCGTAGATTTTTTTGCGGGTAAATACTCTGCCCGGTTGCTCCAACAGTAGATCCACAATTTTGTATTCTGTTGAGGTCAACGTCACAGGTCGTCCCGAGCGATACAGCATACATTTGGAACGATCAAGCGATAGCTCACCAAGCGTGCGGGTTGCCTCTTGAGGTGCCGAGACTTCCATTGCATCGAATTGGTTGACCCGTCTTAACAAAGCCTCTACTCTAGCGACAATCTCAAGTGGGTTGAATGGTTTGGATATGTAATCATCAGCCCCTAGTCCAAGTCCCAAAATTTTATCATGATCCTGACTCTTCGCAGACAAAAATAACACTGGCATATGATACGTAGCCCGGATCTGTTTGATCAACTGAAGACCATCCATTACAGGCATCATAATGTCCAAAATAACCAGATCAATTGGGGTGGATTGTATACGCTGTAATGCTTCCTCTCCATTGGCAGCGGTTAGAATGTTGTAGTCTTTCTCCAAATACAGCTGAAGCAGTTCCACAATTTCGGGTTCGTCATCTGCAATCAACAATGTGTACCTCATACGTTCCCTCTCATTTCAGTGTTAAGTTAGAATATTTACACTGACCACTGCGATGACAGAACAACATTCCGATCGCTGTTATCCCCAGATTTTTTTGATTCCCTTTTATAAAAGGGAAAATCCGGGGATAAAGGCGAACGCTCCGCTTCTTCATGTTATTTCTGTCCTCTCCGTTCACGTGTAAATGTTTATATAGAGATTTTTAGTTATACCTACACTATAACCTACGTCTCTTAATACAACCTAAACCCTTTCTAAAGATAATCTAAATAAAACGCCCAGGTTCGTAAACCCAGGCGGTTGAATTGTACTCTACGATGTGACCTACTTCAAACGATATCGTAAGCAAAGTCACAAGTTAGGACGTTATATTATGCTTTCAGCCAAGGCTTAACCCGATCTACCAAGTGCTGCTTGTCATATTGTATATACTGATTCGCTCGGTTGCGGAGTGGATCACCTGCATAGAAGCGCTCATATAGATCATGTCTGGCACCCAGCGGACTGCCCGTAAGCTCCCAAGCCAGTTGAAAGAGCCTTGTTTTCTCCTGTGCCGATATCGTCACACCACCTAAATACTGATGGATCATATGTTCCAAGGGCTGGTTTGTACCCGGCATTCCGGATGGAATCTGAATAAGTCCACCTGCAGCGATCGTTTTCAAAATTTCGATGGATCGTGGATAATAACGATTGCCCAAGTTCCTTGCCGTTTCAATATACTTAAATTCAGGGAGCCAATTACCGTACCTATCTGGCTTGGCTTTGGCTTCCGCAGCAATAATCAATCCCTCAATCGTTTGCATCTGGCTGATCATTTCTCCCAATTGCTCTTGCACATTAAGGAAGGAGTCTACACCAATTTCTTGGGCAATGGAGGAGGTGATGGCTGTAACGAACTCTAGTTTGGAATACAGACGAATGACACTTTGATGGTAGGCTAGACTGGAGGAAGCTACATTGCAACGAATCTGCCATACCGCTTCTGGATTATGGTGGAGTAACACACGTTCCCAAGGAACCAGCACATCTTCAAAAAATAAGACCGCATCCATCTCATCATATTGATGACTTAATGGGTGTGAAGACTGTTGAGCCGTCGCAGCGAACGATTCTCTGCATAATACGTGCAAGCCGGGGCTGTTCAAAGGTACAATCATCATGTGAGCCAGCTCTGGCTTATCTCCGGGAATACGTTGTACAGGATAAATAAGGATATCGTCGGCATACGGAGCCGCAGTTGCAATCATCTTTGCCCCCCGGATCACAACACCCTCTTCATTCTTACGTACAATACGTAGCATCGCATCTTCATCTTCGCCTATTGGTAAAGAACGATTCATCTGTGGATCACGCTGTACAATCGTCAGGAACAGATCATGTCGCTTCGCTTCTTCGTAATACTTGGATATTTTGTCCGCGTAATAGGTATCATGGTTCCCCATGGCATCGCGAGTTGCGTACCACCCCGTCAGACGTGAGCGTGCATAATCGGATAATCGACTCATGACGCCATACGTCCGTTCAGACCACAACCGAAATGCACCAGCACGATGCTCAAGGTCTTCCCTACAATGCGGCACTTGAAAGGCTCGATGCACATACCCACCGATGTGCTCATCCCAATAAGCTATGGTATCTCTTGATTCCGGTTCATCCGCCAGATTGAATAAACCTTCAATGGTCTGTAATGTACCTTGGAACGCAGAGTGACTAGTTACATTAATCTGCTCACCATCTAACCATACGTTACGTTCATCATTGAGTCGGTGTATGTAAGCTTGTCCACGAGACATCGTTATGCTCAAGCTAAATCCTCCTTCAAAGGAATCGTTCTATCCCTTCTCAAATGATACATTATGTATCTAAGAAAATAGTACTTCGCTTTGCTCATGAAAGTCAACCAACACCAAACGCAGGTCTGGTGTTGGTTGTGAAGATGTTACATATGTGTCGTTATACATTAGGCGGTAAAAGATGTCCATAAGCGAGATTTAAGACATTCACCTAGGCCAACTTTGTATACATGTTGCGTAGATAACGCCAGCGTACAAGTACAAAGTATAGAACTTGCATGGAAGCGAACACCAAGAAAATTCGAAGTGTATATCCCATCACGGAGAAATCGACCAATTGTTGCAGTGCGATAAAAGCGACGGAGCTGTGAATAATCGCAACCAGAATTGGCAGGAAAAACATTAGTAAGAGTTGACGTGTAACCATTCGTCGAAGCTCCGGGCGACTCAATCCCATTTTGCCAATCATACGATATTGCTCTTCATCCCGCTCCAGATCAGCATAAAGGCGGAAATACGTGAAGCTTGCAGCAAAAGTAAAGAATACGATGCCGATCAAGCCGCTCAGAATAAGAATGATCCCATTCGTCTGCTTCGAATTCAGCCAATCTACAACAAGAGCACTAACCGAGAAGTAACCGTGCTCCAGCGGCTCTGATCTAATGGATTCAATGAGTTCCGGCGCGAAGCTACGTGTGCCCATCCAATCGGTAACGACAAACTGGGTTGTGCGGTTAGAGTAGAACGTTTCATCCAGATTCGCTTCTTCAAAATAGGCCAGCTTGACCTTGTCAAACAACTCATCGGAAACGACATACAGACTCATTTCATACTCTACAGGAATCACGATTTCGGTACCTGGGGCAACTAATTGAACCTGCTCGCGCTGGTCTTCCACTTCTAAACTTGTTTCCGTTGATGAGAAACCTTGATCAATCTGTGCACGCAATTTTTTACGCTCCGTTAGATTGCCTGGAGTTAGAAATGCCTCATCCTGCTTCAGTGTTCGCTCTTCGTAACCAAGTGCCTTGGCTAGATGATTGTATTGACTTAATTTAATCAGATTACCGTTATTATTCTCATAAAGGGTTTCATAACTACCTCTGACATAAGGTACTTCATGTTCAATTAATGACTCCTCAATCTGATTAAGCTGCTTCTCAGCCACATCGGTATCCCATGAATTCATATATGTGAATGCATATGGATTCGTCATGGACGACAGACCCGGATCAGCAATAGCTAACATGGTTCCAATGCCTGTGAAGGACGAAGCCGAGATGACACTCACCATAAAGAACATAATGGCATTATCTTTCATCCGATAGGTAAGCTCGGATAGGAAAAGTAAATTCGTTTTGCGGAAAAATAGACGTTGATTGCGTTTGAGTGCCCGAATGGTATACACACTAAGTTGGGTAAACAGCAAGTACGTACCTACAATAACGAATAGGACACTTCCAAACAGTATCGGAAACGAATACGACCCCCATACAAAAGTGAACACGCCCGCATAGCCTCCACCGATCATAGCCACGGACAACCATGCCAGCATGCGAGAAGCCTTCGGTTCTGGTTTTGGTTTTTCCTCTGATTTGACAAGGTCAATCAGTGTCCCTTTGCGAATAAGCAGCGATGAAGATAAGGCAATGACCACGAACAACAATAGAAATGCACCCATCGTAAGTGCCATACCTTTCAAGGGTAAATAGAAACGCAAACCATTTTCCACAGCTAACATAGAGCTACAGATCAGTAAAATCAACTTGCCGAAGATGAGACCTAATCCAATTCCTGTGATGATGGCGGCAAGGCCGATACACATGTTTTCCATAAATAAAAGTCGATTCATCTGCTTGCGCGTCATGCCCAGGATCAGGAAAATACCAAATTCCTTTTTGCGTGTTTTGAGAAATGAACCAACGGAGTACAACAAGAATAGAAATGAGAAGATAAATATAATGAACTCAGCAATAACAAACCCTTGATTGGCAAGCGATGTGACTGTTTCACTTGAGCCCTTCAACCCTTCACTTAGATCAGGGTGAAATAATAACAAGGCATAGATAAAAAAGATCATGACAGAGAATGTACTGCTCAAGAAATGAGCCAGATAGATTCTTTTGTTCCGAACGACATTATTAATAGCGAACTGGCGAAAATTCATGTCCTGACCCTCCCATTAGGGATAAAACATTAATAATCTTTTGGTAAAAAGCCGCTCGATTATCGCCGTAATGTATTTCGTTGTACAACTTGCCGTCTTTGATAAATACAACCCGACTACAGTAGCTCGCCGCCACCGCATCATGAGTAACCAGCAGCATCGTCGCTTGATCCTCCCGATTGCGCTGCTCTAACATTTCCATCACGTCTCGCGCAGCCTTAGAATCTAAATTCCCTGTCGGTTCATCAGCCAGAATCAGTTTGGGTGCATGGACTAGCGCTCGTGCAATGGCCGTCCGTTGCGCTTGACCACCAGAGATTTCATATGTGCGCTTGTCCAAAATCGCCGTAATCCCCAGCTTCTCTGCAAGTCGTTCCACTCGTTCATTCATCTCATGAAGGGCAACGCCATCCAGCGTAAGTGGCAATACAATATTCTCCTTCACGGTTAGGGTGTTCAATAAATTAAAGGATTGAAAAACAAATCCTAATTGTCTACGCCTAAACAAAGCGAGCTCGTCGTGCCCCAGTTGAAACGGGTTCTGCCCTGCAATCCGAAGCTCCCCTGATGTAGGATGATCAATCGTGGAGATCATGTTCAGCAGCGTTGTTTTCCCACTACCCGATGGCCCCATGATACCTACAAACTCGCCTTCTTGAATACTTAAATCGATACCTGATAATGCTTCATGTGAGACAATCCCTTTATAAATTTTGCTAATCTGTTGCACTGAACATATTTCCATCAGATAACCACTCCTCTTAACCTGTATCTCATTACGTTGGATTAAGCATGTTGAATGTTCATTCCATTCCATAGCTCTTTCCTTCAACTTATACATTCAGTCTATCTGAATCGCTGTTTTTCTCCTATGGCTTAACCTTTCATCTACATGACAATAATGTAAGGTTACGGTTCAATGTCGTCACTACCAGAAAATAAAACAGAGAAAGACGCCGTTCTCTCTCAAAAAGTTTCGGACGTCTTTTCATTTCGCTCATGTATTAAAACTAATTTTCACCGTTGTACCTTCGCCTTGAACAGACTGCAACTCAATCTGATGATTCATTTGAGTCAGCACTTCCTTCACGATATATAACCCCATACCCGTGGATTCTTTGAAATGTCGGCCATTCTCTCCTGTAAAGAAAGGCTGGAATACGCGCTTAAGATCTGCGGTGGGGATACCCACTCCATGATCTTGTACTTCAAGAATGATTGCGCGTTCGCTCTCATAACACCGTACATATATCTTCTGCCCATTGCCCGTGGAATACTGAATCGCATTGGATAATAGCTGGACAAGAACGAACCGTATCCATTTGGCATCAGATTGTACCATGATCGAAGGATCAATCTCTAATTCCGGATAGACATGATTACGAATGAAGAAACGCTTCAGCTCGTGAATCGCAGCTTCCCCCGCCGCTTTAAGCGACACCGGTTCTACTGTAAAATCCTGTTCAAATGTTTCCAGACGTGCAACGTACAGGACATTTTCCAGACTGCGCCTCATCTGATCCGCTTCCTCCCGAATACTTCTGAGACGTGGATCATCATCCTCGTGATCCTGGATCGTTAATTCAATGACAGACAACGGAGTTTTCATCTGATGAATCCATTGGTTCATAAATGTTAAGTATTCCTGCTTACGCTTTTCCATTCGGTGCAAATCCGTGTGGTAATGACTATATTGTGAATCCAGCAGTTTAGCCAAAGCTTCTGACAAAGGTACCGATTCAGAAAGTGGAGTGAACTCTTTTAACGAATTCATCTGATGAGACAACCGAGTGTAAAATGCACGATGAGACATATAACGATACGTTAAATAACCAATGTACACGATGAGACCAAGAAATACGGCATATGCTGCGGTCAACCAGTGATCATAACCATCGTACCAGAATACCGCCACCACAGTGAGTAACATCCCCACTACCCAACAGGTTAACGCAATATGTTCTTTAATAAATAATTTCATGGTTGTGCGATGTCTTTCCAATTACTATTCAGCCGATAACCCGACCCACGTACCGTTTCCAACGCATCCGTAATGCCAAGCTCATTCAATCGCTTCCGTACACGGGTAACATTAACGCTAAGCGTATTATCATCTACGAAGGAATCGTCCCATAGCTTCTCCAAGATCGTCTCTCTGCTGACTAATTTTGGACTACGGCGCAATAACGTTTCGAGCAATATCGTCTCCTTCTTCGTCAATTGTACCTTCTGTTCACCTAACTGCATCTCCATGCTTTCTAAGAAAATCGTTAAACCGTGCAACTCCACTTTGCGTTCCTCATGGCGTGTAGCGTAATCCCCATACACCCGTCGAAGCTGGCTTCGAATCTTAGCCATTACAATCTCATGCTCGAATGGCTTCGTAATATAATCGTCAGCACCATTCTCTAGTGCCATCACCTGATCCATCTTGCCACTCCGCGCAGAGATAAACAGGATCGGACACGTAGAG
Source organism: Paenibacillus sp. DCT19 (assembly GCF_003268635.1). Taxonomy (NCBI): domain Bacteria; kingdom Bacillati; phylum Bacillota; class Bacilli; order Caryophanales; family Paenibacillaceae; genus Paenibacillus; species Paenibacillus sp. DCT19. The sequence continues at coordinate 3,942,793 of NZ_CP029639.1, forward strand.
AGCGAACGGATCTGCCGACACCAGTAATATCCATCATAGCTCGGCAAGTTAATATCCATTAGGACAATATGAGGTTGAAGCAGCTCAAACTGCGGGAGCACCTGTTCGAAATCCTCAGCGATGACTGCCCTATCTCCATAGCGCTCAATATGAGATTTCAGCAGACCGGCGATTTTGGGATCATCTTCAATTATTAATACCGTATACATATTGGGCATCACCTCTAACCAGTAATCAAATTATGAATAGGAAAGGGCTTATTGTGATCACTGCCCTTTCCTTGTCTAATGTAAGCTTAGCTTCACTTTTGCAGATTGACCTGATTGCGCCAGGCCTTGATATCTGCATTCAATTGCTTCAGATTGCCTGAAGCTTGCTGCTCATCCGAAAGTTTATAGTGTTGCTTCAGTGATAGAATCCGATATACACTCTCATCAATTCTGGACTCTGAGATTTTACCATTTCGTACTGCATTCAAAAGTGTATCAAAGATCGTTTTGGCACTCTCATAACTATGAGCTACAAGTAATATATCGCTTCCGGCTTGTACCGTCGTTATTGCAGCTTCGTTCAGCTTATAGTTCTTAGCAATTGCGCCCATACTGAGATCGTCTGTGATGACTACTCCATCATAGCCGAATTTGCCTCGCAAGTGTTCACCGATGATGACATCTGACAAGGAAGCTGGATGATCTGGATCAAGCTTAGGGAACAAAATATGAGCGACCATAACAGCTTCAGCTTGTTCTTTCACGGCCGCTTGGAATGGAATCCATTCAAGCTCTGCAAGTTGTTTTAACGTTTTGTTCACCACCGGCAGATCCAGATGAGAATCCACGGACGTATCCCCATGACCAGGGAAATGCTTCACCACGGGAATCACACCTTCACTGCGCAGCCCCTTCATCTCCGCCACACCCATCTTAGCTACAAGATTAGCAGAACTACCGAAGCTACGATCACCGATAACCGGGTTCTTTGGGTTACTGTTCACATCAAGCACTGGAGCAAAATCAAGATTAAAGCCAACGAGTTTTACTTGTCTCGCTAATAACTGACCCATTGTTTCTGCAAGTTTGGCCTGATTGGTATCTCCCACTGTCCGATTGGAAGGAATGGACTCCACAGAATCGGGCATACGACTCACTTTGCCACCCTCCTGATCCACACTCAAGAAGATCGGTACTGGATTGGAACGGTTGGCCTCCTTAATGGACTGTATAAATTGAGCGGTGGCATCAATCGTTGTAACGTTATTGGCATAGAATATAATGCCGCCTACTTTTTGTTCAGAGATCATTTTCTTGCCTTGGTCATCAAGCTTCGTACCCTGCACCCCTGCGAGAATCATCTGCCCAATCTTCTCTTCTAATGATAGTTGACTGAGCTGTTCCTTCACCGGGTCTTGGTCATCCTGCTCCTGCGGTGGAGTCGTCTGGTCTGACTCTTTCTGTGTATCCTCACTTGTGTCCGAGTCGGCTCCATTTTGCTCTCCATTATTCGGATTGCCATTTGCTTCAGGCGAAGGTGACGCGTTATCACTAGTTTCCACATTCGAATCTTGCGATGGTTCCGATGTCTTCGTTTGTCCGCATGCAGTTAATAGTACACATAAGCTGATGATTAGGAGTAACATATATCGTTTGCCTATCTGTGTGAATATGGTATTGGAGTGTAATTTACTGTGATTCAAGGATGTTCATCCTCCCTAGATAAGTGGTATGTACTACATTGCTTTCCAGGCATAACCTTATCATAAGGTGTACCATTTTCAAAATAACGTGCACGGAAATCTTGCTAACAAGTCAAAGAGGTTGTCTAAGAACGACTTACCACAAAAAAAGCTTGGCATACCAGATGAGGTGTGGTATTTCTTTGTATTTTTCAATGCGCGTGTGCGAAGAGAGATGAGGCAGGAAAGTAGGTGCGGGGAGAATACGGTTTTCTATTGTGAATTTTTCATATGTTGAAATTGTTATTATAGGAAGTTGTAAATCCTCTTTTTTGGGGTTTGTTTCGTTTGTTTCGTTTGTCGGATTTTATTATTTTTCACTCGTATGCTTGTTGATTGCTGTTTTTTGAAATAAAAAATAGAGCAGATTTCACAGCAATTGACTCTTCTAAAGTAGATCTGCTGTAATACACCTGCTCGGCGTTTGGATTATCGGCTGTTCTCCCGTAACCAATAATGGAAATGAAGCATAATATATAATCCATAATATCCCTGTAGATGATTTAATTAGAATTGCTAGCAATATTGTCGCGTCTCACTCTAAGCAATTTACCTGATGAAGCAGATAGCACGTCCGGATCAGTTCCGAGGCCGAAGTAAAAGTCTCCTTCGCTCTCCTCAAACGACCTTGCATACGTATCCTGTTCAAATGAAAGAAGTTCTGTCCATGTCACTAGATCGGTCGTCTCATATACACGATTAATATAGTTCAAGTTTTGTCTAGTATACGTAAGCACATAAGCTTTGCCATCACGCGCGAGTACGTCAGTTGGCAGTGCAGCAGTATCCGGCAAAATGACACGTCGTGCTTGATTAATGGCTGTCATGACATTTAATGATCTTGGCGTCAATTGTCCGTCATTGAAGACCTGCCCTGCAATATATAACAATTTGTTATCGAAATTTACATTCTTCCCTATTCGGTTGTAGGGGGTGGTTCCAATCTGATACGTTAGACCAGGCAACATTCTACTTCCCCAAATAACAGTATCTTTCTTTTGAAGGTTCGTATTAATCTCTAGAATATAGGTTCTGTCTCCCCATATATTGTTCGCCGGATACATCATGCCCGAGGCATATAACTTACCGCCTATCTGAAACAACGTATACGCTCTATACCCATACGTATTAATTGTTCCGTAATGCTGCCAGCTCTCTCCTTGGTCATGGGAAATAAGAACCGTCGGTTTATCCTCTGTACCTAAGGCAGCAAACATTTTACCTCTGTACGAGGCTAGATCATACACATGTACACCAAGCGGTAGATTACGGTATTTAGTCCAGATCTCGCCGTCTAATCGATAGAAGTTACCTAGCCCCCAGCTCTCTCCGTCGGAATCATTACCTGGGATAAACAACTTACCATCGAGAACTTTGTATATATCAATCTGTTCTTCGTCTACGAACATCTTCGTCGTAGGTAGAATCCCCGGATTACTACTACTCACCGTCTGCGTCTGGAAGGTTGAAGTTATCGTATCATAATAGATGACAGGGATCGGGCCAGCGTTAGGGGCTACCCCTACGTTACTGCTGTTTCCATGTCCCATATAGATTTTTCCCCTATAGAGCTGAAGATCCCAGACGTTGTTAGCATACGGTGCTTTCTTGAACGGTTTACCCAGGGATTCAACCACAGCGGTTACATCTGTCGACATTACAGCAGCTGTGGTTCTATTCGTTGCATTGGTAACGGCACGTTCAGCTCTTGGCTGTACACTTGCAGAAGTATTATTTTTCAATTTAGTACTACCGATAATGAAACCACCCACTCCAGCTACGACAGACAGAATAAGAGCTGTCCACTTCGTTCCACTCTGCATATCCTCTTCCTCCTTCATTTTAAATATCTTCAATTTGTGATGATACAAAATGTATCTTTGTATAATATGTAGAAGTATACACCTACGCAACAAATTCCGCCCGTTTTGTGCAAAAAAATAGACAACCACATGATTAGATGGGTTGTCTATACTTCGTATATCCGTAACATTGAGCAAAAGCTATATTGTACTCACCGATAGCTGTTTATGAATGGATACCAATTGCTACTGTAGGCATGTATTGGTCTTTTTATAAATGCTACTTAAAGTTATTCCGATGATCAAAATATTACAAACAGAAATGATCTCTAAACTATTCAGCTTTGACTAGAATTTTCACCTGATTCTTCTCTTTTAATAAAGCTTCAAAGCCATGATCAACGACTTCATCAAGTGAAATCCGTTTGGTAACCAGTTTATCCGCTGGGAAGAAGCCCTTCTCCATCAGACTGATAACCGCCGGGAATACATCACGGTATCCAATTATGCCATTCACTGTACGTTCCTTCATTACAATAGAGTTAGGCTGAATCGGTGCTTCCTGTTCAAAAATGCTAACGATCATCAATTCGCCGCCAATTCGGGTTGTGTCCATAGCTTGTTGAAGTACCTTCGGAACTCCCGTTACTTCGTACGCTACGTGAACCCCACCTGCTGTACGTGAATGAATCTCGTCCACTACATTGTACTCTGTAGGATCAATGACAATCGCTCCGAGCTCAGCGGCTTTGGCCTTGCGTTCTGCTGACAATTCCACTACATATATATCCGAGGCACCGGACGCCTTCAGAGCTTCAATCACTAATAGCCCAATCGGACCTGCTCCGAATACAGCGGCAGTATCCCGACCTTTAGTTTACTCTGACGAACAGCGTGCAGCGCAACAGCAGAAGGTTCTACCAGAGCCCCTTGCTCATACGAGATCGCATCTGGAATGGGATGCACCATATTCTCAGCGGCAGTTACATATTCGGAGAAACCTCCACCCCACCTGCAAGACCCAGGAAGCCCATTTGATCACAAAGGTTATATCTGCCTTGGTTACACGCTTCACAATGACCACATGCATAGATTGGTTCAACCACTACCCGATCTCCTGCTTGGAAACGAGATACTCCTTCACCCACTTCAACAACTTGTCCTGAGAACTCATGTCCCATAACGATAGGAGCTTGTTCCCCTGTTAGCGGATGCGGTGCTTGAGCTGGAATAAAAATAGGCCCAGCCGTATATTCGTGCAGATCACTGCCACAAATACCGCACCATTCCACTTTTATTTTAACCTGTCCTCGGTTAGGACGGGGTACTTCAATATTTTCGAGGCGTAAATCTTTGACACCATGCCAGCGTAATGCTTTCATTTTCTTCATCTCCTAGATGATAATGTTTAAGTTAAAACCGGAAACGTTTCCGTAGTTAAATATGTCACAGTTTAAATACGCTGTCAAACATAATTCCCCAGAAATATGTCTATTTTATGATTTTTATGTATTACAACATATGTTCAAGTGATATAATCATAAAGCAGGGAAAAATATAATGTATGTTGATCATATATCAGGAATCGTTTCCGGTAATTAAAGTGAGGTTATATCATCATGGGTAAAGATCAAAAAGTTACGATCAAGGATGTCGCTGAACATGCAGGGGTAGGCATCGCTACGGTATCCAGAGCTATTAACAATTCCGAAGGTATCAGTAGCAAGACGAGAGATCGGATCATGCAAGCCATTGAAGAATTAGGATTTGTTCCGAATACGTCTGCACAGAGCCTGAAGATTCGACAGACGAATCAGATCGCACTGGTTGTACCTGATATTCGCAACGCGATCATTCCTGAAATATCCTGGTCGGTTGAACAGACAGCGAAACAGCATGGCTACCATGTCGTTCAGATTAATACCGCAGGCAATGCACGTACAGAGCTTGAAACGATTCGTACAATCAAAAAGTTACATGTCGATGGTCTTATTTTCATGCCACTCGCCTATCCCAAAACCTTGCCTAATCTCATTGATAAGGCTCCACTGCCTATTTCTCTGATTAATTACGGCAAAAAGCTCGAACCAGGTATGAAAGCAGATATCGTCTCACTGTCCAAACCTGAAGGAAAACTCGTGATGGAGCATCTGATCAAGATTGGTCGGACACGAATTGCATATGCCGGAGCACCCAAAGATATTATCGAGGAACGTTATCGAGCTTACGAACAGGCACTTGGGCAAGTCGATATCTCACTCGTATACTTCGGAGAAGATTTTTCATTGAACACAGGAGCCAATGCGGCAGACTATTTCTATGGATTAACTCATATGCCAGATGCGGTGTATGCCATTAATGACATGGTTGCCATTGGGCTTGTTAATCGGTTCAAAGAGCTAGGAGTACGTGTACCAGAGGATGTTGCTGTTGTAGGTATAGATAATAACCAATGGACTACGGTGACGTCACCGCAGATTAGTTCTGTTTCTATTATGGGTGAGGAGGTTGCTAGACTAGCAACTGAATTGTTGTTAAAACGAATTCGAGATCGCCATACCGAGGAATATGAACATATTCAATTTGAACCACGTCTAATTGTGCGAGAATCCAGTCTTGCCATGATTCGTTCGACTGAGTCCCCCACAAGATAACCACAGAACAAAGAGTCGGAATATGCTTCCGACTCTCACACGAACAGGAATATTAATTTAACGAGCAGGCTTGTCAGGATTACGGCTACCGTCACTTGGATCAGTGCACGTAATTTGTATACAAACTGATCTACTTCAAATTGGTCAGTAGTAGATAATGAAACAACTATTGCATAGAAAGCAAGTATGAAAAATGTCGTTAATATAAATGATAGTAAGCCTATTTAGCCTGTAGCAAGTGCTAGAACCCAGATCAAATAATACGCAACAAGAAAACTTCGTTGCCAGACCACCTGCATCTTATCACTCCCTCTGGTATGTAATTGCTCTCTTGAATCGTTTGACAAGTAAACCGAGTGTCTATAGATGTATTTACGTTTATTTATACATATGGTTTCATATTATTCCATTTTTGGGTGTGGTTTTGATTAAATTCTGCATACACATCGGAACATTCCTTCCCCTAACCCTTTTCAGAGTCAGACCTCGTTATTCTTCAGACATAATAACGTAGCCTCAATACTTTGCTCGACAAATGAACGCTCGGGTGCCGATTTCATCATGACGGTCAAACCAATCATCGACACAACGAGTGACTGTGCAATGGAAGTTGCATGTAGATGACTGGAGATCTCCCCGGAATACTGACCGCGCTCGATCAATTCCTGGAAAAGGACAGCCAGATACATCTGGTGCTCACGTGTCAGAACTGCAAACTTCGGATCATGAGGCGCGAGTTCAACCATCGTATTAATGCAAAAGCAACCATGCCGAGGATCCGTAACATCTCCCTCAGCCCCAATATGCTCAAAAAGTTTCCGAAACGCCTTAATAACACTCTCTTCTTGTTGGAGCATCGCTCGAACTTTGGCTGCGTGCATGGTCGTATACCTGCGTAATGCCGTTTCAAACAATTCCTTCTTATCTCCAAACGCTGCATACAAGCTCGGACGCTGAATCCCCATGCCTGTTGTAAGGTCACGAAGTGACGCAGCCTCGTATCCTTTATCCCAAAAAATATGCATTGCAGCGTCGAGTGCTCGATCAAGATCAAATTCCCGCTGTCTTGCCATTTCAACACCTCTTTTTATATCGATAGGTACAAATAAAAATATATCTTGCGGTGTAATTGATGTCAAACTACGTTATTCAATTTTCTAAATCTAAAGTACATTTAAACCACAGTTAAATAATAAATCATTGACTTCCTTCTGAAATGTGGAGTATGTTTTACGTAATTATTATGTATCGATCGGTACATTATATTAAATACATACTCTACTCTCTCGAAAAGGAGTTCTTTTATGAATACCTCAGCTCAACCAATTCAGCTTGCATCACAAAAACAACAACCATCCGCTATCTCCCGAATGGTCGCTTTATTATTTGCATTATGCAGCGGACTTGCGGTCGCAAATATCTACTATGCTCAGCCTTTACTTGATTCCATGGCTCAAGAGTTTCACATCTCCACTTCTGCCATAGGCATCGTGGTCACTGTGACGCAAATCTGTTACGCCATAGGTTTATTGTTACTGGTGCCTTTAGGAGATCTTCTGAATCGACGAAAACTAATCATCATGCAAATGTCCCTATCTATCCTCGCTTTAGTTGTTGTTGGAACAGCTGGATCAAGCTCTGTTTTATTTATTGGCCTAGCCATCGTTGGTCTGCTGGCTGTCGTTACACAAACTCTCGTTGCCTCTGCTGCCTCCCTTGCCGCCCCTTCGGAGCGCGGTTACATTGTAGGTTTGGTTACGAGCGGAATTGTTATTGGTATTCTGTTAGCTAGAACGGTTGCCGGCGGTTTAAACGATTGGCTCGGGTGGCGATCGGTCTATCTCGTCTCTGCCAGTTTAACTTTACTGGGAGTGGTTGCTCTGAGCTTCATGATGCCCAAACACCAACCCGCTAAAACTTCACTTCGCTATGGCACGCTGCTGTTATCTGTGCTTCAATTGTATCGTGACATGCGTATCTTGCGTGTACGCGGAGTTCTTGCCATGCTTGTTTTTACAGCATTTAGTATATTGTGGACTTCCATGGTTTTGCCTCTAAGCGATTCACCGTTCAACCTCTCTCATACGGCGATCGGCGCATTCGGGGTTGCGGGTGTAGCCGGTGCACTTGCAGCTACGCGGGCTGGTCAGCTCGCCGACCGAGGTCTTGGACAAAAGACCACTGGAATCTCGCTACTTATTTTGCTTGCATCCTGGCTACCTATTAGCTATATCCATCAATCGTTATGGTATCTAATCCTAGGTGTTGTTCTATTAGATTTATCCGTGCAAGCCGTACATGTAACCAATCAAAGTCTGATCTACGCAGTACGCCCTGAAGCACAGAGCCGTTTAACTGCTGCATATATGATCTTTTATTCTGTTGGCAGTGCCGTGGGCTCCATTGCTTCTACTCAGATATACGCCTTAACGGGCTGGATTGGTGTATGCTGGTTAGGTGCAGGGGTGAGCGCCGCTGCTCTTGTATTCTGGCTGTGGGATCGTCTGGCAACACGACAAATTCCTCAAAGATAAGAGTTAACAAGCTTCATCTTGATCTTACTCGACGTCTAATGTTTACTTGAAATAACGAGAATTAGCGTTGCTAACGGACCAAGCAATAGGGAAAGCAGAAACCAGTTTAAACCACTTCTGTTTTTCCCTTGTGCAAGTCCGGCATTAATCAAGGCAAGTGTTCCCCAGCCGACAAAATATCCATTTTCCATTAGAAATCGCTCCTTAGTCGTTTTTATCTATTTCTATATTCATATTCACACGCTGGTCATTCTAAGCAGGTCTTTCATAGCCTGACTCTACAATGGTCTTCAACTTCTGATTTCGACTTTCTAAGAATGCCGTCATATATCGTTTCAAAACAATTCGTTCAGCTATCCAACCCAATACACCAAGAGGCGCTTCAAATGTAAGCGTATCGACCATAATTGTAGTCTGATGATCCAACTGGGTGAAGCTATGTTCATGACGCATGCTTTTGAAAGCCCCGTTCAGCATCTGGTCAACAAACCGATAGGGACGCTCATACTCAGCGATCTGAGAGGTCAGTCTTTGACGTACTCCAAAATGCGTTGCTTCGAAGGTTACCGTATCTCCATCCCCAATAAGACCTGCAGTTACCCCCGAAACCGCTTGTTCACGAGTATGTTCCCATACAGTCTGCGTATGTAAATCAATGTCACGAGCAGCATCGAAGCATCGTTCGATTGGCGCGTCAATGGTTATCTCTGTTACAACTTGAATCAAGTAAATCTCCCCTTTTGCATGTTCACAATCATAGCATGAATCCGGCTGAGCTTCTTTGATAGAATCATAGGGTTCTCGGCAAGTATACCGTTCATTGATTGGAAGAACAATGTAATACAATATAAATGATGCCAAAAAAGCCTCCCGTTATAACAGGAGACTCTTTCACTACTCATATAAAATTCCTAATTTGCTGAAACTAGCTATTAATAATTAAGTCGTCAATCGAGAGACTGCGCTCCTTGGACAGATCGCGGTACTGCTCTGATTCTACTTTAATTAATGGCTTGAAGATATCAGACGGATTATTCATAACAATAACCCCCTTCTCTCCATTGCTAAGTAACACTTGTTTACCAATGAAGTTAGGCAGCAGATGCTGCATTAACGCCTGAACTGGCTTCTCATTTAATTTACCAAAGCCCATGGAATAAATATCGCGCAGATTGTTGATCAAGTTTGGATTGCTACTTCCGAAATCCCCAGATCTCATACTAATGTAAACATCAGCCACCGAGACAATTTGGGTATATGGATGTATCTCGTCTTTCTTAATCTGCATTGGATATCCTGAGCCATCTTCACGTTCATGATGCTGGAGTGCAACAAGAGCCGTTGCCTCGTCTCTCATAGAGCTCTTAATAATATCATGTCCGTAGATGGTATGACGCTGATACTCTAGCTGCTCATCTGGTGTTAAAGGTTCCGTTTTATTTCGGATGCGATGAGATACTTTGCATTTTCCAATATCGTGCAGGTATCCCCGCGACTAATTTGATAACACTCCTTCGGAGAGTATCCCAACCAGGTAGCCATATAGAAGGACAATAGTCCAACTTGAATGGAATGCGTGTAGTTATTTACATCGTCCCGCTCCAGCATCATCAACAAGTGAACGACGTCCTTCTGCTCATCCAACCCCTCAACCATTGGCTGTAGCGCATCGTCTACCATCGTGGCATTAAATTTACCCACAGTGAGTGCCTCAAGAAAAGCAGATTGATAATTATGTACAGTTTGCACAAATTGCGATTTCATTTCTTCTTCGGGAGGTATGTCTCCATTCATTCTAGTCGAATGTACCGCAGCGGCTGCAAAAAATTCAGCTTCTGTAATTTCTTCCTCGCGTGGTTCGATATCCACATAGTCCACACGGTGCTGCATCAGTAAGGTTATATCCTCACTTTTTAGTACAGTCCCTTGACCCAAAACGTGTAATCCTGCATCGCTAAACGTGTCAGCAGTTAGACGATCCCCGTCTTGCAGGTTCATAATATGGATTCTCAACTCGGTATTCCCCTGAATGTTTCATTTATAGTCAACGGCTCCCACATAACATGGGTTCCAAAAATCCCTCTACTTCTTTATATCGAATTTTTCGACCATTTTATCCATAGTTCTTATGACCTTAATCACAACGGAAAACACGCATAACTAAGACTTTATTCTCATGCGCATTGCGATAAAAATGCTCATTCACAGCGAATTGACTTTATAAAGTTAAGCGCCTTCATTTATGTATGTGAAAGCAGCCCAAATGAAGACGTTGGACTGCTTCTCAAGTTTGAATCAAGTGGATTAAATTTTAATGGAATCCAGGCTTCCACCTTTGGCAAATAAACGTTCTATTCTCTTCTCTACTGCTGGATCGGCAATAAGTGGCGGAGCTTGATGTGGCTTCACACGTGCATCAATAATGATCTGGTCACAACCCCAATGCTTGTTCTCATAGCCGCTGTTAACCCCATACATATCATGGGATGGATTGCTGCGAGTAAATGTTGCCCATAAAAAATTACTGAGGTTCTCACTGATGAATGTGCTATCGTCACAGAGAATAATCATCGGAGTTGAAGTCATATCCCCTTTTTCCTTCAGCATTGCCGTAAATGCATTCATTTCCTGCGCAGTATCTTCATAACTTACGAACGGCGACGTTTGCATGGACACAATTCCCGGCATGACCAATTGAGGGTTTTCATAACCACGGATTGACTTCAATGACTCAGGCACTTCTTTGCACAACTCTCTGACAGGATCTCCATAAGCTGCAAAAACAACCTTGCTTCCGCTATTCAAACCTGTACCCGAGTAATCGAGTGTATCTATCGTTGTATTCGTATAGAAATGAATATCTCGTTTCAGATTTAATCGCTCTAAGATATAAGTCAGGAATTCAACCTCTCGATGTGTACTCAGTGGTTGTTGATCCTCGGCTGTAATAAATAGATACTTCGCTAAACTAAGCTGTCCTGTACCCAAAATGCGGTTAGCGATGGTTAGTAGCTCTGTTGGTTGCTTGACCACTTGGTACGGTGTATAACGTTCGCTTCCGATCGCAAACAAGAGCGGGTGCACACCCGCAGCATCAACGGCATGGACTTCTTTCACACCTGGAATCTCTTGCTTGATCGCATCACCTGTTATTTCGTGAATCAAGTCACCAAATGCCGTATCCTCCTGCGGTGGACGACCAACGACAGTAAATGGCCAAATGGCATTAGGTTTGGCATACACCTTGTGCACTCTCATTAACGGGAACTCATGTGTAAGACTGTAGTATCCGAGATGGTCACCGAAGGGTCCTTCCGGTTTCGTTTCCCCAGGATAAATATCTCCTGTAATAACAAAATCAGCATCGTTACTGATGCAATAACCATCCTTATAACTATACCGGAAACGACGTCCGGCAAGCAGTCCGGCAAAGGTCATCTCACTGAGTCCTTCCGGTAGCGGCATTACAGCAGACAAGGTATGAGCAGGCGGTCCACCGATGAAAATACTAACTTTTAACGGCTCACCCTTTTTGACTGCTTTCGCCTGATGCACTCCAATTCCCCGATGAATCTGGTAATGCAAACCGATCTCCTTGTTCATTTCATAGTCATTACCACTAAGCTGTACGCGGTACATCCCTAAGTTGGAGTTCATAATGCCTGGTTTGTCCGGATCTTCCGAATACACTTGAGGCAGTGTTACGAATGCGCCTCCATCCATCGGCCAGTGCTTAATCAAGGGCAAATCCGAAATTTGAATTTCCTGAGCAGACACCGGCAAGCTAATCGATTTTTGCTTAGGCAAAGCCTGCCAGGCAGCAAGACCTGTCCCTACATGGGCAAAAGGTCTTTTCAGTGCTTTCATCGGATCTCCCCGCACCTCCATGACACGTTGTACACCTTCAAGCGTTTCACGGAATAGAAATTTACTTCGTTCCATATTGCCGAACAGGTTGGAAAGTGCCCGGAATTTAGAACCTTTTACCCGTTCAAATAACAACGCAGGTCCTTGAGCTTCAAACACTTTCATATGAATCGCTGCCATCTCTAGATCCGGATCAACCTCTTCTTTTACACGAATCAGATGTCCATGCTGTTCCAGATCGTTAATACAATCTTCCATATTGCGATATTTCATCGGACGGCTCCATTCTTCAATAGATTATCAAATAAGATTATATAAGTATTGTTATGTTCAACTATTCACATACATTAGGGCTAGATATTATGGGGAATGATTCTATCTATCTCTTTCCATACAAATAACTCAGCAGAGTTGTGAATATCATTCGCCTACTCTATATTATCAGATGTCCTGCTGCTTCGACAAACGCAATATGATTGGGTACTGTAAAGCTGTAACCCTTTAATACGTCGGAACAAAAAAAGCCTCGCCCCTATCGGGACGAGCACTCTTTTGGGATTCCATCAAGTATATTGAATATATCCTCTTACTTAGATAAGTCCTGCCTTGCTCAAGAGACGTTTGACAATAGCTACGGTTTGAGAACGACTAATGGATGAATTCGCCATTAATTTGCCGTCACTGCCCTCTACCAAGCCTTGTTTAATAGCTGATGCCACCGGATCTGCAGCCCATGTCTGTACGTTATTTCCATCGGAATAGGAATTCAACAGAGCAGCCGTCTCAGATGAAGAAGCTTGCTCCAGTTCCACTAGATTCATGGCACGGGATATAATCGTTAACGCTTCTGCACGTGTAATCACACCACTTGGACGGAAGCTATCATCTGAATAACCGTTCACTAGACCATAGGAAACCGCCGTCTTCACTTCATCCGCATACCAACTACTGTCTGAAACATCCGAGAATGCAATTGATTCCGTTCCTTTTGGAGTATGTAGTCCAAGACTACGCAGAAGAACTGCCGTGAACTCTGCACGTGTAATGCTGCGATCTGGCGCAAAAGTGCCTTCGCTTGTCCCTTGGATAATCATACGGGAAGCAAGATCCTCCACATCGTTACGACTCCAATGTGATACGATATCATCGAACGTTGCCTGATGATAAACTAATGCGTATGTGCTATTGGTCAGACTGTTAATAACAGCCGAGTAGTGACCGTCTGTATTCCTTACTTTGGTAGGTACATGTAGCACACTTCCGTCAGATAGAAGCACCACACCTGTCGTGATTTTGGTAGGGTCAATATCATCTGGTAGTGTAATCGTACGTTCAACATACGTGTCGAACTGATTTACTTGAAATTGCTTCTCACCTACAGTTGCTCTAACTTCAAAATCGATAGGTGAACCAACGATACTAGTGTTACTTTGTTTGGCTGCAGCAGCTTCCACAGTGGCTTTGGTTGTATCAGAGCTCTTGGAAACCGTCAGCTGAATTACGATATTCTCTAGCGAAGAACCCGCTCCCAGCTCAGACGCAAGTCGATCAATTTGCAGCTGGTTAGCCGGAAGTGTGTACGTACCAAAATCCGTTTGGAGAATAAGCTCAGCATCTTTTCCATCCATCGCTTTCACCAGTTTACCATTCAGTTCACCAACTACTTTGTCCGCACCTGTGCCGGTAATTGGGAGCATGACCGATCTTAGGCCACTGCCGATTTGAGTAATAACCTTCTCATTATCCACCTTCACGGTAGTCGTCACCTGATTGCCAATGGTCGATGTGGAAGCCGTTGCTGACTGCTCCTGTTTCTGTCCATTGACATAAATATCTACGCCTTTGGTTACTGCTGGAGTTGCAGAAGGTGTTGTAGCCGCCGGCGAAGTTGTACTTGTAGAAGGTGTTCCACCTGTAGAGGATGTAGGTGGAGTAGACGGGTTCGTGCCCGAATTCCCACCACCAGAGGAACTTCCACCTGTAATCGTAATTGCTCCGCCAGACCATTCAGCAGGTTGTTGATAGATTGAGTTACTGAAGTTCCAATGTTCGGAGTCATTTTGAATGGTGAGCTGTTTGACACCTGAAGTGGCATTACTCTTCGCCTTAAACTCAATATCAAATAGTTGCTGTTCAGATGAAATGTTGTGATCTCCAGCCGTAAAATCTGCCCAGATAATACGAACCCAACCGGATTCATTATCGAAATGATACTGGAAGCAGCCTTCTGTATTTTCCGCACAGCCAGGGTATTCCGTCTTCCCATATTTCGGGGTGATGCGAACAATTTCCAAAGCGGTTGAATCATAGTCAACCTGCATATTGTAGCTGGTTACCTCATTACGTTCTGGTTTTTTCAAAGTTACAGGCACATGAACGGATTGTCCTGCTTGTACACTGACACTATCAATTTGAATCTTGAACGTCTCTGATGGTGCTGCTCCCGCGATACTCGGCAATGCGAGTGAGGATAGGAGCGATAAAGCGATCAAACTAGACATTGTTCTTTTGAATCTAACACGCTTTTTTTTCGGTTGACCCATATGATAACCTCCGTAATGATTTTATGAATTGAAAGAAATGTATAGTCTGTTTAGCTTGGTGCCCACGTTCTAAACGTCCATGGTTCCTTGCCTGATCCCATCCCGATCGTCGGACCGTCAACAAGTTGACCATCTCCGTTGTCAAAGGATAGAAAGTCTCCAGGAATTTCTACTGAATATTTTGTGTAAGGAGACAAGTTCTTTAGGGTAATAATCAACTTATTCCCAGATATCTCATACTCTTCGGAAGAGTTATAGCTTGCTACTACATCACCTGTTGTTGCATCTTTAATTTCGAATCCAATTTGAGATTGATCACTATATATCATCTTGTCAAACGTGACCTCTATGTTTCCAACGACACTCACACCTTCCGCCCCATCTCCAGGCGATAAACTTTGCACTTTGACGCTTGACACAGGCTTACTTACCGTAGTAGATGCTGTTACGGTCACAGGCTTTCCGACTACACCATAATTCGACCTAGGCGTAATTTTTAACGAAAGTTGTCTGCCTTCATCTTCTGGTCCAATCAGATACGCTCTCGATGTAGCTTCCGCAATCGCATGCTCTACTCCCTGATCATCCGTCCAATACCATTGAAACGCTGTACCATACTCCTCAGCATCACTATTTTCTAAATCCCAATATTCATAGTTTCCAGTTAATGTGCTTCCAACTTTCAGATCACCTGAAAGTTGAGCATGAAGTGCATATGGTCCATCTTCAATCTGCTGGAATGTAAGGATATAATGGTTATCTTTTGCACCAAGCTCCTGCTTCGTGTAACCTTGCATCAATGCATGTGCATCATCTATTTTTACTTTTCCATCTCGGTTAACATCCATCCGATTCAACTCGACATGGTTATAAGAACGTCTGTACATCTCATTACGAATGTGAGAGAGAATTTGAGTTGCATCGGTTGAGTTAACCTTGCCATCATCATTGGCATCGCCTTTTTTACTGATATACAGCTTAATTTGATCCGTTACTGTTTCTTCTGAATCAATATAATTTGCACTTAGTAAAATCGTGATTACACCGTCCTGTAGGGGCTCCACAATTAAATTACCAGAGGATTCAAACACTCTTGCTACATGTGAGTCTTCGGTAGAAACGCTTATGTTGCTAAACAAATCATCTGGAAAATGACTAGACAGATCAATAGAAATAACTTCATCATTGATAACATTGATGGGAATCTTGTTCATGATATAGTCCGTATTATTCAAAGCTTTAGATGATGTATTAAGCCAGCTAATATCATCGTTTAGAACCGGTTGAGAAATAATGATTCCGTTTCCACCAGCATCGGCAGTAGCCTGAGGAAGTGATCCACCCATCGGTAAAGCTACACTCAATCCGAGCACAGTTAGCATGCTCTTTCTCATCAACGGAGCAAGTTGTTTTTTGTCTGTTTTCCCCTTCACGTTCATGTTCCTCCTTGATTAACCTTCAAATTTGAACAACTATATGCTCAGTATAGTGAGCAATTCTGGACCAATTCTGAACATCAAATTTCTTCATTTTCCAAGTAATAACGACAAAAAGCGCCACGAACATTAAGTTCGTGACGCATAATTTATAATTCAAATGCTATAAAAGGTTTTTATTTCCAATAATTTATTTTTCCAGTAGATCTTTTAGATGCCTTCAACAATCCGTTTAGCGCGTGTACGAGTTTCGTGAAATAGTAATTCTTCATCAATCGTAAGCAGCTCTCTGCCCTTCATCAAGACTTTACCGTTCACCATGGTTGTATCTACATCTGCACCGTTCACACTGTAGGCTACTAGAGACTCTAGATTATGCACAGGCTGAAGATGTGGTTTCGACAGATCAATTAGAATGATATCCGCTTTGCGTCCTACTTCCAATACGCCCACCTGCTCTTGAAGATTTAACAATCCTGCACTCCCACGGGTAGCCATCTGCAGTACCTTTCGTGCTGGTAAACGCGTAGGATCACCATAATCCAGTTTTTGCAGCCAGGTTGCTGCCTTGATCTCCTCGAACATGTCGACCGTTGTTGCACTTCCTGCCCCATCCGTGCCAAGTCCAACTTGAATCCCTTGCGCCATCATCTCGGTAATAGGGGCAATGCCACAGCCGAGCTTCAGATTACTTACCGGGTTATGAGATACCCCTCCGCGCATTCCTTTTAAACGTTCAACATCTTGCCGATCCAGATGAACAGCATGAGCTAGCAGCACATGAGCCTGTTCGAACATCCCTAGATTCTCAAGATATTCTGTCGGTGTCACCCCGTATCGTTCCTGAATCTTGATCACTTCTTCTCTTGTCTCAGCAAGATGAATGTGGATAGGGACATTTTCCTTCTCCGCCATGGCGATCACATCCCGCAGCGGTTCCGGTGCACAGGTATAAGGGGAGTGCGGTCCGTACATCGTTGTAATTCGCCCCTCTGCCATACCCGACCAACGCTGTACAAGATCAATGGCTTCCTGCAACCTGCACCCACCATCATCTTCCATAAAGACCATGCCACGAGTTAACGAAGCTCGAATCCCGGTTAACGTCACAGCCTCTGCTATTTCATTCATGTGTACATACATATCAGCATACGTCGTCGTGCCTGATCTTATCATCTCTGCATGGGACAATTGTGCCCCCCAGTAAATATCTTCTGGCGTCATATTAGCCTCTGCAGGCAGCATTTTGCGATCTAACCAGTCCATAAGCTTCAGATCATCCGAGAAACCTCGCAATAAACTCATTGGGGAATGTTGATGCGCATTAATTAGGCCAGGCATAGCGAGCATGCCTTTCCCATGAATCACTTCATCTCCCGGTTGACTCTCAATGTGAGTCGCAATCTCCACGATCCGGTCTCCTTCAACACGAATATCCCCCTTAAAGGGGGCATCGTTATCGTTCATCGTCATAATCATCGCTTGCTGAATTAATATACTCATTCTATTCACAGCTCCTCTTGGTTTGGTTTCTTTCTTCCAAACTGAGGATAAGCCTTAACGTAACGTGAAGGTCAAGCGTGAAATGGAGTACGAGAAGCCATAGACGAGTCCTCGCTTTGCTGTCTTATGTGAAACTGTCTTGTGTGAAAGTATGTCGATAGACACTTGCTTATGTTAATCGCTGAGAAGTCATTGTTCGAAATTTCTGAATGAAGGGCTTGGGATCAATTTTGACCATATATGGATAAACCCCGGTGCTTGTATGCAGATAAAAGAAACCACCCTCATTCCCCATTCTGCGAAAGGACATGTCGAACACTTCTGTTATTCTAAACTCTCTATACTGAGTTACAATCTTGTCCGCGTATAGGATCATCGAGCGGTCACTGGATACGATTTCCTGTGCGAGACCCGTCAATTCTCTCTGTATTTTGTAATAAGGCAATACAGCAATCGTGCTCATGATCTCCCTCCGTCCCCGCATCATCATGAAGTTATGATAACAGAAGTCGAAGGGGTTGAGCAAAATCAGCCTCTATGCTTAATTAATCTTCGTTGTAATCTGGAGGGGGGTATGAAGTACTCGCTGGATATCATGAATAGAGAACGACTGCTCCATATGAAAGACGCCGCTTGGAAGCTCTTCTCGATACATCTTTTCCGCCGTAGCTGCTGCAACCGCTGCCGTCACATCCGCTTCGCGCTGTCCAACAATAAACTGCTCGATTACAATAGGTTCTCCTTTCTTCCATCCTTTTGCGTCTACCTTAACAGCATACATCTCTTCACCGCCTGGAATCAGACCAAATGCCTTAACCGTAGCATTACGAATCCATGAAATACGTAACAAGCGAAATATCCCTACACGCTTCGCAACCGACATCGCTCTTGTAATCCAACGAGAGTCCAGACACAGCCGGGTAGAAACCGTTGGAATCTGTAATGTACGTGCTACGACATGCTGATCGGAGAAGTTGAATCGATACGCTTTTCTGCGTCCAAGTTGCTCTCCAAAATCAATCCATCTGCCATCATCAAAGCTGGCTACCTCCGCATACTTTCCCTTCTGGGTAACCTGATATGTTGTATTCATCTGATCTACCGTCCACTCCACCGCGGCTTTTCCATGTTTTTCTCCAAGGCCTAACATCACCGTAATATCGACTTCCTCCGTCTCATCCATACCATCTACAGCTTCACGAACGAGTAGGTTGGTCACTCCTGGAGATAACCCAACACTTAACATCGCCGTCGCTTGTGTAGTTTGCATATGTTCATGTAATCGCTCCACCTGTGCCAAGAAATCGTATTTCGCTGTAATATCGATATAATCTGTTCCGGCCTCAGCACACGCTTCGACAAAACGAGTATCCATCTGATCCACACACATCACTACAAGCTTAACCGTAGATAACATCACTGGATCAATATGCTTTCTTACATCAAGCTGGAGCGGGAGCACACTTCCATTCGTAGATTGGCTGAATTCCTCAGCACGATTCAACCTCGGACCCACAGCCCACACTTTTCCAGGAAACGTTTTCCCTAACTGAATACATATCATCTGACCAACCTGTCCATACCCACCTACTACCCAGATTTGATCCTTAACCGTTTCAACCTTAGATGCCTCTTGCATAATAACCCTCCACCCAGAAAGACCCAAAATAGCGTGTAATATCGGCAAACCCGCATTCCTTCAGCAACTGAACCATCACCTCAGATGATATAGGATCAGACTCTCGCCCCAAGGAATCAGCGAATCGCTCCCACTCGTCCACTGTTATTCCAACGTGAAGCATATGCTCTCGCCAAGCTTTCATTATCGTTGTATAGGCTGGTGAATGCAGGTCAGCATTAACGGCAGCAATAAGGAGTGGTGATTCAGGCTTGAGTTTAGCTGCAAGACTATGCAGCAACCGCTTTTTCGCTTCCAAGCCCTGAACAAAATGAAGCATTAACATACAGGTCGCGCCATCATACACCTCCTCTTCCGACATCGCTTCAACCGATGTCATACGAAGCTCTACTCTAGTTTCCAAATTCAATTCAGCGACCCGCTTTGCAGCAAGTTGAAGCATCGGTTCTGATAGATCTACACCTGTAAAAGACCATTCAGCATGACGACTTCCAAGCAATGTCACCTCTTTCCCTCCGCCAGCCCCAACAACAAGCAATCTAGCGTTTGGTTGATTGATTAGCGATGAAGCAAGTAACCGTTCCATTAGATCATGCATGTGTGCATAGCCTGGAATTTTCATCGCTATCGATTGTTCGTAACGGTTCTCGTCCGCTGTATCCCAGCTCATTCGTTGTGGATCATCTTTTTCTCTCATATGTGCTTCCACTCCTTGTTGTAAATTTATAAATTAACAAACGAAGAACATCACTGCATTCGCCACAGCCTACTGACAATGCGTGTTTAGGAGAAACGCATGCTTTTGAAGTAGCCTCTCATCTGAGGAGCCTTAGGTTCGCTTCATCACATTGTGAGTCTGTCGTCTTCGTTCCCGTGTTAAATATGGCGTTAACTGATATACTTTTATTATAGAAGCGTGATCCACGCACTCCTATCCCAGAACATTGGGATTCTTAGGGGAAAGGAGCAACAAGAATGAACATACATACTGGACGCGCAGAGCAATCCATCACCTATCTTGAAAAAGAATCCTGGACCTCTCGCACTTACCGCGAGGCTGCTCTCCAACATATTAAAACTCGGATCCCTTATGATGCATACTGCTTCACAACGGTTGATCCTTATACCCTTCTCTCAACAGGTGCCGTGACGGAAGATGGTATCGAGGCCATACATGATCGTCTTTTCTTGAATGAATATACAGAGGAAGACCTCCATAAATATGCGGACATGATTCGTTTAGGTAAGCATACTGCCAGTCTTCGCGCTGCTTTAGATGAAACAACGGAACGAAGCGCACGCTACGAAACGATTCTGAAACCGGCGGGATTCAGTGATGAGCTACGTGCTGTTTTAATTTGTGATGGTGCTTGCTGGGGATACCTAACCTTATATCGTAGGACGGAAACTGCTCCATTTACGGAAGAAGAACGAGTACTTTTGCAAGAATGGACAGCCTCTCTTGCACGAATGCTTCGTAAGACTCAGCAGAGCCTTATGGATGAGATCCTAAGCGGGAGCCCTCAAGAACCGGGGATTATGGTAGTATCAGATGCATTTCAATTGTTGTCACTTAATGATGCTGCCGAACATTGGCTTACACAATTACGTGTATTGGAGCAATTAGAGGATGATGTGATCCCCCGTCCAGTCCGCGCTGTCAGTTCTCATTTACTAAGTCGACTGCTTCGTCAATCTAGTCCCAATCCGAATTCTGAACCTAGTGCAGTCTACACCTCGCAGTCCAAGGTCTGTATCCAACTGTTGGATGGTCGGTATCTTGTACTCCATGCTAGTCGTATGCACACACTAGACGGCTCTGGACAGATTGCTATTCGGTTGGAACAAGCGATGCCGCAGGATTTACTCCCCCTACTCGCGGACAGTCACGGATTATCTCATCGCGAACGAGAGCTGCTCGGCTATGTTCTTCGCAGTTATTCCTCCAAAGAAATTGCTGCAGCGATGGTCATCTCGGCGTATACCGTACAGGATCATCTAAAATCTATCTTTGCGAAAACAGGGGTCTATTCACGACGTGAGCTAATCTGGTTTTTCGTTTCCCGTTTTCATCTGAGCGATGATCAAATAAATTAAAATAAGAAGAAGCCTACTCCGCTCTTGGAATAGGCTTCTTTCTAGTCACGCATTGGGCTTCATGCCCCATCATTTATGATTTTGCTGGTTTCGCGGGTTTAACGGTTTTGGTCGCTTTCCCCTTTTTGTTATGAACGTTC
Source organism: Paenibacillus sp. DCT19 (assembly GCF_003268635.1). Lineage (NCBI taxonomy): Bacteria > Bacillati > Bacillota > Bacilli > Caryophanales > Paenibacillaceae > Paenibacillus > Paenibacillus sp. DCT19. The sequence goes on from NZ_CP029639.1 coordinate 3,964,740, forward strand.
TTCACCGAAGCAACGGGTGCCTCCTGCGGATGTTCAACTGGATACAGCTTGCGGAACAATAACGTTTGTAATACCAAGAACGAACCACCGACCGTCCAATACAGCGGCATTGCAGCAGGTGCTGATAAGGAGAAGAACGCCATCATCACCGGCGAGAGGTAACCCATAATAGCGAACTGCTTACGCTGTTCAGGTGCCATATTGGCTTGAGATACCTTCGCTTGAATGAGATAAATGACCGCCACAACAACTGCAAGTACATAGTCTGGTGCACCAAGCTTAAACCACAAGAAGGAATGTGACGACAGTTCCGGCGTGAGCCGAATTGCCGTGTATATCCCTGACAGAATCGGCAACTGGATCAGAAGTGGCAGACAGCCAATATTCAGTGGATTGAACTTATGCTTCTTGTATAACTCCATCGTCTCCTGAGATAACTTCTGACGATCCGCCGCATCATTCTTGCCCTCATACTTCTTCTTAATCGCATCAAGCTCTGGCTTCATGGCGTTCATGATAACACGTGTGCCTTGTTGAGACTTCGCTTGACGCATCATCAGAGGCAATAAGGCTAATCGAATGATTAGTGTAATCGCGATAATGGCAACTCCGTAGCTCCCATTAAAGACCGTTGCGATGTGTTGAATCAGGTAAGACAGCGGGAACACGATATAGTGATTAAAAAATCCCGGTGTCGATGAATTAATCTCCGATACATTGTTGCTACATCCGGCCAATAACATGACTGCGAACAAAATCGCAATCAGCCCATACGTCCGTCCCTTGCCCGATGTAAAAGTGAATCCCTTGTTTGATTGTTGATCCATATATATCCTCCTCGTTGATTTGTACGACGTTCAATCAACGAGGACATACAATCTGGTTCATCTTCATCTGGCGCTTCTCTTCGTCTGACCATGCGACTTAGATCTTCTGTTCTGTATTGACTATGCAGAGAAAGTGCTGGAAGAATGGGATCTAGTCCGCCACCAGCTCGATCTTCGATCCAATACTCGGTCATGCCACAGTGTAAATGTGCAATATATGCATAACTTACTGTGAAAATAAGCCCGATGGAGAAAATGTAAGGTAAAAACTCATGTAATTCAAACAAGGGATTCACCCCCTTTATAAGTTTATTTTTATATTATAACACTTACATATTGAATTTGCATGTACTGGATCGGAAATAACTATTGCCTTATTTTACTGCTTCCGAAGCTCTGCTAATTCACGTGAAGCGATGGTTATTGATACGTTAAAAGAAGACCACGAGCGGTCGTTCCCTTCTAATAAATACTGTGATTGGTTCAACAGCAGCAGCTCGTGAAGTTCCGGATAACTCTCATCGGCAAACTGCTTCAATTGTGGCACCGCATCTGCCGATAGATTAGCCAAATAATCTGCATCGATCTGACCTGATTGGTGATAACGCTCGATGTTACGTTCTGCAATCTGGTTATCCATCCCGACATAGTTCATCATCACGTACGCTGTGAGTCCCAGTATGATATAACAACGGATTAACGGGATGGTTGTGTACCGAATGCGTAAGCCCGCGATCAACAACAGTAGTGCGAGGAAGATCATAAACGCATGCACAAGGAATCGGATATACGTATACCCATACGCCTCTTCATAGAGACTAAGACGCATGAAGGCCGAATATAGCATGACAGCAGAACACAGTATCAGCAATGTGAGCAATATCTGATGCACGATCGTGCTTATTTTGCCGCCTGTACGTGTAAATTGCAGTGCAATAATGAGAATGAAGAAGTTAATACCTGTCACCAGAACCAGCTCAACAAATCCACTTCTGGCATACTCCGCATAAGATAAGTCGGAAGGAAGATTACCTACACCTGCTCCGAAGAGGTAAGAGAATTGAACAAAGACAAATAAGAGATACACACAGTTAATGACAAGTAGTATGGTTCCAATAATGATTGGATCTAGTCGCAACGGTTCAACGATATGAGGTTTTGAAAGATTCGAATGTGGTGTTGTTTCTTCATTGGATGTATTCACTATCACAGAATCTGTAGTCTCTCCAACCTTTTCATCACGCTGCGCGAGCGGAAGTGCTACAGACTGATTTTTCCAATGAGCGTTCTCCCGCCTCTCCGACTCATACACCATCGGCTGTACAAACCCCCATACGTAACTGAAAAAGAACACACTTGCAATAATGATCCAGATAATCCTCGGTAGACCAGGTGCTAACGTTAACTGATTCAGCCATGTTGGAATTCCGGATAAGTATTGATTAAAGATTCCATCGGCAGAGGTTAGCAACCCCACTACCACGATCAGGATGGGCAGCGATACGATTAGACCAATGAATACTTTGGTAACCACAACTTTCTGCTTGCTAGCCAGCTTGCGTCCACCTTTTTTCATCAGAGTTCTTCCGATGGTCGGCCAATGTCGTATAGACTGAGGCAGCAGATGATCCACAGCTAAGCCTATCAAACTAATCTTCCACCATTTTGTCTGCTTCCGGCCAATCAGATAAGCCATATGTAAGATGATTAATCCCGGCACAGCCAGGAAATTGAGCGCATGAAACAGTTCGTTATCGAATAACGCAAATGTCAGGGATAACAGCAGCACTACACTGGCGATGAACAGATCTATCCAACCGAATACTCTTACACGATCCCTCGCAAATACATAAATATAGCCATAGAAAAGCACAACGAACAGTGGATAGGATACGCCTACCCCTTTGTCAAAGAATAGATACTGATGCACAACAGCCAGCAAGAGCGCAGAACATAGCGTAATTAACGCACGATTGGGTGAATCCAATATTTTCTTAATCATGGGAATAACCTCCATTAAACTTTCTACATTTCATTCTAGATGATAAAATAAGAAGATAAATAGAAATATGGAATCGGAAAAGTTCTTATTTTAAGGAGGGAATGAATTACGTTGAAGTTACATCAGCAATATCTGCTCTTACATAAACAATTTGGACACCTGTCTGAACATGAAGTCACCCTCGCAGAACTCGGAGAATTGCTTGATTGCACACACCGAAACACATTAACCATTGTCAAAAAAATGATTGGACTCCACTGGATCAATTGGGTGTCTCAGCGTGGACGTGGGCGAAGATCCACACTAACCTTGCTCGTCCCGGCTGAGAAAATTGCGGCAGAATACATGATGCAAGCAATGAACCGTCGTGAACTCCAGCAAGCGGCAGAGCACATTGGTGCATTCTCCAGCTCTGTCACAATGCAGCATCATCTAAATCAATGGTTACTAGGTTATTCCGGACATCATACCGAAGAAGGAATCCATAACGAAAGAATCGACACCTTGCGACTGCCCATTAGACAGCAAATCCACGCTCTTGACCCTATGTATATTAATCTGTTAGCTGAATCTTTCATTACTAGCCATGTATTTGATGGATTGGTTCAACGCAATGAAATGGGAGAGATTCAACCTTGTTTAGCGCACACTTGGGATGTAAGCGAGGATCGTACAACTTGGATTTTTTATTTGCGTAAAGGCGTGAGCTTCCATGACGGTCAATATCTCACTGCTGAGGATGTGGTCTATACATTCGAGAGATTACAGTCTACGAAGCGGAGGAATTTATACAAGGATGTGAGCAAACACATCTTGTCGATTGAGGCATGGGACTCGTTAACAGTATGTTTCCGGCTTATCAAACCACATGAGATGTTTATCGATTTTCTCACAACCAGTCGGGCATCCATTGTATCCCCACGTCTACATCCTATGTCCGATCAAGCTGATCAGGCGGAATTAAGGGAACCTTATCCTCCATTGAAACCTGTGGGAACCGGCCCCTTCAAGGTTAGTGTGTGGGACGAGCATTTATGCAGACTGGACGCACATCCGGCTTATTTTCAAGGTAGAGCTCAATTAGATCGTGTTGAGATTCTGCAGATTCCATGGAGCGCACCTGTGGATTGGAGTGATCATACGGCTATGGAATCACCCTTCTTCCATCTTGTCCATAACCCGCTAACCTCTACAGGAGCAGACTGGAGCCAGATTAGCGCTGGTGTGACGGTGCGGAAATTAATTACCTGTAATACGCAAAAAGTCGAACCGCTCAGCGATCCGACGATAAGAGCTCACGTGCAAGCATGTGTTGCAAGCGAGAGTAATTCATATTTCAAAGAAGGCACTGTCGCAACCTCTTCGCATGAGTTAAAGAACGGATTAACCAATCGAGAGCATACTAATGACTCACAAGATAGAGTTGAGCCCATCAAGCCAAAAACGCTCCAGATCGCAACCATTGCTCAGTATCGTGAAGATGCGGCTCGCTTAGCGAATGCTCTGGAGCGTCACGGATATACCTGTACGATTCGCACCGGAACGATGGAACAATTCAAAGGGGATTTGCGGCTCCAATCCGATCTCATTCTGTTCTCTCTGATCCGGGATCGAGATGTGGAGTTGCGCAGATATGACCTCTACATCACTTTATCCGAACATCTGGATGAACGAAGCAAGGAAACGGTGCGGAATATGCTGTCCCACGTGATTTCTTCCAGACAGCCATCAGATCGAACGTTAGGCTTAGATCAGATCGAACAGTTCTTACAGGAGCAGTCTCTCCTCATGCATTTAACCGAAAAACCGATAGAAACAGCCTATCTACCATCCGTTCGCGGTGTATCCTTCAATAGCCAAGGCTGGGTGGATCTCCGTCACATTTGGTTTCCTACAAGTTTAGATGAAGTTACAGTAAAGTCATAACGGCGTTAACGGTTTAGCCACTCTATTTGACGGAACACAGAGCATCTATAGCAAATTGGTTTCAGCCTTGCGAATCAGCAATTTTCTCTGTATTCCAAAAATATCACGATAATGGTTACTATAATTATGTGATCAGATTCATCTCAGATGCCAGGGATCCTTTTGACCCCATCTTTTATGTTAAAATAATCAATGTGTCTGTGGTCGTGATTTTGCATCAGCAGCAACACAGAGACACGATTAACAACTAATCGCTAACTACTAATTACATATGTTATGGATTACAAGGAGGCTAACGTCCGTGAGCAAACTCATTTTCTTCCTAGGTGGAGCTGGGAGTGGCAAGACAACACTTGCCAAAACGCTGTCTCGTAAATATAAAGCCGCTTTCTTCGATATGGATATTCTGCTTCGTCCTGCCGCTGAAGCTATCATGACACTGCAAGGGCTCGACCCTTCCGATCGTGACTCACCTGAGTACAAGCGGCTCTGCCGGGATCTCGGGTACCGCATCACGATGGATGCTGTGCTGGATAATGTGCAATTGGGTATCGACAGCGTTGTAGTGGGTCCCTTCACGAAGGAAACCGATACACCTGATTGGATCGAACAGGAACTTGCCAAGATCGGCCGTTCTCTTCAGGATACCGATGTACGTGTAGCTTATATATATTTGAAGGATGAAGCATTATATCGCGAGCGAATTATCGCAAGGCAGTCTCCGTTAGATGATTGGAAACTCGCCAACTGGGATGCCTTTGTAGCCTCCCTCGCGCGGAAACAAGTGGCATGGCCACTTCCCGCTAAATCCGTGACGTACATTGATAACTCGGCCGATGACCCAGGGATTGCTTTTGCAAAACTCGAAGAACAGATATATGAGTAAAGCCCTGATATCAAAATAAACTACACAATATCTCAGTTCATTGTTTATTCCAATTTTCAACGAATTGCAAAAGGCTATGGGTTCTCGAGCATTCCAGCTCGAATTCACCCATAGCCTGCTTGCATAATATACCCAAAAGCCTTACCCTAGCTTGCGCTCCGCTTGGCGCTGTGCAATCCGATTCGTAATTAACTCATGACTTGCGTTAATCTCTTCCGGTGTGCAAGCGGACTTGAGCTCATATACTTTTACCGGTGAATGTTCAATGATATCCAGAAATGAATCAAAGAATGTCATATCGTTACTATGTACATATGGACACCAGTGATCCGACAAACCAACCGTTTCATGGATATGCACACCAACGACGTTATGGATCAATGCGTTAGCTTCACGCACATTATCGTACAGTCCCATACGATCCATCATCATACCATGACCAATATCGTACCAGAGTCCAAGCGGTGCACCCTTCATATTGTTGATTAAGGTAGCTGCTTCCTGTAAAGTCGGCATCTGATAACAGCGTGATCGTGTCTCAATTCCAAAATTCACTCCATATCCACGTTGCTCAGAAATTTCACATACCTCTTCCAGACTTTCTTGTATTCGTTTCAAATAATGAGCACTACCCGCTTCCCGCTTGTCCAACATGTCTCGCCATAAAGCTTGGTACGCCGGAGAGTCTTTCCCCTGTTCATGATAGATTTTTTTGAGCTCTTCATCCACGTTATATGCAAAAGGAACTTCCCCTGGATGAACCACGACAGCCTGTGCGCCATAACGGTGTGCATACTCAGCTGAACGGAGCAATAATTCAATGGCTCGCTTCCGGCGAGGTTCATCATCGAAGCCGAGGAGTACAGAATCCGTGCCATAATCGGGATCAGCCACATGAGGAAACGTATTGTGTACACTGGAGATACCAATCTCTCCCCGCTCAATCATAGGTTCAATCGTCCGCAGCATATCATTCGTAACATTATAGTTTAACTCGACTTGTCTGAAGCCTATCGACTTGATCTCCTCAATCATGCTTGAGCCTGTCTCATGACGCTTAATATTCCAGCACGTCGAGAAGGAGTATTCCCGTTTGTCAGTATACATGTGTTGCCCTCCAATCGATGTGATTTAACCATTCGTACATATTCAACTACATAACGTTCAGCTGAACAGTGATCACCGTTGCAATAGTTAGCTATTGAAACTTCAAATCAAATTTCATTTTATTGGAAGTAACTCCTGGTACATAACGATAGATGATTTCGGCATAATCTGGATAGATAAGTACCGATGGAGCAGGCGCTTCAGCCGTCACTGCACACAATAAACTTGGCAAGCTCCATTGGTGATCTTGAATGTTGTCTTTTCCTATGAATGAACCTCTGATCTCAAAATAAATATCAATCTCATCCGCTGTCTCTAAACTAACCTCAATCATTAAGGAATTTTCCGTCAGATCAGCTTCAAATGTGATTCCCCGGAGATGTGTATTCCAGCTCTCCCCGACCTCACGGCGCGTTAACCGTAGATCATATCGATGACCCTGATCCGATTGCCAATGGATCGTAGCAGGAAACATCTGTCCATTGGTGTTGCGACTACCCGACATCGCACCAATCATTCGCTTCTCACCAATCCACGCTTTTGCAGTGCACAGATTACGATTCGATGTAGGTTCATTGCGTTCACATAATTCAATAAATTGCTTCTGCACAAGTCGGTTTCCTTGATGTTCCTTCAAAAAAGGAATCACCTCTATCGGTGCATCTACTCCTACTAATGCAATTAAAGGTCCATGCTCCACTTCACAGTTAACATCAGCCAAGTGCATATACTCTTCTCCTAATAGGAGATATATGAACATGCCCACCGAGCTGTGTGCTGTCATCTCCATATCATAAGCCCGGGCGAACGGACCGGACAGATTTTCCAAATTAGCGTTGTAGAACAGAGCGATATTATTCCATAGCCCAACTTCGACAATACGACCAATTTCAACAAACCGCGCAGCACTTCCATACCTTCTCCACATCCGAAGTACTGTGAGATCGACGCCATAATAGGTGGTGGAATTGAACTCAGCGAAGCTCTCATAGACCATGAATTCATTCAACATACGTTCAGCCTGCTGATCCGAATGGGCAATCCAATCTGCATCATTGAATCGATGTCCGTAGAAATGCGTGATAAAGATATGCATCAGTTCAATATTCGTATTCATCGGAATGACATCCGATTCACGGCGATCCATTGAAGCGGCAACAGCCAGTTTCATTGCATACTCCATTTGCTCTATTAGCTGCTGGGGTAACCTGTGAGAGAATTCAGAAAGAATGACAGCAAAAGCACAGGCAATAAATTCACGCCAATTGGGATCATAACTTTTCCATACAGGAGGCAAAACCTGATCCATCGCGGATTGGAACAATCTCTTCACATGTTTTCGCTCTGCGGATTTGTTCAGTATGGATTCATCGCTCCACAGTTCATCCATAAACTCAGCTGACACTTTTTCAAAAGTACGCTCCAAAAAATAGGCAGTCCCTGGCGCAAACTCTTTCCAGTTGTAGTTACCCCTCGGTGGATCTGTCACATCTGGGCGAGTTCGAAATGTCCCATGATATATTTCATCTGGAGCATCATATTGCAGAGCAAGCACACTTCGAATCACATGCTCTGCACGATGCACATCCCCATCGTGGTTCCGAAGAAGGAGCCCCAAGGCGTAATGGGCACTTCCCCGTGAGTCGAGCTCTCCAGCGTTCTCGTAACTTTGAATGAGTTTGGCATCATCAATATATAGACCACCCATGTAACTCATCGATTGATTCACAAGATGTTGCTGCGCTTTGGTCATATGCTCTAACACTTGCTCTGTCATCTTCAATGCGCATCCCCCTCAAGAATTTAGCCTTTTACAGCCCCTACCATAACTCCACTAATAAAGTACCGTTGCAGCCAAGGGTAGACGAGCAAAATCGGTAGTGTGGAGAAGATAACGCTGGCTGCTTTCAGACTTTCTGGAAGCACTTTAACGGAACCTATGCCTTCGTTCTGCATCAATTCAGTAATTTGGTTTTGCTGAATCATCTGATACATTTTTAATTGCAGTGGAAACAGGTCAGGTTTGGTAATATACATCAGCGCATCCTGGAATCCATTCCAGCGTCCTACGGCATAGAACAGACTTAGTGTTGCCATCACCGGCAAGGACAGAGGTAAAATGATGCGTAACAGCGTGCCAAAATGTGTACTTCCATCGATCTGGGCAGCCTCCTCCAGACTTTCCGGGATGCCTTTGAAGAACGTAATCAAGATAATCATATAAAATGGACTAATCAGACCCGGTAGAACCAGTCCCCATGTGCTATCCAGTAAGTGAAGGTTTTTAATCAGAATGTACTCTGGAATAATTCCGCCACTGAAAAACATGGTAACGACGATGACTAGCATGAACCACTTACGTCCTTTTAGACTGCTCTTAGCAAGCGGGTATGCTGCTGCAATCGTCATAACCATACTGAGCACCGTGGTCAATACCGTTAACCATATCGTGTATAGGAGAGAACGAATCATCGACGTATCGGCAAACACTTTCGTGTAAGCCTCAAAGGATAACTCTTTTGGGAAAAATGAAACCTCCCCCGAACCGATCGCCCGGTTCGAACTAAGTGAGATGGCAATAATGTGAATGAATGGCGCAAGACACAGTACCATCGCAATGATAATAAGAATAACGTTCACCGTGTTAAAAATCCGATTGGCTGTGTTCTCAGACATGCCTGCCACCCCTTACTCTTCAGCTATAAGAAAATGAAATTTCACACTCAATTCAATAAATTGAATTGCTCATTCGTTACATAATGCTCTCATCCGTCAGTTTCTTCGATGCATAGTTAGCTCCCAGAATGAAGACAAGTCCGACAATCGCTTGGAACAAACCTACCGCAGTCGCTAGAGTCACTTGACCGGACTGAAGTCCAATACGATATACAAATGTACTGAGTACATCCGAATATTCCCGTACAGCGACATTACCAATAATGAATGGACGATCAAAACCGATAGAGATCATGTTACCAACATTGATAATGAGCAGGGTCACAATGGTTGTTTTGATACCAGGCAGTGAGATATGCCAGATTCGGCGTATACGACTCGCACCGTCCACTTCCGCTGCTTCAAACAGTTCCCGATTAATTCCCGTTAAGGACGCTAAATACAGAATGGTTCCCCAGCCTGCACTCTGCCACACCCCAACCGCCAGGTACGTGATGAGCCAGTAGTTTTTGTCACTCAAGAACGGTAGCGGATCCAATCCAAAGCTCATTAACACGTTGTTAATGAAACCTGACTGTGTACCGAATACTTGAAGTACGATCCCCCAATAATAACCCAGGAGATAAAGTGCGGGATGTACAGCAACGTTTGAGCCATCTTTTTGAACCAAGCCTTCTTTAATTCGAAAAGCAGAATCGCCAATATTAATGGTGCCGGGAAAGACACAATGAGATCTAAAAAGTTCAGCATGATGGTATTACGGAGAGCATCGTAGAAATCCTGGTTCTGGAACACTTCTCGAAATGCATCTAAACCAATCCACTCACTGCCAGCAATACCTTGAAAGAAGTTAAAATCTTTAAAAGCGATCTGCACTCCGTACATCGGCCCGTATTTAAAAACAATAAAGTAAATCATGGGCAACAGGAGCAAGGCATACAATTGCCAGTTTCTACGGAGATACGTACCGTTCTTCATCAACTCTTCCCCCCATGTCAGACATGTTCCGGAAAGTCAGCATCTTGTGGGATTACTGCTCTCCGGATCCTGTCTCTGTCATTCTTCATCTAGATGGAGCAGTAATCTGCTCGAATTATTTCATCTCGTTGTAGGCTGCTGTACGCTCATCCAGAATAGCCTGACCACCACTTGCCATATAATCCTTCATCATATTGTCATACGTCGCTTCGAAATCGGCCGGCTTAGCAATGGTTGTTTTTACAATAAACTCTTGGAACTTATCTCTTAGTCCATTACCATACTTTGCTTCGGCTTCAATAGGTTTAGGGAAACGCACAGGCTGAATCGTATCTGTATTCGAGATCGCCACTGACTTACGCATATCATCACGATACTTCGATTCCACCTGAACAACGTAAGCTTCTTCATTTTTCTTGTCATCTCCGACATACTTTCCGTTAACGATAATGGCAATATCACCTGAATTGTAGATACGACCGGAGATTTCTGGTGAAGCGTCGTCTTTGATCAATGGTACACCGTCTACGAGCTCATAGTTTTCATTTTCAACACCAAATTGCAGATCAAACAGATTGTTGCCTGAAGCCATCCAATCCAGATACTTCATCGCATTTTCTGCATTTTGGCTTGATTTTGGAATCATGACATACATTGCATTGGGCGCGTATGCCGGTTTAGCAAATTTACCTTCTGAGTTTTGGAATGCATCGATTGGGGTCATTACAGCATCGGACTGATTGGTTTGCAGGTTCTTGTAAGTACCAGAGATATAAATTTCCCCTGCATCTTCAGAGTAAAAACCAACTTTCCCGTTCGATACATCTTCCCACAGTTTCTTCTTGTCTTTGTCGAGTCCGAAGTCTTTACTCATTAATCCTTCGTTATAAAGTGTATTCATATATTGCAGACCTTCTTTGAAACCCGGTAACAAGGTTGGATAATCATTAGAACCAAGTTGTTGCGTTAGCGTATACTTCTGCTCTTCGGACAATGGTTCAATGAAAGACCAGAGTAACGGCTCATATTGCGCAGAGGCAATCGACATCCCGAATGGAATCAGACTTGATCCCATATTGCCTGGATCTTTTTCTTTAAATGCCTTCAACGTTGCATGCAATTCTTCTGCCGTTTGTGGAGCAGGCAAACCCAATTTGTCTAACCAGTCCTGACGGACATATGAAGCATATTTACCTAATACTAGACGTTTGCCTGGAACGGCGAACTGCTGACCATCGTATTGACCATAAGCCAGCGTTTCATCCCCGAGAAGCTTTTTCAGATTCGTGCCATTCTTGTCAATTAGATCAGTAAGCTCGGTTAATCCACCTTGTTGAGCGTAGCGATTAAATGTCCCGGAATCGTACGTGAATACAATATCAGGAACTTCTGAACCACTCGCCATGAGAACATTAAGCTTCTGTACTTCTTCAGAGCGAGGAACCGGAACGAATTGAACATCAATATTGTTCGGATCGCCAAACTTCTCTTGAATGAAACGGGTTAGATAACTATCTGAGATTGTGTAACCCGCAGGTGTGTTACCCCGGTCAAATATTTCTACTTTTAACGTTGATTTATCCCCCGTGCCTGTTCCACCTGTTGATGATGCAGATTCACTTCCTGACGAACACGCGGATAATAATAGAGAGAATGCTGTGACTACTGCAAGAACCGAACTTGATTTTCTACCCCAACGTTTTTGAAATAACTTCATCTGACCTTTCCCCTTTCGCACACACTCTGATTAGATTCACAGGATTAGCATGCCAGCTTCGACGTTCACTCCCGTTTTGTTGCACCTGTGAATGTCACTAATTATTACATCTAAACTATGAAAAGCACAATAAACTATTTTCAAATGTAAGCAAACGCTTCCAAAATGTTCATTTACGTTGAAAATAAACTGAAATCCTGTGTTTATACAATTTTCTAGAGTTTATTGTAATATATATGTTAGTTTATAATACAATTTAATGATACATAAATGTTAGATATATACCTGATATTTTCTACCTTCGTCATATTCGGTTTAGAACAATTGCATTTATCTAGACAAAAAAAGACCACCTATGACCGTGGTCTCCGTTCTTAAAATATGCTTTGCCAGTAATTCTTACTGCATTGTAATTTAACCTCTGTAATTGTTCTTGTATATGATCTCGTAAATGAATTGGCAACATAGGTTGAGAGGCCTTAGCCTTCATGTTTGCCATTCTGCTTGCGGTAATCTCCAGGCGTAACCCCTGTAATACGTTTGAAAACTCTCCCGAATGAGATGGCATTTGCGTATCCCACTTGCTGAGCAATGTCCTGAATGGTTGCATCAGACGCAGTTAACAGTCGACATGCCTTTTCAACTCTCAACTTCATTAGAAAATCAACAAATTTCATATCAAATTCTTCTTTGAACAGATAACTTGCATACTTACCGGAAATTTGAAAACGATCACTAAGATGTTTAAGCGACAGATCAGGATCATCAAAATGTTCTTCAATATAGGTTCGAAGCTCGTTGATCATCGCTCGATGGCTTTTCGTCTCATGCACAGACACATAGTTACGATAAAGCTCTTTCAGCCAACCTAGTAAAACTTCTCGGATATGAACTAACGTATCAGCCTGTTGAATATCACTACGCAGCGTATTTAGGACTTCCTCATTAAACTGCCCCTGTAATCGTTCAGACCAATCGCCAAATTCACGGGATAACATCTGAATCAGAGCTTGAATCATCATACGAATCTCATTATCTTTGGTTTGATCTTCACTAAAGGCAATAAACATTTCGTCTAATTTTGCCCGCCAACCATCACCGGTTAATCTGAATTCCCGAACAATGTCGGCCTGCATTTGCAAATACTTGTAGGATTGCAGTTCCGCACGATCTGGCAATTGCTCACTTAACACGATTGCATCCTTCCCTAAAGTAAGTCGATGTTGCAAACCAGCATCCGCGCTCGCATAAGATTGCGTAATCTGCGACCATCCCGCAACAGTACGCCCAATTCCAAAGGTGAATCGAATGCGAAAGTGTTCCGCAATCCACATATGCAGCTGTTTCGCCAGCTCCATCAACATCTCACGGTCTAACCCTTCACTTTCATCCGAGGTAATGACCACAACGAGTCTACGATTGCCAAACCATTCTGCCCACGCACCTAAATTGGACTCGTTGTGAACCAACTCCTCCACGACATTCATAATCGCGAGCTTCAATATGCTCTGATTCGACGACAGATCCTCGCTATTCATTTCGGCAATCAATACGGCAGCGCTCGCTGGTTCCATGAATCGTTCATCAAGTGGCCCCAGATGACGTAACCTCTGGCGAAATGAATCCATTCGCTCGCCTTCCATCAGATCAACGAGAAGTTGCCTGCGATGTATGAGCAGATTTTCATGATGCTGTTTCTCATAATCCACCGTCTGAGCTATAAGATGTTCCAATGCCCGATCAATCAGAGCCAATTCATCCTTGACCGAAGGCGCCGCCTCATCTTCTTCTGCGCGTGGTTGCAATGCCTGAATACGATTCATCATCAATTGAATAGGTTTATAGTTACGACGAGTAATGTAGATGATCCCAGCGACAGAGCCAACTATGGTGAACACACCGATGCCAATCCACACATAAGAGATTAAGGATACCCAAGCATACAATTGCCCAGATTGAATACCACTCTCAAAGACCAAGCCAAGATTGTCAGATGAAACTCGATTCAAAACGTCACCGACAGAGCCATCTGTTGAATGAGTCTTATAGATGATGCGCTCACTAGGATCTTTTAACTGAATAAAAGATAATTTATCATTCGTCATGGTTTCAATCTGACGCTCTACGGCATACATTTTCACTGAAATAACGAGTAAACCTTCACCACCCCAAGGCAGAGGTAACCACTTATTCATGCTAATGACCTGGGTTGGCGTATCAAACGAACGTTCTTTATAATCTCGGGGCAGATTCCAGCTTAGATTTTGGCGGCTGTTCAACGATTGCTCGATATATGCACGATCTTCGAAGTCCTCCACACGAACCAAACCTCTTGCGGTCAAAATCTGAGAATCAGATGTGCGATATAGATAAATGGATTGAATCATATCCTGCTGATCCATCATTTTGGCTAGTCCACTTGCGGCGTCGTAAATATATTGAGTTGATAGTTGCCCTTGTCCAGCTTCCAGAAAACGACTATACATTTTATTCGAGCCGATATCCTCAAGTAAACGAAGTTCAATATCCCCAAGTTGACGTTCCAATGTATCCACAATATAGCGGGTTGAGATCAGATCGGCTTTTTTGGTTTCGTTGCGCGAGAGCTCATTAACGATCAGGAAGGAGAGAAAAATTAAGACGGAGATGGTCAGCAAAAAAATAGGAAAATACGAATATAACCATTTAGAATACCAGTTCCGCTTCAGATGTATTTTCAAACGCATCCTCTCCTTCCACTTCATGCTCTAAATACAAAAGTAGATCGTGCTTCTAACCGTTGGTTTTGCTCCATTGTTGGGCTCTCTTCCTCTACATCAGTTCAACGATTGCTGAGTCCTTGCCTGCCTGCTAACGATTAACAAAATAAACGCACCCAGCGCTGCGCTGATTGTACAAGCCAAATACATGAGCGAAGGCCCACCTGAATCCAATAAATAACCATTTAACATATTACCTACAATGCCACCAAGTCCTGCAAATACCATATTAAATAAACTTTGACCCGTCGCTTGCATTTCCCGTCCTGTAACAGAAGCTACATATTCAACGGCTGCGATATAAAAGAATCCAAAAGATAGCCCATGTAAAACTTGAATGCCGATCATCACTTCGGGTGTTGGCCAGAGCCATTGAATACCCCAACGAAGCATATACGCGCCTGCAGCCAAAAGCATGGTTCGTTCATGTCCCCATTTGCGGAGAATGAATGCAGCAACGAGCATCGAGGGCACATTCGTTATAGAGGCCAGAAGCAGTGCTGTACCTGTCATCGCTACAGAGCCGCCTGCCATTTGAAATGAAATGACAAAGAAAGAGTTAAACGCCGTTAACGTTTGATTCACTAGGAAACAGCCGATTAAAAATAGAAGGAATGTTCGGTTACGCAACAATCTTGCTAATCCTACGGAGAAGGTCACCGAGGAAGAAGAAATACTGGTTTGCCGGGGAAGTGTGCTGGCCAGAACGGCACTTAGCACGTTAAATACTAGAAAAGGCAGCCACAACATATGAATGGAGAATTGGGACAGGTATATCCCGGCTGCGAATCCTCCAAGCCCTGTACCTAAACTTCCAAACAATCGAATCATACCATAGGAAGTATTGGCTGCCTTAGCCGCAGTAACTGCATAAGAGTCAGCTACAGGGATCTGAGTCACTTGAAATATAGTGCATAAAGTATAAATCAATATTAATATAATGTACACTTCTATATTGTAGAAATATGCTAACAACGCAGGAACAAGCAAACTTAGCACTAATACAAAGCGAGTTTTTTTAAACTTATCTACCATAATCCCCATATCGGTTGGAGGATTATGGATATAAGTGTACCGAACGCCATAATAAATCCGGTCTCTTTACTAGAGAAGCCTTGTGCAACCAAAATAGGATTAATATAGGGATTAAATATCCCTCCAGCAAGCCCCATAAACAAATACAGACCTTGCAGCTTCAATAATACATGCCTTGCTTCATTGGAATCGGCTTTTTCTCTTTCTCTGTATGCCTTCATATGTCTTCTCATCCGGATCTCCATCCTTTAATCCTGTAATGGCATCTCTTTCTATATAAGTTCAATATAAGAACGTTTATCTGACCACTCCAATGACAGAATAACATTCCGATCCATATTTAATAGATTTATCTATTATCGCTGTAGCACTTTCAAACGGATGGCTGCCAATGCACCATTGGCTCCTGCCGTATTGCCAAGTTCAGCGACAACGATTTTTGTAGCCAGCGCGGTATATCGACTCAGACGGCTGCGAACCTCATTTAGGTAATAATCAGGATTCGAAGCAGCTACACCGCCGCCAACAACAATAATAGATGGATTAAGTAATGCGACGATATTAGCCAGCCCTCTCGCCATATATTGTAATGGCACCTCCAGAATCTCAAGAGCGGCAACATCCCCCGCTTCAGCAGCTTTGAACACATGCCGAGCCTCAATCTGGCTTACGTCTCCATCAGCAAGGCTATGAAGTAACGAGTGTGTATTGCCAGGTTCATCTGTAAAATAACGCCTTGCCTGTTGCGTAATGCCTGTGCCTGACGTATTCAGCTCGAACGCACCAAATGTATCTGAAGATGCCTTGTACTGACGATCAATTCCTTCGTCTCCAACAATAAAATGTCCAATTTCTCCTGCAGCTCCGTCTTGTCCACTATATAATTGTCCGTTAAGAATAAGCGCCGAACCGATTCCTGTCCCCACCGTCACCATTACACAATGTCGATGCCCCTGAGCTGCACCGCGATCATATTCACCCATAGCTGCCATGTTCACATCGTTATCGAGATAAACCTCGCCTGCAAAATATGCAGCAATCACAGGTCTAATATCTTGCTCTGCCCACTGGAAAGCTGGCGCACTGCGCAGAATCCCTTCATCATCAAGGATAACGCCAGGAAAACCCATACCTATTCCAGATACCAGCTCTATTCCAATTCCACTATCCCTACAGAATTTTGCTACTTCATCAAATAACCACTTGAAAAACACGTCCGGTTGCTCTGTTGCACAGGTTGGAACCTTCCGCTCCCGTACCTCACTGCCCGGTTTCTCCGATGACAATAACATCAATGTTTTTGTACCACCAATATCAATCCCTATGATCCAACGATCTAATACATCCGTTTGATCAAGAGAACGTACTCTCTCTGTTGCGCGAAGAGGTTCTTCGAGTCTATTTCCTTGGGTATTACCGTCAAAAATATTCATTCTCTGTCCCTACCTCTCATCCTTGTTGTCAGTCAATCATTCTGCAGTCTCTTGTTGAAGCCTTAGCATCGTTTGCTGCAAAGCGATATGCACTGCTCCAGTCACGACTGCCCGTTCTTCAAGCTTGGAGCAGATTAGTTCAGGTTGTGCAGGATATGGTTTGTTAATCATCTCTTTCAGGTAAGGCAACAACACATCTCCATTACCTCCGATGCCTCCACCAAGCACAATTAAATGTGGCGCAAGAAGCACGCTGATATTTCGCAACGCTAATGCCAGCATGTGACAGTACTTTCTGATAATCTCCACTGCATAGCTGTTACCAAGACGCGCAGCTTCAAACAGTTTCTCGGGAGTCAGCTGGCTACGTAGCTCTAGGATTCTTGAGTCGTTATGCTGAAGCTGAGCTTCATCTAGTAGATTGGCCGCCATCTCTATCAAACCACCAGCAGACAGCACGTCCTCTAGTCTTCGACCCTCCTGCATCATCTCGGCTACTTCTCCAGTTAGCCCTCTCATGCCACGCAGCAATTGACCATTCACCATAATGCCAGCACCAGTACCCACGCCAAGGGAAATAAACACAAATAGTTCTGAATCAGATGCTGACCCATCTCTGTATTCTCCTAGCGCAGCTAGATTGACGTCATTATCCAAGATCACTTCACAGGGAAAAGCGGCAGATAGAGATTCTAGAGACAACGCTTGTTCCAGCCCAGCTAGAGGAGCCACAATTCGACTGATCTCCCCTGAGCCAGGCAGGACAACACCAGGAATACCAAATCCTATACATTGAATCTCGTCCCAGTTCAGATGATTCTGTCTCAATAGTTCATCCAAATGTTTCCGAAGAGTCTGGAGTATGCGTTCCCCTTGCCCAGACTCTGACTGCTGAACAGACATTGGATAGGTTTGGTAATCTAAGAGTTCACCATTCAGGTTGGATAGAGCGATACGAATTCGACTAGCTCCAATATCAACCCCGCAGATGTAATAGGCTTGTTCATTGAAACGAATGAGCGTGGCTTTCCGTCCTTGCGCATTATCCGCTCTTCCCGTTTCCAACACGAGATTTCGTGCAATTAGATGTTCAACTGCCGACGATACCGTAGGTTTACTCAGTCCGGTCTGCCGGCTGATATCCGCTCTAGACAACATCCCATGAGCAATCAGTGCATCAATAATCAGATTCTCGTTCAGATTGCGTATGTATTGCGGTGTACCAGCGACTTGAATCACCCCCTTCTCATAGTTAGTTAAGTTTATTAACTAATTGTATTCAATATAGCATCGGGATTGGGGTGTGTACAGCGTTTTGTTAGGTATTTAGTCTGAGATTTTATACTATTTATTTCACTTGATGCATAGCAAAAGCTGCGGTGTATAGTCACCACAGCTCTTATATTTTTCATATTTATTCTATTATGACTTAGACAATTCAATAAATCCTTCACCAAATACGTCACGTACATCGTGAATCGTAATAAAAGCGATCTCGTCCTCTGCACGCACGATTTTCTTCAACATGGATACCTCTTGTTTACTAATGACAATGTACAGGATTTCTTTTGGGTTTTTCGTATAATAACCATGACCGGATAACACGGTAACCCCACGATCCATCTTCTCAATCACTTGCTTCGCAATTGCATCCTGCTTGGTCGATATAATCGTGACTGCTTTTTTCGGATTCAAACCTTCAATAATAAACTCCATCGTTTTGGTACCTACAAAGAGCATCACGATCGTGCACATCAATCCTTGTGGTCCTATAATAAAGAAAGACGAGAAAGCTACAATTAGATCGAAGAACAATAATCCGTAACTGATATTCCAGTCCAAGTACTTATTAGCTAGACGAGCTAATATTACAGTACCTGCTGTAGTTCCTCCTACTCTTACAATTAATCCAATCCCTAGACCGGCAAATAGTCCACCAAAAATCGTATTAATCCAGAGCTCATGTGAATCAATCGTCCAGCTCTCTGTTAAATGTAGGAATAATGAGTTAAATACGACGGCAACAATCGTATATATCGTCGTTGTTCTATCCAGAAATTTATAACCAACAATTAATAATACCCCATTAAGTAGTAAGTTCATTAAGCCAGGTGACCACTCAAAGAGATAATACAAAATAATTGTAATCCCTGTTACGCCGCCCTCAGCCAGATCATTGGGGATGACAAACAGGTTAACAGCCAGCGCAAACAGAAATGCACCAGCCATAATAAATAAAATATCCGTTATTCTCTTTTTCATCATGCACTCCATCCAATCCATCAAAAATTCAACCTATACTTCCAATCTCATAAGTTGTCATGATTTACTCCAAAATAGATTCTACCATGTCACCGCCAAAATTTGTATACAAAATACAAACTGTTGCACAAATTGTACAAAGGATTTACAAATCGTGCTTACTTCCGCCCAATACATCGTGTTTTCAGCGTATCTGTATATGATAAATGTCATGGTTGATCCTTGATATTTATCATTATGACACATGACGTTTATGACTTACCGTCACGAACTGATTCTCTTACAATAATAAAAACGCTTCCCAAACAGAATCTAACAGGGAACCGAGAGTTGCAACTTAAAGTTCGAGTTCGTGCTCGATAAGTTGTAATGATTGAAGGAGGACATTCGCTAATGAGCAGAACGAAAGAAATGGCGTTAAAAAAAGAAGTCACCCCTTATGAAAAAAACAATCTCAAATTAAGTATCCAACAAATGATGAATACGTTGATCCCATTATTATTGCTGTGGGCTGCAGCATACTATAGCTTATCTGTATCCTACTGGCTGACATTACCGATCGCTCTTGTAGCTTCGGGATTTGTACTCCGGACGTTTATCATTTTCCATGACTGCTGCCATGGTTCATTCTTTAAGAGCAAACGTGCCAATGACATTTTGGGAACGATTACTGGTGTATTGACCCTGACACCTTATCTGCAATGGAAGAACGAACACGCCATTCATCACGCTACCAGCAGTAATCTGGATAAGCGCGGTGTAGGAGATATATGGATTATGACCGTGGAGGAATATCAAGCTGCTTCCCCTTGGGTTCGCCTGTTCTATCGTGTTTATCGTAACCCACTAGTGATGTTCGGCATTGGTCCCTTCTATGTGTTCCTCGTTGCTTACCGATTTAATCGTAAGGCAGCAAGGCGTAAAGAACGCATCAATACACACCTTACAACTGTACTGATCATTGGTCTTTATGCATTCATGTGTTGGTTGATTGGCTGGCAGGCTTTTGTTCTGGTGCAGACACCTGTTTTCTTCTTCTCTGGTTTCTTCGGTATCTGGTTGTTCTACGTGCAACATCAGTTTGAAGAAACATACTTCGAGCATGAAGATGAGTGGAGTTATGTCAAAGCTGCTGTCGAAGGAAGCTCATACTACAAGCTGCCCAAACTGCTTCAATGGATCAGTGGCAACATCGGTTTCCACCATGTGCATCATCTGAGTCCTCGTGTCCCGAACTATTACCTTGAAGAGGCACATAATTCAACACCACCTTTGCAAAAAGCGACGACGATTACCCTGCGTTCAAGTCTAGCTGCTTTGCGTTTCCGCCTGTGGGATGAAGATTCTAAACAATTTATTAGTTTCAGACAGATCAAGAGCCTTCCCCGCAAGCCTTATGTTCAACCACCGATTCGTGTAACTAACCAAGCGGGTCTGACAGAGAAGCCTTAACTCTGTCAGATTCGTTTTCTTGTATTCAGACCGAAGTCGTGCTACAGTCAGGCTAAGTTTGAGTACACTATAGACGTTGTTCAAATAATCATTGAGTTTGAGCAGTCCCTATAGTTCCAAGGAGGAGAATTTCATTCAGAAGTGGTCGCAACTCTTTTATAAAAATACAGGATTAAACCCCTATGTATGGCTTGTTTTCTTCATTCTACCATTCTATTATATTTCCCAATATTCTAAATTGTGGACTTTGGTTACTGGCATTGTCATCATCCTAGTGTTCTTTGTTTGCTACCTACTCGCCTTCATCACCAAGGGCTGGCAGGTCTACATGTGGATCGGATTTCTAATTGCCATCTCCATTACGATGACCATTGCCTATGACTATGCTTACTTCTCTCTGTTCCTTGCTTTCTTTATTGGAAATATTAAAAATAAAGCAGGATTCGTTACACTATATTCGGTGAATCTAGGAACCAGTTTTCTCACGATTAACTACGGCTTTATCAATCAGAGCTCATTGCTGCTTAGTCAATTCCCGTTTGTCTTCATCTGTCTCATGGCCTCTATCCTTCTTCCGGTAAGTACGTATAACAAAAATAAACGTGAACAACTGGAAGGCCAATTGGAGAATGCCAATAAACGTCTGGATGATCTGGTCAAAATGGAAGAACGCCAACGGATCGCACGTGATCTGCATGATACCCTTGGGCAAAAGCTCTCCCTAATCGGTCTCAAAACCGATTTGGCGAAACGGCTGCTTCGCATGAATCCAGATCAAGCTGAAATTGAACTGAATGATCTGAGACAGACGGCAAGCACAGCTCTCAAGGAAGTACGTGAGATGGTTACAACGATGCGTGGCACCCAATTAGTAGACGAATTATTCCGAGCCGAACAAATTCTCAAGGCTGCCTCCATTGAGTTTGTATTGGAAGGCAATCCTAAATTGCAGGATACCTCTCAGCTTAACGAAAATGTGCTGGGCATGTGTCTGAAGGAAGCTGTTACGAATGTGGTTAAGCATAGTCAAGCAACAGAATGCATCATCCGACTTCAGGAAACACCTTCTGCCAATATTCTGACGGTTCAGGATAATGGCGTAGGTATAGAACGAACACGTAAACAGGATCGGCGCGGTACCGGCATTTTGGGAATGAAAGAACGCTTGGAATTCGTCAATGGATGTCTGGATATTCATTCTGGAGACGACATCGAAGGAACGCGAATTGCCATTCAAGTACCTAAACTGGTTCGCAAACCGATAAAGGAGGAAGAGTAATGATCCGAATCGTAATTGCCGAAGATCAGCGCATGATGTTAGGCGCCTTATCTTCCCTGCTCAATCTGGAGGAGGATATGGAAGTCGTCGGACAAGCAGGTAATGGTCAGGAAGCCCTTGGCCTTGTTCAAGAGCTGAAACCGGATATCTGCCTGATGGATATCGAAATGCCTGTCAAAAGCGGTCTGGAGGCCGCTGAAGAAATGAAAGGTTTGAACTGCAAAGTTATTATTCTGACTACGTTTGCACGAACCGGCTACTTTGAGCGGGCTTTGAAAGGTGGCGTTCGTGGTTATCTATTGAAAGATAGTCCAATTGAGGAGCTGGCTGAAGCCATCCGCCAAGTGATGAACGGACGACGAATCTTTGCACCGGATTTAGTGGACGAAGCCTATGTAGAAGAAAATCCACTCACTGAACGTGAGCATGCTGTCCTTGGTCTAATGGCTGATGGGAAGAACACCAAGGAAATTGCAGGTCATTTATTTATAACTACAGGGACGGTTCGCAACTATATCTCCATTATTCTCAACAAACTCAATGCAAGCAACCGTATTGAAGCCATTACTCGCTCCAAAGAAAAGGGCTGGTTTAAATGAAAGCACCGCTTCAACCCATTAAAAACAAAATAAAAGCTTGGTCAGGAGATGGGAATCAGTCCCATGATGCCTGCCAAGCTTTTTTATTTGATCTTTAGCCATCCGATTAAATCGAATGCACGCCCCTTAGGATACTAGAGCAACAGACTTTATTTCACAGAGGCCACAATGCCAAGTGCTTCATTAGGTACCAAAGAAGTCTTCAATTGCTGAATCTGCTGACCGTTCTCCCATGAAATAACGACATTCACCGATTTCCCGCCACTCGGGTAATTTACGCTAACGAATCCCTTGTCTTTCGGTGCTGGTAAGGTATGCGACTCCAGATACTCCACCATCTTCTTCGCAATGCCCGGATTGTTCATGTTATCCTCTGATACAGAGCGGATCTGTAGTGTCCATCTACCTTCCATCCACGTCAGGTATTGGCTCCCTGCTGCACCTTCAACCATGCCCTTAATACCGTGACCCAGATCAACGGTCATCTCCTGTGGAATGTTGTTCAGATCCGTTTCAGGGAAGATCCCCGTGGAATCTGGATCCTTGTCATTCTTGACTTCGAAGGATGCCAGTGATGTTAAACCTCCGCTGGAGGAAAGTGATGGATCATTCACTGGCAGAGCTTTATCGGTAGCATAAAAGTTCACTTGAAAATGATTAGCTGTATTGGTCTCAATATAAGCTCCCAAGTGTTTGCCTTTTTCTAAATTGAATGCCGTTGGCAAGACAACGTTCTTCATTTTTGACTGAGAACGCACTTCCTTAACTACATCGCTAATGCTAGCTTCATGCTGTGAAGTCCCTGCACTTCCAGTCTTCGTTCCTGATGTCTCTGTATCAGATGTAGTAGAAGCATCTCCACTAGAAGTAGAATTGTTACTCGTTGCTCCCCCCGCATTTCCTTGACTAGCCGCCGGGTCCGTGCTGTTATTTGCTGAGCCTATTTGTTCCCCAGCGGTTGTCGAAGGTGTCTGCTCTGCTGCTGATGTATTGGTGTCTTGACCTCCGCATCCTGCAAGCGCAAGAAGAACTGCTGTCGTAACAGGAATAATGACCCATCGTTTTTGTTTTCTCATGTTGTGTTCCTCCTCTAATCCGTTGGTGAATGTCATTTCTTAATGGTTAGTATGTCTTATCGTTTGTCATTCCAGAAGTTCACTGGCTGCACGCTTTTGTTCAACACTTCGAATTGATAACCCTCTGATTTCAGTGTTTTCAACACTTTCGGTAACACTTTCAAAGTCGCCTCCTGATCGTGCATCAGCACAATTGGAGTTGTTCCACTTTTTTGCACATTATGAATCTGCTTCATTACACTGTTGTATACTCTCTGATGATCTTTCTTGTATTTCCAATCCTCCGAGTCTACATTCCAATCCCACATATGAAATCCACCTTGTGCAAGCATTACGTTCCGATAAGGAGCTTTCATATATGGCTTACTGCCATAGGGTGTACGTACCAAACTTGTTTTGACACCAGCTACTTTATTCAAACTAACGTTGGCTTGTTGCATTTCTTTCAATGCAGTATACGGTGTTTTGTAAAATTTGCCCGGAACATGTGTTACACCATGAAGACCTAAGCCGTGTCCGTCAGCAACGATACGTTTGGTCGCTTTGGGGTATGTTTCCATGTGAGGTCCCAACATGAAGAACGTAGCTTTGGCATGATATTGATCCAAAATATCTAAAAGCTGACCTGTATGTGCAGTTGGCCCATCGTCAAAGGTCAGATATATGATTTTGCTGTTAGCCTTAGCTCCGTTATCCTTGGAAGAAGCCTTGGCAGAAACCGCCTGTGGTAAAAGTAATGGAATAATAAGTAAAATAGCAAGTGCGGTGATCCATGATCTGCGAATATGTAACATAAATTGAAGTCTCCCTTGTGTCTTGTATTTCCCCGGGTGTCGAAATTTCTCTCACTGCATCCCTTGGCGATTAACACCAATTCTATCAAGAAAGATGCCTATCAATCTCGCTTTAAATGCTACGGTCGAGTTACACTTTTGTCAGATCAACCGAAAAAATAAAACGAAAATGATAGATTTGAGTTGAATAATGCCCTGCAGGATAAATAAATACTTACATATTATCATATTAACCTAATTTGACCCATTTGATAGACTCAGTAAAATTAATTCAGGGTACAACGCAAAGAAGCCTGCATAGCGCAGGCTTCTTGTATGTAGATCTATGTGCGATCAGGCTCAAATATCTCAAACATTTCTCACATCACTTGAGCCGAATCCATCGAACCTATTACTCTGCTGGAGCTGTAAATGAGCGTTTAGCAAATTCAGCATCTAGCATATAGAACGCATTGCTGTCTTTCTCGATGCGACGAAGCTTTTGAATGATATTATCAAACAACGCCTCTTCTTCCACCTGCTCGTCAATGAACCACTTCAGGAAATACATTGTTGCGTGTTCACGCTCATTCAATGCAATATCTGCCAGATTGTAGAATTTTTTCGTATTTTGTTGTTCATGGGCATAACCATGTTCGAACACATCCAACATGGAAGAATACTCATTTTTTGGCTCAGGCAGTGCAGCAAGTGTCGCACGTTGTCCACGATCATTCAAGAATTTGTAGATTTTCATACCATGAAAACGTTCCTCTTCTGCTTGTACGATGAAGAAGTTAGCAAAACCATCTAGACTTTTGCTGGAACAATATGCTGCCATTGCAAGATATACATGAGCTGAATAAAACTCAAAGTTCATCTGTTCATTCAGCGCTTCTGTCAGTTCTTTACTCATTGTGAATACACCTCTTACTTTCTCTAGGAATGTTCCTATCTTACCATATTGTGCATGGAACTAACATCGTTTTTCTACAAAATTCGCCAATGACTTAACGATGGTTTCTCCTATATAATGTCATAGTTATATGTTCATTATTCTCATCTAGAAAGCAGGTACATCTCTCTTATGCAATCATCAAACGAGCTCAAAAAAACGATTGGCATGCCACAAGCTGTTGCACTCTATGTAAGTGCAGTCCTCGGCTCGGGTGTCTTAATCGTTCCTGGTCTTGCTGCCGAGCTGGCCGGGCCTGCATCACTCTTAGCCTGGGAGGTATGGTACTGCTCATCCTTCCACTCGCTTTGTCCATGGGTCTGCTCTCCGCTCGTTACCCGAACGCAGGTGGCGTATCCCATTTTGTTACACTTGCTTTTGGCCCAAGAGCAGGAGCAATGGTCGGCTGGTTCTTCCTCATGTCAGTACCCATCGGCGCTCCAGTTGCTTCATTAACCGGTGCAGGATATATGACGGCGGCGCTTGGTTTGGGAGAAGGTGCTCGTATTGCCATTGCAGCGACCATGTTGACGGCAGGGCTACTCATCAACATTGTCGGGATGCAGCTCGCAGGCAAAGTTCAAATCGGCGTTGTCATCGCAATCATTGCGGTACTTATCATGACCTTTATTCTTGCCGTGCCTCATCTGGAATCCAGTCATTTCGAGCCTTTTATGCCACATGGATGGATGAGTGTAGGACAAGCCGGAGCTATATTATTCTGGTGCTTCATCGGTTGGGAGGCTGTTTCTCATCTCTCTGAGGAATTTACCGATCCCCGAAAAGCCGCAATCAAAGGTGTGACCATTGCCGCCGTTATTGTTGGAATACTCTATTTCCTAACGGCTCTTGCCACAGTAGGTACCCAAAGTTATCTGCATGGCGGAGCAGATGTTTCCCTTGTTTGGATTATTAGCCAAGCGCTTGGCTCCTGGGGAAGTCTCATCGCAGGTCTAACAGGTGTATTTATCTGTACAGCGACAGTCATCGCCTATACAGGTGCTGCTTCTCGCGTAGCCTTTGCACTGGCAAGACAAGGCGCTGCACCACAATGGTTGACACGTCTATCCGGTCGTTTCCATACACCGATTGCAGCACTTGGTTTTCTCGCCATCTGCTTTATCCTTGTTCTCAGTATCTATAGCTCGGGACTTGTTTCTTTAACGACACTGATCCAGCTCCCGAACGCAACCTTCATCCTAACCTATCTAGGAGGTTGTGCAGCGGGGATCCGATTGCTCAAAGGTAATCGCACTGGAGTCATCATAAGCTGGATTTCCTTCATCGCTACAGCGATTATTTTTCCTTTTGCTGGCTGGGCGGTGTTATATCCGGTAGTGATCGTCATTCTCTATGGGCTGGTTAGTCGTAATCGAAAGGCAATCCAATAAGTGAAGTATAAAAAAGCTCTGCCTCGGCGGCAGAGCTTACTTTCGTTCCTTTATGCAATTATACCAAGAACGCTTTGGAGATGATAACCAACAGGATGAACAGAACCAGAATGGCACCTACAGATGTGAAACCTCCGTATCCGTAGCCTCTTGTGTCTCCGCCTAATACTTCGCTCATTGACCGTACCTCCTCTGCAACAGGTATGGGTTATCTTATGCAGGATGGAGGGTTTTGACTAGGCGAATATACTCAATTTTAAATAATGGGCTATTTTAATAATATCTGGGTGAATCTACACGCATTATATCCAAGAAAGGAACCTTAGCCGTAAAATCCTCTTCGGTATGCTCTACATGCACCAGCCGAGTACGTGAATCAAGCTTTACAATAACGCCTTGAACCTGCTCTTCCTTCCCCCACACCGTCAACAATACTTCTGAACGCTCATGGTAGGCTTCAACGAGTTGATTGCCCAGCTCCTCAAGTTCAAATTCATCCCGCGTGGGTCGCTTTGCTACTTTTGCTTTTGCCAAAATAGGGCCTCCTCTACAACTAATCCGATATCCCGATCCGCAGGGTAACTGCAGGCATATTCAATTAGTATACCATTCATTTACGCTCGTGTACTGTTTTGGCGAAGATTCGAAGGTCTAAATATCGAACAAGTTCTGGAAACAAGCCTATGACTCAAATCATGCAAAAATGGATTGCGAACCTCGCTCGTGCTACTCATCTCTTTCCTCCACAATAATCGTATACTCATTCGAAAGGGACTTCCCAACTCTGCGCTGACCTCTCCACTCATAAGAATAATTCGCGGTTAGGGTACCTTGCTGCTTCGTTATATCTCCATCGGGTGTAATTTGAACAACATACGAAATATCCTTCTCCTCGCCTGGCTCCACATCACCTAAATGTAGATTTCGTGGTGTAGCGTATTCCGGGATATTTATTTGCAGCTCTCCATGAGCACGCCCAACCCATCTAGCTCCCGGTGGCAGTATATTCGTTAATTGTACACGCGCAGGCCAACTGCCGTGATTGGCAACTCGAACTTGGAAGACTACCTCTCCCCCTGCTTCTACAAGTGTCGGAGCCACCTCCACATAGACTGTGATTATAGGAACCTTCAATTGAATCGTTGCATCATTTGATATCACGGTTCGCTGCACATTTCGCGAATCTGGCAATCGAAACGTGTAGAGCAGACGTGCCTTATTCACGATTTCAAGCTGCTGAGGATTCACTTGATCCATCTCCATAAGTTGTGCCTCGAACTGAATATGCATAGTAGAGCGGGCAGTCAGTGTTCCAAGGTTGAATCCACGACTCGGATCAGCACCTGGCCTTTTGACTCCATTCCACCCAAGACTTCCTTCCACAAATCTCACTCCGTTGGGTAGCACATCCAGCATTGTTGCATCTACGGCGTAACGGCTCTCGTTCGCAACCGTAATGTCATAACACACCGTGTCTTCCACCGTTGCGACCTCAGGATTTACCGTTTTGCGAATGGAGATACGAGGCTGAATGACCTCAAGTGTTGCTTCATTAGAGTAGATCGTTTCTCTCTGTCCTGCTGAGATGTAACTTAATCTAGCCTGGCTTGTAACCCCTTCTGTGTCCAACGCAGCTGTCACTTGCACGCGGTATTGAATCTGTATTGAACGTTCTGGCAACACATCCCCAATTATAATTCCCGATTCTGGTGTCATCTGAGGAACGAACATGTCATTCACAACAACACTTCCAGGAATAAACTGAACTCCTGAAGGCAACACAACCGTCACTTGGGCATCTGTCGCCGTTACAAAACCAGGATTACGTACAATGATGTTATACGTTACAATGTCACCTGGAAAAGTCTGAACATGGTCTGCTTGCAGAGCAATCTCAAGACGAGGGGAGACAAGACTGACCTCCACCGTGTTCGAACGCTCCTCCCCCTGTACGTTCTCCCTTCTGATGTCACAAACTCATAACGAACAAGAGCCTGGTTCAATAACTTCAAACTTTCGGGTAAGCGGATAATCATGACTTGAAAATGAAACCGCAAACTCGCTCCGGGCGCAATCTCACTCGGTGGCAACCCTTGTGCTGGGGATGATCCAGGCAACGGAATCCCATCACGAAGTACGCTATTTGGCAACAGAGAGGTATCTGCGGATAATGAATCCGATACATAGACCGTAGCCGTGCAATTGCCTGAATTGATAATTTCAATGAGATAGATCAAGGACTGACCCAATGTTGCCACTGTGGCACTGCACTGTTTACGAACTTCAAGTCTTGGTCCTACCCACGGTGTAACGACCGTATTAGAATAAGCTACCTGCTCTTGTTCAGTTGTACCTGAATTGAATCGAACCATGGATTGATTCTGCAGCCAATGTGACCACGAATCGGAAGTCGAACTCATATCACCACAACCTCAACCCTAAATGTAATCGTAACCGAAGCACCTGCAGCAATGGATCCCAGTGTAATTCCGGTATTCGGATTCGCAGTTGGACGCGCTGCTCCATCCACGGTTACGCTACCTGGTACAAACACACTTCCTGCTGGCACGGGATCGACCATCACGACGTTGTTAACAACTTCAATACCGCTGTTAGTTACAACAATGGTATACGTGATCACATCTCCTACCACTGCATCAATCGCACTCGTACTCTTGACAACTACGACATTCGGCGCTGACACAGGGATGACAAGAACATTAGACACAACACTTCCCGTTAATTGGCGGCCATCTGGCGGGCTATACGTGAAGTCCGCAACAGCTTGGTTAATAAGTTGTTGATTCTGTGGTAACGAATCGACCGTTACGCCAAGGGTAACCGTCACATTAACAGATGCACCTGGAGACAACGTACCTACGACAATACCTGTATTGGGATCAGCTCCAGGTTGTGGCACACCATCGATCAGCACACTGTTCGGCAGCAATACTGTTCCATCTGGGATAGAGTCGGTCAATGTTAACTGGACAGGGAGATTTCCTGTATTGGTTAAGGAGAAAGAATAAATAATGGTATCACCAATTGTGGCATTTGAAGTACTGGCAGTTTTGGTCACAGCAACAATCGGTTGATAGATTGGCGTAACGACTGTATTGGAATATGAAGCACCAGAGAAAACTCCAGATGTGAAGCTTACATAAGACTGGCTACTCACCTGAGGTGGTGTAGGTAATGTATTAACTCGTACGGTATAAGACACCGCAGCAGAAGCACCTGGTGCGAGCGTGCCTATAGCTATGCCTAACGCAGGGTTTGCCGATGCCCTAACAACGCCGTCTACTAACACACTCCCTGTAATAAAAGTTACAGCTGGACTAATAGGGTCTGTTAATAACACATTGTTGACGGGGTCTATTCCGTTGTTCGTTATGACCATCTCATAAACAATGGTATCCCCCACTACAGCGTCAGTCGCAGGTGTTGTTTTGACAACCGTAACATCAGGAGCGGATACCTGAATTGCAAGTGTATTAGACGTCAAACTTCCTCCAAGCGTTCTACCGTCAGGTAACGTATAAGAAAAAGTTGCAGAAGCCTGGTTAACAATCGACTGACTGAGTGGCAATGTTACGATGACAACCGAAAACATTACTATCGTTGTTGTAGAAACGACGCCTAAAGGAATACCCGATGCAGGATCAGCGCCTGGCGCACTTGCTCCATTAATGATGACACTGTTTGGAACCAATTCGGTGCCAGCAGGGATCGTATCGGTAAGCGTCACCGTTGCTCCATAGTTTCCAGCGTTGGAGATGGCGATGCTGTACACGACGGTATCCCCAACGGTAGCAAGAGCCTGATCTCCTGTTTTGACCGCAGTCAAAATAGGCTGATATACCGGCGTTGTTACTGTATTCGAGAAGGTGGTTGCAGAAAAAGCTCCCGAAGTGAAGCTGACAGTCGATTGATTGTTGAGTACCGCGCTCGCTGGAAGAGCCGTCACTCTTATGCTAAACACAACGGTTACCGTTGCACCTGGTGCAATAGAACCCAGTGAAAGTCCAGTTGATGGATTAGCTCCGGGACGTAACACCCCATCTACAAAGACACTATTTGCCACCAGTGCCGTACTGGCCGGGATTGCATCTGTAAATATGACATTGCTAACACTCGCAATTCCGTTATTCCGCACAGCAATGCTATAGGTTACCGTATCGCCAACGGAGACCGCCGTAGACGTTGTTGATTTAACCACAGCGATATCTGGAGCAGACACAGGAATCGTGACAACATTGGACTGAATCGAGCCTGTAATGTTTCTTCCATCTGGAAGTGTAAAGGATAGTGCTACAGTAGCCTGATTAACCAATTGCTGTGGCGTTGGCAGACTATCAATAACAACGGAGTACGTAATCGTTGTTGTTGCACCTGCAGCCACATTCCCGGCTGGAATACCTGTTGCAGGATTGGCTGCTGGTAATGGCTGACCATTCACAATAACGCTGTTGGGAACAAAAATTGTACCCGCAGGTAATGCTGCAGACAAGTTAATCTGAGCACCGTAATTCCCCTGATTGCTCACCGTTACCGTATAACTGACTGTGTCTCCTACCGTTGCATTCTGTGTACTTGCGGTTAAAACGGCAGACAGAATGGGCTGGAATACAGGTGTCACTACTGTATTGGAGAAGGTCGTACCTGAGAATGCACCTGAGGTGAAACTTACTGTCGATCGATTGCTTAACTGTCCTCCTGGTGGAATTTCATTGACTCTAATATTGAAGGTAACTGTAGCACTCGCTCCTGGTGCCAGTGTGCCAAGCGCTACTCCTCCTGCCGGATTAGCCGCCGGTTGGACAACACCATTGACTGTAACACTTCCTGCAACAAAGGTTGCACCGGCAGGAATGGGATCAGAAAACTGAATATTACTTACAGGTGCAATACCACTATTCGTGACGAGAATAGAGTACGTTACTATATCGTTAACTGCTGCTGCTGTAGATACTGTACTTTTTACCACAGCCACATTCGGAGCAGACACAGGGAATGTAAGTGTGTTAGAAGTGGCTGAGCCGGTTAATGTCCGTCCATCGGGCGGAGTGAACGTAAATGATGCTGTAGCAAAATTGCTCAGCTGTTGAGGTGTTGGCAAGGAAGACAGTATAACAGCAAACGTTACAGTAGCTGTTACTCCCGCAGCTACATTTCCTACCGGAATTCCCGTTACAGGTGAAGCTCCGGGTTGCGGTACTCCAGCGACAACGACGCTATTGGGTACAAAGGTAGTCACCGCAGGAATTGCGTCCGTTAACGTGACGATGGCTTCAAGATTTCCCGCGTTACTTACAGTTACTGTGTAGACAATCGTATCCCCAACAGTTGCATTGACTGTGTTAGCCGTTTTCACAAGCGAGATCTGCGGTTGTATAACCGGGGTCACTGTTGTGTTGGACGATGATGATCCCGAGAATGTACCTGATGTAAAGCTAACCGTAGACTGATTGCTAATCTGCGAAGGAACCGGCATAGTAATCCTCACCTCAAAAGTTACGGTAGCTTCCGCTCCTGGAGCTAGAGTACCGATTGGAATACCGGCTGACGGATTGGAGAGCGGGAATGAAACCCCGTTCACAATGACGCTTCCGGGTACAAACGGGGTATTCGCTGGAAGTGGGTTGTTAAATACAACATTGTTGACAGCAACCGTTCCATTGTTACGAATGACTGACGTATAAATAACGGTATCGCCAGATACGGCATAGTCTAGATTATCGCTGTTTACAACCGTTACATTGGGAAGAGATACCGGAACAGTAACTGTGTTGGAGGAGGAAGTAGCTGTAATGACTCTTCCGCTTGGGAGAGTAAAGTTGTATACCGCTCCTGACTGGTTCGTTAATTGCCTTGAACTTGGCAGACTTGTTACGGTGGCAACAAAGGTTACCGTAGCGCTGCCCCGGCTGGGACTTGCCCTATATTAATTCCGGTATTCGGACTTACGCCTGGGGCTGGAGCACCGTTAATGATGACACTGTTGGTGTTAAATACTGCACCGGCGGGTACAGGGTCGTTTATCGTCACTACTGCAGCGATATTACCCCTGTTATTAACTTGGATTGTATAGTTAAACGAATCTCCAACCGTCAGATTTGTTGTACTCGCGGATTTCACCAATTGTATGATCGGTTGAAATACGGGAGTCGTGACAACAACGGAAGAAGATACGCCATTAACACTTCCGGTTGTAAATGCAGCTCCCGCTCGGTTGCTAACAGAACCTGTGGTGGGTACCGCTGTAACTCTTGCCTGATACGTGATGGTTGCACTGTTAGAGCTACTGCTGGAGCTACCTAATGTGCCTATCGAAATCCCTGCAATTGGACTTGCGGATCTCGCAGCAGTCCCGTTAATGGTTACACTGCCTGACACAAATTCTAGGCCTGTCGATGGAGAATCCGAAACAATGACATTTTGTACAGCAGCGATGCCTGCATTCGTAACTACCACCGTATAGGTTAGAATCTCACCCACTGTAACATCAGGCGCATTCACGGTTTTGGTGATGGTGACATTGGGAGCAGAAGCCGCAATCTGAACTTGGTTAGACGCTGCGCTTCCCGATAGACTCCGACCACTTGGCAGTAGATACGTGTAACTGGCTGTTGCCTGATTCTGCAAGGTCGGTGGTGAAGGAATCGAGCTCAATGTTGTTTGAAAAACAACCGTCGAGATCCCTCCTGGCGCAAGAGTTCCCAATGAAATTCCTGTTACTGGACTCGTTCCTGGTCGAGCCGAGCCATTCACGGTTACAGATCCAGCAATAAAGGTAAGACCTGCCGGAATCGTATCTGTTACATTCACTTGAGCACTTAGATTCCCTGTATTTCTAACAATCAACGTATACCCAATCTGGTCACCCAACGTTGCATTTGTTGCGCTAGCCGACTTATTGATTGATATTACAGGTTGAAATACAGGTGTACTTATTGAATTGGAGTTCGAAATCCCTGAGAACGCACCGGAACTGTACGACACGACTGCTTGGTTACCTAGTGATCCCGACACAGGTAGGGACTGCACATTAACCTGAAACGTAACTGTAGCTGAAGTGCCGGCTGCCAGTGTGCCAAGAGATATGCCACTGCCTGGATTGGCAGCAGGTACATTCGTTCCTCTAACGACCACACTACCAGGTACAAATGCTGTGCCAGCGGGAAGAATGTCCGTAAGTACGACATTGTTGATCGCCTGAATGCCACCATTCGATGTAACGATGGAATACGTAAATGTTTCGCCAACAGCAACGTCCGTAATCGTTGCTGATTTGACCACGACAACATTTGGTAACGTAACAGGAATAGATAAAATGTTCGATGCCACTGAACCGTTAATCGTTCGTCCGTCAGGCGAATTAAAGGTATAGGTAGCCGTAGCTTGATCCACCAGTGTTGGGGGCGAAGGCAGATTCGTTACAAGCACCTGAAAGGTTACTGTCGTTACACTTCCTGCTGCAAGGCTTCCAAGATTCACACCTGTCGCCGGGTTGGCTCCTGCCACCACATTGCCATTCACACGAAAGCTGCCTGCAACATAAGAGCTGCCTGCAGGAATGTTATCCGTGAGGGTCACGTTTGCCGCTACATTGCCTCCATTGTTAACTTGAAGAGTGTAGGTCACTTGATCCCCAACCGTAGCATTGGTAGTACTCGCTGATTTCACAATAGACAGGTTAGGAGAATATACCGGTAATACAGAGCTGTTGGACGGAATTACACCCGTGATGACCGAACCACCTGCTACACTCTGAAAAGTAAAGGCCGCACTAGCAGAATTGACTAGTTGCAAAATATTAGCATCGGGTCCGATTAATGCGCGATATGTGACGACAATACTACTAGATAGATTCAATGAGCCCAGAGGTATACCCGTTGTCACATCCAGCGTTGGCCTAGATACTCCTGCCACAGTGACACTGCCTGGAATAAAGGTGAGACCCGGTGGCAATGTATCCGAAAGCACCACACTAGCGGCACTAGCTGTACCTCCGTTACTAATCGTTACTGTATACAGGATACTGTCCCCTGCAACAGCTCCGGTGGCGACGGAAGCCTTAGCAACTGTAATTCGGGGTGCATTGATATCAACCTGTATGGCATTGGCATTAACGATGTAGGCATCTCCCGAAGTGGTAAGCGTCAGTACCGCTGAGGACTGGTTATTAATCAGCCTAGCCGAGACATCTACATTCGTAATATCCCAGCCTTGACGTCCACCAACGATGTTGGAACCAGGAGCTCCATTCACTTGGTTACGTGTGCCAAACGTACCTGTTGTGTTCAGCGCTCCGGTATCCCCGTTAATTTGAGACGCAAAAAAATTCGCTGCCAGATTGTTCGGGCCAGATAAAGCAACCGAAGTCGCTGATGTCGGGCCAAAGAGCGCCTGGTCTCCGGTTCGGTTAGCATCTCCCTCCTGTGCACTGAATAAAGCCCTGCCCCCAAGCGTACCGGATAGTGGCGTAGCAAACCCAGTCAGTGTGGTGACTACTGGCGCCGAAGTGGATTGTACAAGCACACCACCAGCCCGAAGAGACATGTTTCGAAACGGAAGATTTCCGTTCTGGTAAATAACCCCTAGTGTCCAACCCGCGTGATTCGCTGTAGCATCGTTTGTAATGACAATCGTGCCTACGACAGCCCCCGTGATGTATGTACCTGCCCCACCATTTGCGACTAATGTGGTTACATTCGCTGAACGTACGTACCCCGCAGCATTATTTCCTAGATCGAATTGATTGTACGTAAGTGGATCGGGAGTAATGCTAAAAGTCCCCGCCGGAGTAGTAAAGGTTACAGGGTTATTAATGGCTGCACTGAGATTGACCGTGCCATTAATATAACTTCCTCCCCAGATTAATTCTGCGTACAAGATTGTACTGCCAGCAGGAAGATTCAGAATGGCTGCGGAACTGTTGCTCTGGTATGCACTTGTAGTCCCAAGAGGATATGTTCCGTATTGCACACCCGCATTCGTTGTCGTAAAACCTCCGATACTGTCTTGCGTTCCAGGTACCCCTGCCGTATCTGAACGACTTAGACCAAGGGTATTGCCCGTAAAAGTGATTGCTCCTGTAGCGTTAACGGTTGAGCGAACGACAAGAGGAATGGAGTTCACCTCCCCTTCATCCAAAATCATGTTCCTTGATATGGAGCCTTGTAAAAGTCTATGACGCACCCTTCAGAAATTTGTTTATTCTATGGTGAAAATTTCTTTCTTTTGGTGTATACTTGTACATTTTATTTCAAATTTAATGATTGCCTTTTGTCCAATGTGATTTATAATCATCATATACGAGAGAAGAAGTTTCGTATCATTATGATGCAGTCAGCGGTGATATATTGAAAATTCCCTTTACACAACGTAGTCATATACCTACAGATTATGAGTTCAAACATTCCAAGTGGATGAAGAAAATATTACGAGCCTACTGGCTTGTTATTAGCCTCCATGCACTCGTACAGATTGCTTGCTACGTATTCCTCGCTTATGATCGCACTCCAGCCGATTTCATCGTGAATGTAGTCATTTTGCCTACGGCGGCGGGAAGTGCAGGTATTCTCTTCGCAAGTTGGATTGATCGACGGTTGAGCTCCTATTCCTCTTATGCCATGTCGGCAGCCAGCACCATCATTGCTTGGACGATCATTCATGTCAATTATGACATTCGGATTATTATGGCCGCATGTTTGTTGCCTATATTTTCTTCCGTGTTGTTCTTCAACAAAAAAGGAGTATGGGTCTCTTTTGTCATGCAGATGATAGGTTATCTTCTATTACTTGGAGTGCCTAGCTATCGCCAGTTTTTAAGTTCATTTGATATCGTTTCCATACCTGTATTCCTGCTTGCCGGCACTTATGTTGCTCAAGTCATTGTTACCAGCAGTATTGAAGTTCTGGATGATCTCAAGGACAGCATGTTAGCGAAACAAGACCTGATCGTTAGAAATGCTATTATGGCCAAACAATCCAAAACAGATGGATTAACCAACCTGTATAATCAAAGTTCATTCAAGGATTATTATGATAAAGCGTATGAATACGCCAATAACGGCATGAGTCTTCACCTCGCATTAATCGATATCGACGATTTCAAAGCGATTAATGATACCTACGGACATCGCGTGGGCGATGTTATTTTAGAGAAAGTTTCATTAATCATTCAAGAAAATATAACTTCAAGTGATATTGCGGCACGTTACGGTGGAGAAGAGTTTGCCATCTTAATGTTCGAGCAGTCTTTTGAGCAAGCTTATGCGATGGTAGAGCAGATTCGGCAAAAAATTGCGAATATGGGACATCTCGAACTTGATGGTGCTTTTGTTACCGTTAGTGTTGGTCTCAAGAGTTATAGCCCACACCTCTCAAAGGACAAGTTGTTTGAAGAGGTTGATGCCTGCCTATATGCCGCCAAACGGACAGGAAAAAACAAAACCGTCACCTCCCTTGATCTGCCAAATCTAAAGTCTGACGTATCCGGTGTATAGGAATGGTCAAAATCAAAAAAAGTTGTGTTGTTTAACCGCATTACGGTTAACAGCACAACTTTTTTGGCATTTAGCATGTATTCGATTCATGGCATATTGGCGATTATTCCGCCCAATCCCAGCGATTCTTATTTTGCTCCAATCTGGGATGAAGTTCTGTAGCTGGGCCATCAATAATAATCCGCACTTCTTTGATCCATTCCTTGAAGGAGTCGAAGGAAGCGAACAGATTCGCCATTTCAGTGGTTAGATACAAAAAATGAGGTGCTGGATACTCGGCTTTAATATGACGTAAGGCTGTATCCATCGGTGTGTATTTCTTCCGCTTTCCCTCAAGCCCTTCTACACGTATACGGGCATCTGTATGTTCCCGTCTCCATTCGTGCAGCCGATCCTCTCGTTTGAAGTAAGGCAGTATGCTCCCTGATCTCATCCGTTTAAATGTACTTTCATGAAGCGGATAGAGCACTAATTGTGCAAAAGCACGACTGTTCGCGAGGTTCAACGCATGCTCCAATTGTTCGTCTGTGACCTGCTCGAATGTATCATAAAAAATGAGTGTACCCTTGCGGCTCGCCGCCGGGGGTTCGTAACCGTATGGCACGTTAGTATACGAATTAGCCATTCTTCCCCCACCCTCCTTAATCGATTGCTTCACAGAAGCATGTAACATATGTTTATTATGGACTACCCGTTACTTTTCAAATCCGAATAAAATGTCATCCGATTTTTACCTGCACGCTTGGATTCATACAATGCCTCATCGGCCATCCGAATAATTTCGCTTGGATTGTTACTGTTGGTTGGATACTCCGCACCACCGATACTGCATCCAATCTGAATACGCTCATATTCAATTACAAAAGGTTTGTTCAAACTTTGGATAATGTCCTCCGCATACACTCTAGCTTCCTCACGTGGATTGCTTCCCACTGAACGAAGCACGATCAGAAACTCATCTCCGCCCAATCTGACAGTTATCCCTTTTTCCTGACTTAGCGCATTGAGACGTTGAGCTACTTTTTGTAACAAGACATCCCCCGTTTGATGACCAAGGGAATCATTCACGCTTTTGAATCCATCCAGATCAAGATAGAGGAAGGTGAGTGTGTGATCCACGCTTTCTGTCTCCAGCGACTCTTCCAGGTAGTATTCAAGAGCCGTCCGGTTTGGTAAACCGGTTAATTGATCGAAGTGCGCCAAATTCTGCATTACAACAAGCTCAGAGTCTTTATTTTTACAGCAAGTGCCATCATGAGCCATATAGAAGTTTTCCCTTTACGCAAAATAAACCCACCTCTTATTTGATATTGATAATCATTATCAAATAATATCATGCTATGAAACAACTGACAAGCATATTTCATATGTCGTTGTTAGTGTTATTTTCTACTCTTTACGAAATTGAAACTTGCAAGTCAGTTAGCTAAACAACTATCATCAATAGAGTAGAATATCCTTTATAAGAGAAAAAGAGCTGATCATTGGAAGCATCAACGCCCAATGATACATATTCAAGGAGGACAAGATGGAAGACATTATATTGTGGTTAA
Organism: Paenibacillus sp. DCT19; assembly: GCF_003268635.1. NCBI lineage: Bacteria > Bacillati > Bacillota > Bacilli > Caryophanales > Paenibacillaceae > Paenibacillus > Paenibacillus sp. DCT19. The sequence goes on from NZ_CP029639.1 coordinate 4,003,937, forward strand.
AGTATTTATTATTAGGTATTGTACAAGGTGCGACAGAGCCCATCCCGGTTTCCTCCAGTGGCCATCTGATTATTGCCCAACGACTTATGGGGTTGAAGCAGAACGGATTGTCATTTGAGATTTTGACCAACACAGCGTCTCTACTAGCGATCATTTTTATTTTCCGGGAAGATATCAAAAAACTGATTATCGGTGCATTAGGTTATCTGCGAACGCGAAAACAAGAATATAAAGCAGACTTCATGTTTTGCTTATACATAGTGATTGGTACAGTTCCAGCTGCTGTCGCTGCAGTGCTGTTCAAAGATCAGATTGAAGAAATCTTCTCGTCTGTATACACCGTTGCCATCGCACTATTAATTACTGGGGTTGCTCTATGGCTGATCCGTAATCTTCGTGGACGCAAGCAGGACGGGGATCTCTCCACTAAGGATGCGCTGTTGGTTGGTCTTGCTCAGGCCGTTGCGCTGATTCCAGGCATAAGCCGTTCTGGGGCTACAGTCATTGCTTCTATCGCCGTTGGTATGAAACAGGAAACTGCCTTAAAGTTCTCGTTTATGCTCTATATTCCTATTAGTATCGGCGGACTCATTCTAGGCGTATCTGACATTGCCAACGATCCGAACCGCGGCCAGCTTGCTATTCCTTATCTGATTGCATTCATCACAACCCTCTTCGTCACTTACTTCTCCATGAGATGGTTTATGGGAATTATGGCGAAAGGCAATCTTAAATATTTCTCGTATTACTGTTTTGCAGCGGGTACATTACTGCTTATCTTTTTATAAAAAAAACAAGTACACAAAAAAGGAACAATTGGCCCGTCGCCATTTGTTCCTTTTTCAATTCAACTACCCATTCTCCGTTGATAATCTTCCGTTTGATCGGCAGTCTTTGCATTAGGTGCCTAGTAGCCGTGGCATATATTCATCGTAGGCATCTGAGATCAATTGCTCGTGCAGAGGACTGCTCGTTATAATCGCTTTTCTTTTGGCTTTCAGTATAATCTGCTCCACATCTGCGAAGCTACAGCCTTCTAAACGCTGACACATATAATGTTGTACATCAGGCTGGTGTTCGAACTGCCCGACCAGCTTGCTAATATAGCGTTGCCTGCTTGGAGTATCTGGCATAGCGTAATTCATTTTGGTATCAAATCTGCGCCAGATCGCATGATCCAATTGTGTTTCAAGGTTAGTCGCAGCAATACATATACTGTCCCCTTCGAACTCATCAAGGCATTGCAGCAACGTATTCACAACCCTGGCCATCTCTTTTACCTCATCGTTACTTTCTCTTGTGCGCGCAATGGCGTCGAACTCGTCCAAGAAGAGCACGCATGGATTCACCCTCGCGTATTCAAACAATTTGCGCACATTGGTACTTGTTTCCCCAAGATGACTATGAATGATCGCATCCAGACGCACAAGCACCAACGGCAAGTTCAAACGATCTGCTACATACGATGCGGTTAACGTTTTCCCTGTGCCTGGCGGCCCAAACATGACCAATTTATTAGGGATCGGAACCTCGTGTTCTGCAAAACGATCCTTCATCCCAAGAATCGTTATAAACTCTTCAATAATGCGTTCATTCTCCGCCGAGAATACAATATGTTTGGCTTTACGTGCACATTCCTTGGGTGAATAGAATGCAGCCATATCAATCCCTTTTGCTCAAGGGATACGATTGATGTGATTGGTTTTACTCATTACGCTAACTCTCCTTCAACGCTAATCAAGCGGTATCCATTAGAATTGTTGATGATCTATAAATAAGTATGATCCGTCATTCGGTTTTTATTCGTAATAATTACTATTAAAAGATATCATACAATCTCCTTTTTGCCAAGGACGTACCTATTTTAATGAAAAAAGCACCACCATGGACTTGTCCTGTTGCAAGCTGAGACATTATTTGCTATTCTAAATGTGCATCGTTGTGTGTAACGCAAAAAAGCCCTCAAGTATCAGAGAGCAATAAAGTTCAGATTAGCAAGCGGCAACTTGCAGAATCTGAGTATGTCTTATACCAACGAATGTAATCCCACTACAAAGCGAGGTAATTAATCATGGCAAAAGACGTATTGTGTGAAGTAAATTCTTGTGTTCACTGGGCTCAAGAGAACAAATGTAATGCAAGCTCCATTTATATCGTAAGCCACAGCTCCAAAAAAGCAAGTGAGTCTGCGGAAACAGACTGCAAAACTTTTGAAGTAAAATAAGATAATCCATTGTTTGAAGTTAAAGGAGCCCTAGCCGGTTCCTTTTTCTTTTTGTATTGTAACAAGAATGATAATTATTATCAAGCCTTTCTTACAAAAAAATCGTTATTCCCTTAACGCGCTCGGATGCACACTGGACGTTCTTCATACGTAAACTACGAAAGCAGTGCGTATGCCTATGCACGATTAGATCCAAGAGGTGAATAACGATGCCCGTTAAAAATGGCAAACAGTATGTTGAACGTATCAATGCCCAAACTGTACCTGTGTGGTACAAAGGAAACCTAGTGACCGGAAACCGTTCAGACCATCTTGCTTTTGCTGGTTTAATGGATACTCAGGCCAAAATGTATGATATGCAGCACGACCCATTGCTTGCGGCTAAGATGACCTATGCCTCCCCAGTAGATGGCAAACCAGTCGGTCTCTCCTTTCTGCCCCCCAAAAGCGTGGATGATCTAGAGAGACGCCGTATCTCCATGAATCTATGGTCTAATATGCATCATGGCTTCTTAGGTCGCTCCCCTGATTACATGAATACTGCAATTATGTCCTTTTATACTGCCGCAGACCTACTGAATGACTTATCGCCACAATATGCTGAGAATTTGAAAAACTACTATGCTTATTGTCGTGACAATGACATTACACTCTCTCATGCATTCATTCAACCCCATGCCAGCAAAATCTCCGGACAGATTGATGCAACCGAGGATGCCATTGCGGCTAAGATTGTAGATCGAACACCTGATGGATTGATCATCAACGGTGCATTCATGATGGCAACTCAAGGTACCACTTGTGATGAGATTTTTGTATATCCATCCCCTTCTCCAGCACCATTTGAAGATGAAAATCCGTTTGCCTTCTCCTTTGCTGTCCCGAATGATCTACCAGGCATCAGCATGATCTGCCGAGATACGTATGCAGCAGATTCACGTTATAACTATCCGCTCAGTTCCAGATATGAAGAGATGGATAACATCGTTATTTTTGACCATGTATTAGTGCCTCATGAACGAGTCTTCTTCGCCGGAGATGAAGAAATGTCCTCACGTTTATTCAGTGGAAGTCATTTCCACATCTACGCAGGACATCAGGTATTGTGTCGCTATATTGCCAAGACTGAATTTATTTTGGGAACGATACAGTTACTTACGGAAACACTGGATCAGGTCTCCGAGACTCATGTCATTGAAAAAACAGCTCGCATATTAGCTGGGCTTGAAACGTTAAAGGCGTTAGCTATTGCGGCAGAAACCAATGCCATACCCGATGGTAGAGGATTCTTACTGCCTGCTCCCAAACCTCTGATGGCAGCGAACATCTTGTACCCGAAACTCTATCCTGACATGATGGATACGATGCAGTTGTTAGCCTCCAGCGGCATGATTATGATCCCGCAACAAGAGGAGTTCCAATCCGATGTAGCTGCTCATCTCAACACGTATCTTAAAGGCACCAGCTCAACATCTGTAGAACGCACTGCACTGTTTCGTCTGGTCTGGGAGCTAGGTTCAGGTTCCTTCGGTGGCAGACAGACCCAATTTGAACGGTTCTTCTTTGGCAATACGATAACGGTATCCAATCGACTGTATGGTACTTACTTGAAGGATCAGACCTACCGCGAACTCGTTCGCAGCTTCATCACAGACACAAAATGACGACATTTGTAACGTTTAATTCGGTTAAACGAGATGATCGTACACCGTCATAAGCTCAGAAGCGGGTCTTCCATAGTCCACATGCCTGAACGCTGGCTGGTCTCCATACCCGATATGAAACACACCTAGCACTTTCTCTTCAGGGGTTAGACCCATCAGATTCATGAACACTGGATGATGTTGATAGTCGTTCATCTTCCACACAGCATGCAAACCTTTTTCTGCTGCCAGCAAGGAGAATCGTCTGCTCCATGCTTTTGCTGGTAACAATTGATCCTCTCTGGCAGCAGATGGGGCTACGACGACTAGATGTGCTGGGATCGCTTCAGTATATTGATACGTAGCCCAGTCCCCATAACGATCAGCCAAGTGAGGAGGATAGCTCTGTCTAACTGCCTCCAAGTATAACTGGCGACCTTCCCCCGCGAACAACATAAAGCGCCACGGCTCTGAACTCATTACATATAATGATGGGTCTGCTTCATCCAACAATTGTCCAATAACAGCTTTTGGGACAGGAAGTGGACTAAATTCACAGCTGCCAGCTTGACTTCTCACATTACCCATCTCATGCTTCGTATGGCTAGACATGGTATCAATCCTCCTTCATCTCACTTTAGCTTCTCTACATTAACCAGGTTTTCTTCGTCTCAGTTTCACTTCTACGTCGATCAGCCTCTTCATGAATACGAGCTTTGTCACGCGCACTGAATTGGTCTGATTCTACATCTTCGGCTTGCGGTACACTGTCTCGAATCAAATGAATATAATCCATAGAACGAGCAAGTGACTTCCGTCCAGGCATAAAACGAATTTTACGTCCTTCCAACAAACAATACACTTCAATCATGCCAGGCAGTTTGCCAAAGGCCTCATAACAAAACACGCTTGTCATATGTTGAAAAGCTTCAACCACATTTGGGTCATAACCAACCATATATTTCTGGATTAACAGTGAGTCCCAGCCTTCAGGCTGCCAAGCTGCATGAAAAATCATCGACAGCTCCATAGACAGCGAAGGAATCTCTGTTTTCCACTGCTCGAACAAAATCGAAGGATGCTGCAGGTCTTCGTTTGTCCGGATGATACGTGATAACTCATCAATGATTTTATTTTTTACTTCCCAGTAGTGGAGCACCGATTCGAATCCCGTTGTTTTTTTGGGCCACCACTTCTCCAGCATGTACTGCACAGGCACTTCCTTACGCACATCCGGATCCATACTGTAAAAGGCATTCACGGCGTGACTGACTGCATACTGGACTCGATGTCTCCATAGGAGTTGAGATGCCTGCGTAATCTCCGGTTCTGGGCGAATGAACCGGTGTGGACTCCGCAGCATCTCCTCTAATTTGTAATCTTCAAGCAGTCGTGTTGAGATTCCCGATAACCCCAATGGAACGCCTGCTTGAACATGTTGTTTTAACATTTTCTCTAGGAAACCTGTAATCCGGCAGCAATGAATTTTTTGCCAAAGTCACGGCAAGTATCCTTCTCCTGCTCCAGCGGACTATATTCGATTTTAAGCATCTCTGGATATACTTCCGCCCCACGCTCCTGCAACTTCTCTGCCGCCAGATCAACCGCTCCGCAGTACTGCTCATAGGAAGTATCACCACTACCAAATACTGCGGCTCTTTTCCCGGTCAGATCCAACTCATCCAGCTCTTCATAAAAATCTAGAAACTCATCCGGTAGCTCGCCGTCTCCCCAGGTATACACTCCAATTAGAAATCCATCATAATCCAGCACATCCGCTGCATTACAATCCGTTACAGACTTCAGATCCGCCTCATGACCGCTCTGTTTGATTCCTTCCACAATCAATTCAGCAATTTCTTCCGTATTTCCTGTCATACTTGCATAAGCCACTAACAATTTAGCCATCTATTATTCCCTCACTTTATATAATCATGGATATTCGATTCACGAATGAAGTAACATTTGAATTATCAAAATCATATGTGATAATGATTATCATTGTCAAATTAAATTTTCCAATGTAATCAATTTTAGTATACGGAGCTACCTCAAAAACAACACTAAAATGTATATCGTTATAGAACTTTACATTATGACATGGAGCAACATATCTTGCGGGTTCGTTTTCTTATAGGTCTTGCGCCCCCTAACTGGCGTATATGTCTATTTTTGTTGTACAATAGTATCCAAATGACTTTTGAAGGATGGATAAATGAATATGTACGTAGCTAATCAATGGAAGGATTATGAAGTAATTGATACTGGAGGCGGCGAGAAGCTGGAGCGTTGGGGCGATGTCATTTTGCGCAGACCCGATCCACAGATTATCTGGCCACTTAAACAAGAAACGAATGAATGGCGTCAGGTGCACGGTCATTATCACCGTAGTTCTTCTGGTGGCGGCAGCTGGGATATGAAACAGCCGATTCCAGAACGCTGGACAATCGGTTATGAGAACCTCAAGTTTCACATTAAACCAACTAGCTTTAAGCATACGGGTCTGTTCCCTGAACAAGCCGCTAACTGGAGCTGGATGATGGATAAAATTAAGAACGCAGGTCGTCCAATATCCGTACTGAACCTGTTTGCATACACAGGTGGAGCAACCGTTGCTGCTGCCTATGCAGGCGCTTCTGTTGTACATGTGGATGCAGCTAAAGGCATGGTACAATGGGCAAAAGAAAATGTGCAGTTATCTGGGCTGGCAGATCGTCCTGTTCGCTTCATTACAGATGATGTATTCAAATTCGTACAACGGGAAGAACGTCGTGGTAACCGTTACGATGCGATTATTATGGATCCTCCTTCCTATGGTCGTGGACCCAATGGAGAGACTTGGAAGCTGGAACAGAACCTGTATCCGTTCCTTAAGTCCTGCATGAATATTTTGTCGGATAATCCGTTGTTCTTGCTCATTAACTCATATACAACAGGTATCTCTCCAACGGTATTGCGTAACATGCTTACGATGACGATGTCCGCTCAATATGGAGGCAACATTACCGCAGGCGAGATCGGTTTGCCGATTACACGTAGTGGTCTTGACCTGCCTTGCGGCATCTTGGGCCGCTGGGAATCCTGATTATGTCTGATCATTCACACAGTACGGTAGATATCCCTATTTTGTTTGAGGATAATCACTTGCTCGGTATTGTTAAACCCGTGAACGTCCCAACTCAGGAGGATGCTTCTGGAGATCCGGATCTACTTACACTGCTTAAGCAGGATCTGAAGGAACGCTACAATAAACCGGGCAATGTGTATCTCGGTCTCGTTCATCGGCTCGATCGACCTGTCGGTGGGGCGATGATCTTTGCCAAAACATCCAAAGCAGCTTCTCGTTTGTCTGAGACTGTTCGGGACGAGATTTCCGCAAAATATATACAGCTGTTGTACATGGCAAGCCACCAGCTCAGCGTGGTACGCTGAAGCATACGTTGCTGAAGGATGCCCGTACAAATACGGTTACCGTTGTACCCCCAGGTACACGTGGCGGTAAAGATGCGATATTAGACTACCAAGTGCTCGGCCAGAATGACCGGTACAGTCTTGTGCATGTTGAACTACATACTGGCAGATCCCATCAGATTCGGGTACAGATGCAAGCCATCCATTGCCCTCTGTTCGGAGATCAGAAGTACGGCGCAGGAGTGAATAAACCAGGCCAGCAGATCGCCCTCTGGTCTACTATTGCAGGATTTCCCCATCCGGTGACCAAAGAAGAGATTACGCTAAAATCGCTTCCTCCGCGGGAATTCCCTTGGGCTGAGTGGCCAATTCAAGTGTATGAGCAGGCTTTTCAGAATTAGTGCAATAACCGTGTATCCCGCTTAGACATGGGTACACGGTTTTATTCTATTGTGAAAGGAAACTTCATTCTTATGACACCATTCACACAAAATGTCGTCTCCATCATCTCTTCTATTCCCGAAGGCAAAGTCATGACCTATGGACAGATTGCCGCTCATGCGGGGAGTCCACGAGCAGCAAGACAGGTTGTACGTATCCTGCACTCCATGAGCCGGAAAGAGCGTCTTCCTTGGCACCGAGTCGTGAATGCCAAAGGTGAAATTGCAATTCCAGATGAACATTCACGGCTAATCCAGGAAACCGAACTGATCAGTGAAGGTGTAGAATTCAAGCTAGATGGAACCATTAATCTTGAATTATTTGGTTACCAACCTGAGCTTGAATAGCAAAACAGAGCCCGGACAGATTGATCTGTCCAGGCTCTGTTTTTTTCGTTTATTTTACATGAAGCATTAATCCTTACGCTGTTGCGTTGACTTCTGCAGATTCTTGAGGCGTCGGTTCGACAGCCGGTTTTGTTTTGCGAATAAAGAACGCCATTAGCATCGCCACAACCGTCATACCAGTCGCTACCGTGAAGGCATAGTTAACACCATAGATCGTTGCGTCAGCTGTCGCACGCAGCATTGCTGCTTGGTCATTTGGGTTAATCTGCCCTTGAGCAAGTGTATCTGCCAAGTGAGATTTCAGCTTACTACTCATAATAGTGACAAGGATTGCCGTACCGATTGCACCTGCCACGGTACGCAGTGTGTTAGACATTGCCGTACCATGTGCGTTGAGACGCTGAGGGAGCTGGTTCAGACCAGCAGTCTGAATTGGCATCATTAGCATGGACATCCCGAACATACGAGCTGTGTAGATAAACATCATATAGCCATATGTTGTATCAATCGCTAAACGGCTAAGTCCCCAGGTTGTAACAGCTGTAATCGCTAGACCCGCAACGGACAACCATCGCGCCCCTACTTTATCGAAGATCCGACCTGTAATCGGGGACATAATTCCCATTAGAATTGCACCTGGCATCATAAGAAGCCCTGATTCAATCGGTGAGAACCCACGAATGTTTTGCAAGAAAATAGGTAGCAGGATCATACCTGCAAACATAGCCATCGTTACAAGCATGTTAATAATCGTTGTTAGAGTATACATGTTGTATTTGAAAATGCGGAACTCCAGAAGCGGATGATCTGTTGTCAATTGACGAATAACGAATAGAACCAGAGAAAGTGCACCTACAATCAGACAACTGATAACAATTGCGCTGCCCCATCCATCTGTACCTGCATCACTGAAACCATACAGCAAGCTACCAAATCCGAGTGTGGATAGGATAACGCCTGGATAATCCAATTTCGGTTTAGATTGACGTGTTACATTTTTGACAAATGCGATACCGATCCCTGTTGCAATAATAGAAAATGGCAGAATGATGTAAAACAATAATCTCCAAGAATAGTGCTCAACCACGTAACCTGACAATGTTGGTCCAATCGCTGGAGCCAAAATCATTGCAATCCCCATTGTACCCATAGCTTGACCACGTTTCTCAATAGGGAAGATTGTCAGGAAGACAACGGTCATCAGTGGCATTAGAATACCTGCACCTGCTGCTTGAATGACACGACCGACCATAAGGATCGCAAAGGTAGGACTAATCCCACAGACTAATGTTCCTAATGTAAAAAGCATCATAGCAGTGATAAAAATCTGACGTGTAGAAAACTTGGCAATAAGATATGCCGTAACGGGGATCAGTACCCCATTGACAAGCATATATCCAGTTGTAAGCCATTGGGCCTTATTCGCGTTAATCGCGAGGTCTTCCATGATCTTAGGAAGAGCTACGTTCATCAGTGTTTGATTCAAGAAGGCTACAAAAGCACCGATTAACAACGCGGCAACGATTGGCCCTTTCTTGATGTTGTCCATCCCCATGGATGGCGCTGTAGCGGTTGTACTCATTGATTGTTCATCTCTCTTCCTTCTAACTTTTCAATCATTTGGGTATGGATTCTTAGCAGATGATCAAGATCTTCCTTCGGAATATCCAGAATAGGCGATACTCTTTCCATCCATAAGTGATGTGTCTCCTGCTGCGCCTTCTCCCCTTTATCCGTAATCTGCAACATAACGGATCGGCGGTCAGCATGCGAACGAGTCCGGATGATGTATTCACCTTTCACGAGACGCTCTATAACTGCACTCATAGAGCTGCTTCCCATATGGCAAAGTTCTGCCACTTCGTTAACTCCGATTGAAGGTCGCTCCTTCAGAATGGATAACACCATAAACTGAATAGAGGTCAACTCGATCTGCTTGTTTTCATTCCAGAATGCTCGAAAGAGCATTTGATTCACCTGTCGGAACGAATTAATAATATAGAATACTTCATACGTATCAGTCATTGTTTCACCCGTTTACTTTTGGAATATAATATTTCGTACACGAAATATCAGGGGAACAATTACTTATTATAACAAAAATATTTACATAGTCAACTCTTTACATATGATTTTTAAAATAATATTAGAACATATCATATTTGATATATAAATTATATAAGCAAGCCCAGTAGGAGCTAATCAGTTTGATTGTAGCTTTTCCTTGAACGATGAGTTTATGCAGCCATAGTCTCGAACTGTAAGGTTGTTCTTGTCATCATAATCGCCAAAAACCTCTATTCCACTTGAGGTGAAATAGAGGTTTGATAAATTCGAGAGTAAGATTGAGTTAAGTTACGATTTTACACGTTTAGATAAACAAATTATGATTCGCCTGATCTGCTTGTCCGAGATAATAACCAACACCACCAATGACAGCCTGATCAATTAATTCCTCACGCTGTATGCCCATCAGATCCATCGACATCTGGCAAGCCACGATCTCTACCCCTTGTGCGATAGCAGACTGCATAAGTTGCTCCAGCGAAGCGACATTATTTTTTTTCATCAAACCTCGTATCATCTTCGGCCCTGCACCAAACATATTCATCTTGGAAAGTCCTAGCTTGAGACTGTTGCTTGGCAACATCATATCAAACATACGAGCCATACCTGTTTTAACAGGTGCTTGTAACCTCTCTTGCTTACGTATGATATTTAAGCCCCAGAAGGTGAAAAACATCGTTACTTTCCGTCCGCTTGCTGCCGCCCATTGGCAATAATAAACGAGGCAATGGCCTTATCGAGTTCACCGCTGAATACTACCATCGTACTGGCTTTATCAAGTTGTTGTGAATGGCTTGTGACAGGTGTATTATTCTTGGCCAAAACTGCTTCAATCACCCCGCCCTTGTCCCTCTCCAGCTTAAGGACGTCAGATCCGGACATCGTAGCCCATGCCTTCACATCCTCATAGAATCCTGGATCGGAAGCTTTCACTCGAAGTGTTTGCCCGTCTGCCAACTGGTCCATTTTTTGTTTCACCTCAATCAAAGGCCCTGGGCAACTCAAACCACATACATTCAATTCGTTATCGATGCGAAGTTCATCTGATGAATTTACAGATGATCCTTGCTTTGTTTCGTCATCCATCAGAATTCTCCCTTGCGTTTCCTGTACTTTATTCATTTCATTACCGTTAGTTCCATTATTGTTGTTACTTCCGTGATCCCCATCGCCGCTTCCACTTAAGACGGTTGCAGGTTTAAATTGCACCTGATGATAGGTTTTGTACCCCCCGCTTAAGTTTTTCACCTTATAGCCATGCTGACGCAGAATTTGTGTGGCGGTATAACCACGAAGGCCAACCTGGCAATAAACCCAAATTTCTTTGGAAGCATCCAGCTCATCGAGCCGTTGACGCAGCTCATCCACCGGAATGGACAATGAACCTGGAATACTCGCGTTACGGTGTTCAAGGTCACTCCTCACGTCTAGTAATATAGACTCCGCAGGATTGCGCTCTGAGAGTCGATCATACGTGAATGAGTCTACTCGGCCCTCGATCATGTTTTCAGCAGCATACCCAACCATGTTTACCGGATCTTTCGCAGAAGAGTATGGAGGTGCATAGCTCAATTCAAGTTCCGTCAGATCTCTTACATTTCCTCCGAAGTGAATCGCCACCGCAATATCATCAATTCGTTTGTCCACCCCCTCATAACCAACAGCTTGTGCACCTAGAATTTTCCCATCTGGAGCAAAGAGCAATTTTAATGTGACAGCACTGGAGCCTGGATAATAGGAAGCATGGGACGCGGGATGTACAATCACACTGCGATAGTCCTTCTGCATTCGTTTGAGCGTTTTCTCATTGCTTCCGGTAGATGCCCCCGTCAACCCAAATACTTTGATGATCGACGTTCCCTGAGTCCCTTTGTACGTAGTTGACAGACCAGCGATTTGATCCGCTACAATGCGTCCCTGTTTGTTCGCAGGACCCGCAAGCGGAATCGCTGTCTGCGTCCCATGAATGTAATCCTTTACTTCAATGGCATCACCGACCGCATAGATATGAGAGACACTGCTTTCCATCCTTTCATTGACGAGTATATGTCCACGCGAACCTAGAGCCACGCCACTGTTCTGCAAGAATGAAGTGTCTGGTGTAACGCCAATCGCCAGAATGACTAGATCAGCAGATAATACAGAACCATCCCACAGTTCTACGCCGATACCTTGATCCAACGTAAGGAAGCCTTGAACGCGTTGCGAAAATATAAGTTTTACTCCATTTTGCTCCATCTCTTGAGCTAGCGCAGCAGCAAGTTCAGGGTCAAACGGTGTTAACAGTTGATCATTGCCTTCTATCAAAGTTACATCGAGTCCAGCTTGCTTCAAATTCTCAGCCATCTCTACACCTATAAATCCTCCACCAATAACAATTGAACTTTGGTTGTTATGAGAACTTATTTGTTCTTTGATTCGATCAATATCCGGAATGTTCCGCACGGTATAAATTAACGGGTTCTCTTTACCAGGCAGATCAGGCACAAGCGGACGTGCGCCAGGTGACAAAATCAAGTCATCGTAGCTTTCCTCGTATAGACCACGTTCAGCACTACGTACGTGCACAGTGCGTTTAGTTGAATCAACAGCTATAACCTCACTTTTGGTGCGAACATCGATGTTGAATCGTTCCTCCATACCTTTCGGAGTCTGTACGAGTAGTCGTGCGCGCTCTTCAATTGTACCTCCAATGTAATAAGGCAAGCCGCAGTTAGCAAATGAAATATAAGGTCCCTTTTCAAACATAATGATCTCGGCATGTTCGTCCAGGCGCCGGAGGCGTGCAGCAGCAGATGCACCCCAGCGACACCTCCCACGATTAACACTTTTTTACGTTTATTCATCTTCGCATTCATCCTTCTCGAATAAAATCATGATCAACTGCTCTACACGTGCATCAGCAAGTACGTAATTCACTTCAAGACCATTTCGCTCGGTAGCAACAATTCCTGCACTGCGAAGCTTCTGCAAATGCTGTGACACCGTCGATTGCGGAAGATCCAAACACTCCTGCATATATGAAACGTTACATTTCTTTTTGCGCATCAAACCTCGAACGATACATAAACGCACCGGGTGAGACAGCGCCTTAAGAAACTCAGCTGGTTCGTCAAACTGTTTTAATTGATTCCGATCAAAAGCAGGAAACTCCAAAATAAGCCCTCCTAAAACGTTATAACGTAATATTACGATATATTGATTTTAAAGTCAATTTTATTTTCTAAAAGTCTTCTAACATGAATTCAAATGTTGTGCTGTTGATACGATTCTAATAAATTCAGGCTCAAAAAACAGACTCCCGGCTAATAAAAACCAGAAGTCTGTTCAGTAATTCTTTTTTGTTTTCTAAATCACCAAATATGATACTACCTAAGCCACCCTTATAAATACATTAACTTAGTTTAACCTGAACTCGTTAAGGCTGGCTGTTGAACGTTGGTTTTGGGTGTTGTCATTTTGCCAAGGAGGTATACCAGTAGTTGTTGATTGTGCATCGAAATATTACTAAGCACTGAATTCATGAAGTCATTGCGAATAGCAATGCCTCGCTCTGTCTCCTTCCGTCCTTTATCCGATAGAGAAACCCAGACGATCCGTCTGTCCTGATTATCTCGATCTCTACGGATCAAATCATTCTTCTCCATGCGATCAAGCAACATCGTTACCGCCGCAGGCGTTGTCGCCAAAAAAGGAATCAAATCAGATGGCTTCATTCTCTGGTGATCCTCAAGAACCTCCAGTACAGCCAACTGAGCTTCAGTTAGGGGGGGCTAATTCTTGATCCATATGCAATTTATAGTCCTTCGTTAACCTTGACCAGCATTTAGCAAAATCGGAATTATACATGTTATATCGCTCCTCTCTGCATCCGGTTATCACTTCACCTGCTTAAGTTTTCGCCCTCGAAAGCTGCATTCCTGCTGGGTTTTTGCAATTTCCTAGCGATCGACCGCAATCGACGAAGGTTGTTAAACTTCGCATGAAAGCTCTCTTGTAATCCGCCTCATAGCTACAAAAAAAGACTCCTCACATGACAGCATTAACTGTACTGTGAAGAGTCTTTCATTAGGAACATTTTGCAATTTATAATGTTGCGCCAGACTGATCTTCCGTAAAGTCTGCCAGCAATTCCATAATTTCGTCTTGTTTATCTACATGTACAAGTAACTTACCGATGTGCTTACGCTCTGTGATCGGTACACCTTCCGAAGAAATCGCATGCGTATGCCCTTCCTTCGTCATTACATTGAAGCTACGTTTTTCACGACAATAGAAGGCTGCTGCAATACGGCTACCGTTCGGTTTAACGCGCTTGCCTTCCTTGAACTCAAATGTCGCAAGACCTTTGCCTCCGCGGCTCTGTAATGCATAATCGAGCAATAATGAACGTTTGCCATAGCCCAGATCAGACAACACAGCAATTTCACCTTCATCGCCCTCTACCCATAGAGCAGCAACCACTTCGTCTGTATCTTTTAACTGTATCCCGCGTACGCCACCAGATACCCTTCCCATGGGATTCACTTCATCCTCACGGAAACGAATCGCCATCGCTTCTTTGGTAATCAGCATAATTTCTTTGTCACTCGTGCTTAAGTGAACAGATAATACCTCATCATCCTTGCCTACTTTGCACGCCGCCACAGCACCCGAACGTTTCGTTACATACTCTTTTAATTCGGTACGCTTCACCTGGCCTTTACGAGTCACAAACACCAGGCTGTGATTCGGCTCCTCAAATGACTTCACTGCAAGTACTGTGGATATCCGATCATCTTTGGCAAGTGGAATCACATTGACAATGGCTGTCCCTGGATCTTTCCATTTGAACTCTGGCACCTGATGAACAGGCAGAAGGAAATACTGTCCTTTCTTAGTGAACACCAGCAGGTTTTCAAGTGTATTCACTTCAAGAACTTGTGCAATATAGTCCCCTTCTTTTACACCGCTTCCGTTACGTTCCCCACCAGATCGGGAAAAGGACTGCATACCTGTACGTTTAATGTATCCTTCCTTAGACAAAGTCACAAATACATCTTCCGCATTAACCAGCACTTCCAAATTAACCTTAAGCTCTTCGACTTCACCTTGGATTGCAGAGCGGCGATCAATACCGTATTTCTCGCGAATCTCCAACAATTCCTTGCGAATAACTCCAATCAACTTGCGGTCACTATCCAGAATAGCGCGTAACTGTGCAATCTTTTTCATCAGATCGCCAAGTTCCTTCTCCAGCGAAGTGATCTCCAGATTCGTCAGACGGTATAATTGCAGGGTCAAAATCGAATCCGCCTGACGCTCGGAGAACCCAAACATCCACATCAGATTATTTTGAGCATCCTGGCGATTTTTTGATGCTTTGATCGCAGCGATTACTTCATCCAAAATGTTGAGTGCTTTAACGAGCCCTTCCAGCACGTGTGCACGGTCTTCCGCTTTCTCCAGCTCATACTGAGTACGGAACGTCACAACTTCACGCTGGTGGGCAATATAAGCCTCCAGAATCGCTTTTAAGCCTAATTGCTGCGGCGCTTTGTTGACTATCGCCACCATATTAAAGTTATAGGTGACCTGTAAATCGGTTTTTTTGAGCAAATAAGCCAGAATACCCTGTGCATCTGCTTCTTTTTTCAACTCGATGACGATACGTAGACCTTCACGCCCACTCTCGTCACGTACCTCTGCAATGCCTTCGACCTTTTTCTCCAGACGGATGTTCTCCATCGCCGTGACCAGGCGAGACTTTACGACTTGATAAGGAATCTCTGTAATGACAATCTGCTGTCTGCCACCACGCATATTCTCGATATCCGTTTTGGAGCGAATGTAGATACGTCCTTTACCCGTACGGTACGCATCCAGAATGCCATCTCCGCCCATGATCAATCCACCTGTAGGAAAGTCAGGACCTTTCATGAACATCATGATCTCTTCAAGTTCAATCGAAGGTTTCTCCATCACAGCAATACTTGCATCAATGACTTCCCGCAGATTATGCGTTGGGATCTCGGTTGCAAAGCCAGAAGAAATCCCGCTTACCCCGTTAACCAGCAAGTTCGGGTAACGTGAAGGCAATACAACGGGCTCTTTAGCTGTATTATCAAAGTTATCCTTGAACAAGACGGTACGTTTTTCAATATCACGTAACATCTCCATTGCAATCGGTGACAAACGCGCTTCTGTATAACGCATCGCTGCAGCCGGATCATCATCCTGCGAGCCCCAGTTACCATGACCGTCCACCAGCATATGGCCCATTTTCCATGGCTGTGCCATCCGCACCATACCATCATAGATGGAGGAGTCACCGTGAGGGTGGTAGTTACCCATAACGTCCCCAACAGTTTTGGCAGACTTACGATACGGCTTCTCAGGCGTATTACCTGAGTCATACATGGCATACAAAATACGCCGCTGCACGGGTTTTAACCCATCACGCACATCGGGGATTGCCCGATCCTGAATAATGTATTTGGAGTAGCGACCGAAACGGTCACCGACGACCTCTTCAAGAAAGGCCGGCATAAATTGTTCTGATAGACTCATTCCAAGCACCTTCTATTCTTCGTACTCTGTAAAGTCAACGTTCTCTACAATCCAGCGTTTACGTGGGTCTACTTTGTCACCCATAAGTGTAGATACCCGACGCTCTGCTTTTGCCGCATCGACAATCTCAACTTTGAGCAATGCACGCGACTCCGGGTTCATTGTCGTTTCCCACAGTTGATCAGGGTTCATCTCGCCCAATCCTTTGTAACGCTGAAGTTCGACGTTTTTACCTAATTCTTTCATGTAATTGGCCAACTGTTCATCCGTCCATGCATAACGAACGGTTGACATTTTGCCTGATTTGCTAGTGATTTTGTATAGCGGCGGCTGAGCAATGTACACTTTGCCCTCATCAATCAAAGGTTTCATATAGCGATAAAAGAACGTAAGCAACAATACCTGAATATGCGCACCGTCTGTATCGGCATCTGTCATAATGATGATTTTGGAATAATTGCTGTCTTCAACCGCAAACTCGGTACCAATACCTGCTCCAATGGCAGCAGTAATGGCACGGTACTCTTCATTTTTCAAAATGTCAGCAAGCTTGGCTTTCTCTGGGTTGAGCGGCTTTCCTTTTAGCGGAAGAATAGCTTGAATTTTGGAATCCCGCCCTTGTTTCGCTGAACCTCCCGCTGAATCTCCCTCTACAATAAACAGCTCATTCCGGGAAAAATCCTTCGATTGTGCAGGAGTTAACTTACCGTTTAGATTGGAGCTTTCGCTACGCTTTTTGCCTGAACGCATCTCGTCACGTGCTTTACGCGCCGCTTCTCTTGCACGAGATGCCTGAACTGCCTTGCGAATAAGCGTCTGCGCAACCTGTGGGTTCTCTTCCAAAAAGCGCTGCATGTTCTCTGCCACGACAGAATCCACTACACTTCGAGCAGATGCGCTTCCGAGTTGGTCTTTCGTTTGACCGACGAATTCAACCTCAGACATTTTGACACTAATAACAGACATCATACCTTCACGAAGATCGTTACCTTCTAGGTTTTTGTCCTTTTCCTTAATCATGCTCGTCCGTCTTGCATATTCATTCATCACACGGGTGTAGGCTGTCTTGAATCCGGTCTCATGTGTTCCCCCACCCTAGTAGGTATGGAGTTAACAAATGACGCTAGCGTTTCGGTATAACCAGCGTTGTACTGAATCGCCACTTCGACTTCGATATCATCCTTCTCCGCAACAAAATGAATGACATCATGTAGCACATCTTTATTTTCGTTCAAGTATGCGACAAATTGACTTGCTCCACCTTCATACATGTACTCATCTTGATTTCCTGAGCGCTCATCCTTGAGCACAATCCGTAGACCAGAGTTTAAGAAAGCAATCTCTTGCAAACGCTCCGCGAGTGTATCGTAATTTAACTGAATACCATTTTGAAAAACACGAATATCCGGCTTGAACGTAACCTTCGTTCCGGTGCGATTAGTGTTACCCAGCACTTCAAGACCTGTAATAGGCTCTCCGACATGCTCCACACCTTTTTTATCTTGCCAATATTCGAATCGTTGACGATGAATCTTACCATCACGGAAAATTTCAACTTCTAGCCACTCAGACAAAGCGTTCGTCACCGAAGCACCAACGCCGTGAAGTCCGCCAGATTTCTTGTATCCTGATCCACCGAATTTTCCGCCTGCGTGCAAAATCGTAAACACGACCTGGGGAGTAGGAATCCCTGTTTTATGTATACCTGTCGGAATTCCCCTTCCGTTATCCTGAACCGTAATGGAACCGTCCTTATGCAGGGTGATATCGATTTTGGAGCAGAATTTGGCGAGATGTTCGTCGACAGCATTGTCAACAATTTCCCATACCAAATGATGCAGACCTGAAGAACTGGTGCTGCCGATGTACATCCCGGGCCGTTTCCGAACCGCAACCAGTCCTTCAAGTACTTGAATGTCGTCCGCGTCGTAGCCTGAAGACCCTTGTCCCCCGCCTGTCGAACCTGCCGACATATCGATTTGCTCGACCATTCATGCTCCCCCTTCTTCACTACCAACTAAAAAAAATTCTAAAATGCAAACAGATGTTTTCTTATCCTTGTCCATTTTAATTCAAGATATCCCGTTTCGTAAAGACAAGGAATGACACAATGAGTGAAGCAATGCCCCAAACACTAAGCACAATAAGGGAAAATGACAAATTCATTCCTTCAATTGGAGGTAATCCACCTGACAAATAATTAGGAAGTTCAAGGTTTACCATGAAGAGATATTTGGCTGTTTCCCACGAAGCTGCCATATTCGTAAGGATCGTTCCTGCGATAAGAGCAGCCATCATAATGACAATACTTGCAGCTGTACTCCGTACCAGAACGGATACCATGAAGGCCAGCATTGCAACGATCACACTAACAAACCAAATTAACCCCGCCTGCATAAGCATATACTGCCACTGATCTACAGCATGTACAGTTGACATATCCACTTCTGTCCCCACAATCTTGAAGCCCGTGAAGACCGGCATCGTAAATCCTTTATATCCAAAAACTGCGCCCGATATGGCATAACAGATAACATAAGCCGATACCACGATAATCGAGACAAACATGATCAGCGTGATCAGTTTGCTTAGCAGCACTTTCCATCGCCTAACCGGACGAGTTAAGAGCATTTTAATGGTTCCTGTTGTACGTTCTCCTGACACAAGATCTGAAGCAATCGCCATGATTAGTAAGGGGATAAATAAACCAACCGCATTGTTCATGAACTCTCTCGTAAAGGTAACACCACCCGGTTCTTTCGGATTGATGTCATTTTCCAGATAATATTGCATCTGCTGGATATACACCGTTCTATATTTCTTAAATTCTTCAGGAACCCGATCACTGCCAAGCGAGTTCTGATTATCAGTAATCGCCTGTTGCAGTTCAAGTCGCCAATCGCCGTTAAACTTGTCCTGATTATTTTGCGAAGATTTCATCTGTGCATACGTAAACATCGGTACCAAAACGGCCAGAACGATAAAAATAATATAAAGGCGTTTTTTCTTCACCATTTTAATCGTTTCGTTGCGAATTAATGGCATGATATTATTCAATGGATTCACCTTCTGTCATTTTTAAGAATAGTTGTTCCAGTGTAGGCTGGATACGCTGCACACCTTCCACTTGAATCCCGGCTTGAACCATTTGTTGTACCAGATCAGGGATCCGTTCTTCGGGCATTTCAGCGACAACAGCGTTAGAACCAAGTCCTGCAACAAGGGTGTCATCCATCACATTGCCAGGTCGATCGACCAGCGTAATTCCTGCATCAAGCAGCAACTTTTTGCCTTGTTCCAGGGGTGTAAGATGCCATATTGCTATCTTCGAATGGTCTTCAATTAATTCATGAACGCCACCAACCGCAAGAACACGTCCAGCACTAATAATGGCTACACGATCACAGAGAAGCTGAATTTCACTTAACAAATGACTGCTGACAAATACAGCCATACCTTCACTAGCGAGCTGCTTGATAAAGATACGTAATTCCTTAATCCCCTTAGGGTCAAGTCCATTCGTCGGTTCATCCAAGATGAGCAGACGTGGACGTCCAAGCAGTGCTTGGGCAATCCCAAGCCGCTGACGCATTCCCAGAGAATACGTTCTAACCTTGTCATGTATCCGCTGATCGAGCCGAACAATATCAACAACTTCCTGAATGCGGTCGTGATCCACACCAGGCTGCATACGAGCGAAATGTTCAAGGTTCTCCCACCCGGTCAAATATGTATATACCTCTGGATTCTCAACGATCGAACCAACATACTTCAGAGCTCTCTCCGGATCTCGGTTCACATCATAACCACAGACTTTAATTTTGCCTTCAGTTGGTTTGATCAGATCCACAAGCATACGAATGGTGGTTGTTTTACCTGCTCCATTGGGTCCTAGAAATCCAAAAATCTCGCCTGGCCTAACGTCAAACGTAACGTCCTTAATAATCCATTTACGTCCAATTTTTTTCTTCAGATGTTGTACGGATAATACCGAATCGTATTGCTTCTCTGCCATTTATTTAGCGCTCCCCTCTGCCGGTGTCTCTGCTTGATATTCCTGTGCAATCCGAACCGCAATCTGTTCATAACCTTGTCCATTCGGATGGAAATGATCGGATGATAAATATTCCCCGAGATGATTCTCAAATAGATCAAATGTAGGAACAAGGGTCATATTATCTTCGTTGTCCAGAATAGCAGAAGCCGCATCGTTCCATGCTGAAACTACTGCATTGCCGGGCTTCTCCAGTTCTTTCACATCACCAAACGGATTATACAGACCAAGGTATGCAATCTGAGCAGTAGGATTAATCTCCTTTACTTTCTTCAAAATTTCCTGAAGGCGTTTAGATGTTTCCGGTAAAGCGGCTGACAACGATTCTGCTGTTGGTGGATCTTCCCCTGCAGAACTTGTCCTCCCTGGAACAGGTCATTCGCACCAATTGAAATAAGAATAAAATTGGACTGTTTCAGCACATAACGTACGCCTTGTTCATCAAGTTTCGTCAATAACGCATCCGTTCTCAGTCCATTAACACCAAGGTTATTCAAAACCTGAACATCGTAACCTTCATCTTTTAGAATATTTCCTGCACGTCTAACAAAGCCGAGACCCTGATCATCTCCTGTACCTCTTGCTAGGGAATCCCCAATAACAGCCATGTGTATCTTGCCATCCTCTACGACAGCCGGTTCATCCTGTTTATCGTTTGATGCAGCCGCCTTATCACCTGAGTTTAGCGATGTGTCTCCTTCAGGATTAATAACGTCTTTTATGGCGTAGCCAAATCCAAATAACAGCAACAAAGTTGCCAGTATCGAAACTGTACCTACAATTCGCCAGATCCATGGCGCTGAATCCAGTATTTTTTTCTGCTTTTTCATCCATCACATCTCCACTCATCACACCGCTTTGGTGCTCATAATTTATAAATGACTTTACACTAAAGATGATGTTTTCTTAAATAACATAAATCTTCTGTCGTTAATTTGCAAACTTTGTCATGGTAACTGTAAAATGCATTTTCATTATGTCATTTTACGGCAAAAAGGTTATACCATACACAGAAGTTTATCTGTGTTGGCATAACCTTTTTGGAAGCTTTATTTTATCATATATTATTCTTCATTACACATATAGCTGAACTTATTTACCTACGAACTCTTGAGCCCAGTATCCGTTGTAGTATCCAACACCGATTTGAGTGTAGTTTTTGTTCAGAATGTTTGCACGGTGACCTTCACTGTTCATCCAAGCTGTAACAACTTCTTGCGGTGTTTTTTGACCTTGGGCAATATTCTCCCCAGCGTAGCTGTAAGTTACGCCAAACTGTTTCATCATGTCAAATGGAGAACCATACGTTGGTGATTGGTGAGCAAAGTACTTATTGTCACTCATATCTTTAGCTTTCGCAAGAGCAACTTTATCCAGAAGTGCATCGGAAGCCAGTGCATTTAGACCAGCTTTGGCACGTTCAGCATTCACCAATTTTACAACTTGAGCAGCAAAATCGGACTTAGTGCTGTCGGTGTTCGTGTTGTTTGTATTACCTGCATTGCCTGTGTTGTTTGTATTACCTGTGTTTCCTGTATTCGAAGGATCTTTAGCTGGCGTAGTCGCAGGCTTGTCTTCTTTAACTGGTTGTGCTGGTTTAGCAGGAGCAGTAGGTGTAGTCGGCTGAGCTTCAGGCTCTTTAACCACTTGGCCATTCGTAACAGTGAATCCATTGTCTTTCAACCATTTCTCCAAGAAGGTTTGCAAGCTACCTACATCTGTAATTTTGTATGATTGCTTATATGTGGATGGGTTAGCAGCAGATGCGGAGGCAGGGAGCATAACCCCTACAGCCAATACAGCTGTCAAACTTCCAGCGACGACAGTTTTGATCAAGTTCTTCTTCAAATAATTCATCTCCTCAAAAATTAATTATGACAACTTTGTAATGAATACTCTAGCAGTATATCAATTAAGAGGAGTGTTGTGAACCTTTAAAATATGGAAAAATGACTTTTTTGTCATTTTTATAACTGTTTCAAAGCTGACTCAACGGTTTAAATGACTATGCTAACGGTATAAAACGACTTTATCACGGTGTACATCAAAAACTATTTTCTGAGATAGATCAGAAGAAAAAAGCCCACAATCCTACGCTTTATTGCTTTATGTAACTACATATCGAAAAAAAAATGGCATCCAGACCGATAAAGCTTGTCCGAATGCCATCATTTTGTCTTGTTAAACCACAGAGGGAGCCCTGTTGGGTTCCTCTAAAGGAAAAGACTTTACTATCTATAGAAGGACTTTACTGAAACGATATCCTTTTTTATTGAAGCCAATATGCTCGTAGAAAGAATATGTTGGTGAAGTAGCTTCGCGATTACCTCCGGTAACAAACAGCTGTTTGCCGCCTTTCTGTTTGCCCCAAGCCTCTGCACGAGCCATCAAACGACGACCAATTCCGCCTCCACGATGTTCTTCTCCCACAATTAAAGAAGTAATCTGTGCTGCTGGTTCTGGATAGGCATGACTTTGCACACATTGCAAGCCAATCACACCAATAATTTGTTCATCCACTTCAGCAACAAGCATGCAAGCATTCGGATTGTTCTCCAACCCTTCGATACGCTCTTTCATAACATTTGTTGTTGTTGGATAGCTGACCTCTCGCATCAATCCTGTTACCGCTTCTGCATCTCGCAGTTCACACTCTCGGATCATCAGTACAGGGGCCTGGGCATTATTGGACATGATTTACCTCCACTTTCAGCATATTTGCGGCTTGAACCGCTGTTTTTCGAGCTTCTTCCACATTTGAGTCTGCACTTAACGCTACAGCCATTCGGCGTCCAACCTTGGTCTCAGGCTTACCAAAAACTCGAACCTGAGTACGTGGAAGTGCCAATGCTTCTTCGATACCGCCTATAGTAAAGTCAGATGTTTCATCAGTCGCTTTCAGCGTAGCTGAAGCTCCCGGTGTGAGCAAATGTACGCCCGTTACCGGAAAACCAAGGATAGCACGGACATGTAATGCAAACTCAGAACAATCCTGAGTAATCATTGTAACCATGCCTGTATCATGTGGACGAGGGGATACCTCGCTAAACACAACACCATCCGCAGTCAGAAACAGTTCAACCCCGAAGAGTCCATATCCGCCAAGTTCATCGGTAACAGACTTGGCAATATGACAAGCTTGCTTCCATTGTTCCGGCGTCATCGCATGAGGCTGCCAAGATTCGACATAATCCCCATCCTTCTGAATATGACCGATCGGAGGACAAAATACCGTCCCTGATACAGATCTTACAGTTAACAGCGTAATTTCACTCTCAAATTTCACGAAGCTCTCTACGATGACACGTACAGACTTGCCTCTAGCTCCCGAAAGAGCAATGTTCCAGCAGTCCTCTACATCATCTGGCGTACGGCATACACTCTGCCCTTTGCCCGAAGAACTCATCAGTGGTTTGATCACACAAGGTGTACCCAATTCACGAACAGCTTCTTGAAGTTGTTCCAGATTGTCTGCAAATAGATAAGCTGCTGTTGGAAGTTTCAATTGTTCCGCTGCCAGACGACGAATACCTTCACGATCCATCGTTAAACGAGCAGCACGAGCCGTAGGTACGACACAAAATCCTTCTTCCTCAAGCTCAAGCAGAGCTTCTGTCGCAATAGCTTCGATCTCAGGTACAATATAATGCGGTTGTTCCTTACGAATCAATTGTTTCAGAGCCTCGGCATCTAGCATGTCGATGCAGTATGACCGGTGTGCAACCTGCATTGCAGGTGCATTCTCGTAACGATCAACAGCGATCGTTTCGACTCCCAGCCGCGTGGCCTCAATAACGACCTCTTTTCCCAATTCTCCGCTGCCTAATAGCAGCATTTTTTTGGCTTGAGCCGAAAAAGGAGCACCCCACATGTTCTTTCCAATCCTCCCAAAGAGAAATCTTCTATATCTGTCTCTCTATTTTCGGGGTTTTGGTTAAAGATTGCAAGAGTACTCCCTATTTTTCTTGTGAATTTTACAAGATTTTTTCTGTTTTTTCGATCAAATTTTACAATTATTGCTTAGCGTTTTGGCACTCTTTCCAATCTTCCCAGAAATAAGGATATAAATATAATGTTAAAGCTTGTCATGTAAGAGGCTCAACATCTCGGAGATCTCAGTCACCTTTCATGATAGAGGAGAAACCGATTGACGAACGATGAGAAAACGTAAATCTTCTCCTACATGTCTACGACAAAACATTTCATTGCCCACTTATGAACGGGATATACTCCGATTTTTATCACGGAAGAGCTCATTATGGGAGGAAACATACGCCATCCTAGCTGCCTCTGGATTCAAGTATAGTTTCGCACGATTCACCGCAACGATTGCATCATTAAAAGCCCCAGCTATGAGCCGTACTTTGCTCTCATTGGTGGCACAATCTCCAGCTGCAAATACACCCGGTAGGTTGGTCTCAGCGTGTTGACTCATCAAAACCATTCCGTCACTCATTTTTAATCCACAACTGGCAAGATCACTTAGATTACTTGTATATCCATGGCTAATCACTACTTCATCCACATCCAATAAGATATGCTCTCGGTTCAACGTATGCGTAATGCCAACCTGGTTAATGCGTTCACCATTGGTTTGTAGCTGTGTAATCTGATACGGAGTTCTTACATCCGCTATCTCGTACATCTCGCTGACATTCCGTTCCATTGCACGAAATTCAGATTGACGATGAACCACGTTAACACGTTGAGCAACTTTAGCAAGTTCAATGGCCCAGTCTACAGCACTGTTGCCTCCACCTGAAACAAGCACACGTTTACCTGCAAAGTATTCCGGGTTTTGCACCGTATAGTGAAGATTTACATGCTCATTATCATTTGATTCCTGGAGCTCTAGCCTCTGAATTTCAGCGACGCCACGACCTACTGCGATGATCATCGTTCGGGTATAGTGGATCTCCCCTCAGTGGTATACATCGCCAATATTCCGTTATCCAGACGAGAGAAGCGTTCCATCTGACGATTGAATATAACCGTTGGGTTAAATGTGTTGGCCTGCTGTACAAGCCACTCTATCAACTTCGAACATTTCATAGGTGGTAACCCACCTACATCCCAAATCGTCTTCTCGGCATAGGTGTGCAGAAATCCGCCAAGTTGATCTTTACCTTCAATAATTTTGACCTTCATCTCACGCATGCCCGCATAAAAGGCCGCATACATTCCGGCAGGGCCGCCTCCAATGATGGTTACATCATAAATATCTTCTTCACGCATTGTGAACACATCCTGTATTCATTAGTTATGAAATGCGAGACTCGATAGCGGAGTCCATTTTCTACAATTCATTTTTCTCCTCAAAAGCAGCAACGATATCATCAATCACATAGCTATCTGCAAGTGGAGCCATACCTAGATTGAACCATTCCTTGCCACCTACCATGTACACATGATCTCCCTTGACGGCTTTTAGATTTTTCCACAATGATGTCGATAACATCTGTTCAAATTTCTTTTTAATTTCCGGATTATTCTCGTCATCAAGCTGAACGATTAGATGATCTGCATCGTACTCAGGCAGCACCTCCAGGGATACGGACATGGCCTTTTCGGACTGCGGGAAATTAGGAACCGGCTTCATTCCGAGTCGTTTGTGTACAAAGTTGCCTCGGTCGATGTTTTCACCATGCATTACAATTTCTTTTTCCATGACCCGAATATACAGCACCGTTTCATCACCAATCAGTTTGTTCAATGTGTCAGCAGCTGTCTTCTCCTTCTGCACTAAATCTTGTATGACCTTCTCGGCCTGCTCTTCCTTGTCTACAATTTTGGCGATATCACGAAGCTCATCACGCCAGTCATCACGACCTTGCAACAATACAGTTGGGGCTATTAGCGTCAACTGGTCATAGTCTTTTTCAGACCACCAGGCTGGAGCAATAATTAAATCAGGATTCGCTTCCATAATAGCTTCAAAATTTGGTGTTTTGCCAATGCCCATTTTCATCGTATTCGAGAAAGGCTCTGACAGATATGAAGGAAATTCGTCATGATAATTTTGTACAGCAACAGGCACAATACCAAGGGCATACAAAAATTCTGGATATACTACGGATAGACCAACCACCCTTTGTGGTGATTCTGGAATTTCAATTTCGCCCATCTCACTATTCACTGTTTTTACGTTACTTTCTTGTGACGTTGCTCCACTCTCCACATGATCCTGTCCGGAGCCCGTGCTTACTTCCTGCCCCTTCGCACCACACGCGGTAATAACGAGCAGAATCAAAATTGTGCTTACTAAAGTTAGCCATTTAAATCTCATTTCTGTATGTACCCCCTATATGTCAATAAGTAATGACAATGTCTAATTAATAATAATTATCATTATCATCGTGATATAGGAGTAGTATAATTAAATTTAGTCTAGCATGATATTGACGATTCAGACTTTTTACTATGGACGATCGTGCCATAGCTTTAATAGTTCGTGCAGCATAAGTTCATGGGTAAACGCAGTATAATCGAGCAGAACGCTAGACATTAATATGTCCACCTTACCGTTTCGTACAGCATCAATGTTATTCCATTCGTCTGAAGCTCGAAGGCGTGTCCAAGTCTGTTTAGAAGTCTCATCTTCACCTATGATCAACAATAATCTTGCAAAATGGAGCATGGATACTTCCTGTAGGGTGACGGAATCCTTGTTCCAGAGAGCCTCTGTTCCTGAAGGAGCATTCATTTCCATATCTTCATAAAAGACAGAAGCAATACTTCCAGGTCCAAGTACCTGCAGATGCTCACCGTACACTTTCAAGACGAGCAATTCGTCTTCACGAATTGTCACTGCAAGCTCCCTCTTCACTTGGGCTGCCTGCTCTTCGTACCGCTTAAGCCACACATCCGCGATATCCGATCTATCCAAAAATCGAGCAACCACTCTCAAATGCTCTTTCCAGTCATTGTTTTCCCAAGGAATCGTGCAGACGGGAGCAATGGTCTGAAGCTGACTTTGCAAAGACTCAGACTGATCTGTTGATACAGCAACAATATAATCTGGTTGAATGGATTCAAGCTGTTCCAGCCAAGTGTCCTCCACTTCTGCGAGTGGGATCACCTTGTCCGTCTGATATTTTCGACGGTAATAATTCGTCCACGGATGACGTGCTGGAGCGGCACATGGGATGATCTGTAATGCAAGCAGGATGCCAATACTGAACGGATGAACGGCAGCAATTTTTTGTTTGCTATTGCGTATGAATGCGGCTGGTGGAATACCCGAGATTTGTTTGAATTTACGGCGGAAATATGATTCATCCTGATAACCTACATATGAAGCAACATCCTTGAGTCGATAATTGTGATCGTTCCTCATCAAAATCTGGGCCTGCTTGATTCGGTAAGAGGTCAAATAATCCATTGCACTACAACCATATCTCTTTTTAAATACACGCATGAAGTGCCTTGAACTCATTCGCGCAACAGCTGCCAGCTCCGGAATGCTTATTTTATTCGTATAATTCTGCTCCAAGTAGATCTTCACCTGTTCAACAGGTAAAGCCTGTTCATTCTCATCTGCAAGAACACCATCGGAAAATATGGTATACATTAGCTCCTGAAATCGAATCTGGCCGTAATACCGTTTCAAGCCGTCTTTGTCCATGATGAACTGATAGATCATCTGGCAGAGTTCACCTACAACAACGGGTGAAAGGGATGTTAGTTCACCGTTTAGCTCATAACGGATCAGCTGCTTGATTCGATCCAAAGCTACTAATTTGTCTTGCTTCTGTGTGAACAATACATCAAAGCTCATATGATACACACCGTATTCGTCTAAGGAATGCACATTCGCCTCTACCAATTGCCCAGGAAAGCCGATATATAGTCCGCCTGAACGCAACTCCACAAAATTACCGTCGATCCTTAACCAGCCCTGTCCACTAACCACAAATATAAGCAGATAAGTTTCAATAAAATGCTTTTTCAAGAACCATTCGCTCGTATTCTCATTTGTATGATCTATATAAGTGAGCTTAAAATGCATATGATCCAACGGCTCAAACCGAGCTGATGGTATAGTCGTATAGGTATCGTGCAAAGATCTCCCTCCAGCCCTAAGTATCGATTTTCTCTAAGTTGTTTCAATATAACATATGAATTCTAGCTTGATCTAAGATAAACGTTTCATAAGATGACCATCGTTTGTTGATTTTATTGAATTGACAGTAAAGGGAGTACTAGATAAAAAAACACCCCGGTAACCTTTATACTTGCCTCCAACGAATAGGTTGCTCTTATCCGAGAAGATCAAGTTAAAAGAATACCAGAGTGTTCTAGTTTAAAATCTTATACGCTTAGGAAGTGTTCAAGTTTGCTCTACAAAAATTTGTACTGAGCCTCAATAAGCCCATTATACACACCTTGCTGTTTAATCAACTGATCATGGTTTCCTTCTTCTTTAATTTCACCATGATCCAGTACAATAATATTATCCGCATTCCGAATCGTCGAGAGACGGTGAGCGACCATAAAGGATGTTCTACCCTGCAACAGAACCTTCAATGCCTCTTGGATTTTCAGTTCAGTCTCCGTATCAATACTTGCTGTCGCTTCATCTAGAATTAAGATACGCGGATTAGCTAGCAATGCACGAGCGAAGGATAACAGTTGGCGTTGACCCATAGATAAGACATTGCCGCGCTCTTCAACTTCGGTATCATACCCACCTGGAAGCTTCATAATGAATTCATGAGCGTTTACTGCTTTTGCAGCGTCCTCCACTTCTTCATTGGTTGCATCCAACCGCCCGAATCGAATATTATCACGGATCGTACCAGAGAAAATAAACGTATCCTGCAGTACGATACTGATCTGACTTCGTAAGCTCTCTACGGTTACATCCCGAACGTCCCGACCATCAATCGTTAAACGCCCGTCAGATATGTCATAGAAACGGCTGATTAAGTTAATGATTGTACTTTTACCGGAGCCTGTGTGACCCACTAGTGCAATCGATTGACCAGCGGCTGCCTTAAAGCTGATTCCCTTCAGCGCCTGTCTGCCTTTCTCGTACTCGAATACAACATTGTCAAATACGATGTCCCCTTTGATTGCAGGAAGTGGCTTCGCACCCGGTTTGTCTGCAATGCTTGGCTTCTCATCCATGAATTCAAAGATCCGTTCAGAAGACGCCATTGCAACCAGTAATTGATTGTACATTTGACCTAGACGATTGATTGGGTCCCAGAAGTTACCAACGTAGTTGGCGAATGCAACAAGCAAGCCGACAGTCAACTGATTATCCTGGATCAGGTAAGCACCAAACCAGAACAGAATTAATGTACCAAAGCCACCCGTAATCTCAATGAGCGGTCCGAAGCCCTGGTTCATCGCCGAAGCTCTATCCCAAGACTTTTTGCTGGACATATTCATGTTGTCAAAGTATTTCATGTTCTCTTTTTCCTGCGTATACGCTTGAGTCACTCGAATCCCTTGAATGGATTCATTCAAGTGGGAGTTAATACGGGAGTTCTTCATACGTACATCCTGCCATGCACGGCGGATTAACACACGCAGTTTGGTCGAGATAATAAACATAATTGGAACCGTGATAATGACAGCAAGCCCCAGCTTCCAGTTAATTAGCAACAAAATGACGATGATACCAAGCAACTGTACACAGTCGATCATGACGTTAACTGCACCATTCGTAAACAAGTCCTGCAAGGAGTTAATGTCATTGGTGACACGTACAAGCACTGAGCCTGCTGGTCTTTTGTCAAAAAAGTTAAAGGACAATTTCTGGATATGCTTGAACAGATCTGACCGAAGATCGTAAATCACTCGCTGTCCAATAATATTGGTCAATTTGATCCGATACGTATTGGCACCCCACTGAATTAAATACAGTGCAAGAACCGAGCCAGCGATCAAATAAAGCAATGTCATACTGGGCAATCCCGTCTGTGGTGCTATTGCACGGTCAATCGCCAAACTGATTAGAAACGGTACAGACAATTTGGTTATTGTCCCCAGAATCATCATTAATATAACGAGTGGCAAGAGCTGCCTTGCATAAGGTTTCATATATGCAAACAATCGGCCAAACTCTTTCCAGTTAAACGGTTTCTCAATAATTTCGTCATCTTGATATACGAATCTTTCATTTAACTTTTGATTAGAAGTCCCCTTGACCTCGCCCCTATCTGCTACCGTATCGGCACTCATGAGTTCACCTGCTCCCAGCCTCCCGCTTACCGCGGGCAATGTAATCTGCATATTGAATTTTATAAACATCCTGATATGGTCCAGGTACTTCAATAAGGTCTTTGTGTTTCCCGCGCTGCACGACACGCCCTTCATCGAGCACCAGAATCTCATCTGCATGTCGTAGAGAAGATATCCGGTGGGCAATAATAAATGTCGTTCTACCACGCATGACCTCTTGGAAGCCGGATTGAATCTCATGCTCGGTTTCCATATCTACCGCACTGGTTGCATCATCAAGCACTAGAATTTTCGGGTTTTTCAACAAAGCTCTTGCGATCGCAATCCGCTGTTTCTGACCACCTGAAAGACCCATTCCGCGCTCACCGACAACCGTGTCATACCCTTCCGGGAACTCCATAATGAAATCATGTGCTTTGGCCAGCTTCGCTGCCCGAATAATTTCATCCATCGTTACATTTTTCAAACCGTAGGAAATATTGTTACGAATGCTTGAGGAGAACAGGAACGTCTCCTGAAAAACTGAAGCGATCTGACTACGTAAACTACGAATACCGATGTCTTTAATATTTTTTCCATCCAGCTTAATCGTGCCCGAGTTCACGTTGTACGCACGCATCAGGAGCTGAATAATCGTCGATTTTCCTGACCCTGTTCCGCCAAGGAAACCGATGACTGTTCCAGGAGGTGCATCAAAGTTAATATCTGTCACAGCTGCCATCTTGTTGCCATACGCAAAGGTTACTGACTCGAAGGTTACATGTCCTTTAACATGATCTGCCTCCATAATAAGTGGATCTTCTGTTTCTTGTACATCTACTGGCGTATTCAATAGTTCTAGTACGCGTTCACCCGAAGCTTTTGATTGAGTATAGTTGTTGATATGGAAACCGAGGTTCCACATTGGTCCAATTATGTACCAGATCAAACTGAAAAAGGCAACGAGTTCACCAAGTGTTAGCGTTTGCTGAATAACCATTCTGCCACCGATGACCAAGAGCAAGACCACACTTACAGAAGCAAGGATCTCCATGATCGGAAAATAATGACTCCATAAGGTTGCTGCATGAATCTGATTCGTTTTGTAACGTTCGTTGCGTGTAGAGAACTTCTCCACTTCATAAGGCTCACGAGCAAAAGATTTAACCGTACGCACGCCTGTGATATTCTCCTGTACGGCTGTCGTGAGTGAACTCAGCGCGAGTCGCATTTCCTGGAACGCAGGGTGAATTCGGGATTCGAATCTTAGCGCAACGAAGGCAAGTAGAGGAATACAAATGAGTGTATACAGGGTAAGCTGCCAACTCATCGTCATCATCATAATTGCGCCGAATACGACCATTAATACCATGTTGAGAATCTGGGCGAAGCCAAACCCGATAAAGTTCCGGATCGCTTCCAAATCTCCCGTGAGGCGGGACATCAGATCTCCCGTTTTGGCCGTGTCATAATAACGGAAGGATAAAAATTGAAGCTTTTCATAACAAGCATTACGAAGCCGGTATGCCAAAAAGTTACCCAGTCGGCCTCCAAAGAAACCGTGTAAAAATTGCATGCCCGCTTTTAAAATAACAACACCTAACACTGTCAAAGCAAGTATGGGAACGTCTTCAAAATTTCGCGGTATAATTACGTTATCAATCAAAATCCTTAGCAGGTTCGGATATACAAGCCCGAGTGCAGTCGCTATGGCGAGGAACAAGATTGATACAAATAAATACGATCGCTTTTCCCAAAAAAAGGTTTGCAGTTGCCTGAGAACATCCATGTTTCTCCTCCTCTTGTCTAGTTCAAAATAGTATGAACATTTATGAAGTTTATCACCGTCCCCCTTCGCGGCAAAGCGAATAACAGACCATATTCAGGCTACTTTCTCCTTAATGCGGCATTAACAGGGGTAAACAACCACCTATCAATCAAATGTTTGAATATTCTCTTCATTTCAGGTTGTTCGTACAAAAAAAAGGCTCCCTTGTTGACCTCTTGGTCGGGAGCCTTTTTGAACATGAATTTATAGGTACACACTTCGTGTAGACTTATTCGTGTACGAATTGCTGTATTTGTAGGGAAAGAGCATTCCATTCGTCTGCGAGTATGCCGCTAGTCAACGTTTCGTTCAACGCGTTTACTGCTTCTTGTAGTCTCTCCTCCAACTGTCTGGATTGATGCTGTAACGACTGCTGAAGCTGCACATCATAGAATTCAATAAGCTTTTGTTGCGCAGGAGGTAACACATCAGCAACCATTTGTTTGATGACAGGCTCCAGCACTTCTTGCAGTCGCTGACGTCCGCCTCCTTCGAAGAACTGCTTCGGATTGCGTAAATAACTCTGATAGGTTTTCCAGCCGGATGGCTCCTCTAATCGAATCTCTTCAAGAACCGGTGTCGTCCATTCTTCATTAAAGGATAAGGATAGATCCATCCCCTCAGATAGGCGTTTGAGTTCCTCGATGCAATCCGTAATCTGCTTCTGCAGCCATGTCTGACCTGTCTGTTCTAATCGCAGTGTCGTTGCGAGCAGTTCCTGTTCAAGCTCAACCGCGATCATGCGCAACAGCTCACGTCCACATGCGGCAAAGGCACTTTTCAACTGACCACGATCTTCTCGTAGTACAGAGGGATGGAATGCCTCAGCCATAAATGTACCCAGTCGATATCCGAGTCGCTGTCTGACATGGAAGAGCAATTCACCTGTCTCTTGTGTCAGCTCCTCTTTCATAGAACGTTCAGAGAGGGTGCGTATACGACCAACGGATTGATCCATGATGGCATTCAGCTCCAGACGACGCTGCTCTAATACCTCTTCACCTTGTACCGCATCCTCTGCTCTCTGCTTCAAGCGCTGCACCACACGGTTCAACTCTTCCGCTGCTCCGTGAACAGCAAGATCGGCAAGCTCTCTACCAGCAAAACGATTAAATTCTTCTTCAAACCGCGTGAAACCTGATTGCTGAAGCAGCTCTTCATTGCCCGTACTCTTGCCATCCATCGCAAGCAAGCTAGACACCGGGAATAATCGAGGTGAACGAATTCCGTTTGTTCGAAGCTGGGTGCTCACATGATCCAGAACCTGTTCCAATTCCTCTTCTGACGAAGAAAGATCACTCGCATTCACAACGAAGAACATCTGATCCATAGCGGAGTTGTCCTTCACCCGGCCTAATTGGTTCAGGAATTGTCGATCTCCTTGTGAAAAGGCATGGTTATAATACGTTACAAATATAAGCGCATCTGCATTCTTCATATAATTAAACGTTACTCCGGTATGACGGGCATTCACCGAGTCAGCTCCCGGCGTATCCACCAGGACAATGCCTTGCTCCGTAACTGCACAACTATAGTAGAGGTCGATGCTATCAACAAAGCAGGACTTCCGTTCATTCGCCACAAAGTTACGATAACCAGCCAGATCAACTAACACATCTTGACCCAATTGATCCGCTGTATCCTCCCAACCAGCCGCAGCCGCTTGTAAAAAGCTATAATGCGGTCTTCCTGCTGGATGTACATCTTGAGGCGACAGAGATTGGACGCGCTTCTGCCAATCTGCTCCCGGTTCACCTAAGCCAAGCAAGCGGAACGAATATGCCAGATCCTCTTGGAAGGCATTCCGAGTCTTCATCCGGACTCGGGCAGTGCCATGCTCCGCTCCACCGGACGGAGCCATAATGCGGTTAATCGCCGCTGTTGTTGGGTGCGGCGAGACCGGTAAGATAGCTTCGCCGAGCAAAGCGTTGGCGAAGGAGGACTTACCCGCGCTGAACGCACCGAACAGCGCGAGTGTAAACGTGCCGCCGGCAAGCGAAGCCGCGCGTGCACGTAAATCCCGTACCGCCGACCTCATGGCGGGGTACGGCTCCACCACCGCAGCGGCGGCTTCCAGCCGTGCCGCCGCTGCGTCCAGGCGCCGGCGACGCTCAGCGCCAGCCGCCGGGTGCCCTTGCGCCGCTGCTGCTGTGCGCGGCGGCGTTGCCTGTGGCTGCGCAGCCACAGGCGTGGTGCCCGTGTGCGAGCCGGGAGCTTCGCTCGGCGGCTCGTGCGCGGGCACTTGCGGGCTCCGCACCTCCGGCAATAGCCCGGAGGGGAGGGAGCCCGCAGGAGGCAGCAGGCTGCGCAGCCCTGCTGCCTCCGCTGCGGCGGCGCGCTGGAGCGCAGTGTAGCGCGTCGCCGCAGCGGATTGCGCCAGCAACGCTGTGCGGCTGGCGTCCAGCGCTTGAAGCGCGGCTTCGCCTTGCGCGCTCAGCGCTTCAAGCATGCGGTCGACCAGCATCATGGCCGACTTGCGGTAGCGAGCCTCAATCTCGCCTCGCAACTCTTTGCTATATTGAAGTATATACTCAGGAGACAGCTCTGCACTGGCACTTCGTTTCATCTCTAGCAAAGTTTCATCTATAACAGGAAGCTCCGCATTCAGCGCCTGCTCCCAATCAGCTCCCCAGAGCTGATGAGATTCACCCAGCTTTCTAAGCATCGTGCGGATATGAACCTCCACTTGTCCCTGAACTTGATCTTTCAGCAAGCCAGCAAGCTCCGTCGCTCGGCGTTGTTTCTCATGCTCTGTTTTGCCACCCGAAAATAGGAGCCCTACCCGGAATCCAGGTTTGCGGCTTTCCAGAAATGCACCTGCCGACGTACGGATATCCGCTGGCGTGAGATTAGCATTAGCCAGAAGCGGTTCAAGCTCTGCCCGAAACTTCTCTCGTTCCCATGACGGCTTGGAACGAAGCTCAGCTTCTTGCTGCTGAATTGCCGCTAGCTCATGCTCCAATCGCTGCAAACCTTCCTGCCCACCGATTTCCTCAAGCAGACTCGCTTCTTCCTCTTCTCGTTCTTCCGCTCGCCGCTCTAAATGTTGTTCTGTCACATGACTCGCGGAACTCAACAAACTATGCTGGATCAGTCCCTCTTTATGTTCCAACATATGTTCAATAAGCTCAGGAATCTGCTTCCACTGGTTGTAGCGGTGATCCTTATCTCGAAGTGATGTGAACAATAACCCATCATATCGAACTTCCCAAGCATTAAAGATCGTTTCAACACCCTCAACATACGTATCAAACGAAAGCTCTTTTTCTCGATGCTTATCAATCTGATTCACGATCAGGAACAGCGGTTTGCCCCAATCCGACAAACTTTTAGCAAATGACAGGTTACTCTCTGACTGCACATGATTATAATCCATTACATAGAACACAACGTCAGCTAAATGAAGTGCTGAATGTGTTGCCAATCCATGACCTCGATCTGTTGAATCCACACCGGGTGTATCTAACAGTACTGCACCATTTTTCAGCAAGGGAATATCATCCCACACTTCAATCGAACGGTATGCGCCACCATTCTTGCAATATGCTTCTAACTGCTCAGGGGAAACCTCCAGCGTACTGTTAGCACCTGATGCATTGTCAGCGCTTTCGTCATTCGTCATATGAATAATCGCTCGTGGAGCCCCATTACGGATCGATACGACGTTAGCACTTGTAGGCACAGGACTTGAAGGCAGTACCCGTTTACCACACAAACTATTAATCAGACTAGACTTACCGGCTGAGAAGTGACCGCAGAATGCAATGGTTAACTGTTTCATTTCCGCTTTGCGGATCAGATCTGTTATAGCCTGTACTGCCGTATGGTCTCTCGTCTGCTCCATTGCCTCTCGCAGTGGAAGCAGAGGTTTAGCCATCTCTACTGGATAATCTGTTTTCGTCATGACTGGCCTTTCCCCCTGGCTCCTTTAATTTGGCATCATTCATGATAATGCCTTTCTCTTATAGAAGTTGTTCAAAAAGTCCGCTTGGATTATAAAACTAAAAAATCTCATACTTACTCAGCATTTTCAGCATTAAAGTTGGATTCCTTTTGAACTCGCATTTATAATAGTCCCATTTTAACATTACCTCGTGCGAATTTGAACGATTTCTATGTAATAACGCATAGACAAAGCATCTTTTGCACCACAGATTCTGTCAACGCTCGACTTCAGATTACACTTGCCACTTCAATGACAGAAAAATTTTCCGAGCGCTGTTATCCCCAGTTTTCTTGCATTCCCTTTTTCAATGGGAAAATTCGGATATAAAAAAATAAAACCGAATATATCGGTTTTATCGATGGTACTTCACGAACATGCTGCACCCTTAATATGCGGTATTGCTCCGTAATGAGCATGTCAACATAGATGCAACATATCCATGGGTATAGGTGTAATATTAAGAAACCGCGTTCTCCATTGTAGGCAACAAGATTTCAAATACTTGTCCGTGCTGAAGAATTGTAATATTTCTTCCTTTGTCTCTCATAACTACAACTTCTGGTTTTGTGGACATGCGCTCCAAATAATGCTCAGGCACGTCGCCAGAATGACTTACAGTGATACCTTCGACTTCTTTTTCTTCATTTTCAGCCATTTCCTGCTCCACAACTTGTTCAAAAATATCGGAGAAGGCTTCAAAATTGTCAGTGTACACGGAAATGCATTTCATCGTTACTCATCCTCTTCTAGTCATTAATTTATTTTTCGTTTTGGGGTACTGCTACGTTCCTTATCTTTCCTGATTTGGGACGTTTTCATACGCTTTTTCCCTTCTCTGCATATATCCAGCAGAGGGCAGATCTGGCACGCTGGGTTCTGGGCCTTACAATGGTAACGTCCAAAAAAAATGATCCGGTGATGGGTCAACGTCCATTCATCTCGGGGTACGCGCTTCATCAATTTTTTCTCGACTTCAAGAACAGAGTCATCCCAACCAGCTAGTCCTAGCCGCTTGGACACACGTTCTACATGCGTATCCACCGCAATGGCAGGAACGCCAAACGCATTAGAAACAACAACGTTCGCGGTTTTCCGTCCGACCCCTGGTAGCGTCACAAGCTGATCATGTTCCTGCGGTACATCACCGCCATACTGCTCTATTAAAATACGGCACATGTTCTGGATATGCTTGGCCTTGTTTCGATACAGACCGATTCGCCGAATATCCTGTTCCAATTCCTCTAGAGGAACCGCCAGATAATCAGCAGGGCTCGTATACTTTTGAAACAAGTCTGCGGTTACCTTGTTTACTGTTTCGTCGGTGCATTGGGCCGACAATAGGACAGCTACCGTCAATTCAAACGCATTGCTGTGATTTAATTCGCAATGTGCATCAGGAAACATCGATTCCATCGTATCGAGTATGTGCCTAACTGTCGCTGCATTCATGAAGAGCTACCTCCCACAGAATCACCACACATGGTGGAGCCTTACTTCCAAACTTATTTCGAGTACTTTACGAGGACACAAAAGCTTGCAAAAAAAACGTCCTGATGCGGGAAAGATCCCGCATCAAGACGGTCATTCTTTGATCCTCAAAAAGAAACGATTACTGTTTTTGGATCTCCATCACGATGTTGTTCAGGAGATACAATACAATATTATCATTATCTCTGAGAGATTGCACGCTTAAAGTGTTGTCACCCTGGTGAACATATACTCCTGTACCAAGTGCAAAACGATAGTTAGTGTCCGTAGTTGTCTCACGTTTCACCAGAATTTGGTTCCCTACGCCATCGTAAGACCAGAACTGTTTGCTCAGAATTGTCATCACTCTGAAACGAGTGGAGTTATCCGTATCCTTCGTCATTTCGACCCGATCTCCAACAGTAAGACTTCCCAATGAAGTTAAAGTAGAACCGGATTTAATCACTTTGACGGGACCGCTAACCGGAACTGTCTCGGATTGACCGTTGAATAGTTTCAGTGTAACTGAAGTTGCATCAACTGAAGTGACCTCAGCGAGTGTACGTTTCACAACCTGAACAGCTTTAGGTGTAATCCCTTCAAACGTAACGTTGATCAAGTTTCCTACTGTCAATTGTGAAGCAGTTAACGTCTGACCACTTTCTCCTGTCAGCGTTGCTTGATCGAAGTAAAATTGGCTTGTCAGCAAATCCGATTTTACACGAACACGACCATTGGTTTCAATACCCGTAATTTCGAATTGAGCAACGGTGTTCAGAGCGACCTTTTGGATATAATCCTGATTCGCGCCCAACGTGACCGTAACGTTGTCGCCAATTTTCAAATCTGAGAGACTTGCACCAGACTTATTATATATTTCCACTGTAGGAGCGATTGTATAAGGAACGGTTATTGTCTGATTGCCAGACAACAAACTAATTTTCCGGTTGGAAGTATCAATATTGCTAATGGTACCCTCATACTTGAAAATAACCTTAACGGAAAGCGCACGAGTACCTACATATGTTAGATCCAGCTTGCGTCCTTCGTTCAGCAGAGACTCCAGACCTGCCATAGTTGGCTTCGTTGAATTATAATCCAACTTTGTTTTTTCATCCAATGTAAATACAAACGGTTTTTTGTTGCTATCCAGCACAGTAAGTACTTTTGTTTTAGCGTTATAGGATACTACAGATGCACCATTCATCGGTTCCATTTGGCGGCCAATGACCTGGATCCGTGTAACACGATCTTCAGCGTTCAATGTTAACTCTACCTGATCTCCATTTGTTGCATCTGTGATGAGATCATTTAATGAAGCATCCTGTATTCCATTAATAATAACTTCCGGTTTCTCAACCAGCAGCTTAGCTTCAAGGGAGCCACCTTCACGCTTGAATGTCAATGTAGACTGATTCCCACCAATCTCCACCAGTGTGCCTCGAACCGATTGCTCCACACCCTGTGACAATTCGATCGTTTGCAAGACGCTATCCCTCACCGTATATTTCACTGCGCTTCCCGGCTTAAGCTCAGCCAGTGTCAAAATCCGATCCTGATAACGAATCATAAGGCTGTCACTATACGTATATTGCTCTGTTGTTCCTGCTGTAGTAACCAGTTTAATCGTTTTGCCAGATGTTACGACCTCAGCGACTACACCCGTATCACTCTTGTTGACAATGCCCGACTTCACACGAATAATTACTGTCTTCTTATCGGCGGAAAAGGTCTCACGTTGCACTTCAATGATACTGTCTGCTGTAATATCTGATAATTTAATTGCTGATCCGTTCTGATCAATGAATGCTGTGGATTCATCGTATCCGAATGTCTCGTAGTTTTCACCAACGAAGACACCAATTTTATTACCTGACAGCGAACGCGCAAACGTTCCTTCTACTGTCTCTACCTGAGGTGTTGCATCGATCACTTCCACATAGGAAGCATTACCCGCTGAACCGACCACCTGCACTTTGGTATACAATTGAACATTGGCTTGTGGTGAACGAGTTTCACTGTCCTTTGTAAAATAAGGCGTATTGCTATTCACGGCAAAAGTCGTCAGTTTACCGTCAACGACCATCGTAATTCGGCCATCTTCAAGTCCAGTAACATATCCTGTATACGTGTTAGGATAAGCAGTATCTGTCAACGATTCACCTCTACTAAAGAACGTAGCAAGCTGTGCGCGTGTAACAGAGCCGGTTGGATTGAACTTGTTTCCATCTACACCTTTGGCCAGATCTAGACTAACGGCCAGGTTAACATAACCTTTGCTGCCATCGGAAATGCTTGCATTATCGGCGAAGCTCGTTGATTGATTGTTTTGAGCTTTTGCTTCTGCATCCTTGTTCAACGAACGAATAAGTAGCTTCGTGATCCACTCACGAGTAGCAGGCTTCTGTCCCCAAGATGTTTTGGACACATCCACTGCTGCTTCTTCCGTTTTATCAATCAGTCCCAGTTCCAACGCCAATGCGACGTAAGGCTTGAAGTAGTTGCCTACTTCCATAGTTGTCGGTAATGCCGCAGCCGTGCTGTCATTCAACTGGTCTTGTTTATTCATAAATCGAATGGCCATAGTTACCGCTTCTTGCTGCGTTACCGCGTCTCCTGGACGGAATAAGCCTTTTTCACCGAGGAGAATTCCTTGGTAAGCCAGCTTGTATACGTGTTTCTCAGCCCAATATCCTGCTTTGATATCACTGAACAAACCGGTTGGTGCAGCCGTATTACTTACTGTTGTAGTCTGGCTCTGTCCAGCATCTGTTGCTTCAGCTGCCAAGGCAGCCCCGCCAGCACTAAGAGCCATCATACCTGCAAGCACGGCTGAAACTACTTTTTTAGAGTGTGATGGATTATTATATTTAAAAGTCACCTATGATTCCCCTCTCTCATGTAAAACGGCTGATATTCCGCAGAATACACGGTAAAACAACATATGAAGCTCTCTATTAAGATCTCGTCATTGGATGTTCCAAATCCACATGGCCCATCAAACTCTCGGACTGTTGTCCATCCACCAATAGATCAAGTGTCTTCACTTCATCAAACTGGAAGAACGTTTTTTGCAACGCTTCAATGGCATATGCTTCTCCACCAGCACCGAGCCTAGCCGTATCTGGCATATGGATATCGAGTGTGAGAGCACCATCCTTGAACTGAACAGACTTCAGTTCGATCTCCTTAGACCACAGTGGAACGAGTTTGTCATCTGAGCTTTGTTGTAAAGCTTCGAAAGCAGACTTATATTTGTCTTCTTCCGCTGCATAGGTCACAGTAGCTGTAGATTCATGCAGTTCTAGCTCCTCTGGGTCTGTGAAGAATACGTTGATAGTCTTCTTCTCTGTCGCTTGCGAAGCATCCGTCTTACCTGTGTTCTCCGAGCTCGGGCTTGTACCCCTGATGAATTCGTTCCTTCTGATTCAGACGTAGTTGTGTCTAGTGTTGTTGTTGAAGTCGTTTCATCTGGCTCTACAGTGGTAGGTTCAGTAATTTCCGTTTCAC
The DNA here is from genome assembly GCF_003268635.1 of Paenibacillus sp. DCT19. Classification (NCBI taxonomy): domain Bacteria; kingdom Bacillati; phylum Bacillota; class Bacilli; order Caryophanales; family Paenibacillaceae; genus Paenibacillus; species Paenibacillus sp. DCT19. Next base: position 4,045,594 of record NZ_CP029639.1, read on the forward strand.
CTTGCACTTCTGTCACAGTATCTTCGGAGCCTGCACCTTGCGTCTGAGGTGGAGCGGCTGTCGGCTTATTTCCACATCCAGCAGCGACCGCCATAACCGTTACTAGTAGTGCTGCAATCCATAATTTTTTGTTCATTCTAACTCCGCCTCCTGTACATAAGGAATTCACCCTTATTTAATTCCCAGATACTCCTTGATCCCTGCAACAATACCTTTGGCTACACTATTTTGGAAACTCTCCGTAAACAGTGCCGCTTCGTCACTCTTGTTGCTCAGGAATCCACCTTCCAGCAGAACAGCGGGCATTGTTGTTTCACGAGTTACATGGAGACTAGCCGTTTTAACACCGCGATCCTTCAATCCTGATGATTCCAATAAATGCTTGTGCATTATTTTGGCTAGTGCTTGACTGGTAGCACGAGAATAAAATGTCTCTACACCATTTGCCGCTGCAGGTCCACTGTTAGCATGAATTGAAATAAAAATATCTGCTTTCAGACTTTCAGCGATTCTTACACGTTCTTTCAAGGCCAAAAATGTATCATCGCTGCGCGTCAGCACAACGTCAATGTTCGATTCTTTTTTCAACAAGGCTTCCACTTTCAGTGCCATTGCCAAATTAAAGTCTTTTTCTCTTTTGCCCGTTACGCCGATCGCACCTGGATCTTGATCCCCGTGTCCTGCGTCAATAACAACAACCTTTTTACCATTGTTTCCAACAGGGGGCTGTGTTGTTGGGCCTTCTTTGTTCAGATCAACGATAACTAAACCAGAATCGTTCTGTACGTCATAACCTTTGCTATTTGTCAAATCAATAACAAATCTTACGGTTGATGGCGTATTGCTGTATAACGAATAACGAATCTTGGATACATCGGGATATCCGTTCACAACAAGTTGTCCATTCTGATTGCTGTCTAGAGCTTGTCCTTGGCTGAAAGAATCAGCAAATGCCGTATTAGGCAAATCGATAACAATTCGATCCGGTCCTGTCATCGTGAAGACGTTCGGCTTCGTATCTCCGCTAGTTGCAATTAAGAAGCGGTTATCGCTGAAGCTGATGCCGTTCACCAGTACAAGACCTTCCTGCGTATCTCCGCCGTTATTGCCGGAGTTCGGGGGAGTAGTCGTTCCGTTTCCGGAACCTGAATTCTGGGTAACTAATGTTACCGTCTTCGTGGTATTGTTCCAACCCACCTTTAGACCCATTTGTTCACCAACAAATCGGAGCGGAACAAGTGTCGTACCATTTTTTACGAGTGGCGGGACATCCAGGTTCACGTTACTGCCGTTCACCGTTGCCGTCTTCTGTCCAACAATCATCTGCATGGCAGTGTTGTCTTTGCTTATAGTCACGGTGCTTGTCTTCTGTTGCCAGTCCACACCATATCCCAGGCTTTCAGAAATAACCCGAATTGGAACCATCACACTGCTGTTGATGTTTTCCGCTTTGGCATCCGAAGGCTGTACAATCTCTTTCCCATCTAGGATAATTTTCGTATCTGTTGCTGCATGACTATAGCCCGGGAAAACGAGCCCAAAGACAAATAACAGTACCAAAAAACCGAACTTCTTCATCCTTCACCCCTACCATTCTCATATTTTTTTGCCACACGTTGCGGTATTTCAGCTCTGACTGACACTTGGGCATTACCAGACACCTATTAGACGCCTCCAACACGCAAAAGTTGCGAATATATTCCATCATCACTGAAAAAAAACGTTGTTAAATCAAGCTTTTTCTACATTTTTATGGTTTTAATTTCCCATTATTCACATCTATGCATCTTGAAACAACGAACTACCCTAATCATTAAAACAACGATATTTATGTTTACTTGCCCAAAAATTCTAAGATTCCATCAACGATGGCCTGTGCACATTTGTTCTGATAATCCTCGGTGAACATTATCGCTTCATCCGATTCATTACTTAGAAAACCAAGCTCTAGAAGAACGGCTGGCATCGTTGTTTCCCTTGTCACATGCAAACTTGCCGTCTTAATGCCGCGATCCTTAAGTCCCGTAATAGGCAATACATATTTATGAAGGATATCTGCTAACTCTTTGCTTTCCGGGCGAGTGTAGAGCGTCTCTATCCCATTGGGGACAGGCGTCGTAAATTTATTACCATGAATGGACACAAAAACATCTGCATGATTCAATTCAGCTATATCAACTCGCTGCTGCAAGGACAATTCCGTGTCATCCTTACGTGTAATGACAGTCTGAATGTCCGTGTAGGACTGAAGTAACGCTTGCACTTTGAGGCCTACAGCCAAATTGAAGTCCTTCTCGTATTTGCCTGTAACGCTAACCGCTCCAGACTGTCTTCCTCCATGCCCTGGATCAATGATAACAACCTTTGTCCCATTAGGAATTTCCACAGCAGGCTGAGGAGTGATTGTTGTTTCACCATTTGCCGTAAGATCAATCAGTATCTCTTGATTTTCTCCATGCGACCACTTCGCAGTAGCGATATGACTTAAATCAAAGACAATTCGAACCGTAGCAGGAGAGTTACTGAAATTAGCATACCGAATCTGGGTAATGAATGAAGAGTCTGTGACTTGAAAACTGCCGCTTCCATCTGGCTTGGAGGCTTGTCCTTGAATGAACTGCTGAGAAAACGTAGTTCCCGGCAAATCAACAATGATTCGATCAGGATTCGTTAGCGTGGATAGCTTCGGAGTAATGTTTCCTTTGGTTCCCAAAGTAAGCTGATTTCCACTAAAGTTAATACTGTTTAGCTCTGCAAGAGAAACTGATCCAGGTGTTTCTAATGAATCTTCTTCGTTATCTACTTCTACTACAGGAGGCAGACTGGATAGGCTTACAGTCTTGGTTCCATTGTCCCAACCTACGAGCAGTCCCATGCCTTCACCGACAAAGCGCAACGGAACTAACGTCGTGCCTTGTTTAATCAAAGGAGGTGCATCCAGACTTACCTTGTTTCCATTGACAGTAGCCTCCTCTTGCCCGGCGACCATCTGGATGCTCCTTGCTCCTTTTAGGACACTAACCGTCTGTGTCGCTTTCTCCCACTTAACCTCATAACCTAAATTTTCCGACACAACTCGGATGGGAACCATTACTGTCTTACCCGTATTTTCAGCAGGAGCTCCTGTTTGCTGCTCAATTGTTACACCATCCAGTACGATGGAAGGAGGCGTGTCAGCATGCACCATTGCAGGAAATACGCACAGAAATAAAATAAATACAAATACTGCTGACCATTTTCTCATACATCATCCACCATTCTGTTGGTCTGTTGTGACTCTATTTAACTCTCAGGTATAAACATATGTCTAACGTTATGTAGCCTTCCATAATCTACTAACCAGTTTATCAGATATCCTGTCATATTCCGGTTACAACGTTGTCATAATTGGTCGGAAATATGGCGAAAAAGAATAAACGTCCGCAGATGTTTTCTACCTATTGAATGCAGAATCTATCAATCATGTCTTTTATTGACGTCAGCACCTTCAATAAGGTAACTTTAATTATACATATTATGGAACTTCAAAAAGGTACGAAGGCTATGTTATTACAATTACAATCCATCCATATGGAGGTCTGACATGTTTACTTTATATAAGAAGAAACCAGACGGTAAACTACTGTACGCAGAATACTGGATCGAAGATGGTCAGCTTGTCGAGCATGTTGGAACTGTTGGTACAATAGGTACTTCAAGTCGAATAGATTTTCCTGGCGAATATCAAAATGAAGACGAATTCAAACGTAATTTCTTATCCCGTTACACTAGTCAGGGCTATGAACAAGCTTCCAATCAAGAAGGTGTTATGCTACTCATCCAATATCCTATGAAGAGCCTATCTGGAAGCAAGCGTGATCTATGGCTAAGGGATAAAGCAACGGAGGCATTAACAAGTGAGCTGGGCTGGAGAGGTCTAGGCTTCGTAGATGGCTTCGATATGGGCAAGACTACCAATCCAGTAGAGCAGTACGCCTTGAACATATACTGCCATGTTGTAGATGAGAAGCTCGGTATTCAAGCCGTCAAGCGTGTACTTAAAGAAACACGATTGGATCACACTCAGATCAAAATCGCTTCGAAAGTGATGAACAGAGATGCAGCCTACGTGCTCCAATATTCGGCTAAGAAAAACTCCGCATTTTATGTATAAAGCTCAATGAATGACATTAGTGCGTGTTCAAAAAGGACGGTTTTCAGTACCGAGAAGATGGGATGAAGATAGAAATGGAGTAGCGGAGCGTAGGCGGAACTACGTGAGCAACGGACATTTCGGCTGAATCCCATATTCGACGCTGAGATGCCTGCAGGCATCCTTCGTAATCAAAAGCGAACTTTTTGAACAACTTCTATTAGCAATCGATCAACATATGGTGAAATGAAAAAAGCTTCTGTTTCACAGACTGGAACCAGGTCCATACTGTGAAACAGAAGCTTTTACTTTTATTATTTTAGCAATTAGCCAAACAATTTTGCTGCATGGCGTTGCTCATATGCTGTGATCTCATCATCATGTTGAAGTGTCAAACCGATATCATCCAGTCCTTGCAACAGGAACTGACGACGGTGCTCATCCAGGTCAAACTCAATATGCAACCCGTGTGCATCTGTAATCGTTTTGTTCTCCAGATTCACATTCAATTCGTAGCCATCATGAGTTGCAGTGCGTTGGAACAGATCTTCTACCTGTTCTTCCGACAACTTGATTGGCAAAATTCCGTTTTTGAAGCAGTTATTATAGAAGATATCCGCATAAGAAGGTGCAATCACACAACGGAAACCGTAGTCCATAATCGCCCATGGTGCGTGCTCACGAGAAGATCCACAACCAAAGTTAGCGCGAGAGATCAGAACTGATGCCCCTTCATAACGTGCTTTGTTCATTTCAAAGGAAGGATTGTTGTTACCCTCTTCGTCAAAACGCCATTCGTAGAACAAAAATTGTCCAAACCCCGTGCGTTCGATCCGTTTCAAAAATTGTTTAGGAATAATTGCGTCTGTATCTACATTGACCCGGTCAACCGGTGCAACGATGCCTTGCAGTGTTTTGAAAGCTTCCATGTGATCCGTTCTCCCTTCTGTTCGTTACAATTAGATAACTGCTTCCGTTTTGAAATTCCAGTCACGTACATCAACAAAGTGACCTTTAACCGCCGCTGCAGCTGCCATTGCTGGAGATACCAGATGCGTACGTCCTCCGCGACCTTGACGTCCTTCAAAGTTACGGTTCGATGTTGAAGCACAACGTTGTCCTGGTTTCAATACGTCTGGATTCATCGCAAGACACATACTACATCCTGCATCACGCCATTCAAAGCCAGCTTCTGTGAAGATTTTATCAAGTCCTTCTTTTTCAGCCTGGATTTTGACACGTCCTGAGCCCGGAACAACAATTGCCGTAACATTGCTAGAAACTGTGTGTCCTTTAGCTACTTGTGCAGCTGCACGCAAATCCTCAATCCGTCCATTGGTGCAAGAACCGATGAACACATAATCCACTGGAATTTCGGAAATTGGTGTTCCAGGTGTAAGACCCATATATTCAAGCGCTTTTTCAGCAGCTTTACGTTCATTTTCAGTAGGCAGTTCCGCAGGAACAGGGACTTTGGAAGAGATATCGGTTCCCATACCTGGGCTTGTGCCCCAAGTTACTTGTGGAATCAATGACTCTACATCGATTTCAACTACGCGATCAAACTCAGCACCTTCATCGGTTACAAGCTCTTTCCAAGCGGCAACAGCTTCGTCGAATTTCGCATCTGCTGGAACATATTCACGTCCACGCAGATATTCAAAAGTTGTTTCGTCTGGAGCGATCATACCTGCTCTTGCGCCACCTTCGATGGACATGTTGCAGACCGTCATACGCTCTTCCATACTCAGTTCACGAATAGATTCACCTGTGTACTCGATAACGTATCCAGTTGCAAAGTCAGTACCATATTTAGCGATGACTGCGAGGATCATATCCTTCGCTGTTACACCTGGGTTGCGTTTACCAACGAAACGAACTTCCATCGTTTTGGCTTTGGCTTGTTGCAAACATTGTGTCGCCATAACGTGCTCTACTTCACTTGTTCCGATCCCGAAGGCAAGTGCACCAAACGCACCGTGGGTTGAGGTGTGGCTATCACCACAGACAATCGTTTTACCTGGATGAGTTAGACCCAACTCAGGACCCATAACGTGGACAACACCTTGATCAATCGTGTCCAAGTCGTATAGCTTAACACCGAAATCACGGCAGTTCTGCGACAACGTATCGATTTGTTGTTTGGAGATTGGATCTGTAATGTTAAAACGATCTTTCGTTGGTACGTTGTGATCCATCGTTGCAAATGTCAGTTCAGGGCGACGAACTTTACGACCACTCAAACGCAAACCTTCAAATGCTTGTGGAGAAGTTACTTCGTGTACAAGGTGCAGATCGATATAAAGAATGCTTGGCTTGCCTTCTTCCTGATGAATTACGTGGTTTTCCCAAATTTTCTCAAACATCGTTTTTTTACTCATCATTTTCACCTCATTATAAGTTCGTTCCATGGAAGAGCCTCTTGTGTTCGTTCACATCAGCGAAGCTCTTGAATGACATAAATATATCACTCGTCCATTCATTGTTCCAAGATATAATATCTATAGATGTAATAGGATTAACCTATAACGAGGGAAAGCCAAATAAACCACTGCTCTCAGCAGAGGTTTTAATTGATAACAATTATCATTATCATAACCTTATACTACGTTTCTTAACGGATTGTGTCAATGTATTTTATGCAAAAAAGGATTAAACGACTTGAGGGTGATATAATAGTGGCAATGATGAAAGGAATGACCAATGACGATGGAATTCAGACAGCTCCAATATACATTGCAGATTGCGGCAGAACGAAATTTTTCCCGTGCAGCAGAGAAGCTACATATCGCACAACCTTCATTGAGCCAACAGTTATCCAAATTGGAAAAAGAATTGGGTGTGCTCCTCTTTCAACGGAATACGAGTACAGTTGAATTAACCCACGCTGGCGTTACCTTTGTTGAACAGGCGCAGAAAATCGTGGATGCGGTTGAGCTGCTCAGACAGGAAATGTCAGACATTTCGCAACTTCGTAAAGGCAAAGTCGTTGTAGGCAGTATGCCAATTACCGGCTCCCATCTGCTCCCACATGTTCTTCCCGCATTTCAACAAACCTATCCTGAGATTGAAGTAACGCTGCTGGAAGACTCTGGTCTTACGCTAGAGAAATTAACGGCAAGCGGCAAAGCCGATCTTAGCCTGTTATCACTCCCGCTGCAAGAACCAAGTTTATCCTATGTTGTGATTGGTGAGGAAGGAATCGACTTGGCCGTACCTCCTACGCATCCATTAGCACAGCGAGGTGATCCTGCCAATCCCGTCCCTGTAAGGATGGAGGAGCTTCGTGAAGAGTCTTTTGTTGTCCTAAAGAAAGGACAAGGCTTCCGTAAACTAACCTTTGATCTATGTGAACAGGCTGGTTTTGATCCCAATGTAGTGTTCGAGAGTAATAACATTGAAACTGTACAATCTCTCGTAGCTACGGGAATGGGCATTACTCTGGTTCCGCGTTTCATCGCACGGGCACCTCGCAGTGAATTTGTACCGGTGTATGTACCTCTCGCTGAGCCTGTACCGAGCCGTACATTAGTTGTTGCGTATCGTCAGGGACGGGTTTTGTCCAAAGCGGCTGAAGCCTTCATTCACACCTTCAAGCAGACGGTTGCGAAGCTGTCTGAAGGTGATCACTAGACATATACCAATCTAGGTATAGTGCTGTGTAGAGTGTACTCAAGACAAATAAAAGGGAAGACCCGCGGGTCTTCCCTTTTACTTCAAACAGCGCTTGCTAATAACGGCAAGGCATTCTTCAACTTATTCGAGCGTGTTGCACTGTTCGAGCACAATGTTTCACACATTTATCGTTTCATCTTCTAAGTTAACGTAGAATCAACATAGGTCGTTTCAATCTGGCGGTTTATTTACGTAAATTACGATCACTCGTCAGCCTGTTCTGCTGATTCACCAGACGTCCTTCATCTGGCGTTCCGTGTTCAGGGGGTGATAGCCCTCCTGCACCATTCTCTAAGAATTGCCTTAAGTGGTCTACCCTTGTGTTATCCTGTTCCAGTCTCCTGAGCGTATCTTTCACATGGTTGTCCATTGATTGATCATCCTCCTTGGTGACGGGATAGTTATCATTACCCGTCCACTGAGAGGATAAACACTTATTCTCAATATTTTATAGATTTAAAACAATTTCATAACTCTTCAACAATGGATTTATGTAATTGATTTATTTAATTTCAGATTTTATTTTTCACCAAAATAAAGTCCTGGTCTCCGATCCTCAAATACCGGAATTCGTCCACGAACCTCATCAACCAAGGAAGGACGTATCATTCCCGTCACGATCTCCTCACCTTCTCCACCCTCAGCTACAATCTCCCCCAAGGGTCGATAATGAGAGAGTGCCCGAAGAATTCCGTATCTCCGCCCAGTCCTACACGATTACAGGCGATCACATACATCTGATTCTCAATGGCTCTAGCCATCAGAAGTGTGCGCCAATGATGGAGACGAGGTTTCGGCCATTCGGCTGGTACGATCAGAGCTTTAGCCCCATTTAGAGCTAACGTCCGCGCAAGTTCCGGGAAGCGGATATCATAACAGATGGAAGCCCCTGCTGTAAGACCATTTTCCAATTCAAAGATCTCCGGCTCTGCCCCAGGCTGCAAATACTTCTCTTCATCCATCAATCGGAATAAATGCAGTTTATCATAACGTGTTACCTCACGGCCTTCCCGATCATAAGCGTACATCGTATTGTAAATTTGATCATTGCGTTTCTCCGCAATGGAGCCACCAACAATTGAGATTTGATGCTTTTTGGCAAACGCAGATAACCATGCTCGCGAATGTTCACCTTCTAGGTCAGCCAGCTCATGAATTTGCTCCAAGGCGTAGCCTGTATTCCACATCTCAGGCAATACAGCCAAGCCCAGATCAGGATATTGTTCCACCGCTCGCTCAAGCAATGCTTGCATATGTTGATGATTAGCCTCAGGATCTCCTAATTGAATGTCAGCTTGTATCAAGGCTACTCGCATTTCCCCTTGTTGTTGTGTCATGACCAGCGCTCCTCCGAAATGTAATATGGGATATCATAGCTTGATCAACCTGACGTCTGCAAGTGCGTTTTAGAGGTTGTCCCAAAAGTCCGCTTTTGACTACCTATCAGAACGACGACCTAACAGTTCAGGCAGCAGGCTCAATAGATTCATGCGGGTAAGTGCATCACCCAAGTTCCATATCGTCTCTTCAAGCAAATATACGTGACCATTATTCACTGCGTTCAACCCTTGCCAAGCAGCACTTTGCATTAAAGCCTCCGTCGCCTGTCTCGCAATTGGATCTTCAGGCAACATAAGAAAAACACGGTCTCCAGCATACTGTTGCAACGCTTCAGCAGCAATTTCTTTATAAGCTCTACCCGCAGCCAGCGCTTCCTGTACTTTTGCAACTGGCTTGAATCCAAGAGGATGATATAACACCGGTGCAAGTCCGATGTTACCCATTACGAATAACCTCGCACCCCGATGATAGACAAAGACAGAAGCGGTCTCCCCTGGTTGAATGAATGCCTGCAGCTTTTGCCACATGTTCATCTCATTTTCGGTATACGTCGACCACCATTCTTCTGCCTCAGCATATTTTCCAAACCAACTTCCAATCGTGTGAATGCGATCGCTTAGTGTTGCATGAGAGTTATAAGCAAGTGTCGGTGCTATCCGTGAGAATTGTTCAAATTGCTGTTCATCGCTGCTGTCAAAAATGATCAAGTCTGGCTTCATCTCCACGGTTTCTTCCACGTTAATCGGCTGCACCGCATCATATGCCCGTTGATTCAGGATCGGAAGATCCATGATCAGCATATCCCCTGCCGATTCCCCGTAGTACATAATTCGTTCAGGCATAGCTGGAATATTCACATCATGAGAAGAGAAGTCTTGAACAAGTGTCTGACGTTGAAGAGATCGGTCATATTGGCGGGGCGCGAAACCTGTTGATTGGCGAAAACGTCTGCTGAAATAGTATTCATCCTTAAAACCAACCCTGCCTGCAATATCTCTAAGCGGTTCATCGGATTTGCCTAACCATTCTTTGGCCATTTGGATTCGCACATGATTCACATAATCAAGTGGCTTACGCCCAGTGATCTGTCTAAACAACGTCGTATATTGAGCAGGACGTAACCCTGCTAGCTTTGCAAGTTTTTGTACAGTAATCTCCTCGGTATAATGCTCGTCCACATACTTTATCGTACTGTATACTTTTCCTTCTGGACTTAATTCCGTTTCCAACGAAGTATATCTAGTGATCATCATCTGCATTAGTTTCTGGAATTGCACATTCAGCCCAGCATATTCACTGTCTGTACGATATTCACGCATAGGAAGCATGGATTCTAGTATCCCGCTCAACTGAGCGTATGCATACCCACCCAGTTTATTTCGATGCTCAAATAATGAACGCGTGTATAATTCTGGATCATCCGTCAACACATGAAATACATCATACTCAACCGCCACATAATGCAGAGTAGCCTTATCATCATGTTCAATCTGATAGCTCTCTCCTGGAGCCAGCGGATAAATCCTTCCGGATGAAAATGCATACTGTTTGTGACCAATGTACAGACGTCCCGTACCTTCCTCACAGATCAAAAATGTGTGTTTCAGGCAATCCTTCTCCAGCATCCTTTGTTCAGGTTGTTCCTTTCGTTGCTCTATACTGCCAAACCGGAACATAAATGCCGAAAAGAACAACGTGTCCTCAACCTGCTTCGAAACAGGCATTGGGCTCACCTCATCATCTATATTCATATTTCCTTCACCTATATTGAGAATAATTATCACTTCATTATACTTTTGGATTATATCGTAGGTGTACACATTAATCCAGAACATCGCACGAATTTGTACAGCAAAAAGAACATATCAACAAAATGTTGAATGTTCTTTTTGTGTGTGAGTGTTCACAACGAACAACGATCAGGATATCCTATAAACTAATTTGAAATTAAGTTTGCTGTCTCTGCATGTTATGGCGTGATTTGTTTAGGAAGTTCCTTCAAAAGCCACTCTCGTGATACCGCATCGCTTGAAGCTTTGACAATATCGAATTGATACACATGACCCGCTTTGACCGCAGGCAAGTTCTTCCACACCGAGCTATCAAGCAGTTCTTTGGTTGATTGTTTCGCTTCCTCTGGTACAGGATTCAGAATAAATATTCGATCACCCGCAAAATCAGGCAACTTCTCTGTTGAAATCTCAACGAATCCTAACTCTTCATCCAATACTTTTTGGATCTCAGCTGTTGGTTTCAGACCCCCTGGTCCATACAACAATTGAGGCAGTCCTGCACCCGCCATGACGAACAGTCGATTGCCTGGATACATGGTGAACACCGATGCAGTTTCGTCCGCTTTCAACCCATTATCATGGAGTTGCTGCCACATCGCTTCTGTTGCTTGCTGATGGGCTGTGATCCAAGCTTCGGCTTCTTCCTTTTTGTTCAAAATGTCACCTAATGTGCGCATTCTATCTTCAATGGTTGCAAACGAATCAAATGTCACGGTTGGTGCTACCTTAGAGATCGCCTCATATTGGTTCTCATCACTGTTGGAGAATATAATCAGATCCGGATTAAGAGACAGAGACTTCTCTACACTAATCGGGAATCCCACGTCCTCAGCTTCTGTAACTTGATCATCATACACGGTTCCTTCTTGACGAAGTATGCCCACGGGCACTACGCCGAGCGCCAGAAGATCTCCCGTAACCTCACCATGGTAAATTACGCGTTGAGGTGTTACTGGAATCTCTACCTCATGGCCTGTCCAATCTGTAAATAGTCGAGTTTGAGCTTCATCGCTATCCGCTGAAGTCGTTGTTTGCTCACTCTCTGCTGTTGCACCAGACTGTGTCTCATTGGCTGTGCTAGACTGTTCCGTTGAATTAGCTGTAGAAGTCGATGCCTCGTTACCACAAGCAAGTAGAAGCATGGATAGCCATGTTAGCGTCAATAGAACTGCCGTATTTCGTATACCTTTTTTCATTACCATTTCTCCCCCTAGATCTGTTCGTGTACTTTATTTCTCTGTAAAAGAAAAATCGACCTCATTAATGATATTGATTATCATTATCGAGTTGTATCATAAAACAAATCATCACTTGTGCTCAATGGACAAACGTAATTTTCTACTTTTCGTTTTGTACAAGAACCTGAAACAACCAGGTGGTTTCAAATCATCCATGCTCTTTTCCCTCTATACAGCTCGGGATTGACGTGATAAATTAATGAATACTTATTTCCATTTTTAAATAACCGGAGTGATGATAATAATGACGAACTCACAGCAACATTCAGGTCGCTCAGCCTTTAGGATACCTACATCTGATGTAATGACACAGCTGCCCACACAATTCTTCGCAAGTCTTGTGCAGAATGTGAATCGCGAAATTAACGCAGGACATGATGTCATTAATCTAGGACAAGGCAATCCCGATACACCAACGCCGCCTCATATCGTAAAAACGTTACAGGAATCCGCTGAAAACCCGCTCTATCACAAATACTCGCCATTCAGTGGATATGCCTTCTTGAAGGAAGCAATTGCGAAGCGATATAAGGAAGACTATAATGTCGACCTCGATCCAGACACAGAAGTTGCTATTTTATTTGGTGGCAAAACGGGGCTGGTTCAATTACCGCAAGTATTACTTAACCCAGGTGACGTATGCTTGGTTCCAGATCCAGGCTATCCTGATTATTGGTCTGGTGTAGCTCTCGCCAAAGCACATATGCACTTTATGCCACTGCTGGAGTCCAATGCTTTTTTGCCTGATTATGAAGCAATCTCCGCTGAGGACAAAGCGAAAGCTAAGCTAATGTATCTGAACTATCCGAACAATCCGACATCTGCCACAGCACCTCTTTCGTTCTATGAAGACACAGTGGAATTTGCTGTTCAGAATCAGATTGTTGTAGCCAGTGACTTTGCCTATGGTGCAATCGGATACGACGGACACCGCCCTGTGAGTTTCCTCCAAGCACCAGGCGCCAAGGAAGTCGGAATTGAGTTTTATACCCTATCCAAAACGTACAACATGGCGGGATGGCGTGTAGGTTTCGCCCTTGGAAATGCGGACATTATCTCGAAAATCAATCTATTGCAGGATCACATTTATGTCAGCCTGTTTGGAGGAATCCAATCTGCCGCAGCAGCAGCATTGACCTCCTCTCAGCAATGTGTCACAGATCTCGTTGCACGGTATGAATCTCGTCGTAACGCTTTCTATGATGCACTTGAGCATATTGGTTGGCAGGCAGCCAAGCCGGGAGGTTCATTCTTCAGTTGGCTGCCTGTGCCTGAAGGTTTCACATCCGCTGCTTTTGCCGACTTACTCTTAAGAGAAGCCAAAGTAGCTGTAGCTCCCGGAATTGGCTTTGGTACGCATGGCGAAGGTTATGTTCGTGCTGGCCTATTGAGTGATGAGACACGGTTACGAGAAGCTGTAGAGCGCATTGGCAACCTCAACTTATTTAAGTAATTATCCTACCTTTTATCCATGGTCTTGAGATTGATCCGATTTCGGTCCGAGAAGATGGTACGAAGCTAGAAATGGGTAGCGGCATAGGCCGTATATCCCTTTGCATCTGGTGAGTTTCCATGGTATGTTATAGAGAAATATTGAACGAAACGTGATGACGGGACCAGTACGAGAGAAACAAGACATGCACAGAGAGTAAATTCCATTGGCTGCAAGAATTTACCGTGACTTCTCTCCGAAACCTACCCCTGAGCGGCCTGTTTCTATATATGCGTGTTCAATGAAGAATTGTTGAACAAACATGATATGAACAGGACAGTGCCTTCTGTTACAGGGCATTAAGCCGGATGATACACTCATCAATAAAGGTGGTACCGCGGAAGTAACAAACTTTCGTCCTTTTTATTACAAAAGGACGGGAGTTTTTTTGTACCTGTATAGATTTTCCTATAAGAGGTAGTTCAGAAATTCGATTAAGTTTAAGGAAGTGAAAGCATGTCCTCACGTATAGTTGTTAAAATTGGTAGTAGCTCGCTAACTACGGAAGAAGGCGGACTCGACCGCGATTCTATTGCTTTTTTTGCTGGAGAAATTGCTGCTTTGATGCAAAATGGTCATGAGGTGCTTCTCGTCACATCAGGTGCTGTTGCGGCCGGATTCCGAGAGATCGGATACGTACACCGTCCTAAATTGCTCCATGAGAAACAAGCAGCGGCAGCGGTTGGGCAGGCATTGCTGATGCAAGCATATCAACAGGCTTTTGCGGCGCACCGCGTTACTACGGCACAAATTCTGCTGACTCGAACCGATTTTCATAGCAGAAAACGGATGGGCAACGCCGGTATGACCGTTGAAGAATTGCTGAAACAAGGTGTTATTCCCATCTTTAATGAGAATGACACGGTATCTGTCGATGAGCTCAAATTTGGAGATAATGATCTATTATCTGCTCTGGTCGCAAATCTGGTGAAGGCACAGCACTTGGTTATTCTTACGGATACTAACGGCCTCTACACCGCAGATCCACGCAAAGATCCTTCTGCTACACGTTATGATCGGATTACTGAGATTACAGCCGAGATTTATGCCTATGCCGGAGGTTCCGGATCATCTGTGGGTACCGGGGTATGCGCTCTAAGGTCGATGCAGCCAAAGTAGCAACACGCGGAGGCGTGCCTGTCTTTGTTGGTCGTGTGAATGAACCTGGCGATATGCTCCAAGCTGTGGAAGGCACAGGTAAAGGAACCTATTTCGAAACCAAGCTTGCTGCTCTATCCCGTAAGAAACAATGGCTCGGCTTCATGTCTACTCCGCTTGGAACTGTCGTGGTAGACGCGGGTGCAGAGGAAGCTCTTGTGCATGGCGGACATAGTCTTCTGCCTGTCGGTGTTCAGCGGGTGCTTGGCACCTTTCATGCCGGTGATGTCGTCGAAGTCCTTGGGCTCGATGATACGCTGCTTGGTCGTGGGATTGTAAATTACGATGATGACCAACTGCGACTTATTGCAGGACTACCTGGTGGTGAGGTTGTCAAAACATTAAATAGCATTCATCGACTTGAGGTTATCCATCGGGATGAATGGATTACTTTGAAGTAAGACTGGGCAACAGTCTTAGGATGGTTTTTTTAGACTAATAAAAGAAATGGGAGGAATACACAATGAGTGAGGTAAGACAAAAAGCCATTCAGGCACAAGCCGTAGTTCCACAATTGAACCGACTGACGACAGATCAAAAAAATAAAGCCCTCCTTGCCATGGCAGATGCGCTCCTAGAGAAATCAGACATCATTATTACTGCAAACGGCGAAGATCTGGAGCGCGGTAGACAACAAGGAACACCAGAATCTATGCTTGACCGGTTAGCATTAAATCAGGAACGAATTGCAGGCATCGCTGAGGGTCTTCGTCAGATCGTGGATCTGCCAGATCCTGTCGGGGAAGTGCTCGAAACCTTTACACGCCCAGATGGATTGCATATTCAGAAGTTAAGAGTGCCGATCGGGCTAATTGGTATTATTTATGAAGCACGGCCTAATGTTACCGTAGATGCTGCAGGCTTATGCCTGAAGACCGGTAATGCAGTTCTGCTCCGCGGTGGATCATCTGCCCTCTCCTCCAATCGCAAAATTGTTGAGGTATTACACGAGGCATTGGCAAAGACAGATTTACCTCCTGACGCGCTACAGCTTGTGGAAGATGCCAATCGCTCGTCTGTGGACGAGATGCTCAAGCTGAATGGATTGCTGGATGTCATCATTCCTCGCGGGGGAGCTTCACTCATTCAGAATGTAGTTGCGAATGCCACAGTACCAGTCATTGAAACGGGTGCAGGCATCTGCCATACCTATGTGGATGAATCTGCCGATCCGGTCATGGCAGCAGAGATTGCGATCAATGCCAAAGCACAACGTCCATCCGTATGTAACTCTATGGAAACTTTATTAGTACACAGTGCTTTCGCAGAGCAGCATCTCGCATCCATCGCAGAACAGTTCCGTGAGCTTAATGTGCTATTAAAAGGTTGCGATACCGTACAACGTATTGTCCCTTCTGCCCAACCGGTTAGTGAGGAAGATTACGCGACAGAGTATAACGACTACATTTTGAATATCCGGGTTGTATCTGGCCTAGATGAAGCCCTGCAGCACATTGCACAATACGGCACCAAGCATTCCGAATGTATCGTAACGGCGAATACTGCAAACGCAGAACGTTTCTTGCATGACGTTGATGCAGCAGCAGTGTATCATAATGCTTCTACCCGCTTCACAGATGGCTTCGAGTTTGGTTATGGAGCTGAGATAGGCATCAGCACTCAAAAGTTACATGCACGTGGCCCAATGGGTTTACCTGCTCTTACATCAACCAAATATCGCATTACTGGCGATGGTCAGATCCGTCAATAAGTTCGCAGTTTAGTATTTAGGAGGACGATAATCATGAGTCAAGAACAACAGACGTTATTACAACAAAAAATTACTTTCCACGGAGCAGGTGCGATGGCCGAAGCAATCGTACGCGGATTAATCTCCCGCCTTGTCGTACGTCCACAGGACATTACGATGCTGAACCGCAGCAACCAGAAACGTCAGGAGGAACTCAGTAGCCGTTACGCGGTTCATACGGGAACTGCGGCACAATCCCAGGAGATCCTCTCGGGTTCTCCCGTTATTGTATTGGCCATGAAACCAAAGGATGCCGCTGCTGCTCTGCGGGAACTTGGTCCTCTTTTGTCTCCAGATCAACTGATCGTATCCGTCATTGCCGGATTATCTATACGTACGATGCAAACGCTGCTTGGTCGTAAACAGCCTATCGCCCGTACCATGCCAAATACATCAAGTACGATTGGACTTGGCGCAACTGGACTTGCCTTCTCGGCCGAAATTACAGATGAGCAGCGTAGCACGGTTATGACGATGTTTGAAGCTGTAGGGATCGTGACCATTGTGCCTGAAGATAAGTTAGAGATTCTTACAGGGATTTCGGGAAGTGGCCCCGCTTATGTATACTATTTAATGGAGGCTATGATCGCTGCAGGTATTCGAGGCGGCTTATCCAGCCAGCAGTCACGTGATCTGACCGTTCAGACGGTGCTTGGTGCTTCCCGAATGGTTCAGCAGACAGGACTGGAGCCAATGAAACTTCGCAGTGATGTTACGTCTCCTGGAGGTGCAACTCAAGCTGCACTGAAGAAGCTGGACGAAGGCGACTTCTTTGAAAATGTAATTGCAGCCGTTAACCGTTGTGCTGAGCGCTCACGGGAAATGGGGGCTGCTTTGGAAGGAGATTTAAAATGAATAACATGTGTACTGCGACGTATCGTTTGCATGACGATCATGCCGATTTTCGTAAAAAAGCAGAATCCATTGCTGTTGGCATGACTGTTGGTAGCTGGACTGAATTACCTCAGGCCAAACGCGAAGCGATGCAGAAACATCTAGGTGAGGTCATTAAAGTAGAGGTGCATGAAGCTGACGGGATGTCTTCTGGTGAGCGTTATGCTGATATTACTATTGGGTATCCGGACGTGAACTTTAGCCGAGATATTCCAGCTCTGCTTGTGACCGTATTTGGTAAAATTTCGATGGATGGGCGCATTAAGCTTACACAGCTTGGCTTCTCAGACAATTTCCTGAGTGCATTCCCTGGTCCTAAGTTTGGACTAAACGGTGTTCGTGATCTGCTTGGTGTACATGATCGTCCACTGTTAATGAGTATTTTCAAATCTGTTATTGGACTGGATGCGGACGAATTACGTGAGCAGTTTATCCGTCAAGCGCTCGGTGGCGTTGATCTTATCAAAGATGATGAAATTCTGTTTGAGAACAAACTCACTCCGATCGAAAAAAGAGTCGAGGTCTGCATGAAAGCAGCCGAGCAGGCTCGTCAGGAAACAGGAAAGAAACTGCTATATGCAGCGAACCTGACCGGTTCGACCTCACAACTGAAGAAACAGGCTGAGCGTGCCATTAACGCTGGAGCTAATGCCTTGTTGTTTAACGTATTAGCGTACGGATATGATGTTCTGCATGAGCTTAGCAGCGACCCGGATATCCATGTGCCAATTATGGCTCATCCAGCCCTTGCAGGCGCGGTATATCCATCTCCGCATTACGGTATCTCCGCTTCCGTCTTGCTTGGCCAACTGATGCGACTGGCGGGTGCAGACATCGTCTTATTCCCATCTCCATATGGCTCCGTAACGATGCCAAAAGAAGAAAACATGGCGATTACTGAACAGTTGCTCTCGACAGAGCTTCCTGTGCGTGCAAGCATGCCTGTTCCTTCAGCAGGAATTCATCCTGGCCTTGTACCGCTGATTCTGCGGGATTTCGGTACCGATGTGATCGTAAATGCTGGCGGAGGCATTCATGGACACCCTATGGGCACTGAGGCTGGCGGACGTGCATTCTTGCAGGCAATCGAGGCATCGCAGCGTTCGATTCCTCTGGCACAACATGCATTGGAGCATCCAGAACTCAAAAGTGCATTGGATCTATGGGGTGGCGAACGATGAGAAATGATAAACAAACCGTCATTTTCTGTGATTTTGATGGAACCATTACGCTTTCGGACAATATCGTTGCTATTATGAAACAGTTCAACCCTCCTGGTATTGAGGCTATTATGAAAGATACGGTTGAACAAAAAATAACGTTGCGTGAAGGCGTTGGGGCAATGTTCGCCCTCTTACCCTCTTCGCAAAAAAATGAGATTGTGGAATTTGTGCTCGGACAAGCCGGTATTCGTGAAGGCTTCAGCGAATTTCTTGATTTTGTTCGCCGCGAAGGCATTGAATTCAATGTAACTAGCGGAGGTATGGACTTTTTTATCGAACCTTTGCTGGCACCATTCGATATCCCGCAAGATCATGTGTATTGTAACGGAGCAGATTTTACGGGTGAAACCATTCGAATCGAGTGGCCGCATCCTTGCCAGCCTCCTTGCGAGAATGGCTGTGGGATGTGCAAAACTACGGTCATCCGTACCTTCCCCGCAGAGCAATATAATCGAATTTTGATTGGCGATAGCCTTACTGATTTTGAAGGTGCCAAAATTGCCGATCTGGTCTATTCCCGTTCTATTTTAACGGATAAATGTATTGAACTTGGTGTCGATCATGTGCCATTCACAACCTTTTACGATATCATCGAAGATATGAAACAGAAGCAAACACAAGGAGTGCTGTAAAGATGGGGTTTGAGAAAATTACTTTGGAACATAAACGTCAAGTTCTCGAAGAACTAGCCGATGTTAAAGCACTGTTTGCCAGCCGCAACTGGTTCCCTGGTACAAGTGGAAACTTGTCGATGCGTGTTGGTGATTTTGATCCGGAACAGTTTTATTTTGCAGTAACAGCTTCCGGCAAAGATAAATCTCTGCGCACGCCAGAAGACTTCCTGTTTGTGGACAAACACGGTAAAGCGATTGAAACAACAAACCTGAAGCCTAGTGCAGAAACGCTAATCCACTGCGAAATCTACCGCTTAACAGGTTGCGGGGCGGTATTCCACGTACATACCGTGTTTAACAATCTAATTAGCGAGTTCTTCGGAGATGCTGGCCAAGTGCCAGTCCAAGGAATCGAATTGATCAAAGCATTCAACATCTGGGAAGAAAATGCGGAAATTCGTGTACCGATTCTGCCTAACTTTGCTGATATTCCTTCAATTGCTGAGTTGGTTCCTGGTGTGCTTGATGCCAAAGTACCAGGTATCTTGCTACGTAATCACGGTATTTATGCTTGGGGTAAGGATGCTTTTGAAGCCAAAAGACATCTGGAGGCCTTCGAATTTTTGTTCGAAGTGATGTATCGTCAGCTATTGCTTAAAGGAGCTACATCGTAGGTATTAATAGAGTTCAAGACGATATAGCACCGAATCAAATCAGATAAGTACTCAAAAACATAAAACACGCCGATGTTCCAATGAGGAACTATGGCGTGTTTTTGATTTAGGATCGATCTTCACGATCTTTGAACAAGAATAGACTGTCCAGTTCATCGTCTGGATTTTTGCTATTGCCACTTTTGATCGGACGTTGCTTCCCAAAAAGCAGCTTTAATCCTCCAACAATAAGCAATAGCGAGACAATCATCGTGTTCAGATAGGATCGAATTTCGTACGTCAAGAATATGTTGGGGAACATCTCACTGAGTTGTGGAATAACAAGGCGAATCGCTAAGTAGTATAAACCCAGTGCTGCAATTCCGAATCCAATCAGACGTTGATGACGCGCCCAATCCTTCAAGATAGGTTGATCCTCCAATGGTTCCCGCCCGTACCGGCTTGAGCATTGAAGACCGTCAAAGAAGCTATAGAACCAGATGAGTGGAATCATAAACAAAAATACAGATAAACGAAGTAAGTCTAGGATGTAGATACTACCAAGGAACAAAAACATGAGCTGCATGCCTCTTTTTTGTAAACCCAAGTAGAGATGCCCCGCGCCAGGAAACGCCGACAACAGCGTTGCTAGCATTCTGCTACGTCTTCCATTTACTCTCCCCATTTCCAACTCTTCAAACAACGTGCGGTCTTCTAATACTTCACCTGCTTGCTTGCGATGAATATGCTGTACCGCATCAAACATGCAGTATACCCAAATGACCGGTAGAATGAGCAGGAACATCAAGAAATTCTCTTCGTTTGTAATCGATGCTACAAAAACCATCATTGCAAAGGAGCCAAAGAAAGCAATTAAGAAAGATAGCCCCCGATGCAACAACCCCATATGAAGATGTCCAAGCCCTGGAATAAATGAAAGAAGGATTGTGAAGAATCGCTCACCCTCGGTGCCTTTGCGGTACATGGGACTGCCGTATGCCCCTTCAGGTCGATCATATCCTTCATAGGCGTGCTCTGCATGACCCTCGTTCGGCTCAAGCGAATCTACACTACGTTCATGATACGAGTCACTCACTCGTCCATAAGGTGCCCTATATCCTTTATATTGTTCTTCTCGATAGCTTGTCGAACTCAATAGCACAATAATCATATCAAGCATGCTTATCCCCAGAAGAATACGGATGCCAGAGCACCAATGATCACCATATCATGTTCCGATAATACCATTCCCAACATGAAGAAACCGACAAGTGTTCCAAAAAAGAGTAGCGGGTAGACTACTGCCCGAATAGGTTTTCTCCAGTATAGGAACCCAAGCCCAGGGATCAAATTCAGTAAAAATGCGAGTAATTTATTGCGATCTGATTGCACAAACGTCATCCTTTCTTTTCAGGCAATTCGAGCTAATTTATGGTTTCGGTTTGAAGTTATCCAGCCACGACGTGGCTGCCTCCGTCCATTTCTCCGTAAATGATCCGCCATGCTCACCATCCTGCAGATGATAAGGAGCTACCTTGTCAAACACTCCGGAGGAGAGGAAAATTAACGTCAGGCAGGCTGCCACAGCGTAATGAAACACTTTATGTTCAACCCAGCGGTATCGATGTGAACGTGATAGTGGCCGGACATTGGACGGTTGCATTTGATTAATCTGATGCATGATCGAATCGGCAAAGCCCGTTGGATCATTCAAGGAAGGCAATTCTCCATGAACATCGAGAGCTTCTACATAATTGTGCATTTCGTCTGGGTTCTCCATAAGTGCTTGTTCCATAAACAGCGACTGGCTGGGAGGTATTCGACCTTCTATATAATCGGACCATTCCTGAACGGTATATACACCTGATTTATTCACGCCACTCATCCTCCTTCCAATGATTTCGAATCCACTGCCGAGCACGATATAATCGGGATTCTACTGTTTTCACAGCTACTTGGGCATCGTGGGCAATTTGCTCATAGTTTTTCTCTTTTAAATAATATGCCGTGATAATATCACGATGCTGAGCAGGCAGCTGGTTAATTCGCGCTCGTAGAGCTTCCTTACGTTCTTCCCGAATAAGCCTTGTAAGGACATCTTCTTCTCGTCCTGGTATGTGGTGAATTCTCTCTTCTCCACCGAGATCTTCAATGCTTCGTCTGCCGAGCTTACGCTTGGCATCGATTGCTTTGTGAAATGCAATGCGGGTTAGCCATGTTTTGAAGCCTTCGGATCGGTAATCAGGGAGAGATTTGTACATTTGTATGAACGCTTCCTGAGCTGCATCCTGAGCTTCTTGATCGTTTCGTAATACCGAGTAAGCCACGTGATATACATGCTGGCTATACTTGTCGATCAACAAGCGAACCTGAGATGTGTCTCCTTCACGGATTCGTTCAATTATGCGCGCTTCATCAATAACTCTCCCCTCCTCTCCACTACATTAGACGACAGAGTTTCACTCTGCCCCTGCATATTATTTCATTTTTTTAATAACACGGTTGCCTTTCGCCTGAAAAGCGGATTTTCATCCTGAATCATATCACATGAAAAAGACAGGCACAGAATAACCTCTGGCCTGTCTGATTGTCTGAATAGAAATACTTCTACACCTTAAATTAACGACCACCACTGCGAAAACGTTGCGTATACGCTTTGGCGTCCTGAACCGTCTTCACTCGATTACGGCTCCATTCAAGCAAGATTCGATCAATGTATCGGAAATGTACTTTGCCTGCAAATACAGCCTCTTTCAGCGCCATCAGAATTAATTCTTCTTGATACCGATCCTGATCCAACCAACTGGAGATCGTTTCACATTCCATGGGTGAAAGCGGACGTCCGAATTCTTTTTCGAAGATGGAAAACATATTACGCTCTTCCTCTTCTATTTGAACACTGTTCGAATTCGAACGTGAGTTATGTTCCATCCGTTGTTTCTGGGCAATGGCAACATCCTCAGCTACACAAGATGCTAATCGTGCAAACAGCCCGTGCAAGTCATAGCGTTCGTACTGAATATCCCGTTCCTCATCCCGGTGTTCATC
The DNA here is from genome assembly GCF_003268635.1 of Paenibacillus sp. DCT19. NCBI lineage: Bacteria > Bacillati > Bacillota > Bacilli > Caryophanales > Paenibacillaceae > Paenibacillus > Paenibacillus sp. DCT19. The sequence goes on from NZ_CP029639.1 coordinate 4,068,605, forward strand.
AATGGCAACATATCCATCTCTCATCAAGCGCTGCAGCATTCTGGCAATGCCTTCAGGGGCAAGTCCCATTCGACCAGCGAGCTCTTCCAACGTAGGAAACTCATTGAACTCTGCCTGTTGAAACCCCAGGAGTTGAATGAGCAAGAGAACCTCTGCATCGGCTAGTCCCAACTGATGATAATAGCGTAATAACGCATAAGGAAGCTGCGCTGTTCCTGATGTCATCCCATAAGCTGCCCCATTGATCCATGCTTTGGAGCCGGTGTCTTCCATAGACTCGCGGTTAAACATTAAGGATACAAACGATAGAGCATACGTGGGAATGCAATCGTTTCACGTACATGATCCAGTCCACAGATCCAAGCTACCGTCCGCTCCAATCCCAGACCGAAACCAGAGTGAGGTACCGATCCGTATTTACGCAAATCCAAGTACCATTGATATGCTTCATCTGAAAGCTGGTGCTCATCAAAGCGCTGTTTCATCAGTTCTGGATCATCAATCCGTTGCGAACCTCCGATGATCTCTCCGTAACCTTCTGGCGCAATCATATCTGCACAGAGGACAACTTCAGGGCGATTCGGGTCAGGTTTCATGTAGAATGCTTTGATACCTGCTGGGTAGTGTGTGATAAAGACCGGTGTATCATACTTTTCAGCAATTGCTGTTTCGTGTGGAGCACCAAAGTCTTCTCCCCAAGGGATATCGAAGCCTTGTCCATTCAGGAACTCAATTGCCTCATCATACGTGATGCGTGGGAATGGTGCGACAATGCCTTCGAGTTTGCTGACATCGCGTCCAATCGATTCAAGCTCTGCACGGCAGTTCTTCACCACGGATTGTACAACGTGAGCAATAAACTTCTCTTGTACTCGCAAGCTCTCTTCATGATCTACAAACGCCATTTCCGGCTCGATCATCCAGAATTCAATCAAGTGACGACGAGTCTTGGATTTCTCTGCGCGGAACGTTGGGCCGAAGGAATACACCTTGCCAAGCGCCATCGCTGCTGCTTCCATGTACAACTGTCCACTTTGTGTCAGATATGCATCTTCGTCAAAATACTTAATGTGGAACAGATTCGTAGTACCTTCTGCAGAGGATGGTGTCAGAATTGGTGGATCAACCTGTGTGAATCCGTTACCATCAAAAAACTGCTGAACAGCGCGGATAATCTCTGCACGAATCACCATAACAGCACGTTGTTTAGTCGAACGTAGCCATAGATGACGATGATCCATCAAGAAGTCAACACCGTGCTCTTTCGGCGTAATAGGATAGTTCTCCGTGAGATGAATAATTTCAACATTGGTAACGGTCATCTCATAGCCGGAATTGCTGCGAGGCTCTTCACGAATGATACCTGTAACATATAGCGAACTCTCTTGGGTAAGACTCTTCGCTGCATTCCAGATGTCTTCGCTAACTTCACTTTTTACGACAACCCCTTGAATATATCCGGTTCCATCACGCAGTTGCAAAAATTGAATTTTGCCGCTGGAACGTTTGTTGTTAATCCAGGCGCCGATCTTTACGGTTTCGCCTACATGTTCATTCACGTTACGAATTACACACTCCGTGCTCATGCCCATATCTCTCCCTTATTAGCTGAATTTGAAAATGCAGCGGGCAGGCTTAGGCCTGTCCCCTGCACTCCCTTGTCATGCTATATTCACTTTACAATTAGATTACTGAGAATTCAATACGATTCGGTGCGTATCTCTTGCAATTACCAATTCTTCGTTCGTTGGCACAACAAGAACATCGACTTTGGAATTGCTCGTTGTGATGCGGCGTGGTTCGCCAGAACGGATAGCATTCAAAGCTTCGTCCAGTTCAACACCCAGGTACGTGAGCTGCTCACATACTTTTTGGCGCAGAACAACGGAGTTCTCACCTACACCTGCTGTAAAGACGATTACGTCTACACCGTTCATTGCTGCTGCATATGAACCAATGTATTTACGCAGACGGTATTCGTACATCTCGAAAGCCAGTGTGGAGTTAGCATCGCCATTCTCCATACCTTCTGTAATCTCCCGCATGTCGCTGCTGATTCCGGAGATCGCCAGCAAGCCACTGTGCTTGTTCAACATGGAGTTTACTTCGCTTACGCTCAGTTCTTCCTTGTTCATTACGTAAGGTACAATCGCTGGATCGAGGTCACCACTACGTGTTCCCATCATCAATCCTTCGAGCGGAGTCATACCCATGGACGTATCTACAGAAAGACCACCTTTAACTGCTGTTACACTACCACCGTTACCTACGTGACAAGTGATAATTTTCAGATCTTCCAACGGACGATCCAGATATTCTGCTGCTGCTTTACTTACATAATCATGGGAAGTACCGTGCGCTCCGTAGCGACGAACTTTGTATTTTTTGTAAAGTACACGCGGAATGGCATACAGATAAGCTTTCTCAGGCATCGTTTGATGGAATGCTGTATCAAAGACCATAACTTGAGGAACGCCCGGCATATTCAATTCAGCCGCACGAATACCCATCATTGCTGCTGGATTATGAAGCGGCGCGAGGTCGAACAAACGGCGAATCTCAGCTTTGGCTGCATCATCAACTAATGCGGATTCTTTAAATGCTTCACCACCATGAACAACGCGGTGTCCAACTGCTTGAATTTCATTTACGGAACCCAAGACTCCATTTTCTTTGTCTGTCAGCATATCGATAACTTTACGAATTGCAGTAGTATGCTCCAGAATTTCGCTAACTTCCGTCACGTCTTCGCGACCAGTTGGCTTGTGTGTAAGAATGGATGAGTCCATTCCGATCCGCTCTACAAGACCTTTTGCGAGTACGGACTCGTCTGTCATATTATACAATTGATATTTAAGCGAGGAGCTCCCCGCGTTGATTACTAATACTTTCACAGTCTGTCACCATCCTTGTCGTACTTGAAGAATCCTTCGCCCGCTTTGACACCCAAGTGTCCTGCACGTACCATTTTCTTCAGGACAGTCGAAGGACGATATTTCAATTCCCCGAATTCACGGAACATTCTTTCGAGTGCTGCTTCAACGGAATCAAGTCCGAAACGGTCAGCCATCTCAAGTGGACCATGTTGGAAGTTGTATCCAATACGCATTGCGTCATCGATGTCCTCAGCAGAAGCAACACCTTCTTGCAATACATGAAGTGCTTCATTGATCAGAAGGCAGATCAAACGGGATGTAACGAATCCTGGGGATTCATAAATCATAACGCCTTTTTTATCAACCACTTCTTCAACAAAACGTCTAGTCTCATCAAATGTGGAATCAGACGTCTTCAAGCCACGAATAATTTCAACAAGATCAACCCGGGATACCGGGTGAATAAAGTGCATACCAATAACACGCTCTGGGTACTTGGTCGAGCTTGCAAGCTCGGTCAAACTCAGCGTGGATGTATTACTTGCAAGAATAACATTACTTGGGCAAACTTGATCCAGTTGACTAAACACTGCTTTTTTAGCTTCCAGATCTTCCGAAATCGTCTCAATGACCATATCGCAAGAACCCAGCTCCGCCAAATGCGCAACTTTGTTAATACGGGAGAGGATCAGTTTCTTCTCTGCCTTTGTAATTGCCCATTTCTCTAGTTGTTTATCCAAGTTGGTCTCAATCATGTTGTAAGCATGATCAAGCTTCTCCGTTGTATGCTCCACTAGAAGCACATCAAGTCCTTTGGCTGCGAGCATTTGGGAAATACCTTGCCCCATCGTACCGCCGCCGACAACTCCTATTTTTTTAAAAAACATGGTTCTGTTCCATCCTTTCGGTTCTCTATTTCTCTATTGTACCCTGTTCGCCGAAAATTACAAATTTCGACCCAACATATAATAATATCTTAGCACGACTGAAATGTAAAAAAAAATAACCGACATAAATAAATTATGCCGGTAAAAGGGCGCTGTCACGAAATTGACAACGAAATTGCTCCCCAGATAACACTTCTTCTCTCATCAAGGTATCGAGAGAATTGTCGAAAATTGTCCGTTGCTCTTCAAGCAATCGTTTCGTCTGGTTCATAAGCTCCTGCAAAATGACTTTATTCTCTCTCATCAACTCTTCGGTAGTCACCATATCCATATTTACAATACCGAGTGATGTCAGGCCGGAAGCCATCATGGTCTGTACAACATTTGTCGCCTGTTCAAAGTCATTGCGCGATCCCGTACTACGACCACCGTAATACATTTCCTCTGCAGCCGCACCACCAAGGGCAATCATAATCTGCTCTTCCAAGAAACGTTTGGTATATAAATACTGTTCTTGTTGTGGATTGTGACGTACATAACCAAGAGCCTGTCCACGGGGACTGAGCGCCACCTGACTAACACTACCCGGACGAACTAACTCCGCCATAATGGCATGTCCCAATTCGTGAATAGCTACCCGTTTCTTTTCTTCAACAGTGGACTCACGATCGGTCTTCTCACCCATCATAACCTTGTCAATTGCCATCGACAGATGACGCTGTTCGATACTCGACAATCCATCTCTCATCGCGTAAATCGCAGCTTCATTCATCACACTTTCAAGTTGTGCTCCAGAGAACCCATAAGACTCTTCAGCCGTCTTCTCAAGGCTCACATCCGTCGTGAGAGGCTTATTGACCGCGTGCAGTTCCAAGATGTGCTTTCTACCTTTCTTATCAGGCATATCCACCTGAATATGACGGTCAAAACGTCCCGGACGAGTCAATGCACTGTCTAACATTTCTTTACGGTTTGTTGCAGCAATCACTAAGATTCGAGGTGTTTCCGATGAATAGATTCCGTCCATTTCAGTCAGAAGCTGGTTCAACGTTTGGTCGTACTCACGTTGTTGTCCACCTTCACGCTTACCACCAATGACATCAATCTCGTCGATAAAAATAATGGCATTTTCTTTATTTTCTTTCGTTGCACGTGTTCTTGCATCACGGAACAAATCACGAATTCTACCCGCACCGACGCCGACATACATTTCCACAAATTCACTACCTGATGCAGCGACAAACACGGAATCTGTATAGTGAGCGGCAGCTTTGGCCATTAAGGTTTTACCTGTTCCCGGAGGCCCTGTGAGCAAGATACCTTTCAGCGGGCGAATCCCGAATTTTTGAATTTCTTCATGCCGGATAAGGAAATCGAGCGCTTCTCGTAGTTCTTGCTTGGCACTATCCTGACCACCAATTTCTTCAAATGTCAGCTTGGATGGCCCTTTTTTCTTCCGTTTACGCTCCTGACCTGCTCCAACGGTAATACCACCACGCATCTGCATCATGAACAGCAATCCACCGACCAACAATACAGCAAACAAAATTGGGATGATATTTACACCCACAAAAGCAAGAAAGATAATTAGCACTGGAACAAATCCAATTACAACTTCTTTAGTCCACTTAGGCATTTGGCCACACTCCTATCTGTCCTGGCACACGTGGTAGAATAATAAACTTGCTTGCGTCTCCATCTCGGAGACTGACGTATACGTTGTTATCATCCATAGCGGTATTTACTTTAATTCCATTGGTAGCCATCTTAGATAGCGTTGGTGTGATCTCGGTATATTGTTTGTTTTCCATCGCTTGAGCCACGGTAAACATTGCATCGCCCCACCAGTTTTCCAAAGCCTCGTTAGAGTGATCGATGACATCGAGTTTAAGAGCGCGATTGCCAATAAGGGTCTGTCCTTCTTTGTGAATATATTGAACTAATCTCCCCAAATCAACGTCTGGCTCAAGATCAAGTTTCATTTGTACGCTATTGCGGTTAATAGTTAACTGAACATCATTGACTCCATCATACTGGGTAATCATTTTTTCGATCGGATTCTGCATGGCCACTTGGCGATACACAAACCAACCTCCAAACAACAGGACGGCAGAAATGACGACAGTTAAAGCAATCGGTAATACTTTTAGCTTCAAATGAGTTTCCCTCCCAAATTTGGCCTATACTATAGCCTGTAGGCGTCAATAAATTTGCAACCAAAGTCCTGTGTCGTAATTAAACAGGATTTATTTGTTTTGTTTATTCATCATGTAATGTTGAATACATATCTGAGTATATCACATCGTATATACAATTTCGAAGGCTAAAATATGAATAAATTATTAATTTTAACTATTCAAATCCAATAGAATGACAAAAACACCAAAGAACCGGTGCAGTATAATACCATCCGCCGGAACATTGGTGTTTTATTGTATGATACGATTTAAAATCTCTACTCATAACTTTAGAGTAATATGCTCTCCTACTATGGCTTAGCTATTTGGTAATGTGTAGACTAAATCTACCTGTTCCCCATTGCTAAACCGATAGAAACGATAATAATTGTGGGTAGCATCATTATAATATACTTGCCATACATAGATTCCGTTTACGACACCAGGCATAATGCGCTTAATTTCTCCACCTGGTACCTCCGAGCTAAATCGATTGCGAATCTGGGTTTCAGACATGCCATTCTGAATCAGTTCACTGTGAACTGCATCAGAGCCTGTTACCGGCTTGTTTGTATTATCAAATTTCACCCATACAAGAACATCCTGGTTGTCCTTATTTTTACCTACAAAGGTCCAATAGATGTTGTCAGCGTCCTCTTTACCGCCCCAGACATACTTCCGAATGTCCTGAGTGAACGTAATGTCTTGCTGCTGTGCAGCTTCAATAGCCATAGCTTCTTCATTGCGCTGATCCTGAGTGACATAGACATAATAACGTTGAAGTCCAAACAGGAGCAGAACCAGAACCAGCAACGATATCCAGATCCACTTCTTTTTTCTCTTCAAAAGCCGAACTTCCTTTCCTCTAAGACGCTGCATGATTAACGAGCAAGCAGACCATCAAATGCCGATTGAGATTCACGCAAGATGCGCTCTTCGTCCATCGTGAGACATTCGCCATGTTTAACTACCTGTTTACCATCCACCCACACATGCTCCACGTCTTTTGCTGAAGCCGAATAAATGGCATGGGAGATTAGATCTGTATGCGGATAGAAATGAGCCTGTTCAATGTTGAGGGCGATAAAATCGGCCTTCATCCCTACTTCTAATAGACCCGTGTCATCTAAGAAAATAGACTTAGCGCCGTAAGCTGTCCCTAACAAAAGAGCTTCTCCAGCGGGTACAGCGGTTGGATCACCCGATACTCCTTTATGAATAAGTGCTGCCAGTCTCATCTCTTCAAACATATCCAGGTTGTTGTTGCTTGCAGGGCCATCCGTTCCCAAGGATACCATCACACCGGCTTTTAGAAGATCCGGTACACGAGCGACACCCGAAGCAAGCTTCAAGTTACTACCCGGATTATGGGAGACTGCAACATGATTTCGAGCCAAAATTTCAATTTCCTCGTCATTCAAATGTACGGCATGAGCTACGAGGGAAGGACGGGAGAAGAATCCCAGTTTCTCCAGATGAGCTACAGGACGAAGTCCATAATCCGTTACATTTTGCTCCACTTCTCGGATCGTTTCTGACATGTGTGTATGCAGAGGCAGATTCAAGTCGTGTGCAACTTGTACAAGCTTCTCTATGTAATCTGGCGGACAAGTGTACGGAGCGTGTGGGGAGATTACCGTGGTGATGCGGCCATCCGCTTGTCCATGCCATTCACGGGCAAATGCAGCCGACTCTTCCAACTTACGCATCTGCTCTTCTTCTGAACACAGGCCAATAACACCACGAGCTAGGGAAGCACGAATCCCGGATTGTTCTACCACTTTAGCCACTTGATCCATATGATCATACATATCGAGGAAAGCCGTCGTTCCGCCTTTGAGCATTTCTAATACGGACAGGGATGATCCCCAGTACACATCTTCAGCTGTCATTTTCGCTTCCATAGGCCACATTTTTTCTTGCAGCCATACTTGCAGAGCTAGATCATCGCCGTGCCCTCTAAGCAAAGACATTGCTGCATGACCATGCGTATTGATCAGACCCGGTAGGAAAAGAAGTCCTTTTCCATCCACTTTAGGCAGGTTCTCGTCCCCTTCCGGCAACGTCTCACCAATATGCACAATCTTATCATTTTCCACAACCATATAGCCTTGAACGACTTTCCAGTCCAAACCACTGTTTACGGCAAATTTGCCGTTATGAATAACCCATTTATTTGTTGTCATCTTCCTCGTCGTCCTTTCCATTCTCCAGGTAATAAGCTAGGCTGAGCAGATCCGTCGTAAAATCAGCATGATGAATGCGAATATGCGGCGGCGTTTTCAAAATCGTTGGTGCAAAATTAAGTATAGCCTCGATACCCGATTCAACCAGTTGATCAGCTACATTTTGAGCTTCTGTATCTGGAACTGTAATGATGCCGATTCGAATATTATCCTTTTGGACAGAATCTGATAATTCATTCATCGGTTGCACTTTCAGGCTATTAATCTGAGTACCGATTTTGGGTTCGTATGCATCAAACACGGCAACGATCTTCATGTTGTCTTTTAAGTAAGCATTGTAATTGGACAAGGCGTGCCCAAGGTTACCCGCACCCACCAATGCCACGTTGATTTGCTGATCAATCTTCAGAATATGGCGAATCTTCTCGATTAAGTAGGAAACGTCGTAACCAATGCCTTTGCGACCAAAATCACCAAAGTAGGCTAGATCCTTCCGAATCTGAGCTGGATTAAGATCCAAGCGCAGTCCTAGTTCTTGAGAAGAAACCGTAGTAACCTCGCGTTGACTCAATTCACTCAAATAGCGCAAGTAAACTGGCAAACGCCGCACTACCGCTTCTGATATTTTATCTGATTTCATTCGTTTACTCCCCTTTACCAATGTGACCCTGTAAATAGATTAAATAGGAGGCATCCTCGTATCCATACATGACGGTTTACCTGGACAGGATGCCTCAATGATATACATGATGATAGCGGTAACCTTTGTTCCTCAATGATTGAATCTAATAAATTTTACAACTAATTGCATTCATGGTGCAATGCTTGTGCGTATAGCACTGCTTCCGAAGCTTATTCAGTAGGTTGGTCTAACCACTCACGAATTCGTGGAACCATCTGTTCGGTGAGCATATGCTCCATTTTGGGACCTGGTAATGAATATAAGAAATACTTACCATAATACGCTTCAATGACTCGTGTATCGTATACAATGACGATGCCTCTGTCCTTCGCTGTGCGTACAAGTCTTCCGAACCCCTGCTTGAAACGAATAACAGCCTGTGGCACAGATAATTTCATAAATGGATTTTTCTTTTGTTGTTGCAACAGCTCGCTTTTCGCTTCCAGAAGTGGATGATTCGGCGGCTGGAACGGCAATCTAACAATAGCTAGACAGGTGAGTGCATCCCCTGGAATATCTACACCTTCCCAGAAACTGCTCGTACCCAAAAGCACAGTTGCCTTCGCGTCTTGGAAGCGGCGTGTGAGCTTCGAACGACTACCACTATCCACCCCTTGACCGAGCAGCGAGATATCGTTGCCAGCCAAGGCCTCCTTCAGCGGATCATACACTTGTCTCAACATCCGATACGACGTGAAGAGTACCATCATCCGTCCACGCGTCGCAATGGCAGTTTCAGCTAGTGAATGCACCAACATATCAACAAAGTGTGCATCCCTACGCTGCCTTTTACACTTGGGAAATCACGCGGAATGACAAGCAATGCCTGATCCCGATAACGGAACGGGGACGGCAGCAAGGACGTAAGCAGGCGGTTATGGTCTGCTGCTTCCTGCAGTCCTAATTGCTCAATCATAAATTGGAATGACTTATCTACAGAAAGGGTAGCTGAAGTCAGAACGACGCTTTTCTTTTTGTCAAAAAATAATTCCTTCAGTTGTGCGCTGACATCTACAGGAACCGCATAGAGCTGTAGCGATTTACTTCGGAATTGCCCACTTGCTTCCATCCAATAGACGGTGTTGGCATCATCCATTCGCATGAAGAAGCGTAGATTTTCTTTGAGTAAGGCCAGATCTTTCAGAAGACCTGTAATATCCGTAATCAAGCTATCGGCTTGATAGTCATCTTGTTCTTCCTTGATCTCAAGTAACAGCTTATCGCCCTTGCGAATTAAGTCACCTAACGTTACGTATATTTGATTTTCATCCTCTTGTAGCGCCTTCCACTTATCTGGCTTCATTGACGGCTTCAATCGAAGAGAGAATTGGCTCGTCTCCCCTGGAGAAGCATCAGTGCGCTCAGGAAGAAGATTAAATAAAGACTCGCTCAATCTGTCCCACATGTCCTTGACTTCAACCGCAAGCGGGAACATCTGATCGATAGCTGAGCCCCATTGTACTGATTTTTCATGGCTTGATAGCTGGGAGCGAAGCATAGGTAATTGGCCATTACGGCTATCTTTAAACAGACGTGTGAGCGTATGAACCATCGTGAAATATTTCATATGCAAGCCTAAATGTTTGCCTGCTACATCCTCCAGATGATGAGCCTCATCAATAACAAGACTTTCATACGCAGGAAGAAGTTGATGACTTGCTTTCACATCGGTAAACAATTTGGAGTGATTTGTGATTACAATATCTGACAATCCTGCTTCATGCTTCGCCCGGTGATAGAAACATTTGCGGAACCAAGGACAAGATCGTCCAAGACAGGACTCAGATTCGCTCTGCACCGTCTCCCAGAAGTCCCCACCACGCGCACTCAGGTTCAATTCCTCATCGTCACCTGTCTCTGTCTGTGCAAGCCAAACAATCATCTGTGCTGCAGTGAAATAGTCCTCTTTGGGTGTAGCAAATTCACGTTTGTTGATTTTGTGCTCGAATTTGCGCAGGCACAAATAATGCCCCCGCCCTTTAAATACAGCGGCTTTGAACGGAAACGGCACAACTTCAGTAAGCATCGGTATATCTCGTTCTCTGAGCTGTTCCTGTAGGTTAATGGTATGTGTGCTTACCATTACTTTCTGTTCTTGCTTCACACTTTCATAAATGGCTGGCAGCAGATAACCCAGAGACTTCCCTGTCCCTGTACCTGCTTCAATAAGCAGATGCTTCTCTTCATCAAGAGCCTGCCTCACACTACTGAACATTTGAGTCTGTGCTTCACGTTCCTCATAATGATCTAACGTATCTCTGAGATTGCTTCGAACCTGATCCATGAATTGCTCAAAACTGACACCATCCAGCGGATTACCCTCCAGCTCATTGCGGGGTGCACCAATGTCCATCCAATCACTCACATTAAGCGCTAATTGGCGATAATAGGTGTGTCCATCGAGATCCTGAATAGGCTCAGCTTCCTTCTCACTTCGCATGCCATCCAGATACCAACCAAAATCACTATCCTCGGGTGCAAACAAGTCAGACAACCGCTGAATCGTAATAAGTGGCAGTTCCCGCAGCTCATCCAAGCATTTCAGTAGTACATGTGCGGTAGCTAACGCGTCGCTGTCCGCCTGATGAGGACGGTCATGCTCAAATCCGAATTCAGCCGATACATATCCTAACTGGTAGGAGCTAAGTGAAGGAAATGAGATTTTGAGAAAATCAATGGTATCCAAAATTCGTCCTGTGAATGGCAAATATCCACAACGGTCTAGTGCATTTTGAAGAAAATGAAAATCAAATGCGACGTTATGACCAACCAGAACAACATCGTTCAACAGTGGAACCATCTCCATCATCATCTCTTCCAATGAAGGAGCGTTCGCAACATCTTCTTCGGTAATACCAGTTAATCCCGTAATAAACGGTGGAATTGGTACACCCGGATTCACATAAGAACTATATATTTGAGATATGCTGTAGTCATGATCTATGATGGCAAGTCCGGCCTGTATAATTTCACCGTCGGACTGCGTGCCGGTTGTTTCGAAATCCAATACGGCAAATTTCATTGCAATGTACGATCCCTTCCATTCCAGTCTATGTTACAGCATAGCAAAAAAAAGGACGTTTGAAAATTAACTGACAAAAAAAGGCGGTGCCTCCTCCGTAATTTCCTGAGGAAGAAACACCGTCTTCACGCTGGGTACTCCATTTCGATTCAAATGCAGTTAACCAATTCCGAATTGCAATTGTCCTTTATTTTGCCTGCAAGCTTCCATATTATACAGTGGTTCGGTCAACGTCGGGTCATGCTGAAGCGCCTGGGCAAACAATGAGCATGCTCCTTGTGGATTGGCAAGCTTGGCTTCAATACATCCAAGGGCATTACAGACCAGCCCCTTCAGACGCGGTGATCCCTTAAGTCGCAAGATTCGATGTAAGTGTGCTAATGCCTCTGTGTTCTGTTCCAAATTGAGATGAGCAAGCGCCAGATAATAACGAGTCAATGCACTATCTGGATAGTCGGCTACAATTCGTGAAAATTGGATAATGGCTTGCGGGTACATTTGCAATTTGAAATAGCCTTGACCTCGGCTAAAGCACTCCAAATGAAGTTCAGGCAGTGCCGTAACGGCCTCCTGTTCCGGTTCAAGGGAAGCAGGTTTGACCAGCTCCTGTTCACGCACCTGACTCATTTTCTCTTCAAACATCAGCCACTCATCAATCATGCCGTCACTCATCCGCTTGAGCAAGTTCCACTTTTGCAGCAATTCCTGTTTGTTCAGGCCTTCAGCCGAAGGGTAGCGCTTGATAATTTCATCTAACATGTCGTTCATTTCTGCGAAAACATGCTGGAACATCGATGCATCCCCACCCTTGAAAAAATGAATTAGTGCAGTGACCTGTACTCATTTTTTGCTGGATGCACCGATTTCATTCCCCTTACCAGTCGATTACATAATCGTTGCGTGGATCTCTTGCTTCGAGGTTTGAACAGGCTTATTATGCTCATCTACAAATACAACGGTTGGTTTGTGAGCATTAGCCTCCTCCTGAGACATCATCGCATATGAAATAATAATAACGTTATCACCAGGCTGAACCAATCGGGCAGCCGCTCCATTGAGACAGATCACTCCGCTGCCACGCGGGCCAGGAATGACGTACGTTTCTAAGCGTGCTCCATTGTTATTATTTACAATTTGGACTTTTTCGTTTTCCATCAAGTCGGATGTTTCCATCAGATCCTCGTCAATGGTTATGCTACCCACATAATTCAAATTGGCTTCTGTGACGGTAGCGCGGTGAATTTTAGATTTCATCAATGTTCTAAACATGAGACAGCACCTCCGATTTGTGCAATTTTATATTATCGATCAATCTTGTTTTGCCAAATTTAACAGCGAGGGCAATTAAAACATCCTCACGTCCATATACTGTTTCATGATCAGCTAAAGGCTGTAAACTTGGAAAAGCTTGAATTTCGGCATAATCAATGACCGCCAGTGGTGATGCCTGAATTACCTTACGCAACATCACGCGAATGTCTGCTGCAGTTGCCGAAGGACTTGTATCTATAGTCTCCTGAGCTGATCGTAGTGCCTGAGACAGTACGAGTGCCTGCTCACGCTGTTCTGAGCTTAGATAGACATTCCTTGAGCTAAGAGCCAAACCGTCGCTTTCACGCACGATTGGGCAAGGTACGATCTCCACAGCCATGTTCAGATCATTGACCATCTGCTGAATGACCGCCACCTGCTGCGCATCCTTCATGCCAAAAATGCACGCTGTGGTTGTACGATATTAAATAACTTGGATACCACTGTTGTGACCCCATCAAAGTGCCCTGGGCGGGAAGCTCCGCACAAACGATCTGTTAATTGCGAAACAGACACTGTTGTCTGTGTAGGTTCTGGATACATCTCGTTCACAGAGGGAATAAATACAATATCCACCCCTTGCAATCTTGCTGTCTCCACATCTCTAGCTTCATCACGAGGATAGCTGTCAAAGTCTTCATTTGGCCCGAACTGAATTGGGTTCACAAAGATACTCAGTACGACGATATCGCTCTGTTCCTTCGCTGCTCGCATCAGGCTTGCATGTCCTTCATGGAGATAACCCATCGTAGGAACAAAGCCAACTGCGGCTTCACCCTTACCCATGCTTTGACGTAATCTGCTAATTTCCTGTCTGACTTCCGTTATTGTGCGGATTACTTTCATCCGTTGTTCGCCACCTTTTCTTTGCGATGTCCGTATAATTGGTCTAACACGCCATCTGCTGCTGTGAATACATGCTCTTGTGCTGGGAATGAACGGTCTTTGACTTCCTTCACGTAAGCACTGATGCTGTTACGAATCAATTCGCCCACATCCCCATAGGTTTTGACAAAACGTTTCGGTGTATAAGGTGAAGCGTATTGCACCACATCATGGAATACCAACACTTGACCATCACAGCCACGACCCGCTCCAATTCCAATTGTAGGAATAGATAGTTCTTCCGAGATCGCTCTTGCCACTTCTTCCGTCACCAATTCCAAAACAATTCCAAACGCACCAGCGGCTTCAAGCGCTTTAGCTTCATCCATCAAACGTTTCGCATCAGCCGCATCCTTGCCCTGAATACGATAACCACCGATCTGATTAACCGATTGAGGGGTCAGACCGATATGCCCGAGAACAGGCACCCCTGCTTGGACTACCGCTTTTACGGTATCAGCGATCTCGATTCCGCCCTCCATTTTGACAGCATGCGCATGCCCTTCCTGCATCAAGCGACGTACACCCTTAAGGGTCTCATCAGTGCTGCCGTGGTACGTCATAAAAGGCATATCTGCAACGATAAAGGTATTCTCTGCCCCGCGAACAACAGAGCGTGTGTGATACACCATATCGTCAATCGTTACAGGGAGTGTTGAGTTATATCCGAGCACGACATTACCCAGTGAATCGCCAACCAGAATAAGGTCAATGCCTGCTTCCTCGGCAAGTTGTGCGGTTGGATAATCGTAAGCTGTAATCATACTCAGCGGAACGCCATCCTGCTTATATTTTTTCATTTTCACAATATTCAATGCTTGTTTGTTTGCCATTTGGTCATGGCTCCTTTCCCCTTTTCAATGTAAACACAACAAAAAAACCTTTTAGTTTTCCACTAAAAAGTCCCGAAAAGTCAAAAAAGAGTCACTTGCGATCGTCCCTTCTGTCTCGGTCCTCTTCGGCTCAGAGCAGAATCCAACATCTCACTTCAACATCAATCATTTGCTGGTTACCGTTCAAAATCACGTATTCAAACACGAATGATTTGAACAACCTCTAATACTGTTCGACTCAAGCCAATAAGGCATACTGTTGTGCGGAGTGCAATTCGGTCTACATTAGCCGATATCGCCTCACACACAGTATACCAAAGTTCGGCTTAAACTTCACGTCTTATGTTCATTTTAATGTTGGAAATTCGACAATTCTCTAGTTCGTTAACGAAATTTCGCCAGAGAATACTGTCATTCGTTCCCCATCCTTCTTCTGTACAATGAGTGCACCTGAGGAGTCAATTCCCATGGCCATCCCTTCAACAACGCCCTGAGCGTTAGATACCTCGATATCACGATGAAGCGAGACCGATAACGCTTCCCACAAAGCAGCAATTACATTAAAGCCTTGCTTTTGATACATACCATATAATTGCTCTAGCTCTGTTAAAATGGCTGCTGTAAGCAAAGTTCGGTCAACGGATTTGCCTGTTTCTATTTGGAGAGATGTTGCTATTGCAGACAGTTCTTCTGGGTAATCTTGTTTGTCAAAATTAACGTCTACTCCGATTCCTGCAATACAATATCTCAGTTCATGATCTTCTAAAGCTGACTCCATTAGAATTCCACATACTTTACGTCCATTAACCAGTACATCATTCGGCCATTTAATTCCAGCGTCCACACCTGTAAACGAACGAATAGCACGACAAACGGCAAGCCCTGTTAACAATGTTAGTTGCGGTGTATTACGAAGAGGCTGCTGGGGACGAAGCAGGATGCTCATCCATATGCCCTTACCTGGAGGTGAATACCAGCTACGACCATAACGACCTCGTCCACTGGTTTGTTCCTCGGCAAGTACAACAGCCCCCTCGCTGACACCTTCATCTGCGAGCTGTTGCACATCTGCCTGGGTAGAGGACGTCGACTGCAGAATGACAGCCTTACGTCCAAACACCTTCGTTTGCAGCGCCAACTGAAGCCCTGCTTCGTCGATACCATCGGGCTTCGTAAGAAGCCGATATCCTTTTCGAGAGACAGCTTCAAACTCATAGCCAAGATCACGTAGCTTATTCACATGCTTCCACACGGCCGTTCTGCTGATAAGTAGATGTTTGCTAATCTCTTCGCCAGATACAAACTGTCCATCCGCCTTCAGTAACATATGTAGCAGTTCTTCATGCTTGGTCAATGGCTCCCACCCGCTTCACTTCTGCACTCAGCGCTTCAGACTGATTTGCAATATTTCCAATCGCAGTTTCTCTCAGCAAATGTTTCATCAACTGTCCTAACCAAGGCCCACCTTTACGTCCCAGTAAACCTAGAATTGCCTCGCCAGTAATATCCAAATCCTTAATTTCCTGTACCTGCATCGACTGGCTCCACGCTAAAGCGTGGGCTTGTATATAATTGAATTGATCTTCCATTGCCATAGGTAGTTCTCTCCAAGCCGGTGGAAGAATGGTTTGAATGGTCAGCCAATCTTGCGTCGCACGGCTACCACATACCAGTACCGTTTGTATCCACTCCGCTCGTAGCGCCTCTACAGATTTATTCTCCTGCACAAGGCTCCTGTTCATTGCTTCTACTTGGAGAACTCCAGTCATTCGGATACGTTCGTCGTTAGAGAATGTCCATTGACGCAACAGTGCATCCGCCTCATCCTTCGAATAGTTCCCTGCCAGCAGAAGTAATGCCCACCGGAGTAAGACATGCTCACCGTTGAGCTCTTCGAGTTTCAACAGGAGTGTTCTGTTAAACCGGTTGGCATCGACAGGGGCTTTGACTTTTTCCAAGATCCGACTGCGAAGCAGAAGCTCCATACCTGTTAGGGGATGTGATCCTGCCATCATTTTGACCATCTCGGTACGCACTCGTTCCATTGCGATATGTTTCAAGAGATCTCTCTGAAGAAGAAGCCCCTTCCACGTATTATAAGCGATGCTGAAGTCGAAAACTGATGAAAAACGCACACACCGAAGGATTCGCAGTGCATCTTCACCAAATCGCGCCTTGGCTTCTCCCACACATCGAACTCGCCCCTCCTGAATGTCACCTTGACCTCCAAAAGGATCAACGATATGTCCGGCTGAGTCCATTGCAAGAGCATTCATGGTGAAATCGCGACGCTGCAAGTCCTCCTTGATATCCTTCACAAAGTGTACGGCTGAGGGTCTTCGATTATCTTTATATTCCGATTCTGTACGGAATGTAGTCACTTCGAAATAATAGCCACCAGAGCGAACGGTCACCGTGCCATGCTGAAGACCAGTTGGAATACAGTCTTCGAACAATTGCATCACTTGCTCAGGGGAAGCCGAAGACGTGATATCCATATCATCCACTCTTCGTCCTAGGAGCTCATCACGTACACAACCTCCCACCCAATAGGCTTCATAACCACGCTCGTTCAACGTGCGAATCACACGTTCACTTTGTCGTGCCATCTCTTGATCCACCTGTAGCCATTGAACCACTTTACTCACCTCATTACTGTCCTGCACTTCGCTAAGCACCTTCACATGCTCTTACGAGGTCAGGATTGTATCATCCACATACCGGCTTGAGACTTGGGACTTCACGTCCCAGCACGCGGTAATAAATTTCTTCATATTCATGACGAATCGCATCATTGCAGAAATCATGATGTGCCCGATGTAAACAAGCTTCTCTGAATTCAGCAGCCAGACGATCGTCGGTTAACAAACGAATTGCATTCTCCGCCATGGACTGGGTATCTCCGATTGGAGATAAAAATCCTGTTTTGCCATGTAACACCAGCTCAGGAATACCGCCAGCCTGTGAACCAATCGTTGGAACACCACAAGCCATTGCTTCAAGGGCAACAAGGCCAAAGCTTTCCTTCTCCGATGGTAGCATCAGAACATCAGCCATGGAGATTACTTGTGCGATATCATCCTGTTTACCCAGAAAATGCACACGATCACTCAAGCCCATTTCATTGATCTTCCATTGAATTTTGGGCAGATCCGGTCCTTCACCCACAAACAATAGTCTAGCAGAAACCTGCTCCTGCACCTGCCGAAATACCTCTACCACATCCTGCGTTCTCTTCACTGGTCGGAAGTTGGAAATGTGCATTAATATTTTTTCATCCGGTGCTGCAAAATCTCGGCGTAAGCTGGCCGCATCACGTGGATAATAAATTCGTTTATCTATAAAATTATAAGTGAGGTCGATTGGACGTTGAATATCCAACAATTCCACCGTTTCACGAATCAAATCACGTGATACAGCAGTTACTGCATCACTTTCATTAATCGCCAGACGGATGAGATCCTTCAATGATTCATCCTGTGCAAGCACTGTGATATCTGTACCATGAAGCGTTGTGACTACTTTCAGATCATCCCCTACCATCTGCTTAGCCAAGAAAGCACATACTGCATGTGGAACGGCATAATGTACATGAAGTAGATCAAGTTGCTGCGCCTTGGCTACTTGTGCCATCTTAGTTGCTAAGGACAGATCATAAGGCGGATAACGGAACACATAATAGTCGTTAACCTCTACCTCATGATAAAAAATATTTTTCTGAAACGTACCCAACCTAAACGGGATACTGTTGGCAATAAAATGAACCTGATGCCCCTGTTCAGCAAGCAATTTGCCTAGCTCCGTTGCGACAACGCCAGATCCTCCTAGGGACGGATAACAGGTGATGCCAATCTTTAATTTTTGATCCATCCAATGGACGCTCCTTTGATCTCCCGCACATGCAGGTTAATGTAATGCAACGGAAAACGAATCATCATTCATCATCTATGATAAGAAGGTTCACCGTCTTTTATTGATCTGCTGAACCAAACTGACGAACGACATAAGGTGTTAAAGTGGCGAAACCTTCAGCAAAAGGGATGAGACTACGCTGCCCTAACAAGGAATCCCTAGCTCTTACTCGCTCTATGTAACCCTGATTCAGTGGAGTGGAAACGGTGCCTACCCCCATCTCAAACTGTGAACGATAACACAGTAATGAATTTTCCTTTTGTTCATAGTGTTCCGAAATATCCACAATCAAATCCGCTCGGCCAATATCGTTAATAAAGTAAAAATAACATTCCTTCACTTGCACAGCTGGCAATTCTGGCATGTAATTTCGTAGCTTTGCATTAAATACAGCTTCCTGCACAATTTTGCTACACATCACATGATCCGGATGGCGATCCTCCCAATATGGAGCAAATACCACACGAGGGGCGTGACGACGAATCTCAGCCGTTACCGCTTGAATGTGCTCTGGCGTGATGTACAAGCCCCGATCGGGCAGTCCCAGATTCGACCGACACGAAAGACCGAGGACGCGGGAGGCTTCCTCCGCTTCCTCGGCTCTGCGCTCCACCGTACCATTCGATGACATCTCAGCTCGGGTTAAATCACACACGCCAACCTTTATTCCGGCTGCCGTGTGTTTGGCAATGGTTCCGCCCATACCAATTTCCGCATCATCCGCGTGAGCACCGAAAATGAGTATATCTAAACTCATTGTGTATCACCCGGTTCAATGCCAGCCTCTGGTTTATATTTGTGAACAAGCTCTCTCCATGCAAAATCACCACGATCCAATGCTTTCACAAGAATCTCGGCTGTTGCAATGTTGGTTGCGAGAGGAATGCCCTGAACATCACATAAACGAAGAAGTGCGTTAATATCCGGTTCGTGTGGCTGAGCCATCAATGGGTCACGCAAGAAAATAATAAGATCCATCTCATTCTGCGCAACCAGCGCACCAATCTGTTGATCTCCGCCAAGCGGGCCGGATTCAAATCGGTGAATCTGTAGAGATGTTCCTTCCATTATACGAAGACCTGTCGTTCCGGTGGAGTACAGTTGGTGGTCAGTAAATACAGGTTCATAAGCTGTCACGAAGTTGACCATTTCTTCTTTTTTGCGATCATGGGCAATAAATGCAATTTTTAACATGACAATCTCCTTTTGGGTTCAGGTTCAAAACGTCCGGGTTTTGAACAGCCTCTTTTAGTCGATAAAGTTATCGAAACCGTAGATGAGTCCTGTATATTCCATAACTTTTTGGATACCAATTTTAACACCTGGCATGTAACCTGCACGTTCGTAGGAATCATGACGAATTTTGAGCGTTTGGCCAAAATCACCAAATACAACTTCCTGTTGTGCAAATACTCCCGGTAGGCGAACGCTATGAATGCGGAAACCATTATAATATCCACCACGTGATCCTTCAATTAGCTCTTCTTCATTCGGGTTACCTTGACGAAGCTCCTCACGGTTCGCAGCAATCAGCTCAGCTGTTTTAATGGCTGTTCCTGAAGGCGCATCCAGCTTCTGATCCCCATGGTACTCAATGATCTCCACGTTAGGCATATGTTTGGCCGCTTGTGCCGCAAATCTCATCATTAATATAGCGCCAATAGAGAAGTTAGGAGCAATCAAACCTCCGATGCCTTTGTCCTGACACTGCTTGTCCAGTTGCTCAATTTGTTCGGTTGTAAACCCTGTAACGCCCATAACGGGTCTTACGCCATAACGGATTGCTATTTCAGTATGTTTAAACGCATATTGTGGGATCGTAAAATCCACCATAACCTGCGGTTTAGTCTCAGCAAAAGCCATTTCGATATCGTCAGTGACCAATACGCCACATTCTGGAAGACCGACGAGTGTTCCGGCGTCTGTGCCGGCGCCGGAACGGTTAACTGCTGCTGCCAATTCTAATTCAGGATCTTGAAGCACCAATTTCACCACTTCTCGGCCCATCCGGCCAGCCGCTCCAATTACGGCAACTCTAATTTTTTCGCTCATCTTGGCTGCATCTCCTCGCTATGTTTGATCAGTAGTCCGAATCCATTCTATGTTAATGTCGCCATTCGAATGGATTCTTATTGAATAGAATTCATACGCTGTTTGATTTGGTCGAGCAATAGATGCAGTTGGCCATTCTGTGGATCCAGAGACAAAGCATCACGTACAGCCTTCATTGCAAGGTCGAACTCGTTCAGATCGCTGTATGCAAGAGCTAGCATCACATGTGCCTCCACAGATAAGGGGTCAAGCTTAACGGCTTGCTTAAGCAGCCTAGCAGCTTGCACATATCGTTCATGTGTCCCACTTCCTGCCTGTTCTAACAAGCCCTTGGCTTGAATGCTCAGTTCCTTCGCTTCAAGCGTCTGCAAATGCAGGCTGTACTCCTCCGTGTCCTGAGACAACTCCACAGCCTTGCGAGCATATTGCAATGCAGGACTGAGGTGTTGACTGCGGGCATGCGTGATGGAACAGCGATAATAGAGCTCCGCATGTTCCGGGTGAGCGTGAATGGCTGATTCGAACCACCGAATCGCCTGCTCAAAATCATTTTGCAAAATACAGCGATAAGCTTGCTGCATGTAATCTTCCGGCTTCATCATCCAAGCTGTCCCTCCCCAATCGGGTGATGGTACAGCATATGTAATCTACGCCTAATCGGTGTTTTTTGGAGTCCACCGATTAGCATCGCGTGTATTAAATTTATGCATGACTTTATCGTGTGCCTGCGCCAGGTCAATACCGAGCGAATTGGCAAAACAAATCGTGATAAATAAAATATCTCCAAGTTCCAGTTCAATCGAGTTATCTGCTTCAGAAGCCTTCTTCGGCTTCTCACCAAACTCATGGTTCACTTCCCGCGCAAGCTCCCTACTTCTTCTGACATGCGAGCCAGCATGGCGAGTGGACTGAAGTATCCCTCTTTGAACTGTGAGATATAGAGATCAACCTCACGCTGCATTTCTGCGATGCTTTTCTCCATGAGAACGGATTCTCCTTTTGAAATAATGTCGTATTTGTTCATAATAATATCAGTTATTTAGATACACTTCCACAATATAAACCACAAATCATTTTTAAAGAATCTACAAAAAGGTATACTAAGATGGGAATGATTGCATTAAGTGCGTGTTCAAAAAGGAAAGCTGACTTTTTGATCAACCTCTTTAACATTCTAAATTTACATACGGTGAGGGATCTTATGAGTACAATTAAATCATGGGTGCAATTCAAATTAATTCTGCCTATTTTGCTCGGTACAGCCTTGTACGCGTTCGGACTGCTCTATTTCATTATCCCTAACCAGTTGATGGAAGGCGGAGTCACCGGCGTTACCGTGTTAGTTAACTATGCATTTGGTATCTCTCCTTCACTCACAACCTTAATTCTGAACGTGCCACTTTTCCTGATTGGACTCAAAATCTTGGGTGGCAAACAGATGATCTACACCGGCGTGGGGATCGGCGCGCTCACGATTTTCCTATGGTTGTTTGAAAAAATGATTCATATAGGCTGGATTGAACCTCTCCATACGGAAAATGATCTCTTACTTGCAGCGTTATATGCAGGTGTTACACTTGGCGCAGGCCTCGGGATCGTCTTTCGCTGGGGCGGAACGACAGGTGGTTCAGATATTATCGCCCGCATTCTGAATCGAAAATATGGATGGAGTATGGGACGGATACTGCTGGGCATAGATTTTATTATCATTGGGATCTCCCTAATTTACATTCCAAAAGAAAAAATTCTGTATACCCTCGTGGCTGTATTCATCGCTTCCAAAGTTATTGACTTTATTCAGGAAGGGGCATACTCTGCTCGTGCGTTTATGATCATTAGTGACCACGCTCCCGAAATTGCTGATCTGATTACCCGGGAAATGGATCGTGGGGTAACACTCATTCCCGCTATTGGAGCCTACTCCAAACAAGCTAAGCACGTGGCATACTGTGTTATTTCTCGTCAGGAATTTAGACGCTTGCAAACCATCGTGCGTTCCATTGATCCACGTGCATTTGTCATTATAAGTGATGTACATGACGTTCACGGTGAGGGTTTCAAGGAAAACTAATCATATTGAAAAGACCTCTAACCCAAGATATCAGCCATATAACAGCCTTTCTTGTGGACAGAGGTCTCTTCTCATCTTACATGTTATTCTTGCTTATCTCCGGAAAGGGAATATTCCTTGTTGCTGAGCCCGATATTTCCGAAATCCTGCGTAACTTAAAGCGGCAACAATCACTGACGTAATAAACATTCCCGCCGCTCTCCGATCCGGCCCTTGTACAAATGGAACGAAGGCACTTTCATCCTTTTCACGTCCAAACAACTGATTCACTAGTTCTTCCCATGCATCATCATAGCCTGTAGTTGAGAGAGATCAGGCTGTTTACCCGTTGTCAGTCCTTTGGTGTGGGACAGCCAGGCATCCAGTTGCGCAATCTCGTAAGGCTCCCGCCGAATCAGCGCTGCTGGACGAACGGTCTCATAATGCTCTTCCAGCGCGGCATATCGACTTGATAGTGTTGCAGCATTTTGTCGCTGATTCGCCGCTAATGACAAAGCCTGAAGATCGTCTTTTATAATCTTATAGTACTGAAGCCATAATGGCTTTGTTGGGTTAGCCAGACTATCGGCAGCCAGTCTTAATTTCGCAGAAGCTTGCTGCAGAGCTGCAGTATCACTTTTAATTCGCACAGCTGCCTCTTTTACTTCAACCACCGTCTCAGATAAGGCATGGATGCCCTCCACCGACGTTTGACCTTCGAACGATATATGTTCCAGCCCATTACTGATCCTAAGAATACTGCCTCTAACCTTCTCCACATCATGCTCCAGTGCATAACGGTATAATAGAGCTGCTTCCTCATTCATCTGCTGAATTGAAAGATTGGCTGAAACAGATTGTTCGACCTGACCAGTCTCTCCATTACTTTGCGCAAAACCACTATATGACAAGTTCGCCCAGAACAGCAGAGCCATGAACGATATTATCCATAACCTTAGTGTACTCTTGAACCTTCTCTTCATGGACATCCCCCCACCATCAATCTATGGCAGGTTTTCCTTCCTTAGAACAGGCTCGTACGTGAAATTAACTCCGTTTGGCTTGTCTTAATGCAAGCCATGACACCAAGATACTTAAGAGCGTTAAGACAACCGTGAAATTCCGCACCAGATCTACATGATCCCACAGGGTGTAAGGCAGCCAAGGATAAATATCATACGTGTAATCCATCGTGTCATTTAGTAAAGTCCACAATGCCGCAAATAAAAGTGCTACCCAGCGGAAACCAAAAAACCGAACATACAACAAAGCCTCAATAGCCATAGCGCCATGTGATGCAATCAACATCCAATCCTGCCATGCTGCCACATTCCCCTGCGACCATCCCGCAAAAATGATAGAAATTGCCCATACACCGTACTTCACAGAGGTCACTACAGCTAACGCTTGTATCACATGTCCAATACGATTAACCAATAGCGATTTCGGTTTATACAAAATCCATAATAAAGACAACGTAAAGAATAAGCTTGCCGTTGGACTATCGGGCACAAATACAATTTGCCAAAGCGGCTGCTTCTCCAGCGTGTCTACCAACTGATCGCCATACCATATGTATCCGTATACTGTTCCTAAAGCATTACACCAAAATAGAAGCCACAGGAAATAACGGTTTGTCAAAAATTCCTTGCTCCAAAAAAACGATAAAGACACGTTCGCTGCCCCTTCCTACAACCTTGTTTTCAAGTATAGCTAAAGTCTCAAAAAAACCTGACCGTATAAACGATCAGGTTTCATTGGTTAATTCGATTTTACTGTTCTGCCTTCTGTTTCGCAAGCCATTCTGTTAGATGCGTAATCTCCTCGTCCGTAACGCCTTGAGCAATAGCATTATTGTACTGAGGCTGCATTTGGTTATATCCTTCTTTGATAATCGTCAGAATCTCTTCCTGGCTATGTTTGTCACCTACACCTCGAAGGGATGGGCCTGAAGGTCCACCTTTCATATCGGCTGCATGACACCCAATACAACCCGCCTTCTTGAACGTTTCCATCGCTGGATCATCCTTTTCGACGATGGCAACTTCCTGCTGCTGTCCTGGTGCATTGGAAGTAGGTAGTCCC
Organism: Paenibacillus sp. DCT19; assembly: GCF_003268635.1. Classification (NCBI taxonomy): domain Bacteria; kingdom Bacillati; phylum Bacillota; class Bacilli; order Caryophanales; family Paenibacillaceae; genus Paenibacillus; species Paenibacillus sp. DCT19. The sequence goes on from NZ_CP029639.1 coordinate 4,093,563, forward strand.
TGTTCAGCCCTCTCATGCGCTTCTTCTTCCCGTTGAATGTGCTCAGGCTTCTGACCTGACGCCTCAAGCTCATGCTTATAGTGCGTCCAAGCAACATTCGTGAGATAGAATACAGAAATGACAGACAGAATCATCAGCGATGAAGCAATCGGGCGCTTATAGAAGCGACGCTCCTTACCTGTATCAAGAAACGGCGCAAGCAGCAACGCACCAAATGCAACTCCACTTACCCCCAGTACACCGAGCAACACATAGTCACCAGAGGCATACGGATATTTCAAGTACTGATACAGAAATAGGAAGTACCAGTCAGGCATCGGAATAACCGATGCGCTCGGATTAGCCGGATAACCTAAAGGTGCAGGTTCAGATATGGTTAGTACGAGAATACCGACCAATACCACGACACCAACCATCCATTCCTTCAGCAAAAAGTTAGGGATGAACGCCTCAGACTTGCCCGGATAAGCCGTGTAGTCTGGTGGCGTGATGAAACCAGCGCCCTTGCGGACACGTGAATCACCGACATAGATAATCTTTTCCTCATCCTCTGACTTCGGTCCGTGAGCCATTACGATTCCTCCCTTCTCAAATTATAGTGGTCCTGAAATACCCTGTCTGCGGATCATAATAAAGTGTCCGACCAGTAGCACTAGAAGCACTGCGGGGAGGAAGAAAACGTGTAGGGCGAAGAAACGTGTTAACGTTTGCGCACCTACAATAGTACCGCCTTGTAAAAATTCTTTAATAATTGGTCCAAGCCACGGAACTGTGTTGGCGATTTCCAAAGTAACTTTGGTAGCAAAGTACGCTTTGTTATCCCATGGCAGTAAGTATCCTGTCAAACCAAGACCTAGCATGACGAAAAAGATTAACATTCCTACTACCCAGTTCATTTCACGCGGTGCCTTGTAAGAGCCTGTAAAGAACACACGCATCGTATGTAAGAACATCATTACGATGACAAGACTCGCTCCCCAGTGGTGCATTCCGCGTACAATTTGACCGAAGGCTACTTTGGTTTGCAAATACTCGACACTCGCATAAGCATTAATAATGTCAGGCACGTAATACATCGTCAGAAACATTCCTGACAAAATCTGAATTACGGTGATAAAGAACGTCAACCCACCAAAACAGTACACGAATGCGGAAAAATGATGTGCCGGGTTCACGTGCTCTGGAACCTCATGATCCGCAACGTCCCTCCAGATGGGCGTGATATCGAGACGTTCGTCAATCCAGTCATAGATATTTTTAAACATCTGCGTCCACGCCTCCTAATTCACTCTGGTGTTCGGAACGATCTCGCCGAGGTATACCCAGCCTTGTTCCTCTTTGACCACGTACTCATCCAGCGGTTTCGGGGCCACGGCAAGATTTTTCCCTTCCTTGTCATAGTGCGCACCATGGCAAGGGCAGTGATACTCATCAGGATAATTTTTGTCGCTGTTCCAACCTACGGTACATCCTAGATGTTTGCAAATTGGCGAAAGGGCATAAATTTGACCCCGCTCGTCTTTGCGAATCCAAGCCACCAACGAAGCATTGCTTAGATACCAACCGTCCTGTTGTTGTAGTTCAAATGTAAATTCTTGAGGCTCAGTTGTAATTTTGCTGATTTCTGCTACTTTGACAGAGGTGCCTTCTCCCTTATGCTGCAAAATCGGATCCACCGCAAAACGGATCATGGGCAGAACTGCACCGGCGGCCATGTAGGCTGTAGCTCCACCAAGCGTGTACGTCAAAAACTGCCTGCGTGACATTTCCATCCGGCTTGGCGGTTTCATTGAGTCTTCGTGCTGGTCATGCTCACTGCTCATACTGTCTCCAACCCCCTTTTCAGCCAACTCTCTCAACCGTTTTCATTATCAGAAATTCCACGTCTTACTAGAACATACATAATCATATAGTAGCCCTAGAACACCGTCAAGAATTTGTCACACTTTTTTAAGGTTCAATTGTAAGCGTTATTACAAAAGTGTCGATATTTTGTCACATTTACCAATTAGAATTCATTTTTTCCACAGCTCACGGATTTTCTCCCCGATATACCGCGGAATTTCGTTTCTTCTATTTTTCGAACGATATCTGAGCGAAGTAAAATCAAATCTGCATCGGGCATATGTTCTTTCTCTAACAAACCATCTGATGACATTATAACCACATATTTGAATCCAGACGCTTTAAGCTGTTTACACACGGTGTTTAATGCCATTGACATTTCCGGAATTTCAAAATGGTACGCCGGATAGGTCATTATTCGCCCTTTGAAAGGGATCTCTACCAAGTCTAAAAAATCTCTAAGTCGCTCCAACGCTTCGGTAGCTTCAACTGGCGATTGATTACCTGTGAGAGCTGTATAAGGAATTAGACATGTGTCCAGATAGAGTTGCAGCTCAGCCCAACTGTCTTGAGTCATCTCACTGAATTTCACTTCCCTATTTCCCCTCTCCATCCATTTTATTCCCATATTATATATGAGCATATCGTATAAATCTATTGATTTAAATTTGACCTTTCCATTTAAAACCGTACAATCAGTACCAAATAGGGTTGCCTACACTAGAAAATGCAATAAAAAACAAGGAATGCGATGTACGCACTCCTTGTTGTATATCCATTCTATATGAATGTTTATTTTAATATTGAATATCAGCTTATGGCTTTCAGTTCATCCGTTAGACTCCGGAAAGCTACTTCGTCTCCAGTAGCCAGCGCTTTGTCGATTTCCATATACAGCTTCTCGCTACGCTGTTTACGAAGCGCCTCGTCCCACACCATCTCAGCAGCCAGCCCCAACATGACTTCATACGTAACTTTCATTTTATCCAATAGGATGCACCTCCAAAAACGGATTTAATAGCTCCTATATTCCTTTCCTTTGGCAACATAACCTAGTGAAGTTCTGGACATCCGCTCAAGATCAGCATCCGTCAATTCACGCATCACTTTGGCAGGTGTTCCCAAAGCAAGAGTATAGGGCGGAATTTTGGTATTCTCAGTAACTACTGAACCGGCGCCGATTAAAGAGTATTCCCCTATTTCGGCTCCATTAAGAAGTATGGCTCCCATTCCAATTAGTGACCCAGTTCCAATCTGACAGCCATGAATAATAGCAGAATGTCCGACCGAAACATCATCTCCCATGATCAGGGGCTGATCTGTATTCACATGACCAACCGTATTATCTTGTATATTACAACGCTGTCCAATGATGATCGGCGCTAAATCCGCCCTTAGCACAGCGTTAAACCAAACGGTAGACTCCTCGCCCATTCTCAGATCGCCAATAAGTTTAGCACCTTCAGCCACATATACCGAAGGATGCAGCTGCGGCAGTATGCCTTGATATGGAATTATCATTCGTATCACTCCTTAATTTGGGAGTGATTTTAGCAACTTGTCCTTCATTTGTCAAACAAAACGGGTGAGATATCTCCAGAAAGTGAGCTACACGAGTCAGCAAGACGTGAACCCCAAGCCGTCATTTGTACAGTTCGTCCATCCGCAGCTTCTCCGATCCGAAGCATCCCGAGATGCAGCATCATTTTGATGATACGGTTGTCGTAGATTGTCTCAGGCGTATCGTAGTAGAAGGGTTGAATGAACGAGCCTATCTGGCGAAACAGCGACTCTGTAGTAGACCATTCATCGGCACATTCCCCTGTCCAATAGACGATGGAGGCGAGGTTTGGAATAGCACCTTTATACAGTCTTAACCAAAATCGAAATAGCTGTATCATTTCCGATGTTTTCTCAGTTGATTTCTCAGCAGCTTGCTTTTCCTCGCCAGCGGACGTTAGTTGCAGCATTCCTTGTTCCTCACGGATGAGCCGATAGTGAAATGCATAGTCATAGATTAAGGCGAATCGATCCGGATAATCCTTGAAGGAGCGACCATAGCCAAATCTCCAGCCCGCTTTGCCAACCAGCTCTTCGCTGACATGCAGATGCTCCATCAACTGCTGCTGTGAACGACGATACATCATGCCTTCAGCATTAAGTGCAATCTCGTGTTGCTGCACATATTGCAGAAACAATCGAAGATCATCGACAAGCAAGTGATATTCGTCCCTATACATTGTCGGTTCACTTGTGTTTGTGATTTCGGCTCTTAGATGGTTAGATAACACATCTCGGAATCTTAATTTCAGATCAAGAGGGACTTGGTACAAATATTTTGTATGCTGCGTCGTTCCATTGAATAACCATCCACTCTTATGGAAACGAGTGATCAGATCACGTGGACTGGCACCTGTCTCGTTTTCCTTTTTGTCCATGGATTGACGAGCTATCGCAACCAGTTCCTCAATACCGAGATATTGGCGTGGATCAAATAATAGATTGTTCAAAAACCTTAATTGAACGGGATTCAATTCACGAACCTGTTGTTCAAAAAAAGCTCTGCTTCCCAATGTGGTGAGAATACTCTGGATGAGTTCATGTTTGGAATTGGGCTTACACTCACACTGGTAATAATCTGCTATTCGATTCAGTTGGCCAATATCTGCAAAAGTAAGCATATCCGCTAGATTCATGGGTCATCGCCTCGCCAGCTAACTACTTATGACTGCTGATTTAGAGCCTAGAGTAGTTTGGTTTTGTAAACATCGTTGACGGAATTCCCATGATCTAAACCTCTTTTTTCAAATCTTTTATTAAATCTTTTATCTGTTAGTAACCATCCTATGCCTAGATGTACCTGATCAGAAGAAAAACAGGAGACAAGTATTCCTATTCCCTACTTCATCAGTTCGCAGAAGACAAAAAAAACAACCCGAGTTCATTACTCAGATTGTTTGGCTGAATTCATTATAAGATGCTCTGTACAGTTGTATAACAGCGGACTCCAGTCACTCTGGGTTTTCTCCAGAATCGTAAGTGAGAGATTACCTATGCGTTCTGTATACCGGTCTTTAAAGATAGCGGATAACAGATTCGCCAGAAATGCTCCGTGGGTTACGATCAGGACATTCTTGTCCGGATATGACGACCATAGATCCTCCAGAAATGCCAGTGCACGCGCTTGAATATCCAAGATATGCTCCTGTCCTAGATCCAGCGTCTCCCAGGTTGCACCCCAGCGAGCAATTCGTTCTTCCGAGGTCAATCCTTCGATCTGGCCAAACGCTCTCTCCTTCAGTCTTGCATCCGGTTCAAGCATAGGTACACTCAGCAACTTGGAAATAATCTCCCCAGTCTCCTGGGCACGAGATAAACCACTAGTAATGATATAATCCCATTGATATTCCTCTGTGAGAAGGCGTTTACCCAAACGTTCTGCTTGTTCACGACCTTCTGCATTCAAAGGAATATCTGTCTGTCCTTGAATACGACCTGCAGCATTCCAATCTGTCAAACCGTGACGTATAAGCCCGATCCTCATCTTATCCCTCATTTCTCAACACACGGTAATGATCATTTAACTAGACACGTACGCCTTGCTTACGCTTGCTCGTTGTACGATGCATACGTCCAAGCGAGAATAACGCCATACCGATAGCCAGTAAGGATAGAGCCATCCAGTATCCTGGATAGGTAGGACCCATACTCACGACAAACGGCTCAATGATGCTGCCTCGATCCGCCCCAGCCATATTATACTGATACATTCCAGATGAAGATGGTTCGCTGCCAGCAACGGCTGTCTCCAATATACCTGTGGAGATGACGCGTGGTTGCTCTGCTTCCGACACGGCTGGTTTAAACATCGCCATGTACAGGAAACTGCACAAAAAAATAGCCAGAAACGCAGCAATCCACAAAGACATATGCTTGCGCACTGCAGCAGAGAATCGATTTACTTTTGCCTCTTCAGGCAAGAGCCATGGTGACTCCGCATAAATGCGATCCATTACATTTCGATTTACCCTCTCTGCCTGTTGCTCTGTTACGGGTGTCGGTATGCTATGCAGCAAAAGTTGAGCTTCATGCCAAACTTCAAACTGCTGCGAGCACTCCTCACAACCAGCTAGATGAGCATGAAATGCAATCTGCTGAGGATGAGTTGCCGGCAAGTCCCAAACCAGTGCAAACAGTTCCTGGGCTTCATTGCAATTCATCGGTTCTTCATCCCTTCATATGGTTCGTACACCGGTTCGAAGAAATAAGGTTCCAATTGAGTTTTTACGCTTGATCTTGCTCTGAACAATAACGATTTCACAGAACTCACGCTCTGCCCAAGAATAGTAGCTATCTCTTGGTAGTCTAACTGATCATACTCACGGAGTATAATGGCAGAACGCTGCTTCTCCGGTAAATTGTTAATGGCATCCCTAACAAGCATCACCCGCTCACTACGCAATACAGCATACTCTGGAGCATTCTCCGAAGGAGCAATTGGCACGACACCACTCTCTTCAAGTGGGACATTACCACTGCGCTGTTTGCGAAGCTCACTCAATACCGTATTTCTCGCAATGGTATACAACCACGTAGAGAAAGAGGCATCCACCTCACGAAATGAGTGTAAACTGCGGAACGCCTTATAGAAAGTCTCAGAACAGAGATCTTCCGCAAGCAGCTCCATATTGGAACTTTTCAACATATGATATACGAAAGCCAGTATTTTACGCTGATAACGACGCATCAGCTCGGAATATAACTCCAGGTTACCTTCCTTGATCTCTCGAATCAACTGGGAATCCGTCATTTGAGTGCGACCCCTCCTCGCCCATCCATGTGCTTCTCCCCGTTCGACTCTATCCATGTATTACCGAACAGGCACAAAAAAGTTGCGGTTCTCACCGCATATAAACAGCGTTCAGCGCCAAAACAGGCCTTCCCGCCAAATTCCCCTATGTAATGGCAATTTCCCCAACGTTTCTACATTAACAGTATTTATTGTACAACGGTCAGCCGTTGCTGGCAAATCTATTCCGTTCAACAGGAGCCCGACCAGACATTCATATGCTTTCTTTTTCTCGTCTATGACCCCGGTGACGCAAAATAATCCTCCAATGCCAATGAACTACCATTACTGAACTATTGCAGGAAACGAACACCCTATTTCATTCGGGCTTGTTTCGTTTCGTAATGCATTCTAAACTTCAAACGTATGAAGATTGAAAATGGTTGCGTTTATACAAACTTTTTCCTTAATTTACGGAAGCTATGATTATTTAAAATAATTACGCTTTATCTGTTGACAAAATGAAAACGTATACATATAATAAGGGTACAGTATGGTTTCTCTCCACTCCTATCCAATAACTGTATTGCTCCACGTGAGCAATGGCCGCTTATGTAAGCGGTCTTTTTTTTTGTGTTTATTTCCCGATTTCAAGTAACAACATAAGAACAAGTGAATTTCACACGCAAATAAAGAGGGCTTTCGCCCTCTTCTTCACTTAACTCTACGCATGTTTAAACCCAAACCTGGTATCCAAGAGAAGCAAGCAATGTTTTCGCTCGCTCCATATCTTCTTCTTGGCGGAAGGATAACCGCATGATGCCGGGTACGTCCACGCGATTCTCGATTATCTCCAAGTTGCTCAAGTTGATATCATTAGCCCCAAGCTCGGTAGCAATCTTACCAATCATCCCTGGTGCATCCTGGACATCCGTGTACAGATCGAATAAAGATGAGATCATACCTTTCCGACGCTCAGGAAGAACACTTCTGAACTCCCTCGCTTGACGAAAAGCCTGTTCAATTCCTTCCCCGTCCTGCTCTTCCAACATATCAGTGAACGCAGACATTTGGCTGTTCCAATCCTTCATTAAACCTAGGAGCACCTCACGGTTGCTAAGCAAAATATCTCTCCACACAATAGCATCACTTGATGCGATCCGGGTAATATCCCGGAAACCACCTGCTGCCAGCATTTTATAGAGTGGATTAGATTCGTTATACTCCCTTACTTGATTAACAAGTGCTACCGCGATAACATGTGGCAAATGGCTAATTGCTCCCACAATATCATCATGTAACAGCGGTTCGACTCGAACAATCTGTGCTCTAGTATATGCTAAGAGCTCAGACAAACGGCTATAGGCTTCCTCCGGTACGTGCATTGAAGGAGTCAATACATAATAAGCATTCTCAAACAATACAGCAGATGCCGCGTCAACGCCTGCACGCTCTGATCCAGCCATCGGATGTCCACCAATGAAATAAGCATCAGTCATTCGAATATGCTCAGCACACGCAGCGATAGAAGCCTTGGTGCTACCAACATCCGTAATGATGCAACCTTTCTTCAAGGGAAGCTTCGCCAATTGTTGAAAATACGATTCCAATAAACCTACAGGTACACACAAAAAAATGAAGTCGGCATCCTGCACCGCTTCCTCCAGTGATAGCGTAGCATCATCGACTACACCACTTGCTATGTACTTGTCCTTCAGTTCAGGCAGATGGGCATAGCCCATCACCGATACACCTGGCTTGCCTTTGAAGCACAGCGCCAGGGAACCACCGATGAGCCCTACACCAATCATTGCAATTTTTAGTTTCATGTAGTCCTCACTCTTTCATCGCTAGAATTAAGGGCGTGCGACCGCCTTCTCTGCCAGCGTGTTCTCCAGTGCCGCGATAAATGCACGGTTCTGTTCTGATGTTCCAACGGACACACGGATGTAGCTTGGATACACTTGGAAATTCGGGCGCACGATAATACCTTGCTTAAGCAAAGATTGAAATGCTGTCGCTGATGGCATATCCAAGTCAACCATAATGAAGTTACCTTGCGATGGGAAGTATGGCAATCCAAGGCGTGAGAACTCATTTTGCAGGAATTCACGCTCTTCCGTATTGCGCTGAGCACACTCTTTAACAAAGGCCTGATCCCGTATCGCTGCTGTCGCCGCCACCTGACCAAACCGCGAGGTGTTAAATGGCTCACGCACACGATTAATTAAGTCGATGATCTGCGGGCTTGCAATACCATATCCGATCCGTAAGGAAGCCAACCCATAAATTTTGGAGAATGTCCGCAAAATAACCAAGTTAGGGTAACGATCTAACAAAGCAATACTTTGAGGATAGGCTTGATCCGTTACGAATTCATAATAGGCTTCATCCAACACGACCATAACATGAGAAGGTACCCGATCCATAAACGCAGTCAGTTCCTGTTCAGAAATGATCGTGCCTGTAGGATTGTTAGGGTTACATACCCACACCACTTTTGTTTTGTCGTTGATCTGTGCCAGCATGGACGTCAAATCATGAGTCCCATCCTTCAATGGCACCTCAATGCTTACCGCGCCCTCAATATCGGCATTGCTTTTATACACCGAAAACGTCTGATCTGCCATGATCGTCTCATCTCCCGGAAGGAAGAACGCCCGTGTAATCAGGGCAATGATCTCATCTGACCCACAGCCAAAAATCAGATTGTTGCGATTCACGCCGAGGTGCTCAGCAAGAACTCCTGTAAGTTCAGCCGCACTTCCGTCTGGATATATGCTAACATTCACGACTTCTCTAGTAATAGCTTCCAATGCAGCAGGAGAGCTGCCGTATGGATTCTCGTTGGAGGCCAGCTTGATGACTTGCTCAAGCCCCAGTTCACGTTTCACTTCTTCAATCGGTTTGCCTGGCTGGTACACCGGCAGATTAACAATCTGGGATTTAGGTTTCAATCCGACCACCTCCTGTTCATCAAATAAAGTTCATGATGCTATTACATACTGAGGGATTCTTAAATATAGTCCCTATCCTTTTAATTGTGCCACAAAGTTGCGAATTTGCAACAGTCCTGCCTGATGGGTCTCTGGATTCTCCAGGAGCGGGATGGCCTCCTCCACCTGACGAACAATAGCACTACCCACAACAACCCCATCACAAATACGGGAGAAATGTGCCACCTGTTCACGGCTGGATATACCGAATCCAACAGCTACCGGAAGGTCAGTTAAACTTTTAACCGTTTCAATAAACTGCTCAACGCCTTCAAAGAAGGATGCTCTTTCTCCGGTTACACCGAGGGAAGATACACAATAGATGAAACCACGTGCACCCGAGACGATACGCTCAATTCTGGCATTGGACGTAGGTGCAACAAGTGGCACCAAATGCACGCCCGCCGCTTCAGCACGACGACGCATCTCTTCGGCCTCTTCGATCGGAAGATCCGGGATAATCATGCCACTGATGTCATGCTTAAGCAATTCATTAAAAAATACATCAAGACCTGTCTGAAGCACAGGATTATAATACGTAAATAAAACAAAAGGCATTTTCACTCCAGCTTCACGTGCCTTAGCTGCCGTCTCCATACATGTACGAATGGTGATCTGGCTTTTCAGTGCCCGCTCGGAAGCACGCTGAATAACAGGACCGTCGGCGAGTGGATCTGAGTATGGTACGCCTAGCTCTAGAATATCTGCACCCGCTTGTTCAAGCTCCTTAATAATCTCTACCGTTGTATCCACATTTGGATCTCCAACCGTTAGAAAAGGAATAAGTGCTGTACGATTCTGCTCTTTCAATTGTTGGAAGGTTTGATCCATTAAATTCATGCGAATTGCCCTCCCGTATACTTCATGATGGATTCAACGTCCTTATCTCCACGACCTGATAGACAAATGACTACAATATCATCAGACGTGAGCTCGGGAGCAAGCTTAACTACCTGTGCAACGGCATGAGCAGACTCTAGAGCAGGTATGATTCCTTCGGTTCTGGAGAGCAATTGCAGGGCATCCAACGCTTCCTGATCCGTGATCGGAACATATTTCGCGCGCTCGATATCTTTAAGATATGAATGCTCTGGCCCTACACCCGGATAATCTAATCCAGCAGAGATGGAGTGAGCCGGCTGAACCTGTCCATATTCATCCTGCAACAAATAGCTCATAGAGCCTTGGAATACGCCATGTGTTCCTTTGCTCATCGTTGCCGCATGGAATTCAGTATCCACGCCTTTGCCTGCTGCTTCGACCCCTACAAGCTTCACATCTGCATCACCGATAAACGGATAGAACATACCGATGGCATTGCTTCCGCCACCTACTGCTGCAACAATGACATCAGGCAGACGACCTTCAAGCTCTTGAATCTGACGACGAGTCTCATCCCCGATTACCCGCTGGAAGTTACGCACCATCATTGGATAAGGGTGTGGCCCTACAACTGAACCAAGGACATAGAATGTATCTTCTACATTACTAACCCAATATCGCAGAGCTTCATTCCCCGCATCCTTCAGCGTTCTCGTTCCTGACGTTACTGGAATTACTTCTGCACCGAGCAACTTCATCCGGAATACATTCAATTGTTGACGCTCGGTATCTTCCTCACCCATGAATACCTTACACTCTAAACCAAGCAAAGCAGCAACCGTTGCTGTAGCTACGCCATGTTGACCTGCTCCTGTTTCAGCAATGACTTTCTTTTTGCCCATCCGTTTAGCAAGTAATCCTTGCCCGATGGCATTATTGATTTTATGTGCACCCGTGTGGTTCAGATCCTCGCGCTTCAGGTACACCTTTGGCCCACCCAAACGACGAGAAAGTTGCTCTGCATAATACAGCGGAGTCTCCCGACCAGAATACTCACTTAGCAGATAGTTTAATTCTTTATTGAATTCCTCATCTTCTGAAAAGCGGCTGTATGCTTCCTCTAGTTCGATTAATGCGTTCATTAATGTCTCAGGAACAAAGCGGCCTCCGAAGGAGCCGAAACGCCCGTGTTGATCCGGCAATTGATGTGTCATGCCTGCTTCACCCTCTCTACAAATGCTGTAATCTTAGCGATATCTTTAACACCGTCCGTCTCTACTCCACTTGATACGTCAACGCCATCCGGTGCATATGTCTGAATTAATTGTTGAACATTATCAGGCTTCAAACCACCAGCCACAAACAACTCAATACCGTGATTTCTCGCCCACTTCGCATAGGTTGGAATCCGTTCCCAAGCAAAGGTATGACCAGAACCACCAACATATTGAGGATCATACGTATCAAGCAATATAGCATCTATTGTGTGCACGTAATTATCAAGTGTCTTTAGCGTGGTATCAACCGCTTCGGTACCGGACTCATTTTTAGGAAAAGAAAAAGCTTTGAAGACTTCAGTCTGAAAGCGTTGCTTCACCTGCTCACAGAACGCTGGTGTTTCCTGTCCATGTAGCTGTATCACATCTAATGCTGCAGCGTCCATGACCTGTTCAAGCTCTTCCATAGTTGGATTAACAAATCCCCCGGTTAACTTCGGTCGATCAAATGTCGTCCACGCCAGCAATACTTCTTTTAATTCGGCAGCCTGCTTGGGTTCAATACGACGACGGGATTTGGCAAAAACAACACCAACATAATCAACAGGCAAGTTTATCATCGATTTTAGCACTTCAACGTCCTGAATTCCACAAATTTTTACGGCCGCTGCCGGTTGCTGGTGCAGATTCATGTCTCTGCTTCCCGTACCGCCATTCGTATATTCATTCATCATCGAGAACCCATTAATTCGTTCACAGCCGCTTCAACATCATCCTTACGCATCAGATGCTCCCCAACGAGGATCCCGTGAACACCCGCTGTAATTAATTCCTCTAACCGCTCAGCACCATCAATACCACTTTCACTGATAAGTGTCACCCCTGATGGGATCAGTTTCATAAGATCAAGTGTTGTATTCAGACTTGTCTCGAATGTTTTTAGATTCCGATTGTTAATCCCGATTAGCGTTGCCTGCGGAATCTCTAATACTTGCTCGAGTTCGGCTTGATCATGCACTTCAATTAAAGCATCCAGACCTATACTTTTGGCAAAATCCAAGTAACGTCGAATCTGATCTGGTGTCAAAATACTTGCAATCAGCAGAATTGCATCTGCTCCTAGCAGTCTTGCTTCGGCAATCTGCCGCTCATCTATAATAAAATCTTTGCGAAGCAATGGAATGTTCACCGCTTGATGGATTTCCTTCAAATACGCTGCACTTCCTTGAAAGTAAGAAACATCCGTGAGTACAGAGATGCAATCTGCTCCTGCTCTTTCATAAGCTAATGCAATGTTCACCGGATGAAAGTCCGGTCGAATTAATCCTTTGGACGGTGAAGCCTTCTTCACTTCGGCAATAAGCCCAGTTTTCGGTTACGCCCTTCTGCTAACGCTCGTTCAAACCCCCGTGTTGCTGGCAACTGCTCAATCTCTTTAAGCGCCTCATCCATGTTAAACGTTCGTGAGAGCACTTCGACTTCCTGCTGTTTGGTTGCAACGATTCGATCAAGATACATGACTGTACGCCTCCGTTGTGTATATTAACTGTTCCAGTTTCCCAGCAGCTTTTCCTGTATCTACAGCCTCAGCAGCCATAGTCACACCTTCCGCAATGCTATCCGCAAGACCAGACACATAGATACATGCCCCGGCATTCAGCAAAACAACATCACGATACGCGCTCCGCTCTCCCTGGAAGATCCGTTTAATAATTTCGGCATTTTGGGCTGCATCTCCTCCCAGTACCGCTTCAAGTGGGTGCAAGTTTAATCCCATACTGCGTGGATCAATGTCATATGTGTGTACTTCTCCATTTCTTAACTCCGATACTTGGGTAGGAGCAGAAATACTGATTTCATCCAAACCATCATGGCTAGCAACTACCAATGCTCTCTTTAATCCCAGACGATTCAAAACCTCGGCAATCATTGGTGTGCGGCTGCGGTCGTACAAACCAAGCAGTTGACGATCTGCACCCGCAGGGTTGGTTAACGGCCCAAGCATATTAAAGATTGTGCGAACACCTAGCTCTTTGCGTGGTGCAGCCGCATGTTTCATTGATGGATGATACACTTGAGCAAAACAGAAACAGATTCCAATCTCTTCAAGACATTGTCTTGCTTGCTCTCCATTCAGATGAATATTAACCCCTAACGCCTCAAGCACATCGGCGCTGCCTGCTTTACCTGATGCAGAACGATTGCCATGTTTGGCCACCCGAACAGAAACTGCTGATGCTATAATCGCCGAAGCCGTAGAGATATTAAATTTGTGAATACCTGAGCCACCTGTACCACACGTATCTAACAGCCCATTACCATCGGTAAGAATTCTACCGCCTTGACCACGCATAGCCTCGGCAAAACCAGTGATTTCATCCACGGTTTCACCTTTCATCCGCAGCGCCATCAGCAAACCTCCGATTTGAGCCGGAGTCGCCTCACCTTTCATAATGGAGTACATCAGGTCACGTGCTTCCGCTTGCTGGAGATCATGTCCCTCCAAAATTTTAGCCAGACCTTGTTTCATCCCCTCTTCCGACTGAGGCTGTGAAGTCAGATGCTGCAAGTTGTCATTCATTACAGGGTTCATATTCATTTCCGGTCTCTCCTCTCTCAGTTTTCTGCGACGCCTGCCGGACTTACAAAATAATCAGCATTAGCAAGTTTCAATCCATGATGTTTGCTCTTGGCCGGGAACATCGCTTCCGCTGTTCGAATCGCCTTGAGCAGCGCTTTGGCTTTGTTCACCGTCTCTTCATATTCCTTCTCAGGCACTGAATCCCATACAATTCCTGCTCCAGCCTGCACATAAGCTTTTCCCTTTTTGAAAATAATGGTCCGGATCGTAATACAAGAATCCATATTGCCCGAGAAGCCAAGATAACCAATCGCTCCCGCGTACGCCCCACGTGCCTCACGCTCAAGCTCCGCAATAATCTCCATCGCACGCAGTTTTGGTGCACCAGACACGGTTCCCGCAGGCAGACAGGATAGGAATGCATCGAAGAAATCCTTATCTTCTCTAAGCTCACCCGTTACATTCGACACCATGTGCATAACGTGAGAGTACCGCTCGATCTCCATAAACATGTCACACTTCACGGTGCCAAAGTTTGATACCCGTCCCAGATCGTTTCGACCCAAGTCAACCAGCATCAAATGCTCTGCACGCTCCTTCTCATCCTGTAACAGATCTGCTGCAAGTGCACGATCTTCACTCTCTGTTGCACCTCTTGGACGAGTCCCTGCAATGGGTCGTGTCGCCACACGATTTCCATCTATTTTAACTAGCGCCTCAGGCGAGGTTCCTACGATAATCTCATCATCCATCTTCAGATAATACATATATGGTGATGGATTCAACGTTCTAAGCACTCTGTATACGTGAAGCGGAGAAACCTCGGTATCAATGTGAAAGCGCTGGGACAGCACCACTTGAAAAATATCTCCCGCGCGGATGTATTCTTTAGCCTGCTCCACATTGCCAATAAACTGCTCTTTCGTCAGATTGGAACGAACATCGCCAAGCTCAACATCACCCGGAATCGAACGTGGATTCAAGTTTTCACCTGGCCCTTGTTGCTGCAAACGCTCTGCAGCCTGCTCCAGCTTCTCAGAAGTCAGTGCATAAGCTTGGCGGATTTCGTCATCCGTAGCTCCATCTCGTACATGCACATTACCTACAAGCAGCATCTGTTGCTTCACATGGTCAAACACGATAATTTGGTCACAGAACATGAAGCGAATATCATCCATTTTTAGATCATCCAGTGCGTGTGCCGGAAGCTTCTCATAATATTGCAGTAAGTCGTAACCGAAAAATCCAATCGCTCCGCCCGTAAACGGAGGAAGCTCATCATCTTTTGGGCTACGATACTTGCGCAAAAGAGCTTTCAGTTCTTCAATCGGCTTACCTGGAAGCTCCCGCGTTTGCCCAGCCTCTTCGACCACGATTCGGCCTTTTTTGGCGGAAATCATCAAGAACGGATCAGTACCGATAAAGGAATATCTCGCCCATTGAATTCCACCCTCAACACTTTCCAACAGGAATGCCCGGTCATTGTCGGCATAACGGCGGAAGATTCGGATTGGCGTCTCCATGTCAGCCAAGATCCGTTTAACAACGGGAATCAGATTATATTCATTTGACATTTTCAGTACTTGATTAACGTTTGGCGTTATCATTAGATCACGTCCTTTCAGATTAGGCACATATATACAAAAAAACCTCTACCATCAGGTAGAGGTTTGGTTATAAGCTGTATTCAACAAGTTCGTGTTTTATAAATAACAAGTCCCTATACATCTTTTGCCGGATTCATCAGGTTATCGGTAGATTAAACGTAAATCCACTTGTACACATGTTCCGTTCAGGTGCACTAATCAAATCCCTTCATCCATGAGTATATTCATAGAATCTGGTCTCAATTTGACCAAGCTATACCAAAACAAAACGATGTCACTGGACACGTCTCTTTCCCTAATCCTGTAATCCTATAGCGCGACGTACCGCGAATCAGTTGACCGGCCTATGTTTCTCCGGCTACCACCCGCTGGACTCTGCTATTACTCCACTAGCTCAGCTGCTCTCAGCTCAATCTAAACTCTACTCAACTGCTTATCACTATACATGATTCCATTCGGTTTGACAACCACTGTAATTATGAACCGGAAGGTGCTGCCAGATCCGGTCGCAATGCCTGCGCACCATTCAGGTAAACATGATTAATTTCATTCTGTGCTTTGGCTGTGTTCACATGCACCATAAAACGAATGCATAGCGGCAACGCCCTTGTACTGGAACTTCCAGTGCGCACATTAGCGGCACAAGCTCCCAGCCTTCCAACTGGCGAATGGCCTTTGCAGGAAAAGCTGCATCCAAATCTCCCGTCATTGTAATCCAGACACTAGAGATATCTTCCGGCGTAATATCATTACGATCTACGATCTCTTGTAACAATATAGCCGTCTCCTGCAAAATATGTTCTTCGGTGTTAAGCGTGACTGTTGTAGCCCCGCGAATTCCGCGTGTCACCATGTTGTTAATCTCCCTTCTTAAGCAATTCAATCACTTCGATGACAACTGACACAGGCACGTCTTTTACAATTCGAGCTGCGCCAATGCGATCAGGAATAATGAAGACCATATGTCCTTCACGGAACTTCTTGTCATGCATCATCGCTTCCATTAATGCATCTGTACCTAGATGACTCGGTAATGTTACCGGAAGGCGCAAGGCACGGAGCATACGAACTGTATCATCATACAGCCCAGCTGGGGCTCCCAGCTTCTCTCCAAGCAATGCTGAGCCAGCCATACCGATCGAGATTGCTTCACCATGTAGGAATTCGCCGTATCCGGCAATTGCTTCAATAGCATGACCAATCGTATGACCCAGGTTTAGCAGCGCTCGTTCTCCATTTTCGCGTTCATCTCTAGATACAATCTCTGCCTTAATTCCGCACCCACGCTCAAGTCCATAGCCAAGTGCCTCTGGATCAAGAGCAAGTAGCTGCTCTGCATGCTCTTCACACCAATGCGCAAACGCTTCGTCACGAATCAAGCCATGTTTCAGCATCTCCGATAAACCAGCAGATACATCACGAGGTGGCAACGATTGCAGTGTATCCACATCGTAGAGTACAAGCTCCGGCTGATGGAATGCACCGATCATATTTTTGGCAAGTGGATGATTGACAGCCACTTTACCGCCCACACTGCTGTCATGAGCCAGGATCGTTGTAGGGACTTGAACGAATTTGATTCCACGCATGTATGTAGCTGCAACGAATCCAGCCAGATCTCCTACCACGCCACCGCCCAGAGCAATAATGGCTGAGCTTCGATCTAGCTTGCCTTCAATTGCAGCTGTCATCATATCTTGATAAACGGATAATGACTTCGAGGTCTCACCAGCAGGAACAACGGCCGAGACAACTGTAAATCCAGCCGTGCTCAGCGTTTGTTCAAGCGCGGACAAATATTTAGGAGCCACATTTTCATCCGTAATAATCAGTAGCGGGCTTTTCTTCGTTAAACCATATTGCTCAAAAAATTGGGGTGCTTGTGCCAATAAACCAGAACCAATCAGAATCGGGTATGATCTTTCCTCTAATTGAACTGTTAACTGGCGCATTTTAGTAGTTCTCCAATTGAGCCTGGTAGCTTGCAACGTTCGCGCGGATTTCCTCCATGGAGTCTCCACCGAACTTCTCTAGGAACGCTTTTGCGATCTCCCATGCAACCACATGCTCCATAACAACACTCGCTGCCGGAACTGCACATGCGTCGGAACGCTCAACTTGAGCCGAAAAAGCTTCCTTGGTATCGATATCCACGCTCTGAAGCGGCTTATAAAGGGTTGGAATTGGCTTCATTACGCCTCTTACAACAACAGGCATACCGTTAGTCATACCACCTTCGAATCCACCCAAACGATTCGTTGCACGATGATAGCCACGTTCATCTGTATGCATAATCTCATCATGCACTTGGGATCCGCGAATCGTACCAGCTTCGAATCCGATACCAATCTCTACCCCTTTAAAGGCATTGATGGACATTACACCTTGAGCAATTCGAGCATCCAATTTGCGGTCATACTGTACATGACTACCCAGACCAATAGGTACACCTTCAACGATACATTCAACAATACCGCCGATCGAGTCGCCTTCTTGTTTGATCTGATCAATGTATGCTTCCATCTTCTTCTCAGTCTCTGCATCCGTTACACGTACTGACGAAGCTTCTGTTACCTCGATCAATTCATCAATTGGCAGATCGCGATACGGAGCCTCAATCTCTCCAATACGTAGGACACGTCCAGCAACTTTGATTCCGAATTCTGCAAGGAATTGTCTTGCAATTGCACCACATGCTACACGGACTGTAGTCTCACGTGCACTAGAGCGCTCCAGTACGTTACGCAAGTCCTTCAGATTATATTTGAGTCCACCGTTAAGATCAGCATGTCCGGGACGTGGACGATGAACACGACGCTTCTCTTCGTCACTGCCTTCGATTGGCTCAATGTTCATAATCTTCTGCCAGTGCTTCCAGTCATTATTTTCAACAACAAGTGCTACAGGTGCTCCTGTCGTATATCCATGGCGAATTCCACCAACAAATGTTGCCTGATCCTTCTCAATTTGCATCCGGCGTCCACGACCATACCCTTTTTGGCGGCGGTGAAGCTGGAAGTTCAGTTCTTCAAAGTCAATATTCAGATTGCTCGGTAATCCTTCAATAATAGCTGTCAATTGGGGTCCGTGCGTTTCCCCTGCGGTCAAATAACGTAAACTCATAATACGTTCCCCCTTTAAACTGTTAAACTGCACATTGCTAAAATCCCATAATTTCTTTGCTCATTATAGTATAGCTGACCCGCTTTGACAAGAAAGCACACGTTATCTTGCATCAAAACGGGTATATCACCCGTACAATCTTCCTAATAATAAACTGCTTCTTGATTCATTTTTCTGCGCTTTGCAAAATAACCGCCTGAGCACACATATTAGCATGTGTAACCCAGACGGTTATCAACAATATTTTGTATTTATGATATCAACTTATTTTTTGCGATAAAAGAACGTCTCTGCTGTCTCCAAGCCATACTGTCCAGGAGAGAAAATCTGCTCCGTGCTGCCCACGAACAAAACACCGCCTGGTCGCAAACTTGCTGCAAACTTGTGGTACAACAGGTTTTTAGCTTCCTCGGTAAAATAGATCATTACGTTCCGGCATACAATCAGATCGTACCCGTCATCGAAACGGTCCAACAACAGATTTTGCTTCACAAACTTAACCGAACTTTTGAGCTTCTCATCAATTCGGTACACCAAGCCATCTTGCTTGAAGTAACGCTCAGCCGTTTCCTTAGGTACATCTTTAAGAGAACGCTCCATATAACGACCTTCTTTGGCTTTGGCTATTGCTCCTTCGTCCAAATCACTTGCTGTAATCGAGCTATCCTTGAGAATCCCCATTGTATCCAGAATCATAGCTAACGTATACGGTTCTTCACCTGTTGAACAAGCCGCACTCCATACCTTCGCTTTACGCTTGGAACCGACCAGTTCAGGTAATATCTGATCCCGAAGGACTTCCCAGCGGTTCGGATTACGCCAGAATTCAGATACGTTGATCGTCATACGATCCAAAAATTCATAGAATAGGGACTTATCCTTTTGCATAGCATCAAAAAAAATAGAAAATGTATTAAATCCATTTTTGTTGCGAAGTGTGGTCAGCCGTCTTTTCATCTGGCCTTCCTTGTATTGAGCAAGGTCAATGCCCGTGCTCTCTTTGATTTTACGAATGAATCCGGCATAATCCGGGTCTAGTTGTTGTTCCTGCTCCAGCATCGTATCACCCTTCTGGTTAATAAATTACAACCAGGCTGCGATGCTCTTGTCGTACGTTACCAATTCCTCAGAACCAAAGAAGTTTGCTGCTTCACGGGTAGCACTTTCCGGCGAATCTGCCCCATGAATTAGGTTATGCGGTGTGTGACTAGCAAAATCTCCACGAATAGTACCTGGAGCTGCTTCCTTTACATTGGTCTTGCCGATTACGATCCGCGCTAATGCCACGATATCGTCACCTTCCCAAACCATCGCAAATACAGGCCCAGATGTAATAAATCCTACTAATTCATCGAAGAACGGCTTGCCTTCATGCTCGGCATAATGCCGCTTAGCCTGATCCTCAGTCATCTGAACCAGCTTGCCCGCAACCATTTTAAACCCTTTGTCTTCCAGACGGCTAACGATACGCCCTATCAAACCACGCTGCACACCATCAGGCTTCACCATCAAAAATGTACGATCCATTGGCTCACTCCTCACTCACGGTTCAAAGTTATTTCAATATGTAGACGCAATCCCTTTGATTGTAACATACAAGAGCAATTCCTCCCAATGAGGATTGTCACTCCTACATTCGTGCATGAGTCATTCAACTGCCAATCCTGAATTGAATCGACAACTGAAATTAATGAGTACGTTTAACTACAAAATGAGCAATATCACGCAAATTTTTGCTGGTCTTGATGTTAGGTAGTTGATCCAGAGCATCGAGCGCTTTCTTCATATATCGGTCAGCGAGTGCTTCAGCTTTAGCGATTCCTTGACTTTGGCGAATCATTCCAATGGCATCTGATGCGCTTGCACGTCCGTCCTCATGCTGTACACGAGCAATTTCTTCTAGTAGCGGTTCACGTAACTGCTGTTCTTGTAATGCATAGAGCACGGGCAACGTAATGTTTCCCTGCTTCATATCACTGCCCGGAGGCTTGCCCAGTTGCTTCTCTGTTCCGATCAGATCCAATACATCATCCTGAATCTGAAACGCCATGCCCACATTGTATCCGTAGGTATACAGCAGAGAGGATACTTCCTTAGGCGCACGAGTCGCTAAAGCTCCCAATTGACAACTTACTGCAATCAGCAACGCCGTTTTACGCCGAATACGAAGGAGATAATTACGCACACTTTGTCCTGTGTTAAAAAAGTCGCGAATCTGCTCCATCTCGCCAATGGACATCTGCACCATCGCCTTCGCCAGAATACGATGAATTGCCGGATCAGATAAGCCAGCTGTCATTTGCAGCGCTTTCCCGTAAATATAATCCCCGGTGTACATAGCAATCCGATTATCCCACTTGGATTTCACTGTTGGCTTGCCCCTACGTGTTGCCGCATTATCAATGACATCATCATGCACAAGGGAGGCTGAATGTATCAATTCGAGCGGAACCGCAATGAGCTTCAGTCGCTCAATATCATATGTACCGTATTTCCCACCAAGCAGCACAAATACTGGGCGTAAACGTTTCCCACCAGCTTTGAGCAAGTGAAGTGAAGTTTCACTCAGCAACTTTTGTTCCCCTTGAACACTGCGATATAACTCTTTTTCAATGTAATCCATATCTTTTTTTAACAACCCGAAAATATCTAATAGTTTCATTCGTTCACCCGTATCAGCGTATTGTCAGTCCAAAAATCCATGCTTACCTTCCCTCCAGCAATTCCGGCCTGCAGGCATAACGAAAGCCCGGGCTCGCCGTCCCTACTTGTGTTCTGTATATGTCGTACACTTTTCTTCGAATGCCATGACCGACATCCGGGATTTAAACTCTTCGACGTATTCTGAAACAAGGATACAGAAGTTGCCGGAGTATGGGTCAAGGCTGTGTGTCATTTCGATCATTCATCAGCACTCACCAATACCCCGGGTGTGGGGCAACAACTCGAAGCTTAATCTCTTCTTACTAGTCAATGGATGTGACCAGCTTCCAGTTGTTAACCCCGTTCATCCGGTTCTCCCCATCGCTTGAAGAGCTGATGCGGTATGCGCAAATTATCCAGCACTTTGCCTACCAAAAACATAATCAACTCTTCCATACTTTGAGGTTTGTAATAAAATGCCGGCATCGCCGGAATCATGCGTACACCTAGTCTGGAGAGCTTCAACATGTTCTCCAAATGGATTGCATGCAGCGGCGTCTCTCGTGGAACGAGAATTAACGGTCTCGCTTCCTTCATCATCACATCGGCTGCGCGAGACATCAGATTGTCAGATGAACCTTGCGCAATGGATGAGAGAGTTCCCATAGAGCAAGGCATGATGATCATACCATCAGCAAGATATGATCCACTTGCAATGGATGCTCCAATATCACTAACGGGATGGTAGATAAGTGAGCCGGAATGACCGCCGAATTTTTCTTCAAGCACAGCGTCACGGCTCGTAATATCCCAGTCCATTTCCTCTCTTAATACACGCCAGCCCGCATTAGAAATCACGAGATGTACGGTGTAGTTCAGATCAAGTAACGTTTCAATCAGCCTAATGCCATAAATGCTTCCACTGGCTCCAGTTATACCAACGACGAGGCGTTTATTGTCCGGCTGCTGCATCGTTACTTCACCGCCAGATCAATCAAAGTGAACGTAAACACTACAAGACTTAGCACACTATTCATCGTAAAGAATGCCGTTTGAACTCGGCTCATGTCATTAGGTGAAACAATGTAATGCTCATAGAATAGAATACCGTACGTAATCAACATACCGGCACCATACCACCAGCTAAGATCAGTCATTAACAAAAGTGCTAAGAAACCAATCGCCGTAATGATATGGAAGAATTTTGCGATCTTCAGTGACTTAATCAATCCAAAGCGAGAAGGAATGGAATGCAAGCCCTCTCCCTGATCAAACTCCAAATCTTGACATGCATAGATGATATCGAAGCCCGCTGTCCAGAATACAATCGTAACGTAGAGTACAATCGCTGTCCAATCCATCGAACCCGTAACCGCGACCCAGCCCCCAAGTGGAGCCAAACCAATCGTCATACCAAGCACGATATGACATAACCAGGTGAAACGTTTGGTATATGAATACAGTACTAGCATAAACACAGCAATAGGCAACAATTGCATGGATAACACATTAAGATTGGATGATGCCCAGAATAACAATATAAACGATACGATAATGAAAATAACTACTTCGCCGTTCTTCAGCAATCCAGCAGGAATAGCTCGCATTGCCGTACGTGGGTTCTTACCGTCAATGGCTTGGTCAATAATACGATTGAGACCAAATGCTGCACTTCGCGCACCTACCATAGCGAGTAATACCCAGAAGATTTGCATCCAGGATGGAAACGTGCCGTTGACTAACATGGAACCGAGAATAGCTCCCATAAAAGCAAAAGGTAATGCAAAAAGCGTGTGTTCAATCTTGATCATTTCTAAAAAGATACGAATTTTCCTAAACATGCTGATTCTCCTTGGTTCCAATATGCAGTGCCGCGATGCCTCCGGTCAGAGGATAGGCCTGCACTTGCTGTAATCCGGTTTCTTCGAAAATGCTCGCCAGTTCCTTTCTTCCCGGAAATAGTGCCAGCGAGTCTGGTAGCCATTTGTACTGCTCATAACGTTTAGCAAATAGTTTGGCCAGATTAGGCAACATATGTTCAAAATAAAAATAATAAATGCCTTTAAAAGGCTGCCATGTTGGCTTGGATAGCTCTAGACATACCACTTTGCCTCCCGGCTTCACCACACGTTGCATCTCAGACAGAACCTGTCTCAGATCCGGTACATTCCGAAGACCAAAACCGATCGTCACGTAGTCGAACGTATTATCTTCAAACGGTAGTGACATCGCATTTCCCTGTACAAGTGTGATCTGCTTCTCGCGATTCACAGCATTAATCTTCGTCTGACCTACCTCAAGCATGTTACTGCTAAAGTCCAGACCATGCATGTGACCCGTTTCACTTGCTTCCGCCATGGCAAGCGTCCAGTCGCAGGTTCCGCAGCATAGATCAAGCCCTGTATCTCCTTGGGACATGTTCATCTTTTTCATGGTGAATTTACGCCAAGCTTTGTGCCTACGAAAACTTAGGATATCATTCATGACATCGTATTTACCTGCAATACTCTGAAAAACCGAATGGACAAATTCTTCTTTCGGTTTGGTCTCTGTGCTACCCATTCGTCTCCCCCTCAGTCTTCCCTAACTACCGCATGCGAAGGCTGCAAATAAGTGAGGTAAGGTTCCAAAATAGTCTGCACTTCATGCAGTCCTTCCCCCTCCACCTTATCTTGCAATAATTGCTGTATGCGGTGTGTACTATTACGAAGCTTGTCCAACAAGATTTCACCAATTCGATACTTCAGAACCAGTCCAGCCCATACACGCATATCCGGCTCAGGTTGAAGAAGAACCTTCCGTTCCTCATCACTGCCCTGCTCATAGATACTCCAGAAGGCATAACTGTAGACAAAGCATTTCTCATCATTTAGCTTCTGCAATTCTTCCACAATGTTCTCACAGGTACTAAATTCAGCAAGCAGATGCTCCCAGATAGACTGTTCCTTTTCACCAATTATGTCTGTAAAAGAAAGAAACAGCTGCATTTTCAGCTGTACCGTTTCACGTAAGTATTCATCAGGCGAAACGACAAGCTTCTTCATACGTTCATATAATGACATCTTACCCACGTTAACCTCAGCGACTGCACCACTAAGTTTACCAATCATTTCGATCCGGTCGGCATGGGCAAGCAGTTGATAGAATCGACTACTGAAATAATCGCCAGCGAGTACATTCAACTGACGTGAACGCATCTCCTGTTCTTTACGTGCTCCGGATAAAGTATCAATACGATCATGCGTATCCATGGCCAACTGAACGAGCGAGGTAGCTAGAGCATATATTTCATTATGCTGCTTCTCATCCGTGCGGCTCACAAACACCTGCAACAGACGCGCTCGGCTATCCGGAAACGGTGGTATTTCCGTATGTTGTCGAATCATGTCGTAATCCGTATATTTTTTTGCTAGTTGGGGTACGCGATATGAATTCATTCTCCAGCCTCCGAGACTTTGCATTGTTAAACCTTTTTCTGCACTACAATCTTATATATTATAGCATATGTTTATCTGACACGCACTGAATCCTGCTATTCTATTACCCCTGGTTCAACATTTCGAATTGCTTCCTCCAGAGTTCCGTCTCCATAATATGAAACCATGCTTTTAATTCGCCAGATAACGCTGGACTATTCCAATTTCGAAGGGCATCAATGGCTTCCAAAGGCCATTCATTTCGGCGAATATCCGCAGCAAGTAACAGATGTTGCTTATGCAGCCATTCATCCTCTGCCATGACACGAAGCAATACTTGTTCCACATTGTCCAAGCTACGAAAACTGAGCTCAGCCACAGCAGCCATGTTGGCGTATATTTCACTATGGCTTGTTCCCGTTCCAATCACCTTTAAGTCGAGCTTCAAAATGGATTGCTTCCATTCTACTCTTGCGATAGGAGTTGTTAAATGCATAGAATGTAGCACATCGACCAAGTTTTTATCGGACAATTCATCTGGTGCTTTGGTCGCTGTGACTGGTAGTACGTGATCCCCCCCATGTACGTGTATGTAAGTTCTGTATCGCTACAAGCAGAAAAACAACCGCAACCGTTGCTAACACTGAAGTTGTAAGGATCATTCCGGGTTTCATAAATGCCTCCCTGCCCTCACCTGTTAGTGTAGTCTGTCCGGTAAAGGCTCATACCTCATTGTACAATGAAAAAAAGCAGGCTATGCCTGCAATTTTCATTATTCGGACTGAATTTCACCATGCTTGGTAATCAGCGTAGCCTTGCCTCGGATTTTGATGGCAGAAGTATGATTCGTGAATTGAGCAAACATCACTTCTCCCTTATCGAGCTTTTCTGTATGATGAAAACGCGTGTCTTGGCCCCGAGTTAAGCCGATTACCTGTACACCGTTCTCCTCCGCTCGAATGACAATATAATCACTGCCGGTTGGATGGTCCATCACGTAACGTCCCCTCTCCTAGTTCAATAGCGTTAATGATGATTAAAATTTTTGCATTTGTCAACAGAGTCCTATCCATATGGAACGCAACAATTATTAAATGCTGGGTCATACTACAAAGTATCTAGATTCAGAAAGGAGAATTCATCTGAAATATACTCCAGCAACGCTCACAGAAGAGCATGTGCATCAGATTCAAGAGATTGAACAGCATCTCTCTGAAGCCGCAGGCAAAGAATTGATTTTAATTGCTTATGCCCTGCAGCCCGAAGAAGCTAATCCGTCAGACAATCGTTCAGATCCTCTTTAAAAAGGCAAAAGAAAAGGCCGTGAACAAGTCACGGTCTTTTTGTCGACATATGGAATATGTAGAAATCTTATTTAATTCCGTCTTTGAGCGCTTTACCTGGTTTGAATGCAGGAATTTTGCTCGCAGGAATTTCGATTTCTTCACCTGTTTGCGGGTTACGTCCTTTACGAGCAGAACGTTCGCGAACTTCGAAGTTCCCAAAACCAACCAATTGTACTTTGTCTCCGCTTTGAAGAGCCTCAGAGATTGCTTCGAATACGGCATCAACCGCTTTCGTTACATCCTTCTTGGACAGTTCAGTAGCTTCAGACACGTGTGTAATCAAGTCTGATTTATTCATTTGTTTTTCACCTCCTGAATCAATGTCCTGAATGTTATACTGTGTTTCCGTTTTATCGCGAAATATACGTTCATACGCAAAAAATCTACGTAAATCTTGAGCGTGATGAACACCATTCTCCGCTTGCGGTTAACAGTTCTTTCCGGCAGAATGCCGCCTGAAACCAAGCGCGCTCCATACGCGGAACAAATTTTATACTAATACAGACAGCACACAATTTCAAGTGCGGTTGCGGTTTAACACGTAAAATGTAACAGCCAAGGCTAGTACAAGAACGCCACCTTTTACAATATCGTGTGTAAAATACTGTACATTCATCATCGTCAAACCATTCACTAAAACGCCGATTAACACGGAACCTATAAATGTTCCAATAACGTTTGGTTTACCCGCCCCGAACACCGAAAACCCTACAAACACCGCCGCCACCGATTCCATTAACAACGGAGAACCAGCATCGATCTGTCCTGAACCAACCTTGGACGCATAGATAATACCACCGATTGCAGCAAACACGCCTGCTGCCACATAGGCTAGTGTTCTTACCTTTTTCACCTTGATTCCAGACAATCTTGCAGCCTCTTCATTGCCTCCAGTAATGTACATTTGACGACCGTATTTCGTATACGTTAAAAAGATGTGAACGCCGATTACCGCAATGAGCAAAAGGATGACCGAAATCGGCATGCCCAGCCATTTTCCCTGCCCAAGCTGCAGAAACGTTGGATCCATCTCCCCCGCTGCTTTGCTTCCATCCGGAAATTGCATATGATTATAGATCGTGTAACCTTGTGCGTACGTTTTGTGAATTCCACCAATAATGTACATCGTGGCTAGTGTAGCCAGCAGGTCAGGGATACGCAGTTTCACAATAAGCAGCGCATTAAGAAGACCAATGACAGCCCCGATCACCAGCGGAACGATGATAACGACTGCTAACGGCTGTTGGTACCAGATCATTAAAGAGGCAGTAACCACCGTCGTTAGTGATACAGTTGCACCTACAGAGAGGTCGAATCCATCAACAATTAGAGATAATGTGACACCAATCGCCACAAACGTCACGATCGAGATGGAACCTAGAATATCGGTTAAGTTGCTGTACGTAAAGAAATAAGGCAATTTAATGCCGAAAAATGCAATAACACCAATAATAACGATAATCGCTCCATAACGGAACGCAAAATCTAATGATTTGTCCTTCATGCTTGCACCTCTTGTCCACCGCTTGCGTAGTATAGCAGCTGTTCTTGGTTAGTTTCGCCTCGTTTGAATTCCTTCACAATCTCACCTTCACACATCACTGCAATGCGGTCGCCGATTCCAAGTCCCTCATCCAATTCACATGTGAAATAAATGACCGCTTTTCCTGCCAGAGCCAGTTGGTTAATAATTCGAAAAATATCACTTTTGGCTCCAATGTCTACACCTTTTGTTGGCTCATCGAATATGAACACTTCAGCATCCGCGTTTAACCATTTGCCAATGGCTACCTTTTGCTGGTTACCCCCACTTAAATACTTGACCTCCTGACGAACAGAAGAGGTTTTAATACCAAGTTGCTGAATCAACGTTTCCGCATTCTCACGTTCCCTTTTACGGCTTACAAAACCAAGCCTGCTGAGTCTGCTGAGCAACGGCAAACTTAAGTTGCGTTCAACATTCTCATGAATTAGGATACCCTGTTTACGACGCTCTTCAGGTACGGAGACGATTCCCAATGCCGCAGCATCAGCGGGTTCAGCCATGCGAAGCTTGTTGTTGTTCAAACGAACCTCTCCTGCCTCCAGCCGGTCTGCTCCAATCAAAAGGCGTGAACATTCCGTTTTGCCCGCACCAACAAGTCCTACTACAGCAAGCACCTCACCGCGGTGTACAGATAGATCAACGCCTTTGACCTTAAGCCCACGCCGGAGTCCACGTGCTTCAAGCAACAGATCACCGATTGGCGCTTCAATCTTAGGAAATTCCTCATCAAAAGACTTACCTAACATCTGGGTGACTAGATCGTTAATCGTAAGTCCACGAGTATCCCCCGTAAACACATGCTGACCATCTCTCATCACCGTTACCCGATCACAATGACCCGTGACTTCAACCAGGCGGTGTGTAATGAAAATACATGCAACTCCACGATCCTTCAACAAATGCACAATGCGGAAAAAAGCATCTGTCTCTTCCTGACTAAGTGGTGCAGTTGGCTCATCAAAAATAATAACCTTCGCTTCCTGAACCAGAATACGCGCGAGCAAAATCATCTGTTTCTCTGCAAGTGTGAGATCAGCCACTTTCTTATGCACAGAAAAGTCTGCTCCCAACTGCTTCAACACCTCACTAGCGCGCTGCTGCAATTTTCGAGGACTCTTCCACCAGCCCCAGCAGAAGACGCAAGTTGATCTAACATAATATTCTCTGCAGCAGTTAATTGAGGTACTAGGGCTGCATCCACTTCCTGATACACACAGTGGATCCCCTGGCTTTTGGCATCTCCAGGAGAGGTCAGACGCAGGATCTGCCCGTTCAGGTTAATCGTGCCCTGATCTAGCGGATAGGCACCGGACAGAATCTTCATTAGTGTACTCTTTCCGGCTCCATTAGCTCCAAGAAGAGCATGAATCTCTCCACCTTTTACAGAGAAATTCACATCTTTAAGTGCAGGAACGCCTGCAAACTGTTTATGGATATGTTCCATTGTCAGCAGAATAGATGCCGTTGTCATGATGTATACCTCCAATCTCTTCCCATGGGAGTATTCGTCTTTTTCTTATTTCATCGGTAAGCCCATTATCCAGTACGCGTCATGTCTGTAGTTGCTGGAAAAAGCGCGCCTGACGGCGCGCTCGACTAACGCTTGTTGGTGCTATTGATGTACAACAGTGCTTATTTGGCAGTAATGCCGTAATCCTTCATCCAATCCTTGATACCCTGCGTACTTCCACCCCAGCCTTCTACATACTCTGACAGCTCGGAAGTAGAAATTTGTTTCTCAGGCAATGCTTCACGTTGTACATAAACCGGATTGAGTACCACTGCATCCTCTGTCTCGTCACCATTAATCTTTTGGTAAGCGTAACGAACTTGTACCCGTCCAATGTCCGTTGGATCAACTGCTGCGGATGCAACCCATGGATTTTTAGGATCTTGAATCATTTGCAAGTCTTCATCACTCATATCGATACCGTAAACTTTAATTTCATCACGGCCAGCTTGTTGAATTGCACGTGCTGCACCTTTAGCAAATTCATCCCATGCCGTCCACACTGCAGTAATTTCACCTTTTGGATATTGCTTCAGAATTGCTTCCATTTTCGCTTGTGTATCAAGCGCTGGATTTTGAGCTGAACCAAATGTTGCAATCTCTTTAATATCAGGGTTTTCGCTCATAAACTTAGCGTATGACACCTGGCGGCGTTCCATCGGTGCAAATCCAGCTACCCATACTTTAACAATATTGCCTTGACCGTTAATGTCCTTTTTCATTTGTTCTAAGGTAAGCTCAGCCATCTTCTGATCATCCTGGGACAACACTGTAGCACCAGGAACGCTGATATCCGCATCAAATACAACAACTGGGATGTTTTGTTCTACAGCCTTTTTGACACCTGGTTCAAGCAAAGAATCACCATGGTCCGTCAGAATCGCATCAAACTTTTGGTTAATTGCACTATCAAGCAATGATACCATTTTCGCTTTATCGTTATCGGCAACAAACGTCGTCAGCGTGCCACCGAATTTTTCAATCTCTTCTCGAACACCTTGCACATATTGTTGTGAGAATGTACCTGTGTTGAATTCCATAATCAGAGCAACCCGTTTACCACTTAGCGGGCCAGTCACCGCCTCAGTCGCAGGCTTGTCCTCCGCTCCAGAAGCTGGTGTTGCTGCTGGCTCTTTTTTGATTCCGCATGCGGACAGTGCCAATGTAAACACGAGCAGTACACTTAACCAAACCCATTTCGTAGCTTTTCTCTTCATCTCTATTCCCCCTAGTCATTCTCTCTCTGTGATCTCGATCACAATAGTTGAATATTAATATAACGGCTAATCCCTAGTATGTAAATGGGTTTTAGCAATTTAAAGCTAAAACTCGCTAAGTTTTTTTGAAAAGGCTAATCTTCCATCCATATCCTCCATAATTAAGAAAAAATTAACACGAAAAAGACCGCAAGGCATCCCTTGCGGTCTTTGATTTTACAGTATGATGGCGATTAATCCGCCCGATCCTTCGTTAATGATTCTTCCGAGCGTTTCCTGAAGCTTATAACGGGCATTATCCGGCATCATAGCAATCTTGCCCTGAATACCTTCTCTTACGATGGAATGCAATGAACGCCCGAACATATCTGAATCCCATACCTTGATCGGATCATTTTCGAAGTCCTGCATCAGATATCTCACCAGTTCCTCACTCTGCTTCTCCGTACCGATAATCGGTGCGAATTCAGACTCCACATCGACTCTAATCATATGGATGGAAGGTGCGGTTGCCTTTAAGCGTACTCCGAATTTAGTTCCCTGACGAATCAGTTCAGGTTCATCCAATGCCATCTCAGCCAGAGAAGGTGCCGCAATGCCGTAACCGGTCGTTTTGACCATCTCCAGCGCTTCAGCGAAGCGATCATACTCTCTTTTGGCATGAGAGAACTCTTGCATCAGTTGTAACAGATGATCTTTGCCTCGAATCTCAATCCCCACAACTTCCACGAGGATCTGATCGTATAACTCATCCGGTGCATACAGATCAATCTCGGCTACGCCCTGACCCATATTCATTCCGCTTAGTCCAGCACGGTCAATGAATTCGTATTCCATGAACTGGGATACAACGCGATCCACATCACGCAAACGACGAATATCCTTCACCGTGTCACGAACAGAATTTTCATAGTTGCTACGCAACCAGTGTGTATCATTCAATACCATAACCCAGCTCGGTAAATTCACATTCACCTCATGTACTGGGAACTCATACAATACTTCACGAAGGACACCTGTCACATCGTCTTCTGTCATTGTCGCTGCACTCAGGGTCATCACTGGGATGTCATATTTCGCTGCAAGCTCGTTACGCAATTGAAGAGCCTCTTCACTGCGTGGACGAGTAGAGTTGATGACCAGTACAAACGGCTTACCCACTTCCTTCAGTTCAGCGATGACACGCTCTTCGGACTCTACATAGGAACTCCGTGCAATCTCTGCGATTGTACCATCCGTTGTAACAACAACGCCCAGTGTGGAATGTTCCTGAATGACTTTCCGCGTGCCAATCTCTGCCGCTTCCTGGAACGGAATTGGCTCATCGAACCAAGGCGTGGAGATCATGCGTGGCCCATTCTCATCCTCATATCCCTTGGCACCTTCCACAGCGTAACCTACACAGTCCACAAGACGTACATTGACATCCAATCCTTCGGCAACTTTAATCTGAACCGCATTATTCGGTACGAATTTCGGTTCGGTGGTCATGATCGTTTTACCTGCTGCACTCTGTGGAAGTTCATCCACTGCACGGGCACGATCAGCCTCACTTGCGATGTTAGGCAATACGATCGTTTCCATGAATCGTTTAATAAATGTTGATTTCCCCGTCCGGACTGCGCCGACAACCCCGAGATAGATATCCCCTCCGGTCCGCTCAGCAATGTCCTTAAAAATGTCTACTTTCTCCAATGAAATCCCCTCCCTAAATTACTCCGAAGGAAAAATGCTAAAGAGCATCCGCTTCGTTTTTTCAATCAGAAGACTGAAATCCCTGCAACGGTAGAGCCGCCTTTGTGAGTGCCCGGAAGTCGTCCGCCGCCGAACGTTGCATTCTGATGAAACCGGCGAAAGCGGCGTTAACTCGTACATGCAATTGGACTAGTATCATCTTATGTATCCGTATGCAGCATTATGACGCGTATTTTTGTTTTTTTCTTAAGGTTTTTATCTCAAGAAATTGCCCGGCTCCCGGACTGCGCGTCTTTATTACAGTCTACCTTATGAACACTCTGCGATAATTATGCCGTTTTGAATTTTTAGATTTCATGAAGGTGCGTTCAAGTACATTGAAGAAGCCATCCGTCAAGGGACTCAACGTCATACCATCAACGTATACCAAAAAGGGAGATATTCCTTAGAACGGAATTCTCCTTTTAAGTAAAACATATATCATTTAAATTATAATGAATTGCTTTTTGCTACAGGAGTATTGCTCTCCCAAGCATAAGTGACTGATTTTACAGGTACAAAATACGAGTGTTCCAACAGAAAGTCACGTACGTCCATTGTTTCCGTTGGCGATTTTTCTGATTTCTCCACCGCCTGCATAATGTCAAAAGCATAATCGACATATACGTTACCTGCCTCATCCACTATAAAGGGTAGTTCTTGCCCCGAGTACACACTGTTAAGCGTAACCTCAGGTGCGCCAGCAACAGCAGCTTCTTTCATATCTACAACATGCAGACCAGGATATAACTCATCTCCTATGGGTAACTTGCCATTATGTACGGATTTATACTGATTAACCATTCGTTGCACATCATTAACCTTTTGCACAGTCTGCAGATCCATGACTTTGATTGTAGGCTCTACCTCTTCGTTCTGAATTAAGAAGTAAGCGCTACCACCGTTCTCAAAAGCCGTTGCTGGTATTTCATCAATGAATCCTTGCTGCTTCAACTTAGCCAGATCAACTCTGAACTTTTCGAATTTGGGCGTAGCTTCATCCGCATTCAGGATAGGCAATATCCCTTGATCTTTCTGAAAGGCTTCTACTGCAAGCTGTATTCGGTTAACACTTTCCCGATAAGCGACTTTGGGATCTGCACCACTTTGGGATTGATACATGCAACCACTACCCACAAAAGTAAATAATAAAAATACCAGCAGACCGCTGATTCGCTGTTTTCTTCCACTCCACTGCGTGTTATACGTGTTCTTGATCATCCGTATCCTCCTTGGATCTCATGAAGTACAACGTAATTAACTAAACGAAATTGTTAGATGGCTGGCTCCCACAGTAGATTTTTAGAACCAGTCATCTTCCTCCTGTTGCTGACGCTCCAGCTGTTTGCGAATTGCGGCTTTGAGGGGATCTTCAGGCACATGTACAGACAACGAAGCCCGAACCTTGGCTTGACACGCCAGTCTCGTTCCTTGTTCCAATAACTGCCCCAGTTTACGTTTTTCTGCATCGGTCGGAGGGTGCAACGCATGAGCATCAGCTTCATCTACTCTCACCTTGCACATCAGGCAAGCGGCCTTGCCATCACATCGTATCGTTATTTTTACGCCTGCACGACGTGCGGCATTCAGTAAGTTTACGCCTGCTTTCAATCGAATGCTCTTCCGATCAGGCAAAAATGTAATGAGCTGCTCCATATGCTCCCTCCCATCTATTAAGAATACCAATCGAACCCTACTAGATCTTTAACCTCGGAATGAAAACGACTTGTCCACATATTTTGCTCGCTGAGTAACATCATTAGAGGTTGATGTTGATCTGGTTGCTTTCGAATCTGCTTCGCGATTGCCTCATACCGATCAACGCGTCCCCTCAACACGTTAAATAACAGTTCATGAGCTAATGGCATTAATTGGACTGAGTATGAACCAATCTGAATACAAGGCGCATGCTTAGCAAGTAAACGATCGATTTCAACCCGATACCAGCTATTTCTTGCCCAGATCTCAAAACCACCGACTAGTTCCAACGCACACTCTCCCACCTGGTAATGGCTAAGTAAGGAAGCGTACGGCCCTGTCTTATCAACCTGCGGTTCGTCCAGAACTGTCCCAGGTGCAGTTCTATGTAATCTTTTGGCCGCAGCAATATCCGCGTAAATATCAATGTCTCTTGGCGCTTGTTGCAATTCTACCTCCTGAAATAGTAACCCACAACTCCCGCCGAGCAGCCATGTGTAAGGTTCATTGCTCCAGACCTTCGCCGTTTCTAGCAGAGCAGCATGTAATTCCGGATAATCTGCTGTTCGTTCCCCATTTTATTCAGCTCCATCCGGGCTCACCTTCTTTCATCCGTGTTCATTGTGTCAGTTCTTATGATGTGCTTATTCGGATGTTATCCCTCAGGCTCTGGATAGGCTCAGGTTAGAGAAGCAATTCCGCCGAAAAAGCCAATTAACATAATCAGAAATGCAATAAGGGACAATACTCCGCGTATAATACCTTTCGTTTTGGCACGAGCAAATGTAATCAGGAATACAGATAAACCCATAATCAGAATCGCAACCAATGACAGCCACATCTTGTCCATTGCGCTCATAATCCAACAGTCTCCCCTTCAGTCCGTTAATTCATCACTGACACCGTGACAATTGGTTTTATTATAACATGAAATTCAACGTTTTTTTCCAATAAAAAGACAAAAAGCAAGCTGGCAGAAGCCAGCTCACTTTTTCATCTTATTCATCCACAGCCTATGCAGGCATGATCAATTATTTTTTCATCATCATTTTCATAAGTGATTCCATGCTGTTTGGGTTCAATCCGCTCTTCTTGACCGCACTTACAATATCCTGAACCGTATCTTCAGACACCGGAACTTTCGCCATGGCGGATACCTGCTTAATCAATTGGCGCAACTGAGCTTCATTCTGCATCGTGGATGGTTTCACTGTGCTAGCCAATTTCTTGACCGCACCTTCCGTAATCGTTTTGCCTGTTTTTTTGTTGATCGCTTTCAGTGCATCCTTAGAAATATTGTTACCCATTCGTCTCCCCTCCTCCGGTAATACTCATGTGTATAGTATGAGTGCACCAGAGAAAAGGTGAATAAGCTTCAAGTCTGCGTTTGAAAAGATACAACGATTAAGAGTGCCATTGCTCCCATGTTTCAAGCTTCATAACTTCCATTTCAGTTTTAGGATCTCGTCCCATCAGCGCCTCAACCGCATCTCGTGGCAGCCTTTCCTGAAAAAGAACATGATACAATTGATCAGCAATTGGCATTTGCACATTATACTTTTGAGAAATAAAATAGGCAGCCTGTGTCGTACGAATTCCCTCAACCACCATGCCCATGGAGTTCAAGACATCGTCTAATTTCTTACCTTGACCCAGCATAGAGCCTGCTCTCCAGTTCCGACTGTGCTGACTGGTAGCTGTAACTACCAGATCGCCGATCCCTGCCAAACCAGAGAACGTGAGTGGATTCGCACCCATCTCCACACCGATGCGTGTAATTT
Source organism: Paenibacillus sp. DCT19 (assembly GCF_003268635.1). Classification (NCBI taxonomy): domain Bacteria; kingdom Bacillati; phylum Bacillota; class Bacilli; order Caryophanales; family Paenibacillaceae; genus Paenibacillus; species Paenibacillus sp. DCT19. The sequence goes on from NZ_CP029639.1 coordinate 4,129,434, forward strand.
CAGCAAGACCACGTGTTAATAATGCCGCTTTGGCATTATCACCAAACTGAAGTCCATCGGACATTCCCGCACCTAGTGCAATAATATTTTTGAAAGCTCCTGCCAATTCAACACCAAGCATATCTCGGTTCGTATACACCCGGAAATAGGCATTCATAAACAATCCTTGGGCTGACTCAGCAGCAGTCTTGTCTAATGATGCGACAACTACTGTTGTCGGGCAACGCTTAACCACTTCCTCCGCATGACTCGGACCAGAGAGGACAACGACTTGCCCTTCTTCGCATTCCAGTTCTTCGGCGATAACGGTTGACATACGTTTCAAACTTTCTGTCTCAAACCCTTTGGTTGCATGAATAACGAGCATGTCCGGCTTGTAGTGAGCCTTAAGTTGATGTGCCACCGCTCTCATTGCTGAAGAAGGTGCAACAATAAGTACTGCCGATGCCCCTTCAACCGCAGCACCCATATCTGTCGTTGCCCGAATCAGCGAAGAAAGTTTAGCACCAGGAAGAAAGCGAGCATTCGTATGCTGCTCATTAATTTCAGCAGCCTGTTCTTCCCCACGTGTCCACATCATTACATCCAACTGATTCGCAGCGAGCACACTAGCAAGAGCAGTTCCCCAACTGCCCGCAACCAGTACAGCAACTTTTTTAGACAACACGTTTTCCCCCTCCAGGGTTTTTCGATCCCAATTTATTTTCCTGTCCTTTGGCGAGCTTCGCAATATTGGTACGATGTCTCCAGAATGCAAACAGACAAATAATCAGACTCCCCAGAAGATAGTCATTGAATATCCGGGTAAAACAAGAATAAAGATAGGTGTCAATGCAACAAAGATCAATGATCCCAATGAAACATACCGTGTCAATACGATGGACAGGATTGCGACAACTCCGGCGCACAATGCAGGAACAAGAGAGAGCGTCACAAGTACACCAATTGCCGTTGCAATTCCTTTTCCTCCACGGAAACGGAAGTATAGTGGCCAGTTATGCCCCGCAATAGCTGCTATACCACAGATCGCTGGAATCCATTCCGAACCGCCGCTAAGCCACACTCCGATCCATACTGCAGCAATCCCTTTGAGCACATCAAGGAGCAGAACCAGAATAGCTGGCCCTTTCCCAAGAATACGCAATGTATTCGTAGCTCCAGCGTTACCGCTGCCGTGTTGACGGATATCGATCCCCGAATCGCCTTGGCAAGGAGGACACTAAAGCTGATTGAACCGAGTAGATAACTCAGTACAATCGCTGCGATTTGTAAAATCACAAACTTCTCCCCTAACTTTCGTCGGACTTCTTCCGAGTAAATATGCGAATTGGCGTACCTTCAAAGTCAAACGCACCACGGATTTTGTTCTCCAGGTACCGCTCATATGAGAAGTGCATCAACTCTGGGTCGTTTACGAAAATAACCATTGTTGGCGGTTTAACCGCTACCTGTGTTACATAGTTAATTCTCATTCTGCGACCTTTATCCGTTGGTGGTGGATTGATTGCAACAGCATCAGACACCACATCATTAAGAAGATGCGTCTGAATACGCAATGCATGCTGCTGAGCCACATGCTGAACAACCGGTAGCAATTTTTGTAAGCGTTGTTTTGTTTTGGCTGACAAAAAGACCACGGGAGCGTACGTCATAAACAAGAAATGATCCCGAATTTTTTTCTCAAATTCATTCATCGTCTTGTCTGTCTTGTCGACAACATCCCATTTATTCACAACAAACAGCGAAGCTTTACCTGCTTCAAATGCATAACCTGCAATATGCTTGTCTTGTTCAATAATGCCCTCTTCACCATTAATGACGATCAATACAACATCGGCACGTTCAATGGCACGCATCGCTCGCATAACGCTATACTTCTCGGTCGTTTCGTACACTTTACCACGTTTGCGCATACCTGCTGTATCGATTAATACATAACGCTGACCATCCTTTTCAAACGGGGTATCAATGGCATCACGCGTAGTTCCCGCAACATCACTAACAATAACCCGTTCCTCGCCCAGAATCGCATTCACAAGGGAGGATTTACCTACATTCGGACGTCCGATCAGTGCTACACGAATAACATCATCATCATACGTCTCTTCTTCAAGTTCCGGTAATTTCTCCACGATCGCGTCAAGCAGATCGCCAATACCGGTACCGTGACTACCGGATACCCCAATTGGATCGCCAAAACCGAAGCCATAAAACTCATAAATCAATTCACTGCGCCCAATGTTATCCACTTTGTTCACGGCTACAACGATTGGTTTACCTGAGCGGTATAGCATCTCTGCAACTTCTTCGTCAGACTGCGTAATCCCCGCCTTGGCATCACACATAAATACAATAACATCCGCTTCTTCAATCGCAAGTTCCGCCTGCATGCGGATGGATTTCATAATGACGTCCTCGCCGTCAATCTCGATACCACCTGTATCAATAATACTGAAAGCTTTACCGTTCCATTCACCGATTCCGTAAATCCGGTCACGGGTAATGCCCGGCTTGTCTTCCACAATGGCCAGTCTGTCGCCGATAACCCGATTAAATATAGTGGATTTACCCACGTTCGGTCGTCCGACAATTGCCACAACGGGTCTTGCCATACATTCCACTCCTCCTGTCCATACTTTACGATACTCATCATAGCAAAAAACACCTGTCTTGGCTAACCTTTCGTACCGATATTCTCGTAATAACAACAATCGGCGAACCCGCCTTGGGCTCGCCGATCTTGCTTTTATTGTTCAGCAAAATATGCAGTATATAACTTAGAACCATGCACAGATAACTTATTTGAATTTGCTGAGTTTGTCACCAAACAGTTCGCCAAGCGTAGTGCTCATACCTTGATTGCTCAGGGAAACGTTAGGATTGTTGATTTCTTCACGTGGAGCGTTGTTTCTAGCAGGTCTTTCTGCTTTAGGTTCTTGTGCTGGAGCTTCTTCTGTTTCCTTGATGCTCAAGCTAACACGTTGTTCAGCAGGGTTCATGTCCAAGATTTTAACTTGAACTTCTTGTCCTTCTTTCAACACTTCATGTGGAGTGCCGATGTGTTTGTGGGAGATTTGTGAGATATGCACAAGTCCCTCAACGCCAGGAGCGATTTCAACGAATGCACCGAAGTCAACAAGGCGTTTTACAACACCTGTTACGATATCGCTAGCATTGAATTGGTCGCCAGCTGTTTCCCAAGGACCTGGTTGAACAGCTTTCATGCTTAGGCTGATTTTACCTTTTTCAGGGTCAACTTTGAGCACTTTCACGTTAACTTTGTCACCTTCGGACAGAACATCGGAAGGTTTGTCTACGTGAGTCCAAGCTAGCTCGGATACGTGAACCAAGCCATCAACTCCACCTACATCAACAAATGCACCAAATTGTGTCAAACGTTGAACTGTACCTTCGATAACTTGACCTTCTTGCAATCCAGCCATAACCTCAGCTTTGTTTGCTTCGAATTCTTGCTCCAATACGTCTTTTTGGGAAAGGATCACTTTATTGTTCTCACGGTCGATCTCTTTCACTTTAACACGCAGTGTGCGGCCTTTGTAGTCGCTGAAGTCTTCAACGAAATGGCGCTCAACCATGGATGCTGGAATGAATCCACGCACGCCAACGTCTGCAACCAAACCGCCTTTAACTACATCAGCTACAACAACTTCGAATACGTCTTGGTCTTCAAAATGCTTTTGCAATTGTTCCCAAGCGTTTTCGCTGTCGATTGCACGCTTAGACAGAACGAGTTTTTCTTTCTCGTCGTCAATAGTGAGGACTTTTGCCTCAACTTCTTGCCCAACTTCAACTGCATCAGACGCGCTGTCTACATGCAAAGAGGACAATTCACGAATTGGAATAACACCGTCATATTTATATCCAATGCTTACATAAGCTTGGTTATCTTCCAATTTGACGATGGTTCCTTTTACGGTATCTCCCTTTTTCAAGGAAACGAATTGATCCAACTCATCTTGGGTTGCTTCTTGATTTTTAATTTCTTCCGACATGTCAAATACCCTCCTCAATTCAAAAACCCCATTATATTCAAACCTGCCTATAGCAGAGTTCAAAACACTTTCAGTACCAGGCGCTTCTATAGCTTCCCACATGTAAAATGGAAACATACACCCAGCAATTCAGGTCATAACCTTATTTACTTGGTACGCCTGTATTCACCATTTCGTTGATTTTGGACATAATTTTCTCAGTTGCTCTTTCGAGTGCATCACCCGATGGATCTTCTTTGAACTCGTCCAAATTCACAGGTGCGCCATACACCACTTTCATCTTACGAAAAAGCTTGTAGTTACCGATAATAGCAGTAGGGATCACAGTAGCACCACTCCGAAGAGCAAAGCTCGCTGCACCTTTTTTACCAATTCCACCATCATTGTGGCGACTTCCCGAAGGAAAAATCCCCAGAACTTCACCATCACGCAAAATATTGAGCGAGGTTTTGATGGATTCCTTGCTTACGCCTCCCCGCTTAACGGGAAAGGCTCCTACAGCCTTAATAATACGGCCGAAGACGGGAATATCGAACAATTCGCTTTTGGCCATGAAACGAACCTGACGACGAATTTTGATTCCCACTGTTGGTGGATCAAAGTTACTAATATGATTGGAACATAAAAGTACGCCGCCTTCTTGCGGGATATTCTCCCGACCAACTGCTTCAAGACGGAAAAGAATGGTGTAAATGATCCGCAGTAAAGTGCTGCAAAATGTGTAAATCATAGACCGATCTCTCCTCTGACCATTGTGCAATAAGATACGATTTTGTCAACCACTTCATGGATGCTCATCTCAGTTGTGTCAAGAACAGTGGCGTCCTCTGCACACCGAAGTGGGGAAATTTCCCTCTCTTCATCCAATTTGTCACGGGTGGCAATGTCTCGCTCCAGTTGCTCCAACGTCAGTCCTTCAGAGGGATCCAGCTCTTTGTAGCGGCGAAGTGCACGCTCTTCCACACTGGCAGTCATGAAGATTTTCACTTCCGCATCGGGCAGTACTGTCGTTCCGATATCGCGTCCATCCATAACGACGCCCTTGCGCAAAGCCATTTGCCGCTGAGTATCCACTAATTGTGTACGCAGCCCCTCGATTTGCGCATATCGTGACACGATTCCCGTTACTTCACGGGAGCGGATTTCCGAGGTTACTTCCTCCCCATTACAGAACACTTTCTGTCCGTCGGGATCCGGTTGTAATTCAATGACCAGCTTCTGGGCTTCCTGAAGCACCTCTGCAACATGCTCCGGTTTAATTTCCTTCCGAATCATGTGAAGAGTTACCGCACGGTACATCGCGCCAGTGTCAACGTAAATGTACGCGAGCGCCTCTGCAACTAAACGAGCCACCGTGCTTTTCCCGGCACCGGCAGGACCGTCAATTGCGACGTTCATTTTCCCGTTCTCTGATGTGTTCTGGCTTGCCAACGGGGCATTCCTCCTCAAACGTTAAGCCTCAATAAAAAAACAGGCATTGCCTGCATCGTGAAAATTATACCACACTATAAAGAGGGATGCAAAAACAGGCAAATCAATGATTTTGTTGCCATGTCGAGATTTGGTTCTGAATCGGCGTTCCTTCCATGTGGTCGATTATCGTCATTTTATTTCTCAAATAAGGGAATTGTAGAAGCAATTGATATATGATCAGCAGTAAACAAAGTACCGCAATCAGTTTGAGAAATCTTTTTTCCATACGCTGAGACCACACGTAATAGAGCCGTTCGAATCTTAGGGAATTCCGGCGGTTATCCATAACACACTCCACTGTTTTTCCATTACATTACCCACGGCAATCCCTATTTATCCAACATTACACATATTTATTTGGTACGGTAATCGAGTTGTCGCTCGAAACAAAATTTAATGATCTTCTGCCGCTCAGAATCCGTGATTTGCACAAACTTCAGCATACAGAGATGTCTGCCTGTCTCTAATTCTTTGATTCGCACGACTTCCGCCTCAAAAGCAACATGTTCAATTGTAGAGTTGCGATAGGGAACGAGTAACCAACAATTCAACTTTTGGCCTTCAACCAGCGAGAAGTTAGGTTCACCGTAGATGGATAATCCCCACCACCAATATCCTCAGTCAGCGCTACTACTCTCGTCAGATCCTCAGCTTGAATGGCTAATTCAAGATTTGCGTGAACACGTAAGAAGCTTCGGCGCTGGATTTTGGAAATTTCATCAGGTAAAGGTTTGCGGATACGCACAAGTCGAACGACATCTTCTTCAAATCCAGTAACATACGTATTAAAATAATGCCGAACGCCATCCTCAGTAATATAATAAATTGATAATTCCTCACCAAAGAAGAGCCTTTTCAATCGACTGCTTCCTTGCTGCATCGGAACTTCAATCAGGAAACTGTTATCTTCTACATCAGCAATACGGGATTTGTATTCTTTGATCGCTTCTTTTTCATCTGCTGAGGCTATTTGAATGAATAAGATTTCATTTACTTTGGGATACACGACTACTCACCGTCACTTTATGTTTTGTCTTCATATGTACAAGGACCATTATACCATGACCTTTATCATAGTGAATAACAAAATAAAAGAACAGACCCCTTAGGATCTGTTCTTTCTTTTGGTTCCAAGATTTGATTCATTCTAACTTCAATCTGCTATGAAGTAGCATTCACCGGTTTAATTTCCTCAACAGCTTCCTCTGTGCCTGTGTCCGCATTAATATAGATTCGATATCTGGTTCCGTTGATCCGTCCACCGAATTCGTAACATAGCACTTCCTTACTGAATTCATTCTCAATCAATGATTTACGGGCATAATTTTCTTCAAAATCAGGATTCAATTTCTTCCGTGCTTGTTCAGCTGTAAGGCGTGCCTTGGGAATGTTGCGTTGATCTTTATGTTCGTTGACAAAGTCACTTGCTTGAAAGCCTGTTACTTCGCCTGTGTCCAGACCAGCACGAACTGAAATTTTCTCAGGATAAATCAAGGTATCCCCTTGTTTACGTACATAGGTCAAGTTAGCCAAATTCCCATACTCATCGTAATTGACAGCTTTCATGTCTTTATAGCCTTTATCAGCCAAAAAATGTTCCGCTTTAGTCATAACCTCTTTACGTGAAACCTTTTTTGTTCCAATCGGACGTGTGTCGCTATACGAGATTAGCAATCCACCATTGCGCGTAAAATCCATCATGAGTTTACTGTCATTAGCCTGTGCGACAGACGCAGTAAATGATTCCCAATCTGTGCCTTTACCATTTTCTTGCACTTGGATGTTACTGGCTGATTTATTGGAGAACTTGGCAGCTTTATGCTGAATCTGCTCTTTGGTCATCGGAATTCCATCAAGCTTCTTCACTGTTCGTTTGGTATACATACTAGAAACTGACGGTCCCCAGTCCAATTCAGGGTATTGTTGAACCTTTTGGTTCACGGATCTGAATCCATCCACAATTGTATTATCATTAACTTTACCCTGAGCGGCCATAGCCGTTTCTGCATCCATCCAGCGCAGGCGATCCGATAGAACCTTTTGCTGCACATCTTTCAGATTCTTCGTGAGCTCAGATGAATTCTGGTACAACTGCTTCAGATTGCCCAGTTCCTTTTCACTCAATGGTTCATTCGTTAGATCTCGCATCGACGCCTTATACGCAAAGTTAGAGATTCGCGAAAGAAAATCATCGGTTTCATGGAAAGGTAGCATCGTCAAAGGCAGCTGACTAATCTCATTTTGAGCCTCACTCGTAAGTCGCCATACGTTCATCAGACCTTTACGATGCATTCCGAGTGAGCTTGTGTGAACAGCTAGTGTGTTACCAATTTCGGAATGCAACTTATCCATATGGAAAGATAGATCGTGAAATGCACGTTGGTATTGATTTTCCGCTTTAATTAAAATCGCATTTTTCTCTTGATTTTCTTGGTAACCCCAAACGAGAGCACCGATCAACAGGACTGCGACGATCGGAAACATGACTGAACTTAAACGTTTATACATCGGAAGTCTCCTTTCTTCTGAACCACTATCTATATTGTGGATCGAAGAAAGACCTCTTATGCATCGAATTTCCAGTACAGTAATATAACTGAGAGAACATACTTACTTAATTCAGTTGCACCAATGAAGCTCTGCCCTCTTCTTCTATCTCGAATTGATCCCGATTGTCACACAAACATTGCTTAAAACCCGTTTCAATTCGACCTCTTTCCTTCTTTCCCCTTAACGTAAAACGCTCTCCACACTGCTTGCATCTAATTTTAATTTTGATCCGCATCGTAAGCTCAATCCCCGTTTCTGTTAGTTTCCCCCGGAGATTTCTGTCTTCAAAACAAAAAAACACACCGGAGGCATTGTGCGCAGCTTGCGCTTCATGTCCACCAGTGTGTCCGTATTTCTATAATTTAATCTCTTCCTCTCGCTTCACAAAACGAAATGGAGAACGATTATTGGCTCGTGTAATTTTGCCGATTGCACCATACCACAATCCCGCCATAAGTGGAGCAATAAACCATAACCAGTGATTAACCATTGTATTCATAATCACATCGTAGAGCGCATGCCAGAAAAAAGGTAAGATCAAGGATAACATTAGATACCAACGCTTTTTCTTACCATCGGTAAACTTAGCTCGACCCATGTAATATCCCATGATCACTGCGAACATCGCATGACCGGAAACTGGGAGCAGTGCACGGAGAAACATCGCTGAGACTGAGGCATTCCCCGCAAAGGCATACAACACATTCTCAACCGTTGCAAATCCGAGCGATACCGCTACTGAATACAATATCCCATCATAAGGTTCATCAAACTCGGTGTGGTTATAAATGATGTGATAAATCACAAACCATTTGATAAATTCTTCGACACCACCAGAGATCAGGATGGATTCAAGATAAGGATTGTCTCCGAGCCAGATCATCATCCCACGTTGAATGATCATGATAGGCAACACCATCAGCACACCCATCACAAACACTCTTAGTACCATGTGAAGTGGCTCAGAGTCGTAACGGTCTTTCAGATAAAAATATGTTAACAAGGCGAGACCCGGAGCTACTGCTGCCGCTAATACCGAGAACAAAAGCACCGAAAATTCCCTCCTCTGACTAAGACGCGATTACAATGATGAACTTAATCTTGACGTTTGAAATGTGTGCAGATAACTTCAATGGCTTGTTCAGGAATGATCACTTTCCCGTACTCTTCCATCACTGCCGGTGTTACGGATGATCCCTCACCAAATTCAGCAAGCAATGCAATCAATGCAGCATGTTTGGTTGAATCAACATCATCGGGCTCCAAGTGCAGGAACCATTTGTCTTTATATGAATACAGTGTTCCGGCATTAGTAACATGTTGACGCAGCATATGCGCTGCTTCAATGAGCACCTCGAAATCTTTGAAGGCGTAAACGATCGTATCGCTCTGTTCAAGCGTAACTTCCATCTCATATACTTCCTCAGGAAGATCATCCTCGTTGCCTGAGCCATATTGTTGCGGATCATATTTCCCACGGGTAACAATGACAACCATGCCTTGAGCGGGAAGTGCGAATACTTCGACAGCAAGTGGACCAGTGGCATCAAATCCAAGTTCGGAATAAGCCTGATCCATCATTTCAGTGAACAGTTCATGAACTTTAGGTATTTCCTGCCACATATCTTCTTTTTGTATTCCGCGCTCGCTCAGATCGTCAAAGGTCAGGAAAATCCGTATCTTATCGTGACTTAATCGTTCTATTTTCATACAGGATCTCCCCTTTATAAGCAAGTCTTATAACAGATTATGAAGCACAAAACAATATGTGCTGAAAATAAATCTATGTAGTTATGTTATCATTTTATACCTGTAAATGCACGAAGTAAAATCGACAAAAAAAAGAATCAACCCACAGCAAATATAGTCTGCGGTTGATTCTAAACAGAAGTTTTGGTTTATAAACCCGGTACAGTTGTGTGTGTTTGACTCAAAATCTGCTCAACTTCGCTTTTAACTTCTGGATTTGAACGAATAAAATCCTTAAGCATGCTCATATTTTCTTCTTTTTCTTGAGGTGTAACCACTCTTGCTTCTTTCTTCAACGAACTCTTATGGTTGTCGCTATGTGCATTAGGTTTAACACTGAATCCGTCCATGCCCGGAAATGTCATTTCCATCATTTTATGCTTAGCCTGATCCATCATGTTACGTGACGAACCAGAAGACAGCATGGGTACTTTGCCTCTGGCAATCCATGAGCTAGCAGCAACGCCAACGACGAGTCCCCAGAAAAAGGATGAACCCTTCATTCCACCAACCTCCTCTAAATGTTAAAATCATAACTATTGTTTGCTGGATGACAGCATCTCATTCCGCATAAATACAGGAAAGTGAGTTGTTACTGATGTTTAGACGAACTGCGACATGCTTAATCGCCATCTGCTTGCTTCTGACAGCTTGTGGCAACGAAACAGAAACTGTTCTTCAAAATGCAAATAATACGCCTAGTCCATCTGTTAATCCGACCAATAACTCCATTGAAACCGAGAATACTGATCAAGTTAACAATACTGATAAGCCTGCGCCATCGGTGCCTTCTTCTTCGGAAAGTTCCGGTGAAGAAGATTCCGATACTATGCAGAATGCCGAAATCGAATCAATACAAGAAGAGATCCCAAAAATGTATCATATGAATGAAAATTATTTTATTAAGCCCAATGACGAATCAGTAGAGAAAAAGGTGGTCTTGTTGACATTTGACGATGGCCCCAAAGAAGAAGGCATGATTAATCAATTAATCGACACACTGGATAAACATAATGCAAAAGCAATTTTCTTCGTTAATGGTTATCGAGTCAAAAACAATCCTGATCTACTTAAACTCATCCATGAACGAGGTCAAATTATAGGTAATCATGCATGGGATCATGAAGATCTGAAAAAAATGTCCAATGCTGATGCAGCGAAACAGGTAGAAGACGTTCAAGACATCGTTAAAGATACGATTGGTGTAACACCTCAATTTTTCCGTCCGCCCTTCGGGTCTGGAAATGATGCTCTCAAAGCAGTTGTCGATAAAAATGAGATGCTGTACATGACCTGGTCTAACGGATCGCTGGATTGGGATAAAAGCACCAAGGATCAACCGGATAAAGTGATCCAAAATGTGTTAGATCAACTGAACCCTGGAAGCAACATATTAATGCATGAGTTGCCTTGGACTGCCGAAGCTTTAGATGGGCTACTCATTAAACTTAAAGAAAAAGGCTACTCCTTCGTAGATCCTCGCTCGATTGAACTGAAAATTCGATAAAATAATACAAAAAAACAGCCTAATTAACGCTAGGCTGTTTTCTTTTCTTTTATTCATATGAGGATAAAGCGACTACCCCAGCCAAGGTAAGAACGTATGCAGAGGTGGCGCTCCTTTTACTCCCCACCACACTAAACTAGCCGTGAGAAGGACGAATAAAAAAATAAGCGAATTTACAAAACGTTTGCTTAGTCGCAAACGGCGAGAAGGATGAAGCTCTGTACGTGTAGGAAGTGAACCTGCTTCCGATACGCTTTCTTCTCCATTCTGCTTCTGTGATGCTTTGGAACGTGCTGGAGCACGGCTTGGAAGTACCGGACTCTCCAGTGATGCTGACAAGGGTTTGCGTTTGGATCTAGGTAAAGAGATCGCGGTAATCGGTGCTGCTCCCCCTGATCAACAGTTACAGCCGCCTCAACAAAAATGTTCAATTCTGGCGTCAGAATAGGCTCGGATTTCTCTTTTTGCTCCAAGTTTCGATGACGCTGACTTCCGTATGTTTTCATTCTACTCAATTGCTGGTTCATGATCCCCTCCGAAAACGTATCGCTAATCCGGACACCAAATCAATTAAAAAGTGACATAGTATAGGCGCCCACAATGTGCCGGATTGCAAGTATATCCAACCCAAACCATAGCTCGAAACAAACACCCACCCTGTTGGAATCCAATGCCGTAAGTAACGTATGTGGATCACTGCAAATAAAATACTTGTCCAGTACGGACCGATTACATGCTGTATAGCTCCACGGAATAACAGTTCTTCACATATCGCTACAACAGCTGCAATACATACAATGTGCCAAATGGGTCGATTTCTGAACAGCATATCATTAATACCGCCATCATCCATGCTTTCCTGAGGAATGACATAGGACAAAATCAGATCCATTACAAGCATGGCCCCTGCAAGACCAAGTCCCCACCAGATAAAATGAAGAGTATCAGGTAATGCAAGCACTTCGAACAAATTTCTCTTCTGTAATAAAATCCACACAACTCCAATAATTAAAGTCAAACCTTGTGTAAAGTATAAATTGATCAGAAGTAAGCGCTCGGTAAGCTGTTGGGGTTCAGCCTTCTGAATCTTGAACTTGGGAAACTTTGGTTTTTTCATTGACTGTGTCTATCCTCTTAACATAAATTTGATGGATAAAAAACGGCGATCCAATAGGATCGTACACTAAATGATAGCCAAAAAAACAAATTGGTTCAAGACCTGCCCCAAGTCCCGGTTTAGGAACCCCCTAGACTGATATAAGCACAAAAACGAATTTTGAAAACTTATTTCGTAAAACAGTTAGTAAACACACTGAATTTCTGCTGTAAATCGCCATATTTATAAAAGATAGTTCGGATTCTCCTGATTAAGCAAACTGTTTCGATACTTTCAAAGTAAAACATTTTAGCCTATTGACACGGTCATGTTAGCCATGATACATTATGAAAAAATTAGTCACGTTAAACACGATGATGGAAAAAAGATGTTGCTTCGTCTTTCAGAGAGCCGATGGTTGGTGAGAATCGGTGGCTGGCAAATGATCTTGAGCGTTCCTGAGTTATTGCATTGAAAAGTAGAGTAGGTGCAATCGGTTTAGAGCCGTTATCCTCTTCGGTCTTCATTGACCGCTAAGACTGTCGTTGCGAAACGGCGGTGAATTAGGGTGGTACCACGACAACTCTCGTCCCTTATTGCGCAAGCAGTATGTGGATTGAGAGTTTTTTGATTATTTTGGGAATATTGACGTGGAAATCACCCTATTGTTACATCCTCTCCCTTTGTTGCGACACCGCGTTGTTGGAGGGAAGGATTCAAATGGTTTTAAGGAATTCCTCTACGATGAGGAGCAGCCTTGACGATAAAGATACACATACCTAAGGAGGAAGAAACCATGTACAAAGTGTTAGTGTCGGATCCGATTAGTGATCTGGGGATTCAGCAATTGGTGGAAGCAAATGATGTAGTTGTTGAAAAGAAAACCGGTCTTAGTGAAGATGAGCTTGTTGCCATTATTGGGGAATATGATGCCCTACTCGTTCGAAGCCAGACACGTGTTACCGATCGTATTATGACTGCTGGTACCAACCTTAAAGTAATTGGCCGTGCGGGCGTGGGTGTAGATAACATTGATCTGGAAGCTGCTACACAACGCGGTATTATTGTAATTAATGCACCTGACGGTAATACAATTACGACATGTGAGCATACCTTTGCAATGATGATGGCGCTCGCACGTCATATTCCTCAAGCTTATGCCAAAACAATTCAAGGTACATGGGATCGCAAAACTTTCTTAGGTGTGGAATTACGGAATAAAACTTTGGGTGTCCTTGGTATGGGCCGGATCGGTAGTGAGGTAGCCAAGCGTGCAAAAGCATTCGGTATGGATATTCTTGCTTATGATCCATTCCTTACACAAGAGCGTGCAGAGAAGCTGCAAGTTAAGCTAGCAAGCGTTGATGATATCATTCGCAATGCAGACTTTATGACCGTACACACGCCGTTAACACCTGAGACTCGTCATATGATTTCGCGCCCTCAATTTGAAGTCATGAAAAAAGGTATGCGCATTGTAAACTGTGCCCGCGGTGGGGTTGTTGATGAGATGGCACTCGTGGAAGCTATTGATGAAGGTATCGTTGCCGGTGCAGCCTTTGACGTGTTCGAAAGCGAACCACCAGCAGCAGATCATCCTTTCCTCAATCATCCTAGCATCATCGTTACACCACATTTAGGTGCATCCACAGTAGAGGCACAAGAAAATGTTGCGATTGATGTATCGGAACAAGTGCTTCATATTTTGCGTAATGAGCCGTTCAAAAATGCAGTGAACATGCCTGCGGTAGCTCCTACGGTTATGAACAAATTGCAGCCTTACTTTAAACTGGGCGAAACATTGGGTAGTTTTGCAGCTCAAATTACTCAAAATGCCGTTCAAGAAATCCGAATCGATTATGCGGGTGATCTGTCTGAGGTCGATACTTCACCATTAACTCGTTATATTGTCAAAGGCATCCTTGCTAGACATCTGGGCGGAGAAGCGAATATCGTTAACTCCATGCATTTGGCTAAAACAAGAGATCTGAACGTTGTAGTTAGCCAAACGTCTACGACAAAAGGATTCACCAACTTGATCACCGTTACTCTGGTGACAACACAAGAAGCTGAGGAACGCCGCGTTGCAGGTACGCTCCTTGCAGGTTACGGTGAGCGGATCGTGCGTCTGGATAAATTCCCAGTAGATATCGCTCCAGAAAGTCATCAAATCCTCATTTCCCACAACGATAAACCGGGAATTATCGGACGTGTGGGAACCTTGCTTGGTCAAAACGACGTTAATATCGCATCCATGCAAGTAGGACGTAAAATTATCGGTGGTGCAGCCATCATGATCCTTACTGTTGATAAAGAAGTTCCAAAAGATGTACTTGTTCAACTCACGGCTCTGCCAGAATTAAATACAGCGGTTGAGATTGTTCTGTAAGTTCGGGATCATAATCAATCGGATTGAAAAGAGACGAACCTTCGCAGGTTCGCCTCTTTTTTTCATTTTAAAATTGCCTGCAACTATTACACAGTTACAAAAATTAGCTTAAGCGAATAATATTCAGCGTAGCACCTGGTGGTGACAGAACCGCTGTTGCAGCAAGCCCGAATAGTTGAAGCTGAATTGTTGATCCGGCTGCAACTGTAACTATAAAGTCAGTTCCTAGCTGGCTCAGAGAGAGTAATGGGGAAATTATACTAGCTGGAATGGCAGTCCCGTTGAGTACTATACGTGTCTGAACAGCAAGGGCAGCCGTGAGATTAATTTTGTAACTGATATAATAGCGGCCTGCTGTGGCTAGTGTAAACGTCTCATTTCCACCGCTGACTGTTATCCCTGTTCCTATATTTTGATTAGAAGGAAGAGGTACTGCTGTCCCACCCAAGAGAACAAGAATCGTTCCATTGGTGTTCTCGGCATACGCTGATGTTTCAGTGACTGAAGTACCTGTCACACCTGTGATTCCTGTTGCGCCAGTCGCCCCAGTAGTTCCTACACCAGTGGCACCCGTTACACCTACACCTGTTGCTCCGGTCACACCCGTGGATCCTGTGGCTCCCGTTACACCTACACCTGTTGCTCCAGTCGCACCCGTGGATCCTGTGGCTCCCGTTACGCCTACACCCGTTACGCCCGTCACACCCGCAGTTCCTGTGGCTCCAGTTATGCCTACACCTGTCGCTCCGGTCACACCCGTGGATCCTGCGGATCCTGTAGCCCCCGTTATGCCTACGCCGGTCGCACCCGTTAATCCGGTTTCTCCTGTTGCACCTGTTACCCCGAAACCAGTTACTCCTGTCACGCCTGTTGACCCTGTTGCTCCCGTTATTCCCACACCGGTTGCGCCGGTCACACCCGTGGATCCTGTAGCCCCGTTACACCTACACCAGTCGCTCCGGTCACACCTGCGGATCCTGTAGCCCCCGTTACACCTACACCTGTCGCTCCGGTCACACCTGCGGATCCTGTGGCTCCGGTTATTCCTACACCTGTTGCTCCGGTCACGCCTGTCGACCCTGTTGCTCCCGTTATCCCCACACCGGTTGCGCCGGTCACGCCCGTGGATCCTGTGGCTCCGGTTATTCCTACACCAGTTGCACCAGTCACACCTGTCGATCCTGTTTCACCTGTTACACCTACGCCCGTTGCTCCAGTGACACCCGTTGCCCCTGTTGTTCCCGTTATGCCTACGCCGGTCACTCCGGTCACACCCGTTGCACCTACGGCTGCCAACAACGTGTAATCCGGTGACGTGCCTGGTGTGCCCGTTGGCGACGCTACATTCGCAACGTACGTGCTGCCATTAAACGTAACGACCTGACCCGCCGGATATGTCGGTGCTACCGCTGGGTCGAATGCTACAATTCCAGTCAACCCTGCACCTGTGGCTCCAGTGAAACCTGTCGACCCTGTAGTTCCCGTTATGCCCACGCCTGTGGCTCCGGTTCCTCCTGTTGATCCTGTTACGCCTACGCCTGTCGCGCCCGTTAAACCTGTTGCACCCGTCACTCCAATTCCAGTCGATCCTGTGGCTCCAGCTACGCCTGTTACCCCAGTGGCTCCCGCACTTGCTAACAACGTGTAATCCGGTGACGTGCCCGGCGTGCCCGTTGGCGATGCCACATTCGCAACATACGTGCTGCCATTAAACGTAACGACCTGACCCGCTGGATATGTCGGTGCCACCGCTGGGTCAAATGCCACAATGCCCGTTAAACCTGCACCTGTGGCTCCAGTGAAACCTGTCGCCCCTGTAGTTCCCGTTATGCCCACGCCTGTGGCTCCGGTTCCTCCTGTTGATCCTGTTACGCCTACGCCTGTCGCGCCCGTTAAACCTGTTGCACCCGTCACTCCAATTCCAGTCGATCCTGTGGCTCCAGCTACGCCTGTTACCCCAGTGGCTCCCGCACTTGCTAACAACGTGTAATCCGGTGACGTGCCCGGCGTGCCCGTTGGCGATGCCACATTCGCAACATACGTGCTGCCATTAAACGTAACGACCTGACCGGCTGGATACGTCGGTGCTACCGCTGGGTCGAATGCCACAATGCCCGTCAAGCCTGCACCTGTCGCTCCTGTTAAACCAGTCGCACCCGTCACGCCTACTCCAGTTGCTCCTGTAATTCCAGCTACACCTGTTACCCCAGTAGCTCCTGCACTCGCCAACAACGTGTAATCTGGCGATGTGCCCGGTGTTCCCGTTGGTGAAGCTACGTTTGTAACATACGTACTACCGTTAAACGTAACGACCTGACCCGCTGGATATGTTGGTGCCACCGCTGGGTCAAATGCCACAATGCCCGTCAACCCTGCGCCTGTCGCGCCCGTTAAACCAGTCGCGCCCGTCACTCCAATTCCAGTCGATCCTGTGGCTCCAGCTACGCCTGTTACCCCAGTGGCTCCCGCACTCGCTAACAACGTGTAGTCTGGCGATGTGCCCGGCGTGCCCGTTGGCGATGCCACATTCGCAACATACGTGCTGCCATTAAACGTAACGACCTGACCGGCTGGATACGTCGGTGCTACCGCTGGGTCGAATGCCACTATGCCCGTCAAACCTGCACCTGTGGCTCCAGTGAAACCTGTCGCCCCTGTAGTTCCCGTTATGCCCACGCCTGTGGCTCCGGTTCCTCCTGTTGATCCTGTTACGCCTACGCCTGTCGCTCCCGTTAAACCTGTTGCGCCCGTTGTACCAACGCCAGTTGCTCCTGTCACTCCAGCTACACCTGTTACCCCAGTAGCCCCTGCACTTGCCAATAAGGTATAGTCCGGTGACGTGCCCGGTGTGCCCGTTGGAGATGCCACATTCGCAACATACGTGCTGCCATTAAACGTAACGACCTGACCCGCTGGATATGTCGGTGCCACCGCTGGGTCAAATGCCACAATGCCCGTTAAGCCTGCACCTGTCGCGCCGGTTGCACCTGTTACGCTTACTCCCGTTGCTCCTGTCACTCCAGCTACACCTGTTACCCCAGTAGCCCCTGCACTTGCCAATAAGGTATAGTCCGGTGACGTGCCCGGTGTGCCCGTTGGAGATGCCACATTCGCAACGTACGTACTCCCATTAAACGTAACAACTTGACCCGCTGGATACGTTGGTGCCACGGCTGGGTCGAATGCTACTATGCCCGTCAAACCTGTGCCTGTCGCTCCTGTTAAACCAGTTGCGCCCGTTGTACCAACGCCAGTTGTTCCTGTGATTCCAGTTACCCCAGTAGCCCCTGCACTCGCCAATAAGGTGTAGTCCGGTGACGTGCCCGGTGTGCCCGTTGGTGAAGCCACGTTTGCAACGTACGTACTTCCGTTAAATGTAACGACCTGACCCGCTGGATACGTCGGTGCCACCGCTGGGTCGAATGCCACAATGCCCGTCAGACCTGCACCAGTCGCTCCTGTTAAACCAGTTGCACCCGTTGTACCAACGCCAGTTGCTCCTGTGATTCCAGTTATCCCAGTAGCTCCTGCACTTGCCAATAAGGTATAGTCCGCTGACGTGCCCGGTGTTCCGGTTGGGGATGCCACATTTGCAACGTACGTACTTCCGTTAAACGTAACAACCTGACCTGCTGGATACGTCGGTGCTACCGCTGGGTCGAATGCCACAATGCCCGTCAAGCCTGCACCTGTGGCCCCAGTGAAACCTGTCGCCCCTGTAGTTCCCGTTATGCCCACGCCTGTGGCTCCGGTTCCTCCTGTTGATCCTGTTACGCCTACGCCTGTCGCTCCCGTTAAACCTGTTGCGCCCGTTGTACCAACGCCAGTTGCTCCTGTCACTCCAGCTACACCTGTTAACCCAGTAGCCCCTGCACTCGCCAACAACGTGTAATCTGGCGATGTGCCCGGTGTGCCCGTTGGCGACGCTACGTTTGTAACATACGTACTTCCGTTAAATGTAACCACTTGACCCGCTGGATACGTTGGTGCCACCGCCGGATCAAACGGCAAAATCCCACTCAGTCCTACGCCGGTTGCTCCCGTGCCACCTGTTGCCCCTGTCGCACCTGAACCTGTGGCGCCAGTCGACCCTGTAACACCCGTTACACCTGCACTCGCTAACAACGTGTAATCCGGTGACGTTCCTGGTGTGCCCGTTGGTGAAGCCACGTTTGCAACGTACGTACTTCCGTTAAATGTAACCACTTGACCCGCTGGATACGTTGGTGCCACCGCTGGATCAAACGGCAAAATCCCACTTAGTCCTACGCCCGTTGCTCCCGTGCCACCTGTTGCCCCTGTCGTACCTGAACCTGTGGCGCCAGTCGACCCCGTTACCCCTGTTACACCTGCACTTGCTAACAACGTGTAATCTGGCGATGTGCTCGGTGTTCCCGTTGGTGAAGCCACGTTTGTAACATACGTACTTCCGTTAAATGTAACCACTTGACCCGCTGGATACGTTGGTGCCACCGCCGGATCAAACGGCAAAATCCCACTTAGTCCTACGCCCGTTGCTCCCGTGCCACCTGTTGCCCCTGTCGCACCTGAACCTGTGGCGCCAGTCGACCCTGTAACACCCGTTACACCTGCACTCGCTAACAACGTGTAGTCCGGTGACGTGCCCGGTGTTCCCGTTGGCGATGCTACGTTTGTAACATACGTACTTCCGTTAAATGTAACCACTTGACTCGCTGGATACGTTGGTGCCACCGCTGGGTCAAACGGCAAAATCCCACTTAGTCCTACGCCTGTAGTTCCTGTCACACCCGTTGCACCAGTAGGACCTGAACCGGCTAATAACGTATAATCTGGCGATGTGTCTGGTGTTCCTGTAGGCGAAGCTACATTTGTAATATACGTACTACCGTTATATGTCACTATCTGACCAGCCGGATACGTCGGCGCCTGAGCTGGATCAAAGGCAAGTGCACCATCAAGCCCTATACCCGTTGCTCCAGTTGCACCTGTTGTTCCTGCACCTGCAAGCAAAGTGTAGTCTGAAGATGTCCCTGGTGTGCCCAATGGATCTGCTACACTTGATATATAGGTACTGCCATTAAACGTGACCACTTGACCTGCCGCATACGAAGGAGCAGATGCTGGATCAAAGGGAACCGAACCAGACAGCCCAACCCCCGTCGCACCTGTTGCGCCTGTTGTTCCAGCCAACAGCAACAAGGTATAGTCTGGCGAACTGCCTGGAACTCCACTCGGGCCATTTACTCCAACAACGTAAATACTCCCATTAAAACTAACGACTTGACCTTGGGCATACGATGGAGCGAGTGCCGGATCAAAAACGGTGATATTGTTAAAACCAGTCCCCGGAGCGCCTGCCGGTCCCGGTGGCCCTTGAATTCCTTGAACTCCCTGTGGTCCGATTGGACCGGCAGGTCCAGCTACTCCCGCAGGTCCATTATTTCCTGGAGGCCCAGCTGGTCCAGGTACGCCTGGAACACCCGGCACTCCCGGTACACCTGGTGCTCCCTGAGGCCCAGCTGGCCCTGTAATTCCTGATGAGCCAAATGTTGTTGTTGCTCTGCTAAGTGACACGGATATGGAGCGAATCAATATTACCAGTTTATCTTTTTCTGCCGGAGCGATTTCCAACAGTAAAGTTACACTTAACAAGTCATCTAGCAGATTTTGTAGATTCCCTGCCAGATTGATCAAAGCAACCGGAACCACTTCCGAACCAGCAATACTTAACTCTAACACCGCTTGAAGTTCCGCCTTTACTCCAGCACGGAATCCTGAGTCATTGACAAAGGCAAGCAAATTCTTCAATCCAGTTTGTAATGTACTTATATTCGATGCCGTAGGTTGACTAATAGCCGCTGGAATACTGATAGCAAGGGTTCGCAAGATCGCTTCAAACTGTTCCCTTTCACTTTCGGTGATTGGTATGAATGGAGAACCTGCTCTAAATGATCTGCCTTCCAAAAATGCTTTAATATTTACTCTTTTGCGTCGATCGGACATGCGTATTTCACTCCTCCTTCAAATGATCTTGTTTTTCAAGCATATGAGCTTGTGGAAGGAAAATTATCTTGGACACATGTTTTGCTCAATAAATTGACATCATTTGTTCCACGTTGAACAAGATTAAACGGTAGACTTCAACAAAAAAACACCCTCCACAGGAGGATGTCTTCGCACTTTTTGTATAAAATAAATCTATTTCGGAGAATCAACAGGAAACTGCATCATAAATTCGGTTCCTTCGCCAAGAATGCTATTCACCTGTATCGTTCCATGATGAGCATCTACAATGTTTTTCACAATAGCAAGTCCCAGACCCGTGCCTACACTTTCCCACGAACACGAGCTTTATCGGCTTTGTAGAACCGTTCAAAAATGAATGGTAAATCCGATGTTGGGATGCCTACTCCCTCGTCCTTGATCGAGATTTTGGCTGCAGGAATTCGACTATCTGTTACAAGCTTTGCCGTGATTATAACGTTTCTATTCGTAGGGGTATGTCGAAAGGCATTGTCTAATAGATTGGTGAAGACCTGCTCAAGTCGATCCTCATCTGCGTGATGCAGCTTGATGGATGATTGTGCACAGTCCAGGTGCAGCGTGATCCCTTGTTCTTTGGAACGTACCGAGAATTTGCGATAAACTCGTTCAAGTACTTCCACCAGATCCACTTCTCTCATCGCCATATCTGTATGACCTGCTTCCATTCTTGCCAGATCCAATAGGTCTTTAACCAATCTTCCCATACGAAGAGACTCGTCATGAATAACCTGAATCAATTCTTCGCTCTCTTCTGGAGATGCTGCCATACCATCCAAAAGCGCTTCACTGTAGCCCTGCATCATAGATAAAGGCGTACGTATTTCATGAGACACATTCGCAACAAAGTCCCGACGCATCTTCTCCAGGCGGACTTCCTCTGTCACGTCACGAAGGACAGCAACAGCTCCTCGTATCACGCTATCCGCATATAGCGGCGTCATCTGAACAGACCAAACTCCTTGTTGAACGTGAACGTTGGAACTTTGATCTCCGCCTCGCTCCATAACGAGCTTGAACAGAGGAATGAGCGGTTCTGGTACATCCCGAGAAGCACTTGCTCGTTCAGATGTATCATCCGTATCCGCTTGTGACCAATCTAGGTCGCACCAAACCTGCATAATCTTCTCGCCTGGAGGATTGGTTAGAATTACTTTACCTTCACCATCAAACGTAACTACTGCATCTGTCATGCTTCGGAGCACACTAGCTAGATGCTCTTTTTCATGATTCAGATTCCGGATATTATCTTCCAACTGTGCAGCCATATGGTTGAAGGTGTTTGCCAATTCACCAATTTCATCACTTGTCACGAGTGATAGACGGGTATCATAATTTCCTTTTCGGATGGAGTTAGCTGCTTGGATTAATTGCTGCATTGGCTGAGTGATTTTAGTAAAGAGAAATAACGCAAAGAATGTCGTCAGACTGAAGCCGATAATACAGACATACGTAAATAATCTCTTGATATCCCTCGACTCAGATTCAGCAAAATTGGTATCAATGTAAGGCAGCAAAAAAAGCCCCAGCGCTATGAGTACACAGCCCACAAGGAAAATAATCGTAATCCATAACTTGCCAACGAGCGATCTCCAGAACGCAAAACTATTTCGGTACTTCCAGTTTATAGCCCACACCCCAAACTGTCGTAATCATCGCCGCCGATTCAGGCGAAACCTTGTTTAATTTTTCACGAAGACGCTTAACATGAGTATCTACAGTACGGAGATCACCGAAAAATTCATAATTCCAAACATCTTTGAGAAGCTCTTCTCTGGAAAAAACCTTATCTGGAGAAGTAGCCAAATAATGCAACAGCTCATATTCTTTTGGCGTAAGACTAATCTCTTCGCCGCCTGCTGTTACCCGATGAGCATCATGTTCAATAACCAAGTGTGGGAATACGATGTTGTTGCTTGAGTTACTCTCTTTGGATAAGTACGCTGTTGCAGATGAACGACGTAATATCGCCTTAACTCGGTATATCACTTCGCGTGGACTAAATGGCTTGACCACATAATCATCAGCTCCAACTTCAAAGCCCTGAACCCGATTAATTTCCTCACCTTTTGCTGTCAGCATCAATACAGGAGTGGATTTAACCTGACGTAGTCGCGTGCATACTTCAACGCCATCCATTCCTGGCAGCATGACATCCAGCAGGATCAGTCCATAATCTCCTGCTGTAGCCTTCCGAAGAGCGGTCTCTCCGTCCTCTGCCTCATCAATTTCGTAGCCTTCTTTTTCAAGATACATTTTCAAAAGTCTGCGGATTCGTTCTTCATCATCCACAACGAGAATTCGATTCTCATGCTCTGCCATTCCAACTCCAGCCCCTTTGCAATAACTGCTCGTCACTTCTATTATGTTCGATCTGGCGAACAATATTTGAATGCCCACTTTTACCGTGAGGGCTCACACCTGTGTTTCATGGGTTTCTCTCCAGAACGTTATGAAACAACCGCCTTAATCTGCCCCAGCATAAGAGTGCAGCCCTGCGATGATCAGATTGACACCAACCAATGTAAACATCACAACCAAGAAGCCTAACACTGCTAACCAAGCAGATTTCCGTCCCTGCCATCCTCGAGATAAACGTAAATGTAAGTATACACTATAATAAAGCCACGTTATTAATGCCCAGACTTCCTTCGGATCCCAGCCCCAGAAACGACTCCAAGCAATCTGAGCCCATATCATAGCAAATATCAACGCGCCCAACGTAAAAATCGGAAAACCAATGGCAATAGCTCGATAACTAATCTCATCCAGATCATCAGCATCAATACCATCTAGTGCGGGTTGCAGGACTTGTCCAAGTGGTCTTCTTACAATTAAACGAATAATGCCATAAAGGATCAAACCAACAATGACAGACCAAACTACGGTGTTCAGCTTACGTCCAGCATTTACCCCGTTCATCCAAGATGGTGTCTCAAGTAACGGTTCTTTCATGCCAAGAAACGGTTTTATGCTCTCTACCTCACTCTGATACGGTGCAAAAATAGGAGGCATGCGATAAATCACTTTCTCTATTGTACTATTTCCCTGTACCTCTGTGTCAATGCTAGCTGTTTCTTTGACGAACACCGCTTCATACCCAGACGCACGAAAAGCAAATACGGTACCGATAAATCCAATGACAACCACAATCGTGATCAGTGTGAATTCGACCCATCCACGCTGACGTCTAGAGGATTTATCCTTGCCACTAAAATCAACGGTACGTAGCAGATACATAAACCCTGCCGCAAAGCCCACTGCAAAGAAGGCTTCACCTAGTGCTGCCAAGGTGACATGAATTTTCAACCAAATGGATTGTAGCGCAGGAATAAGTGGTTGTACTTCCTGTGGAAATACGGCTGCATACGCCATAATAATAATGGTAAGTGGTAACGCGAAAAGTCCAATCAATGTCTTACGATAAATGGCATAGACCACGATGAAAGCCACCATAATCATCATCGATAAAAAGCTCATGAATTCATACATATTGCTTACAGGAATGTGTCCTGCACCTGCCCACCGGGTGAAGAAAAAGATAAGATGCGCTGCAAGGGCTATCGTTGAGGCAATAAAGGCTCTCTTGCCCCATTTTTCAACATGAGCCTGAGGATCACGATTACTCCACTTTTTGCCCATAACCGCCACACCATATAACATAAACGCTGCACTATAGAGAAAAAAAGATACAATAAATGCGTCGCTGCTGAAATCCAATAAACTCATGCTTGGTTCCCCCGTTATCCAACGACTTCTCATCTACTTCCACATTCATCTGTTTTAGCACAGTTGCAACCTCGCGCCTAAAGCCAAACCAATTTTTGTTGGTATGACCTCCAAGCGTAAGATGACCATCATCAATACGAATCCATATACGGCGGTGATGCCAGTAGAAGCCCATAATCAGACCCAACATGACAATTCCAGCCCCTACCCAGACAAAAGGCATCGCCTTATCAATTCGGATATTGAGATAACTTACCGATTGAATGATGTCTACTTTATCCATGCTATCCACTTCTAGCTGAAAAGGGATTGGATCGCCAGAGAGCTGTTTGTTGATCGCATCTTGTTGAAAACGCTCTTTGTCAATCTGCTTGGCAAAATATAAATACTGAATGCCCCCTTCAGGCAACTCTGGGCCGGTAATCAAGAATAAGAAGGCCGGCGCATTGGGTGAGGGCGACTTTGAAGTGGGTTTACCTTGCGCATCCAAAGCAAAGTCCATAAATTTATTTTTGACCTCTAACGTGTATGGACCAACTTGGAAGCTTGGCTGTGTATCCACCATATCAATCTGCAGTTCCCCAATTTTCTCACCTGTCTGAGCATTAACCAAGTCAGGAGTCACCGATCGAATGGTCGGGGTTAGATCGTAATCAAACTGATATGCCTTCAGCCCGTTATAGTTCAGTGGATGATTCACTCGCACATCATGTCTTGCAACCTCAGCCAACTGAGGTTTTTTGGTTAAGTCCGAACAATCAGCAGTACATTCATACAGTACAACTTTGGTCTCAAAGAGCTTCGGAACCATCCGGTTCAAATTACGAAATTGTTCCGTTATCTCTTCCTCACTGTAGAACTCTACATTAAATTGTTCATTCTTCAGATACATAGATGTATTCGGAATCTTCTTAATCTCGCCTTCAGGAAACGCCACATGTTCATCCAGATTCAGTCCCGGTAAGCCCCGAGCAAGCACAGCTAGTAAAAATATGATAAGTCCAATGTGGATGACATAAGGCCCCCACCGGCTGAATCGCTGTTTCTCAGCAAGTAATGCATCACCTTCGGTATGTACGCGGTACCCCTTCTTTTTGAGCGGCGTAACCGCTTTCTTAATCCAATCTGCAGAATCACCCTCAATTGTACCTTGGTAGACCAGACGTTGCCGGGTAAGAAACTGCATATGCTTTCGGATTTTCTGCTTATTCAGCGCTTTGTAAAGTGGGAGTACTCGGTCGAGGCTGCATATGACTAGTGAGGCACCGATCAACACAAGTAAAAGTATAAACCACCAGGATTCGTATGTATGGGATAAGCCCAGTAGATAATAGATATGACCTAATTGCCCATACGTCTCTTTGTAGTACACGGAAGGGTCAATATTTAGAAACGTACTTTCTTGAGGATAGATTGTCCCAAGTATAGATCCAAGTAGCGTAAGCACAATCATGTACACAGCAATTTTTACAGATGAGAAAAAGTTCCATATTTTATCAATGATATTAGGATTGCTGCGCTGTGAACGTCGAGCCATTCCATCGTAACGCATTTCAAGCACTTCATCCGATTTGGCCTCAGCTTCAAGCAGCGGCTTACCACAGGCTTCACACAGCACTGTGCCTACTGGATTTTGGTGTCCACACTCACATTTTGTGTTTTGAAACACGACTAGACCTCCGTTCAGGGCTGTTTAGCCAGTTGTGAAATTTGAGCGTCAAGTGTGCCTAAATCTAGTTGACCAATGTGAATGGTAGAAATTTTGCCCGTATTTGACACGAAGAATGTAGTCGGCATCGGAGATATTCCATAGTCTCGAACTGAATTTTTATCACGATCGAGCATTATCGGGAATGTCACACCAACCTGCTTTACAAAATGCTCTACGGTCATCTGATCTTCCCCTACATTGATACCTATAAATTGAACACCCTGATCTTTCCACTTGTCAGCTTGTGCTTGAAGAGCAGGCATCTCCTTCACACAAGGCTCACACCAAGTGCCCCAGAAATTGATGACTAGTGCCTTACCCTTGTATTCCTCAGACGTATGCACTTGACCATCCAAGCCCAGCAGTTCAAAAGAAGGTGCTTGATCTCCTTCTTTTGGCTTGCCATTTGAGCCGGATACGGATGTACTAATCGCATAACCGCCCAACACCAGGATCAAAAACAAAATGACGATCTGCACCGGTCTTCTTGATTTCCCCATGTACGGCTCTCCTTTTTAAGGTGACTATATAAATTGAACTAAAGAATGCTCACACATGTGCCACTCGTGTAAATGTTTAGTCCAATTTATATAGATTATTCGCAATCGTAACTGTTCCAGATATCTGTGAACATCCTATGAACAATTATAGCGAATTCCGTCACAAAATTGCGGCAGTTTTATGAAAATTATGTGTCCTTACATTACCTTTTTTTCATTTTTCTGGCTGGTTCCGATTTTGCAAGCTGAATAAGGTTATTGACTTCTTCTTTAGATAGATTGCGAGTCAGTCCTCGTTTCAGGTTTTGTAGCAAAATCCCACCAAATGCAATACGTTTCAAGCGAGTTACCGGATGGTTAATCGCTTCAAACATCCGTCTAACCTGACGATTGCGTCCTTCGTAAATGGTGATGGAAATAACAGCTTCATTGCTCGCAGTGTCTACATCCTTGTATTCAACCTCAGCTGGAGCAGTCATACCGTCGTCTAGCATAATCCCTGTCTTTAGTTTCTCTAGAGCTGATCCATGCGGGACGCCTTTGACTGTTGCCAAATACGTTTTGGGTACATGGTGCTTAGGATGCGTCAGCAAATGTGCAAACTCGCCGTCATTGGTAAGAATCAATAAACCTTCCGTATCATAGTCCAGTCTTCCTACTGGATACACACGTTCTTTGACCCCTTTAAGGTAATCGGAAACAATTTTCCGTCCCTCTGGGTCAGATGCACTTGTAATAACACCTTTTGGTTTGTTCATAAGCAAGTACACTTTTTTCTCACTGCGGATTGGCTTCCCGTTTACCGTAATGATATCCTCTTCAGGGTTCGCTTTCGTGCCGAGTTCGGTCACGACCTCCCCATTGACTTCTACCTTGCCAGACTGGATCAATTCCTCGCTTTTGCGACGGGATGCAATGCCAGCTTGAGCAATAATTTTTTGTAATCTTTCCATGTTTGTCATGTCACCTCACACTAATGATACCCATCAAGGAGGGAAATCACAAGGATAATCCAAGGAAAATGTAAACAGAGGCTTGATTTAGCTGTTTGGAGTACTAATCAAATCACTTTTAACTCAAAAAAACTCACCCTTCCTATCTCTGTTTCCAGAAAAAGAAGGATGAGCCGCGTGCAACTATAGGCATTAGTCCGATCTACTTTTAGAACTCATAAGTACAATTAAATTAATTGGATACTTTGCCTGCAACAACAACTGGCTTTCTCGCATGTGTTGCACTGCCTTTAATAAAGTCTTGCAGAGTTTGTGATGTAATGAAGTACGTTCTTGATCCGTAGACAAAAGTCATCATGCCAATGACTTGATTGTTTTGATCCAATACAGGCCCACCAGAGTTACCTTGTGCCATAGATTTTACAATACTGCCAATACCTTTTCGACCTGGTACATCGGTAGCATCAGGGCTCGAAACCCGACTTTTGGCAATTGTATTGTATGTAGCAGGGAATTCTTCATCAAGGATAACTAAATCCCCGTCTGGGTTTTTGGGAAAACCGATCGTATAGACCAGTTGATTATCCCTCGCATTTGCAAATGTCACCGGCTGTGCATTTATTTCTTCGTCCAGCTTCAGCAGCGCCATATCCGTTACCGGATCTGTCTTCACAATTTTGGCTTTGATCGGACGCTTTAGCTCGCCTGGACTGGCAACGGTTAATGTTCCCTCATCCCCCTTCGCAAGCTCCGCATATTCCTGAACGACATGATAATTCGTAAGCACTTCATCCTTGGATATCAGAATGGAAGTCCCCACATCATAATAAACCACATCTGGTTCATCCTGCTTGACTAAGCGAACGTTAACGACTGGAAAGGAATCTGCGGTAACCGCAAACTTGTCTCGTAACTGTTTATCGAAGTATCCAGTAAAATGTATCGTGTTAACTGCCTGAGCATCGGCCATACCCATTTGTCCAGTTAGCAAACCTACCGCCATCACGCCTGACAACGCGAACTGAAGTACCTTTTTCCATCTTTTATGCATGTGCGACTCTCCTCCCGCTATCCATTCTAGCATATCTAGTATATCGGAAGAAGAAAGCCACTTGGTTAACTATATTTATAGAAGACATTGAAATGAAACTTATCCAAAAACGATCAAGCAGATAACAAGTGCTGCGATGAAGCCCACCACATCTGAAAACAGACCGACTTTGAGCGCATAACGACCGTTCCGGATGCCTACTGCACCAAAATATACGGTCAGTACATAAAGCGTTGTATCCGTGCTTCCTTGGATTGTAGAGGCCATACGCCCGATCATCGAGTCGGGGCCGTAGGTTTTGATTAGATCGGTTGTAAAGGCTAGAGAGCCTGTCCCTGTCAGAGGACGGAGAATCCCCAGTGGCAGGACTTCTCCTGGTACACCCATCCAGGATACGAGTGGTGCGAACAGACTAATCACAAAATCCAGTGCACCAGACGCACGAAATACACTTATCGCAACCATCATTCCCACGAGATGAGGAATAATGCTAATCGCAGTGGAGAACCCCTCTTTTGCCCCATCAACGAAGGATTCATAGACCGGAACCTTCTTGGTAAACGCATATAATGGAACAAACGCGATAATAACCGGAATGGCCCAGACAGAGATCCAGTTGACGAAGGTTAGCAAGGTTTCTCATCCTTTCATGCCAGGAGTGCCGTTTTTCACGATACGTGGCGGTTTGTTCAGCGTTCTATTTCTGTACCAGCGATCTGCCATAATGGCTGCCAGTGTGGCTATAATTGTCGCAATTAGCGTTGTTCCCACAATCTCTGTTGCATTGGCGGATTGATAATTCAACCGAATCGCGATAAGCGTCGTAGGAATCAACGTAATACTTGCCGTATTTAACGCGAGTAATGTACACATTGCTGGGGATGCCGTCTGTTTATCGGGGTTGAGTTCCTGTAGCTGTTGCATTGCCTTAATCCCCATTGGTGTAGCAGCATTCCCTAGACCCAACAGGTTCGCACTCATATTGGATAAGATGTAGCCCATGGCTGGATGATTGCGAGGCACGTCAGGAAATAAAAAAGCTACAACTGGACCAAGAAGCTTAGCAATTTTGCTAAGCAGTCCAGCATCCTCACCTATTTTCATCATGCCCATCCAAAATACAAGCACACTGATTAGACCAAAACATACCGTAACTCCTGTAGCCGCCCATCAAAGGCCGCTTGTGTGACCACTTCAATTTTTCCGTTCACTGCTGCAAAAACAAATCCAATTACAATCATTAGTAGCCAAATTAGATTAATCAACCAGGAAACCTCCTTTAAGGGACAACAAGTGACTTATCACGGCACGCCATGCGGCTGCCCAAGTTGTAATTTCACCTATCCCAGCAAATGCAGCTTCTTGCATTTCAGGTTGGGGAGGAATATAACTTCCTTTGTGATAAACAGGAATGGTGCCAATCAACTTTCCATCCAGTTGCATCTCAATGCGACCAGCTAGCCCAAATGAATGATCATTCGATACACTATTATTTTGCGAATCATTTTGGCTACGATTAGCTGTTAGAATCAGCTTCTTGCTGATCGAGGCTACCTCGCTCTCAGCCAGTGGATATTGGAATCCACGTCCTGTAACGACGGAGGTATTCGCCACAGGCTGTTCTTTTTTGGCGATCTCCCTCAAGGGAAAGTTCTCAAATCCGAAATCCAGCATACGTGCATGATCGTTCCAATCGTCTCCATCGTTTAGCGTTACAGCCGCTAGCTGTTGCCCGTCTCTCGTTGCAGAGCTTACCAGGCACCTAAAGGCTTTTTTTGTATAACCGGTCTTAACCCCGTCAGCGCCTTCATACAATCGCAGCATTTTATTTTTGTTGTGCCATGAGTATTCCCAGCTTTCATTTGGATTCGGTGCCGATTTGTCCTCTGTTGCGACGATTCGCTTGAACACAGGATTATGGAGCGCATAAGCCGTTAAACGTGCCAGATCATTCGCCGTTGAATAATGTCCCTCGGCATCCAAGCCATGAGGATTCATGAAGTGTGAACGCGTTAACCCGATCTCCTCTGCCTTCTTATTCATCAGAAGCACAAAGCCTTCCTCTGAGCCACCTACATGCTCGGCAATAGCCGAGGCTGCATCATTACCAGAACGTAACATGAGTCCATACAACATGTTCTCCAGGGTCATCTCTTCACCAAGTTTGAGATACAGCGATGATCCTTCCTTCGCAAACGATGAAGCTGTCACCTTCACCTTATCTTGTAGATTCCCATGTTCAATAGCAACGATCGCTGTCATGATCTTGGTCAAACTGGCAATACGCAACTCTTGATCCCCATCTTTGCTGTACAAAATCCGCCCAGACGTCACATCAATTAATGCTGCACTCTGAGCATGAGTCGATGGGCTTGGAATCGTTCCAGATGCATCGGCAATACCAACTGAAGACAACAGGAATAACGGAATCAGGACACTCGCAATGACTTTCGTTAACATTTTCATTCAACCATTCCTCCGGGTCACTTGGAATCTTGTACTACTTTATGTCTGGACAACCTGAAGTATGTCCCAGTGTTGCAAAACAACAAAAAAATCCCTCTCGCTTGAGTAGCGGAAGGGATCTATTACATCCTTCATTTTAGCTGTAAGTAGATGGATCAGGATTGTGATTCGGAGTTTGGTCTTGGACTGTACTCGTCGCCGGGTTACGACGAAACATCTCTTGAATTCGATCCATAACGTATGGCGTTGAATCGATTAATTTCTCAAACAGATGCGTCGAATTATCAAGTGGTACAATATGAACCCCCTGTTTCCCTACCACCAGGAAAGCGATCGGACGAATGGACACACCACCCCCGCTACCTCCACCGAATGGAGAGGAGACTTTGGCTGAGCTAGCGTGTTCCGCAGTAGTTCCTGAATTCTCTTTATGTTTATCCACATTCACGTTAAAATCACTACCGCCTGCCGCAAAACCGAATCCAACCCGGCTTATTGGTAAAATTACGGTGCCATCAGGTGTTTCAACTGCGTCACCAACAATGGTATTCACATCAACCATACCTTTGATATTTTCCATTGCGGTTTCCATTAGACCTTGTATTGGATGATCTGACATGTAAGTTCCCTCCAGTTTCAATTTAACTAGTTTAATCTAAACCATATCATCCCCAAACTTGAAGGGACTTATGTAAAGCAGCCATTTAATATACCGTAATCCATCCCAGACCACTTGCTTGGCAAAATATAGATTGTACGATAAAATAACAGTGTTATTTTATTAATTTTAAGGAGGTGCCTCCCATCGCAACGACCAAAGCTGAAATGACGGAACAGAAGCTGCTGTCCTGCGCCAAATCTGAATTTTTGGAAAAAGGATTCCTCGGTGCCAGCATGCGCTCTATAGCACAAAAAGCAAGCATGACTACTGGCGCCATTTACCGATATTTCCCTGACAAAAATGCATTGTTTGAAGCTGTGGTTAAGCCAACTGCGGATGAAATTAGCGCTTATTTTGAAGAGATATCCAGTTACCAATTACAACTGCTGGAATACAACGAAACAGTTTTGGAGTATGAGTCTATGCAAAAAGGTATGCTGCAGATTGTTGATTTTATATACGATCGATTCGACATATTTGACCTATTAATAAACGGTTCCAATGGCTCAAACAAAGAGCATTATATCGACTCTTTAATGGAACTTGACCTCTCGTCTACCCAAGCCTACATCCATAAACTATCACAATTAAACATTCTGCAACATAGTCCACCAGCTCATCTACTCTCCATTCTTGTTAAACAAAGTTACCGACAAGTACTGGAAATCGTTGTATCCAGAATGAATCGTGAAGAAGCATTTGAATACATGCAGCTCCTTATCCCTTTTTTGTATGCAGGCTGGACTAGTTTATTGGAAACACAAAATAATTCAAACAAAGCAAAGGAGGAGAAACAATGAATCGTTTCGCAATTGGACATGTTTTAATACAAACCCGACGGTTGGAACAAGCTGTGGAAAATTTTCGTGCACTCGGTTTCACCGTAACTTACCGAACAGACCCCGCCAAGGCACATAATGCGCTCATCTATTTGCAGGATGGCTCGTTTCTTGAATTGTTTAACCCCAAGCCCATCAACCTCCCTGATTCGCTTCTCACAACCGTATTTCAGCTTCTGCGGCCATTTCATCCAGCAATGGTCAATCGTTTCCTCTATTACCTGAACAGCCCGGAGGGCTTAAATGATTATGCGCTCGATAGCATCAATCCTGCACAAGCTATGATAAACATCAACTACATCAAGCAGCAAGGTGCGAAACTGGGCAAAACCATAAACATGAGTAAAACATTAGCTACTGGACAAAAGCAGACTTGGTGGACGGCAGTTCCACGAGAACCGCGTCTTCCATTTTTCATGAGTGATTATGAGCCAGCAGTGACCTGCACAACAGAAGAAGTCACTCATCGTAATGGTGCACTTGGTATACATAAACTAGTAATCGATGTACCTGATCTAGAGGCTTGGATGTCTAAATACACCCCTTTCATCGGAGAAGCAATGAGCGTTAAAACCGAAGAAACATGTACAATCACGATAGGTAAAAATCACATCATTCTATTACGACAAGCCAATCAGTATGGTATATCTGAAATTCACTTACTAACATCACACCAAATGGAGAATCCAATCCAACTTGCACCTAATCATGCTCTTGGTTCAGCCATCTTCATGACATCTATATAGTAATTACATTTGGACAATACAACCGTGGCTAAACGTGGGATTTACTGTGTTGTCCCTTGAGCTTATGCTTTCGTCTGTCCCGTTGCTGCTGTAACAGTCGGAACCACATGCGCCATCCACCTTCAACTTGAAGCACACGGGTAAGCAGCGTAATCCCAGCAACACAAAGTGCTGTCATCCGAATCTTTATTCTGCCATCAAGCTCTGTTCTGAATTCCATTTCGTCTGACCACACCGGCATAACCTGAAGTACGGGTGTTTGATCAAAACGAATCTGATATGTGAGATAACCAATGATAATGGACTTGATACTCCAGACCCAACCGATCAGTACCGCTGTGTATGGTGCATCGCCAATCCCGATATGGGTAGTCCAGGAGAGCCCAGTCATATGTACATGTGTGAGTGTTTGCTTGAGCCAAAGCTTTAGCGCATCGGTCGCCCGCAACATTACCTTTACATCTTTCGCCCATTTCTTAACTTTACGTTTGTTAACCCGTTCACTTCCCTGAGTTTCCCCTCTGGAATGGTTCATGGATTGCTCCGTCTTGACCAGAAAACCTTCCTTCATATTGCGAAAAACAATGCTAGGGATCTCATAGTTCATTCGCACAATCCCATAGAGAAGTCGGACATTAATATTGGCGTAATCATCATTTTTATGTTTACGGAATGTAAAATGTACATGAACATTTGAGATGAGGACTGCGACAATCAGCAATACGAACAACAAACCGATTCCTCCAAGCCAAATCCACACAGGCCTTACCTCCAAGGCTACAATTCTTTTCCTGTTTAGTATGACACTATATATTGGAAAAAATTCATAGCTCATAGAAAAACCGCTGAACGTAAACAGTCCAAGCTTTATCCTCTTCCGCGACAAGAAAACACGAATAGACCGAAACCTTTATGTACAAAGGAATCGGTCTACATATTCGAGTAAGACGTTAACATCGGTTCAATCATTTACTTATTTTCGTAATCTCCGTCATCCAAGTCCTCTGCAATGTCTAATTCATTATTATCGATTACCTCATCAAATGAATCCGTCTGATCATTCATATCCAAGTTTACTTGCTGACCATCCAGCTTATCGAACAAGAGCTGCGTCTCTTCCTCCAGGTTCTCCGTATCCTCGAATAAGCCCGGCTCAGGAAGATCCTTAATTGTAGCAAGTCCGAAATAATCCAAGAATGACTTGGTTGTCCCATACAGGATGGGACGTCCAATAGCCTCTGCTCGTCCCACTTCATGAATCAAATCCTTGTTCACTAACGTATGAATGGCACGTTCAGACTTCACGCCGCGAATCTCTTCAATCTCCACCCGAGTAATCGGCTGACGATATGCCACGATCGCAAGCGTCTCCAGGGCTGCCTGAGATAACGAAGTACGCGCTGGAGAATAGGCAAGCTTCTCAAAATAAGAGGCATGTTCCGGCAATGTACCGAGCTGCACTACACCTGCCAGTTTGAGAATCTGAACCCCTCTTCCCTGATTTGCAAAATCAGCGACCATTTCCTCCACCGCATCAGACACCCGTTCCGGTTGTTGATCTACAATTTCGGCAATTTGTTTGATACTCAGACCTTCTTCTCCGGACAAAAACAGCAGGCCTTCAATAATCGACTTCAATTTCGGAAAATCCATGATTCCTTGCTTCCCCTCTCCACTCCATAACAATATCCTCAAACATCCGTTCCTGATAACAGACGATCTGCTTCATCTTCATAAGCTCCAAGATCGCAAGAAAGGTAACGACGATTTCATGCCGATAGATCTGATCATCTAACAGCTTCGAAAACAACAACTTACCTCCTGGCCCTACACGCTCCAGAGCACCCACAACATCACGAATACGATCCTTAACCGATATTTCATCGCGTTGAATACGAGCAACAGTCGTTCTCTTCTCAGCCTTACGTAACGCCTTCTGAAAAGCAGCGATGAGATCCGAGGTATGAAGACCCTGTACCGGATTCGATTGTGTCTCCACAGGCATATAAGGTCTAAGATCTTCAGGCTCCTTGGAGAAAATGAGGCTGCGCTCCCACTCTCGCTCATGCAAATGTCGTGCAATTCCTTTGTACTTGCGATATTCAATCAGACGTGCAATCAGTTCAGCACGTGGATCATAATCTTCATCTTCGATATAATCATAATCCTCAAAATCCTCAATTACCGGTGGCTTGGGCAGTAATAGCTTGCTTTTGATTGACAAAAGTGTTGCAGCCATTACGAGAAATTCACTTGTAATATCAAGCTCCAATTCTTGCATCGAATGCAGATACGCCATATATTGATCGGTAATATCGCTGATGGGAATATCCTGGATTTGAATCTCTGCCTTGTCGATCAAGTGAAGCAGCAGATCCAAAGGCCCTTCAAAAGTCTCCAGTTTGTATGTAACTACCGTCACTAGACGAATCCTCCCGCCAGAAAAATACAAAACCCTGCTAAGCCGCCGAATTCGGTCTCCCGTTTTCGTCTGCGCAGAGCAGGGCACTACATTAAATAAGCACTATTTTAGCTGTTTCGTCAAGTTCGCCATTTCAATTGCTGCCGTAGCCGCATCCCAACCTTTGTTGCCCGCCTTCGTTCCAGCGCGTTCAATAGCTTGCTCAATGTTCTCTGTAGTAACGAGACCAAAGATCGTTGGCACGCCTGTTTTGAGGTTAATTGCTGCAACACCTTTTGCCATTTCATTACATACATAATCGTAATGAGTTGTTGATCCACGAATGACTGTTCCTAAAGTGATAACCGCATCATACTTGCCACTCTCGGCCATTTTTTGTGCAATAAGCGGGATTTCAAA
Source organism: Paenibacillus sp. DCT19 (assembly GCF_003268635.1). Classification (NCBI taxonomy): domain Bacteria; kingdom Bacillati; phylum Bacillota; class Bacilli; order Caryophanales; family Paenibacillaceae; genus Paenibacillus; species Paenibacillus sp. DCT19. Next base: position 4,165,712 of record NZ_CP029639.1, read on the forward strand.
GGCTCCTGGAACCCACGCCACATCTACTTCATTGTCTTGCACGCCATGGCGTTTGAAAGCATCAAGTGCACCGCTAAGCAATTTACTCGTAATAAATTCGTTGAAACGTCCTACCACTACTCCATATTTTAATCCTTCTGACACTAAATGTCCTTCAAAAAAGTTTGGCATTATTAGTCAACTCCTATAATTAGTATGAGATATAACCGAGATAACTTATTAATTTTTTCTTCCACAAATTACATATGAATCGAAGTTCAATTATTTTTCATTTTGCTCGATATCGTCAAACTTCAGCATGTGTCCCAGCTTCGCTTGTTTCGTATGCAGGTACAGCGTATTATCCTCATTTTCTTGCATCTGAATCGGTACCCGTTCAACCACTTCTAGGCCGTATCCTTCTAAGCCTTTGATCTTGCGTGGATTATTGGTCAACAATCGAATCTGGCGAACCCCAAGGTCTTTGAGGATCTGAGCTCCTATTCCATAATCACGAAGATCCGCAGCGAACCCAAGCTTCAGGTTGGCATCGACTGTGTCTAACCCTTCTTCTTGCAACTTATAGGCTTTGAGCTTATTAATTAGTCCAATGCCTCGACCTTCCTGCCTCATATAGAGTAGAATGCCATTGCCCTCTTCATCAATCTGTCTGAGCGCCGCATCGAATTGAGGCCCACAGTCACAGCGATGAGAGTGGAATACATCCCCTGTAAGGCATTCGGAGTGTACGCGTACCAATACAGGCTTGGAACCGTCAATCTCCCCTTAACAAGGGCTACATGTTCCTTATTATCCACCGCATTGGTGTATGCAACTGCCTGGAATTCACCAAAATCCGTCGGCATCCGCACAGCCACCTCGCGCTGTACCAGCTGTTCCTTCTCATTCCGGTACCGAATCATGTCCTGAATGCTGATTAGCTTCAGATCATGTTTACGCGCGATTTCCTGTAGATCAGGCAATCTCGCCATCGTACCATCTTCCTTAATTACCTCACAGATCACGCCTGCAGGGTATGAACCACACATGATTGCCAGATCAACCGCAGCTTCCGTGTGTCCAGCACGACGCAGTACCCCGCCTTCTTTGGCGATGAGCGGGAACATGTGACCCGGTTTGCGGAAATCCGTACTTTTCGCATCAGGATCTATTAAGCCTTTCACCGTAACGGAACGTTCAAACGCAGAAATGCCGGTTGTTGTATCTTTGTGATCAACTGACACGGTGAATGCCGTTCCATGAAAGTCCGTGTTTTGCTGAACCATTGGTTTGAGGTTAAGTTCGTCCGCACGTTGTTGTGTAATCGGTACGCAGACCAGACCTCTACCCTCGGTGATCATGAAATTAATGACTTCAGGCGTAGCTTTATCTGCCAAAGCGATGAAATCACCTTCATTTTCCCGGTCTTCATCATCCACAACGATTACGGGTTTCCCTCGCATCAGATCATAGATGGCTTCCTCGATTGGATCGAGAATGGATTGCTCTGTCATACGTCTCCCTCCAATTCTTTTATCTGTCTTCTCCGTTCTCGTGTAAAAAGATTATTCATACCTATATTTTACGCAAAGCCGTGATTAGCTAGAAACTCTTCACTTAACCTTTTAGGTTTTGTTTCTGTCGAGCTGGAGTGACCCCTTCCATATTGAAGCAAATGATCTACATATTTACCCAAGATGTCACATTCAATATTGATGGTATCTCCAGTTTTCTTAAAATTCAGCACAGTCTCTCCGATTGTGTGAGGAATAATGGAGACCGTGAATGATCCAGAAGAGGTGTTCACAACGGTAAGACTAATGCCGTCCAAGGTAACAGAACCTTTTGGAATCAAGTATCTGAAGAGATCGTTATCATCCGGTTTAATTTCGAAAACAACCGCATTCTGATCACGTGTAATACTGCCGATTACACCCGTGCCATCCACATGCCCTTGCACAATATGTCCACCAAACCGGCCACCAGATAACATGGCTCGCTCTAGGTTCACTTTGCTTCCAGATTGCAGATGGTTCAAGTTTGTATGTCGATACGTTTCCGGCATTACGTCAGCGGTAAAACCATCGCCTTCGAGCGTTGTTGCCGTTAGACATACTCCATTTACTGAAACGCTATCGCCAATTTTCATATCATCCATGATGGCGGAAGCTCCGATGTTCAGCACCAATGCTTCGCCTTTTCGACCAATGCGTCGAATGTGACCGACTTCTTCTACTAAACCGGTAAACATGCTACCGCCTCCTTTTTGTACAACTTCTTAGCACTCACGCTTAATCGATCTCCCTTACTCTGGCCAGACCGGAATACCGCCAATGCTAATATTATCTCCAACTTGCTCGATTTCGAGTTGATTCAATTGAATCGCCTGACTCATACGCTCAACTCCTTCAAACCGGAAACTTCCCGGCGTATCATAACCACCCACGATTTTGGGAGCGATGAACATGAGCATACGATCCACGAGTCTAGCCTCTAGCATGGCGCCGTTCAACGTACCTCCACCTTCGAGCAAAATAGATCCAATCTCACGTTCACCCAGCTTGCTGAGAGCATTGAGCAGATCAACTCGTGGCCCTGGTCCACAGCGGATAACCTCTACACCATATGCCTCAAGACGCTCAGCCGCTTCCGGGCTCGCTTCGTCTGTTGTCAGTACCCAGGTTGGTGCAATGCCATCCTTGACCATTTTCGAGCCTACAGGCAGGCGTAGCTTGGAATCCACTACGATTCGCACCGGATGGATGCCCTCCACTTGCAATCGAGTCGTCAATTCAGGATTGTCCGCAATGACCGTCTCAACACCAACCATAATTCCTTGGTGACGATGACGAAGGGCATGCACAATCTCGCGAGCAGGCTCATTAGAAATCCATTTACTATCTCCACTGCGAGTAGCAATCTTGCCATCTAACGTTGAAGCCGTTTTGAGGGTCACAAACGGTAAACCTGTGGTGATGTACTTAATGAATTTTTCGTTAAGGCGTCTTCCACGTTCGCGTAATATGCCAACCTCAACTTCAATTCCTTGTTGTCGAAGCATGCTGATTCCTCTGCCCGATACTTGGGGATTAGGGTCTTCACAACACACCACTACGCGCTTAACCTTTTCATGGATCAGACGCTCGCTACATGGAGGTGTTTTGCCATAGTGGCTACAAGGCTCCAGAGTAACATATACCGTACTTCCTTCGGCATCACTGCCCGCCATGTTTAATGCGTGTACCTCGGCATGACCAGTACCACGTTTCAGATGTGATCCCAGCCCCACTACACGGCCTTCTTTAACCACAACACAACCTACAACGGGATTAATACCAGTCTGTCCCTGTGCCCGTTCTGCCATATCCAATGCGAGTCCCATATAAAATTCATCATTGATCATTTCCAAGTCCGTCACCCCACGGTCTAATCTATTTTGTTAATATCCTCTCCTACTGGAGAAAATGCTGTGCATCCTCATCATAAAATCTTTTCAAATTTCACTATGGAATATTTAAGAATTCTGTTATGAAAATAAAAAAATCCCCGTCGAACATTCCGTTCGATGGGGAGAAGAGAGACAAAGCGTCGTCGCAAGACAGCATTGATACATTGGTCATCTAGCGCACAGAATCACTACCTTGATTCGATCCAGGTAAGTGAAAACAAACACATACCCTAATGAAATTCATTCTAGGTAAAGCGCTTCTAAGACATAACCTATGTATGGAGCGAATGGGAATACCCGTTATCTCCATGTACAGCTGTATAACCCAACTGTACACCAATACATCTGCAAATGCAGCCAGAAGCTGCACTCTCTCCTTCTCCCATCCAGACTATACTGTCGGTTCTGGAATTGCACCAGATCAGCCATCTGCATCAGCAGACAGGTCACGGACTTTGCACATCCCCATAATTGATTACATGAACATGTGCATCACCGCCGGTAGGGAATCTCACCCTCCCCGAAGGATTGTTGCGTTATTAATTGGATGTTAGCACTTTAACGTCAAAAAATCAATTGTTTTTTGTTCCTTTTTGTCACATACTAACTTTTAATAAGCGAAGAATGCAAAAAAAACCTTTAGTGCTTCTTCAACAGAAGCACCAAAGGTTTCCTGAAAAACATTATTGATTTCGTACGACTTACGCTTCAACAACTTCAACAGTTTCCATTTTGTCGCTTCCTTCGAAAGCGTCAACGAATTCCATACCTTTGGTCACTTTACCAAATACAGTATGTTGTCCATCCAAATGTGGTTGTGGTTGATAGCAGATGTAGAACTGGCTTCCACCTGTGTTACGGCCAGCATGCGCCATAGCCAATGTTCCACGCTCATGTTTGTTCGGGTTAATTTCACAGTTGATTGTGTAGCCAGGACCACCAGTACCATTTCCTGTTGGGCAGCCACCTTGAGCTACGAAGCCAGGGATAACACGGTGGAAAGTCAAACCATTGTAGAAGCCGGAGTTTGCCAGTTTCTCAAAGTTCGCTACTGTGTTTGGAGCTTCTTGATCGAACAGGTCGATCAGAACTTCTCCGCCGTTTGCCATTTTGATTTTCGCTTGTTTCGCCATATGTAAATGACTCCTTTCGTATTGACCATCATTAGTGGTGCTAGAAGCATATGACCCTAGGCCAAGCTTAATAGCACTTTTCATAGTGTACACCGAAATGCGTTCAACCGCAAAATAATCAGCAACTTTTTTCGCACAATACGGCTAAATAAAGGTGATATCTGCCCTGCTCGCCCTTATCTACATGTTGCATTTTTGCTGATATAACATTAAAAAGAAGGCAAAAGAGCAACGCTCCTTTGCCTTCTTCCTAAATAAGTTACTGATTTACGAAGCTACTGTACTGCCGTCCACGCTATCTAATGAGATTAGCGAGTTACTGGCTGTTTAGCGATACGCTCAGGTACCAAGTCATTCTGAATGATGTCCTGATATGTCTCACGACGAACGACTACATCACCTTGACCGTCTTTGACAAATACAACCGCTGGACGACGAATCCGGTTGTAGTTACTCGCCATGGAATAGTTGTATGCCCTGTGCACGCTACGGCAAGCAAGTCACCGCTTTGTACTTTTGGCAATTCCAGATCCCAGATCAACATGTCGCCACTCTCGCAGCATTTACCCGCAACTGAAACGGTCTCTTGAACGGCTTCGTTAGCACGGTTTGCAAGCACCGCCTCATACTTGGACTCATAGAGCGCAGGACGTGGGTTATCCGTCATTCCACCATCTACAGCAACGTATTTACGTACGCCTGGGATGTCTTTGCTCGTACCTACTGTGTATAATGTGGTTCCAGCTTCACCAACGATACTGCGACCTGGCTCAACCCAGATCTCAGGTACATCATAACCGATTGTAGCAAAGTGATTTTTAACCGCATCTGTAATAGCCTTCACGTATTGTGAAACTTCAAGCGGTGTATCTCCATCGATATAACGGATTCCGAATCCTCCGCCAAGGTTAACCACTTTGAATGCAACATTCAGACGCTCATACACACTTGCCGCAAATTCAGCAACACGCTGAACAGCCATCTGGAATCCTTCAACCTCAAAGATTTGGGAACCAATGTGAGAGTGAACGCCGAGCAGAACCAGGTTCGGTTGTTTGGATGCCAGTTCGATTGCTTCGAACGCCGTTCCGTTACCGATATCGAAACCGAATTTCGAATCAGTCTGTCCTGTGGAGATATATTCATGTGTATGCGCCTCAACACCAGGCGTTACGCGCAGCAAGATGTTAACTTTGCGGTTTTTGTCCGCAGCCACAGCTTGTAGCAAGTGAAGTTCATTAAAGTTATCTACTACGAAGCAACCGATCTCTGCATCCAGTGCCATCTCGATTTCTTCAAGCGTTTTGTTGTTGCCGTGGAAGTGAATACGTTCAGCAGGGAATCCTGCTTGCAATGCTGTGAACAACTCACCATCAGATACAACGTCTAGGGAAAGTCCTTCTTCTGCAGCCAGAGCACACATTGCCATTACGCAGAATGCTTTACTTGCATATGCAACCTGGAAGCCCAGACCCGAAGCTCGGAATGCATCCATATATTCTCTGCAACGATCACGCACTAATTGCTCGTCCACCACATACAGCGGTGTGCCAAACTGTTCTTTCAAATCTGTTGCGTCTACTCCACCAATTTCTAGATGTCCTTGTGCATTTATTTTACTTGTACCATGTAAATACATAATCTGCATTCCTCACTTTATATACTGGAATTTAAGCTATTCCAATGATTTTACACCAGTATACCAAATTAGGCACTAAGAAGAATGGATTTTTCAGCAGATCATTTGTGTTTTTTACTTTTTCGTGATTCTCCGTCTGGATCATCAGGCATTTTGGTATTATCACGAGTTTTGTTGAACGATGGACGTTTTTTACTTTCAAGCAATGGCAGTCGGAATAAAAAGTTACCAAGTGCCTTTGCATTAAACGGTATAAACGGCCACAGATAAGATGAATTGTACGAACGATGGATCGTCAGTGCAATAACCAATAGGGTGGTACCCACCACGAACCCGGGTACTTTAAAGATAGCCACCGCAATCAGAAGGAACAGCCGTACCAAGCGGTTGGCTAGTCCAAGCTCATAACTCGGCGTTGCAAACATCCCTATTGCAGCAATGGCCATGTACAGCACGACCTCATTGACGAAATATCCTGTTTTGACAGCGATATCCCCAACGAGAATAGCCGCAATCAAGCCCATCGCTGAAGCAAGTGGTGTAGGCGTATGCACCGCTGCCATCCGTAAGAGATCGACCCCAAGTTCTATCAGCAGAAACTGAAGAATAAGCGGAAGTTTAACATTCTCCTGTGGACCGATAAAATCAAATCCCATCGGTTTGATGGCAGGATCAATAACCATGAGCAGCCACAAAGGAAGTACAAACAGAGAGATTAAAATACCTGCAAACCTTACCCACCGCAGGTAGGTTCCCATGAAGGCCGTTTGCCTATTTTCTTCTGCATGCTCGCATAGATCAAAAAAGGTCGTTGGCAAGATCATCACACTTGGCGAGGTATCTACAAAAATAACGACTCTGCCCTCAAGCAGATGAGATGCTGTAACATCCGGTCTTTCCGAGTATCGCACGAGTGGGAAGGGATTCCACCCTTTGTTGATGATCGCTTCCTCCAACTGCTTATCGGCAGCCGGGATACCATCGATATCGACCCTTTTTATTTTTTCCCGGACAGAATCCACTTGAACCTTGTCGACGATATCATCAATGTACACTACACATACATCCGTTTGAGTTCTGCGACCCACCTGCATTAGCTCGAACTTTAATCCAGGGTCGCGAATCCTCCGCCGAACTAAGGCCACATTGGTCAGAAGCGTCTCTGTAAATCCGTCTCTCGAACCCCTTACTACCCGCTCCAAGGAAGGTTCTTCCGGCGATCGAACCGGGTAACTCCGGGTATCCATAATGAGCACAGAGCGATCTCCTTCAACAAACATCGCACTCATACCCATAAGCACCTTTTTAATTACAGCGCTCATGCTATCTACTTTTTCCACCTGAATATGAGGAATGTAGCATTCAAAGTAAGATTTTAGCGCGTGCTCTGACACTTGATCCGGAGTGAGATAGGTTAATCTTTTTAACACTTCAAGTAAAATCTCGTCTTTGGCAAACCCGGTCAACAGCAGTATTCCAACATGTTTGCCTCCCAAAACCATTTCACGCAGATCCACGTCGAAGGACTCCCCGAGCCCCAAAATTTGTTTCATTGTATTTTTATTGTCACTCATGCGCGGAGAGATTTCATCATTATCCTGCCAGTATTGCACGGATTCTTCAACACTATCAGACATCTCATTTTGTTTTTTCTTCTGATACGCCTTCTCTTCTTCTTCCTTCTGAATCTCATACGGTGTCTTATTCATTAACTCTGCGGGAACACCTTCACCATGCTCCTGTTCACCGTGATCTGATCTCACGTCCATGTCCATCCTCCTTCAAGCATTACTCTCTAACGCTGGTATACAAAAAAATCAAATAACGAACCTGTCATCTTCCCCAGAATCATAGCCAGCAGCAATCCGAATAAATACGGCTTCATTCCTAGCCTTTTGGCAAGTACAGGCAATACGTTTAACACTTCTGTCAATGCGGCGGCAAGCAAACCGATAAACACACCGCAGAACAGTCCAATGATTGGACTTAGTAATAGCACTCCATGTATTTTCCAGTGCCAGAAATCCGCAACTGTGCCTACTAACGAACCTCCAATGAGTGCACCTTCATACCAATGTGTTTTGTCATACGATTGGGTCAATTGAGCCAGCCGTGGAATCATATCCAGTACCAAGATAAGTGCAATCACACCACTTCCTACTGCGATTCCCCCAGCAATGCCGAGTACAATGCTAATCGCTCCATTAAGAACGCTCATCTGCACTCATCTCCCCGTGTTCCTGGTCATGCATTCGCTCGGTTTCCTGAATAACGACATATTGGTCGACATTCTGCTGATATAAAAACATTTCCACTTCAAGAGGTGTCGGTTCTTCATTCCACTTCTTCTTGAATAAGTGATTGAAGAACACAGCCATACCGAATCCAATCCCGATGGAATACGCCACCTGAAATAAATAGGGATGCTCATCTCGGCGGCCTGTAATCATCTCTACAATTCGTATTTGAACCTCCTGCATACTCACGTCAGCATGAAAATTCATGATGGTTAATGCTGAGCCAAAAAAAGCAGCAGCCATACGAGAATAAACAACGATTTGGACGGTTTGCCATTCCCCTCGACGACCTCAACCAGCGTATGTCCAGAGCCGATTAACTCGACACTGACATCTGGCAGTACACCTCGGATCTGGGGAATAATCTGCAGAATATCAATGAGAATCAGATTGCCGTCTTCCGGTCCAGGGCGCAGCAGTTCAAGTTCAATCAGCCTTCGCTCCTGTTCTTCTGAAGAGGTCAGTACATGGGCGATATCCCGAAGTCTGACTTCTTTTCCACGCTGGATGCGGACACGACTGCGCAAACGAATGTAGACCATTGGAGTGGGTGTCAGGGACATCCGAAACACTCCTTTACTGCGTAATTTAGGTTAGTATTTGAAGAATGTGCAAATTTATTACATGGGGGTTGGAAAAAGATCAGGAGCTTGGCGGAGGCTGCGGGATGGATTGGTTGCCGGTCGCTGTTATCCCCGGATTTCTTGAACTCTCCTTTGCAAGGAGGAAATCCAGTGCTAAAGGCGAACGCTCCGCTCCTTTAACCAATTCCATCCCTCCGCTGCATCAGCTCCCATTTGTCCAAACAGCTGCAAGAAATTTGCTAGGTGTGGGTATTGGAAAGGATATTGAATGTGTTGCGCTGTTGCGCGAAGGCTGGAGCCTTGCTGATCACCCTTTTCAGGACGTTTGAAAGAATTTTATTGAGTAGGAGAGGGGAATCGGACTAAAAATAAAAAAGGTCACCCTATTGGCGACGAATTTTAGAATAATAATTATATTTTTTTGAGTGGTGTAAACAAAGGATGTGTCAGTATGAGCCGTAAAGCTGTGAAATGAAGAGCACTACCATGAAAATGAATTTGGGGCTTATGCCCATTATTCTTAGTTATTCACCTCTGCTCGGCTCTTTATCACCATCTCCCTCCTGAATTTCAAAGGGGTTGTTTTCATTATTTTGCCGAATTGATTAATGTAATAGCTTGTGCTGTTAAATCCAACCTGATATGCAATTTCGGTTATACTCATTTCGGGAAGCTGAAGTAATTCTAAACTCTTCCGGATACGATAATCCATCACATAATGAATCGGCGTGGTTCGTAACATCTGTTTGAAATAACGACAGGTCTCTGAACGACTCAATTGTCCTGCCTTTGCAATATCCTCTAGCTTGATCGGTTCAGCATAATGTAGATGAATCCATTCCAGCATACCTTTCATGCGCAGATTACGTGTCATCTCGTTCGGATCGTACTCCAGTAAACATCCGTTTGAAATAAACTGTTTCCAGATGGTGAGTAGTTGAGCAGAGATATCTAATTCATAGTGTAGAGGTTGATCTCGCAGGTTCTGCTTTATAACTTGAATGGCTTCAAGGATCTTGACTCCCCAGCTCTGATCCCCTCGTATCAACAAATAGGGTACATTGGTCGCCGTAACATAAGGGTGTACAAATTTCATATATAGCTCTGCCGGCAGAATAAATTGCGGACTAAGATTCAAGCATATATATTTGCACACATTCCTCTCCCCAATGTCCTCCGCCATGTGCATGGAGCCACTATTAATAAATATTCCATTGCCTTTGGGCACAACAATCTCCTCCTGATTTACTCGAAAGAGTGCCTCCCCCTGCATCACATAAACAAACTGTAGTTCATCATGCCAGTGAAGCGGTATATGACCATGTACATTATGAATAATTGTCGTTTCATAACAAGCGATTGGCAACGAAACGGTGCGATGCTCTGTCAGTTCTTTCAAATTTTGATCGATATGAAATTCGGTTTTGTCCACCATGCTCAACATACATCCTCAATATATTTATATTTTTCTATCTAATATTGATATTAATATATACTATTCCATCCTAATATAACACTATTCTTATATTTTAGGACGAAGGTGTTATTACATGAGCAAAAAATCGGTTGTACATTTGAATTCAAGAAAAAAAGGATTGTTTTTGGTTTTGACCGGAGCGATCTGTTGGGGAGTTGGCGGAACCGTATCACAAAAGCTGTTTCAGCATTATGGCATCGAGGTCAACTGGTTTGTTACTGTTCGATTGTTAATTGCAGGCCTTCTGCTTCTAACCGTTCAATATTTCAGACCTAAGCGCTCACAAATTCTAGACATATGGAGAAACAAAGCTACAGCCTTCCAATTAATTATTTTTGGTCTGTTCGGAATGCTCGCTGTACAGTATACGTACATGGCCTCCATTCAACATGGTAATTCTGCTGTTGCTACTCTTTTGCAATATCTCTCCCCGGTTATGATCATGCTCTACCTGATCTGGCGTAAACAGGCGGTACTGGGCTCCAAAGATCTGATATCCATTAGTTTGGCTCTTGGCGGCTGTTATCTTCTGTTAACTAATGGTTCCATTTCCCAGTTGTCCGTACCCTTCATTGCTATCATTTGGGGACTTTTATCGGGTGTTTCCGCTGCCTTTTATACGTTGTATGCTGCAAAATTAATTCGCCAGTTCGATTCACTGGTAATCGTCGGTTGGGCCATGATAATTGGCGGAACTGCCCTTAGTTTCATTCATCCACCTTGGAAATTCGAATTCACGAGCGTGCCCCTCGAAGCGTACGGGTATCTTATATTTACTATTGTTTTTGGAACCATGATCGCTTTTTGGTTCTATGTCGAAAGTTTGCAAAGTCTCTCAGCTAAAGAAACCAGCTTACTCGGAAGTGCAGAACCACTAGCTGCGGTTGCCACAACAGTAATTTGGCTGCAGGAACCCTTTGGACTATTTCAATGGTTAGGCACGGCATGTATTGTTACCCTTGTAATTTTGATGCAAATGTACAAAGAAAAGCAAGAAGCACCTCTCGACCACCCAGCATAAACTTCCATTATGCTAACTTTTGAAGGCTCGAAAAATCGCTGTCTAAAACCTTACTTTCTCACCATTCTATTAACTATTGAACAGAAGGATGGCGAACAGAAGTTACCTGCATTAATATCACCATTTCGGCTTTAAGTACAAAAAAACAAGCCGCTACAGATTTTGCGGCTTGTTCAATACAGTGCACTTACTCTTTTTATGGGTTGTCTAAATCCTTCGAAGCAGGCATATCAGGGTATAACGCTTGCATACGTTCAAGTACAGATTGTGCTGAAACTTCATCCGTAGCTGGTGCTACAACTTGAATGACATCAATTGTATCATTGCTTAACTTGACATCTCTCATAAGCAAGTTTATTTCCGAATAACCGTCTGTAAAGAACATTAATACGTTACCTTGTTCAAAAGTTTGACCATAAAAAAACGGAGAATAGTTTACTCCCTTTGCTTTTTCCTGAACTAACATGACCACTGAGTTATTCATTGTAAAATCTAAACTTTCAATCTCGATCTCACCCTCGAAGTGAGGTGCTTTAAGAAGTGGATTGTGTAAGGTTCCTCTAATATTAATAGTTGTTGAGGATTCTATAGATTCATCTGTAGTTAAAATGAAAGCTTCTTTACTCAGATTGATCTCTTTGGAAAATAGATTAGTAGACAATAAAATTGAAATTCCAGTCGTAATAGCAAGCAACGCTACTACAAAAAGCGAAATGATCATTTTCCTATTGAACATAAGTTTCTCCTTGTTGAATGTACTAAAAAAAATGAATATCTTCTATTTCTGATTGCAAAAAAACATTATCCGTAGCAAAAATCCATCACTTTTCATTTTTTCAATTTTACTACTAGTTCATATATTTTACATTTAATTATATTCTAAATAAAAATAGAATTGAAATAACTTTATCAACAACAAATAACCTTCTTCGCATTATAACGCGCGAAAGAAGGTTGTTAGTTGTCGTATATTGGTGACAAACCACGTTTCACATCATCATGTAGCTCATCCAAACACCAATCATTGTGCGATCTGATCGCGGATGGATTGCAGGATCTTTTTCTCCAGCCGGGATACCTGAACTTGAGATATCCCAAGTCTGCTGGCAACCTCAGACTGTGTCTGATCCCGGTAATACCGAAGGTATACGATTAGCCGTTCTCGTTCACTCAGACCACCGATAGCTTCGTTCAAAGCCAGCTTGTCAAACCAACGTTCCTGTGTTTCGTCAGCAATTTGATCCATTAGCGTAATCGGATCACCATCATTCTCGAACACCGTCTCATGGATCGACGTGGGCGGTTTGTTGGCTTCTTGAGCAAATACAACTTCCTCTGGGGTTACCCCCAGTTGTTCAGCCACTTCCTTAATCGTTGGCAGACGATCAAGATGTTTGGACAATTCATCTCTTTTTTTGCGAACTTTATTCGCCATCTCCTTAAGTGAGCGACTGACCTTAAGTGTGCCATCGTCCCGCAGGAAACGCTGAATTTCTCCGATAATCATCGGTACAGCGTAGGTCGAAAATTTCACATCATAGCTGAGATCGAATTTGTCCACCGACTTGAGTAGTCCGATACAGCCGATTTGGAACAGATCCTCTGGTTCATAACCTCTGTTCATAAAACGCTGTACGACAGACCAGACAAGTCTGATGTTGCAGTTTACCAGCGTATCTCGTGCATCATGGTCACCCGATTGACTGAGCGCAATCAATCGTTTGACCTCGGCATCATCCAAATAGGTCTGTGAAGATGGTTTCACTTCAGCATCCATAAGACCAACCCCTAATTATACAATGCTTTCTTGGATTCAATCCTTTTCTTCATCTTGATGGAGGTGCCTCTGCCGGGCTCACTGCTGACTTCGAATTCATCCATGAAGTTTTCCATAATCGTAAAGCCCATGCCCGAGCGCTCAAGTTCGGGTTTGGATGTATACAACGGCTGCTTGGCAAGGTCGAGATCTTCAATACCTTCACCACGGTCTTCCACAATGATCGTAATCATGTCTTCACGGATCTCCGCCTGAATGGATACAACCCCTTCTGGGTTGTTGTTATACCCATGAATGATACTGTTGGTTACCGCTTCGGAGACTACGGTCTTCAGATCGCTAAGCTCGTCCATTGTAGGATCAAGCTGCGAGATAAAGGCCGCAACCGTTACACGCGCGAACGATTCGTTCTCCGACTTGGCCGCGAATTGCAGATTCATGAAATTTGTCCCTGTTCCTTCATTCATGAGACGACCTCCAGACCCGAGAGAGCAGTTCCCTCATTTTCGTATATCGGCATGATCTTGAACAAACCCGACATCTCCAGCAAACGGTACACTGGCGGATTAACATCACACACAACCATCTTACCGCCTTTATTCTTAATAAGCTTATATCTTCCCAAAATGACACCCAAGCCTGAGCTATCCATAAATTGCAGATCCTTCAGGCTGAGCACCAAGTGCTCGCATTGTCTCCGCTGGATCGCTTCATCCATCTGCATCCGTACCATATCCGCAGTGTGATGATCCAGTTCTCCCGATAGTCGCACAATCAGAATCCCGCGGTGATGTTCCATTTCCACATGCAAGTTCACGTTTGCTCACTCTCCTCCCTGTCTTGAACAAGGATTTCTACGTTGCCCAAAGCATTTCCTGCACCCCGACAAAACTAGAAGAAAACCCCTAATTAACTACAAAATACGTTCAAGGATGCAGGTCGCACACGTAAATTGACGCTTAATCAAAAAGATTGGAAGTGGTGCGCTTGAATAACTTCCACCAGCCGGCTTTGTTTACGTCTTGAGGAGCCTGAATGTCAAACTCCTTAATAACCTCATTCCCTTGATAAACCACCAGCTTACCGACACTTTGACCTGCTTTAATCGGAGCCTTCAGTTCTTTTGTCATCAACAGCTCATGTCGAATATCGTTCGATTTGGCGCCTTTGCGCATGAGCACACTGTAATTTTGTGTTGCATTCAGTGGTAGTTCGGCAACCTCACCTTTTTCAATTTTCAAACTGCCCAGGAGATCACCTGCTTTGTATAACGGTTTCATCATGTATTGGCTAAAAGCATAATCGAACATGGATGAAACTTCAGCATTACGTGTTTTCGTGTTTGGTTCTCCCAGCACAACCGCAACTGTACGTAATCCATCCTTCATCGCTGTTGCTGATAAACAAAATTTAGCTTCTGAAGTGTAACCTGTTTTCAATCCATCTGCGCCTGTGTAGAAACGAACGAGTTTATTGGTGTTTACTAGCCAGAAGGGCTTCTCCGTATCTTTCCGGAGGTAGTCCTGATACGCACCAGTATACTTCGTAATTCCCGAATGTTTCAGTAATTCTCGACTCATGAGTGCAATATCATGTGACGATGAATAATGATTTTCAACCGGGAGCCCGTTACAATTGGCAAAATTGGTGTCCTTCATGCCCAGCTCTTTAGCACGATCATTCATCATCTGTACGAAGGCTTGCTCAGAGCCGGCAATTTTCTCAGCCATTGCTACAGAGGCATCATTACCCGATGCCATAGCGATCCCTTTGAGCATGTCGTCTACCGTCATTTCTTCACCGGGTTCAAGGAAAATCTGTGATCCTCCCATGGAAGCGGCATACTCACTTGTTCTCACTTTGTCAGTTAGCTTCAACTTACCTGAATCAATGGCTTCAATGGTTAAAAGCATGGTCATAATCTTCGTAATACTTGCCGGAGGCAGTTGATCATGACTGTTTTTCTCGTAGATTACAGTTCCAGTGTCTGCATCCATTAATATCGCTGAACGTGCCGAAGGAGCCAAATCCGTGCCCCCTGTTGGGGTAGGTTTTTCTTCAGCAAGTGCTGTGGATGCCATCAGAGATAGCAAAATACAAAGGGTCATGAACGATGCCATTATACGTTTCTTCACGATCGGTAACCTCCTCAAATGACTTGCTTAATGCATTTCCATGCATGTACTGCTAATCATTGTCGGCTCGTTTCCAGTAAATTATTCCATGTAAAGCATGATTTCCCGAACTTTTTTGTTAAATCTAGCATCGAAACGGTAACGCAAAAAAAACATGCCCCTACTCACTGAATGTGATAGAGGCATGTTTCATTATTTTGCGTTAGCATCTTATGGAGCTGTATGTCTGAGAAGAAATGAACTTCTCGGCTTCAGTAGCCCAGTCAAAAGGTTAGATTAATAACCTGGCTCTATAATCTGTTACATTTGTGGAATAACGGCTACAACCAGCGCAAGGAAAGACTCACGCACTCGCTCTGTTGTCTCCATAACCTCATCATGGGAGAGTGGCTGATCCAGAATACCCGCAGCCATGTTGCTGATACAAGAAATACCGAGCACTTCCAGACCTGCATGACGAGCCACAATGACTTCAGACACGGTGGACATGCCGACAGCATCCGCACCCAAAGTACGAAGCATAACGATCTCCGCTGGTGTCTCATAGTTTGGACCAAGCAGCCCCGCATAGACGCCTTCACGTACGTTGAAGCCTTGGGATGCTGCAGTATCTTTTGCCAGCGCACGCAAGCGGCGGCTATACGCTTCGGACAGATCCGGGAAACGCACACCCAGTGCTGGATCATTAGGGCCGATGAGTGGGTTTTTGCCTGTAAGATTCAGATGATCAGAGATCAACATCAAGTCGCCCGGTTCATAGGATGTGTTCACTCCACCTGCTGCGTTCGTTACAAGCACCGATGTAACCCCTAATTCTTTCATAACACGTACCGGAAAAGCGGTAAGCTCAGGGCCATAGCCCTCATACATATGGAAACGTCCTTTCATCATGACAACAGGACGACCTTTGATTGTTCCAACCAGCAGTTCACCCTCATGTCCTTCTACCGTAGATACAGGGAAATGGGGAATGTCTTGATAAGCGATACTCACACCATCTTCAATGAGTTCAGCCAAAATGCCAAGACCTGAGCCAAGAATTAAGCCTACTTCAGGCTTAATGGAGCTTTTGCTTTGAATATAAGATGCTGCTTCCAAAATCATTTGTTGAGTTAATGCTGTCATTACGATGTTCCTCCTTGAGTTGAAACGATCCGTTCATGTATGCAGATTAGCTCCAGGCTAGTCCCACTAGACGGAAGCATATGCTTATGTATACGGCGTTTAGTGTATTCAATTTATTTTATCCTAAATAGGCAACATGTTCTTCATTTTTTTGCAAAAAACATTCACGCTCCAAATCTATTTAGCCCGTGGATGATGTGTTTCATAGATTTCCTTCATCGTTTTGCGACCATGGTTGCCATATTGTTGACCCGGCTGTTCTACGTGACCTAACATGTCCTGAACGGCTCTGGTGTCGGCTCCGCTGGCAATAAGGTGAGCAGCAAACGAATGCCGTAACGTATGTGGCGTAATTTCACCAGGAATTCCTGCATCCACCGCAGCTTTTTTGAGCAATTTCCAGAATCCTTGGCGTGTCAGACGTCTGCCTGAGACATTGACAAAGAGTGCCTGCTCGTCCGAACTTGTTTTGAGCAATCGGCTGCGTTTCTCATCCAAGTACACATCGATCCAATGTGCTGCAGGAGCACCAATGGGAAGGATGCGTTCTTTCCCTGCTCCGCCGCAACGAATAAACCGCATACTCGGCTGCACATCACGGACATCCAGTGCAATCAGCTCCGAGACACGAATACCTGTGGCATACAATAATTCCAGCATCGCACGATCCCGAATTCCTTGGGGTGAACGCGTCTCCGGTGCATTAAGCAGTAATTCAATTTCATCAATGGTCAACACTTGAGGAGGCGTTTTATCCGCCTTAGGAGCCTCTACATCAAAAGTAGGATCTTGAAGGATATCTCCCCTGCGCATTAGAAAATGAAAGTAGGAACGCAAGGACACAATACTCCGGGCAATCGTAGCATTAGCGCGCCCTGACTGCTTTAGTTTGCCTACAAATAAAATAACGTGCGTACGCCGCACCTGACTGGCATCACGTATATCATATTCTTTCTCTGCAAATTCGATGAACTTGTCCACATCGCGAAGATACGACTCCAGTGTGCTGCTTGACATCCCTTTGTCTTCTTCCAAGTAAATGGCATAGGCGTGTATCGTCTGTTTCATGTACAACGCTCCTCATCTACAGAACTGCCTCGCGTGCAGCCTGTTACCGTATTTGCATTCCTAGATGCTTCAACTACTCCCCATACCAGTAAAACAAACGTAGCCGTTCCGCAAGTGAAGGTCGCCCTTCTCCATGAATTGTCCAATCCGTTTCCTGAAATACTTTGACCGCATTTCCTGAAGGAATCTGATACTGATCTACGGGTGAGATCCAGCCGTTGAACAGATCCAGAACATTATAGAACAAATAAACTAATGCTGAAAAAAAGATTATAAAACGAATAAAACGGAGCCCTCTCCGTAGTGATATAATCATCGTTTGTCCGCCTCCTAGTTTTCGATCCTGGCTCCAAGTTCTCTGAAACCGGAACCTCATTCCCTGCACATCTAATGGGCAGAGAAGCGTCTACAGACAAGGTATGAGGACAAACACAAGAATATGACATTGAGAGAAGCTCACATCAGATCCGGTACCAAAAAAGCTCTCCCGTCAAAACCGCCGGTGAGAGCTTGAAGATATGCTATGTTATTCTTCATCTTTGGGTTTCTGGTCATTTTTTGCTTTGCAACGATAACAAATCCCGTGGAAATCCAATCGGTGGTCTACCACCGAAAAGTTAAATTCTCGCTCCAGGCGCTCTTCAAGCGGCCCAAGCCAGTCTTCGCGTATTTCATCCATACTACCACATTGAACACAGATTAAGTGATGATGATGATGCTTGGACGTATCTCCGCGCAAATCATAACGGGCAACGCCGTCGCCGAAGTTGATTTTCTCTACAACATGCAGCTCACTTAGTAGTTCGAGGGTACGGTACACGGTTGCAAGACCGATTTCGGGAGCCTTTTCTTTAACGAGCATGAATACATCCTCTGCGCTCAGATGATCTTCTTCATTCTCAAGAAGTACTCTTACGGTGGCTTCCCGCTGGGGCGTTAATTTGTATCCTTGGGACTGTAGTTGCTGCTTAATTTTATCAATCCGTGCTTCCATTTTCTCCCTCCCCCTAGGAAATCACTGCACACTGCAACTTAACCCACTTCTTTCATTATAGGGGGAGTGTATAATTAAAGTCAACAATTTACACTTTACTGCCTGCACCTATGCAGGTAGTAACATTGGCGTAACCCACCGCATCATCGCTGGCGTGACCCAAGTTTCAAAAGAAGCAACTCCAAGCAGCAGTGCAGCCATTGCCAAAGTTAACAATACATATGATGCAAAAGGTCTTTGACCACCGGGAGTACGCTGCATCAAAACCCGATTCCGAATGATATATAAGGAAAAAGTTATCGCAGAGACACTGCAGATGATCAGCACAGGAATGACAAATAAATTATGCGGAGCAACGGAGACAAGTGCAAATAGCAGGCCTTTCCATGAATATTGTCCAACTAAATATCCGACAGTAAATCCGATCAGCACACCTTTTAGAAAATCCAGCACGAGGATGCCAGGTAGTCCAATAACGGATAAACCAAGGATCCAGATCAGACCGACCCATTTCAGATGCAGCATAGCAATTTCCCAGTAGGTACCCGTCTCTACAACCTGTCCCCCATGCTGCACCGTCATGAAAAAGTTCCCTAGATAACCTTCCAAATCTTGACGTTGCTCTAGGGACAGCGCATTAACCATCAACGCCCCGAAGATAACACCTACCAGGAACAGAACTGCCACAAATACATATAGCGAGGTTTGACCTTTGAATATAAAGGTAGAAGATCGCACAGACATAAGTCTCCTTTCCGGTTGTCATGCTGCTGAATTTCGAAAGAAACCCACACAGTCATTCTATGAATCGGAAAGAGTACGTATGACATCTTGTCCTGAATAGGTGTTATGCATATTTCAAGGCTGATTAACTCTATTGTAAAAGTTTATCGCTTCAATTAGTGATCTGCACCGTCTTTCCCGGCAACTTTACCATAAGTTCCACCGCCACCAGAGGACAGGGCTAACTGCCCATTCCTTGCCGCAACGATCATAGCCGCCATCACAGGGCCAACAACAGTGGCAAGTTCGGCTTCGCTCGTACGGTGCAACACATTCATCTCTGTACCAAATCGTTCAAGCAATTGACGCAACTTCGCCTTTCCAAGACCCGGAATAAACTCTAATGGCACCTGATAATGATAGGCAGGTCTGTTGTCAGGCAATTCAGGATTCGCTCGATCAGCTATCGCCAGAATCCGGTCAAGCACGCCCTGAACAAGCTTTGTACTACCACAATGCGGACAACGTTCTGCCGATAATGCCTGCTCGTCCAATATACGACCACATGCCGAACAATACGTTCGATGATACTTGCCAAGCCTAGGGTTCAATCCATAGTTAGCTGTTATGCCTCTTCCACCCTCGTTTTGCAATGCCATACGAAATTCGTCAAAAGAAGGAGTCGCCAGAGCTAACTCATTATACTCTCTACCAATCTTACCTAGCGAATGAGCATCTGAGTTCGTCAAAAAAGGAACGTGATCCAGCTCCCGAATATAACTTGCCATTGTTGAGTCTGAGCTTAATCCAAGTTCCACGGCATCAACCAGGCTCGTATCGAGCACATCAGCCATCCGTGGAGCTGTACTGCCATAGATACCTTTATGCGGGGTAAATGCATGGGCTGGCACAATAAGTCCTCCACGAGCCTTAATTTCCGACTGGATCTCAAGTGTTGGCACGTATACACGCTGTGAACTTAAATTCACATTTTTCATATAACGCTGCATAAAAGCAGTAAACGACTTCATCGACGCTAAATCTCGAAAATAAGCAAGCAAATGATACTCCCGCATGCCTGGCTCCCGCAGTTCAATCTCTGTGCCGAGCAAAATAGTGGTGTCCTGATAAGCGATCCCTCCACCTTCCAGCTCAGACATTGTGCCGTCCTCCAGTAACTGCTCAATATCCATCTGCACAACAGGCGAATGACAATCAATAACACCAAGTAACTGGATACCTTTGCGATCTGATGCCTCACGAGCGATGTTCTCAAACGTCAGATCCCGACTTCCACTAATCTTTACAGCTTCACCACGGGAGGTTCGCCCAATATGAATGTGCAGGTCTGCATAACATGGTTCCCATGGATTACGTTCGTCGTGCTGAGACTTGGTCATCTTTACAGTCGTCCCGTTGTTCTGTACAGATCCCATGCGTACACCGCTAACATCGTTTTGGCATCACTAATCCGATTTTGATCCATTAAAGCGTAAGCCTCTTCCAGCGTGATTTCACTCACCTCTAGAAACTCATCCTCATCCAGAGCCATATCTCCGGCTTCCAATTCTTCAGCAATATATAAGTGAATGATCTCATCTGCGAATCCAGGCGATGTGTAGAAAGAACGTACAAGACGAAGTGACTTAGCCACATACCCTGTCTCTTCACGTAATTCACGCGCCGCTGCCACTTCTGGCTCTTCTCCTGGATCAAGCTTGCCTGCTGGAATCTCCACTTCGGTTCGCCCCATAGCTTGACGGTATTGATCCACGACCAACATCCGATCACCATTCAATGCAAGCACTGCTACAGCTCCAGGGTGACGCACAATCTCTCGGGTAGCCTTCTGTCCATTGGGCAGCTTCACCGTGTCAACCTGAAGTGTAATTACTTTCCCCTCAAAGATGGGTTGTGTTGATACCGTCTCTTCGTCTAATTTCGGATTGGCTGGATGTGATTGGTTGTTAGGATGCGTAGGATTCATGGTTGTCAACTCCGCTTCTTAGATTTTTTTATTATTGTTTTCTGTAATTACATGTGCATGTTCATGTATAAAGCATAGATTTTTGGCATATGGTGAGCGTATAGAGCAAGCTACCTAATATGATGAAATCAGGGGATACCAATGAACAGTTATTTAACGCCGCGATCCGTACATTTGGTGGACAAGCTAGACAGGTGCAACTTATCCTTAGACAGTGGTTGCGTGAATGGGGTCCTGATGCCAAAATAACTGATCTTCTTGCTGGCCGTAAATAAGCTCTAATCCGTATGCTCGAAATATAACATGCTTTTGCAAAAAGTCCGAATCCGGTACCCAAACCGTTTTCGGACTTTTCACTACAGCTTCAAATTCAACTTATTTACTAAACTCTCCTACTTCGTACTCGTCGATGCTGTCTCCTTAATAATAGCAACAACAATTTCGGACAATTTGGCGATATCCTGCGCACGAATGCGCTCTTTGGTTGTATGAATATCCTCATATCCAACGGCGAGATTCGCTGTAGGAATATTGAAACCGTTGAAAATGTTAGCATCGCTGCCACCACCAGACGGGAACGTGCTTGTCTCAAGACCTACGCTGCGAATGGCACGCTGTGCAAGCTGAACCACCTCATGTTCATCGTGGAATCCAAATGCAGGATACAGAATCTCACTGCGGAATTCAGCCGTTGCTCCGTATTTGCGACAAGTTGTTTCCAGCGCTTCACGCATCTGGGAAACTTGCAGTTCCACTTTTTCCTGAACAATACTGCGTGCTTCTGCTTCAATCTGAACAAAATCACATACCACATTCAAGGCAGAACCGCCTTGGAATTTCCCGATATTGGCAGTTGTTTCATCATCAATACGTCCAAGCTTCATTGCAGCAATCGCTTTGGCAGCTACCTGAATCGCACTAATACCGTCTTCTGGATTCACACCAGCGTGTGCAGACTTACCATAAATGCTCATCTGAATCTCGGCGCGTGCCGGCGCAGCAACACAGATCGTACCTACTGCTCCATTGGAATCGAGCGCGTATCCGAACTCTGCTTGGATATCATCAGGATTCATCGCCCGAGCTCCAACAAGTCCCGACTCCTCGCCAACTGTAATGACAAACTGGATTTTGCCATGCGGCACTTTGTTCTCCTGAATCGCACGGATCGCTTCAAACAGTGCAGCAATGCCAGCCTTATCGTCTGCACCCAGAATCGTTGTTCCATCACTGCGAATCCAGCCATCTTCACCCAATTCAGGCTTTATTCCTTGCCCAGGTGTGACAGTATCCATATGGCAAGTGAAAAACATCGGGGTTACCCCTTCAGTGCCTTCTGCTTCCCATGTAACAACGAGATTACCGGCACCATGCCCTGTTTTCTCCATTGTATTGTCCTCATATACGCTGAGACCAAGAGCTGCGAACTGTTCTTTTAACACCTTTGAGATGTTCTGTTCGTTCTTAGTTTCACTATCAATCTGTACAAGTTCCATAAAATGATCTACAACACGCTTTTGATTAATCATAGGACTTTCCTCCCTTACGTGGATACGGTACAATATCATTACTGTGGTTTTTTATTTCTTGGTTGAAAGGAGTTCGCTCATCATGCAAAGAAAAAAATGGTTTCGCATCATTGTCTATATCATGCTAATCGCCATGGTTGGCTCCACCCTATTCATTGCTCTTGAACCATTATTATTCGGTTAAAACATGAAGTCTTGAACTGTCTCCATTACAGACGGTGAAGGGCTTCTTTTTCTGAGATCCAATTCATCTCATAGGAGAACAACCTGCTGAAATAGGGAACGATATCTTGTGCAACCTGCTCTATCTCGTAGCTCCGTCCTGTCATATCCTCCAGTGAGGTCACCCCATATTGCTCAATGCCGCAAGGGACAATACCTTGGAATCCTTCATGCTGAATCCCTGACGTAACATTAAAAGCAAATCCATGACTGGTTACAAAACCTCTCCTCGTCTTACAACGATTGAACTTTACACCGATCGCAGCAATCTTCATATCCCCAATCCAAACTCCTGTGTACCCTTCTTTGCGCCCTGCATCGACGCCTTGATCCGCTAAATAATCAATGATGACCTGTTCTAATCTGCGTAGATAGGCATGTAAATCGAGATCTTCATCTCGTCCGAGCACAAGCAAAGGGTAGCCCACAAGCTGACCAGGGCCATGATAAGTAATATCACCCCCGCGGTCAATTTGAAACACGGAAATTCCCTGCTCTCGTAATTGCTCTTCACTTAGAAGCAGATGCTCAGGATGATTTTGAGAACCAATCGTATAGGTAGGCGGATGCTGAAGCAAGAGTAGCTGCTCCACTCCCACGCCTTCATCAAGTTGCTGCACAATCGCTTTTTGTCGGTTCCAAGCCTCTTCATAATCAAGCATTGGTATGTATGCCACATCCATAGGCTTGTTCATGATCTCCCACACCCTTTTCTTTCAATGTGCAATCTATTCATGAGCGCTCAACCATATACAGCGGGAAAAGTGCACGGCCTACGGCCATACACTTCTCCATAACCCTTCATTTCACATCTACAATCGATGTTTCTGTTCGGAATATTTAGTTACAGCAAGTATAACAACAAAAACTTAATAAACTTTGGTCTCCATGTTATAACCTTCGAGATTCTCTTTGACCCGTTGCAAGAAACGACCGCTGATTACGCCATCCAGAATACGATGATCCAGGGATAGACATAGATTCGCCATGGAGCGAACTGCAATCATATCGTTAATCACGACTGGTTTTTTGACAATAGATTCAAATGTCAGAATAGCCGCTTGTGGATAATTGATAATCGGTTGAGACAGGATTGAACCAAACGAACCGGTATTGTTCACCGTGAATGTTCCACCTTGCATATGATCAAGCTTCAACGTTCCTTCACGGGTTTTCCGTGCCAAGTCATCAATCTCACGAGCTAGACCTGCGATATTACGCTGATCTGCATGTTTAATTACAGGCGTCAAGACGGAATCTTCTGTGCCTACAGCCATGGACAGGTTGATATCGCGTTTCACAATAATTTTATCGACAGCCCATACAGAGTTCATAATTGGGTAGTCTTTAATTGCATTAACGACACCTTTCATCATAAATGATAAGTACGTCAAGTTGATGCCTTCTTTGCGCTTGAACTCATCCTTGAGTTTGTTGCGAAGCATAACCAGATTAGTAACGTCTACCTCAATCATGGTCCAAGCGTGAGGAATTTCGGATACACTTTGCCGCATATTACGAGCGATCGCATTACGTACAGGGGTAACATCAATAAAGTATTCTGATCTTCCCTGTCCGCCGCCTTCCACTTCAATTTGCGGAATTTTGGGACTCTCGGTCAGATGAATGCCCGAATGTCTGACTGGAATACCAGCATCAGCAGCCGGAACAGCAGCACCTGAAGCAGAATTAGAAACTTGTGCATCATTCCGATTCAGGCCACTAAACGGTGACGGCGAAGCAGCTGATCCTCCAACAGAAGCATTCTGCCCAGTCGATGGTGCAGCCTGCGTAGATACCGCTCCTTGTCCACCTTGTGCAATGACTGCAAGTACGTCTTTACGTGTAATACGTCCACCCGCACCTGTACCTTGGATGCTCTGTAAATTCAAGCCGTGTTCCGCTGCCAGTGTCTGTACTGCCGGGGAAAACCGATTACGCATCGGCTGATTCGGATCATGTACGATTGAACCGCCAGCATTGGTAACCGTGGACTGAACCGAAGCTTGCTGTGCACGAACCGGCTCTTGATGTAGCTCCTGCGAAGCCTGCGTCTCTTGTACAGCCACTTCTTGTTCAGATGCTTCAACTTGCATACGGCAAATCACTTCGCCTACAGCAATAGTTGTGCCTTCCTCTGCGAGAAGATCGCCCATAATGCCATCAACAGTCGATGGAATCTCAGCATTAACTTTATCCGTAATGACTTCACAGATCGGCTCGTACTGCTCCACTTGATCGCCTGGTTTTTTCAACCATTTCGCTATGGTAGCAGAGACCAGCGATTCCGCCAGTTGCGGCATAATGACCTCGATCCATTTCATACTCATTGGTTTTATCACTCCAAACTTTACATTTAACCTCATAATGGAATTGCGGCATTCTATTGAAAATTAATACTCGGCAAGTGTGCGCATTGCTTCCTTAGCTTTATCCTTGCTCAGCATATAAAACTTCTCCAAGGTAGGGCTAATTGGCATAGCTGGCACATCTGGACCGCACAAGCGCTGAATCGGCGCATCCAGATCGAACAGGCATTCTTCGCTAATAATGGCAGCAACTTCGGCACCGACGCCGCCTGTTTTGTTATCTTCGTGTACAATCAGCACTTTGCCCGTCAATCTTGCGGATGCAATAATAGCTTCACGATCAAGCGGTTGTAGTGTACGCAAGTCAAGAACGTGGGCTGTAATTCCTTCTTCGCGCTCGAGTTCTTCTGCAGCCTGCATAACAAAGTGCAATGGTTGACTGTATCCAATCACCGTAATATCCGCACCTTCGCGAAGCACGTTGGCTTTGCCGATCGGAACGATGTAATCATCCTCTGGTACATCTTCCTTAATCAGTTTGTAACATTTTTTGTTCTCAAAAAAGAGTACTGGATCTGGATCACGAACAGCCGCCTTGAGTAGCCCTTTGGCATCATATGCCGAATAAGGAGCTACAATCTTCAATCCTGGTGTACCAAAAAAGATTGATTCTGGACACTGGGAGTGATACAGTCCACCAAAAATACCGCCGCCGATTGGTGCGCGGATGACAATAGGACAACTCCAGTCATTGTTAGAGCGATAGCGGATTTTGGCTGCTTCGCTGATGATCTGGTTCGTTGCCGGCAACATGAAATCCGAATACTGCATCTCAGCAATTGGTTTCATACCATACATTGCCGCACCAATAGCTACACCCGCAATTGCCGACTCGGACAACGGTGTATCCATAACACGCATGTCGCCAAACTGCTCTTGCAGTCCTTTGGTCGTTGTGAACACGCCGCCCTTGACTCCGACGTCTTCACCGAGCACAAATACATTCTCGTCTCGCTCCATCTCTTCCTTCATCGCCAGACGGATTGCATCAATATATTCCATAACCGCCATGTTTACCGTCCCCCTTCTTCGCTGTCCGCATATACGTGCGTCAGAGTGTCCTCAGGTTTCGGATATGGCGCGTTGTCTGCATATTCAGTCGCTTCTTTCATTTCCAGCGCGAGCTGGGAAGCCAGATCCGCATCCCGGGCTTCATCCCAGATGCCGCAATCGATCAAATAGTTTTTCATACGAGGCACGCCGTCTTTTTTCCAGTTTTCCTCAACTTCTTCTTTCGTCCGGTAAGCCAGATCATTATCAGAAGTGGAATGTGGTGACAAACGGTACATCATCGCTTCAATAAGTGTAGGTCCTTCGCCAGCGATTGCACGGCGACGTGCTTCCTTAACCGCAGCATATACTTCTAATGCATCGTTCCCATCCACACGAATACCTGGGAAACCATAACCCAATGCACGATCCGATACTTTACCACTAAGCTGCTTGTGAACCGGTACTGAAATGGCATATTGGTTATTCTCACACATGATAATTACAGGCAACTTATGCACACCTGCAAAGTTGGCTCCCTCATGGAAGTCCCCCTGATTACTTGACCCTTCGCCAAAGGTAACAAAAGAAACAAACTCCTGTTTCTTCATTTTGGCTGCAAGTGCGAAGCCTACGGCATGTGGAACCTGCGTTGTCACTGGGCTGGAGCCTGTAACAATCCGCAGCTTTTTGTGACCAAAGTGACCTGGCATCTGACGGCCGCCACTGTTCGGATCCTCTGCTTTGGCAAAGGCAGATAACATTAACTCACGTGGAGTCATGCCAACTGCGAGTACGAATCCGTAATCGCGATAATAAGGTAAATAATAATCGTTATTCCGATCGAGTCCAAAAGCAGCACCCACTTGTGCAGCTTCCTG
Organism: Paenibacillus sp. DCT19; assembly: GCF_003268635.1. Classification (NCBI taxonomy): domain Bacteria; kingdom Bacillati; phylum Bacillota; class Bacilli; order Caryophanales; family Paenibacillaceae; genus Paenibacillus; species Paenibacillus sp. DCT19. The sequence continues at coordinate 4,193,090 of NZ_CP029639.1, forward strand.
ACCTACACCAGATACGTGAAAGTTAATTTTGCCGGCCCGCTGAAGCAACAAGCAACGCTCGTCGAACTTTCGTGCAAGCAGCATATATTTGTACATGTCTAATACTTCTCCATCGCTAAGTCCAAGCTGTTGATGCCGGTGAACCGCGTCTGCAGTACCTTGTGAACTCATATGAGGTACCTCCTTTTAATCAGAGCCTTGCCAGTCTTACAACCCGATCTTATAACCTGGTACTAAGACTTGGCTTAACCTTATTATAATCCCTTTTGCCCAAAAAAGGAAAGGACCTTTCTCATAACTCGTCTAAGTTACATGCCAATTGCTTTTCCGTCTACCGCCAGCATCGCTTCACCCATAATCTCCGACAACGTTGGATGTGGGTGGATGGTCTGTCCAACTTCCCATGGTGTAGCATCAAGCATTTGTGCCAACGAAGCCTCGGCAATAAGCTCCGTTACATGGGTTCCAATCATATGTACACCCAATATATCATTCGTCTTGGAGTCAGCAATGACCTTCACGAAGCCATCCCGGCTACCTTGTACGAGTGATTTACCGATCGCTTGGAATGGGAACTTACCTGTCTTCACTTCATATCCACGCTCTTTCGCCTCGGTCTCCGTAAATCCGATGCTTGCTGCTTCAGGACGTGTGTAGACACAGCGTGGGATCCGGTGCGATTCTACCGCGTGAACCTGCTCACCCGCAATATGATTCACAGCGAGAATGCCTTCATGACTTGCGGCATGAGCCAGTTGCAATCCACCAATACAATCACCAATCGCATAGATATGTCCTTCACCGGTCTGTAGATGCTTGTTCACCGCAATGAATCCTCGCTCTAATTTGATATCTGTGTTCTCCAGTCCAATATTCTCAACGTTTGCCTGTCTTCCTACCGATACAAGCATTTTCTCCGCTGTTAACGTCTCCTGCTTGTTATTTCCGAGCTCAACCTCGATCTGGATTCCATTCTTCTGCGCGCTATAGGTTTCAGTCAAAATCTTGCTGCCTGTGAGGAAACGAACACCACGTTTGCCAAGCAATCGTTGCATTTCCTTCGCCACATCTTCATCCTCTGCTGGAAGTACATGTTCCGCTGCTTCCACTACTGTGACTTCAACACCAAAGTCATTCAGCATCGAAGCCCATTCCAGTCCGATGACGCCTCCACCTACAATAATGAGGGAAGCAGGAAGCTCATCCATCCGCAGTGCTTCGTCACTACTCATAATGTATTGACCATCTGGCTCTAGACCAGGCAGTACACGTGGACGGGAACCTGTAGCAATAATTAGGTTTGTCGGCACCACGGTGTCCATCTCACCGTCTTCAAACTCGACAGCAACGGCTCCACTTTGCGGGGAGAAAATGGATGGTCCAATCACGCGCCCTTTGGCGTGTACAACCTGAATTTTATTTTTCTTCATTAGATACTGGACACCTTGGTGTAACTGCTCAACAATGGCATCTTTCCGTGCCTGCACTTTTGGGAATACAAGCGTTGCGCCAGTCGTTTCTATACCATAGGTTTCGCTCTCTTGAATCTCAGCGTATACTTCCGCACTTCTAAGTAACGCTTTGCTTGGAATACAGCCACGATGCAGGCAGGTTCCTCCGAGCTTGTCCTTTTCAATAATGACCACTTGCTTACCGAGCTGGGCTGCACGAATGGCCGCAACATATCCCCCGGTTCCTCCTCCAAGAATAGCAACATCACATGTAATAGGCATCTTATCTGTTCTCCTCTATCGTTATAATAATTTCAATCATGTTGTATGCGTAATAAATACAATTTTGATAAATCATCTTATGATATAGCTATAGTTCTCTATACTCCATTGTACTCTCCTTCACCTAGCAACTCAAAGTTTGGCCTTAACCTCATGGACAGCTTAACAAAACCAAGCTATGATGGAATTAGACATCACCTGTAAGCGCAACCTTTATTTAACGTCGATAAAAGGCAGAAGGGGTTTTGATGATGAATACAAGGCTTGTCTTTGCGCGATTTTTGGCCATTATGATCCTGGTAATTCCAGGTTTAATGGCGATGAAGGGTTTTCTAATGATGAAAGATGCGCTTTTCCTCTTTTACGCCGAACACGGTAATGAGCAGATCTCACCTGGATTCCAGTGGCTGTCCTTTGGCGGCGGGCTTGTCCTATTTGCAGCAGGTATGAGCTTTCTGGGAGGCTGGATTCTGTTTCGTGACCGCAAGAGAAATTATGTAGGCCCTCGTTTTCGTTCCAAAAGCACACCCGAAGCGACTAAGACGCCCGGAGGGACTTCATAAGTCCGGGCTTTTTGTCCGTGTATACATATAGTTGAATCAACTTTTCGTACGTTATAAAATGATTCAGCCACATGCATTGATAGTAAGTCTCAGGGAATCGACGTGAGATCCTGTTTCACATTAATATAGATAGGATGAAATCAACATGATATCTTTTTTACTTACACTCAAACGGCTGCTGAAAGGAATTTTCCACGCCTTTAAAGATTCGCAGTTTATCGCTCTATTCGCACTAACGTTGGCCACTCTACTATCCGGCACTATATTCTACAGTCGTGTAGAAGGCTTACACTGGATCGATGCACTCTATTTCTGCGCCGTAACTTTAACAACGGTAGGCCATCCTGAATTTGTGCCATCCACAGGGTTCAGTAAAGCGTTCACCGTGATCTACATGTTTGCAGGCATTGGCCTTACCTTCGCCATGATTGCCAAAATTACAGCAGGTATTCTGTTCCCTCGTAAAAAGAAGACAGAAGAGAACCCGGAGTAGTCTCCGGGTTATTCGTATAACGCATCCCTAAGTTTTGTCGACATGCGTGATTCCTTGGAAGAAGATTTAAGAATTGTACGACGCAAGGCCATATTGCTGGTCTGTAACTTCTCTACTTCTGACAATAAATCAGCAATCAAGACCTGCGTTGTCTCATCCAATACCGCTTGGTCCTTCAAGCGATCATATCTTGCCTGTAACTCAGTTAAACCTTCACTCAATTGTAACACCTCTCTCTTTCGTTGCTGGATGGTAACCTGCCGTCGCCAACCACTTCACATTCCATATAGTAACACAAAGCCGCAAGGATTAGTTCTGGCTCTGAACAAAGATTTTGTGGTACTCTGTAATGGTCGCTTTTTTTTGTCAGCATTTTGCAAACGTCATTCATAGAGGTCATTCAAAGAATAATATTTTTGCAGAGTGCTGTTCGTTAATTCTGTATGTGAGAGGAGTAGCAGCATCGTGCCAACAGGACGTATAACCGTTATTACTGGACCTATGTTTAGTGAAAAATCAGGGGAGCTTATTCGCCGCTGCCAAAAGTTAAGCCAATTTGGACGTAAAAAGGTGGTTGCCTACAAACCCGCCGAAGATGATCGCTTTGCCCAAGATGAAATTGTTAGCCGGATCGGCTATCGATTGACCGCACACTCCATTCCTCGTCAATTGACGAACGAGCTGGTGGAGACGATTATAGCTCAAACGAAAGATGCAGATGTTGTTGCATTTGATGAAGTTCAATTTTTCAGTAGTGCCATTATGGAGCTTGTCTCAGAACTCGCTTATTGCGGTAAACATGTCATCGTAGATGGACTTAACATGGATTACCGCGGCAAAGAGTTTGGATACATCGGCGGTCTACTTGCCATGGCTGATGATATCGAGAAGCTCTCTGCATTCTGCGCAGTATGTGGAAGCCCAGATGCTGCTTTTACGCAACGAATTGTAAATGGAGAGCCTGTAACCCTTGGCCCCGTGGTCATGATTGGGGACTCGGAAGCCTATGAGCCACGTTGCCGGAGCTGCTTCATCCCACCACACAAGGTGGAGTGTTAGATCCACTGTATTGGATATTGGTTTCTTAACAGCGAGTTCTGCTACTCCTGAAACCTAATATATTTAAAAGCCCCTTAGGGGCTTTTTTTCTACTGTTTTCATTTTCCATCACATCACATTCCACACCAAGCCTCTCAGGTCAACCCCAGCTGACGTGTAGCAAAACAAAAAAAAGCACCGCTCACTGGCGATGCTTCCACAGATGAATCTCGCTAATCGCGAGAGACAAAATATTTGTTGGTCATGTAGTAAGCGTCACCTCGGGACGTTTCCACCATTCCTTTTTTGGCATCCAGAAATACAATCTCTTTACACTTCGTGCAATACCACTTGGTACGCTTGTAAGGAGATTCTGTCACGTAAGCCGTGCCACATTTGCAATCAATCTTCATCAATAGTTCGGTTGATTTATAAGCACTGGACAAGCGCTCCAGGTTATCCTGTTGCTGAGTAGGCATAATCGTCTGTTGATAATCGGATAAATGATTCTGAACCTTAAAGTCTGCCACAAGACCGGCGTTCAATCCAAAGAACTCTTTGCCGATCTCAGTCACAAAGCGCTTCTCATTTCTGTAGCAATCCAGCCACTCAATAATTTGCTTGTTAGACAGTGGAACCGTACCCTTGATACCGCTGTTTAAGGTGTAGGTCATGATGTATAAAGTATCGTCTTGTCTACCTGAGTACATTAGAATCCTCCTTCGAATACATTTGCTAATGTACTACAAAAACGCGCATAAATCAAAGTAATGTTATTTCCTTAGCGCATCTTTTCTAATTAAATGGGGAACATTTCCTTACGATATGCAATCGTTTTACAGGAACTGCATACACCTGTAACTTTTGCCTGTATATCGGCATAGTTGAGAACAGCGTTGACCTTTTTCTTGCACAGCGAGCAGAAGTACCTCCTCTCTTTTTGGGAAATGTATTTCGATAACTTTACTACGTTTTGAGACTGTATGGATCTGCGGATCAAGCCAAACCATCACATCTCTCTCACTCTTCCTGTTTTCTACTTCATCGGAAATCGTTCTTGAGGCTGTGCAATTATGCTCTTATGTATACGTAACCAAGTTGTGCATGGCTATCTCATAAACTATTCGACGTTTTTATTATTTTTCCTGTTTTTATTATCGGTATACATACAAAAAAACCGACAAAACATGTCTCTTCTCTTAACATCAGAAGAAAAACTGCGTCGGTTATGTTACTTTATTTATAATACGTGCCCAAAACTTCAAGCGCAGATGACCGCTCAATGCGAAAAGGATAGATATAGCCCATGTTCATTCGTTTGAACTTTCTCCCCCACAGGTCAAGACCAGATGTAAACTGATATGCCTGATATATAAATTTGGAGCAGTAATTGCGTTCAATGCTACGAAGATTGGTCTGTAGACGATACAACTTGACTTGCTGGTAGTGCTCTTGTACCCATTCAGCTGCTCGGAGACCTGCCATATTCATCCGAGAACGAAAAACAATAAAACGATCACCTGCATAAAAACGAGTCAGGTACCATTCCATCGAATCCGCAAATACAGGGCCATATGGATGCACATGATAGATCTTGCCGTCGAGCCCAATAATGCCCATATGTCCAGCATAATATGTGGATTCAGAGCTCGGTGTATATACGATGTCTCCAGGCTCCAGCTTAATGTCATTCAAATCAGCGATTGGCCGATCCTGCTGCAATCGTCTTGAAGCACTACGCTCACGTCGCCGTTCCACCAATAATCGATGCAGAGCACCCGCTAACGCCAAATAAATAACGGAGCCTTTTATTTTCTTTTTCCTTAACGAGTTAAGCCACTGTACAATGTGGGTGGATGCACGTCGGATTACGTTCTTCATTAAAGTCTGCCTCCACTATAATTAAGTTAGATTTCCAAGTTGTTATGCTCTTTAAAGCTATTATAGACAGCCGAGCATAACCGAATCAATTAGACTGCATTTTTTAGAATGTACAGATAAGGGAAAATCATACAATTCCATGTGAAAAAGCAGCTTTGGGTGATCCAAAGCCGCTTCCTTATTTTGAAGATTTATTTATTCAAAGTCCACTTAATCGATCCATGAATTGATCTACTGTTCTACACCAAGAGCTTTATTTTTCTCTTTAAACCTGCTGTTATGGGAAGATACATAAGCTACTTTGTCTGCCTCCGGATCCATATACAGCTTCGCACTATTTACCGCAAGGGCTGCGTCCGTAAACGTACCTGCAATGAGATGCAGCTTGCTGCCATAGTTTACAAAATCCCCTGCTCCGAACACTCCGGGAATATTCGTATGTAACTTCTCGGATACACTCACGTGCCACTCTCCAAGATCTAAGCCCCAATCACGGATTGGTCCAAAGTCACTCTTCATACCGTGGTTTACAATAATTGCATCTACATCGAGCAATTCACTTTCACCCGTTTCGATGTGAGAGATGGTTACTTGCTCAATCACTTCACCATTCGTACTGTGCAGTGTCTCCACAGCATAAGGGGTACGCACATCTACCGAAGATTCCTTCATACGTAGAACGTTACGCTCCAAGCCACCAAACCGCTCACGACGATGCACGACCGTCACCTGTTCAGCGAGCGGCTCAAGTTCATTCGCCCAATCGACGGCGGAATCTCCCCCACCAGAGATCAATACTTTCTTCCCACGGAAAGGTTCTAATTCCTGTACGGTATAATGTAGGTTGGTCACCTCAAAACGATCAGCTCCTTCAATCTCAAGCTTCGCCATCTTGTAGATGCCATAACCAATTGCCATAATGACGGTTCTAGTCCAATGCTTCTCCCCTGTGGAGGAAGTCAAAATAATAGTTCCATCTGGCTGACGCTCAAACCCTTCAATCTGTTGTTCAAAAACGATGGTTGGTTCAAACGTTCTAGCCTGTTGTTCCAATTGCTTAATCAAGTCAGCACATAGTGTAGGCGTAACACCGCCCACATCCCAGATCATCTTCTCAGGATAAAACAACATGCGTCCGCCAAGTTGATCCCGAGCTTCAATTAATTTGGTCTTCATATCACGCATACCACTATAAAATGCAGAGTACATCCCAGCAGGGCCTCCGCCAATAATTGTTACATCATACAATTCCAATGTTTGGTCCATTACGTTACCTCCGTTATTTCGATCCATAACACGCGACCATTTGATATCGATTCTCATTATCATTCAATTCCTAGTGTAATGGGAAACTTATCAAATTACAATGGATAAATAACAAACATTTTTTGTACAATCATGATATTTATCTCATCATACTTCGTTTACTTCACTTTTGGTGCATCCAACAAGTGTTCGACCACGAAATCAAGCTGCTTGTTGATTGAATATACATCAGAGTAATAGAAGAAATCAAAATCAATTTCTATTAAACGGCCTTCTTTGACTGCTGGGATACTACTCCAGATCGGATTATCCGTCAAATTGTCCATGCCTTCATATGTGGAGCGGAACAAATAATCTCCTACATATTCAGGGAGAACTTCCATGGATACCGTGGAGCCAGCAGCATCCGAAACGACATCAATTTTCTGTTGAACAATATCAGGTGCTTTCATGCCCAGGTATTCGTAAACTGCTTGGGAGCCTCGACCAAATTGCTTGCTTTCCACGACCACCATGCCTTTGAAGCCACCCTCTACAATGGAAACTGTTTTATCCAGAATGCCTGCATCTGCAAGTGTCTTCTTACTTTCTTCAACTTTGCTGTTCAGATCGGTAAGCAATTTCTCGGCTTCTTGTTCTTTGCCGAAAATACTGGCGATGTTGACCAGCCTCTCTTCTGTAGTTAATTTCTCATAAGGAATATAGACTGTGGGTGCGATATCTTTTAATAGATTATATGTCTCCTCCGAAGGAACAATAATTAGATCTGGGTCAAGGTCAATGACTGCTTCAGGATTAGGTTCAAACCATGTTCCGAGCGAGTTGACACCTTCAAGCTCATTTTTGTAAGCTGCCCCATCATATACATCTGATGTAGCAATCGGCTTAATTCCTAGGGCTACAACATCTCCCTGAAGATACAATACAACGACTCTCTTAGGATCAGCTGGTACAACAATATCACCTTTGACCGTAGATACAGTGCGGGTTCCGCTATCTGTATTCGCCTGATTGCCCTGCTCTGATGTTGAAGCCACTGTCGTATTGTTATTGTTGGAGCTCGCTGCCGTACCCTCATTTCCTGTTGGCGTGGCTGAACCTGCTCCACATGCGGATAACAGCATGGTTAAGCTTAACAACGCAATTATAAACATGCCTGATGTTGTTTTCTTTCTTCTCATCGGTGTAGACCCTCCGTCTATATATTGATAATGATTCTCATAACCAATATATCCTCGCTTCCATCTCCAGCCAATGGACGATTCGGAGACCTGTAATGGACGATCCTCTATAATCTCTTGCTCACGTACCTTTTGCTGATAGCGAATTGGGGAGATGCCGACGTGTTTTTTGAACAATCTACTGAAGTAATAAACATCGGTATATCCCACTTCTAATGCAATTTCTTTCAGTGTCACATTCGATTTGATTAACATTCTGCGAGCCTCAGCCAGTCTGATCTGAATTAAATAGTCAATCGGACTTGAACCTGTTTTCTGTTTAAACTGCATGGATAAGTGGCGAGAGCTATAATTGAAGAGTTCAGCCAGATCATCCAGTGTTACTTGTTCCCTGTAGTGGTCATGAAGATAACGGAGCGTATGCTGCACCGGATCTGATATCATCACCGAGCTCTCTTCTGCGGACAACTGAAGCATTAACTCATGGATAAATTGATAAAACAGACTTTTCACATAGAGCCTATCCATATTATCCGCCTGAAACCATGCCCTCTCCAGATGATCCAAATGCCTCATTAAACTAAGTGGTGTGTGGGGAGTAAACGCATATTGTTGGACAAAGGGAGAAGACGATCGCTGCTCCAATCGCCACGTGTTTCGAATATTGGGGAACGCCAGAAATGCGCGATAAAAGAGAATTACATATTCGAATTCTTCTCTCACCTGAAGTTGAAGACGAGAACCTTTGGCTACATGGAGCATATAAAATGAATTCGCTTCATGCTCTTGTCCATCTATTCTAATCCATGCAGAGCCACGAGTTGCGTACATAAATCCGTTTGCCGGCAATTCATAGGCTTTCACCTCTTCTCCAGGCTTAAGTATCACCCTACGAATATCCAAAATCTTCACAGCCGCTTGATTCCAGTGCTTAATTTGTTCGTTCAAATGCATCTATGACTCTCCAATCCACCTTCGTCATTATCTCTCAATTCATTGATAACCATTATCATTTAAAATGCGTATAGATGCAATACTTAGTTAACTACACAAGATAGATCCCAACGAAGATATTCACTTCCTTCACCTAACATCCGATATATGTAATTAAGTCTAGAAAATAACGAATAAGGAGAGAAGACGATGAGTTCAATATCGCCTGCATCCAAATCCAATAACAGTTTTAATCCTAGCCACATGCAGTCCAATCGAGATAAAGAAATTCAAGCACTGATGCAACGAAAGACCAAATTAAATGAAGATTTACAGAAAATTAGAGCTAATGATGAGCTTGATATTAAAACAAAAGCGGAACGAGTTAAATCCTTAACCAGTTCTATAGCCCAGGTTGACAGTCAGATTGCTCAGATTAAGGCAGAGGAATTACAGGAGAAGAATAAATCTAGACAACCTGAAAACACCCAGCAGCAACAAAACAATAAACCAGATGAAGAGAATCAGCTCCCTTCCATGGATCACCTAATCAAGCATAGTCAAACCTATGATCAGTTAGGAAAATTAGTTGGGATGCGTGAACGGATGAATAGCTCGATTCAAACGATTGAAGGCGAGACCAACTTCGATCGGCTGGTCTTGGAGATTAATGCGGAGAATGATACAGGAAAATCAGATATGCTCGCTAATGCGGAGCGCACCGTTTTCCAGAAAAAACGTGAGGCTGTACAAGATATACAGTCCCAAATTCATAAAGTAGATCAGAAGCTCGGGGAATTAATTAAGGACATCCATCAGCCATCGAGCCAGAAAGCAACAACGATTCCTTCTACTTCTGCATCAGAAGAGCACACTATTGAAGACAAACAAACAGGGGAAACTTCTAAGTCAGCTCAAGATTCATCGCTTTCACAGGATCAAAAATCTAACACAGCTACAACACAAGATAGCGCAAACGTTCAAACCTATCCGTCTATTGATGTTCGTATCTAGGCCAATTACATAATGTATACATGTAGACACGAAAAACCGTTACCAAATGTGATTTTACTCATCGATCTGGTAACGGTTTTGTATCGTTTTTAGAAGATAGATATATCTTTAAACTAAGGATTAAGACTTGTCACCGTCTCTTCATTGTCACAAATAATGCTGCCTATCGTCGATTTACAAATTTTCTTAATCCGTGTCGCCTCATGAATGACCTCATCAATGTGAGCAAAGCTTTTGGAGCGATTCGTAACAACCGATATAGACAGAGAAACGAGAGGAATCTGACCGTGTAGTCCAGAGCGTCCTGCCCCTACAACGTGATTATTTTCCAAATATTGGCTGTTATAAAACTCCCTTTTGAGCTCTTCAAAGCCTGCAATAACTTCCTCGCAGTCTTTACGAAATTCATGGTGATTCAAAATAACAATAAAATCATCACCGCCGATATGACCTAAAAATGCCTCCGGCACAGTAAAATATTGACGCAACAAATCAGCGGTTGCTTGGATAAGCGCGTCCCCCATTTTAAAACCATAACTATCGTTATATGACTTAAAATAATCGAGATCGAGATAAAGCACGCTAAAGCGCTCCAGCAGATAGGATTGGCATAAACGATCATCAATAATTCGGTTGCCCGGAAGACCCGTCAACGGATTCATGAAGCTTGCCATCTCGGCTCTAACATCAGCAACAGCTAATAACAAGCGACGGATACTTATCGCCCCACTCAATGCTCCTTTGGATGTAACCAGCACAAGGTCATACAGTTCTTCCTCTGAGCGATTCATAGCCTGAATACTAACGTCCGTGATCTGTTCCATATAATCAACCACGAGCGGGCCATTGTTCATCACAAGCTCTACAGGACGCCCCATATATAAGTTATACCCATACTGCGTGCCAATCTGTTGAAAAAAACGCGCCCGCATCAATAATGACGGCATACCTTCTGCTCCTACAATTGCTACACCTTCCAGATTCGGATTAGATCTAAAAAGACGATATACAGCTTCACATTTCGTGTCAGACGTAATAACAGGAATATTTTCTGCGATATCACCGATGTGTGTAAATATACCGCTCACCTTCTTCTCATCGCTCTTTATGTAGAATCGGAAACTTCTATTAAATAGTATAATTCGGTATGCCTATAATGTTATAAAAATATGTAGTCATATCGTACCACCTTCACCTATAAAAAGAATCAATTTAACGTAAAGTTTGAAATTAAATCTGAGGTCAATTTTGGGTCAATGCCTATCTTGTCTAAAAACTCAGGAAAAAGTATCTTATGCTCCTCTTTACTGGCAGAATAGAACACTCCCACGCCAATACTGCTGGAAAACATATACTTTTATACACCTTTTAAGAGAATTGTTAACAGTGGATTGTAACAAAAAACCGCTATGTACTGGATTGTTATACCCGGTTACAAAAAAATAAAACCCAGTAACTGAAATCGTCTACTGGGTTTAGATAAGTTCATTTATGTGGATATTTGTCACGAATGACACTTATGCATAATAAGTTCTCAGATGTGTTGTTCCGGATCCTTTCAAGACACCTTATGCTCAATTCTCAGCTTGTCAGCAACCATTGCGATGAACTCGGAGTTCGTCGGTTTCGACTTGCTGATGTTGATGGTGTAGCCAAACAGGTGGCTGATGCTGTCGATATTACCGCGAGTCCATGCCACTTCAATGGCGTGGCGAATGGCACGTTCGACGCGGGACGGCGTGGTTTTGAATTTTTCGGCAATAGCTGGATACAACGTTTTGGTGATTGCACCCAAAATTTCGATGTTGTTGTACACCATTGTGATGGCTTCACGCAAATACTGATATCCTTTAATATGCGCAGGAACGCCGATTTCATGTATGATCGAAGTAATGCTCGCATCCAAATTTTTGTGTTTGCCCATAGGCACCACGTTAGACTTACTCATGAACATGGATGAGCTGCTGTTGCTATTATTCGATGACATCGTTGTTTGTGAACCAACAAGCTGACGCACACGATTCGCGAGAACTTCCATGTCAAATGGTTTCAGAATGTAATATGAAGCTCCGAGTTGCACGGCACGCTGTGTGATATTCTCTTGCCCGAATGCAGTTAACATGATGACCTTAGGCTGTGGAGACAGATTCAAATTACGCAGACGCTCAAGCACACCCAGACCATCCAGGTGAGGCATGATAATGTCCAGAATCAATACATCCGGCACATTACGAGTCTGTTCCAGCAATTGCAGAACTTCTTCTCCGTTGTAAGCAATCCCGGTTACTTCCATATCTTCCTGTTCGGATATATATTCGGCAAGCAAATTCGTAAATTCACGATTATCATCGGCCAGCAATACCTCAATTTTTTGCAAAACGGTATCCTCCTTTAATTTAAACATCATTTCGTACAATTCCTTACAGGTTAAATTTTCGACATGAGAGAGGAAATTCCTTCTGTCGAAAATTATTTTTCTTTATTTTTTTTTCTCGTTGCTATATAATAAATAATTTATTTCATTATCCGAGCATTTATGTATTCATTCGACAAAAAATCTTAAGGCGGATTAACCTGCCTTAAGATTTTTAGATGTTTCCTTTTTGAGCATGACTCCTGCATCTTGCAACATCCATTCAATAAAGCACCCATAACCCGATTTAGGATCATTAACGAATACATGCGTTACAGCGCCGATTAGCTTGCCATTTTGCACAATTGGACTCCCACTCATCCCTTGAACAATACCACCGGTTTTCTCAATTAACTTTGGATCGGTGATTCGCAAGACGAGCCCTTTCGTAGCTGGTTCCGACTGATCCGCCACATGCACAATATCAATGGAGTACCGTTCAACCTGTTGACCCTCAACGACAGTCAGAATTTCAGCAGGCCCTTCTTTCACCTCACGAGAAAAGGCTACTGGAATTCCCTTCGAATATAAGCTGTGATCAGGATTGTTAGACATTTTACCGAAAATACCAAATGCCGTATTACGCTCAATATTGCCCAAAATTTTACTTTCCTTCAGGAAATGTGCTCGCTTCTCACCTGGATCGCCAGATTCGCTTTTGGAAATAGACGTCACATTGGACTGTACAATCTGACCACTACCTACAACGATGGATGTTTGAGTATTCATATCGGTGATCACATGTCCCAGTGCCCCGTACACGCCTTGGTCAGGTGCATAAAAGGTCAGTGTGCCAACTCCAGCAGCAGAGTCACGAATGTATAATCCCAATCTCCACGTCTGATCCTCTGCATCATAGGCAGGTGTTAAACGGGTTTTGACTGTTTCCTCGCCCCGCTTAAGAACCACATCAATCCCTTTTTTACTTTTACCTGCTCGCTCGACTGCCTCAGCTACACCGCCTACACCATCTAGACGTTTACCATCCATATGGGTAATGAGATCACCAAGCTTAATTCCTGCATCTTCTCCAGGCGATACACGTTGATCTTGTCCAGCACGAATTAAGTGATGACCGACCACCAGAATGCCTGCAGATTTTACTTTGACGCCAATGGTTTGACCCCCGGGTACAACACGCAAATCTGGAATAACATTTACGTTAACCGTCTTTACCGGTATTTTGCCCCACAATTTCAAGGTTAATTTCGCTTGACCTGTTTGCTGTGGGTGAAGGTGAAGCGGCTCCTGCTTAGTTACGTTTACGGCTTGTTCTTGTCCATCTAGACCAACGATATCCGGTCGATCCACAACTGCACTTGAAGTAGCAGGCACAGCAAGACGAACCTCTGCTTGCCTACCTGCAAATACCTGAACTTCGTCAGGCAAAGAGGCATAACTTTGCACAGGCTGAATCGCCTGGCTAATTAAACAGAGAAAGAAGGCAAATAAAAGACCTAGCAATTTCTTCCTGAGGGGGAATTCAATGGCTGTCACACTCCCTTTGCTTCTTTCGCTTGACGAAAGGTGGTCGCCAATTGCGTACCTATAAGATAACCTCGCCCCCAGGCTTTTATTACTGTCAATCATTACGCCAGCCGCTCGTTTCCCCCTTTTTTGGCTTCCGCCAAATTCAGCATTTCCTGTGCGTGATGCAGCGTCTTTTCTGTAATTTCCACGCCGCCCAGCATACGTGCCAATTCCTTCACTCTTCCCTCGTTTGACAGCGATTCCACTTGCGTCATGGTACGTCCATCCACAACGTGCTTCTCAATCAGATACTGATGATCGGCCATACAAGCCACTTGTGGCAAGTGTGTAATGGAGAACACCTGACAGGTAGAGGACAGTCTGAATAACTTCTCAGCGATGGATTGAGCGGCTCTACCGCTCACACCTGTGTCCACCTCGTCAAAGATCAGTACAGGAATGCGATCATGACGTGCAAAAATACTCTTCATCGCCAGCATCATTCTCGACAATTCACCGCCTGAAGCGATTTTGCCAAGAGGACGAAGTGGCTCCCCAGGGTTCGGAGAGATTAAGAATTCAGCATTATCCGCGCCTTGACGGGTCAACCGGATACGTCGCCCATTCCACTCGATACCTTTGGGATCTTCAAAAGGAGTAATTTGCACACGTAGCGTTGTACGCTCCATCTGCAGATCCTTCAATTCACTTTCCACCTGTGCAGCGAGGTCTTCCGCACATTGTTTCCGCACCCGGCTTAATTCCTCAGCCGATTCCATGACCAGAACAAGCAGCTTATCGCGCTGGTTACGGAGCTTCTCTAAGCGTTCATCTTTATTTTCAAGTTGATCGGTCTCGTGGCTAATCTGTTCGTAATAATTCAAAATAAGTTCAACACTGTCTCCATATTTACGTCGAAGCCCAGAGATTAAATTCAATCGCTGCTCGACTTCTTCCAGCCTACCTGGATTAAACTCAATTTTCTCGCGATAATCCCGTAGTTGGAACGTTGCATCCTCCAATTGATAAAAGGCTGATTGCAGCTGCTCCACAATTGGCTGTAGGCCTTTGCTGTCATAACCAGAAATATCTTCAATTCGTGAAAGAGCGATACTTACGGCTTCTAAGCCACGTTGCCCACTTAGCAGATCATATGCACCTGCAACACTGTCCATCATTTTCTCACTATGGGATAGTTTGACCCGTTCTTCTCCGAGTAATTCATCTTCTCCGCTTATAAGACTGGCTGCTGCAATCTCTTCAAGTTGAAAACGATACATGTCCAGCAACTGATATGCTCGCTGACTGGACTCCTGAAGAGCACGCAGCTCCTTCTCCGCAGCAATAAACTGGCTGTAACGCGCCTGGTATTCGGATTTAACAGGTCCAATGACCGTCGCTCCATACGTATCCAGCAGCCCCAGATGGCTCTCTGGACGAAGCAAACTCTGATGTTCATGCTGACCATGAATATTGATTAACTTCTCGCCAACCTCACGAAGCATCGTTAAATTCACCAATTGGCCGTTAATTCGAGAGGTGCTTTTACCTTGGGTATTCAATTCCCGCCGAATGACCAAATGCTCTTCAGGTTCACAGTGAATGCCTAGCTTCTCCAGCGTATCCCATACCGGATGTCCTTGCTCCATTTCAAATAGAGCCTCCATCTCTGCCTTCTCACAGCCATAACGGATAAGATCAGCAGAACTACGCCCACCTGCAATTAAACCAAGGGCATCAATGATAATTGATTTACCTGCACCGGTTTCCCCTGAAAGTACATGGAAGCCAGCATGGAATACTACGTCCACTTCTTCAACAACAGCCAAATTGCGAATCGATAATGTCACTAACATCTGCTAAACACCTCCGGATGACAAAACTCAGCACTTCGATTTATATCGTCTCTAGGAAATATAACCCATAATGCGTTCAATCACTGTAACGCTGTTATCTTCAGTACGGCAGATAATCAGGATCGTATCGTCTCCGCAGATCGTGCCCATCACTTCCGTCCACTCGATATTGTCCAGCAACGCCGCAATGGAGTTCGCCGTTCCTGGCAAACACTTCATAACAACCAGATTGTTCGTATGATCAATGTGTAGAAAATTGTCCACTAATGCGCGTTTCAGCTTTTGGATCGGATTGTACCTTTGATCTGTTGGAAGAGAATATTTATAGCGCCCATCATCCATAGGGATTTTAATTAATAACAATTCTTTAATGTCCCTGGATACCGTGGCTTGAGTCACTTGAAAACCAGATTGTCGCAATGCTTCAACGAGATCATCCTGGGTCTCAATTTCATTCTGACTTATAATTTCACGTATCTTAATGTGTCGTTGTCCTTTCATAAAAGCCTCCAGTTCTAATAATTGCCTTGATCTTAATCCAGATCTTCACCATCGTAAGCATCTTCCTCATAATCCATCAGTCGGATTAGCTTCACGTTTGAATCCTCAAGATCCACATATAACAAGCCCTCACAGCTGGGATATAACAATAAATAAGGAAGAAAACGATCTCGAAGGCCTGATCCTGTGAATTCCACAGGTTGTCTGCGCCTCGATGTCTTCACAAGATATCGATATCCATCCTGTTGCGCGACATAATCAATGAATAATCTACTGTGAAACACCGATTCATTCGCTTCAAAAGCAAGAGGTACCTTCATCTTACCACCGATGACTTCATACCCCTGTGCTTCGAGCAGGTCAATTGCAGGCGAATCCTGAATATCTACATTCAATTGCATGCCAGTCAAGCTTACAGGCTGCGGCCGATTAATCCAGTTGCGCAACCCGTAAAATAACCACACGATCAAACAGATAGCAAACACACCAATCATAATTGTGTCATATTGCCCATCCATTGTCTTCACCTCGAAGACTTATTCGCGGTTGATTGGTCATTCTCCTGTTATTAGGATCACCTTTCCAGCGAAAAGAAACCCATCTTATGATGAGTTTCCCTTAAATGTATGCGCAGCTTGTGTTGCAACCTGTTGTGCCAGTGCATCTAGGTCAGCCACATTGTTCTCTGGTTGTGTTGCGTCTGGTTCTTCCAGTCGCCAATGTGCAAGGAATTCAATGTTGCCTTCTCCACCAGTAATCGGTGAGAAGGTCAGATCCTTCAGCTTCAATCCGAGTTCATTCGCATAACGAAGCATCGTTTCCAGCACTTCCTTATGCACCCCAGTATCCCGAACAACACCTGACTTGCCTACTTTCTCACGTCCAGCCTCGAACTGTGGTTTAATCAGAGCTACGATATCCGCAGGCTGATGAAGTAGAGCGATTAGTGGCGGTAAAATAATGCGGAGTGAGATGAAAGAGACATCAATACTCGCAAAGTTCGGTACTGGCCCCGTCAGATCTTCCGGTGTAACGTAACGGAAATTGGTTCGTTCCATGACCGTAACCCGCTCATCGTTGCGCAAAGACCAATCCAACTGATTGTATCCGACATCAATAGCGTAAACATGGGAAGCGCCATGCTGCAATGCACAGTCCGTAAAACCACCGGTAGACGAACCAATATCCAGCATAACCCGTTCGTTCATATCGAGATTGAAATGACGGATTGCCTTTTCCAGCTTTAAGCCGCCTCGACCCACATAGGGGTGAACAGAACCTTTAACCTTCAATTCTGCTTCCCGTGGAATCTTCATCCCAGCCTTTTCAATTCGTTCATTATTGGCATACACTAGTCCAGCCATAATGGCCGCTTTTGCTTTTTCACGGCTCTCATAATAACCTTGCTCGACCAGCAGAACATCAATTCGTTCTTTCGGGAGTGACATGTCTTTCTCCTATCATCAAGTTAATGCTAACCATTCAGGCGATGCACCCGCTGGGATCACATCAAAAGTTTGTTACCAATTCATCTTAGGATCACACTTCTGCAACCCAGTTGTTATGATGGAAATTTGGTTCGCGTCATGTTATACGATGACTGTGCTACCATCGAACGCAGTTCAGAGCTTACATTTTCCACAGTAAGGCCAACTTCTGCCCGTTGCTCGTTAATGCTACCATGCTCGATAAATCGATCAGGAATACCCATTAAATGAACTTGAACATCGTGTAATCCTTGTTCTGCATAGAACTCCAGCACAGCACTACCCATGCTTCCCGCCTGAGAGACCTCTTCGAGCACAATAATTTTAGTGCCTCGTACAGCCAGTTCACGCAGCATTTGCTCATCTAGTGGTTTGATGAATCGAGCATTAATTACGCCAGCCGCAATGCCTTCTCTCTTCACTGACTCAGCAGCTTCCTCCGCAATCTGCAGCATGGAGCCTGATGCAATTATTGCGTACCCTTCCGCTGGTCTGATCTGCTCCCATGTACCAATTGGAATCGGCACAAGTTGCTCGTCAAGCGGCACACCAACGACATTATTCCGTGGATAACGATAAGCGATAGGTCCATCATTATACTCAATCGCCGTCTTCATCATATGGCGCAGTTCATTTTCATCTTTTGGCATCATCAATACGATGTTCGGAATATGACGCATGAATGCCACATCATACACACCTTGATGCGTTTCACCATCTGGCCCTACGAATCCAGCACGGTCGATAGCAAAGATGACATTAGCGTTATGACGGCAAATATCATGCACAATCTGGTCGTATGCACGCTGCATGAAGGTGGAGTATACCGCAAAGATCGGTTTTAATCCTTCCATAGCAAGTGCTGCGGACATCGTTGCCGCATGTTGCTCTGCAATACCAACATCAATCATCCGATCCGGGAATTCCTTACTGAATGGAATAAGACCCGAGCCCGTAGGCATCGCTGGTGTCACCGCTACAATACGCTTATCTTCCTTGGCCAGTTCAACTAACGTTTGACCAAATATTTCGGTATACATCGGTTTTCCAACAGCCTTTAGAACTTGACCAGATTCGATCTTGTACGGTGAGATTCCATGCCACTTATGCGAATCGGCTTCTGCTGGCTGATAACCTTTACCTTTGGTTGTAAGGACGTGAACTAACACAGGACCTTCAACGTTATCTGCCTGTTTGAACGCTTCGATCAGTTTAGGAATATCATGACCGTCAATCGGACCCAAATACTTGAATCCCAGCTCTTCAAAAAGAACGCCTGGAACCATCATGTATTTCACGCTGTCTTTGATCCAACTCGCTGATTTAGCCAATTTGTCACCAATGGCAGGAATCCTTTTCAGCATTCCCTCCACATCGTCTTTGGCTTTCAGATAGTGACGATCCGAACGGATTTTACTTAAATATTTATGCATCGCTCCGACGTTTGGAGCAATGGACATTTCATTATCATTGAGGATGACCATCATTTTCTTCTGCTCATGGCCAATATGATTGAGTGCTTCAAAGGCCATACCGCCCGTAAGCGCTCCATCACCGATAATCGGTATAACTTTATTGTCTTCACCTTTAAGATCACGAGCAAGTGCCATACCCATCGCTGCAGACAACGAAGTGCTGCTATGACCGGCTTCCCATACATCGTGTTCACTCTCATTACGTTTAACGAATCCGCACAAACCATTGTGTTGACGTAAAGTATCGAATCGATCCATACGACCTGTAAGGACTTTGTGTACATATGCCTGATGCCCAACATCAAAGATCATTTTATCTACCGGACTGTTATAACAGTAATGCAGGGCAACCGTGAGCTCAACCACTCCTAAGTTGGGTGCAAGATGCCCCCCTGTAGCGGACAATTTCTCAATGAGAAACTGCCGGATCTCCGCCGACAATAAAACAAGGTCATCTTGAGACATCGACTTCAGATCGCTGGGTTGTTTAATTTGTGGAAGCAGCACGAGAATCTCCCCGCTTTCCTAGAATGTTTGAATTTTGTGTAATATGTTCATGCATAATTCATGAATTGACATTAAATCATTATAACATAAATGAAAAGGAATCATAATGTACGGTACTTTACTCCCCCTACCACGTATTATCGCCAGCAGGGACACCCTATTAGATCATTATGTATCCTTGGTTAACAAGACTCCGCTCCTATAAAAAGAACATCAATATCATTACACGGTTCTAAAACAATTGAAACAGAACTTTCAGAATTTAACTGAATTGAATCACAAGTTAATGGTCTCTACGCATTAAGTAATCTGCAATTTCCATCAGTCTGGAGGAATCAGTAAGGTCTGCTCTGTCGAGTGCATCTTTAGCCGATTGAGTCAGCTCTCTAACCTGCTCTTGCGATTGTTCCAAACCAATAAAGAAAGGATAAGTGACCTTTTGTTGGTTCACGTCACTTTGCGTTTTTTTGCCCATCTTCTGTTCATCCCCAGTGAGGTCAAGAATGTCGTCCTGAATCTGAAAAGCAAGCCCCAAATCTCTACCGAAAACTCGTAGTGCCTCCAGTTGTCCTTGTGTTGCTCCGCCAATCCGTGCACCTGCAATAAGGGAGAACACCATTAGATCCCCTGTTTTGTGCAGATGGATGTATTGTAGCTGTTCAAGGTTCGTCAACCCTTGCTCGCCTTCCATATCAGCTACCTGTCCGCCAACCATACCTCGAGCACCGGCCAATTCAGACAGATCTTCAACGATGGAGAGCAGTGACTCCGCAGGAACCCCGCTCTTACGCCCTGCTTGAACGATACTGTAGAAAGCATGTGTTAGCAATGCATCACCTGCGAGAATTGCTGTTGCTTCCCCAAATACCTTATGATTCGTTAATTTTCCCCTGCGATAGTCATCATTATCCATAGCAGGTAGGTCATCGTGGATCAAGGAGTACGTATGAACCATCTCTACGGCGCAGGCTACCGGAAGCGCAGCTTGACGCTCCGCACCGAAAGCTTCCGCCGCAGCGACGACCAGCAGCGGTCGAAGACGTTTGCCTCCGGCCATTAATGAATACTGCATCGCATCACGCAGAGACTGTGGTACGTCCCATTCAGCAGGAAGGATTTCCTTCAATTCGTTGGTGATCTGCTCTGTGATCTCCTGAAGATACAATTCAAATACAGGACGATTATTCATTCACTTCACCACTCTCATCCGCAAACGGCTTCTTACGAAGTTCCCCATCTTCTTCTACGATCATCTCGATCTTACGTTCCACTTGCTCCAGCTTCAATCCACAAAGTTGCGAAAGCTTCATGCCTCGCTGAAACAAGTCAATAGCTTGCTCTAGAGGAACATCCCCGTGCTCCAGCTGACTTACGATGTCTTCCAACGCTGCCATCGCTTCTTCAAAATTCAGTTCCGGTTCATTCGCCATGGTCATCGTCCTCCTTCATCCCCCAAACCTGACAGTCCAGCTGCCCGTCTGTTAATTTAATCTTGATTGAATCACCGGGTTGTACATCTTTCAATGATTTAATTAAACGCTGCTCCTGATCGTCGTACACGAGACTATACCCGCGAGACATGACCTTTAGCGGACTGAGCGCATCCAAATGCCGAATTGAAGCTTTCCACTGTTGCTGCTTGGATCTGGTTATCGCCTTCATCGTAAGCTCCAATTGACGTCTGGCAGCTGCGTGCTCACGCTGAGCAACTGCAACCTGTTCACGAGGATTAAAACGCTGGAGCGCAGCGAGCAACCGTTCCTGCTTTTCTCCCGTCCATTTGAGCCTTGTATCCACCGTTCGAAGCATACGTTGATGAAGCATGTCCAAACGTTCCGTGTGCTGCATCAACGACCGCCTAGGATTCACAAGGACTGGAGAACGCTGCAACCTTGCAAGACGCTCACGATTATGCACAGCTCGTTGACGCAAGCTTTGCTGGAGTTGACGTTGTCTCCGCTCTATCTGGTCAAGCAGGTCAGCACGGTTAGGTACAGCAAGCTCAGCAGCAGCCGTAGGTGTTGCAGCACGTAAATCAGCTGCAAAGTCTGCAATCGTAAAGTCGGTTTCGTGTCCCACAGCAGAGATAACAGGGATTGTTGATGCAACGATAGCTCTAGCTACGATCTCTTCATTAAACGCCCATAATTCTTCAAGCGAACCGCCCCCACGACCAACAATGAGGACATCCGCTTCCCCTAGACGATTTAAGTTACCAATGGCTTTTACAATGGAGGGTGCCGCTGTCTTTCCTTGTACCAACACAGGATACAAAACCACCTTGGCCGAAGGATACCGCCGTTGCAACGTCGTTAAAATATCACGAACTGCTGCTCCAGTTGGGGAGGTCACGACACCTATGGTGTGTGGATAACGAGGAATCGCTCTTTTGCGTGATGGAGAGAATAGTCCTTCTTCCTCGAGCTTTTTCTTCAACTGCTCATAGGCTAAGTACAAACTTCCGATACCATCAGGCTGCATATGGGTGGCATAGAATTGATACTGTCCATCCCGCTCATATACGGATACGTTCCCTCTTGCGATTACCCTCGCACCCTCTTTGGGCACAAAAGGTAATCTCTGATTATGTGAAGCAAACATTATTGCTTTGATGCGACTGTCCTTATCCTTCAGAGTAAAATACATATGACCGCTGGAGTGATGTGTGAAATTAGAAATCTCTCCGCGTAACCAAACGTCCGACAGGATCTGATCGGACTCCAATTTCATCCGGATATACCGATTCAGATCTTTAATGGAATAGATCTGTTGCTCTGCCACAGACTATCCTATGCCAATTCGTGCGCACGCTTGGCTGCGATTAATGTATTCTGCATCAACATTGTAATCGTCATAGGACCTACGCCGCCTGGAACTGGAGTAATGGGACCAGATACCGTTTTTACACTTTCAAAATCAACATCACCAGCTAGTTTGCCGTTCTCTAGACGGTTCATGCCAACATCAATAACGACTGCACCCGGCTTCACATAATCTGCATCTACAAAATTAGCTCGTCCGATAGCTACCACCAGAATATCAGCCTGGCGTGTAATTTCTTTCATGTTCGCAGTACGTGAATGGCACATGGTCACTGTTGCATTCTCACGTTGAAGAAGCAGGGACACTGGTTTACCAACGATATTACTACGTCCAATAACAACCGCATGCTTACCTGACATTTCCAGACCTGTGCGTTTAATCAGTTCGATTACACCAGCAGGTGTACATGGAAGCAAGCTATCATCACCAATTACAAGGTTTCCCACGTTAACAGGATGGAAGCCATCCACGTCCTTTTCAACGGAAATTGCATCAATGACCGCTTTCTCTTCAATATGCTTCGGCAGTGGCAGTTGAACCAAAATTCCGTTAATGCTGTCCTGATTGTTCAGCTTGTCCACCAATGCTAGCAGATCCTCTTGAGAGGTGCTTTCATCTAGTCGATGTACTTCGGAATAGAAGCCAAGGTCATGACATGCCTTTTCTTTATTACGCACATAAACTTGGGATGCCGGATCTTCCCCGACGAGCACAACTGCCAGACCAGGCACTACCCCCTGTTCGCTAAGCTGCTTTACTTCTGCTGTTATGCCTGCGCGGATCTCTTGGGACACTTCTTTACCATTAATAATAGTTGCTGTCATTGTACTCTCTCCCTTATGCGAATATATCGTGTGTAATACTGATGCTTGAATCAAGACAATTTTTCTTTGAGGGTATTCACTTCTTGAATCATGCGGCCTAGCACACCATTAACAAACTTACCGGATTCATCCGTACCAAAGTGCTTCGACAGCTCAATCGCTTCATTGACTGCAACTTTGGCTGGAACATCTTCACGGAAGACCATCTCAAAAGCCGCAAGACGCAAAATCTGGCGATCAACACGGGACAGACGACTAATCTGCCAACCTTTAAGGTAATCCACAAGCAATCCATCGATAGCTTCTTTTTGGTTCCATGTTCCTTGCACAATGTCCGTTACATAGGTACGCATCGTATCAGCATCACGAATAACTACATCTGTTTCGTTCTCTTCAGCCGCTTCGTTAATCAACATGTTGACCGCCACAGCCGCACTCACTTCGTTCATTTCCATTTGATATAGACTTTGTACTGCAATTTCCCTTGCTAAACGTCTTTTCATGTCCTGCCTCCTGCAACGCTTACTGTTAAGCGTCATCCTGCTTATTTTATAATCATTCAGGGCATTCATACTCCACGTACAGATAACAAAATGCCCTCGATGAGTTAGTGTTAACCCTTTTCACAAAAAAACCTGCAGTACGTTTCCTCCAAAAAACGGGCATATTAAACTAAGCTCTATTTTCGGAAGAAACCTATTGCAGGGCTCAGATGGTTTTTACTTAAACATACGCCAGCGATCTCCCAGCCATTGTCCCCATTCCCTCCAGGGAATAAAAGATCCAAGCTTCGAATCACTTCGTCTGCCTAACGTATAACCGATGAACACCAAAAGTGCAAAGAACAACATATCCCAAAAACCGATCCATACATAAAGAAATCCAAAAAAGATACCAAAGGCAATCCCTAATATTCGGCCTCTGTGACTATCCCATATCTCTCTCCACAGCATCAGTGAAACTCACCTCATTCCACTCGACTCTTGTAGTTAGGCGACTGGGTAACATTAGCAATATATACTGTGACAAAAGAAACCGGAATACCCGTAATCTCCTGTACATGATCATGTATTGCCTTTTGTAGATCGGAAGTCAGTGCAGGGATCGGGCTCTCCCCGTCCACTACTGCACGAATCATAATCTCCAACCCGGACTCCACCACGCGAATGCGTGCTTTTACATCACGAACCCCACGAAAACGCGAAGTCGCCTTCAAACAGAGATTCTCAATCGTCTCCATTGAGATCTGCACATCACCGTATTCTGTACGCTGATCTACAGATGGCAATGAAGCACGTTCACGCCGAACTGAGATATAGAAGAAACGCAAACTCAGGATAAACAAAATCGCTGATGCAACAATTGCTGCAACAATGACGTTCTGTTCCTGCTGGTAATTCAATTCGTAAGGCAGCACTCCACTAATCAGAAGAATAACTGCTGCCGATATTGCTCCAACGCTTATGCTGTATATAAACAACAGAAGCCGATCCAGTATTTTCGCCACGAACTGCACAGCCTCCCTTGCTCACTAACATTGACATCTGTTAATCACCCTTCATCTTCAGTCAGACTTCAGATGAACTCAAGACTTGTCCAAGACGGGATAACCCCGGCAGTTATGCCGGGGGAATCTGCCCTTTGTTATTTGACGCGCTGTGTGTTCACGTCAATTTCTTCCACTTTCTCAGCGTTCTTGAATTGAACATCGTGAATGTGAACATTAACTTCGTTTACACTCAGTCCTGTCATATTCTCAATCGAACGTTTCACGTTTTGCTGAATTTCAGTAGCCACCTGTGGAAGGCGGTATCCATACTCAATAATAACGGAAACATCTACAGCAGCTTCACGCTGTCCTACTTCGACTTTTACACCTTTGGAAAGGTTTTTGCGACCAAGCAATTCAGCAAATCCGCCTGCGAATCCGCCACTCATGCCAGCTACACCTTTTACTTCGACTGTAGCCAGTCCAGCAATGACTTCAATGACTTCAGGTGCGATCTGGATTTCACCGATATCCGTTCGTTCAAATTCTGTCGGTAATGTACTCATAACTGTTCAACACACCTTTCGCGAGATAAGTTTGCGGCAATCCGTGAGGGCGCAGGTACCGAGGTCTACGACCGTCAGATACCGTTCCGATCCGGCTTTACCGGAACTCCTGCATTTTATCTCCGCAAAGCGGGCTTATCCTTTACAGGAGACATGCGCTCTTATTATTAAATACTATATCATTTGGGCTACATTATGACAAACAAGCCCAATATGCATATTAAATCTCGTTTTCCTCAAGAAATTTAATATCGAAGTCCCCACGAATGAACGTTGGATGCTCCAGCAATTTCTGATGGAAAGAGATCGTCGTGGAGATCCCTTCGATTGCAAATTCCGCAAGAGCACGTTTCATTTTGGCTATGGCCTCTTCCCGGTTAGCACCCCATACGATCAATTTTGCGATCATGGAGTCATAGAACGGGGAAATTGTATAACCTGGGTAAGCAGCGCTATCCACGCGTACACCAGGGCCACCCGGTGCCAGATAGAATCCAATCTTACCTGGAGATGGCATGAAATTGCGATCAGGATCTTCAGCATTAATCCGGCATTCGATGGACCAACCGTTGATCACCACATCTTCCTGACGGAATGAAAGTGGATGACCTTCTGCAACCGAGATCATTTCCCGAATTAGATCAACGCCAGTAACCATTTCCGTTACGGGATGCTCTACCTGAATACGTGTGTTCATTTCCATGAAATAGAACTCACCATTTGGGCTGAGTAGGAATTCCAATGTACCTGCTCCAGAATAGTTTACAGCAAGCGCAGCGCGCACTGCAGCGTCTCCCATCAGGGTACGCACTTCTTCGTTTAGGACAGGGCAAGGTGCCTCTTCAACCAGCTTCTGACGGCGACGTTGAACGGAGCAGTCACGCTCACCAAGGTGTACTGCGTTGCCATGCTTGTCCGCGATGATCTGAATTTCAACGTGCTTCATGCCCGTCAAGAATTTTTCGAGATACACGCCAGCATTACCAAACGCCTTCTGTGCTTCTTGCTGAGCTGCAGTAATTTGTTTAACCAGCGACTCTTCATCCTCAGCAATACGAATCCCTTTACCTCCACCACCTGCGGTAGCTTTGATAATGACCGGGTAACCGATATCACGGCTGATCATCACCGCTTCTTCGATGCTTTCGACGAGTCCGTCAGATCCAGGAATAACCGGAACTCCCGCGTCCTTCATCGTTTGCTTCGCAACTGCCTTATCTCCCATTTTGGTAATAGCCTCTGGAGATGGGCCGATAAACGTAATATTGCAAGACTCGCAAATCTCTGCAAAGTCAGCGTTCTCTGCCAAGAATCCATACCCTGGGTGAACGGCGTCACACTCAGTAAGCGTGGCTACACTCATAATGTTGGTAAAATTCAAATAGCTGTCCTTAGACAACGTTGGGCCGATACAATACGCCTCATCCGCTAGACGTACATGCAGTGAATCTTTATCTGCTTCTGAATAAACGGCTACCGTTGAAATACCGACCTCACGGCACGCACGAATAATACGAACCGCAATCTCGCCACGGTTTGCAATCAGTATTTTTTGAAATTTCATTTCGTTATTGTCCTCCTTCGAAGCTCATGCGGTTGCCAATCTCGGGCAATAAACGTTATTCCGGTTTAACCAAGAACAGAGGTTGTCCGTATTCAACAAGCTGTCCATTCTCAACCAGCACTTCAACGATTTCTCCCTTGATGTCAGCATCAAGCTCGTTCATCAGCTTCATCGCTTCAATGATACAAACCGTTGTTTTTTCGGTAACTTTATCACCAGCGCTTACAAAAGGACCTGCTTCCGGAGAAGAAGCTCTGTAAAAAGTACCCACCATCGGAGATACGATTTTATGTAAATGGCTTGTAGTATCGGCTTGTGGTGCAGTTTCAGTAACCACTGCAGCAGGTTGCACCTGTGGAGCAGCAGTAACAACTTGAGGTTGCACAGCAGCTGCTTGAACATATTCCGTTTTACCCGGTTTGCGTATAGAGAGACGTGATCCCTCATTTTCAATTTCCAACTCCTGAACGGAACTTTCATCTACCAGTTTGATCAATTCTTTGATCTCGCTCAATTTAAACATTAGCATTATTCACTCCTTCGGCATCATGCCAGTCTCACTTAGACGGTCATATGGCTTTATGTATTATATCATAATCGTTAAAAATGGAAAGAGCCCGGGACTTTAACAAGCTCCCAGGCCTCTACTCCAGCCCTTACCTTACTGTTCTGTCACGTATTGAACACTGATTTTATTCTGTGTGACAGCCAGTTCCTTCATCACCAAATCCACAATGGATACCGCTTGTTTTACATCCAGTTTGTCACTAAGCACTACGACTTTATACTTATCTTCGTTTTCTTCAATAATCGCATTGGAGAATTGCTGGGAGAGCGTCTCTTCAATTCCGTTAATCTTAGCTGTTCTCTCTTCAAGTTCACGGAGCTGCTCCGTAGCTTTAGCGTTCTCTTCTGGTGTTTTGCTGAGATCTCCAGCGATGGTCATGAGCTCCTCATATTTTTGATTGTTGCTTTCTTCCCGCTGCCATTGATAGTTTTGGAACTGACTGCTAGCCGACACTGCTGTGTTCTGCTCTTCCATCTCTTTCAGAACTTCCTCATCCGTTTTAGCTGCATTCCCCTCTGTTGCTCCACTTGCATCAGGGCTAGCTGTTGTTCCTTTGTCTGTTTCCTTACCTGGCTCACTCTTACCCTCATTCGATTCTGCAGCAGGGGTCTTGCCCGGCTCTGCCGTTCCCTTACCTTCGGTGGCCGCTGGATCATTCGTTTCGGCTGTCGTACCTTCCGTTACTGTTGCATCCGTTTCATCAACTTCTCCGCCAGTAACAACTTCGTTCACAACCAATCCCTCTGTTGGATCCAGAATACCTGCTGTCTCTGTCGCCTCATCTTGCTTCATTCCATCTACTTGCTGGCTATCGGCAACAGGTGGATTTACAGGACCCGAGTCTTCTGTAAAGAGGTAATATGCAGACAAAATAACCATCAGACTGAGCATAGATACAAGCCATACCGTTTGGCGTTTGTTATTCATTAATACTTCCTCCTCGAATAAATTCAATCTTGAGTTAGTTGATTACAATTGGATCATCGATCCTGGTTAGTCCTGCTTGCGCGGTACAACCGAGATACGGTAAGCCGCCACATTCAACCCTTTTTCCACAGCATCGGTAATCAGATCCTTCACAACTTTGTTCTCTGCACCTTTGGCTACAACAAGCACTCCACGAATTTGTGGTTTCAGTTTCTTGGTCACAATCGGTGTCTGATCCCCTGAAATTTCATAAGTAATAATCTCGCCATCCCTGGTGTACTGGGTCATGTGCCTTTTACCCCACTGGCATCCGTCTCTTCTGTTAGCTGCTGAGAGTCTTTCACATTGCGCTGAACCACTAATTCCTCCGTTGAATCGACTGTAACCATGACATCGACTGTTCCCACACCAACGATGTTCTCGAGCACACTCTTGATCTTGTCCTCAAATGCCATCTCGATTGCCTGAAAAGGGTTTGGATCTGTCAAGTCATTCTGCATCGTTGCCATGGATGTTGCTGGATCAGGAGGTTCCCGGCCGATATTTTCCGTATCAATCTGTTTGACGTTAACAAATGAATTGAACAGCATGATACCAACGCCGATTAACCCCAATATAATGAGCCATCGAAACGTTTGACTACGCCGACCTCCATCTTCTCCGCCGCCCAGCCACACCTCAATTTTTTTAAGCCACTTTCTCACCGCACACCCTCCTTCTTATAACGCATGCGCGTTCTTTTGTTCTTTTACCTGTACCTGACTCGCATCGATATCCCATTTTTCCGTCAACAGCGTTATAATCTGTACGGCATGCTCCGAGCGTGATGAAGCTATATCCCCGCCTTGAGGCTGAGTAAGTGTTTCCTGACTACCGGCAACCGGTTCAGCATCCGCATCTACCGTATTTCCATGGACATCTGGCTGCCCTGAAGGGGAGCTAACGGAAGATTGCTCATCCGTCCTCACCTTAATCTGAACCGAAGGAATGTGAATGGTACCAATTTGAATCGGCTCCTGCTTGAATGAGGATTCACCTGTTGCCTGAGCTTGGTCTTGTTCGAACACAGAAGCACTGTCAGCTTCGCCTTCGTTACGTTCAGCGTTAATCCCTATTGCCTCCGGCTGACCGCTCATTTCGACCATAACACGTTGGATCACTGGTAAATGTACTGGAGAGGCGACTTCGGATTCCGGTTGAACCTTATCCATCAGGAGCTTCACCTCCACAGACTGAACACGTTCCCCCGTGCTTTGTTCAATCTGGTCTTTCATTACCTTGGCTAACTCTTTCGCTGTCCACGCTAAAGATTGCTCCTGCTCATTCAGCTGAAGGCGTTTCCC
The DNA here is from genome assembly GCF_003268635.1 of Paenibacillus sp. DCT19. Classification (NCBI taxonomy): domain Bacteria; kingdom Bacillati; phylum Bacillota; class Bacilli; order Caryophanales; family Paenibacillaceae; genus Paenibacillus; species Paenibacillus sp. DCT19. The sequence continues at coordinate 4,223,005 of NZ_CP029639.1, forward strand.
CTGTGCTAATATCTGCTCTAAGGTGGCATTCCCCTCCGATGGAGATTCCATAGCCGTCATTGCCCGCTTGAGTTCATTAACTGGGTCGCTCTTGAGCAACTTAGTTATAGGCGATAGGAGGGTAAGCAGGATAAGGAGGCTCAGCACAAGCTTGACGTAACGCTCCATCGAACGATTGGGCAATAACATATCCACAAACGTTGCGAGCAAAACGATCATGATTACTTCCTGGAGCCAGTTGCTCAGCCACCCCATCCTTTTCAGCTCCTTTCTGCGTATTGTTGCGTCATCTCATCATGACGGTCAGGTTCCCTGCTGTGAGCAGGATGGTGATTGCTAAGAAAAACATAAGTCCGACAGCAGCTAGCGCTGCGAACACGTAAATCATTGATTTTCCAATCGCTTGTAAACATCCAACGATCGGTGTATCACCTAGTGGCTGCATGATTGCTCCAGTAATGTTATATATGAGTGCAAGGGCTAAAATTTTGAGTGCAGGGAAGGCACACAAAAACAGAATAATGATGACCCCCGTAAGACCAATTGCGTTTTTCACCAGCAGCGAAGCTGTAATGACCGTGTCTGTCGCATCTGCAAATGTCCTGCCTACGACGGGAACAAAGTTGCCTGCGATGTATTTGGCTGCCTTTAAACTGACACCGTCAGCAACAGAGCCTGATGCTCCCTGCACCGAAATTACACCTAGAAACATCGTTAGCAGAATGCCGAGCAAGGCAACGCTGATATTACGTAGCAGGTCTGCAAGCTGTGTAAGCTTGTACTTATCCGATAACGAACTGACAAGGTGCAACACCGCTGAGAAGAAAAGCAACGGAAATACCAGCATGTGAATTAATGTGCTCACCAGGTGAATCATGAAGATAATCAGCGGATGAGTCACCGAGACGGTCACCACATTCCCCATCGACGCTAGTAACGTGAAGAGCAGGGGAACCATCGCCATCATAAAACTCACCATGCCCTCAATGGCGTCTTTGGCATAACCTATGGCTACGCTAAAACTGTTGATTGCGATGACGATAATGACCATATAACAGATAGAATAAGCAATCTTGCTTATGTTGTTTTTCTCAAATGCCGTCTGTAAAGTCTCCAGAATCATACTCAGTACACTTAACATCACAATGGTGACTAACAATTTGCCGTTATACAAAATTTCATGCAGCATGAACGTTCCAATCGCTATAAAGACCGACTTCAGGCTAAATCCTTCATTGCCCGGAATTAACATATCCATAAAAGAGGGCGTTTTTCCCTCCGGAAAAAATCCACCATATTGCCCCATGAGCTGATCCCAGTACTTCTCCACTTGATCCTTCGGAAGCTGGTCAGCCTGCTGCTGCATCCATTCTCCAGACGGTGCACTTGCGGTAACATGTCCGACCATCGCAAACAGAAAACATAGCATTAGTACAAGAGTAAGGCTCCACTGCGGCTTAAAATGGTTGTATTTCATCAAAGTCCGCATGCCTCCTTCTATACCGGCATTAGTTTCATGACGGTTTCGATAATAATGCTAATAATGGGAATCGCGAGAACCAGGATCAGAACTTTCCCCGCAAGCTCAATTTTGGAAGCAATGCTCTCTTGACCGGCATCCCTCACAATTTGCGCACCGAATTCAGCAATGTAGGCTATACCTATAATTTTCAGTACAGTTTTCAGATAGATGCTTTCCATACCTGAGTTTTCGGCGAGCCGCTTCAACACCTCGATGACCGCGCCAATCTTGCCAATCAGTAGCATAAAAATGACTATGCCTGTAGCGGCAGCGATGAGAAATGCAAACATGGGCTTTTGTTCTTTGATGACAAGAATGAGAACTGTTGCAATCAACGCTAGCCCTACCACTTGAATAATTTCCACAGGTCACCACCATCCTGGCTTCATGACCGTTTTCATTGGAAAAGGAAGATCGATTTGATCTCTTGCAGCAACCCGTCCAACATACGAACAACCATAAATAACACAACAACGAATCCGATAACGGTTACCCAGTGCGCCATATCTTCCTTTCCCATTTGTTTCAGCACCGTGTGAATCATTGCAATGATGATTCCGATGCCCGCAATTTGGAAAATTGCGTTCACTTCTAGATTCATGACCTTGGCACCTCACTATCCCGGCAATTTCAGAAGATCAGAATGACGATTAACGCTCCGACAAGCATCCCAAGGCTACGGCTCATTCGTTCATATTTCATTTGGTCAGCCTGTGCACGGGATTCTTCATGCATGAGTTGTTGAATGGCTAGCGAGATATGTTTGGTCTGATCCTGACGGTCGCTGGTGCCAAGACTGAAGCTTAACTGCAACATGACTTCTCGCTCATCTGCTTTCATTGCAGACTTGTTCCACATGTATTCAATGCCAGCCTGAAGACTTTCGCGTGCAGTCTGTCCGTATGGCGGATTCATCTGATGTGCTGCATGGAGAAACAACGATCGTACAGGTTCCTTCGTCTGAGCTCCCATTTTCCCCATCGCATCAGGAAGCGGGGTCAATCCATAATTAATCTCCGTCATCAGTCGTTGCAATGCAGCAATTAATTCCCGTATCTGTCGTGGTCTGAGAGCGAATTGTCTTGCACGGTAGAAGCCAGCCAGTGTGCTTGCAAACAAGATAATGACAGCACCCAGCATGTTAACCAAATGCCTCACCTCCTGCATCTAGTTGCTGTAGACCACGCATTTTCCCATCAGCCAAACGAAAGTTCATCCCTCGGCTCGTCCGCCTAAGTTGTACATAACGCTGAAACATCTGCTCCTGGATAAGTGTTTTTAGCGCTGGCCTAGAAGATAACTCTGCCAGATCCCGCCCATGTGCTGTCGCAATCACCGATACCCCCGAATGCAGTGCCTCCATCACAGCTTCCGCATCCTCTGGACGACCAATCTCGTCCACAATGATTACGTCTGGAGACATGGAGCGAAGCATCATCATCATGCCTTCTGCCTTTGGACATCCATCCATCACATCTGTGCGTGGTCCAACATCAAAACCAGGTACCCCTTTATAACTTCCAGCGATTTCGGAACGCTCATCCACAATGCCTACCTTAAGTCGAGGACGTAGCCCTTGAACGAACTCACTTCCACCCACCAGTCTGCAACCATTGCTTATTTGTCTAGCTAGGTCACGTAACAGTGTCGTCTTGCCTTGTTGTGGAGGGGATAGAATTAACGTATGGAATACCTGTCCGCTTTTCATGTCCAGAAGATAGGGCAGAATGCGATCTGCCACACCATGAACCTCTCGGGCAACCCTTACATTGAATCCATTGATATCGCGTAAGGTTTCCACCCGTCCACCACTTAGAACCGTTCGACCAGCAAGTCCGATCCGGTGTCCTCCGGGAATGGTAATGAATCCTTTACGAAGCTCTTCTTCCAATGTATAGAGAGAGTGATTACTAATTAGATCCAGCAGCCTGTGCGTTACTTCTTTCTGAGGAATGTAAGCTTCTTCAGGCTTAGCTGTCAGACTGCCCTGTGCGGTAAGAAAGTGATAGGTATCTCCAGCATTAATCTCGAGCGGTCTCCCTTCCCGGATACGCACTTCCTCCACTTTCTCTAATACGGTAGGCGGCATTCTCCCTAGAATGGTTCGGATCGGTTCCGGAAAAAGCTCCTTCCAGTTCACTTTCATGAGTAGGCTCCTCCAACCTTGGTTTCAAATTGATCGCGTTGCTGGTGCTTGTTCATATCTCATGTTTATGCCTGTACATCGAATTTATGACGCTGAATCTAGCAATTCTTTTTAACTGCAAAATGAGAGACGTCACTTCTTGCTTCATGTCAAAAAAGCCGAAATAGGAAAGCATCGTTCATGCTTCCCTGTTTCGGTCTTTTGTCGAATTATTATAGATACTCATGAATTATCTTGTTAGTGTAACGGGTACCTCATCCGCATTTAATGCTGATACGGTGATATGTTGGTATTTGAGTGCTTCTCCATCTGCCTGACGTATATCAATGGTTCGCTGCTCCCCTGGAAGCAGATCAAAATAGTTATCACTCATGCGCACATTACCTTGCGGGATCAGAATCTGAACCATTCTAGCTACCGCATCATTTGCCTGCACAAGCAATTGCTGGGTTTCTTCATTATATGAAGCGTGAATACTGCTCAGGCTAAGCTGTACATCTTTTGCATCACGTAAATAATAAACGTTATCTAGGCACTCCCATGCAGGCGCAGACAACTTCAGCACCGCCTGTTCTGGAGATAGGTCTTTCAACACTTCCTGTTCGTCCCACTCCCCCAGTTTTACGACGCCATTAGCTTCCACCTGTGCATGCAGCTCCATACGATGAATGGATTGACCCTGCATATCATAAACCTCAAGAATCACCAGTCCATTAAGAGAAGATAAGTGATCATTAATCACCCACACCTCCAACAACTCGCCGGGTTCATGGTTCAGACTTAATAGTAATGGATGATAAAATTTACGCGCATAATAATAGGACGCTTTTGGTAGCAACTCATAATCAATTAACGACCAACTCGTTCCAGGCCAACTGTCGCCGTGCTGCCAGATTAAGGAACCACTTGTGCGCGTTTTGTTGCGCCGATAATGCTCAATTCCATATTTCAAGCCCTCAGCCTGAGTCAACATCGAAAACTGGATATACTCATCTAGATTTTGGGGTACTCCTGTGAACCCTTCCATGAGCAAAATGCCCTTCTGATGGTTCGTATCCTTGTTACGATAAGCCATCTCTACGCTTCCCCAATAGAATTGATCCTTTGGAATGTTTCGTTCCAACGTATACTTCGTGGCAGAGGCATGCATACCAAACTCACTGCTGAATAACGTGAAATCATTTTTATAGTTTTTGAACGTGACACCCTCCACACTGTAATCTAGCAAAGGCACCTCGCCAAATTTACGTGGATAGACGGAGCCATGCCACACTTGCCAGTTGTGACGATCACCATGATTCGGATCATTCGCATCATTGCCGCCATAAGGGGAAGAAGGCCAGTATTGGCGGGCAGGGTCAAGCTGTTCTAGCAATTCTGGTAAAATCTCATGATATATCGTTTCACCGTAAAAAGGTGTCGTAATCTCTCCGGATGACGATTTCATGTCGTACAGCCAGTCGATCTCGTTATTTCCGCACCATAAAGCAAGTGACGCATGATTGCGCAGCCTTTGAATGTTGCAGATGGCTTCCTGCCGAACATTTTCCACAAAATCAGCATTGTAATCTGGGAAAAGCGCGTTGGCAAAAGCAAAGTCCTGCCACACTAGTAAGCCGAGCTCATCACAAAGATCGTAGAAGACGTCTTTCTCATATATGCCTCCTGCCCAGATTCGCAGCATGTTCATATTAGCCTCTACGCCCAGCATGATCAGATGTTTATATCGTGAGTCAGGAGCCGCTCCAATCAGATTATCTACTGGAATCCAATTCGATCCTTTGGCAAACAACTTTACACCATTGATATGAAAAGCAAACGCTGGCTGTCCCTGATCATCTTCCAGCACCAGTTCCACGGTTCGAATTCCAATTCGTTGCTCTCTCCGATCTACCTCCACGCCGTCTGCAAGCAATACCGTTTCTAGTTGATAGAGGTAAGGCTTACCCAGATCATGCGTCCACCACAATTGTGGCTGCGATACCTGAAGATCGAATCCAACCTTACCACGTAGGAACTCACCCTCCGCATGAGCCACAACCTGCTGATCCGCATCAAGTAAACGAGCACGATAGGTCAGATGGCCACATCCGCGATACTTTTTCGCTTCAAGCTCAACTTTAATGTCCGCCTGCTGGTTGTCACACTGCTTCGTATATGCATATACCCCTTCCAATTTGGCTTGCACATGACGCTCCAGTCTAACCTTACCCCAGATCCCTACGGTTACGATGCGTGGCCCCCAGTCCCAGCCGTAATTCATCGCTGCCTTCCGAATCCATGGGCGTTCCTTTGTGTATGAAGACCACTGCATCAGTGCTTTATCTCTGTGATAGAGGTAGAGTGGGTCAAAGCGGACAGCAATCGTATTTTTGCCTTGGCGTATAACGCGGGAGACATCATACACGTACGTTCGGTGCATATTACTGGCCGTTCCAATCTCAAGACCATTCACATAAACCGTAGCATGAGTATCTAACCCTTCGAAAATCAGTTCCCAGCGCTCCTGTTGGGTTGGATCGGCATCCATCTGAAAACGTGTGCGATACCACCACTCCTTCTGCTCCACCCAGCGCGAATTGATATCGTTATGCCCATAATACGGATGATCAATTAGCTTGCGTTCGATCAGCGTGGAATGTACATCACCCGGCACACTCGCACTAATCCAGAAACGGTCATCCAAATCTGCATCTGCAATGGTCAGCGGCGGTTTCTCGCCCACTTCATATTGCTGAATTCTCCAATTATCATGTAGTAGCATGGTTTCTGCCTCCATCTCAATCATTCAAATTCCATCCAATGAGTTTATTTATTTTATTTTGCTTTCGGCCTGTTTACCTTTCTCCACCAATACATCATAAGCTGCATCCAGTGTCACTTGACCAAACATAACGCTCTCCATCTCTGACTTATACGTTGCTGTAAAATCTTCAGCACCAGCAGGCGCAGGATAGAAAGGCAATGCCTTCGGTTTGGCAACATCAAGCAAATCTTTCCCGAAACGTTCTCCAGCCGTAAGATTAGATTCAAGTGAAGCGTACACTTCATCATCAATCGGAATACCACGTGTCATCCCCAAAATTTTGCCTGCTTCTGGATCAGATATGAACCACTTGATAAATTCCTTCGCTTGCTCCACATTTTTGGAATTCGCACTTACAGAGAAGAAAATCGTTGACTGAGCCCAGCCACCTCCGCTTTCGCCAATAGGATTGCTGTTCACTGCTAGCTGACCTGGTTTGAGTGCTTCGATTGCACTCGCCGATCCGACCGATGCTGTGCGAAGCATGACTTTACCAGAACCCAGCGAGTCGAGCTGTGGATCATTCTCTTTAAAAGCTAGCTGCTGATCTGCGGGCGGTACAACGCCTTCTTTTTGAAATTCAGCATAGATATTGTTAAATTCGAAAAAGGTATCTTTATCCAGATTGAACTTTCCATCTTGGAAAATGGGCCCTTTGCCTTTGGCAGTCTGATAAAATTGATAGAATTCCCAGATGTTGCGCATGTCGTCGATCGGATATTTATCCTCTGGCAGCTTGCTCCGTGCTTCTTTGGCATAAGCAAAGAAATCATCCCAAGTCCAGTTGTTAAAAGGTAATTTGATCCCGTATTGCTCAAGTGTCACTTTGTCATAGACCAATCCTGCACCATTGTAGCTCAAAGGCACTCCATATACCTTGCCATCAATCTTGATGTTCTCCAGCACCTTCTCATCCACAATGCCACTTAAGTCCAGATCAGACAGATCCGCCAGTTGCCCCCGTTTGGCATAGCCCTGAATATAAGCCGCATCCATCTGTAGAATATCCGGGAGAGAGGACGAGGCCGCAAGGGTAGGAAGCTTCTGCCAGTATCCATCCCATGATGTAAATTCCGTGGTGAGTTTGACATCCGTATGGTTCGAAGTGTACAGTTCAATTGCCTTTTTGGTCGCTTCGTGCCGAGCATCCGAGCCCCACCACATCATTTTGAGTGTGCCTGAGCCCTGGCCTCCACTTGCGCCTGAATTGGAACCTCCTGCACAACCTGTCACCATTACTGCAGCCAGCACACCGATCGTCAAAGTCTTTAGCCAACGTTTACCTTTGATCACCATTGAATGACACTCCCTTGTATGTGAAGTTATGTGATACCTGTCATCAAAAATCAACCTTTGATCCCTGTTGTCGCTATGCCTTCCACAAAATGCTTTTGAGCTACAAAAAAGACGATTGCCGAAGGAATAACGGATAGTAAAGACATCGCGAGCAATTGACCCCACTGCACCTCAAACTGATCAATAAACATCCGCAGCCCAAGCCCCACCGTAAACTTTTCTACCGAATTGAGATATAGCAATTGTGAGAAGAAGTCGTCCCAGCTCCACAAAAAGGTGAAGATCGCTACTGTCACGAGTGCAGGCTTGATTAGCGGAGCAATAATACGGAAGAAAATTCCGTAAACGGAGGCTCCATCAATCTGCGCCGCTTCATCCAGTTCGCGTGGAATACCACGAATGAACTGCACGATCAGGAATATGAAGAAAGCGCCGCCCCCGAAAAAATGTGGCAATATGAGCGGAACATAACTATCCACCAAACCAAGTTTGTTAAACAAAATGTACTGAGGCACAACGGTGACTTGCGAAGGCAGCATCATCGTTAGAAGCAGCACCGAAAACCAGAAGTTACGGAACCGGAAATTCAATCGACCGAAACCATATCCGACAAGAGCCGCTGTGACAACACCGCCTAGTACATTCCAAAACTCCATCATTAACGTATTGGCAAAAAAACGAGCAAACGTAAAGTCAGACGTAAAGTTCCAGCCATTGCTGTAGTTCTCCCATAACCAGGTCGTTGGCCATAATGACGGTGAGGATAGCTCTGTTGTGCTTTTGAAGGAGGCTCCAATCCACCATAACACCGGGTAAATCATGAGCAGTGAAAATGGAATCAGAATAAGATGTGCCTTCCATGTCTTCTGACTGCTAGTTATCATTTTGATTTACCTCCTTCGGATTCGTAGAACACCCAGTATTTCGACACGATGAAATTCAGTGCTGTGAAGACACCGATAATGACAAGCAGAATCCATGCCAGCGCTGAAGCGTAACCCATCTGAAACTGCTTGAACGCTTTGTCATAGAGGAACAATACATACATGTAGGTAGAATTCGCCGGGCCTCCAGCGGTAATAACAAAAGCTGACGTAAACATCTGGAACGAGTTAATAATGCCGAGGACTAGATTGAAGAACATAACCGGAGACAGCATAGGGATCGTGATGGAGAAAAATTTACGAATACTGCTGGCTCCATCCACCGAGGCGGATTCATATAAATCTTTAGGGATTTGCTTCAATCCCGCTAGAAAAATAACCATGGTTGATCCAAACTGCCAGGCATTCAGCAATATTAGCGTACCCAGTGCTGTATTCGGATTGGATATCCAACCGATTCCGGTAATACCGAACCAGCCAAGTACGTGGTTAATGTAACCATCCATGCCGAACATGTTTCGCCACAACGCGGACACTGCAATACTGCCTCCGATCAAGGACGGAAAGTAAATCGCTGTGCGGTAAACATTCATGCCCTTAATATCCTTGTTCAGCAAAATCGCAACCATCAGGGAGAAGAAAAGCTTAATCGGTACCGCCAGTAGCACAAATACGAATGTGACTGTAAGCGATTTCAAAAATAGCTTGTCGGATTGTAAAATTTCGCTATAGTTGCGCGTACCTACCCATGTTGGTGAATCTAAGAGAGAGTAGTCTGTGAACGAAAGATAGAACGATTGCAGAATCGGCCACAGCGTTAATAGCAGAAAACCAATCAGCCAAGGCGAGATAAACACATAACCAGCCACATTCTGCTGGTAGATCCAGCCGATTCCCCGCTTTTTGCCGAACATAGCATTACCCCGTTTCCATTGTAGTCTGTCAGCGTGAAACGCTGTATCTGAGTACATCATATTCATTATCTGAGTATTCTGTCAACTAAATTATCTATATTATTATGTTTACAAAATATTAATAGGTTTACTTTAAGCGTTTACATAGATAAATAGTATGAATATCTCTCATTTGACAGACATTTATTCCATATGAAATAGGCTATCCTTTACATTCGCCACGTAATGGATAACCTCATAGGGTTGTATGTTAGACTACGCTATCAATGCTGCCTTTGATCATTAACTCACCTTGAATGAGTCTCTTCTCATATGGCATTCCGATATGCTTCAGCCTCCATTGCATGATCTGAACCGCCTGAACTCCAAGTGCCTCAGTCTCTGCATTTACAGTACACAATTCAGGATATTGCGCCTGAACATCAGGATCATTATCAAAAGCAACCACCGAAATATCGGTAGGAATTCGTTTACCTTGTCTCTCCAGTTCAGCCATGCATAATGAAGCCACCTTATCATTAGCACATACAATCGCAGTAGTCGAAGAGGCCACCATCAACTGTTGCATTGCTGTGCGGATCAGCTCCAGATTTTCCGGGTGATGCGTCGGCCTGATCTGTAACAACTCTTTGTGCGGCGTGTAAGGTATGCCATTTTCATCAAGAATCGCCTTGAACCCACTCCAACGATCAGCAAAACTCCGAGCATACGACCAGTCTCCTATAAACTGAATATGTCGATGGCCTTTACCAATCAGAAACTTCGTCAGCTTACGATAAATATCATAATTGTTCATAAACACCGTATCTGAAGCGACCAATTCATCTTCGTGATCGATGATGACAAAAGGAATACCGAGTGAACGTAACTCAACCAGCATAGCTGTATCGATGAGTCCGATCCCAATGATGCCCAGTAACGCCTCGGGTCGCATAAGTTTGTTAAAATTATGAGGACTGTCGTCCGTAATGAGTACCGATGAAATCCCGTGCTCTTCTAAACCGCGAAACACCCCTTCAAGCACGCGCCCCCAATAAAAAGATTCACGATTTTGACTACGGATATTGGGAAAAAGTATTCCGATCATGCGCTCTTCTTCCTCGGTCTGCGTCTTCGGAGCCATCGTGCGTCTGGTTAGTTGTTGATCCAAATAACCCAGGTTCGAAGCCACCTCAAATATGCGTTCACGTGTTGCCGTACTAATGCCTGCTTTGCCAGATAACGCTTTTGATACTGCATATTTGGATACACCAACCCTATCCGCAATTTCTTGCATCGTTACTTTTTTCTTCTTGTCCAACGCTACTCCACCCCGCCTCTTCTAAAGGTTTACAAAACAATTTTGTAAACCAAACTAACACGTTTACATCATAACAAAAGAGAAGCATGCTGTATAGGAATGATGTCCTCGTTCCTAAGACTCATCGGGAGTCACAATGTTGATGAAGGCGACATAACGCATGTATACGAACCAAAAAAAGGCTAATCGAAGTGAGCTTCGATTAACCTTTTCTTATGCCTATAGGTCTATGTCCATACTGACAAGACTCCTAGACAAAATCGTTTATTTTAATTATCGACGAACTTGCGGTCCACCAATGACAGCTTGCTCCGCTGTATCGAGATCATACGCTGTGTGCAACGCTTTGATTACATCATGCAGCTTCTCTCCATCGATGACACAGGAGACTTTAATTTCGGATGTGCTCACCATCTTGATGCTCACACCTTCACCAGAGATCACTTTGAACATCTTCGCAGCTACCCCTGGATGGCTAACCATACCTGCGCCTACGATCGACACTTTAACCAAGTTCTCTTCAGATGTCACTTCACGGTATGGTAACCGGCTGTGAAGGCTCTCAATGACACGCAATGCGTTCTCACGATCAGACAGCGCAACGGAGAAGGAGAAGTCTGCTTTTCCATCCATTACACCACTTTGCACGATGATATCAACGTCAAGCTGCTCAGATGCCAAAGCACCGAACACCTCTGCCAGAACTCCTGGGACATCTGGAACACCCAAAATGCTGATGCGAGCTACGTTTTTGTCATATGCAATACCACTAACCACTACACCTTGTTCCATTGTTGCTTCCTCCTTCACAACCGTTCCTTCATTATGGTTAAAGCTGGATCTTACAATCAAAGGTACACCGGAATGCTTCGCGTACTCAACTGCACGCGGGTGCAACACGGCTGCGCCCAGATTTGCTAATTCCAGCATTTCGTCATACGAAATTTCTTTCAGCTTACGCGCAACTTTTACGATCCTTGGATCGGTAGAATAAATTCCATCCACGTCGGTATAGATCTCGCACGCATCCGCTTGAATAGCTGCCGCCAGCGCCACGGCCGTTGTGTCCGAACCGCCCCGACCTAGTGTGGTGATCTCTCCGTCTTCCGTCATCCCTTGGAAACCTGCAACGATAACAATATTACCGTCCTCAAGTGCTCTTAACACTCGCTCAGGCTGAATATCGTTAATACGCGCTTTGCCATGAACTGGCTCTGTGCGGAAACCAGCTTGCCAGCCTGTAAACGACACAGCTTTACGTCCAAGCGCTTGAATAGCCATGGATAACAAAGAGATTGAGATCTGTTCTCCAGTCGTAAGAAGCATATCCATCTCACGTGCTGGTAACTCACTATTCAATTGTTTTGCTTGATCAATCAAATCATCGGTTGTATCTCCCATTGCCGAAACGACAACTACACACTGATGGCCTTCATCCATTTTCTCTACAACACGTCCAGCTACACGTTTCATACGCTCCGTGTCTCCGACCGAGCTACCCCCAAATTTCATGACGTACAATGACAACGCAAATCCACTCCCTACCTTGTGCAGTATGCATAATTGATGTCCATCGCCATTATTCTCTCCGAAGAATGACTTTAACCCAGTATATTACGAAAGCGTCTGATAGGCTAATCTTTTTTCGAAAAAACCCTTTGCCAAACGAATGGCAAAGGGTTGATCTGACCGTTTATTATCTTACAGTCATTGAAAGTTACGCACGGGAAGAGTATTTACCTTCACGTGTATCGATCAGGAGAACGTCACCTTCGTTAATGAACAAAGGAACTTGTACATTCAATCCTGTTTCTACTTTCGCATTTTTGGTAGCACCTTGTGCAGTGTTACCTTTAACGCTTGGCTCTGTTTCGATAACTTTCAACTCAACGCTTGTTGGCAAGTCGATCCCGAGGATTTCGCCTTGGTAGCTAACGATTTTTACGTTCATGTTTTCTTTCAGGAAGTTCAATTCCCACTCCAGTTGGTCACTAGTCAACGTGAACTGGTCATATGTTTCGTTATCCATGAACGTGTGCTCTGCACCACTTGCATACAGATAGGAAACGCCACGGTTTTCGATGATTGCACGGCCAATTGTTTCACCTGCACGGAATGTTTTTTCAACCGTGTTACCATTACGCAAGTTTTTCAATTTGGAACGTACAAAGGCAGCGCCTTTACCTGGTTTAACGTGTTGGAAATCAAGCACGGTATAGATATCGTTATCTACTTGTACAGTCAAGCCTGTTTTAAAATCGTTTACTGAAATCACAAAGATCCCTCCTGATATAGTTGAAAAGTAGGTGATATAGGACAATACGTTGACTGAAGGTGAGAATCTTCTGATTGGCAGCAATCTACTGCTGAGACCGTTCCAGAGTCGGATCGTTCTTCCGATCGCTGTTGTCTCCCCATTTTTATTGATTAGACTATAATAAGGTTAAAAATGGGGAGACAAAGGCGAACGCTGACGCTTCTTTAGAATCGATTCCGTCTCTTCCACTACTTCGCAATATATTCCTCACCATTCAGGAGATAATCTCCCACCTTCTAAATCAAAACATGTCCTTTATCACCGGTGGATAGTCATTTAGCCGATAACGGTAAATTTCTTATCCGATTTTGTTAAAATATGAATGCCTGTCTCTGTGATAACCACATCGTCCTCGATGCGTACACCGCCAAGACCGTCGATATAGATACCCGGTTCAACAGTTACAACCATGCCCGGTTTCAATACATCGTCGCTAAGCTTGGACAAACGAGGAGATTCATGAACTTCCATACCCAAGCCATGGCCTGTGCTGTGTCCGAACTGATCTCCGTATCCGTAGCCTGCAATGATATCACGTGCCAGCGCATCGGCTTCGCGTCCGGTCATGCCTGGTTTCAGGTTCTCCAGCGTATGTAACTGGGCTTCCAGTACAATATCATAGATTTTACGCAGCTCAGGTACCGGTGTACCTGTTGCAATGGTACGTGTAAGGTCTGAACAGTACCCATCCAGCAGCGCACCAAAGTCAAACGTAATCAATTCGTTCTGTCCAATGACCTTCTCACTTGCTACCCCGTGAGGCATTGCAGAACGTTCACCTGAGGCAACGATCGTATCAAACGATGAGGAAGTCGCACCATGCTTACGCATGAAGAACTCCATCTCCAAATCGACCTCACGCTCAGTCATGCCCGGTTTCGCAAACTGTAAAACGTGGCTGAACGTAGCATCTGCCAAATCTGCTGCTCTTTGCATTACAGCGATTTCATCTTCGTCCTTGAACATGCGAAGTTGTTCCACAATACCGGATACAGCTTTCAGTTCAGCAGGGTGAAGTGTTTCAGCATAAGATGCATGCGTACCAAATGTCACGCTATCCTGCTCAAAGCCAACTTCTTTGATGTTTGCGGAAAGCAGCAGTTCACGCACGGAATCCATCGGTTTTGGTCCGTGTTCCACAACGGTAAATCCTTTGGCTTGTAGAGGTGCCTGTGTCATATAGCGGAAATCAGTCAGCAAGTATGCTTCCTGTTCCGTAATAAGCACGTATCCCGCTGAACCCGTAAAGTTCGTCATGTAACGACGATTAATCGGATTAGTAATCAGCATAGCCGTGAGTTCACGCTCGCGCATAGCCTCACGTAACTTATTCACTCGTTTGTTTTCCATCGGTAACCCTTCTTTCTCTCACATTCCCGGGTTCCCGGCTCAGGTTTGTTTGTCCAGATGACGCACGAGAGCCAGCAATCCCAGTTCATAGCTTACTTCGCCAAATCCGGCAATCTGCCCGATCGTTTCTGCAGCAATTACTGAATGATGTCTGAACGCTTCGCGTGCATGAATGTTGGATAGATGAACTTCCACAGTAGGGACTTTTACTGCATTAATCGCATCCCGTATAGCATAGCTGTAATGAGTAAAGGCTCCGGCATTCAGCATGATTCCGTCGTCTTCCCCCATCGCTGCATGAATACGATCAATGATATCCCCTTCGTGATTAGATTGATAAAAAGTGATGGAGACGCCCAGCTCTTCAGCCTGTCTGCGAATTTTGTCTTCAATATCCTTCAGACTAAGCGTTCCATAGATGCCAGGTTCACGTATACCTAGCATGTTTAGGTTCGGGCCATTGATCACAACAATTCGTTTCATAGCTGCTCCATCCTCTCTGCAAATAACCATCTGCTATTTTAACACAGCCATTGCCCGATTGAGAAGCTTTTTTGCGGCTATGCTCCTGCTTTCTCTGGCTCACGCTTACGCTCGTCTGTGTACTCCATGGCTACTGTATAACCGATGAAGAGTCCCCATAGCAGAAAGAAACAGAACTCAGTGATGATTGAATCCCAGGTTAATTCATTCTGAGGCTTCACCATATGCACTTTAGGCCCAACCAGCACAAAGATAATGAGCCACCAGAAGATTCCGTAAATCATACCGGGGAATGGCCCTTTCAATTTGCGAATTGTGAAGGTATAAAGTACAGACGCTAGGATCGAAAACGCAATAAAAAATAACCATCCTGTTAGATGCCCTGCCATGGAATACACGAATTCATGTTTGAAAAAAGGCTCTGCCAAAAAACCTAAAGGTACAATCGTAAAATGGATGACATAAAACAGTAAATATATTGCCCCCATATAAATCCCGCAAAAAATCCTAATTCCACAGCAAATGGAAACGGCTTGGTCAAGTAATGTGCTTCTCCTTGTTTTGGCTTTCCACGCCCCTTTCGTTCTGCTGAATTTTTACTCTCCGATATTTGATCTTTCCGATGACCCCGATCTTCTGTGTGTTCTGTCATATGTTGAGCTCCTTCCAATTTACTTGTTCTTCATCAATACAACCTTCTGCAAAGCTTCGATTCACACAAATTGTTTATCGGGTAGTATGTTCCATTCTGACCAAACTTAACAACATCCAGCACAGATTGTCCTGCAAACTAGAAATTGCTCTCAAAATTCGATACAATAGGGTTATTAAACCGCCTTCTACCATGAAGGTATAGAACAGAATAGGAAGGTGAGTAATTTGCCTCAACAATCCAAGCCTGTCAGCTATGGGGGCAAGCTGTCATTGAAGGCGTAATGTTTGGTGGGAAACACGTCAATGTTACGGCTGTGCGAAGAAAAGACGGCGAGATCACGTATTTAGAAGTTCCCAAGCAAGACAAGTCCTGGGTCATGAAATTGCGGCGGATTCCGTTACTGCGCGGGATTGTCAGCATTATAGATTCTAGCGTTAAGGGCAGCAAACACCTGAATTACTCTGCTGACGCATATGCTGATGATGAACTGGAACCGGAAGAAAAAGCTAAACAAAAAGAAAAAGAAGGCTCTGGCTGGAGCCTGAGCATGATTATTGGAGTAACCGCAGTAGCCATACTTTCATTCTTATTCGGAAAGATTGTACTCACCCTGCTACCGGTAGTCATTGAGAATTTTCTTTTCAAGAATGCATTCGACAATCAGTTTTTGCATAATTTACTGGAAGGCGGCATTAAGCTGATTCTGTTGCTTGCCTATCTATGGTTAATTTCACAGACACCTATGATTAAACGTTTGTTCCAATACCACGGTGCGGAGCATAAAGTAATCAGTGCTTATGAAGCGGGTGAGGAACTCACGCCAGAAAATGTGCAAAAATATAGCCGACTGCACTATCGTTGCGGCAGTAGCTTCATCATGTTGACGGTGATTATTGGTGTATTCCTGTACTCCCTTTTCACGTATGACAACCTATGGGAACGAATGGGTCAGCGGTTGATTTTGCTACCACTTGTACTTGGCATTTCCTTCGAATTGCTGAAGATCACCAATTCTGTTCGTGATATCCCATTCTTGCGCTATCTCGGATATCCGGGGTTGTGGCTACAGTTGCTAACAACGAAAGAGCCTACGAACGAACAGGTTGAAGTATCCATCGCCTCATTCAATCGTATGCGTGAGTTGGATGCAAAACTTGCAAATGCTTCTGCAGTATCAGAAATTCCTGTTGCATCACTTGATCCTGTGAAAGGGTGATTGATATGAATAAGCAGGCAGTCTTATTTTGGACATTCATCACACTTGCTGCTATTGGAGCATTAGCTTTTTTAAGCAGCGGTGGAATCTCCCGAATTGTTATACCTCTAATTGTGTTAGGCGGAATATTCCTGCTGTATAAGTATCCTCCTAAGCGTTGGAGACGTAAATCTACGCCTAAGGTTAAACCATCGGTACGTACGATGGCCAAAGTTAATGCACAACAAAACAGTAACAAAAAGAGTAGTAGCGGATCTTCCAAGAAACGTAAAGATTATCCGTTCCAAGTCATTCAAGGTCAAAAGGGTAAAAGTGATGAAGATATCCCTAAATTTCACTAACTTTGAATAAAGTAAACACGAATAACAGCAACTCTCCTTCGTGAGAATTGCTGTTTTTTTGGGTATTTCATCTGAACATTCAAATCTTCTCATACAGGTATCAAAGGTAGTGATTCGGTTTGTTTTTTTCGAAGTTCTTTGCGTTGCTTATTTAATTGTTCGTCATATATTTTTGTGTTCCACCCACTAAAAAACTCTGTTCCTGCTGCTACCCCGGATAAATATAACGCTGTGCTATCCTGTGCTGAGAGGTGAAACTGTGTTGGTTTAATACCTAGCGTTGGTATTTTGACCGTACGGAAACGATTAATCTGTTCGATATATCGCTCATCATGAGCGGTAAGCATCGTCTCTACCAACGCCTGAAGCATGCTGAGCGGCCCTCTAATTCGTGCTGACTTGCCTTCTGTCTTGCCAACCATTTTAAAACCAACTACAGGAATCGGTTCACCGGTTCGATCTGAACGTTCCCCATCAAATAACCACAACGGAAAATTACTGAGCAAACCGCCATCCACCACATACACAAACTGATCGGAAAAACGCATGCCCTTTGACAATATAGGGGATCTACGAATGACAACTGGATCAAAAAAGTAAGGAATGCTACAGCTCATACGAACAGCTTTGGCTACCTCAAGCTTGCTGGGATCTATGCCAAAGCGTCCAATATCGTCAGGTAAAACCAGTATCGTACCGTTCGTAATATCCGATGCGGTAATAAGTAATTTGCCTTTGGGAAGATCCGCAAAGGTTCGAATCCCTTTTTGCTTCAGCATATTTCGGATCCATTCTTCGAGTGCTTCCCCAGAGTAGAGCCCCTTCTTCAGAAACAATCTTGCCGCAGGTCCGATCCAGCGTGCATCAAATATTGGAGAACGACGTAACAATGAAGCAAATGGCGTATTCTCGATAATACTCTTCATCTCTTCTGCTCGATATCCTGCAGCGATCAGAGCTGCCACAATTGAGCCTGAGGACGTACCTGCCACGCGATGGAACTCCATATCGTTATCCTGCGCTGCCTGCACTGCACCCGCAAGTGAAATCCCTTTAACGCCTCCACCTTCAAACACCGCATTAATTAACATGCTAAATACCCCGTTCTCCAGACAGCCATGTTTCTACTGCCACTGTATGAGAACAGGGGTTGGTTATATTACGTATATCACACTAAAAAATTTCTATAGTCCGTAATATGCCTTGAGTCTGGCAATCAAGCCCAATGTATTCTTCGTTAAATGCTGTGAGCTGAAGAAGATATCACCCTTGACCAAGTCATACTTTTCATTATAAATGAGCTGGTCTATGATCTCTTGTGAAGTATTCCAACCAATCTCCGAGGTTCCCAGCTTGTAAGGAGCGTGGCCAATGTACAGTTTAACGTTGGTGTTCGCCACCTCATTAACCCACCAGTCCACAACTTTATCATAACGAGCAGCACTCAGTGTCATACTCCAGTACACTTGTGGTGCAACATAATCAATCCACCCTTGCTTAATCCATGTACGAACATCTGCGTGCATGCTGTCATAAGCGGGTACTCCTGCTCTTGTATCCGATCCTGTCGGATCATCTGCTTTGTTACGCCATACGCCAAAAGGACTAATCCCGTATTGAACGTTTGGCTTCACACGATGCACACTCTCTCCAAGTTGCTTCACAAATTGATTAATATTGTCGCGTCTCCACTCCGCACGATCCTTAGTATTCAATGTATTATACGTCTTAAATGCCGCATCATCATTGAACGTAGCGTTAGATGGATAGAAATAATCATCCAGATGCACACCATCAATATCATACTGATTAACCACTTCCATGATCGTATCAATAATATGTTGTCTGGCTTGTGGTATACCTGGGTTGATATAAAGCTTCCCTGATACATTTACAATCCAGTCAGGATGTAATTTGGAAACATGATTTGCTGCGAGTCCGCTGGTACTTGCTGAATTCGTAGCACGGAAAGGATTGAACCACGCATGGAACTCCATTCCGCGTTGATGTGCTTCCTCGATCATGAACGATAGTGGATCATACCCTGGGTCTTTACCTTGAGTCCCCGTGAGAACCGTATTCCATGGTACAAGTCCTGATGGATAGATTGCATCAGCATTCGCCCGAACCTGAACGAATACCGCATTGATTCCCATGTCCTTCAGTGCATCCAACTGCTGAGTATACTCTTGTTTTTGTTTCATAATATTGTTTCTTGCCCCAGATGACGGCCAATCACCGTTAACTGTCGAAATCCAAGCACCACGCATCTCTTCTGACGCAGGCGTCTGTGCTGTGCCTCCTGGTTCAGCAGGAACGGCTGGGGTAGGCGTAGGTGCAGGTGTCGTTGATCCATCCTCAGTGATCAGATCGATAACCTGCTCCGATTGATTCCAGTTCACACGAATCCCGAGATTCTCACTGACAAAACGAATGGGAACCATGACACGACCTTGCTTCAGTTCTACTGATGCATCCAATCCAACTACCGTGTTGTCAACGGTAGCCTGCTGACGACCACTAGTCATCGTGATAACGGAATCAGCCTTTTTGATCGTAACGGTACGTGTCGCTTGTGACCATAACACAGAAGCTCCAAGTCCTTCGCTAATGACACGCAAAGGAACCATTGTTACATTCACCTTAGGAATAATGTAAGGAGCTACATCTGAATCTAAGCGTTGCCCGTCCAAATTAATGACGATTTCCTTCTGTCCTGCTGCCTGTGCCGTCATTCCTGCTGTTTGCAAACCCAGCACAAAAATAAGCAACAGGATTAACCCTTTACGAAACTTCATCGATAGCAATCCTCCATCATTTTTTAAACTCGCGGCAAATTCTGCTAGTTTAATAGACGCTCCTACTGATGGTTTAGTTGCGACATTCACCAAATGTTGGGTAGAAAAAAACCAGCTTACGCGCTTTATCACATTACGATAAGCATCGTTGGCTGGTTTTCATAAGGTTACTAGAAGACTTTTACAAGCATTCATTTGGCATCATTTCATTACTTATGATCTGATTGTGATGTTAGGAATATCTATTACGATTCTGTATTACTCATAACATCCTGCAGATTTTTGAGATCACGCAACCGACTTTCGTCTTGACGGAAATATTCGACTAAAGATTCGATACACGTAATGGAATCCCAGCTAAGATGGTGCTCAATTCCTTCTACGTCCTTATAAATATTTTCCTCTTGAACACCAATCGTCGTCAAAAATTGCTCCAGCAGATGATGGCGCTCCATTAAGCGTTTCCCCATCTTTTTACCTTTTGGAGTGAGTACCAAGCCGCGGTACTTCTCATAGATCAAGTACTCGTCTTTGTCCAGCTTCTGGATCATTTTCGTCACCGATGAAGGATGCACTTCCAGTCCTTCAGCTATATCAGACACACGAGCATAGCCCTTTTCATCAATTAATTTGTATATACGCTCCAAATAATCTTCCATACTGGGCGTTGGCATCTGCTTCCCTCTCTTCTCTCTGATCGGCAGCTGTTCCTGCCTGATCCCTATCTTATAATGATACATGTTATCAATACGCATTGGCAAGTCCTCTGAAACTGCATAAGCCTCCATTACCAATTGGAATGTCTAAAAAACCCCATCCTTACGCAAGTATTGGCACGGTTGACATAACCCTTCTTGAGACAAACTAAGTCCAGTTTCGTATCGAAAGGAGTGTTTATGTGAGTACAAGTGTAGCGCAACCCCCAGTTCGCAAAGCAAAGGGTACTAAACCCTTTATTCCCGATTTAGTGTATTTTGAACCTGGTGCGCTGGATTATGATAAAGGAAAAAGAATCATGGAATGGGTCACCTCTAGAGATATCCCGTACCAGATGACGACATCTCATAATCGGATCACGAACCTCCCCGGTGAGACGGAGCAGGAAAAGTATCGAATGGCCAAACGTACCCTAGTGGTCGGTGTTCGAAAAACTCTGAAATTTGATCAATCCAAACCTTCCGCAGAATATGCTATTCCGATTTCTACAGGTTGTATGGGTCATTGCCATTATTGTTATCTACAAACCACATTGGGTGCCAAACCGTATGTGCGGGTCTATGTGAATACAGAAGAAATTATTGAAGCTGCCAAAGGTTATATTGAGGAGCGGGCTCCTGAGATTACACGATTCGAGGCAGCCTGTACGTCAGACCCGGTTGGTCTGGAACACATTACTGAGAATTTAAGTGATCTGATTCGATTTATGGCTGATGAAGAATATGGGCGATTGCGATTTGTAACCAAATATCATCACGTTGATCCCTTGTTAAACCTGAAACATAACGGTCACACCCGAATCCGTTTCAGTGTTAATTCCGATTATGTCATCAAAAACTTTGAACCCGCAACGTCCCGCTTTGAAGAACGGATCGAAGCTGCTGGTAAGATCGCGCATGCCGGTTATCCTTTAGGATTCATTATCGCCCCAATTATGTGGTACGACGGGTGGGAGGAAGGCTACTCGGAATTGCTGCAAAAGCTTGCAGATACGCTGCCCCATGAAGCGACCAAGGATCTCACATTTGAGATGATCCAGCATCGTTTTACCAAAACAGCGAAAGCGACCATTGAGAAGCGTTACCCCAAAACGAAGCTTGAGATGGATATGGAGAAACGTAAAATGAAGTGGGGTCGCTGGGGACAGTATAAGTATGTGTATAAAGACGACCAACAAGACGCCCTGCGTGAATTTATTACAGAACGCATTTTCGAGCATTTTCCTTTAGCCAACATTGATTACTTCACCTAAAATTACAAACGATCCAGGGTATGATATGGATACGGACTTCTATATGCATTCATAAAAACAAAAAACAGGTTGCATGATCCAGAATACTCTGGGCTCACATGTAACCTGCTTTTTTATACCTTTATTCATATCCTTTTATTAAACTCTCGGGTTAACTACATTAATGCATTCGTTAGATGATCATCCAATCTGGTGTGATACTCTGCAGCCAAATCGTAATTTTAGTCATCTGACCTGTGTATAACAAAATACCCATGAACACCATCAAAGCCCCGCCGACCTTCATCAACACATTCGAATAACGCAAGATCCAGCGCGTTGAACCGATGAAGAAGGCTAATACAAAGAACGGCAATGCAAAACCGACAGTATACCCTGTAATCAATGCAAACCACGTTGTTGGCTCACTAGCGGCCATCGCAATAATCGTAGCTAGAATCGGCCCGATACACGGCGACCAACCAGCGGAGAACCCTATGCCGAAGATAAAAGAGCCAAGGTACCCTGCTGGTTTCCACTTCATATCCATCTTCCGTTCTTTCATCAGAAACTGTGGTTTGAAGACCCCAAGCAAGAACAACCCCATCAATATAATTAAAATAGCTGACAATTGACGAATCAATTCTCGATGATCATTGAAAAACTGACCAAACAGTCCGGCTCCCAGCCCAAGTGTATAAAAAACAGCTGAGAAGCCTAAAATAAACGCCAGCGTATGAGTCAGCGTCTTAAAACGAACTTCTCGCAGATTACGATCATCCTTCAAGCGTTGTACCGTCATGCCTGTTATGTAAGACAAATACGACGGATACAGTGGAAGACAGCATGGCGATATAAACGAAGCTACTCCTGCAATAAAAGCCACCCATACATTAACATCAGGCATGATGCGGATGTCTCCCTTCTCCGGGCTCGCTTGCTTACTCGTTCAGTCGTTAGGCACGGAACCCTTTTTTGGCAATCATCGTAAGAATGAGCATCATAATGAGCAGCAATACAATCGTTGCCCCTGGTGCAAGATTCCATATTCCGGCTACAACCAGTCCAATAACAACAGCAATCTCACCGATCACTACGGACAAAATAATAGCTGATTTGAAGCTTCGCGCCATTAGAAGGCTGACGGCTACCGGAATCGTCAATAGTGCTGATACAAGCAGAGCACCAACGATTTTAATGGCTGTACTTATAACCAACGCAGTCATTATTGTAATCAACATGTTTAACAACCTGACGGGCAAGCCCGTAACTGCCGCAGCATCTTCTTCAAAACTAAGCAGGAAAAATTCCTTATGTAACAGAGCTACAACGATGACCACAATTAGAGTGACCACCCCTACTAGTTTCAAA
This sequence comes from Paenibacillus sp. DCT19, assembly GCF_003268635.1. Classification (NCBI taxonomy): domain Bacteria; kingdom Bacillati; phylum Bacillota; class Bacilli; order Caryophanales; family Paenibacillaceae; genus Paenibacillus; species Paenibacillus sp. DCT19. The sequence continues at coordinate 4,246,352 of NZ_CP029639.1, forward strand.
TCCGTGGCATCTAGAGTATAAATACTTCCGAATAAATAACTCATAACATCTGTGTTATACCCTTTGCCTAACGTGAAGAACAGTGACGCCAGCGCTACGCCTCCGGACATAATAATCGCAATAGATAGCTCTGCATAACTCTTGTATGCCTTACGCAGCTTCTCAATCGCAAACGAAGCCAGTACAGCAAATACAAGTCCTACGCCAATCGGATATACCTCAATGAGGAATCCAAGTGCAACCCCGGCAATCGTCACATGAGAGAGCGTGTCCCCAATCATCGACAAACGTCGTAATACCAGAAATAACCCGATCAGCGGAGCAGTGATGCCAATTAACAACCCACCGGCTAGTGCCCGCTGAAAAAAATCACTCATTAAAATTTCCAAAACATACACGACTCCTTCTTCGGCCTTGCTCTAATCCAAACGTACCCAACACTGAATCTATTTTACCAAGGAAGTAGTATGCTGTAGATTCGTTTCCGCACAGTCTTCAATCTCATGGGAATGGCGAACATGAAAATGAATTTTACCATTCGTTACAGCTGCCTGCGAACCCAGATAGTTCTCCATCCGATCCATATCATGGGATACCATCAAAAACGTCATCCGATGGTGTTCATGCATATGGGTAATTAATTCGAAGAAGCTGTCCTGCGATTCTGCATCGATTCCAACCGTTGGTTCATCCAAAATAAGCAAATCTGGATGATTGATCAGCGCTCTTGCGAGAAACACACGCTGTTGCTGCCCTCCGGATAATTGTCCAATCCGCTTGTTCGCCAGATCCTCAATGCGCATCACCTGTAAGGCATCTGTACATTGTTGCTGTGCCTTACGCGATATTCTTCGAAACATATTTTTGTTATTGTACAAGCCAGACATGACCACTTCACGCACCGTTGCTGGAAAAAGTGGGTTAAACGCATTCTTTTGTGGCACGTAACCGATTCGCTCCCAATCCTTAAACCGGCGAATAGATTGTCCGAACAGCTTAATATCACCCTGCGCAGGAGGTAATAAACCTACCAACATCCGCAATAAAGTAGTTTTACCCGCTCCGTTCGAACCAATAATACCTACAAAGTCTCGTTCTTTAACCATAAAATTGAGATCATTAATCACTTTCTGATCTCCATAGGAGAAGGAAAGCTTCTCGATCTCGATGATTGGATCATGACATAGTGGCATGATTTGCTGCATTGCAAAGCCGCCCTTCATTATATATGAGGATTCTAAGTTAAAATCCTTCAGTCTACCTTATTTTAATGCGATCAATAGATTTTGCAAATTTTTTTCCATCAAAGTGAAGTAATCATCACCATTATCCACCTGTTCTTTAGTCAATCCTTCAACTGGATTTAATACCATCGTTTCTACGCCTGCTTCACTCGCGAGTGTTTTGGCAAGTTTATCAGATACAAGCTCTTCGAAGAAAATATATTTAATGCCTTCATCCTTAACGAGCTTCGCCAAGTTAACGATGTCCTGACCAGTCGGTTCAGCATCAGGAGATAGTCCCATAATCGCATGTTGAGTCAATCCATAATCGCGTGCCAAGTATCCAAACGCCTGATGTGATACAACAATTTCTTTGTTTGGAACTTTAGATAATTCTTCCGTAAAGTGCTGATCAAGTGTTACAAGTTTAGCATGCAGTTCTTCATAACGCTCTTCATAAGCAGCTTGGTGGGCAGGATCTGCTTCAACGAGACTATTTTTAATATTTTCTGCCATAATCATAGCGGATTTAGGACTTACCCATGTGTGTGGATCAACATGATGGTCCGCAACTTCTTCAGTCGCCGTTTCTTCATCAGAATGTTCATCTGTGTGCTCATCTGCATGTTCGTCCGCGTGCTCTTCATCATGCTCTGCACCATGTCCATGTCCATCATCACCTTCAGCTGTTAACAGCGTAACGCCTTCACTGACAGCAACAGATTTCACTTGTGTATCACTGTTTAGTGATTTGAGGAAATTCGGAACCCATCCCTCAAGACCTGCTCCATTGTAAAGGAACAATTGGGCTTTGGAGGTATTTACAATATCCTGGCTCTTAGGTGTCCACTCATGAGGTTCAACACCCGTAGGCAGCAAATTAATCACATTAGCATCTTCTCCACCAATAGCCGCTGTGAATGCATACACAGGATAAAAGGTCGTGATCACATTCACTTTATCTTCCACAATCTTGGCATTATTCGATGTATTCTGTCCACAAGCCGTCAAGAGAACCAAGCTAACAATGAGAAAACTGCTCCATACCCATTTTATCCGGTTCATGCCTGTATGCTTCGATAGATGATGCTGTCCATCCTTATTACTGTTAAAAAAACGCATAATTATAATCACTCCGTATTCTCTTAATCGTAAACATTACTGAAAGAATTATAGGGAACCTGTCTCTCATTGTCAAGCCGCTCTCCTATTCATTCTTACCTGGTATACAGAGTTCATAACAATATATGCTTGTTTTCTCACGATCAGATCAGAAGTTACAGCATAACCGAAAAAAGATGACCCGAATTATCGGGTCACCTTCCAATTCATAGCTATATGCTGCTCGATTCAAAATGTCCCTCAGAACAAGTTACATATGCATCTCGGCGTTATATAGCTTCTTATTTAACTTGAGCACCGTTAGGCATGCTATCAGGTACGGTAGCGAGTGTAAGCTGATCTCCGTGGGATGCAGCCAAAATCATGCCCTGAGACAGTTCTCCACGTAATTTTACAGGCTTCAGGTTGGTGACACAAATGACTTTGCGTCCAACCATCTCTTCTGGAGAATAGAACTTGGCAATGCCAGACACAACCTGACGTTTCTCATAACCGAGATCGAGTTGAAGCTTCAACAGTTTATCTGCTTTTTTGACAGGCTCACATGCAATAACTTGAGCAACACGCAGTTCTACTTTTGCAAAATCATCAATGCCGATCTCTTCTTTGCCTTCTGGCGCAGAAACCGGTTCAGTCGTCTCTGAAGTGGCTTGTGGAGTTTCAGATGGTTCTTCTGTTTTCTTACCACCAGTCATCGCCTCGGAGATATAAGCAATTTCCTGCTCGGAGTCAAGACGTGGGAAGATTGGGTCACCCTTCTGCAAAGCATTGCCAGCCGGAATTACGCCCCATTGCTTCGCAGTATCCCAAGCCGTAAGTTCGCCTTCTTGAATACCTAGTTGTTCCCAGATTTTACGCGGAGCACGTGTCAGGAACGGCTGTAGCAGGATGGAAGCAATCCGCAAGCTTTCAATTAAATGAGCCATTACAGAGGCCAGTTCATCGCGTTTAGCTTCATCACGAGCTAATGCCCACGGCTGTGTCTCATCAATATATTTGTTGCTGCGGCTAACGAATTGGCTGATCGCTGTCAACGCAACGGAGAATTGCAGATTCTCCATAGCTGTCTCTACTTTATCCACAGCCGCCTGACCTGCTTCTTCGAGTGATGCATCAAACTCGGTTACACCTGATGTAAACGCAGGCGCTTGACCCCCGAAGTATTTGTCTACCATAGCGACTGTACGGTTCAACAGATTACCCAGATCGTTGGCCAGGTCTGAATTGACACGATCTACGAAGCTTTCTGGTGTAAACGTACCATCTGAACCAAATGGAACTTCACGAAGCAGGTAATAACGAAGAGAATCCAGACCATAACGATCAATCAAAGTTACCGGATCAACAACGTTACCTTTGGATTTGGACATTTTGCCATCCTTCATCAGTAACCAACCATGTGCAAACACTTTTTTCGGCAATGGCAGATCAAGCGCCATCAGCATGATTGGCCAATAAATCGTATGGAAACGAACAATTTCTTTACCTACGAGATGAACATCTGCAGGCCAGAATTTATTGTACAGTGTAGGATCAGATGAACCATAGCCTAGAGCTGTAATGTAGTTGGACAACGCATCAATCCACACGTACACGACATGCTTCGGATCTCCTTTTACTTTTACGCCCCACTCAAATGTTGTACGCGAAACAGCGAGATCTTCCAAACCTGGCTTGATAAAGTTGTTAATCATCTCGTTTTTACGGGATTCCGGTTGAATGAAGCCTGGGTTATCCTCATAATACTTGAGCAAGCGATCAGCATATTTACTCATGCGGAAGAAGTAGGATTCCTCTTTCACGAGTTCAACGGGATGTCCGCTATCCGGGCTCTTCGCCGAAATGATCTCACCTTTATCATTCTTCTCTACATCGACTAATTGCGTCTCCGTATAATACGTCTCGTCTGGAATACTGTACCAGCCTTCGTACTCACCTTTGTAGATATCCCCTTGCTTCAGCAAACGGTCAAAGATATCCTGAACTACCGTCTTATGACGTTCTTCCGTTGTACGGATGAAATCATCATTGGAAATGTCCAGCTTGTTCCACAACTCTTTGATGCCTACCACGATATCATCTACGAAAGACTGAGGTGATTGACCCTTTTCCTGTGCTTTACGTTCGATCTTCTGCCCATGCTCATCCGTGCCTGTTAAGTAGCGAACCTCGTATCCACGCAGGCGCTTGTAACGTACCATCGCATCACCAGCTACCGTTGTGTACGCATGCCCAATGTGCAATTTGTCGCTTGGGTAGTAAATTGGTGTTGTTAAATAAAATGTTTTTTGATCAGCCATGAATGACTTCTCCTCCTTTAATCCGTTACACATTTAATTGAACTTGAAAAAGAACACAAAAAACTCCCGTCCCTATGGGACGAGAGTTGTTCTCACGTGTTACCACCCAAATTCCCTGCATCTTTTGCAAAACACAGGCTCTGTCGGTCCTTCGACCGTCCATTAACGCTGGATCACGCCTCAGCCTTACGACAACAGGTCTCAATCCCTGTGTTGCACGCTCGAAAGAGGTTCCTCCAGGACCATTTCCATCCTCCTCCCAGACCGGTTCTCAGCTCATCCGGCTCTCTGCACTGGGGTGTGTCTGTACTTATCCCTTCAATGGAAATCATTATACGAAAAATATACTGAAATACGGCCCTATTTGTCAAGTTCGTAGCGGCATTCACCTAGCGTGCCCAAATGCATGAAATCTCATTTTGAGAAATGACCTTTAATCCGAAATCACTATAGATTTCTCGGTCTTAGGTGGCACTAAATCGACTCCTCCTGGATGAAAAGGATGACATTTCGCAATCCGTTTCGCAGCGAGCAATGAGCCTTTGAACGCCCCGTGAACTTCGATTGCTTCCATCGCGTATGCTGAGCACGTTGGATAGAAACGGCAGCTCGGTGGCTTCAAGGGAGAAATATAATTACGATAGACCCGTATAGGGGCTTGCATAATTCGACGAGATATTTTCATTTTCAATGTTTCCCATGGGAATGATGATGTCCAGATGCAACTTTGGCTGGTGCATGTTCAGCACAGTCTTTGCAATAACCGAATACTTCAAATTTATGATCCACAACCTGAAATTGTTCGGGCGCGTCTGCGAGTTGCATTGGGCAGAACACGATCGGATATGTCTTCTGACATTTCAGACAGATCATGTGGTGGTGGTGATGATCCTCGCTACAAGAAGCTCTGAACTTCACACCATCTTCAAAAACGACCTGCTCCAATACGCCTAACTCCTGCATGACACGAAGATTACGATACACTGTATCAAAGCTCAGTCCACTATAAGTTTTCCCCATATATTCATAAACATCCTTAGGCGTCAAATACCCTGGAGATTCCGCAAACAAACGAGCCAACGTCTTCCGCTGATCCGTTATGCGAAGTCCCTGCGAGGACATCGTATTAATAATCTGTTCTGTTGACAGCATTACCTAAGCACCTCCTGTCATTCAAGCACTGCAATAATTGTTCAATAGTCTAACAAAATGAAAAAAATTCAACAACTCTCTTATCATAATGCCCTAAATTGAGTTTAGAGTCAACGAAGCTCCTTAATCGCCTATTTTTCACACTGTCTATATTAAAAAAGGACTCCATGAATGGAGTCCTTCCCGACGGTTCAGAAGAAATTAATCCTTCAAAGTGCGTGTTCAAAAAGATCGGTTTTCAGTGCCAAGAAGATGGGCGGACTTTTTGAACAACCTCTCTTAGACTTTTGGGGTGACAGGGTATATATGATATAAGCTTCACTCCAAACCGTCTCTTGCTGAAACAATAACATGTTACGGCTCAACTACTTCTCTTGCGGAAGTGGTGTGAACAAAAGGTTTACAGGAAGATTACTTCCTGGTGCAGCCGAGAAGATAATGGTTACACTCTCACCGTAAGAACCCGTACGATGAAGAACACCTTGCTCGTTCGGCGCACTCAGAGATCTGCTGTCACTTGCCAGTTGTACAACCTGACCATTAACAAGCGCAACACCTGAGTACTTACCTCCACGAGGATTAAATGAAATCAACGTACGTGGAGCCACATTATTGAGCGTAATTTTGTATAGAACTCCAAAGTTACCTGCGTTGGAAGCAATGGTGTGAGCCATTGGATCTGTTCCTTCCAGGTTTGGATCACTTGAATTGTCTCCGAGTGGAAGACGTGCAGGCTTCGAACCTACTTCCTGATCGTACGTAATTACACGTGTTGCGTTAGGATACGTTCCACGGTTATGAACACCATCACGATCCAGAACTGGCAGCGTTGGTAATGCTTCAAATGGATCTTTATTTTCGTCAATCAAGATGACGTTATAGTCGAGTGTATAATCGCTGAAAGTATCCGAATAAAGGGAAATAACTTGCCCTTCTTTCATCGGGATTGCATTAAGCTCCGTCAAGATCAACTTGCTTTCGCCAGGGAGAATATACATTTTCTTCGTATCGGCTCCAGTTTGAATCGACTTGAACCATTTATCAATGGACAATTTACCTGCTACAGTAGCAAACGGTGTAGGGCCGGCAAAGCCCATATTTTGCTGTTCAAACACAGCTGTATACGGGTTGTTGTTTGTTGCGATTACATACATTTTCACTCTTTTACCTGTGTTGTTTACATGGTGAATCATGAAACGTGTTTGCCCGAATGAAGATTCCTGGTACACAATCCCTTCCGTATTCACGGTTTCTGGGCTGTTACTACGAATCAACAAGCTTGGCTCATCCGTGTACGTGTAAGGGACTTTCTCCATCGCAGGTACTTCGCCACCGTTGAAGGTAAACTTGTCACCTACAGGCGTGAACAACTGATTGAAATCGGACAAGCTGTAGAGCGTTTCGCCTGTAATATTAATCGTCTTGGTGTAGCTATCGCTTGCACCATGTTTATCCGTAACAGTAATCGTTACGGTCTTCGGACCCGGTACAAAGAATGCGAGGGCATTATTGTCCCATACCGTTTTGGTAATTGCATTTTCGTCATCTGTACTTTGGTCAATGTAGGTGATCTTCTCACCCATTTTGTATTCTTCCTTGTCTGTTGTAAACATGGCTACTGGCGGAAGGTTAGGTTTCTCCACCTTGATCGTCAGCGAGTATGGATCACTCCATTGACCGCTTGAATCTTGGACCGCATAGGTTACCGTATATGTACCTGGTTGGTCAAATATGTCTTGGCGGCCTGTCCAGCGTTCGTCCACAATGTTAAGGCCTTTTGGAGAACTGGATTTCGTTGTATACGTCACTACATCACCAGCAAAAATTTCTTTTTGAACAGTGAAGCTAGCTACTGGCTTCGTATTCAGGTTCAATACAACAGTCTTTGCAGATTGATTAACTGTATAAGTAATGTTGAGCGCCTGTGTAATGGAAGTCAAAGGCACCATAAACGTATTTTTCTCTTGATAAGCAGGACCCTTCATGGATCTTGAATCACCATTTACGGTATAGATCGTGCTGTTTGTCTTAAAACGAAGTTCATCTTCACCACTAATAATAATGGTTTCTTTCGTTGTGTTATCGTATTTCACATCATATCCAACCCGATCTACCAGAGCACGGATTGCGACATAAGATACACCATTTTTGACAGCCATCGGTTGTCCTGCAAGATACGTCTTGCCATCTTGCATCATTTTGTTGCTGTTCATGTACAGCGTCAGATCACCGCCTGTAGTTCCGGAACTCGCTTGATTGCCAGTGGCTGGCTGTTCAACTTCTACCGGTGTAGGTGCAGGAGTTTCTCCCTCTTCACCTTCAGCCTCTGGTGTGTCTGTTTCCGTTACAGGTTCAACTGGAGTTACATCCGTTGCTGTAGGTTCTGTCGTTTCAGGTTGTGTTTCTTCCGTCGCATTATTTTGCTCCGGCTGTGTTTCTGTACCGGTTTTCACTTCCGATTCAGCAATCGTTTGTTCTTTTTTCAAAACCTCCACGGATTTCACTGTGGCTTTATTTACGGGTGTAGTTTCGCTTTGGTCGGTTGATTGTGCGCTAGCTGGAAGTACTGCAAACGCTTGAAAAACAGCTAAAGCGGTAAGTATGGACAAGTTCTTTTTCAGATTCATTCTTTGTCTTTGGCTCCTTCTGCTCCCATTTTATAAATATCCCCCTCAAAAAGTCATACTATTAGACGCTTGTAAACGGGAAAAGTTGCTAAAAATATTTTAATAGAAATGTAAACTTTGAATAATGTGAACAAACCTCGCCAAAACCGTACCTACAAGGCTTTATACGAGTTCACGATTTTATTTCACACTATGAAAATACTGATCTATCAACATTTACACCTGGTATAAACGTTTGAACAGACGTTTTGGTTTCAACCGATGCAAACAAAAAAGCAGCCAAGACGATCCATAATCGCCATGGCTGCTTCTGCATATTTAATCATTGGCTCGAACAAGCTACCCCTGATGTTTCTTCTCTACCTTGCTGGATCAAACGATAAGCTCGCTCAACCTCTTCTTGACTTGGTGATGGAACACCTTCAAGCGGGTACACCTTGCCAAGTGCCTCCCATTTGTAGATCCCCATCTGGTGATACGGAAGAATTTCGAACTTCTCCACCCCGTTTAATGTACCAATGAATCTTCCAAGGTTAAGTAAGTCCTCTTCGTCATTGTGAATGCCAGGCACATATACGTGGCGTATCCACATTTTACGTCCTTGCTCAGATAGCCACTTGGCTGTCTTCAGCGTTCTTTCATTGGATTTTCCAGTCAACTTCATATGCTTCTCATCATCGATATGCTTCAGATCGAGTAACACTAAGTCTGTGTTATCCAGTAGTTCATGGATACGGTCAGGTTCGTTAAAACCATTACTATCTAGTGTAGTATGGAGTCCCCAGCGACGTTTGACTTCCTTGAACACTTGGGCTACAAAGTGTGCTTGTAAAGTTGGTTCCCCACCGGATATGGTGAGTCCCCCGCCTGAACTACGATAGTAGGAAAGATAAGGCTCAATTTCAGCCAGTACTTCCTCTACGGTCGTTTCCTTGCCTCCATCCAGTGCCCATGTATCGGGATTATGGCAATACTGACACTTGAGTAGACATCCTTGCATAAAGAGCACGAAGCGGATGCCTGGGCCGTCAACCGTCCCGAAAGTTTCGAGTGAATGAATATGTCCTTTAACCATGCTGCCTCTTCCTTTCTATATCCGCATCCGCTGTGCGTTTAATTCTTGACCAGATGTTCCACTGGATTCGTTCTTACACTGTAAATTGCTTTACATGGAGCCGTGGAACGTACGGTTAATGACATCGAGTTGTTGTTCACGAGTCAGTTTGATGAAGTTAACCGCATATCCGGATACCCGTACAGTAAGCTGTGGATAATTTTCCGGGTGCTCCATCGCATCCATTAATTGTTGACGATCAAACACGTTGACGTTCAGGTGATGGGCATTCTGACCAAAGTATCCGTCCATCATCGCAGTCAGATTAGATTTACGTGTATTCTCCTCTTTACCCAGTGCTTTTGGCACAATGGAGAAGGTGTTAGAGATACCATCAAGGCTGTGTTCGTAAGGCAATTTGGCTACTGAGCCAAGGGATGCCAATGCACCTTTTTTATCACGTCCATGCATTGGGTTCGCACCTGGTGCGAATGGTTCGCCTGCTTTACGGCCATCCGGTGTAGTTCCTGTTTTCTTACCGTAAACTACGTTGGAAGTGATGGTCAGTACGGATTGCGTTGGTACCGCGTTACGGTATGCTTTGTGCTTACGAATCATGCCCATGAAGCTCTCAACCAGTTCAACAGCAATGCTATCTACGCTGTCTTCATTGTTACCGTAACAAGGGAATTCTCCTTCAATTTCAAAATCAACAGCAATGCCTTGTTCGTTACGAATTGGTTTTACTTTGGCATATTTGATGGCACTGAGTGAATCCGCTGCAACCGACAGACCTGCAATACCGCAAGCCATTGTACGAACGATGTCACGGTCATGCAATGCCATCTCGATCCGCTCGTAGCTATATTTATCGTGCATGTAATGGATGACGTTAAGAGTGTTCATGTACAGCTTCGCCAGCCATTCCATCATTGGTTTGAAGCGTTTCATAACTTCATTGTAATCCAGCACTTCGCTTGTAATAGCAGGGAATTCAGGTCCTACTTGTGCTCCAGACTTCTCGTCACGACCACCATTGATTGCGTACAAGAGAGCTTTCGCCAGGTTCGCACGAGCACCGAAGAATTGCATTTGTTTCCCGATCTTCATTGCAGATACACAACAAGCAATACCGTAATCATCGCCATAGATCGGACGCATCAGATCGTCATTCTCATATTGAATCGAGCTCGTTTCGATAGATACTTTACTGCAATATTCTTTGAATGCTTCCGGCAGTTTAGTGGACCAGAGTACAGTCAGGTTTGGCTCCGGTGCAGGTCCCAGGTTATGCAGCGTGTGCAGGAAGCGGAAGCTGTTTTTCGTTACACGTGTCTCACCATTTACGGACATCCCGCCGATGGACTCGGTTACCCATGTTGGGTCTCCACTGAACAGTTCGTTATAGTCCGGCGTACGCAGGAATTTCACGATCCGCAGTTTCATAACAAAATGGTCAACCAGCTCTTGAGCCTGCTCTTCGGTCAGAATGCCTTCTTGCAGATCACGTTCAATGTAGATATCCAGGAAGGATGATACACGTCCCAGTGACATTGCAGCACCGTTCTGCTCTTTGATCGCTGCCAGGTAACCGAAGTACAACCATTGGAACGCTTCTTTGGCTGTTGTTGCTGGCAAGGAAATATCGAAACCGTGCATTTCGCCCAATTGTTTCAGTTCTTGCAAGGCACGAATCTGCTCAGACAACTCTTCACGCAGACGGATAACATCTTCATCGATAATATCCACTTCCAAGGCGTTCAATTCGCCTTTTTTGTTACGAATTAGGAAGTCTACACCGTACAACGCTACCCGGCGGTAGTCCCCGATGATCCGGCCACGACCATAAGCATCTGGTAAACCTGTAATGATCCCTGCTTTACGCGCTGCACGCATCTCGGAAGTATAAGCGTCGAATACACCTTGGTTATGTGTTTTACGAATGTTTGTAAATATATCAATGACACCTTGAGGCATTTCGAAGCCATATGCTTCACATGCATCAATCATCATGCGAATTCCGCCGAATGGCTGAATGGAACGTTTGAATGGAGCATCGGTCTGAACGCCGACAATTTGCTCTTTGGATTGATCCAGATATCCTGGTTGGTGAGAAGTAATTGTTGCAGGCGTATTAACGTCTACGTCAAGGACACCACCGTTATCCCGTTCTTTTTTGGTTAGATCAGATACGATATCCCACAACTCTTTTGTATTCTGGGTTGCACCTTCAAGAAATGCTTCATCGCCATAATATGGAGACAAATTGTGTTCCAAAAAGTCATTCACATTAACGGTTTTAGTCCAAGTTCCTTTGGTAAAGTTTCTCCAGCCTGTTTGTTGTTTGACATCTTTTTCGATCACCGACATCGTAATCCCTCCACTAATTTGGATTTCTGGACACATAACATGCTGCGTCTTCGTATCATTGTGTGTCCAGAGCCGCGATTAATGTGAATTGTTTCACATAAACCGGAACACGTTCTCTCTACTTGGGAACCGGAACCGCGGAATGAATGTTTTTCTTACATTTTCAGTATACGTCTTGGCGATTTCATCATCTGTGATTTTTATCACAAAGTAAGTGAACTAACGCACTCCACCTGCGGTGTGTCATGTTGAACCGTGGGAAATGGTTCACACTGGCCACTCCGCGGACAGAACAACCTTCCGATCGCTGTTATTCCCGGATTTTTCAATTTACTTTCTCAAAGGTGAAAATCCGGGAATAGCTTATGCTTCCGATGTAGCTTTTTTTCAGAAAGCTTTCAGGCGAGCGCTTCGCTTCTTCAGGTTTTTTCTGTCCTCTCCGTTAACGTGTGAACGGGTGGTTCAAACTGCCACATCACGGATTCCGTGTTGCATTTTTAAAAGATGGGCGGCTCCTCCTCGATTTGGAGCCGAAACATGAAGTGATAAGTTCCTGAAAAAGCGAGGGCTTCGCTCCTCCGTTTTTCTGCCCACCTCCTTTCCCTGCGAACCTTTGGTTCTCCTTGCTACAACCCGGACTCCTTGTTGCATCTTTTCTGGAGCCGAAACATGAAGTGATAAGTTCCTGAAAAAGCAGGGGCTTCGCTCCTCTGTTTTTCTGCCCATCTCCTTTCCCTGTGAACCTTTGGTTCTCCTTGCTACAACGCGGACTCCTTGTTGCATCTTTTCTGGAGCCAAAACATGAAGTGATAAGTTCCTGAAAAAGCGGGAGCTTCGCTCCTCCGTTTTTCTGCCCACCTCCTTTCCCTCCCAACCTTCGGTTCTACCTGCTATAGCACGGATTACGTGTTCCTCAAAACATACGGCAATCGGGGCTCCCCATTTTGGGGAACCCTGAACCTATTGCCATCCTCAACAAGCTGTTGCATGTTTCGGAAGATTATTATTATTCGAATTTACCGTAGAATGCGTTGCGGTATACATCTGCTAATTCGGTTACCAGCGGCAGCTTCGGATTCGCAGTTGTACATTGGTCTTCGAAGGCACGATCAGCCAGGTAATCTACATGTGCTTCGAAATCTTTTGCATCAAATCCGATCTCTTGGAACGATTCCTCGATACCCAATGTTTTGTTCATTTTGCGGATAGCGTTGATTAAGCTGTTAACCCCTTCTTCGGTTGTGCGAGCAGGCAATCCGAGAATGCGGGCAATTTCGGCATATCGCTCATCTGCCACAAAGTGCGAGTATTTCGGGAACGATGCGAATTTGGTCGGTTTTTTCGCGTTGTATCGAATAACGTGTGGCATCAAAATCGCATTGGTACGTCCGTGGGCTGTATGGTACTGACCGCCCCATTTGTGCGCCAAGCTGTGGTTGATACCCAAGAATGCGTTGGCAAATGCCATACCTGCAATCGTTGAAGCATTATGCATTTTCTCACGTGCCAGTTTGTCGCCTTGTAATGCTGATTGCTCCAAATACTGGAACACCAGTTGAATGGCTTTGATTGCTAATCCATCCGTATAGTCATTCGCCATAACAGATACATAAGCTTCAATCGCATGTGTCAGTACGTCCATACCTGTGTCAGCTACAGCTGTTCTAGGCAGCGAGTATACAAACTCAGGGTCAACGATCGCCACGTCAGGAGTCAGCTCATAGTCAGCCAGTGGATATTTGGTGTTTCCTAGATTTTTATCCGTGATAACAGCAAATGATGTTACTTCCGATCCTGTGCCCGATGTTGTTGGGATCGCCACAAATTTTGCTTTTACGCCAAGTCTAGGATATTTGTAGATCCGTTTACGGATATCCATGAATTTTTGCTTCAGATCATTAAAGTCTGTGTCTGGATATTCATAGAACAACCACATCGCTTTGGCAGCATCCATTGGTGATCCGCCACCGAGAGCGATAATGCAGTCCGGTTGGAAGCGACGCATCATTTCGGTTCCGCGATCTACAGTCGTTGTGGATGGATCCGGCTCAACATCCGAGAACACTTCAATGGCTACCGGCATTTGGCGTTGACGCAGATAGTGCTCTACCTTTTCCACATAACCCAGCTTCACCATCATGGCATCCGTAATAATTGCAACACGGGTGATATCCGGCATTTTGGCGAGATACTGCGTCGCGCCTTTTTCGAAGTAGACCTTGTTCGGTACTTTGAACCATTGCATATTCACGGTACGGCGAGCCACCCTTTTCACATTGATTAAGTTGACAGCAGTTACGTTCGACGAAGTCGAGTTACGTCCGTATGAACCACATCCCAGTGTGAGCGATGGCATATTCGTGTTGTAGATATCGCCAATTGCTCCGTGTGTGGAAGGTGAGTTGACGATGATCCGTCCTGTTTGCAGGCGATCTGCAAACTTGTTAATCACTTCTTCATTGTTGGAGTGAATAACGGATGAGTGTCCCATTCCGCCAAAAGCAACCACTTCTGCTGCACGTTCAATACCTTCTGCTGCCGTTTTGACTTTGTAACAAGCCAGTACCGGGCTTAATTTTTCCGCAGACAATGGGAATTTGACGCCAACACCCTCAATTTCAGCAACCAGGATTTTGGTGCTTGCTGGAACTTCAATACCGCATAACTGAGCAATCGCTACGGCGGATTGACCTACAATCGCTGGGTTAACTGCACATTTCTCAGCATTGATAGCGCCTGCGGTCAGCTTAGCTGCTTCTTCCTTGTTAACGAAGTAACATCCATTGGCAATCATTTTCTTTTTGACTTGATCGAAGATAGGTTCTTCAATAATGACCGCTTGCTCGGAAGCACAGATCATCCCATTATCAAATGATTTGGACAAAATCAGATCCGTCACTGCCTGATTGATATCCGCACTTTTTTCAATGAAGCAAGGTACGTTACCTGGCCCTACACCCAGTGCTGGTTTACCACAGCTATATGCTGCTCGCACCATGCCTGATCCGCCTGTCGCCAGAATGAGTGCCACATCGTTGTGGTTCATCAGGGCATTGGTGCGATCCATGGATGGATCATCAATCCACTGAATACAGTCGGCTGGAGCACCATGCTTCACTGCGGCTTCAAGCAAGATTTTGGCTGCTTCGCGGCTACAGTTCTGTGCAGAAGGGTGGAAACCGAAGATAATCGGGTTACGAGTCTTGATGGAGATCAGTGCCTTAAACATCGTCGTTGATGTTGGGTTGGTAACCGGCGTAATCCCCATGATGATGCCAACCGGCTCGGCAATTTTCTGGAAGTTCTCATATTCATTATCTTCAATGACACCAACGGTTTTGTCATATTTGATGCTATGGTACACATATTCTGTAGCAAATATATTTTTAGTGATTTTATCTTCGTACACACCGCGGCCGGTTTCTTCCACAGCCATTTTGGCGAGCATCATGTGTTTATCCAGACCTGCAAGCGCCATTGCTTGCACAATTCGATCGATTTGCTGTTGATCCATGGACATGAATGCTGCGTGTGCTTTGTTCGCTTTGTCAATTAATGTTTGAATATACTGACCTGCTGTCGGTTCTTTTGCTGGGGCGACCTCGTTCTTTACAGCCATCTCCCTCATCCTCCTAAAGGTTCGTATTATGTTGTCTCTCTTCTTTACATTCACATCGTATCATGGGACATGATTTAATTATGTGATTTTTTTCACAAAGTATTACGAATTTAAATTTAGATTCTTAATGTCTGCTAACAAGTGCACTGCTACTCCCTTTTTTTACATGGCTCTTTCAGCTCCATACTTGCCCACAAAAAGTGAATTTAATCACAATGTTTGAAATTTCGCCATTTTTGTTCCCTTTCTATCCCCCTCAAACGGTAAGATTAGGTATATACTGAACTTAAAAATTGAACCACCGCAATTTGTACCGTCCTTCCCGGCCGAGATGACCCTGAACGGACGGCACCCGTTTGCGGCGAACCACAAAGGTCATGTAAGCCACATGCAGCCTTTGATTGGAGACAAAGGGGAGATAGACTTATGAGGGACCAACTAGTGATGGAAAAACGCGGGAATACGAACTGTTTCTCGGATGTGAACTTCAACCATTTACTTGTAACGATGAAAGATAGAACCTATCCCGAAGGAACACATCTGTATTGGGAAGGCGATGTCTCTGACAAACTTTATTATATGAAAAGAGGCCGTGCCCAGATTACGAAGTCAACTGATGAAGGTAAAGAATTGATCATGTACATGTATCAATCCGGAGATATGATTGGGCAGGCTGATCCTTTCTTCGGTTCGAAGCATTCCTTCTCGGCAGAAGTGCTGGAAGACAGCGAAATAGGTGTATTGGAGCATAAAGACCTGGAGATGCTGATCTGTCAGCATTGTGACTTTGCCATTGATTTTATGAAATGGATGGGGATTCACCATCGACTCACCCAGACCAAATTCCGTGATCTGATGTTGTACGGCAAACCTGGTGCGCTCTGCTCTACCTTAATTCGTTTGTCTAATTCTTATGGTGAACCACACGGCGATCATATGATCATCCACAAAAAAATTACGCATACGGATCTGTCCAATATGATTGGTGCTACCCGTGAGAGTGTAAACCGTATGTTAAGTGATCTACGTAAAAAAGACGCGATCGAATATGATAATGGCATGATCGTTATCAAAGATCTGAAAATGCTGCAAGGCATCTGTCACTGTGAACTATGCCCTAGCGAGATCTGCCGGATCTAAGATAGTTATTCATTATTCGCTTACAATAATCCTAAGTAGCAATATGTAAATAACAAAAAAGGCCCAATCTTCTCACTGTAGAAGATGGGCCTTTTGATATTTAGGATGTCGTCGTTAATTCAAGTTTAATCGCGTCACGTGGACTCAGCTTCATATCCAAGCCGTTATCCATTAATTCCTTATCATTCACCTTAATAACCCAACGTTGATTCATTCGTGGG
Organism: Paenibacillus sp. DCT19; assembly: GCF_003268635.1. Taxonomy (NCBI): domain Bacteria; kingdom Bacillati; phylum Bacillota; class Bacilli; order Caryophanales; family Paenibacillaceae; genus Paenibacillus; species Paenibacillus sp. DCT19. The sequence goes on from NZ_CP029639.1 coordinate 4,263,180, forward strand.
ATGACATTTTCAACAGCAACCACATATTTGTTATTCTCAGACATTCTCACAACGCCGCTGGACTTTAATACATCACGAACGGTGCACTCCTGAATATACACACCAGCATATTGCCGATTAAGATTTGGCATAATGTTGCCGCCGCTCACTTTGAGTAAGGTCGTCTGATACGCTACGCCTTCTCCTGAACTGTCAGCGGCTTTGACATATATTATCACTTCATCTTTGGCATGAAGCTCCATATTCCAATCTTCTGGATCAATATCTTTGCCATTCAATTTGACAGCCCAGATTAACGAGGAATCGAGCGAGACCTCTCCGACGGATTGAATTCGTTTTCCATCAGCCGTGAAATCAACAAGCCCACTGTTCGTTAGCGCCTTCTTAAGCGTTAATCCTTCGCTAAAGTCCCGTTTGATCGACTTAGTTGCATCTGGTAAAAAGGTACTGCCATCTATGGCAACCGTAATAGAATTCGTGGATTCGGTTTCCTGCACCACTGGCTGCTCCGAAGGCCGCGTCTCTGTACATCCGCTGAGAATAACTAAAATAAGTAGGCATATGCCTATGAAACCGGGGATTTTCTTATTCATGTAGGTAACACCACCCTGCGTAAAATCATTCACCCTGTTGTCCATACCCTCTATTATGGCACAGAATCCCGTTAAAAAAAGTGTCAATGCCGTTACTTTTATTGGATAGCATGTGTAGGAAATGGAACGTTTAGACATTTGTCTGCTGTGATCTGACCCAGTTTATAAGAGAACACCTATCGTCGTATTTTCACAGAAGACAGACCGCGTTTAATTGTATTTTTCATGCGATACTGCCTTGGTTCCGCTCCGCTGGAAACTTTACATTCTATTATCTTAACAAAAAGACGCTACAATTCACATCTCAGTGAAATGTAACGCCTCTTATTATAAAGTGATTAGTACTTCCAATCACCATAAGTTTATCGTTATTTGCCTTTACTGAACGCAGGCTTGCATATACGTTCTGCCCCCGTCTCCATCTTTTAGATACGGATTCAGCCCAGAGAACTGCTCCCCGGAAACATATACACCTGTAAGTAGTCGTCCCTCTAACATCTCGCCATCCAGCTGCACACATAAAGAAGGTGCTGTCACATATTCCTGATACAACGGAATCTGACCATAAGGACGATGGACTTTGAACAATTTGCCCTGCTCATTGAGTGGACGCTCCGAGAAGTAGGTAGGCACGATGTAGCGTGCAATGGTATCCAATTCATCTGCTGTGTAGAATGCTTCATCACCAAGCCATGGGGCGAACATCCGAATCTTCTCATATTGAGCCCACACAATCGCTTGAATCAGCATTTCCGGCTTGAACACATGTCCTTCCCCATTCGCTGTAGATGATGAGCCACGAAGGAAGGTGTCTGCATGTAATGGCATAATCTGATCTTCATTATGTCTCAGTTCGCATCCTATGCATTTCCAGCCTCTAGAAGTCTGAATCCATTTTTGCAGCACAATCGGAGCTAAACCTAAGCCCTTGCTGCGATCCAACCGATGCTTATCGGAATCTTGATTCCTAACCGATTGAGAATACGTATTGCGAACGAATAGTTCTGCTGCTTTCTTATAAATCAAATGTACCTGAATGGATGCGTTCTCAAGTTCTGCGATATCTTGTTTGCCGTAGCGTACTTCACGGGATAAGCTTTCTTCTCTCATGACAAGTGGCCTCCTCGCTCCGACCGTATACGGCCATAGTTGTAAGGAATAGACGTTGTTCTTGTTCTTACAATTATACTACAACTCCTGACAACATGTGCAGAACACACAAGAATTATGTCAGGGATTCCATTATCTTTATCATACATAGTTAAGACCCATAACATACCTACATTGAACGATGAGGGTACGAACCGATGAAGTTTTGCTCTACATGCTTTCTTGGTATCTTAAAACAAAAAGCTCTCGATTTCCAGTGAAATCAAGAGCTTCTGTCCATTACCTGCTTCAAAATTAGGGTTCATATTGAAATACATCAATTAGTCAACCCAATGCTCCGCCCAGTCCTGAATTTGATTCATAACCGGCTGGAGCGCCTTGCCTTTTTCTGTCAACTCGTATTCAATACGAACCGGCGTCTCTGGATACACATGACGGATTAGAATGCCTTCACTTTCCAGATCCTTCATCCGCTCGGATAACATCTTGTCACTCATTGATGGAATGAGGTTGGAAATATCCTTAAATCGCTTAGACCCACTCATCAACGTTTGAATAATCAGCCCGTTCCAACGTTTACCCAAAAAGGAAAACGCGGTTTCAAAACGCGGACACATCCGCAAATCTTGGCCTTCCACATTAATCACCTCTTTAGAGATCACTACACTTACGTTTTGTTAGTATATTTCATAATAACATATTTGAGAGCTAAAGGAAACGTCTCCCGCTAAAAACTTTCAATTGGATAAACCGGTTTCATCTTCTTTGATGATATTACACAGTATACCATTACATGGGGCTGAAGAACCATGGGAAATATCGTCTCACGTTCTTACAGCTAAATTACCCAAAAAGAACCCTACTGCCACAGTCATACAGACTTGGAGAAGGGTTCTTCGGTATAATGCTACATTTATCCATTCACGAGAGATTGCGGCTTAGACCAGCACGCCACCAAATGGTCTTACAGGTTCGCTCTTACCGAATTCCGGCTTGAAGCTACGGGCAGGATATGCCCATTTCACTGCATTGCTGATCACTCTTAAAATTTCCGGTTTGTAATAGGTCGGGTATGTCTCATGACCTGGCCGGAAATAAAAGATTTTACCTTCGCCGCGTCGGAACGTGCATCCGCTCCTGAATACCTCTCCACCCTGGAAGTTACTCACAAATACCAGTTCATCCGGTACTGGAATATCGAAGAATTCTCCGTACATTTCTTCTTTCTCCAGTACGATCTTGTCGTGGATGCCATCCGCAATCGGATGGGATGGATTGACACACCATACGATCTCCTGCTCGTCAGCTACACGCCATTTCAGATCGCAGCTTGTTCCCATCAGCGCTTTAAACGGTTTGGAGAAATGACCTGAGTGTAGTACGATCAGACCCATGCCGTTTAACACACGCTGTGTCACCTTCTGCGAAACTTCATCGCTTACGCGATCATGTGCCATATGTCCCCACCATATCAGCACATCCGTGGAATTCAGCACCTCATCACTTAACCCGTGTTCAGGCTGATCCAGTGTAGCTGTCCGAATCACAAAACCTTCGCCGCCAAGTCCGTCAGCCAATGCTCTATGGAGACCGTCCGGGTAGACTTCTCTAACTTCATCGTGAATTTTCTCATGGACAAATTCATTCCAAATGGTGACGTTGATCATCATTAATTTCCCCCTAATGTAGCTCTAAACCCACCACATGTCGCCCAGCGGTTCCTCAATTAATACCTGCTGGAGATTTTGTACGGCTTTAGAGAATCCTTCTTCAACCGACATCAGACCGTCTTCGTGTTCAATACTTACAACATAATCATATCCGACAAGGCGCAGAGCGCTCATAATATCTGCCCACGTTTTGTTATCATGTCCATAACCAACCGAGCGGAACTGCCAAGCTCGATCCAGCATGTTCGTATAATCCTGCATATCCGTCACACCGTGCTTATTCACGTTAATTGGATCAATGGTTGTATCTTTGGCATGGAAGTGATGGATCGCGCCTTCACGTCCCAGAATGTGAATCGCCTGTACAGGATCAATTCCTTGCCACCACATGTGACTTGGGTCAAGGTTAGCTCCAATGACTTCCCCTGCTGCTTCACGCAGTCTAAGCAATGTAGCAGGTGTGTGTACTGAGAATCCGCCGTGTAGCTCCAGACCTACTTTAACATTACGATCTGCGGCAAACTTACCCCACTCTGTCCAGTAAGGAATAACTTTGTTCTCCCATTGCCATTTCAAAATTTCTTGGAAATCATTCGGCCACGGTGCAACAGGCCAGTTCGGATATTTAGCATCCTCATGATCACCTGGACAGCCGGAGAATGTGTTCACTACAGGTACTTCTAACTTCTCAGCCAGCTCAACTGTTTTGACAAAGTCATCATGGAATCCTTTTGCAATATCCTTTTGCGGATGCAATGGGTTACCGTGACAGCTCAGTGCGCTGATCATCAAACCACGTGATTCCACTGCGTTTTTGAAGTTTTTCAATGCCGCTTCATTGCCAAGCAATTCTGCCGGGTTACAATGTGCGTTCCCCGGATGTCCTCCCGTACCAATCTCAACGGCTTTCAACCCTTTGGATGCCACATAATCAAGTGCGTCTTCTAATTTACGTCCTCCGAATAGTACCATAAATACGCCGAGTTTCAAGTGCGATTCCTCCCTAGAATAAATGTCGTATAATTGCTGATTCGTTAAGCTGTATAAATAACCGTTCAGATCACTTACTCGTCTCATTATTGTGGAAAATGAAGATCATTTCTATCCATTCAGGATTCAAAATAAACGGCTTTTCCTGTTTGAGCCGATTCGTAGATTGCCTCAAGAATCTGAGTTACTACGAGAGCTTGCTCTGGTTTAACGACAGGCTCTTTGTCTTCAATAATCGCTTCAAGCCACATTCTGGCTTCACGATCTGCTTCATTTTCAGCACTGCCACTGTAAAAGGCTACTCCACCTGCATCAAGATCAACCTTCGTTTCATACAACCGGCTTCGCTTCTCACCATTGATGCGCAATCCATCCTGCATATCAGCACCGCCTTCGGTGCCACAGAGTAACGATTTGGCTTCACCGAACTCGGCAACATTCAATGCCCAGCTTGACTCGATGATGATCGTAGCTCCATTCTGCATGGTGATAAAACCAAATGCCGAATCCTCCACCTTGAATTGTTCTGGATCCCACGGTCCAAATGCATTTGCCGCATTTTCACGCTGACCAAGCTTGTGGAAGGTCGAGCCCATTACACTCTTAGGCTTGTAATTATCCATAAGCCATAAGGTCAGATCCAGTGCGTGTGTACCAATATCGATCAGCGAACCTCCGCCCTGCTTCTCTTCATCCAGAAATACACCCCAGGTTGGAACAGCACGTCTGCGAAGGGCAATCGCCTTACCAAAGTAAATATCCCCTAACTCGCCATCCTCACACATCTGCTTCAAATACTGACTATCGCTACGGAAGCGGTTCTGATATGCAATGGATAACTTCTTGCCAGTACGTTGTGCCGCCTCCAGCATCGCTTTAGCCTGTTCAGATGTCTTCGCCATCGGCTTCTCACACATGACATGTTTACCAGCTTCCAGAGCGGCTACAGTGATAACGGAGTGAGAATCGTTCGGTGTACACACATGAACCACATCAATACTTTCATCCTTCAGCAGTTCATGATAATCCGTGTACACTTTGGCGCCCTCTGCTCCGAATTCAGCTGCCGCCTCTTCCGCCCGTTCTTTCACAATGTCACAGAAAGCGACCATTCGACCCTGAGATTGCTTGGACAGACTCGGCATATGTTTTCCTTTGGCAATGCCACCACAACCAACAATAGCAATGTTAAGTACTTTAGACATGAATAGGTCCTCCGTTAGCGGCATATTTGCGAATCCAGTTCATGCTGTTCTCAATGCTCTGTAATGATGGATTTTGACATTCGTCCTGTTCAACTACAAGCCACTCAGCTTCAGCTTGGTCTGAGGCTACAGCAACCGCTTCCAAGTCTACTTCCCCTGGCCAAATTCAACGGTTAACACACGCCCTTCTGACCGACTCATGTCTTTCCAATGCACCAATGGCAGGCGTCCTGCATACTTCGCAATCACTTCCGTTGGTGGATAACCAGCAGCATGCGCCCAACATGAGTCCAGCTCTACCTGTAGGTGAGAAGCAGGAACAGTCTCGTACATCGCATACAGTGCCGGACGACCGTCAACTTGTGTTGTAAATTCAAAATCATGATTGTGATAGAACAACACCAGATTCTCTGCTGCGATCTTCCCACCGATTGCATTCAGCGAAGCAAATACGTCATCCCATTGTCGTTGTTCCTCTGACAAATAAGGCACGATTAAGTTCCGATTGCCAAGTTCATTGTGATAAGCGATAACCGCATCCAAATCTTCTTTCAAGCTATTATATTGCACATGTGTACCTACAATTTCCAATCCGAGTTCATTTACGATCGCTCTGACTTCCTCTGCACTGTGTCCATAGAAATTATGGAATTCCACACCCTGGTAGCCGAGCTCCGCAATCTTAGCAAGCGTTCCTTTAAAATCGCGTTCCAGTTCATCCCGTACGGTGTATAACTGTAGTCCGATCTTCAACATTTCCTGCTTCACCTCATCTGAAATCAATTAGTGGATGGTACAGTCTCCGTCTGATTGTCATCTGTTTTGGTTGCTGCATTGTATTCATAGTTGCTTTCAAGCAAAATGTGCTTGCCCTCAAGAGACGAGCGCTGGAATGCATGCATAGCTTCTAGTACATGGTATGCCAGTTTGCCACTTGCTTTGCTCTCGCGTCCGGCACGAATGGACTCAACCATCTCGTTTACACCAAGACCACGCTCATTTTGACCACTTTCAAATATCGGTGTAACCGTCTCCCACGTATCCTGACCGTATTTGCGAAGCTTCACTTCTCCATTAAAATAATTCGGGTCAGGTACACTGAGCGTGCCTTCTGTACCGTAAATTTCAATGCGTGGCAGATCTGAAGCGCCCCGAATATCGAAGCTTGTAATCATCGTTGCAATGGCACCGCCATTAAAATCAATGGTTCCCGCAAGATGCGTTGGTGTTTGTACTTGCAACGAGGTGCCTTCCTTAGGACCAGAACCAATCTTACGATCTACAATCTGAATCCCTGCCGAAGAGCTAATTCTACGAATAGACCCAAGCAATGTTACTAGAGCTGTAAGGTAATATGGCCCCATGTCAAACATAGGTCCGCCTCCATCCATATAGAAGAATTCTGGATTCGGATGCCATGCTTCTGGACCACCGCCCATGAAGAAGGAAGTAGCTGCAATCGGCTTACCAATCAGGCCGTCTTCAATCGCTTTACGAGCCGTCTGAATGCCTGATCCGAGGAATGTATCCGGTGCTGATCCGACGTAGAGTCCTTTTTCTTCAGCCAGTTCAATGACTTTGCGACCATCTTCTATAGAAATAGCCAGCGGTTTCTCAGCATACACATGCTTACCTGCCTCAAGAGCAGCTATGTCCGTCATTGCATGACTACCAGGAACAGTCAAATTAATGACAAGCTCAATTTCCTTATTTTGCAGCAACTCATCTACATTGTAAACGTTTGCGATATTAAATTCATCTGCCCGTTCTTGTGCGCGTTCAAGGATCAGATCCGCTACGGCAACAACCTCAATAACGGGACTGTTCTTCAGATTCTCCAGATAAATGGCGCTAATATTGCCGCACCCTATGATGCCTGCTTTCATTTTGTCCACGTTGACCTTCATCTCCTTACGTATCGTGAGAAGTGTTTTTATTAAATTGTAATTACTGTATCTTGAATCTAACACTATGGTATTCCTTTTTGGCTTCAATTAAAATGAATAATATGATCGAAACATGAACTATCTGGTCATAATTTTTGATTTGCAAGGAGTATGCCTATGCCGACCGATCATTCCTGCCAGGTTCTCACGGCAGGCTTCTCATTTCACCGTAAACCCTATGCTATGGTACAGCCCGATGGGGTGAAGAACTACTTGATGAGGCTCCAGACGGATGGGCGTTGCCGAGCTCGTGTAGATGGTGCCATGTCGCTAGTCGATGCGGGCGATCTGCTTGTTTTTAGCCCGGACGAACCCTATGAACTGAAAATAGACAATGAGCTTAATCCGATGGGAGAACGTCTCGTCGAGAGTGGAGATTATCATGTCTTCTTCAATGGTTCTTGGGTGGATGAATGGTGGAAACGACACAAACGACCAAACCGGATTAAGGTGGAGCTTTCCGAGAGCCTGCTCACACTGTTCCGCCAGCTTATTTTGGAGCAACGCCGAATTTCCAATCCGTATCCTGAGATTTCAAGTTATTATATGCGCATCCTATGTCTCGAAATCGATCGACTATTATCCGAACATCCAACGATCACGAATACGAATTATGTAGCTTATGAAATTAAAAGTTATATTGAGGAGAACGCGTCCTCATTGTTTAAGCTTGAGGATGTTGCTTCTTCTGTGGGAATTAGTGTTTCGCGGTGTGTTCATCTTTTTAAAGAGGCGTTTGGCAAAAGCATTATGCAATATACCTTGGATGTGAGGCTGAACATGGCCAGGGAACGGATTATCTTCAGTCCGATGACCCTGGAACATGTGGCCGAATCCTCCGGTTTTAACAATTATACGTATTTCCACCGTGTATTCCGCTCCCGTTTCGGCATGTCGCCTAAGGAGTTTCGCATTATCCATCGGGAGCAGATGTAGTCGGTTATTAATGCTGTACTCTAAAAATTATTTTCTTGCAGTAATCGCTTCTGATACAACCATTGCTAGATCATCATTGCCAAACATCGCTAGAACACCCAGCAAGGTATCATCCGGAATATCGCCGGCTTCCTCCTTGGATACAACCAGTTTTAGCACCTGCTGTAAACGCTCGTTGCTCTGCTGATCTGGGTAGGCTTGCCGGTACATCTCTTCCGGATCCAGCCCTTGATTGACACACCACTGGGCAAAAACCAGAATCATCATTTCTTCTTCCTGTTTATAACTTTCAATGACAGCTTCCTCAATCTGCTTGTTTCGTTCCTTCTCATACTCGTCCATACGTTACTCCTCCTAATGTGTACGCTATACCGGATTACTTACGAATCAATTGTTCAGCCAGCTCATGACTCTCCATTACATGACTTGCACTGATCAGGCAATCGTCAGGTGTTTCTATGGAAGCAAGGAAATGATCTACCGCTCCAGCAAAACCCCGTCGAGCCAAAATACCATCCCAGCTTCCAAACATCTCTTGCTGTTCAAGTCCGCCGCGCTCCGCATATCTGGCTATTTCCATGTTGACGACTTCCACAGACCTCCCTCTACCGTGCAGCTCAATCTTCTCCAGATCTGCGCCAGCCTCCCGCACCATATCATATCTTCCGTAGGCTGTTCTTCCAAGCTTCACCGCGCCCGACGCATGCAGTAGCCTGTCTGTATCTGTCTTACGAATCCAATGTTGAAGCAACTCCACATCGCCATCTGAATACCAATATAACAAATCAAGCATGTGAATAAGATCATCGTAAATCGTTTCCGCCGCAGGACGATCCTGAATGCCTGTCCGATGCTTCGTAACAGTTAAGGAGTCATAGCCTCCACCGGCACGCATCCATTCTTTGGCCTTTTGATACAAGGGAGCAAATCTGCGGTTAAAGCCTACTCCTAGCAGCAAACCTTGCGCTTCTGCAAAAGCGGTCATCTCTTCTGATTCACGCAGCTTATACGACAGCGGTTTATCCACATAGACGGCAAGTCCCTGCTCCAAACATTGCATCACTATTTCAAAATGCGCTTCCGTTGCTGTATGTACAAATACGGCATCCAACTCCCAGGATAACAATTCCTTGATATCCGTTGTCCCATTACTTAATCTATAGGCTTGTTGCACGTTCTCCACTCGTTCTATGGAGCGATTCATTACACCTGCAATCTCCACCTTCGAATGCGTGCTTAATAACGGTAAATATACTTTACTTGCAATTCCCCCGAGACCAATGATTCCAACACGGGTTCGCTTAGTTGTGTCCATGATGAGCATTCCACCTTCAACGAGAGTTCTTTATTTCCACGTCCTATAGTGTAACCCTTCGGAGGGCAACATGCCAGTAAGGTTCCTGAGTCAGCTTCCAACTAAGCGCTCACTGAACGAACATGGTACAATTAATCAATGTGGTTCAGGCAAGTTTACTTTTGATTAAACGTAGCTCAGAATGTTCTGATGCTGAAAGGAGCATTAAGATTTTGCGAAAATGGTTTTGGCTCCTGTTATATGTTTTGCTTGCCGGAGTCATGTTTATGTACAGATATGAACTGTTGGAATGGACGGATACCCATCAATCCATCCCTATGCTTATTATCATTGCAATGTTATTTGCCCTTGTCCCTGTTATTCCATATAAGTTTGTTATTGCTGCTCTGGGTTACAGTTATGGTACCACCATGGCTGCCTGGGTAAGCTGGTCAGGAACAACACTCGCAGCATTGCTGGTATATGCAGGTGCACGATATGTATTTAGAGCTCAGGCTAGATCCTACTTGGATCGTATACGAGGACTTAACCGATTCACCTCTTGGATGGAAGCACACCCTTTTATGGGCGTTATGACTCTACGACTGCTTCCCGTTGTTCCTCAAACAGCCGTCAATATTTATGCAGGCATCACGTACACTCCCTTCTGGACGTTCATGATTGCTACTGCCATTGGCAAAATGCCCGCTATTTTTGTATTTGCATATGCAGGAGCCCAAGCAAGTGAATCCATCTGGCTCAGTCTACTCGTTCTTGGCGTTTATTTATTGTTCATGACGGTTATTTTACTTGTGTTCCGTTTTCGTTCTCGAAAAAAGGTCTAAGTGCCTGTTAGTAAGGACTGTCTAAAGACTGAGTTAGGTACCAAAAGAACCTTGCTCTCTATCCGACTTGGTTGGCTTGCCAATTCAGGATATAATAGAGGGGTAAACAATCTTCATCAGAAATGGAGTGACTATAGCATGGAACAACACACAAGTGAAAAAGCAACTTTTGCAGGTGGGTGCTTCTGGTGTATGGTATCCCCCTTTGAGGAATTGCCTGGTATTCATGGAATTGTATCAGGCTATACAGGTGGACATACCGAGAACCCAACTTATGAAGAAGTATGCTCCGAAACAACAGGACACGTAGAGGCGGTTCAAATTACGTTTGACCCATCAATTTTCCCTTACGAGAAGCTTGTTGAATTATTCTGGCAGCAGATTGATCCTACCGATGCAGGTGGACAATTTCATGACCGTGGATCCTCTTACCAAACTGCGATCTTCTACCACACGGAGGAACAGCGTGAGATTGCCGAAGCATCCAAAGCAGCACTAGAACAGAGCGGACGGTTTGATAAACCGATCTTCACACCTATTTTGCCAGCAAAAACGTTCTATGAGGCAGAAGAGCATCACCAAAACTACCATCGGAAGAACCCTGCCCATTATAAGCGGTATAGCAAAGGTTCTGGTCGCCAAGACTTTATTGAGCGTAACTGGTCGGCCAACGTGGATAAAAATAGCCTGAAAGAGCGCCTGACTCCTCTGCAGTTCGAGGTTACGCAGAACAATGCAACGGAGCCTGCTTTCCATAACGAATTCTGGGATCACCATGGAGATGGCATTTATGTCGATATCGTGTCTGGGGAACCACTCTTCAGTTCTACAGACAAGTACGACTCGGGTTGCGGCTGGCCAAGCTTCACACGCCCTCTTCGCGACTACAACGTGAAGGAAAAAACCGATCTTAGTCACTTCATGATTCGTACTGAGGTGAGAAGCCGGGAAGGTGATTCACATCTGGGTCACCTGTTCAACGACGGTCCTGCGGAAGCTGGCGGTATGCGGTATTGCATTAACTCGGCGGCCCTTCGTTTTGTACCCAAAGAGGATCTTCAGAAGGAAGGTTATGGCGAGTACGCCGTACTTTTTAACGAATCCCGTTAAATTTAAGATGCACGCACTCAAATGAAACTTGAGAACGACACACAGAAAAGCAACGGCGAGTATGCCGTTGCTTTTTATTATGGCTATAGCCATGCCATACACCTTTTGAGTTAATTCAAAAATCTAAATATTGGCGGCTCAAATATGTTGTTACCCTTCAAGGTCAGGAGAATTTAATGTATTAAACCTACGATCCAGCCGATCCAATATGCAAAAGGAATCAACAGCAGCTGTGCAAGTAACGTACCGAACAAACGGGATATAAGCATACAGCCATAGATCTGGTTCATCCGATCCAGCTTGATCTCACCGCGTAATGATTTGTCACTAAGAAGAGAAATGCGTGGATCAATCAGAATCGTGAGCAAAATGGTTGCAATACCGTTGATTAATCCTGTGGATTGGGAAGCAGCGATTGCCTGACTAGGGTACAGGTATGCCGCATACAAACTTGAGAGCACACCTGTTGTATAGATTGCCGTCACGGCAATGTTCAACGTCATCAGACGTCTAGGCATGCCATGTTGGACTAATTGCTTCGCCATCACCCATGACGGTGGAGTAATATAATACATCGCATTCTTCATCTTGCTACGCTTCAGCATTCCGCGAACCATCGTTGGAATGGAACCTGCTGCTTCAAAATGCACAACCATACGGGAAGACAGCTTCACCATCGTGGGAAAGCAAAGGATAGCAAGTGCTGTTCCGATCGTAGCCGCCCCCATTAACCAATGAAGCTGTGTTGCAAAATTTGTTGTTCCCCCACTGGAAGCTGTGTCTACCAGATTGCCTACCATTGGCCCTTGAGCCATATTGGACGTACGTGATACTAACAATAAAATCCCAGATAACGATATCGCTAGTGCAATCCGACGCGTACGTAATCCACCAAGACGCAAAGCATAGGATAAACTATCCGCTGCATGAATTAACATGGTAAATACCATTGGAATCGCTAAGCTTAGACTGAACATATGTAAATCTCCTTTATTTTTCCTAAGAAGTGCATTAATACCTGAACAGCATTATACCCCTCGTTCCTTCAAAAGTATAGGAAGCGTCTTCTATCTAGATCAGCTCAGCCACATCTTCTCAAACAAAATCCATTCGTTTATCCCTTCCCGGAGAGGGTAATATACAACTAATCCAATATTGCACAGGAGGGAATTCATATGCCTTGGAACAAACATGATTATCCTGTCTCAATGAAAAATCTAGAGCCACGTATCCGACATAAGGCTATTGAGATCGCTAATGCTCTGCTGGAGGACGGTTATGAGGAAGGACGAGCTATTCCGATTGCTACAGCGAAAGCCGAAGAGTGGGGCGAGAATCATCCCGAATCCCAAAACTCTAACGCTAACTCATCATCCGGAAAAAAATCAGCTCCTCGCCAATCCTCCTCTACGGAGCGACGTCACTCTGAACCTGTAGCCTCATCGAAGAGTCATGACAACATTCATGTTGTGCCTACAGATTCTGGCTGGGCGATTAAGGAGGAAGGAAAGCCCTCCTATCAGTCCACATTCGATACAAAAGCAGAAGCCGTGGATGCAGCCAAAGCACTCAGCCATAAACAGAACATTCGAGCCATTATCCATAACCAGGATGGACAGATCGCTTCATCGATTAAATCCTAAATATGTTCTTAAATACAAAATCCCATTTGCCGCTGATCTTGCGGGCAAATGGGATTTTGTTCATTCAATATCTTGTTGTACCGTTCATCCATCTATGGTTCTGAAACGTATGGTTAATGTGTTACCCCTCTTGCTACCGCAGTGCGTTGTGAAGCAACGTTCACAGCCTTGGTCGCTACCGATGGGATCGGCAGTTTGACAGCAGAAGTTGTAACAACCGTTCCGCGTGCCGGGATACTCACGACGTACGTGATGACTTTACTCGCAATCCATACGGCCAGAATCGTATATAAAGTTTCTTTTACCGGAAGAAAGAAAAGCGACAATCCTAATACAAATGCATCGCTGACGAAGAAAACTGTTCCCAGCTTCCATCCCTTCCAGCGGCTTACCAGCACCGCCAGAATATCGTCTCCACCTGTCGCTCCGCCAAATCGAAGCACAATCCCTGCGCCTATCCCTGTCAACACACCGGATAGCACTGCGGGAATCCACAGGTTCCCATTAAACGACATCACTAGTGTAGAATATCGTTCAAAGCCATCATAGAATAGGGAGAATGCACCTACACCAAGTAGCGCCTGAATCATGAATCTCCAGCCCTTAAGGTACCAGGCTAGAATCATGACAGGAATGTCCAGCAGCAGCATACCAATTGCTGGAGATAAGCCTGTTGCGTATTTCCCTAACAGGGCCAGACCGACAAATCCGCCCTCCGATAAATGATTCTGAAAATTAATGTGATAGTAGGCAAACGCCAAAATAAATGTACCGAGCAGCATAATCGCCAGCTTGCCCGCTTCTGTCTTCACTTGTTGCATTGTTAACGATGTTCTCTTCATACAGGTTCCCTCACAGTTTGTAGGTTGGTTTTTTAGACCGACCGTACCCTGCAAAAGGCAAGCCTGGAAGAAATCATCGTATATGTCCTTCGAATCTTCATTTCCAATCCCCTCTTTCGCAGAGTCAGCCGTTTTTTTACTACGGTTGGTTTACTCTACAAGGGGCGCTATGTGTATGAGAGATCGTAACGTTTCCAGATTGTCCTTGGGGAGATTGTCCTTCGGGAACTCATGGTATCCTGATCCTTTCTATCTTTTGTTGGTTAGCTGTGTCTGGTTAAACGAACTGAAACATTACAGAGGCACAACATTGAACACCTTGTTTCACACCTAACCACTCCGATTGCAGTACCCTCTTTCGATCGCTGTTATGCCCGGATTTTTGTGATTCCTTTTTTTAAAAGGAAAAATCCTGTGATAAACGCGAGCGCTTCGCTTCTACAGATGGGTTCTGCACTCTCCGTTCCTGTGTGAATATAAGTTCAAAAACGTGACTCCAAACCTGTAATCATTCAATTCTGCTTAAACACCAAAGCTAACTTGCTTGTTCTTTTATTATATAACACCGACGGGAGTGGGTCTAAACAACCGACCCAGCAAAAACGTGCATAAAGCAGGCTCTGTCCTTGATTAACCGTCAAACAGCCACACCAGTACTAGGTTATCTTACTAATCGTGCAACCTGCTCCTTCATTCTATGACCGATGGCTTCAAATATAACTGTCCAGTCACCCATCTGTGACAAATTGGGGCTTTTTTTTATTTTTTCAAGAAAAGTAAAGGAATCAATCCCCCGTCATACATACACTGTAGCAAATGTATTTCAAATAATTCGGCAACAGGTACAGACGTTTTTCAGACTTACTCTGCTTTTTATGGTATAATATAACAATTGAATCCCACTACCGTTTAAGCGAGGCGGATTGATGAAAACGTTAAAGCCAAGAGTGTTTATTGGCTGCTCGCTGGAAGCGAAGCCGATTGCAGCAGCAGTACACGAAAACTTGCGTTTCTCGGCCGAGGTTACCCCTTGGTACTCTGGGGTTTTTAATCCAAGCAGTTATACAATGGATGATTTGGAAGCAGAAGTACGCACAACCGACTTTGCCATTTTTATTTTCCATCCAGATGATATATCCAAAATCCGTGGAAAGTACTACGCCTCGGTTCGTGATAATACAATGCTGGAAATGGGTTTGTTTATGGGACGTCTGGGACGAAAACGTATTTTTTTCATTCTTCCTGAAGATATTACAGATATCAAGGACGCTGCAAAAGTCGAAGGCTTACGTATGCCCACAGATCTATTGGGGTTAAATCCATTGGTATATGAAATTCGATCAGATGGGAAATGGGCGCCAGCCGTCTCCGTAGCTTGCTCCAAAATTGCGGACAGCATTGAAGAACAGGGACGCTGGAGCGATCCTGAGATGGAGCGAATCATTGAGAAACACAAACGAACCGAAGGAGAGGCGCGGGTGCAGCTGCTCAAGCTGCTGCGATTCTTTAGGGAATTGCTGCGCACCCGCAGAGCAGATGACAAGATGCTGGAGCGAATGAGCGACGCACTACGAACTGCCTTTGTATCTCAATCTCCATTCGCTGTTAGAGGTACAGCCATCTACCGTACAGATGATCGTGGTTATATAGAGCAATTATGTGGTAATGTTGGGGAACCGGGAAGAAAATATGACTTATCTGCTAATGATGACAAACAACCTGACGATCCAAAGCGAATACTGGTCATTGATTCTTACCGCGAAAATAAAATCAAAATCAATCTATACGACGATTACCTTGAGAAAGAATATCTGCTATGCTATCCTGTAGCCAAGAGGTATGTCATTACGGTGCATATCATTGGTCATATTGAAGCGGATGAGGCGATATTCCAGCAGATTGACCTTCAGAACCGTCAACTGTTCAACGCCATCAACGATTTGTTAGGAGGCGACCCGGAATGAGACCGGAAATGAAAAAAATAAGCAAGCGCTGGGGCAGCGAGAAAAAGGTACGCCTCAGTTCTGCGCCCGAATCATCACGACCGGTTCCGGAACCTAAGGAAGAGGAACGTTTCCACAAACCGGCTGTACCACTCATTACAATTGGTCCTTCTCTGAAGGGTAAAGAACGACCTTATAAGGTCATCTTGGAAAAAGAAGCTCTTTACGAGAAACCACAATACCTTGCTTAAGCTTTCGCTTGAAGCGTTGTATTCAAGTCTGAACACATCATCTGACTGCCGCTGAATCGGCAGTATTCCACAGGCTCTGCCGCCCAAGGCAGAGCTTTTTTATTGCCTGTCATCAGGAAGCCAAAGAATACGTTGGAGGATTCCTTCTTCTCTGGCTTCCTACCGCAATTTGTTGCATTTCAGCGTATTCATTTATTCATTCTTGTTGTTTATCAAAATCGTTCTATCTTTTACTGTGTTCACTTGTACTTATTCATTTACAGTTATTCAATTGTACTAGATTCACTTTCCGACCAACTCCGCCGTGCACCATCCATGGTCAAAGCCTGCGTAACATCATCAATCCCGGTTACTTATGCCTTATGTTTCCTTCTGCACACTAAAATTATACCTAAATTTTGGAGAGAGCCTGTCCCTTTCTCTCAGCTCCGAACTATCTTCTAATGGACGCTTGCACATTCAGTCAGATCTCCACAGCTATTCATCTGATTGCCTGCTTCCAATATTTCTCTGTTGTCATACGTATCTATATTGCATATATTGATTATAATATAAGAACATACGTTCTGTAAATGTAAAATTCCAATTATAGGATAAGGAAGTGAACTTATGTCATCCTCTCCTTCCGCCCCATCCCCTGCGGATGAGGATCATCGCCTAATCAAAGGTCTCGTTGTTCGCACATTGCTTCTTGATGTACTTGAACGAGATATTCACACACTAGACACGTTACTGCTGAAGATGCCCGAGGTATACATCCTCTCGTTAACAAACATTCAGAATGATGTACTTCAAGAGATGCTGCACCTTCGCCAACAGATGAGAACGCGCGGAGTCAAAGTACTGGAGGAAAAAAGGCAAACTGAGGGGATCGAGACGGTGTACCTATGCAGAGGATACTGGCAACGGTTCTATATGCTGTGGACATTTGCACGTAATGAAGTAAAAAAAGAGCTGAGCCGCCATCTGCAAACGGATCTAACACAATCTTGATCTTTACATACAAGAGGGTAGATTCTGTAGACATAACAATAACAGGCTCTGCCCACCTGTTCTTCTTTTCCATTTACAGGTAACATTTATACACTTCTTCCCCCTCGTAAGGCTTCAGCTCGACTTAACCAGCTTAACCAAATAGGTTGACCTCTCAAGGTCACTTTCATTAAGATGGAGTAGACATATCCAACCATTCCAATAAGACATGAACTCGAATCGTTTATGAACCAAACAAGACACGTCCCAACGTCTTATCTATCAAGGAGTTGACTTATGGATTCAAATTCTATACAACCATCCAGAAAATATACAGGCATTGCCGCCGATGTCACCGAACTCATCGGTAACACCCCAGCTGTCAAGCTGAGCCGGCTCACGGGCAGCGATTCTGCCGAGGTGTACGTTAAACTAGAGTATTTTAATCCAAGCGGAAGTGTTAAGGATCGTGCGGCCTACAACCTGATTTACCAGGCTGAACAAGCCGGACTGCTGCTTCCTGGAGCGACCATTATTGAGCCAACCAGCGGTAATACGGGAATTGGCTTGGCTATGAACGCGGCAGCCAAAGGCTACAAAGCCATTCTGGTCATGCCTGATAATATGTCGAAGGAACGGATTAACATCCTTAAGGCATATGGCGCAGAAGTCGTCCTTACTCCCGCAGACGAGCGGATGCCTGGTGCTATTCGCAAAGCGAAAGAGCTTCATGCGAGCTTGCCCGGAAGCTTCATTCCTCAGCAATTCGAGAATCAGGCAAACCCAGATATTCATCGCATCACCACCGCTCCTGAAATTATAGAGCAGATGGACGGAAAGTTGGATGCATTCATCGCAACAGCTGGAACCGGCGGTACCATTACAGGGACTGGAGAAGAATTACGCAAACAATTGCCTGGCATCCACATCTATGCAGTCGAGCCCAAAGGTTCACCAGTGCTGTCCGGCGGCGAGCCTGGACCGCACAAGCTTGTCGGTACAAGTCCGGGGTTCATTCCGGACATTCTCAATACCGACATATGGGATGCCATCATCCAGGTGTCCGATGAGGACGCACTGGATACGATGCGGCAGCTTGCTGCCCGGGAAGGGCTGCTACTAGGCCCTTCATCTGGCGCTTCGGTGTGGGCTGCCCTTCGCATCGCGAAGGAATTAGGCCCAGGGCACCGGGTGCTCTGCATTGCGCCGGATACCGGGGAACGGTATTTGAGCATGGGTATTTTTTAACACATCAACCATATCTGTGCATAGGACAACTTCTATGATGCAACACACACAAGCGTTTAGCCTAGGTCGTGTCTGAAAACTCACTGAAGTGCATCTTTTACCCCCTTTTCGCCCCCTGCTGCGTCACTTTCCCTTGACGTGCCTCGGCACGCCTGCGGAAAACTTCCTGGCATGGAACGAAAATTCGGCAAAATCTGCGTCCTTCGGAGTTTTCAGACACTCCCTAAGAAATGCAGTACATCATTAATCTTCTTGCGGTTGGACAGCAGCCCATAATTCATCCAGCTTAGAAAATCCACCTCATATACGCGCTTGTTCTGTACGGCACGCAGGCTGTTCCAGACTGGGGAAGATAGATATTTGAGACCCATTTTTTGACCATCTTCATTATCAAAGGTGATAAAAATATGATCTGCATCCAACAAGCCTAGCTGCTCTGCCGTTAATTCAGCCTTGCGAGCTCCCTTGGTCAATCGACGAACTAGTGAATGTGGCTCCAAAGCCAAATCACCGTACAGCACTGGTCCCGTATAACCGTGCTTCTCTCCGCCATATAATGTGAACCCGCATGAGGATAACCGCAGCATCGCAACCGTTTGTCCTTGCACGCGTCTCTCCAGTGTGCTACGGGCGGCGGCTGCCTGATGCTCGTATTGCGCGATCATCTCTTCGGCTACTGATGTTTTTCCAAACATTTCGGCAACAGATACCAGCATTTGGCGCCAGTTCTCACTATGGCTGGACAGTGTAATATGAGGTGCAATCTGCTGATATTCATTCAGCTTCCATCTAAAGGATGCCGACTCCAGCAGGATTACGTCTGGCTTATAAACACTTAGCCTGTCCGGATCATCCCCCTCAATATCCAACTCAGGAATATGGTTCAAGCCAAGATAATCCTGCTTTCCCCAGCCTGCATGGCAGGACTGCACAACAGGAACAATACCCAGAGCGACCAAATAATCCTCCATGAAGGGGCTAAAGACGCGTACGTGATCCCGGCATTGACGACGATATTGACCCGGCGATACACCTACGGATTTTTTAAATTTTTTGCTAAAATAGTATTCGTTGCTCAGACCCACATGACTCGCTATATCAAACATACGATCCTCCGTGCCACTAAGCAACTGCTTGGCTCTGCTCATCCGCAGTTGACTGATATAGTCAAGCGGCGTTTTCCCTGTTACTTGCTTGAACATTCTTGCATAGCGCCAGCGCTCCATATTGGCGTGATCCGCCAGATCATCAACTGTAAGCGGTAGATTGTAATGCTCCTGGATATACCTCAGAGATTGCCTAATGTGTTGATGCCAGTCAGTCCCAGCAACAACACCTTGTGCAATGAGCATCATTAAAAACTCCTGTAATAGAATATGTCTTCGCATCTCGCTCATCATATCCTGCGCGTCCTTAATACGAAATATCCCTTCAACAAGCTCCAGGCAACGCGAGAACGGGTGGCACGAAAGCAGCACATCACAAGGAAGCGCATCTGTATATGTTGCGGCTGAACTCGGCAAAGGAGCAAAAATAATTCGATAAATCTCAACGGTACCAAGCCTTGACTCTATCTCATACTCATGGTCCGGCTTCGCAATAAAACAACTTCCCTGTGTAAGCTCGTACTGTCCTTCATTCCACAACAACTGACCTGCACCTGCGGTGACAATCAACAACGAGTATTCTTGCACGCACCACTTTATTTGCTGCTTGACTTGACCAGCCTCTATTATTTCTTGCACAATGTGCTTATATCCATACATCAGTTCATCAACCCTCGGCATTAGCGATAGCTCTAATTGATTTTAATTCTCAATATTAATTGTAAAAGAAAGCTGCCCACGTCGCAACACAAAACAGCGGGCTCTGACCTGCACACATCTTCGTGCAAATCGGAGTCCGCCAATCTGTTTCAGCTTATTTGACAAGATTTTTCAGCAGATCGTCTGCCTTCATTAAGTTTGCTTTCATAGCACCAGACTGCCAGTGCGATCTGTCCACAATATAAACCTGTCCCTTTTTAAGAGCCGGAACGTTCTTCCAGAGCGAGCCTTCCAACCAGGCAATTGCTTCCTTGTTGTTCTCCGAATCCCAATTGCCATCAGAAGTAAACAGGATGATATGATCAGCTTCGAGCTCAGGAAGCACTTCCTCGGACAGTAACTCGTTAAAGCCTTCCATACGCGTAGCGAGCGGTGCTGGTGTTAACCCCATTTGATCATAGATATTGCCGATATAGCGATTGTCTTCACTAAACATAATAAGCGACTTTTCACCAACTTCAAGACGCAATACGGCAACCGTCTCATCTCCAACAGCCGCTTGCAGTTGCTGCTTGGTCTCATTCATCACCTGTCTATACTGTTCCATAGCTGCTACAGCCTGATCCTGAACACCCAGCAAATCTGCAATCGTACGGAGAATAGCTTCCGGATCGAGCAGAATCTCTTCCTTTAAGCGGTAGGTCGGCGCTACCTTTGAATACATTTCGTATTTAGCCGCATCCACGCTTCCATCCACAATAATGATATCTGGCTCTGCGTCCAGCAAGGCTTCAATGCTACCTGTCATATCAAAGAGCGGAACATCCAAATTCAGATAATCCTGCTTGCCCCACCATGGATGATACCACTGGACGATCGGTTCTACATTCAAAACGGTTAGATAGTCTTCCAAATAAATAGCAGCGACCCGCTTGGGAGCTACTGGTATGACTACATCGCCAAATTCATCCTGTACGACCCTCGTTTGTCCTTCCGTATTTTCCTGCTTTGTCTCTTCCTGTGCTGTCTCGGGGCTTGCAGTATGTTGAACTGGCTCCGTCGTTATTTCCTCCGGCTCTGTAGCTGCTTTGCTTCCACAAGCCGTCAGTATCAGAACCAGAGCAAGTACAATTCCTATACCCGTTTTCTTGCTAAACATTTTTTTCCTCCCCTATTTAAGTAAATAAGATAATGATTATCATTATCATGATAAGTATTTTGATTCTAACAAGTCTCTCTTCTCTGTTCAATGTACAATCCTAGCAGCCATCTTATACATTTCGGACACTTCTCAGGCACCCATAATGCGCTAGTGAATCGTTTCAACCCCATTTTGATCCAACGCTACTATTAGAAAGTAAAGCCTAACCAAACAAAAAAAGTCCTTGCTCTCACACGGATTGTAAACCCGCAGAGAACAAGAACTTATACTAGAAAAAGCCTGATCTATTATCTATAACAAACCAAAACCATTTCAACCACATCAAAGGGCGGTTGTTTAATGGGTCAGGGTTGTCCATTCCACACCTTCAGGAAGCAGAGCTGCAATGCGGTCTTTCGCTTCCTTTTTGGTATACAATGATTCATCAAGGATCGCCGCCGAACCAGAGTCACTGCTTGTCCGAATCAAACGTCCAAGACCTTGCTTCACACGAAGCAACATGTACGGAAGATCGATCTCTTCATAAGGAGAAGAGGATGCATTCCGTTTGGCATTGAACACAGGATCCTGCGGAGGATATGGAAGCGACCAGATCATCACGTTGGACAACGACGGTCCTGGCACATCCAAGCCCTCCCATAGGTTAACCGAACAGAGTACACTTTCCTCATCCTGCTGGAATGCTGCAATTAGATCGCTGATCTCCCGGTCTCCCTCATACATGAACCGCAATCCTTGCGCTTCAGGAACTTGAACGATATCCTGCTTAAACGTCCGCAGCTCTTCCATCGTACGGAATAGAATGAGTGCACGTCCCCCGCTTGCTTGGAGCAATGACACTGCGTCACGCAAACGATTTTCGTTTTCGGGGTGACCTGATGTTGCTTCATCCGCAATCTTCATCTGCATTTTATCCGCATAATCATATGGAGAAGCTACCGAGAATGATACAAAATCATCGATACCCAGACTGTCCGCCACATAACGGAATGAATTGTCCACGGATAATGTTGCTGAAGAGAACACAATTGGAATGCCCGTATTAAACACACGCTCATTCAGAATTTCCTTCACGGTACGTGGCATAATGGACAATGTCGTCTCATCCTCGTTCTCTTCCGCCCAGCAGATGTAGCCATCTTCCTTACGGAATAGAGATAACGCCGTCTGAATCATATCCAGATGTTCTTCCACGACACGCATCTGATAACCATCCAGCGAGAACAATCCACTCTCAAATACCAGTTCCTCGCCAATCGCATCCAGCACATTGGTCAGTCGTTCAATCTCACGTAGCAATGGCGGTTCTACCCGAACTTCCTTCCGTTCCGACCCGGGAATCGCCACCGTATACGTATCCAGCAGTCTGAACAATCGCTCACTACTCTCAATCGCCTCATCCACTCGCTCCGCAAGGGATTCACGAATCTCACCTTCAAGCAAACGAGTAACCAACTCTTCGAAGATACGATGTTTCAATTTGTAGCTCAGTGCGTTCAGAGCCGCCTCTTCCAGCAAATGCCCTTCATCAAATACAACCGAGCTATGATCCGGAAGCAGCGGCAATTGTCCTTCACGCTTGCGCGCTTCATAGGTCCACACATGCTCCATGTAATAATCATGGGAACAGATAATGATATCTTTGGAACGACGGTAATGATCGCGTGATAGCGTCAGGCCGCAACGTTGTCTTTTTGGACATACAAAACAATCCTGGAATGGATCCCAGTTGATTTTGTTCCACTGACGATCGTTCAAATGTGGGTATTGCTTCCGATCCCCATACGGATGGAATGCCTGAAGTGTTCCGGGAGAATTCACAAAGTCCGGTAGACTCTCGTGCACTTCTTCGATCACCTGCGCATCTTCGTCCGCGAATCGTACCGCACTTAATTTGTTCAAACATACATATTGATCAGGGGACTTACCTAGACGTGCGTCCACTTGCAGATCCAAATGCTCTGCCAGCTTCGCAATATCTCCACCTGGTTTCACGAGTTGTTCAATCAGGGATTCATCGGCACAAGCAATCACCGCTGGTTTCCCCGTATAACGTGCATAACAGACCGCATAGAGCAGATAGACTAACGTCTTCCCTGTTCCAACACCGGCCTCTGCCATAATTGTCTTTTTATCTCCATAGGCCCGTTCGAGCTGGTACGCCATAAAAATCTGTTCATCCCGCACCTCGAAACCGGACTCAGGCAAAATATCATAGAAAACATCGGCAACCCATTCTCCCAGACGGGATACAAAAGGTTCTGCCGGATCATACGCAAAAGGATAACGTTGTGTAGACAATCCTAGGTCAGCCTCCATTCTTATATAGGTGGTGCATTTTTATCTAAAAACCGTCCATAGGGCAAAAGTTAATTATCCCACACCATAGAGTGAGTGACAAGCCTTTTTTGGTAGATACAATGCATAGAACGAGCCAAAAGGGAAAATATATACAGGAATCCATCTTAAGGAAAGGCGGTGCTCCATGAATAACCATTCTTCACCATCCGAGCATTCCCCAGACAAGGCCTCGGACACATTAACAGATCGACAGGGTCATCCCATCACAGATAATCAGAATGTACGCACGGTTGGCAGCAGAGGACTCACAACGCTGGAGAACTATCACTTTCTTGAAAAGATTACACACTTCGACCGGGAACGCATCCCGGAACGGGTCGTACATGCCCGCGGTGCTGGCGCTCATGGTGTATTCGAAGCATATGGAACGGCAGGCAATGAACCGGTATCGAAATACACACGGGCACGCCTATTTCAGGAAAAAGGCAAAGAAACCCCTGTGTTCGTTCGCTTCTCAACCGTCATCCACGGCGGGCATTCTCCCGAGACGCTGCGTGATCCGCGCGGCTTTGCTGTCAAGTTTTACACGGAAGATGGCAACTGGGATCTCGTCGGTAACAATCTCAAAATCTTCTTTATTCGGGATCCACTCAAATTCCCGGACATGGTTCATGCTTTTAAACCCGATCCACTGACCAATGCACAAGATATGGAGCGTTTTTTCGATTTTGTGTCACTTAGTCCTGAGGCTACGCATATGGTGACGTTTCTCTTCTCCCCCTGGGGTATTCCGGCCAATTACCGGCAAATGCAAGGATCAGGTGTCAATACATACAAGTGGGTGAATGAGGAAGGTACTGGTGTGCTTATCAAATACCACTGGGAACCGCTGAAACAAGGTATACACAACCTGCTGCAAAAAGACGCCAGCGAGATTCAGGGTCAAGATTTCAATCATGCAACATTGGATCTGTACCATGCCATTGAACAAGGAGACTATCCCGAATGGGAACTGAACGTGCAAGTGATGGAAGATGGCGAGCATCCAGAGCTGGACTTCGATCCACTCGACCCGACCAAGCTATGGCCACAGGATCAATTTCCTTTTTTACCTGTAGGCAAAATGACGCTGAATCGCAATCCCGAGGATTATTTCAATGAAGTGGAACAAGCTGCGTTTGGCACAGGCGTTCTGGTGGATGGACTTGATTTCTCGGATGACAAGCTGCTGCAAGGCCGTACCTTCTCCTATTCGGATACGCAGCGTCATCGGGTGGGTGCAAATTATCTACAGTTGCCTGTGAATGCGCCGAAAAACCGGGTTGCCACCAATCAAAGCAGCGGACAGATGCAATATAAGGTGGATCGTGCACCGGGTCAAAATCCGCATGTGAACTATGAGCCTTCCTCGCTCGGCGGACTGAAGGAGGCTACTCCACGTGGTAAGGATCATGAGCCGTTAGTGGAAGGTAAACTGGTTCACGAGAAGATTGAGCGTACCAATGACTTTGGACAAGCCGGTGATACGTACCGAGCTTTCGAGGAGTGGGAGCGAGACGAGTTGATCAGCAACATGGTTGGTGCGTTGGCAAAATGCAAACCGGATATTCGGGAGCGTATGATCTCTCACTTTACCCAGGCGGATCGTGACTACGGTCGGCGTGTAGCTGAAGGACTGGCATCTGTATCAACAGACGATAGTACAGCGGTACAACCCAAGCGTGAACCCAGTGTGGAGGAAGCGAAGCAACGCGGTCGGGAGACGGACGGGTATTAAGATTTGTTTGCTTTTGAGATGATGTACTTTAGACGATGCACTGTTGGATGGTCTGCTATGAAAATGTTATGCTTCATTGCCTTGAACTTGGAATGAAGTCATGAGTTAGCTTAAGCGGTGAATCTGCATGGCTGTGCTCGTTTTTTTGAAAGTATGCCCGATAGTATGGTTGCTTCTCGCAGCCTCTATTGGGCTTTTTTATTTTCCAATGCTTATCCTCTATTTGGTGCTCGATATATTGGGATGGGGAGAATCGATTATGTGCTTATGTTGAATGGATTGTTGTATTGAGTTGCACTTGGGGCAGGTTGAATGGAGTGGATTATGAGTAAGTGTTGTGCCGTTAGGGCAGTGAAACTGGGTTATTTTATGTTCATTTCGGACGATTCACCGTTAAAATAAGGCGATTAGCCAACAAGCGGATTACATGCAGCCTTTGAAACTTGAGCATTTGGACACAACCACGCCTGACCTGCCTGCATTTAACTCCATCTGATCAAATGATTATTGATGATAACGCTTACAACATTTACCATGAACCTGTGCCACACGGATGCCGTCCACTCATCGAATTGCTATTCCAATCCTTTTTACTGTATGGCATTCCGCATTATTCAACACTCATCTATTTATCCCAATTAACCAAGGAGGTCTATGTAATGAAATTATTCCCTTCCACTTCTACCCATGCATCTGCTCGATCGGAACGTTCCTTGAAATCGAAAATGGCTCATATCTGTCTGAGTGCCACATTTCCTCTATTATTGCTAGGTGGCGGATCAGTTGGTGCTGCGGAAGTGCTAGAGAATAGCTCATCTATCTCTTCTGAATCGGCTGTGGCTAATTCCAATATCACACTTGCTGCTGGGGATCTATATGTGTCACCTAACGGCTCAGCGAACAATCCGGGAACGATCAACAGTCCGACTTCACTGGCTAACGCGCTAACCCAGATCGCTCCAGGCAAAACGATCTATTTGCGTGGAGGCACATACAGCTTCTCGGAAACCATTACCATTGAACGTGGTAATAACGGTACATCCTCCCAACGTAAAAATCTGGTGGCATATGGTTCAGAAAAACCTGTTTTTGATTTCTCCGCACAATCGTTTGCCTCAACGAATCGAGGATTACAAATGTTCGGCGACTATTGGTTCGTAAAAGGGCTGGAGGTTAAAGGTGCTGGAGATAACGGCATTTTCATCGGGGGCAGCTACAATCGTTTAGAACAAATCGAGGCTCACCATAACAGGGATACAGGTATCCAGATTGGTCGTTATGCTTCGACTGCAGCCAAAAGCGAATGGCCTTCTTATAACGAAGTCATCCGTTCCTATTCCCATAATAACTACGATCCAGATGATGGTGAAGATGCCGATGGTTTTGCCGCAAAATTAACAGTTGGTCCGGGTAACGTATTCGATGGCTGTATCGCCGCCTATAACGTAGACGATGGTTGGGATCTGTATAGCAAATCGGATACTGGCGCCATCGGTGTGGTCACGATCCGTAATAGTATCGCTTTCGCGAATGGAGCAACCGCAGATGGCACTTCAACCTCCAACAGCGATGGCAACGGCTTCAAACTCGGCGGTGAGAAGATCTCCGTAAACCACATTGTCGAGAATAGCATTGCCTTTAATAACAAGAAGCATGGCTTCACGTATAACAGCAATCCTGGTTCAATCCAGATGAAAAATAACACGTCATGGAACAATGGACAGAGCAACTTCGCCTTCGATAAAGGCACCCACATCTTTACGAACAACCTATCCTTCCAAGGCGGCGCAAGCGACAAAACAAGCGGAACCGACGTCAGCAGCACCAATGTCTGGTGGAAAAACAAAAAAAGCGTTAATGACAAAGGTCTTCTCGCCAGCGCAGCCGATTTTGTCTCCCTCGTACCTTCAGTGACACGTAGTGCGGATGGTACACCTATCTTGGGTGATTTCCTGAGGCTTGCGAATGGCAGTGATCTGATTGGTTCGGGCACACCTTCTGGTACGAATGTGGGAGCGAGGTAAGTTTAATTTGGGTTGAGTTTGAATAGCAAATCCCCTTCGTCAAACCAGTTTGTAGCATGTTTATGACCAAGGGGATTTTTGTTATGTATGTTATAGAGATTTTACAACAATCCACAGACTCTATCTAAACTCTAACTCATGCACCTCGATACATTTTTTATTGATCCAGTCTATTGCTAAATCTGCTTCATCTTTTAGTATAACGCCTCGCTTGCACTTATACTGAAAATTCTCTTTTGCCCATAAGAGTATGATTTTTGTGAATTCTAAAGTCTCAAGTTTACATGTACTGTCCTCTTCATCATCTTCAGCAAAGATGTCATCAATGGTTGTAAAAATTTTATCAGATCTAATTATGTTCACATTTCCCCCACCCTCGTATAAAGTTGACTTTCCTGCTATTAAATCAAGTAATTTTTCGATTTCTTCCTTTACAGTAGCAAAATCGCTAAAAATATCCGAACCCAGTGAATCACTAATGGAGTAGCCATTCTTTAAAGATGTATCCATACTGAAATCCAAAATAACTTCATTAAAATCTTCATTATATTCAGTTGTATACGTATATCTAATCATGTCGTTATCTCCATTCTTCTTAATACAATGGGTATGCTGATATGATGTGATTTCCCTATTCTTTGTATACATCAAAATACTTCCCACCTAGACAGCAAGCTCTTTCATCCATTGCCATTCTAGCGCTCATTGCTCTATATTCCTTAATAGATCGCATACTCTGGCTTATTAAAAACATCTTGTTTTGCTTTGTTCAAAGTGATACTTCTTAAGCAGTATCATTAAAACCAAAACAGTAAGTCATTCAGGTCTCTCTTATGTTGCAACAAGCGAAAATAAAGACACCAAAAAAACAGGTTAATTAAGGTAGTGTCTGACCATAATTAACCTGCTTGATGTATCGGTAGAGCGTTATTTCGGCTATAAAATTAAATCATTTTATATGCTTACACCCGCGTTGACGAAATCTTTATACGGATATTACATGCGTTAATTGTGTTATTGGTTGAATGATGGATTCATTCGGCGCCAGATGTTTTTTTATGGAGATCCGTCACAAAATTAATCAATATCTCCATTATCAAGTGCATCTAAAGTTTCATCGCTTATATCAAGTGGCTCCCTTTCAACTCGATTTGCAAGCGAAAGAAGATCAGTAGAACCAGCTACATTTAAATAGCCAGACCTTATAAAGAAATGCCCCCTCTTTCATATAGCTTTATTGCTGGCTCAAACAAATCTTTATTATCAATAGCAATTTGATTACCTTCATCAATGAGTGCGTTTAACTCTAAATAACTTTTTGCAATATCTCTAACATAACTATTGTCAATCTCCTTTAGTGTTTGTAAATCATCAACACTCGCTTGTGACTTAGTTATCGAATTTGAAATGATAATAAAAGGGTACCTACAGGGACCAGGATAACATTGGAGGAATATTGATGATCTTCTTAAGTATTCTTTACTCAAATGAACATGTGATCTTGCTTGTTTGTTTCCAATACAACTCCAATCTATTGCAGAGATACGCTTAACTGCCTGATTAAAATTTTCCATGAAGTATTCCGCTCCATCTTTAAGATTTTCATGGATCAAATATTATTTGGAAAAATAATTACAATGTTACTATATAATCTTTCATTTCAATCCCCTTGAGGGTTTAATTTGGACAATGTATTACATCAATTTGACCCGTTCTAGATTCGCTAAAAGTCTTCTGTCAATATATGACTCTGTTATCACTGAGAAGTCGTCAGAATTGTTGTGAAGCCCGTGGGACAGTATAAATTTTTCTCCATTATCCATAACCAGCTCGACACCAACTTCATTCTGTAATTCAGCAAGCAATGCATTCTGTGGGTCTCGCTTGATAATGTTTATCATCTTTATATTCTGCCCTACTATTTTATTCCAGTAAGAATTGCTGTATTGATTATCCAAAGCGCTAATTGTATAGAGATCAGTATCATTTTCGATAGGCTCTTCAGTTACATATCCTGTATCATCTCTTTCAACCCATATAACAACAGAATTCTGTGCTGGGTCACTCGCTGCTCCTACTACTAACCCTGATTGAAAATATAATAATACTGGCCCCGCAGTTAATGAGAAGACGTCTTCATGTGCTATCTCACATTGCTCCATTGCTTCACTACTTTCCCACCAGCTAAATCTTGTCAACTTGCTGAGTGTCTGATTCTTTAAAACTTCAAATAATTTAACTTTATCAGATGGGGTAGAACTTTTTTTATCGTCTGCATTCATCAAGAGTTTCCTCATTTCAATCTATTTTTTTCGCAGCCTTAATAAGTAGATCTATCATTCTTATATTTGTTTTTTAGCAATTAGGTCATTAATACTTTGTTGGTTTAATAAAGGCGACTCCCCAACTATTCTTATTTTACCATTCTGTAACCTTACTATGTCCTTGGAACCTTGAGCAAATCTGTCGAATAAAATTCCTGGGTTGTTCTCAACATCTACTGAAAGCTCATTAACGGTTGGAAAGCCTAGTTCATCTAATGACCATCCATTTTGCATAATTCTCTGAAACAGGTTTACCCGAAAATGGATTAATGCCGAGCTCAAACGCCTTAATGTGAAGTGCAGACTCCGTAAATGTCAGGGTTGGAGAATCGCTCACGAATCTCCTATTCAGAGGAACTGTCGCACTTGGCTTGACAATCCGTCAATTTGTTTTGTTCATCAAACACATAAATAGTTTCGCAACTAGGACAACGCCATATATTATTTCTTGGGTTAGGTAAGTCAACAATATCTGTAAGGTCTGTTATAATCTCATCCCACTCACGATCAGTGTAAGCCCAAATTGTTACATCATCTAGTGCTTGGCTATTTGAAAGTGTATATCCACATTAGAAATGATGCCATTTAACTCCATCTCCCTTTATTTTTAATAATAGAGCCATCATTCTGATAAATTTTTGGTGCATGGTGCCTTAGAGAAAACTTGTAAAACAACTTAAGCCACTATCACTGAATAAGTTGCGATTCTAAAAGCAAAAACAAAGATACAAAAAAACAGGTCAATTACGGTGGCATCTGACCATAATCAACCTGTTTGATGTATCGGTAAAGCGTTACTTAGGTTATAGAATTAAATCATTCTATGTGCCGTACATTCGTATTGACGAAATCTTTTTACAGGTATTACATTGGTTAGTTGTGTTATGGCTAAATGATGAATTTATTCGGGTCTGGGTAGCCCTTCCGACCTGTTCAGTGTGGTGAACGAGGTTTTATTCGTAGAAGCAACAATCCCTTCTTCTAAGTCCTTCCTTTTATCAACCGGAATATCATAGAATATATATCCACAATCTCATCACCCTTATTTAATAGTAACTCAATATTTGGTAAAACTAATCTTTGCGTAATTTGTTCGATGCGTTCTAGCAGAAGAAATAGCTTATTATCACCATACATGACTTTAAAATCATCTTTTGAGTCTATGATCTTTTTACCGTTCCATATATCAACATCAATTATTGGATTTCCAACAGATTTAGGTATATCACTAACATTTGTTAGTTCTTTTGAAGAATATTCAATATCGTTGATAGATACTACTGTAATAGAAAATATTTTATTTGACTCGCTGTTCACTTTAACTTCAATGAAAGATGATTTGTTATTAAGTACCCTGTAATAAAATAACTCCTTTGATGAAATATCATTTAAAGGAAACTCAACGGTTATTGGTACGTAAAAGTCTGTCTCCAAATAAGATTTCATCTCATCTTGTGATATTCCTTGTAATTTCAGCATCTTCTTCCTCCCTGTTTAAGGTATATAAAGGGCATGTTTAATGACTGGTAATTGCCCAGCTTCCCTAGATGGACTAAATATTAATTCCCAATTGCTAACTACTATTGGTTCATTAAACTTGTATCCCTTTCTAGTAGCTTCTTTTACAGATGATTGAAAACTAGTTAATAATTGTTGTTCAGTTAACTTTTGTCCATGCGATATAGTTCTGGTTGAATACTCTACCATATGTTTAGTAGCATTTGGATTTACCCAATACTTTTCTCCATTCACTGATACTTCAAATGATTTAGGAATGTTTGTACCTGGATTATTAGGTTGTGTTCCTTTGATATTATCCCAAACGGTCCCAGTTTCACCATTCCCGCCATTAGCCGACCCTGCTTTTTCTGAACTCTTTCTCTTCGCCTTTTCGGCCTCCTCAATATATCCTTTCATCTTCTTTACGGAGGAATGGGAAGATGGCAAACGGAGAGGCCCTTGGCGGCCAGGTATGCTCCCACGAATCATTTGAAATCCCATAAAAATCTGTCCAGCCTTCAGACTTATAACCATCCATTTTGCATAATCCTCTGAAACAGGTCTACCCGAAAATGGATCAATACCGAGCTCAAATGCCTTAATCTGGAGTGCAAATATGTCCTCTCCAGGAGGTTCGACATTCACAGCTTGCATTTTATTAAAATCCAGATGTCCTTGATCCTTCTCATAAGCTTGTAGAGAGGCCTGATCCGCAACACCATTCTCATTGACAGGCAGCCACATCCACCTACCATAAAAATTAACATGAGCCATCCGGTAGCCTTTATCACCTGAGCCAGTACCACTTGAATTGGTCATCATAGCTGCTGCGCCAACAGCTCCAGCTGCACCACCGAGACTTACACTCTGAGCATCTGCATCCTCGAAACGTGTGGCGATGACCTTTAATTCCTTAGAGGTGTTGACCATACTCTCTAACGCCTTATCAAGTATAGGACCTGATCGCTCAAATTCATAGAAAAACCGCTCTTGTGTTGCCCCCGTCCACATCATTCGGACAAACATGATCTGCCTTGTTAGTTCACCACGTATCTGTTCTAACTGTTGTCTCGCCTGCTCCACCTGAGTCGATACGTGATGTAGCTGTTCAGGGGTGATTTTAATTGTACTCATACGATTCTCAACTCATTCAAAATAGGATTATCCCATGTTAGCAGAAGCTTGATCTTGTTTCATCCAGCATAACTCCTAAATTTATCCACCAAAAACTTATACTGAAGTCCTAGTACGAATCCCCCTTCATCCTATGTAGTTAAATTTTGAATTGTACGTGTCTAAAATACCGACGTTTAGACCTAGTTCTTTATATCCAGTTGCTCTTAATACTTGCTAGTATGATCTTATCTGAAGTTGAGTCGTTCTTCTCACTGAAGAAACGATTGCGGAGCCTATATCGCTCGTTATCCATCTTAACACTAAGGAGTTATAATCATTGAATTTAAACCTTATCAGGAATAGTTTAATGTTATGGCGCTACAGCTCAAACTCCACTTGCTTTTCATTTTACAAGTGGAGTTTATTTTTTACCACATTTAATTAGTGAGAAAGTTGAATCAATTTCTTAACTCATTAAAACGATTTTTTATGTGACTAGATATAGACAAATCAAACCGTTTTGATCTGTATCTAACCTTGATTTAAGCAGCTAAAGGTATTATGAAATGGATTCAGTTATACATTTATTTCAAACCACAAATTAAGGAGCTACATTCCCCGTGTTGCTATTCTGTTCTACTTTAGTACCCGGTAACTGAATCATTGGCGTATTAGATCCACTTACATATGGTAGAGCCCCATCCCATTTCTTAATGGTTTCATATTCAACGAGTTGACTTGATAATGATTGTTGAAGTTCTTTATTTGCTTTGGCTTGACCTTCCGCTTCGATCAATAATTTATCTGCATTACCTTGTGCCTCGACGCGCTTGCGCTCTGCTTCTTTCTTCGCAATCTCAAGTTCAGTTGTCTTACGTTCCAGTTCTTGAGAAGCCTCGACACGCTTATCAATGGCTTCCTGAGTTTTCGCATCAGGTTGAGGAACACCTACGGTAACGTTTGATACAATAAAGCCTAATTCTTTTACATCATCAGAAAAACGCTGTTGCACGTCTACGCCTGCCTCGGATGACTTTTCACCATACACATCAATGACAGTAAACTTGGAAATACCTTTACGGGCTGCGTCACGGAAACGTGTTTTGAGATATGTATCCTCAATTTCTTGAATGCTTATGGGTCCAAATGTGTTGAAAATAGAAGATACTTTACTTGGTTCTACCTGGTAGTTGTAAGCAAAATCGATTGTGATGTTTTTCCCGTCAGAAGTAGCAATCTGGATATCTCTGTATTCAACCGTTTGAATTCGAATCGGATATTTCGTCACTTTATCAAACGCTCCAACGAGTTTCCATCCTTGACTCAGTGTACTATCTTTTACCCCTCCGTTTGGTGAATACACGACCCCAACATAACCATTCGGAATTCGTGTGACAAAGAAGGTTACCAGCAATACGCCCACAATAATAACTAGTGCAACCGCAATGGCCCCTGCTCTAAACGTCTTTGAATTTTTCATCTGCATTCTCCTCTTGTTTGAATTTATCGTACTTTTTCAGAATTCTACTACCTATTTTATTGAATAACGGGATCATTAATGCCCATAGAATAAATGCTAGGATTATTATTAAAATGATTCCCCAATAAATGGCATGATTGTCCTCCTCTCTTTGTATCCGGCGCAAACCTGATCTGTACGAAGAAACCCCATAGTTAAATTCATCTGCGCTTCATCTACATTCATTAAACACATCCATTTATATGTTACTTCCCCGTACATCTAATTAATAACTATAAGTTATATCCTTATTTATATATACTTTGTAAATACGTATTCGGTTTCACAATATCTAGCACTTCTTGTAGCTTTAGAACATTGAATAGGATTCGATCCAACTTATTTTAAGGCTTGTTAGCATCCATAATTGAACTATTTTAGGCACATCAGCTTAAAAAATGGGGTCACAAAAAGAGCCATCCGTTTGATGGCATCTTCTAATACGAATCCTTTTTTTCAATTTTACCCAAACTCAATAACAGAAGCCTCACCATATGTAAAGGAAACGAACATGTATTTTAGTCTAATTTCTCTCTACGTGTAAGAATATATAAGTTCTCTCATCCGATAACGCTTCGGAAAAACTAAAGTCTAACCGATCAAAACTTCTAACGTCCTTTATGTCTGTAATCTTATGCTCCGCCATATAACGCACCATCTCACCTCTGGCCATCTTGGCACGCGTTGCCTTCTCAACAAGCTTCCCTTCGACCATCTGTCCAAATACACATGTGATGAACTCTGTTTCCTCGCTCAGAAAAGGCGTGATGTTCTTGCTGTACTCTTTGGAAGCTAGATTTAGGATGCAATTACTTTCCGCTTGAAGCTGATCTGCCAATTTGCTTCCCCAGAATTGATAGAGCGACTTGAATCCTGGTCCCTGCAACTTGCCCTGCATTTCCAAGCGATATGGAGTGACACCATCCAAAGGCCGTAACATACCATAGAAGCCGGATAAAATGCGTAAATGCTTCTCCAGATACGCCAGTTCCTCCTGTTGAAAAACACCAGGCGCCATATACTGATACTGAATTCCTTCATAGGCATAGATGGCTGGCGTAAGATTTGTCTTCAGATTCATATTCTGAATTCGCTCCACATTCTGCTCGGCGATGGCATCGTTACACTTCCACATTGATTTAAGTTCGTCGTAGGTTAATTTCTGAAGCAAACTCAGGAGTTGCTCAGTTTCGTTTATAAATTGGGGTAACTGCTTAGATGCCATCAGATCGGTATCGACCTTCATCTTTTTGGCTGGTGAAATAATCATTCGTATCATGGTGATCATCCTTAATCTACTGTTGTTTTGTCGTTATTCATTGTACAGGATTGGCCAGATGAATCCAATGATGAGGCAGATTAACTTTTACCCAGGTCTTCCTGCCCCTTGACCAAACTGGCTTTTAAGTCTACATTATCCTGAAGAATATTCGATTCTGATCAATCCGCGAAGGAGGAGCTCTTATCATACAATCCTATGACGTCATTATCGTTGGAGCAGGCTCCATGGGGATGAGTGCAGGTTATTATCTGGCACGAAGCGGGCTTAAAACCCTGATGATTGATGCTTTTGATCCCCCACATACCGAAGGAAGCCATCATGGAGAGTCCCGATTAATTCGCCATGTTTACAGCGGAGGGCCTGATTACATCGCGTTGGCACTTCTTGCCCAGAATTTATGGCAAGAGCTAGAGGATGCAACGGGCAACAATCTGCTTGTTCGTTCAGGGGTTATCAACCTGGTTAATCCAGAATTCCATTCGTTTCGCGACCGGTTGACTCATGCTGATGATGCCGGAGTCCGATATGAAATGCTGCGTGCAAATGAAGTGATGAAGCGCTGGTCAGGGATTACAATTCCTGAACATTATGAAGGCATGTATGAACCGGATGCTGGTTATCTGTTCAGTGAACGCTGCGTTCAGACTTATCGGCAAGCCGCAGAACAAGCAGGTGCCACCCTGCTAACGCATACCCTTGTGGAACATGTGGAATGCGGAGCTCAATCCGTATCCGTAAAAACCGCTGGAGGAGATACATATCACGCTAGTAAGCTCATACTTAGCACAGGTGCCTGGTTTCAGACATTGAAACCGTTTGTGAATCTTCCGATTCGAGCCGTTCGCAAAACGGTAGGATGGTTTGATGCGCCGGAAGCATTGTTCGGGGAAGAACATTTTCCTGGTTTCACTATATCCGAACAGGCTGGTGTCTATTATGGATTTCCCAGTATCGGCGGGGCTGGAGTGAAGATCGGCCGTCATGATACGGGACCTACATGGACGCCAGGAGAGCAACAGACACCATTCGGAGCGGAAGAAACAGACGAGGGTGAACTCCGGAGGCTGCTTGAGCTTCGAATGCCACTAGCGGCTGGCCAATTGAAGCGTGGCAGTGTATGCAAATACGAAATGACACCCGACGAGGACTTTATTATTGATCATCATCCGATGCATGAGCATGTTTGGCTTGCAGGCGGCTTCTCGGGTCACGGCTTCAAATTTGCAAGCGCAGTTGGCAAGATCCTGTCCGACTTAGTCCAGACAGGGCATACGGATCAGGATATTAGCAGGTTTGCCCTGTCCCGATTCTCCAAGACCGGCATCTAATCATAACTATAAATCCAAAAGACGTGCACGGACATCATCAATCATTATCGATTGGCGTCCTTGCACGTCTGTTTCATGAACACTTTTAATATCAAAAATTGATTTTAGTAATACTCACTCTCACCTTGTAAAGTCATGCTGCCCAATGGTCAGCAGTGTTGGTCTGCTCTTACTCCACAGCGAGGTGGCAATCTTCGGATTGTAATAATAGAGTGCACCATGCGTTGGATCAGCGCCGTTCAAGGCTTTACGTGCTGCTTTGTACGAGGTTGCCGTCGGCTTCTGATTGAACTGCCCATCGTCTACTGCTGTAAACTGACCTTTCTGGAATATAACCTTCGGAATCGACGAAGGGAATTCTCCCGAGTGTACCCGATTTAACACCACAGCTCCGACAGCTACCTGTCCTTCAAACGATTCCCCTCGCGCTTCCCCATGAATTAGCTTGGCGAGCTGGCGCAGTGTATTGCCTTCGGCTTTGACCTTATGGTTCAGTCTGTTCAGCGTTTTCGGGCCTGCCACACCATCGGCGCTCAGTCCTTGCGCCTGTTGGAATTCGCGGACAGCACTCTTCGTAATGGCACCGTAATACCCCGTCATTCCTGCGTCAAAGTAACCCAGATCGCTTAATTGCTCCTGCAATTGCAGCACATGTTCACTACGAACACCTTGTTCCAGTTTCTGCGCTCCCGCAGAAGGGGCTGCCACTGTAAGACCGAGAGCCATCGCGCAAGTACCGAGGAGCATACCAACCTTTCCTGCTCGTTTGTTCGTTTTTCTTCCCCTTTGATGGGTTACTTTGCGACTCACGGTTATAGAACCTCCACTCACGCTATGCTGTTGATTTATCATATTCTTTTCATTCATTTCACTCGTATGGTTCTTTTCAAAATTACGCTTTATCATGTCATTACCCTCCATTTTTCTGAATCCAGATCCCACTTCTTTCCCCTGAATCCTCACGGTTCGACATCCCGAGTGTCATTATAGGATATCACCCAAGGGGCGTCTATCGGACCGATGGAGCATGAAAAAATGAGTCTCGAACATAACAAAAAGAGGCATGAGCCCATGGTCGTATCAGGGTCACACCTCTTCTTGTATCAACCTTGTACCGCTTGTCCAGCCTGCATTTCCGTAGGCAGACAGACCCGCACAAAAGTTGCGCTTGAATTTAGGACGTTTCTCAAAACTCGCTGAAGTGCATCTTTTACCCCCTTTTCGCCCCCTCCTGCGTCAATTTCCCTTGACGTGCCCCGGCACGCCTGCTGAAAATTTCCTTGTTTGGAACGAAAATTCGGCAAAATCTAATCCTTCGGAGTTTTAAGACACGCCCTAATACAATTTACTCAGCCAGCTCTTGTCCCTTCGTTTCCCGACCCCAGAACAGCACAGCCGCTGCACCAATGAGGATGGTTACGAAGAAAATGGTGAAGATCAGGCTGATTGGAACTGCTCGCTGAACCAGCATACCGACCATGAATGGTGCAATGACGCCGCCAATCCGGCCTACCGATGTAGCTAGTCCAACGCCTGTTGAACGAACCGAAGTGGGGTACAATTCCGGGCTGTATGCGTACAGTCCGCCCCAAGCTCCCAAATTGAAGAATGACAGACAGATTCCTGCAGCCAGGATCGTTGCTTCCGTCGTTGCTAGTCCAAACGCAATAGCACTAATCGCGGTCAAGGTAAGATACACGACAAGCACGAATTTGCGACCATAACGTTCAATGAAGTACGCCGCGGTAAAGTATCCTGGCAACTGTGCAATCGTCATGATCAGCACGTACTGGAAGCTTTTCACGAGCGTAAACCCTTTAGCCATAACTACCGAAGGTAGCCACAAGAACATGCCATAATAGGAGAAAATCACGGTAAACCACAAGACCCACAGCATCAACGTTGTACGGCGATGAGGTGCTGACCAGACTGTAGCCACTTTTTCGCGGAACGTGATTTTATGCAGCTTAGTATGATTCTTGTACCGCGGTGGGTCTTGAATGGCACGGCGCAGATACAATGCATAGAACGCCGGAAGTGCTCCGATGGCAAAGGCAATTCGCCAGCCGTACTCTGGGATAACAAAGTTAGCAATGAGTGCCGATACAATCCAGCCTCCTGCCCAGAAGCTCTCCAATAATACAACCGCACGCCCACGTTCTGCCGTCGGCATGGATTCCGATACCAATGTAGAAGCTACAGGCAGTTCTCCTCCAAGTCCAATCCCTGCAACCAGACGCAGTGCACACAGGACTGCAAATCCGGTAGCCAGGGCAGATAGACCGCTTGCAATTGTGAAGATTAATAACGTCCACATCAGAATAGCCTTACGTCCGAAACGGTCTGCAAGCGCACCTGCAAGCAGGGCACCTAATGCCATACCGATAGAGTTAATACTTGTTAACACGCCGACTTGTCCAGGGCTGAGGCTCCATTCCTTGGCAAGTGCAGCCACGATGAAGGAGATCATGCCGACCTCCATCGCATCAAACAGCCAGCTCATGCCGGCGCTGAACAGCAGCTTGCGCTGCTTGGGATTCCGCAATACTTCCAGTTTGCTCATCACTTATAGCTCCCTTGATCTCTATGTAATCATTCTGACACACTAAACCATTATTATGCAGAATGATGCAGAAATCAATGCAAAATACGCAGATACGTTGATCTGTTCCTATAACCTTACCCTTTGAGTGAACCTGCTGTCAGACCTGCAACAAAATAACGCTGGAGCAGAAGGAACAACACAATCATCGGAATAGCTGTAATCATCACACCCGTGAGCATCATCGGATAATTGGTCACGTATTCGCCTCGGAACTGCATAAGCGCGAGCGGTAACGTTAGCTTGGATTTACTTGTAAGCATGAGCATTGGAATCAGCAGGTCATTCCACACCATAACGAGTAGGAATGTTGCTGTTGCCGCGAGCGATGGTGCAGCAAGTGGTAACGCAATTTTGGTGTAAAGCCTCCACTCACTGGCTCCGTCCATACTGCCTGCTTCCAAGATCTCTGTGTTAAGCATACGCATGAAACCGGTCAACATAAATACCGAGACAGGCATCAGCATTGCAGCGGACACAATGATTAGCCCAGTCAGACTGTCCGACCATCCCAGTGTACGTGTTAGGGAATAAATCGGAAGCATACTCACCTGAGAAGGAACGATCAGACCTGCTACGAACAGAGCAAATACGATTTTGCCTACACTCCCGCCCCAGCGCACAATCGCGTATGCAATCATACTGCTTAGCAACAACTCAATTGCAACCGTACCTAACGTCACGACCAAGCTGTTTCCAAAATATTGCCACATCGGCTGGTTACGAAACATGCCAATGACGTTGTCCCACGTAAATGGATCAGGCCAGCTAAATGGACTGGTGAAAAAATTACTGCTTGTTTTGAACGAGGACACAAATACAAAGTACAGCGGCACAATGATGAGTAACGCGTACACCAATAGAATTAGTCGATTGAACCATTTTAAAACCATACGAACTCCCTTCTGCCTTAGATCTGCTTCAATCTCAATAGCTTACCCTGTCGGCGCGCAGTGCCTTGAACTGCAACAGCGTCAAAAGCGCGAGCAATACGAGGAAGATCATCGAACCGGCAGAAGCCAGACCAAATGAATAGCTGCCAAAGGCGGTATGATAGATATATGTCGTCAAAATTTCAGTTGCATAGTTCGGACCGCCGTCCGTCATTGTAAAAATGAGGTCAAACGCCTTAAACGATTGAATGGTGGTATATGCCACAACAATGGTTGCTGAAGGCGCAAGCAAAGGCCAAGTCACCGTGCGGAATACCTGCCACTTGCTGCCTCCATCCATTCGAGCAGCTTCGTACAATTCTGCTGGAATGCCCTGTAGACCTGCGATGAACACAATCATCATCTGTCCGGCATGAGCCCAGACCTGTACTGCGGCGATAGAATAGATCGCAATCTTGGGATCACCGATCCAGTTACGAGCTATACTGCTCATACCCGCCTCATTCAAGCCGTAGTTGATCAATCCAATAGATGGATCATACATAAATGCCCATATTAGTCCGACCGATACAGAGGACAGAATGGTAGGCAGGAAATACAACGCCCGAAGCACAATACGTGTCTTTGTATTACGAACCAAGAGCAAGGCAAGTACAAGTGAAATAAACGTTTGAGCGATAACTACCGTTAACATGAATTCAACGTTGTTGCCAAAGGCTTTGCGAAATACGATGCTGCTGAGACTGTCCTTATAATTATCCAGCCCTACAAATGCATACGACGGGGATACCCCGTCCCAATCCGTAAAGGAGTAGAACAGCCCCGTCAATGTAGGAAATACGAACAATCCAACGTACAGCAGCAACCCAGGTAATAGAAACAGGGATAGCTGAATACGATTTTTCATCGTTTATTTCCCGATATGCTGATCAATGATCGCCTGTGCCTGCTGCGCTGCTTCTTCTGGCGAAGTACCGCTTAGCACAGCCTGG
Source organism: Paenibacillus sp. DCT19 (assembly GCF_003268635.1). Lineage (NCBI taxonomy): Bacteria > Bacillati > Bacillota > Bacilli > Caryophanales > Paenibacillaceae > Paenibacillus > Paenibacillus sp. DCT19. Next base: position 4,304,364 of record NZ_CP029639.1, read on the forward strand.
ATGGAGTTCGTAACAGCCTTTTGGTTATCTCCATTCAGGATGGTGAACCGTGGCTGGAACACGGTCTTTTTGCTTGCCCATTCTCCGGCAACTTGAAGCTCAGGTGTATCGTATTTCACATCATTAACCGTTACATTCTGTCCGGTCTGATTAGCATACTCGCTAGCTACTTCCGGTTTGCTCAAGAACTCAATGAACTTCTTCGCTTCTTCCGGATGCTTCGACTTGCTATTCACCGCAAGCATAAATGTGGTGGTGTGCACCCCTTCATACTTCGCCTGATCGGCACTTACTGTAATTGGTGCGAGCAATTTTTGCTCCAGATTCGGGTTTTGCAGCTTGTTCTGAGCAAGTTGATATGATCCACTTGCGAGCATTGCTGCTTTTTCCTGAATAAACAACGCTCCTGCCGCAGGGTCTTTCGTACCCAGTGCATCCTGCTGGAAGTATCCTTTATCGTTCAGCTCTTTGATCTGAGTCAACGTTTTCACCCAGAACTCATCCGTCAGTTTAGCTTCGCCTGCTTCTACTTTGGTAAAAATGTCGTCACTCGGCGCATTGTTCATGACCATCGTGTTCATGAATTGGCCTGGGCCAATGTCCGCTCCGGCAAAAGCAATTGGAATGATGCCATTGTCTTTCAGCTTCTGGCACAGTGCCAGGAAACCTTCCCAATCCGTCGGTGGCGTCAGACCATACTGTTCAAACAGCTTCACATTATAGATGGGATCGTTATATACAAGTTGATACGGAACTGCATATTGCTTGCCATCATGTTGCCCTGCTTCTATCAGTTTCGAATTAAAAGCAGACAAGAATGATGATCCCGTCAGGTCTGTGAACAATCCAGCTTTGGTGAAGGCTTCGAATTGTGCACCTGGGAAGGATGCAAAGACATCCCCGACCGAACCATCACTGATTTTGGATTGTACGGTGGATTGATACTGATCCGAAGGCAATGTCTGCATTTCTACCTCGATGTTTGGATTTTCCTTTTCAAACGCGTCGATGGTCTTATTCAATGCTTCTACATCTTCTCCACGCCAGTGGATGAAGCTGATTTTCACTTTCCCTGAACCTGAACCCGAGGAATCATTCTCTCCGGATGCTGCGTTATCTCCGCCGCCGCAAGCCGACAGCAGGATGGACATGACCAGCATACTGATAAGGGGCAGGATATACTTTTTCTTATTTTTCATTAAATACGACCTCCTGAAGGATGATTAATGTAAGTTCTACGAATGTTTCACACTGGGCACTCCGAGTGCAGTACCATCTTCCGATCGCTGTTATCCCCAGATTTCTCTGAATCATTTCTTTTAATGGTTAAAATCCGGGGATAAAGGCGAGCGCTAGGCTTCTTCAGATCGGTTCTGCCCTCTCCGTTAAAGTGTAAAAAAGTTAACTTACTTAGTTGGTAGTAACGGAGTGCTGCTTTTGTCTTGTTTTCCATTGGTCTCGAATGATTGGCATAACTGTCCGCCCGAAGATTTCGGCTTCTTCCAGATGTGGATACCCGGAAAGAATAAAGGTAGTCACACCTATATCTCCATATTCCATCAAGCGTTCTGCAACCTGTTCAGCTGTGCCCACGATAAGGATTGCACCGCCGGAGCGTACGACAGACAAGCCCGTCCACAGGTTAGGACCCACAACAAATTGTTGTTTCTCCGATAGTTCCCGCAGCTCATTTTGTCTACGCTGGTTGGTAGCATCCGTCTCGGCAAAGGCTGCTTTGGCCTTCTCGATTGCCTCTGGCGGTACTTTACTAATAATCTCCCAAGCGGCGGCCCATGCTTCTTCTTCCGTATCCCGAATGAGCACTTGCGCACGCATGCCGTAACGCATCTGACGATCTTGTCCTGTTTCCGCTTTAACCTGCTCACGAATGACCTCGATCTCTTCGATCTGCTCTTGGATCCAGTCATGGGGTTCGCCCCACATGAGGAATGTATCCGCATGCTCCACAGCAACTCGCTTCGCAATCGGGGAGCTTCCTCCCAAATAGAATGGTGGATGAGGTTTCTGTACCGTTTCTGGCATGCCTACTGGACCTTTGAAGGTATAGTGTTGCCCGTTAAACGCTGGATATGGATCACTGGACGCATCCGCATTCGATTGTGCGCCGCTGCCTGCGAATTCAGTCAGATTGAGTCCTGTGGACTGGGTCCACGAACGCTTCATGACTTCCATATACTCGCTTGCGCGTACATACCGCTCATCATGTGCATGTGCCAGCGGATCACCCAGCTCTTCCAAATCTCGAACCGAGCTACCTGTAACCACATTCATCATGGCGCGGCCTCCAGAGAGCTGATCCAGCGCCGCACCCATGCGTGCAGCAAGAACCGGTGTAACCAGGCCCGGGCGAATAGCGACAAGGGGACGCAATGTCTTGGTATGGCTCATCACAGCCGAGCCGACAACCCACGCATCCAGACAGGCTCCCCCTGTTGGAATAAGCACGAATTCGAACCCTGCCGTCTCCGCCGTCTGTGCTACCTGAACCAGATAATCCAGACTCGGCGCTCGCTCTGGTTCAACTCCTACATACTTACCATCCCCTGCTGTTGGCAAAAACCATCCAAACTTCATCTCTTCCTGTTCGCTCACCAAAGTCATTCCCTTCTATGAATAAATAAAGTCTCATGTTAAAAAAAGTTACCGTTGTGCTTCCTTGACGTTCCGCGTACGAATCGTTCTTTCGATCACTGTTATCCCAGATTTTTTTTAATTTCCCTTTTCCAAAGGGAAAATCCGGAGATAAAGGTGAACGCGTTGCTTCTGCAGAATCGATTTCGTCCCCTCCACTACGTTGGCACCTCTTGAAACTTATTTTTAAAGTGCGCCTAATTTCTGTTCATTTTATTAGTACATAAGCTCCAAATACCGATTAATTAACTTGGTTTAATAGGTATGGACATCATATCAATTGATTTGTCTGTGATCAATGTCATTTCGCGGCAATTTTATTTTGTCATTTTGTGGTCTTTTCTCAGAATTAGGTCTTGTTGATCTTGAATATGTATAAAACCCACCTGTATAATAGGTTATAAGTGAACCTTTTCGATCGTATCTACAATACTTATATATTAAAGAGGTGTTCCCGATGACCGAGAGCATGAAGGAGGACCACCACGAGTTTTTGGATATTATTTTTTTCACTCCATCTGAATTCGAGAAAGCCGGTGGCGCCTGGCCGATTCGTATCGGCCGCAATCTAGCCAAGAGCAACTATCATATTGGCCCTCGCACCACACCTTATCATTATTTGCTGTTTGTGTTAGAGGGGGAAGGTACGTTTATTCAGAATGGGCAACATCATGCCTTGCGAGCACGAGATGCGTTCTGTCTATTTCCGCATGTCACTCACGAGTACTGGACCACCCCTGAGAACACATTGCAGAAAATATTTATCGCCTTTGACGGCTCACATGCGGCTGAACTGCTCTCCCGGATCGGTCTGACTCCAGACTCGCCTTATCGTTCAGGTGTGTTAACACCAGAGACAGCTAGTGCAATGCGTGCATTTATGGAGGATGTTCGCAAACCGCAGGATGGAGCAAGTGATCTAGGGCGACTTACTCGATTTCTAAGCCTATTTGACCGAATTGCACGTTCTCCGGCGACCAAAGGATTACAGCCAGACTCAGCCACTCCCTGGCTCCAGAAGGGCAAGGAGTATATGGATATCCATTTTGCTGGCGGCATTACAGTTGAAGGCGTGTCCGCTCATGCCGGTGTGGATCGAACCCATTTTGCCAAACAGTTCCGCAGAGCGTACGGTCTCTCTCCCGTCCAGTATATTCAGCAATTAAAAATGGATCAGGCTAAGCGTTTACTTGTGCAGACCCCGCTAAGCTTAACTGAAGTGGCTCATTCCGTCGGTTACCCCGACTTGTTCTCCTTCTCCAAAGCGTTCAAAAAACAGGTCGGTCTGCCCCCCAACCGCTATCGGACAACGGAGAGCAGCAAAGAATAAATAGGAGCACATTCCACCTTACGTTTCAAGCCGCCTATGCTATGATGCCGATCTCTTCGTCTTCGCTAAGCCAGCTTAACGGCTAGGAATGAACTCTTGACCATCTATGGCATCTGTTGCGATTATTTTTTACCATTCATAACAACAAGAAAGGCAAGTCCCCTTCATTCCAGGACTTGCCTTTCTTGTTCACTTCACTTGTTCATTTCATATCTTCTGCGCGTTGTAAGGTTACACTGACTCTCGATCCTCATAACGGTCATTCCTATTTCCGCTCATCATCCTTACGCGCAAGCGGAATGCCGTTCTTCTTCGCATACCATGCTTCATAATGATGCACGGCAACACCTGCAAAGGAAGAATGAGCGGAGCCAAGTTTGAACACCTTCTCAATTTCCTCATCCATATTGCTGATTGGTTTACGGAAAAAGGTCAGGTGATCGCCCTCATGCGTATCGGCCAACTCTGCTCCGATCCAGACTTTCTTGCCTAGGTCGTCCGCTTCGTCCAGTTCCTCCTTGGACAGATCGTACATCTGCTGCCCACTGTCACGGTACGCCATGATAGCTACGGCATCGAAGTGGGAGATGACCCAGTGGCTGAACGTGCCTTCATTCCCGGACGACTGACGGGCATCCAGCCAGAACGGAATGGCAGCGCTCATGTACAATCCTGCATCCTCTCCCGCGTCCGTCCAGGCCTTCATGTTATCTTGCCACTCTGCAATGACACGGCTCTCCTCATTCTCCCACCGTTTCAGTTGATACGGCTCTACATCCAGTTGGATACCTTCAAAACGTTCATTCTTGGCGGAAGCTGCATTATATGCTCGCACTCGCTCAATAAAAGCCAGTCCTTCTTCCCGTTTCTCCGTATACGCCCAATCCGCATGACCGTTCAGAGCGTGTACCTCAATCTCCGCCACCTTCGCAGCAGCGATAAATTTGCGGTACGTATCATCGGATACTTCATCCTGTATTTGCAGGAAGATCACATTCACGCCCTGCTCTTTGGAAAATGAGATAACTTCCGGTGTCTGCTCTGCAATAATAGAAGCGTCCCACAGCCAAGTCGCTTTACGTTCCTCATGAGAGAACCACTTGAGCAGCCAGGGCAGAAGCAGAAGGCAAAATATTAGCGCCAGAAGTACCCATTTTGCCTTCACCGGAACCTGCCTCCATCGTTTCATTGGATTCCTCAGACGAGCAACGCTTCACTTGGTTCAAGCACGGGGTGTTGTACCGAGTGACCAATCTTATAAATATGAGGCTGCGTATATGTGCGGAATGCATTACGTGTATCAAGAATTGGTACACCGAGCTCCGAAATTTCACGATATGGAAGATCCTTATGATTGGTAATCAGCACGATGCAATCGTATGATTTGAACTGTTCCAGATTGAATGCTTCGCTGTGTACAGTCTCGCCATGTTTGTCTAAGAATGAATCAGCATATGGATCGTAGTAGCTTACATTGGCTCCACTTTCCTTGAACAATTCGTATACTTCCAGTCCTGGGGACTCACGCAGATCCGCAATATTCGGCTTGTAGGACATACCAAGCAGCAATATATTGGAATTGCGAACAGACTTGGCGTATTCGTTCAGAATCGTTGACGTTTTATTCAGAACATAATATGGCATATTGTCATTCGTCGATTGTGCCAACTCAATGAATTTGCTGTAGAAACGGAAACCTTTTGCTTTCCATGACAGATACATTGGATCCAGCGGAATGCAGTGACCACCGATGCCTGGACCCGGATAGAATGGCATGAAGCCAAACGGTTTCGTTGCAGCTGCATCAATGACTTCCCAGATGTCGATGCCCATGCGATCACACATCATCGCCATTTCATTCACGAAGGCGATATTCACGCTGCGGAATGTATTTTCAAGCAGTTTGGACATCTCCGCTACTTTTGGTGAAGATACAGGTACAACCGTTTGCACATATTTACCATACAACGCCGTTCCTAGCTTAAGGCAAGCTTCGGTGGTGCCTCCAATAACCTTAGGCGTATTAAACGTAGTGAATCGTCCGTTGGACGGGTCAACCCGCTCTGGCGAGAAGCAGAGGAAGTAGTCTTTGCCTGCTTCATGTCCGATTTTGTCCAGCTTCTGTTGAATCAGTTCTTCCGTAGTTCCCGGATAGGTTGTGCTTTCCAGCGTAATCAGCATACCTGGTTTCATGTGCAGTTTAATCTGATCAACTACCGTCTCAATGTACGATGTATCCGGATCTTGGTTCTCGCTCAGCGGTGTTGGCACACAGATGCTCAACGCATCGATGACACGCAGCATACTATAATCTGTCGTTGGTTGGAAACGACCCGTCTCCATCACTTTTTTCAATTCCTCAGAGGAAATGTCATGAATATATGAATCCCCATGATAGATACTCTCTACCTTAGAAGCATCGAGATCAATTCCGATGACCGTGAAGCCTTGATTGACCATTTCTACAGCAAGTGGAAGCCCTACATAACCGAGCCCAACTACGCCGAGTACCGCTTCTTTATTTTCAATCGCATTTAATAATGAGTGGAAATGTTGATTATGCATGATAGTCCCTCCAACAATGATTTTGATTTTGTGTGATATTTGTTCTTTTTGTCTATCGTTATCTCTTTGGCATTTGCATAAATTCACAACTATTTAGTGCAGGCACCGCCGAATACGAGCATCCAGCTCTACAGGTGAGAACGGTTTGGTCATATAATCATCAACCCCGCTACGGAAGCATTGGCTGATCGTTTGCTCCACACGCTGCTCCGTCAGAACGACGATTTTGGGCGGCTGCTCTATCTCTAACTTCTGGATATGATGGATGAACGGCAAGCCGTCAATGCCATACAGGTTCAATTCAGTCAGTACCAGATCCGGTGTCACTTTCTCGATAAGCTCCAGTGCAGCCAGACCATCTACAGCTTCATACGTTTCGTAGCCTTGCATCTTCAATCGCAATTGCAGAAACTCACGCACGGTTGGATCATTATCTACAATCAAAATACGTTCCGGATCTGTTGATGTCTTGTCCAGCGTATAGATATGAATCTCAGATGAATCTACCAGCTTCGAGGATTCAGCCATATGCTGAATGGTCGCCTGCGAAGGACGATCCTTATCCGTGAAGCTAGCCAGTGTAATCTGTGGATCGGCACCAGGTACCGTTTCCTGCAGCTCATGCTTGATCCGAAGTCCTGCATAGTGAATCTCATCCAAGGTTAATCTCGGCAATAGAACCGCAATCGTCTGCGTAGCTCCATCCTTCCACAACTGAAAATCATAATCATGCGTCTGTTCCAAATGTGTTCGGATCTGCTGCTCTGGCTGAATATTCCCTGCACAGTGGATGAACATTAAACCGCATGTTCCGGCACCCGTTTCCTTCAACCCTTGCTCTACACTTCGATACACATTGACCGCAGTCTCACGCTGCAATGTTGCCGTATTTGGCATGTTCTTTTCCACCCTTCTCCTTCAGTTATGATCAAGCAGCTTCGCTTGTACCCTTTTCTTCTTCTGACCAGCTCTGGCGTGTCATCGTGCCCCATGAATTGTTGTTTTGCATAAACTGAACGTGACCCTGCAATCTCCAGAGCACACCGAGCTGATGGTAACCTACAAATTTCAAGGCAGAGAATACCAGCATTTTGACCAAATCAGATAGCTTGTTGTAACGCTTAAATGCAATTTCCTCCAGCACTAGCGCGCCTACACTCAGCAGATAACCACTCACAAAGTTCAACAATCCGAACAACACGAGAATCGGCCACTGCGTCATATCCATCAGCACGTATCCGGCGAGTGCCAGAAGTCCGGTAATCCGGAAATACGGGTTGAGTGCTTCAAAAATGACATTGTATGGCATCGTCACCATGCCCATTACTTTGTATTTCGGGTTGAACAGCATGCCACGGTTCTCGAGCATGTTCTTCAGATTTCCCCGTCCCCAACGCTTGCGCTGACTGGACAAGATCCGGTAGGAATCGGGAGCTTGTGTCCAACATACCGCTTCAGGACAGAAGGCCACGCGATACTTCAATTTATTTTCCAGCATATAGCGGTGAAGCTTGATAATAATGTTCATGTCCTCCCCAGGATAACCGTCCCGGTAGCCTCCGACAGCAATAACTGCATCCTTACGGAACATACCGAAAGCACCTGATACGATAATCAAACCATTCATGTGGCTCCAGCCAATTCGTCCGCCGAGAAAGGCTTTGAGGTACTCAATAGACTGGAACATTGGCCACATTTTGCGAGGAAGCGATACATCCTGCACGGCTCCGTTTTCGATCTTACAGCCATTGGCTATACGAACATCGCCACCAATCGCTACCGTCTCTTCCGGGTTCTCCATGTACATGCGTGCCATACGGATCAAGGCATCTTTCTCCAGAAGCGAATCGGCATCGATCGAAGAAATAAGAGGGTAGTGAGACAGATTAATACCTGCATTAAGTGAATCCGCCTTACCACCGTTCTCCTTATCGATCAAATACAGATCCGGGAATTCTGGATTATGATAAATGCCCCGTATGTTTTTACATGCAATTTTGCCATGCATTTTCGTATTGGTCATGGGCTTAAGATTGTACTCTTGCAGCAACACCTTCAACGTGTTGTCACTGGAACCATCGTTAACCACGATAACCTCATACGTTGGATAATTCAGCGTCATGAGACAGTTTACATTTTCAATAATCGTCAGTTCCTCATTGTATGCCGGTACCAGCAAGGAGACCGAGGGCACCAGTTCCGAGCCTGACAACGTATTGTATTTGGAATAGTGCGAACGCCGGAATATCGTCCATATGTTGCGGAATGAAAGGGCTAAGATGGAGAAATATAGTGTGTTAACAAAAACCACATAATATATAGCCACCATACCGTAGATTAATAATAGATCTCTAAGCAGTGTAATCCCCTCCTACCGTTGCCACACCTGTACGTTTCTTGCTTGTGCGATGGTCTATTGGTGAGCCAAAATACCGATCATAGAGCAGCCTTTTTTTGTTATGTGCGATCATCTGTTCAACAGCTTTATGATCTGTTCCCGTGTGTTGCATCGTGCTCTCAATCTGCTGCATCGCGATTTCACGCTCAACATTTGTACCCTGTACAGCAGCTTGGCACAATGCTTCGAATCCAGGCTCGCCCAGCTTCGCCAGACTTTCGGCACTGTTATATCGCACTCCCCAATCTTCATCTCGCAGCGCTTTGCGAAGTAACGGGATACTGCCTGATGCATGCTTGGAGCCCAGCGCTTGTGCGACTTCGGCACGTACCTCGGGATCTGCATCCTGCATTAATTTCAAAATCGTCTCATCTCGTAGTGCAGGACTTGCACTAAGGTACAGCTTCACTGCCTCAGCACGCACATCCTGCTGCTCTGCGCCTACCAGTCTGTGAAGAGCAGGCATCACTTCTGGAACAGCCTGTCCCCACATGGCTACAAGTCCTACTTTTACAAAATCGGGATTACGGTCCTCCAATAATTCAATCAACAGCTTACTCGTATCCATGCTTGTTTCAAGCAGAATATCTGCGGCTAGGTGATGAATGGATTTGCCTTTGGTTAACAACACCTCAAGCATTTCCTTTAACTCCCCTTGACGAACCGTGCTTCTCGCAATCGAGCGAGCAATCATGATGGCCATCGGACCAGGCTTCTCATCCTTCAGCAATTCCATCAGCCCCGGAACAGCCTCTGGACAACGCATGCCCCCTAAGCGATACGCCGCATCGATCTGACGACCGTAACGCAATCTGCCCAGTTCTTTCAGATCATGCTCTACAAACCCTGACTCACGGCACAAGGCAATTAATTTGTCGCGGTACTCTCCCTTGAACTGATCGATCCATTCAATCAACTTATTCTGGATGACTCTGCGCTCTAACGGAGCAAGCTTGCCTGGTGGCAGCTTCAGTTCACGATTCTCCGTCAGTGCAGTTTGCAAGTACGTAAAGTAGTCCCGCTGTTTGGATTCGTACCACTCCATCTTGCGCTGTTTGCCATTGTGGGACATTTTCATGGCAAACAGCAGGATTACGCCCACAACAACAAGCGCTATACAGATATATAGAAATAGATAAGCCAGTGCCAAATTGGGAAACATGTGAAAAAGTCCTCCTTATAGTGCGTGTTCAAAAAGGTCGGTTTTCAGTACCAAGAAGATGGGATGAAGATAGAAATGGAGTAGCAGAGCGTAGATTAAGCTACGTGAGCAACGGACATTTCGGCTGAATCCCATATTCGATGCTGAGATGCCGCTTACGCATCCTTCGTAATCAAAAGCGGACTTTTTGAACAACCTCCTTATATTGATTTATTCGGTCTGAAAACTAGGTATTAGTTCAAAACGTTTCTTCATTTCCTCATAACTTAGCTTCAAACGTTCGCTGTACTCTACCTGCTCCCAAGGCTGCCACTTGTACATAGGCAATGTCTTCAAGTCCAGTGTGTTCGCTTCGCCTCCTGGCCATGATACCTTACCAGTAGATCGCTCCATCAACCAAGGAACCAGTGTAACGCCCTCTACGGTTTCAGTTTGGAACTGTCGTCCTTCCTGAAGTGCTCCATAGCTGATGACCTGTAGTGAGCTTGGATCACCGAACCCAAGTAACATCCAAGGGATTCGCATCTCCACCTGATTTCCGTTATACTGCCAGGCTGTTAACGAATCTGTATCAGACTGCCCTGCCGCTGTAGTTCCTCGCTTCAGCGCCCCCACCTTTTCGTTCATAAATGGGTGAGCCGATCTGGTATCCGGCGGTGTCATCCTCAGGCTTACCGCCAGGTTCCACGGCTGGAATGGATTAGCTGAATCCGCTGAATCCTCAGGCAACATATCATAGCCATCCTTGCCATACAAACGACGATTAAAATCGTAATCCTTGGCGATCTCCACTTGAGATTCAGCATCCTGCCCCAACGTGATTACCGTTTCGAGTCCATCACTGATCGTTCGATCAGGAAGTCGCTCGCCAGGCTGATTACCTCCTGCAAGTGTATCTGTACCAATGTGCAGCACCGTCTGATCCGGGTCAAATGGCTGATCTAAGGTCATGCCGATGTACAGGTAAGCTTCGTCATGCGTCAGCTTCATCTCCTGAATGCCCTCCACTTTCCCCTGCCAGACCGTTACCTCATCATCCTTCAGCTGCTCCCAATCATCCAAGCTGCCATCAATGGTCAACTGCTCCTGTTTCCCAGGATCCATCGCGAGCAAACCAAACATCTTCTCGTTGGTCAGCACGTTTAACCAATACGCACGTCGGTCTGCTGGAATTTCGAGTGGCATCGTGTTCCAGGTTTTCTTGAACCATTCGTCCTGCCACATGAACAAGATCGCTCCTGCATACCCTTCATCGTAGATATCTTGAGTCAGGGAAGCGTCGATCTCACCTTGCTCTGCCTCGTTATGCCCTCCCTGATTCCTTCCTCCCATGCCCAGATGAGAAATACCAAGCGAGGAAGGTACACCGTACTCTGTAATCATTACAGGCATATCGGAAAACTCGGCTTTGAGCTTGCGTAGGTAGCTTTTGTACGTGTTGTACTCTCCATTGGCATCCTTGATCGTTTGAAGCGTCTTATCGATGTGGAACAAGTCAGGATAATAAGGATACACATGATACGCTGCAAAATATCCTCCTTGCCAGTCCTTAGACTCAATATGACGGGCATCCACACTGACCAGATCCTCTTCATACAATGGTTCACCTGGATGGTCGAGTACATCGGTCGTCACCCAATTCGTAAACGTCATTGGATGCTCCCAACCGTACTCTTTCTCTAATACAGCGGTGTAGTCCAGCAATTCGGCCAACCAATTCTCAAATGGTGAAGCATCTGGGGTTCCCGAAAAATGAACTCCCTTGTACTGCGGCACATCAGGATGTGTCTTATTCGTGTTATCCACCATCATAGGATCCCACTCGGTTCCTACATGCCACGCCATCAGATATTTCCCTGCATTCGCCTTATACTTCCCGCTAGAAGCTCCCGGTTTATCAGGAATGTCTGCATCCCCATAGACAGCAGATACTGCTTTTTCAATTTCCTGTTTAAACGTTTGTTCGATATGGTCGAGATAAGCATCCTGCTTCTCAATCAACTCTTCCTCAGGCGACCATATCCCCTGTATAAAATATAAGGGCTGCTGCCTACCGCGATTATAATCGACCAAGGCTGTGTAAAAAATCGGTTCGTGAACCGTATATACCCGGATTACATTAGCGCCCAGATCCTGAATCTGCTGGAACCACCTCTGATAGTCCTCTTTAGTCAGCGGGAATTCTCCTGGGTAGTGTCCTGGTGACGTTGCGCCCAGATTGACGCCTTTGACGAACATCTCCTTCCACGTACCGTCCGATCCGTACTCCATGAACCGGTCTCCCTCTGTTTTAAACTTCATTTCTGTACCATTCTGCGCTGTATAGGTGACCAGTTTGGGCTGCATATAGTACATGCCGGCAAAAATCCCTCCGGTCAATACTACGGCTCCAGCCAGCACCGTTAGCATCCAGCGTTTTCGTCTTCGTCTACTCATGCTCTCGATTGCTCACCTCTCTAGTATGCATCCCGTCTTATGCCTGTGTTATGGATCAAAACAGGAAGACACGCGGTATATTCCGCATGGGATGACCGCAATGGATAGAGCTGTCAGCGGTGTAGTTCTCACTATAGCGCTAAGCGTCTGCATTTGTAACTAGGCTGATGGGAGCAAACATAAACTGCAACATTCTGCCCATTATTCGTAAAATGCACCATCAACTAGTACACCGTCCCTCGGAACTTCATCCTCTGCTCACCGTTGTATCTTCCCCCTGTAAACGGAGGATTTACGTTCCATTCCTCTACGGACGTATATGCCTGTTATTGTTATATGCAACGCGGATTACAGCCTCTGAGTGTGCTTGGACACTTATCCCATTAAACGCAGGTTGTTTTTTAAAGTTGCGGCCTTTTTTACAGTATTAACCATAAAGATTACAAAATTGATACTATAGTCCGATAACGCATCAGTGAAAATCCGCGTCCTATCAAGCTTTTCTGAAAAATGCAGAAAATCAAAAAAGGACATCAGTCCTGCACTGTAGGACTGTGCCCATTTATATCCCTTTTACAAATCATCGAATGAACAGGGGGTCATCGCCCAGAGGTCACAGATCTCTAACATTAAATGTAAAAATCCACATCTTATTTCCTACAATCTGCTCTTCACCAAGCTATTTCGTATTTGTGTCCAATTTGCAAAATAATTCCGCTTGCCGCATTTTAAATTGTCAGATATGCTTATAAAACAAGAACACATGTTCCATACTGTAAATAAACTGTAAAATAATCAATCAGAATGAACCTATTTTGATTCAAACCCTATGGATTGAGAAGTCAAAGGAGAGACTGTTATGCCCCGCAAAGCCACACGCGTCATTATGCTAGCCGATTGCCAGTCGTTCTATGCCAGCGTAGAGAAATCTGCACACCCTGAATACAAGGATCGTCCACTCGTTGTAGCCGGAGATCCGCACGCCGTTCGGGTATTATTCTGGCAGCCTGCCCTTTGGCCAAATCCTATGGCATTACGACTGCTGAGCGACTAGGCGAAGCCTTAGCGAAATGTCCGGACGTTGTTGTCATTCGCCCAAGAATGGCGGAGTACATTCGGGTCTCCCTGCACATTACGAGCATTCTACAGACGTATACCGATCTTGTTGAACCCTATAGCATCGATGAGCAGTTTCTGGATGTCACCGGAAGTCTTGATCTGTTCGGCAGTCCGGAAATGATCGCTAAGAGCATTCAATCCAGAGTCATGGACGAGACTGGCATATACATCCGTATTGGTATTAGCGACACGAAGGTCGTCAGCAAAATGGCTTGTGATCTATATGCCAAAAAAGTCCCTGGAGGCATCTACACGATCCCCGTAAGGACGTACAGACAACATTATGGCGGAAACCAGTCAGAGATATGTTTATGGTTGGTTCTCGGATGGCGAATCATCTCTATAAGATGGGCATTCACACGATTGGTGAGTTGGCTCAGACTCCGCTCTCCCGACTTCGAGATCGTTGGGGCGTAAACGGTGAGGTGTTGTGGCGAATTGCTCGTGGCATAGACGATTCTCCGGTGAAGCCGGGAACATATGCCCACCAGCAAAAGGGGATCGGGCATCAGATGACTTTGCCTCGGGACTATGAGTCCTGGGAGGACATCAAGGTTGTGTTGCTTGAACTAGCCGAGCTGGTTAGCCGGCGTGCACGGGACAAATCACTGATGGGCAATGTCGTATCTGTCGGATGTCGTGGACAGGATTATGATCGTCCTACTGGCTTTTCGCGCCAAATGAAAGTGAATGAACCTACGAACATTACGGATGAGGTATACGATGCTGCAGCCGCCCTCTTCTTACGCCATTGGGACGGATTACCCATCCGTCGAATCAGCGTATCCTTAACCGGACTGGTCGCTGATTCCGACATACAGCTATCCTGGTTCGACGATCGTGAACGAAAAAGAGAACTGGAACGCGCCACAGATGATATCAAACGCAAATTCGGAGATACCGCGATTATGCGGGCCTCTTCCCTATGCTCATCTGCCCAAGCACAGGATCGTTCTCATAAAATTGGAGGTCATTACAAATGAGTAAAAAATTGCAGCAAAACGGACTCTTTGAATCTTCTCGCATGATGCTTCCTGAACACCGGGAAGCTTATATTCTTCATCAAGAGCAATTGGCTCCACGCACTCGTCCTTCTCTGGATAGTCAAGCGGCAGAGGAAATGTCTCGTTTACTCAGCGATTCGATGGTGTTAGGAGATATCATTACCATTACGCTGTTCCACGAATATGACGATATTCGTATCACCGGGCAGGTGCTGCGAATGAACCGTCCCGCCCGCACCCTTAAGCTACTTACGGATAACGGGACTCGGGACATTCAGATGAATCTGATCACAGATGTCACTCTAGCCAGTGACTAATACATCTCCCACATACACATGTCTATATCCTCAATAGGAACTATTCACTCGCAAAGTCAGGTTTGCGAATCTGCGGGGATAGTTGCAGCTAAATTAAATGGGACAGGACTGCTTTCCTACATGGAATGGACTCAATTCATGTGTTAAGAATAACGATACCGACGGCAGCACCTCTCATACTAAAGAAGCAAAAGGAGCTAGAAGTGATTCAAAAGATCATTTTAAGGGTATGTCTCGCATTTTTAGTGCGTGTTCAAAAAGATCGGTTTTGAACAACCTCTTTAGAAGAAGCTCCAGTCGAATTCCTTAGAGAGACGCTCAAGCAAATGCACCCCGGCTATACTGTTTCCTTTACGATTCAAAGCCGGCCCCACCAGTCCTATACCGAATTGACCTGGCACAAGCGTCAAAATCCCTCCAGATACACCGCTCTTCGCAGGCAGTCCAACCTGGATAGCAAATTCACCGGATGCATTGTACATTCCGCAGGTGGTCATAAATGTTTTGGCAATCTGTACATAACGACGTGGAATTAACTCTTCTCCGGTGATTGGGTCTGTCCCATTGTAAGCAAGCACCAATGACATACGTGCGAGATCCGCACAGGTTACCTCAATCGAGCAATGACGGAAATACACCGCAAGTACATCTTCGACATCATCCTTGAGCACCCCGTTGTGCTTGAGGAAATATCCAAGTGATCGGTTTAGATGACCGCTCTCGGACTCAGACTGAAATACGGCCTCATTATAGTTTAGTCGTTCATTGTTTGCCAGCTTACGGAAAAACTCTAGGATACGTCGAGATTTTTCTTCCTTACAATCGCCTGCAATTAGGGAGGATACGGTGATTGCACCAGCGTTAATCAGTGGATTAAATGGAATACCTGGTTCAACCAATTCGAGCTTGATCATGGAGTCATAATCGTCGCCGGTCGGTTCTTTTCCTACATTAAAGAATACAGCTTCTTCTCCATGATCCATCAAAGCGAGAATTAAGGTGAACACTTTAGAAATACTCTGCATCGTAAAAGGTACACCACAATCGCCAGCTGATACATGGTTACCCTCCGCGTCCATGATATGTATGCCAAGCGCATCCTGCGAAGCTTTGACCAGCTCCGGAATATAGGAAGCCACCTTACCTTGCCCTGTATGCAAACGGCTCGTTTCCAACCATTCGGGCAGTAGTGAGTTTAGTCGCTCCATCGTAGAATTGCTCATCTCCATCTCCTCCATCTCTCTGCTTATTATCTTACGGTATTAGAAAGGATTACCCGGAGTGGGTAATCCTTTACCATATTATCGTCGTCTTAGCGTTTCGCTCGTAAGTTCAGTTCGAGTATCTCTCCGGGTAACCCGTCATAATCGCCTACCCAAGTGGAAACAAAGTTCTGTCTAAGCAGTATTTGACGTGAAGCTGCATTCGTGGGATCAATTACGGCGTAGAGCTTACTAATGCCTGCAGCCTGTGCCTTTATAATTAACCGAGCGGCAATGGAAGTCCCATGACCTTGTCCCCAATGTTCAGGCAGTATCATATATCCGATCTCCGCTCGATCTGGATTAGCCTCATCTGGAATTAGTTTGGCGTAAGCTATGCCGTTTCCCTCCTTGCCAGAGACCCGATAGAATCCGGTATCATTGTTGAGGTTGTAGTCCAGCATGCTTCCGAATTCTTCTCTTGCTTCCTGTTCAGGAAATGCACGTTCGGTAATCTGTTTCATCACTTCACTATTGGAGACAAGCGCATAATAATCTGCAAAATCAGGCTCTGTGTATTTCATAAAATTCATTATATTCGTACCTCCTCTGAATTAACATCAGGGCTTGCCCTTTTGATTTCCCCTAGAGTATACCAGAAGCAAAGTATGCAATGCACATCCCCCATACCTTCAGGTTCGAACCGCAAAAAAAAAGCGACCTTTTAGAGGTCGCTCAGGCTCATTACATATTCCAATATATATGTCCGTTCTAGATTAGCTTGCCCGGGATGAAGGATGAAGACTCAGCTTTCCTTCACGCTGACGTGTACGACGTTGTTGCCCCGGAGGTGTAATGATACATGCAAGCAACAAGGAGATCGTACAGAGAACGGCAATCACGATGAAGGTAAGATGGAACCCGCCCAGCAATGCGCTGATAAATGATCCGGCAAGTGCACCAAAACCAAACCCTTGATAAATGACACCATAGTTTTTGCTCTGATTTTTCAATCCAAAATAGTCGGCCACAATGGCTGGAAATACTGTGATATTCCCGCCAAAACAAAAAGCAATGGCTGCCACACAGGCGAAGAACACTCCAAAACTTAGCGGCACCAAACTCAGTGTCATCACGGCTACTGCCGTCACCAGCAACGCTCCAGCGATGACCTTCATCCGTCCTACTTTATCCGACAATGCACCTAGGATGATGCGGCCAGCCGTATTAAATATGGCAACCATAGCAACCGCGTTAGCAGCCGTGGCTACATTTAGACCCGCGAGCTGAACACCGATGTCTTTCACAATTCCGATAAGGTACAAACCACTCATACATGCCGTGAAGAAAATAACAAATAACATGTAGGCTTCTTTTGTACGCAGCATCTCTTTGACCGTATAATCCTGGCGTACATTCGATGGTTGGTCTCCCTCTTTTTTGCCGGCTGCAGCTTGATTACGAACAACTGCTTCACGGATCAAGAACGAGCCTGCCACAATCAGAACGAGTACGATGATTCCCCAGTACATAAATGCCTGAGCAGGACCTACCGAACTAATAAGTGCGGAATTCACATATTTGAACAGAAGACTGCCTGTACCAAAAGCTCCGACCGAAATACCTGAGATCAGACCTTTGCGCTCGGGAAACCACTTAATCAGATTAGACAATGAAGTGATATAAGCAGTACCGTCTGCAAATCCAACCACAAATCCAGCCAGAAGATAGAGCAGTGTTAACGAAGTAACTTGAGAACTAAGAACAAGTCCAAGCCCAAGCAGAATTCCTGCAATACGGATCAGGCGCTGAAGACCCCATCGTTCCTGCAAACGTCCTGCAAACAATGTAGCAAATGCTAATGCAAAACTCGTTATTGAAAAAGTAATCGCAACAGAGCTAACATCCCATCCGAATCGATCGGAGAGCGGTTGGTTGAACAAGCTCCATGTGTAAATTGTACCTAGACCCATCTGTACAATAATAGTGCCAAGTACAATAAGCCAGCGATTAATGGATGTAGATTCAGTAGATGATGCCATATTAGGTGCTGATGAAATGTTTGCTTTCATCGTGATCTCCCCTTTGCCGATGTCAGATGCATGAATGCGTTCACAAGCTAATCATACATGAAAGGGGATTCATTACACCGATTTTGGCATGAGTTGCATCAGAGCGGGAATGAAATGCCTCTAAATGCGCATGAGCTGCCTGAACTCTTTTACCTTTCCACGACTTACAGGCACTTCTGCCTCCAGATCACGCAGGCGTAGCAGATACGTATTGTTAAACCAAGGCACAATTTCACGAATTTGGGCTAGATTCACCAAGTATGAACGGTGGCAGCGGAAGAAGGTTTCTTGTGGTAAACGTCCATGGAAATCCGTAATACTAACGGGCATCGTAAATTCACCATTTTTCGTGTACACCTTGGTTACCTTTTCCTGTGCTTCCGCATAATAAATATCCGTAGTATCCGTCACAATGATGTTGTCGTTCCGTAACAGGTTAATCCGCCTCACATCATGGCTGTTCGCTTCCTTCACCTGTTGCGTTCCAGATGCCGAGCTTGATACAGACGAATCGTCATGAACAAGAGCCGTATGCAGAATGGATCTATCGTTCATGCCACGTTCATGCTCACCCTGCTCCTGATCCCGGCGGAATGTCGATTCCAGCTTGTGCAGCATGGCTGCAATGCGTTTCTCGTCATACGGCTTCAATATATAGTCCAACGCTTCCAACTCAAATGCCTCTGCTGCATGTTCTTTGTACGCTGTCGTAAATACGATGTAAGGCTTACGGGCAAATTTTCCAATATGATGCGCCAGCGTCATACCGTCTAACGAAGGAATATTAATATCCAGAAAAATAACGTCAACTTCCTGCTCTTGCAGAAACTTCAGCACATCCAGTCCATCTTCAAGGCAAGCAACGACTTCAATCTGGCTGTGCTCCTGAATTAAATAATTCAATTCCTCACTCGCGAGGATCTCATCTTCAACAATAAGGGCTCTCATCGACCAATCACCTTGTTATGCATCTCCTTTGGGCACATCAAATAAAATATCTGTTCCTTGTTCCAGCCGAGTAATGGTTAAGCCTTGTCCATAAATAAGCTTCACACGGCGGTGTACGTTATATAATCCGATCTGATTCCCGGGCATTCGATCATGGTACACCTTCTCAATAATATCTGGACGGATACCTGCCCCTGTATCGCTGACACCCACTCGCACAAAATCAGGATAATCCTGTACTCGAATACGAACCGTCCCCGGGCCTTTCCCTTTAAGAATGCCGTGGATAATGGCATTTTCAACAAGCGGCTGAATCACCAGACTTGGAATATGCACAGCGACCTCATCAATCTCATAGATCACTTGCAGCCTACTACCGAAGCGGGCCTTTTCGATTTCCACATAATTACGAACCTGCTCTAGTTCCTTATGAATATCGATCAGTTCGTCTGACAGCTCCAGATTATAGCGCATATATCCTGACAAATTCACAATTAACTCTCTTGCTCGATCAGGCTTGGTACGAATGGAGGAGGCAATAGCATTTAACGCATTAAACAGAAAATGAGGATGGATGGTCGTCTGCAGAGCTCTAAGCTCTGCTTTGTTCGCAGCAGCCTTAATCTCCTCAACACGGGATACCTCCATCTGCGTGGAAATAATCTGTGATAGCCCTACCGCCATCGTTTGCAAAGGATACGTAATCTTGTACGCTTTTCGATAATAAATTTTGAGCGCACCTGTCACTTCGCCCCGCTCTTCTAGCGGAATAATGAGCAGGGAGTGAATATCTGGCGTTTTCTCATCGATCACATCATTACTAATGGTAATCTCACCGCTGGAGATCGTTTTCTTCGTCATCTCACTAATAATCTCATTTCCGATATGATACCGTTCTTCACCAAATCCCACATAAGCGAGTACATTTCGTGTATCGGTAATGGCTACTGCATCTGCCTGGATATCCTCCTGAATAATTCGGCAGATGGTACGAAGAGAATCTTCGTCAATGGAACGGAAATACGGCAGCGTTTTGTTGGCAATATCTAATGCGAGCTTCGCCTGACGAGCTGCGATCATTTCTTTTTCCCCTTCAACACTCTGCACCAGAAGCACAATCAACCCGATATTCATCTCACCTAAAATCATCGGCAGTGCAATCTGAGAAACGATATCTGCCCCCAGTGGGTCTGGATAGGAGTACAACAAAATAAGTAACATCGTAAGTGCTTCACAGATCATTCCAGCGGCGATCCCGATAATCCAGCGTTTGGACTTAGGGGTGTACTTGTGAATGTAACCAGATACGAGACCTGCGATAATACTTGTGATGAGACAAGGAACAGCCGTTACTCCGTCCATATCAATCAAATAACGGTGTACTCCAGATACAATCCCCGTAATGATCCCCACAGGTGCGCCAAACAAAATACCACCAGATAACACAGCGATGATTCGTACATTGACAAGAGAACCCTCTACATTAATTCCCGTATATGTCCCGAAGATAGCAAAAGCACAGAACAGTAGTGTAACTGCTACATATTCCTGCCACCTTAATTTGCCCTTCTGCAGGATCTGCCTAAACCGGGGAACTCTGGACAAAAAGAATAAAAAGATAATTAACAATGCCGCCCGTTCAAACAAACCAAGCAACATAATAAACATTTCAGACAATCGAACTTCCTCCATATCTGTTAGACATTAGCGTAACTCTGTTAGTTCAAGCTCCACTGTGTAGAACCTGCTCACCATGCTCGTATGCAACAGTTTACCGCTACCCCCACAGGAAAGCAAAGTCATCCCTAAAAAACACCAGATAGATTCACTTAGACATAAAAAGTAAATATGATTACATCTCTGGTTGTCCTAATAATACGAAAGGGCTGTCCCTCGTCATGTTCATGACAAATAGGACAACCCCTCAATACTCATCATCGTCCGATGTGATAAACCCAACATCGCATCGAATACCTCACCTAAACATTCCCCATAGCTTAATCAGATGGAACGTATTATTCGGGTCAATCTTCTGCGCGATCACAAAGGCTACAAATTGCTCCTCTTGAGCAGGCGAAAAGCTCTCATTCATAATGACTGCTGAAGATTTCACAAGTCTTCTCACCTTTGCACGATCCTGGAGATCCGACTTTGTTACACCATCGATTAGTTTTTTGATACGCTCTTTTACAGCAGGATTTTTCATCTTTTTTTTGATCCGCTCCACTAACTGCGGACTAATTCCATATTGTTGATAACCCAACGGACTTAGCACCTCCTGAATAATGAACTCACTTCTTATTCATATGACAGGAGGGCTTGTACACTTGACCTTTTTCCTAAGGAAATACGAAAACCGGACTTTATCATCTATTCGATAAAGTCCGCTTTTCAGTACCAAGAAGATGGGACGAAGCTAGAAATGGAGTAGCGGAGCGTAGATCAAGCTACGTGAGCAACGGACATTTCGGCTGAGTCCCATCTTCGCCGCTGATGATGCCGCTTGGCATCTATCGTAATCAAAAACGGACTTTTTGAACATCCTCTAAGTTAATCGATGAGGTCGCCTTGAAACACTTGCTGCCCCTGTAAATACTCACGCAGTGGTGCGTAGTCGATGGATGTCCAGAAGTTTGCGTCTGTAATTAAACTGGAGACGTCATCTCTGGCCTGCTCCAATACTGCAAAGTCAGCAACCATATCGGCCAATCGAAACTCGGGCAAGCCACTCTGCTTGGTGCCGAAGAAATCACCAGGACCGCGCAGATCTAAGTCACGCCTGGAAACCTCAAAACCGTCATCTGTTTCCGTCATAACCTTCATGCGTTCTTGTCCAACTTCTGATTTTGGATCAGCAATAAGCACACAGTAGGAAGCATGCGCCCCGCGGCCAACCCGGCCCCGAAGCTGGTGGAGCTGTGACAATCCAAAACGATCCGCATCCATGATCACCATAAGCGTAGCGTTAGGTACGTCCACCCCTACCTCGATGACCGTCGTGGAAACGAGAAGCTGAATATCGTTACTGTAGAAGTCACGCATCATTTCTTCTTTTTCCGTCGCCGTCATTCGTCCATGAAGCAAGCCCACACGATAGTTCGGGAAATTCTGCTGCATCTGCACATGCAGATCAATCGCATTCTGAACGTCCAGTTTTTCCGACTCTTCAATGAGTGGACAGATCAGATAGGCTTGCCGCCCTTGATCCACTTCTCGGGATATAAAGCCCAGTACCCGCTCCATCTTGTCATGCTTCACCCAGTAGGTGGAGATCGGGATACGCCCTTTAGGTCGTTCTGAGATCGTAGATACTTCAATATCTCCAAAAGCTGTAATCGCCAGTGTCCTAGGAATCGGCGTAGCTGTCATCGTCAACACATCCGGGTTATACCCTTTACGACGGAGAACACTACGCTGATTCACACCGAAACGATGCTGCTCATCGGTAACCACAAGTCCTAAATCACGGAAGAATACATCCTCCTGAATCAGAGCATGCGTCCCTACTACAATATCAATCATGCCCATTTGTAAGGAAGCAATCAGATCTTTACGTTTGCGGCCGTTCACACTACCTGTCAGAAGGCCAACGGTCACACCGAATGGTTCGAACAGCTTTTGCAATGATCTCATATGCTGCTCTGCCAGAATCTCTGTAGGCACCATTAGAGCCCCCTGAAACCCAGAGCGCACCGTAGTATAGAGAGCAATCGCCGCAATGACAGTTTTGCCTGAACCTACATCTCCCTGAAGCAGGCGGTTCATCGAATAAGGCGAGCGCATATCATGCAAAATTTCAAGCTCTACCTTCTTCTGAGCATCTGTCAGTTCAAACGGCAAACTGCGTACAAATTCACGAATCGTCGTATTATCCGTCGTATGCACGACCCCATCCATGCGATCTCGATTAAGGGCTCGATAGGCCTGCATTTTAAGTTGGAATAAAAAAAGTTCCTCATACACCATCCGTTGTCTGGCCTGCTGGCCTTCCTGGTTATCCTGGGGATGATGAATTCCAGCAATCGCTTGTTTACGAGGCATGAGACTATATTTATTTAACAAGCTCCGCGGCAAAATTTCAGGAACTAACTCACCAAATTGCACGAGCCCTTGCTGAATGGTTTTGCGCATCCACGATTGTGTGATCTTACCTGTTACTGAATATACAGGCTGAAGTGTACCTGAACGTCCTCCCCCTTTATCGGGAAATTCGGAATCGGATACCGTCATCTGCATGCGCTTTTGTTCCCATTTGCCAGTGATGACAATCTCACGGTTAGGCGTTAGCTGATCTTTCAGGAAATGTCGATTAAACCACGTAGCTGTAATCATCCACTCCTCGGTCATTACCTTACACGTAAGCCGTGATTTCTTACCGTATCTTTGTAACACAGGAATGCCCATAATTTGGCCCTGAACCGTGATCTTGTCTCCATCCTTCACTTCACTGAGAGAACGCAGACGATAATCCTCGTATCTGAACGGATAATATTCTAATAAATCTTTTACAGTAGAGATGCCAAAGGCGTGAAGCTCTCCCTCTTTGAGAGCACTCACGCCGTTGATTTGTTTTACGGATATTTCATCCCATTTCATGTCTAATCCCTCATTCCGGAACAGGCCACATAAAGATCGCAATTACACCAGGACCGACATGGCTACCGATGACAGCGCCAATGTTGGTATACACTACCTCATTCAGTGTAAAATGCCCACGTAACTGCTCTGCACAAGCAATAGCTGATCCGGGATCTGCGGTGTGGCCGATTGCCACATTCACGCGTTTACCCGCGAAATCCTGCTGAAACAGCTCAATGATGCGAGCCATGGCCTTTTTTTGACCTCTAACCTTCTCTACGGCATAGATAATGCCTTCTTCATCAATAGATAGAATCGGCTTAATATTCAAAAGGGTTCCAAAAATCGCTGCCGCTTTGCCAATCCGACCGCCTTTCTGTAGATACTCCAGCGTATCCACAAGAAAGAACAGCTTACGCGTTCGGTGCATACCTTCTACAGCACTAGCGATGTCGGATGCCGACTTGCCTTGTAAGGCTAGTTCAGCGGCCTGCACCACCAGCAACCCATATCCATAAGATGCCGACTTGGAGTCCAGCACCGTAATGTCACCTTCACGCTCTAACAAAGACTTGCCAAGCAGAGCTGATTGATAAGTGCCACTCATGCCAGACGACAAGTGAATGGATACGATGGCACGTTCCGGATCCTCATCCAGCAATGACTGATATACGTTCATGAACTCGGTTGGAGAAGGTTGTGACGTCGTTGGCAATGTCGCAGCCTTTCCAAGTTTCGTATAAAACTCCTCTGGGGTCAGTTCAACTCCGTCAGCATACGTTTCTTCACCAAACAATACACGCAACGGCACAACATGAATCCCATACTTGCGAATAAGTTCTTCCGGTATATCTGCTGTACTATCCGTTACGATCGCAACCTTGTGGCTCACTAGATCCCCTCCTTCTTGGCTAGGTGAACACTAAGACTCTACAGAGAACAAGTAATAATAAACTGGCTGTCCTCCAGCATGTACCTCTACTTCAGCATCTGGATACTGCTCTTCGAGCCATGCAACCAGCGCAGTTGTAACCTCAGAAGACGCCTCTTCCCCTTCGAGCAGGGTAACAACCTCGTCTCCACTCTCTAACATGCGTGCAAGCAAACCTTGGCATGCCTGCAACAGATCTTCGTCCGTAGCCACAATTTTGGAGTTGTGAATCCCGATATAATGACCTTCCTTAATATCCAGTTCATCATATTGGGTATCTCTCACCGCATGGGTCACTTGGCCCGATTGCACTCGTGCCAGAGCATCCAGCATCTGATCCCGGTTCACCTCTGCCGATTCATCTTCCTGGAACGCAAAAGCAGCCGCCATGCCTTGTGGAATGGTCTTACTTGGAATTACAGTAATACGGCGTTCGTCCTCCAGCAATTCACGTGCCTGCTCTGCAGCAAGTACGATATTAGAATTGTTCGGCAAAATAAAAATCTGTTCCGCTGCGATTGAACGCACCGCTTTCACAAAATCCTCCGTGCTCGGATTCATTGTCTGACCACCAGACAACACGACATCCACACCAAGGCTACGGAAAATCTCAGCAATACCTTCACCTGAAGATACAGCGATAAATCCATATGGTGCCATCTCATCCGCAGGTGGTACAGCTTCCTCGAGACCACGCGACGCTTCTGGTGGAATCTCCGCAAACAGTTCAGGCGAAGGCGCGATATCCATACCTGCAGTAAGCAGATCTCTATGCTGCTCACGCATGTTCAGAATGTGAATCTGCGTAATTTCACCATAGCGTAGAGCCAGGTTCAGTACATCGCCAGGCGTCTTGGAATGCACATGCACTTTGATGACTTCATCATCGGCAATAATGATAATGGAATCTCCGTTCACTGATAACGCTTTCTCGAAAACTTCCTCATCGAATGTGACTCCTGCGTTGTCGCCAAGCTGACGGTTAATGAAAAATTCCATATCGTACAGGAATTCAATATCTTCCGTAACAAGTCTTGCTTGTGCCGATAAAGGCATCTCTGGCGCGATAACCTGTTGTATAGGCTTCGCAGGTGTTACTTCCGGCTTCGCAGCAGGTTTGAGAGCAGAAGACGCCACCGAAGGTGAAACTTCTTTTGGCAAAGTCGTCAGACTTCCTCCATCTTGCTGCAACAGAACTTCCATGAAGCCTTCGTAAATATATACAAGCCCCTGACCACCTGAATCCACAACCCCTACCTGTTTCAGTACAGGCAGCAATTCTGGAGTCATCGCCAGTGCTTCTTTTGCTTTTAACAATACTTCATTCATTAATTCAGTGATATCATTCGTCCGTCTAGCGTAATAGTTCGCATGCTTAGCAGCTTCCTTAGCTACGGTCAGAATGGTGCCTTCTACAGGCTTTACCACTGCTTTGTATGCTGCATCCACACCATTCTGGAGGGCTGCCGCAAATTGGATTGTATTCAGTTCCTCATAAGGCGCAGCAGAACGGCTGAATCCTCGGAACAATTGCGATAAAATAACTCCGGAATTGCCGCGAGCACCCATAAGCAGGCCTTTCGATAAAATACCAGCAGCTTCTCCGATTGAGGCGGAGCTCTTGCGTTTAATCTCAGCGACTCCTGCACTCATTGTCAAATTCATGTTCGTTCCCGTGTCGCCATCTGGCACAGGGAACACATTCAGGGAATTGACGTGCTCTGCATGCTGCCCAAGTTGTTCCGCTCCGGCAAGTACCATTGCGGTGAAATCTGTTCCATTTAAAGAACGTATACTCAAGTGAGAATTCCCCTTCCTAGCTTGATACACGAACATCTTGCACCAAGATGTTATCTGGTCTGTTCATGCGTTAACGCTATCGCGTTATTCTTCGTCCATACCTTGTCCGGCATAGGCATATAATACAACATGTCAGCCGGGTTTAACGGTCTGGGCGGCCTGACCACCGATATCCTGCAACCAATTACAGCCCCAAGTTCGGGGCATACGGATATGCACCGGTATCGAGAGCCGGCATGAATGCCGCATGGAGACTGGTGCCAATGATGGAATGCCGCAGCGCGCAGCGTTGCCAAAAAGCAGACCCCCGACCTTTAAGGCCGGTCTTTTCTCCGGCTTCCCCGCGGCAAAAGCCTGTTCACCGCTGTATTATGGACTATTCAACATTGTACTATATTAGACAGGAGAAATAAATAAAGTTTTTGGATCAGTTGACGAAGCTTTTTTCAATATGATATTATATTCAAGTATTGTTTTAGGCAGGTTTAGTAATGGAAATGATCCGGCGATGCTGGCTTGAACAACCCATTAGCTACTGGAAACTGACTTTTTCTAGTCAGGTAGAACAATTTAGTCCTTGTGGAATGACTTTCGTCTCTCCGAAGGCACTGGTTATTTTAGGATAGGAGGTGTAATCTATGTCTCGCAAATGTTATGTGACAGGTAAGAAACCGGGCACCGGTAACCACGTATCCCACGCTAACAACCGTAACCGTCGTTCTTGGGGCGTAAACGTTCAGAAGGTCCGCATTCTCGTGAACGGCAAACCGAAACGTGTATACGTAAGCACCCGTGCACTGAAAGCCGGTAAAGTGACTCGCGTATAATCACGCAAAGCTACTATAAATCGGATAAGCAAAAAGCACCTTGTCTATTGCAGGTGCTTTTTTGGTATTTAAACATGAAAGCCCCCACCTTAAACACCATAGACATGTGAATGGCCGCCGCATCGTGCTTCGAAAGCTACTTTCCAGATCGCTCTGAAGCCAACAAAGCGGCGGTATTCGCATTGTAATGGATCAGTTCTTTTGAAACGTATTAAGAATCGCCTTCACAAACCCTCCCAAAAACTTCGGCAGTTTGAACGTGTAAAATTTCATACTTCACCCTCCCCATCATGCTCATACATCCGCCGTATCCTATGCTCCATGCCTTCTCCACCGCAAACACGACAAAAAAGGCTACATGAGAAACCTGCTCATGTAACCATATTTATGCGGAACTACCTGTCCCTATTCCATAATGACGAGCCTGAAACACGGCATTTACATCTGAGTCGGAACAAATTGATAGACAGCGATCATGAATACACTCATTAAGTAGTAGAGTATGCTAAAAATGACAAATGTAACCCGAAGTCTCGTTCGGTCAAATTTACGGAAGTACAAAATGACAATTCCAACCCCAAGTAAAGAGGTAAATGCATTAAATGGAGATTGTACTACCGCAAATAAAGCAAGCACTAATCCTGTAACGAGACTTGCAGCCATGGTCCACAGCGTCTCCTTCAGATTCATGTTTATCCCCCGTAGCTGTTGCGAATTTCAGTAATTGCTGCTGCACGATCTTCACGTCCAAATACTGCACTTCCTGCAACGAGTACATCCGCGCCAGCTTCCACCACGAGTGGAGCCGTATCGGCAGCAATCCCGCCATCGACTTCAATATGAACGTCATGACGACCTTTTTCATTCAGCCAACTGCGAATCTGCTTGATTTTGTTCATTGTTCCAGAGATGAAGGCTTGTCCACCAAACCCTGGGTTAACCGTCATGACCAGCACCAAGTCGACATCATCAAGAACTTCCTGAATCGCACTAGCAGGTGTACCCGGATTCAAAGCAACGCCCGCTTTTACACCCTGTTCTTTGATCAAGTGAATAACACGGTGAAGGTGCACACAAGCTTCAGCATGAACGGTAATGACCGCAGCGCCAGCTTTGGCAAACTCCTCAACATACCGCTCAGGGTTCTCAATCATCAAATGCACATCAAGTGGCAAGCTTGTATGAGGCGCAATGGCTTTTACAATTGCAGGGCCTAGCGTAATATTAGGGACAAAGTGACCGTCCATGACATCAACATGAATCCAGTCTCCACCTGCGGTTTGAGCTTCCGCTACCTCTGCACCAAGACGGGCAAAATCAGCAGATAAAATGGATGGGGCAATTTTAATCATGTTAGTACCTCCGCTTCTTGTCTTTCATTTCTGTTAGAAACAACACATAGTGCCGGTACCGGCTTTCTGCGATTAGTCCTTCTTCCTTAGCTTCAAGTACCTTGCATGATGGTTCATGGGTATGTGTACAGCCTCGGAATTTGCACTGCTCTGCATACTGGGCAAATTCACGGAAACAGGTGGAAAGCTCCTCTACACCAATCTCTAGAAAGTCCAGCTGGCTGAATCCAGGCGTATCAGCAACAAAGCCGCCATTATCCAGTGGAATCAACTCCACGTGCCTAGTGGTATGTCTGCCTCGTCCTAGACGCATGCTAATCTCACTCGTTTCCAGCGTAAGACCTGGCATCAAGGCATTCAGCATAGAAGACTTCCCTACCCCGGATTGACCTGCAAATACGCTAATCTGACCTGCAAGACGTTCCTTCAGCAGTTCACTACCTTCCCCGGTTCGCGAACTGGTCGAGATGACCTCGTAACCAATCTGTTCGTAGAGCGCCTTCACTTCAGCAACAGTATCTTTATCATCTGCTCCGGGGTCAGCTAGATCTTGCTTCGTTACCACGATTAGCGCATCCAGTCCTGCCTGTTCAATATGAACAAGGAACTTGTCCAGCAGATTCAGATTCATATCCGGTTCCTTGACGGAGAACAGGAGAACAGCGAGATTTACATTAGCCACAGGCGGACGGATCAGTTCCGTCTCACGCTGTTTAATTTCATCTACTGTCCCTTCCCCATTCTCAGTCAACATGTAGCTAACACGGTCACCCACAAGCGGTGAAGTGCCTCGCTTTCTAAAAATGCCTCTAGCTCGACATTGAACGGCAGAGCCTTCAACCGAAGGCACCCCGTTATCTTCCAGTGGCATGACATAGTAGTAACCGCTTAGCGCTTTAACGATGATACCTTCAGGCATAGCTCCGTCGCCCTCCTTTGAATTGGCAATACGATTGTACAAGTTCCAGACATACGATCTTCAGTCAACTTTTAAGACCTTTAATTCGGCTAAACGTCAGCAATAAGCCGTCCTTTAAGGACGGCTTGATGCATTAACAACTTCCTTGGCTCTACCCTTAGCCTTACCATTTCCATTGCCATTGCCTGGATTCATCGCAGAGGTATCTCCCTCTTCGTTGTCACTTTCACCATCCGCAGGTGTTGACTCAGGTTCACCTTCCTGGTTGGTTTCCGTACTATCCTCTTCCACATTTCCTGGGTCCGGCTGTTGCTCATCCGGTGGTGGTTGCAAGCCCCCCTCAGGCTCAATGGAAGGCACCGTAACGGTTCCATTCTTGGCATCGATGTAGCTAACAAGGTACGTATCAAGGAATTTCCCATCCCGATAGACGGACACAGCGCCATTCTCATTTGGTGCAAGTACCAGTGGGATCGTCAACGCTTGATTAGACTTGTTAATGGTACGCGTTCCCCACTCTTGGTTTTTGCCACGTGCATCTTCAAATGTAATTCGAATACTGCTGTTTTTGCCCTCTTCTTTTGGTGAGACATTAATATTAAATGAGTACTCTAACGCTTCTGGTGGATATCCTGTACTAATGTAAATGGTAATATTGTCACCAGGATTAACCTCTGCACCCGCTTCGTAAGGCCATTGTTGCGTTACTTTACCGCGGTCAATGGTATAACTCGATTCCTCTTGAACCTGTGCCAGTGTTAATCCAGCGGATTTGAGCAGCCGCTCCGCTTCACTGCGGGTTTGATTTTTGAGATCAGGCATTTTAACCGTTTCAGCGCCTTTACTTACGGTTAAAACAATTTGAACCTCTTCCGGATCAAAATCTTCATTAACTCCAGGTGTCTGGGAGATTACGTTTCCAGATTGGACTTCATTGGAGTGTTCATCTTTACGCTGGATCTGATCCTCCTTGATTCCTAAAGCGGTCAGACTCTTCACAGCAGCATCATAGGAGGAGCCCTTGACATCAATCATTTTGGCTTGCTCTTTCTCTATGCTGACACTGAGCTGAATCTCAGAGCCCTCTTTGACGACATCGCCTTCTTTTCTACTCTGATCAAAGACAATACCTGGATCAAAACCTTCTTCATGGACGCGAATGACCTCATTACTTACGACAAGTCCACTATCTTCCAAGATCTTGCGGGCATTTTCTTCAGTCTCGTTAATGACACTAGGCACCGTTATTTCAGGTACAACGAGCATGCCCTTGACGTACCACACCACGCCGACCATAGCTATCAGAATTAGAAGTGTCAACGAAATAAGCAGCGTTGGCTTTTTCCAATTCTTTGTTTTGCCCTTCTCTTTGCCTTCCTCAGCGTCAGATTCCATAACAGGAACTGCACCCGTTGAAGTTACACCACGCGGTTCAGGCTTGATTGCAGGCATGACACGTGTTTGATCAATATCATCCTCATCCGGAAAATCAATCTTCGTTTCATTGCGACGCTCGGGCATCAAACAAGTTTCCAGATCGGTCTGCATTTCTTTTGCCGATTGATACCGCTCGTGCGGGTTTTTACGCATCGATTTCAGAATTACATTTTCCACACTTTGCGGAATCAATGGATTGAATTTGCGTGGTTCATCGAATTCTTCCTGCAGATGCTTCAACGCGACGCTAATTGGACTCTCTCCCAAAAACGGAAGCTGCCCAGTCAGCATTTGATAGAGTACGATGCCAAGAGAATATAAGTCCGATTTTTCACCTGTTACGATGCCTTTGGCATGCTCAGGCGAGAAATAATGAACAGAACCGATCACAGAACCCGTCTGGGTAATTGTCGTTGAGGTTACGGCACGAGCAATTCCGAAATCCGTCACCTTCACACGCCCATTACGTCCAATCAATATGTTATGCGGTTTAATATCCCGATGAATAATTTGATTATGATGTGCATGATCCAGGGCATCTGCAATCTGGGAAGCAATACGAACTGCTTCATCGACTTGCAGAGGCGCCCTTTCCTTTATAATTTCATTCAGGTTTTTGCCTTCGACGTATTCCATAACAATGTAATGCACATCATCTTCTTGCCCTACATCATAGATACTCACTACGTTAGGGTGAGACAATGATGCAGCAGACTGTGCTTCTCTACGGAAACGTCGAATAAACTCTTCGTCATGGACGAATTGCTGTCTCAACACTTTGATCGCGACATTTCGATTCAGCAGAAGATCCTGTGCTTTATATACAAGCGCCATGCCGCCACCACCGACACGCTCAATCACTTCATAGCGTCCGCCTAACTGGTGCCCAATCATGACTCGCACCCCGTTTCAGCAACTACGGAATTATCCTCTTGAATCTCGAACAACGCAACCGTGATGTTATCATCTCCACCAGCAAGCAGTGCAAGCTGAAGTAGACGATCCGCTCGTTCCTCCAGAGGAAGATCCAGATTGCCAGCAACTTGAATGAGCTGCTCATTGCTGACCAGGTTGCTTAACCCATCACTGCATAACAACAGGACTTCGCCCTCTTCCAGCTTAACAGGATCTAAATCTACCTTTACCTCAGCATCTGTGCCAAGTGCACGAGTCAGTACGTTACGACGTGGATGGTGCGTAGCGTCTTCCTTCTTAATGATCCCGTTCTTCAACAGGTCATTGACCAGCGTGTGATCTTCTGTCAACTGGGTCAATGATTTGTTGGCAATTTTGTAAGCGCGGCTATCACCGATATGACCGATAACACCCTCAGCATCATTTAATAAGGCGGCAACAACTGTCGTCCCCATGTTATGGTACTTTTCATCTGCAGATGCTGTACGGAATATAACCTCATTGGCATGCAGAATCGCGTCGCTGAGAGCAGCAGACAAAGAGGCATGCGACAATCCCGGTTCTAATGTCCCCAGATCGTTCACGAGTGTCTCCACCGCAAGACGACTTGCGGTATCTCCCGCAAGATGTCCGCCCATGCCATCGGCAACAATCCCTAAGATATAACCTGTTTCCAAATTGCGAATCCAAGCTGAATCTTCATTAACCGAACGTACACGTCCGATATGGCTCACCTGAACTGTTTTGATCAAAACGTTCTCACCTCAACTCCATATGCTTGGCACGAAGCTGACCGCAAGCGGCAGCAATATCATGTCCCTGTTCACGACGAATCGTTACATTGACGCCTTGCTCCGAGAGGATTCTCTGGAAGTTAAATATATCGCTTCGTGATGTTCTTACGTATTTGCGCTCAGGTACGTGGTTGACCGGAATCAAGTTAACATGACACAGCATGTTCTTGAGCACACCCGCTAGTTCAGCAGCATGTTCAGGCTGATCATTAACTCCGCCAATCAGGGCGTACTCAAACGTGATTCTACGACCTGTTTTGGCCAGATAATAACGCAAGGATTCCATTACGTCTTCAAACGGGAAACGACGGTTGACCGGCATCAATTTGGAACGAAGCGCATCATTCGGTGCGTGAATGGAGATCGCCAGGTTGATCTGTGTATCTTCATCCGCAAACTTGTAGATGTTCGGTACGATTCCGCTCGTAGATACGGTAATGTGACGTTGACCGATATTCAATCCTTTTTCATGAATCATTGTGCGCAGGAAGGTCATCGTAGCTTCATAGTTTTCAAATGGTTCACCTGAACCCATAATAACAATGCTGCTGACACGCTCGCCACGTTCATCCAAGATTTTCTGTGCCTGTACCACTTGAGCAGTAATCTCTCCAGCCGTAAGGTTACGTTTGAGACCACCCAGAGTAGATGCACAGAAGGTACAACCAATTCGGCAACCGACCTGTGTCGTTACACAGATGCTGTTTCCATAGTTGTGCTTCATAATAACTGTTTCAATGGCATGATCATCATGCAGACCGAACAGGAACTTAACCGTTCCATCCTTGGATTCAAATTTCGTAATTTCTGTGAGCGTTACAAATTCGAATTGTTCTGTCAATTTTTCACGTAGTGCCTTCGGTAAGTTACTCATTTCATTGAAATCATTCACACGTTTCACGTAGATCCAGTCAAAAATCTGACCCCCACGAAACGCAGGCTCCCCGTTATTAACAGCCCACTGCTGCAGCTCTTCTAGGGAATAATCATATATAAAAGGTTTCATTTTGTTTTCAACACCTATTCCTTCTTTTCATTTAGATTGAACTATAAATATTTACACTTCCACTTCGATAACAGAATAACCTTCCGATCGCTGTTATCCCCAGATTTTTTGAACTCTCTTTTGCAAAGAGAAAATCCGGTGATAGCTTATGCTTTCGACGTAGCTTTCTTTCAGGCGAACGCTTCGCTTCTTCACGTTATTTCTGTCCTCTCCGTTCTCGTGTAAATGTCTAATTTCAATCTATATAGCTTTCTGCTTATCGTTCCATTCGTCCTATTCTATCATAAAGACCACTTTACATCCATGTATACCCTCGAAGCACACACTTCATGCATTATAACACCTCTATGCGTCCCTCGCACCCTAACATCGTTCGTCTATCACGAAAATTATCCACTTCTACCGCTGAATCATGCGATTTTGGATTGATCATATTTTCATTATCACCCCATAAAAAAGACATGCTTCTCACAAAGAAATCCGCCGAAGTTTCCCTCGGCGGCTCTTGCTCAAGCGCTATACAATTGATCCATTCGCTGTACGAATTAAACGGGCAATGTAAAAACCGTCGCTGTGCGCATATTGCGGCAAAATCTGCACACCTCCATTTACGGATTTCCATTCAGCCAATGACGTATCAGACCATGTCGAACCAGCTGCTTCGAATTCTGGGTGACGTTGCAAGAAGTCAGACACCATCATTTCATTCTCCGCTGGTTCAATCGTACATGTGCTGTATACCAGCACCCCTCCTGGCTTCAAAAGTGGAGCTACACGATCCAGCAACTCACGCTGTAGACCCGAAATATCTTCGATATCTTCAGGAGACTTGGTCCATTTGACATCTGGCTTACGACGGATAACACCAAGACCCGAGCATGGCGCATCCAGCAAAATCCGATCAAATGAAGCTTCAGCATAGCGTTCATTCAGATCAAGTGCATCACCGGTAACGGCATCAATACAGCCCAATCCCAGACGATCCGCCTGATCCATAATCAATTGACGTTTATGCGCATGCAGATCATTCGCTATAATTCGTCCACGATCCTGCATTTTCTCAGCCATATGTGCTGTCTTGCCACCAGGAGCCGCACAGCAATCGAGTACGGTTTGTCCTTCTTCGGGTGCGACCGCTTCAGCCACCAGCATGGAACTCTCATCCTGCACAGATAACAGACCATCCCGATACCAGGATGTAAGAGCCATATTGCCTCCGCTAAGCACCAGAATACCATCAGGACTTAATCGGGAAGGCTCTACGTTAGCTCCTGTGTTCTCCATTTCACGCATCAGCTTCTCTCGCGTTGTCATCGTTGTATTCACACGAACACTGACAGCAGGAGGTTCATTATTGGCACGGCAGATGGCCTCTGCTGTCTCTTCACCATATTGAGCGATCCAGCGCTCTACCATCCAGAGCGGATGTGAGTGCTCCAGCGTAATCCGCTCAGCAGCAGGTAGATGTTCCGGTATTCGAAGCTCATCACGATTACGAATCATATTCCGCAAAACGCCATTCACCATACCAGATATACCTTGGTGACCCAGCTTTTTCGCCAGATTCACCGCTTCACTGACAACTGCATGCTCAGGAATTCGATCCAGATATAACATCTGATACACACTAATCCGTAACAAGCTTCTTACCCACGGCTGTAACTTAGACACACCTTTGGCTACGTAACGTTCCAAATAATAATCCAGTGTGTTCAGCCTTGCGATTGTTCCATAGACTAATTCGGTCGCCAGACCTACATCTGCTGGGCTTAAATCGGCTTCTTTTAATCGGCGATTCAACTCTAAATTGCTGTATGCTCCGTCCTGTTCAACTGCACTAAGCACCTTTACGGCAACGTTACGGGCAGATGTTTTGGGAGCGGACGAACGTTCAGTCCCTCGTGAAGCAGGCCTAGCAGCATTTCTATTTTGAGTATGCGCAGGTTTACCGCTGTTTTGGCTTTTCTTAGAGTGGGTACGAGTCGTTGAATTTTGCGTTTGTTTCCCCTGACCTGAGGCACGACCTGATGTATTTCCGTTCATCGTAGCACCGTGCCTGGTTTCAAGGTACCACCACGACCAAAGTCTGCAGCTTTCATCACTTTTTTACCTGCTGGCTGAACTTCGGTTAACCAGAGTGAACCGCTGCCTGTTGACACCTCGATACCATTAGCACCCAGTTGCAGAACAGTTCCTGGTTCAGTCTGACCCGTTTGAGCAGTTCCCTGCGCATCTGAATGATTCGGATTCGTCGCTGCCCAGACTTTGAAGACTTGATCATCCCACATGGTGAATGCTCCAGAGAACGGCACCAGACCACGGATCTGATTAAACAGCTCTCGCGAGGAGCGATTCCAGTCTAGTTTCTCATCTTCCCGAGTCAGATTGCGGGCATACGAAGCTTCGGCATCATCCTGAGGGACAGCCGTTGTTTCCCCTGCAATTAATCTAGGCATTTCTTCCTGCAGCAGTTTGGATCCTGCGTCACTTAGCTTGATAAACATCGAGCCTGATGTATCTTCATCCGTGATCGGCACCTCCACGCGTGAGATCATGTCTCCGGTGTCCAGTCCTTCTGCCATATACATGAGCGTTACTCCAGTAACCGATTCCCCATTGATGATGGAGCGTTGAATCGGAGCACCTCCGCGATATTTAGGCAAAAGTGATCCATGTATGTTCACACAACCGCGAACAGGCATGTCCAACACGGCTTTGGGCAGAATCTGCCCAAATGCTGCGGTAACAATGAGATCAGGCTTCCACTCAGCAAGCCGAGCCACTGCTTCTGGATCACGAAGTTTTATCGGTTGAAATACAGGCAGGCCATGACGCTCGGCTGCAGCTTTCACAGGTGTTGGTGTAAGTACTTTTTTGCGGCCTTGTGGTTTATCCGGCTGTGTTACGACACCGACCACGTTGTACCCTTCCGCAATCAGCATATCTAGAGAAGGAACAGCAAAATCTGGAGTTCCCATAAAAACAATATTCAAATCCATCACTCCTTAATTACGTCGAGGTCCTGTCTGATCTGCAGAAATTTCGTACACTTTCTCGGCAATATCAGTAAAGAGCACTCCATCCAAATGATCAATTTCATGTTGGAATGCGCGGGACAACAAGCCGCTGCCCGTAATAATCAGTTCATTACCTTCACGATCCAGTCCTTTAACGGTCACCGTCTCAAAGCGACGCACATCCCCATTAATTCCAGGAATACTCAGGCAACCTTCTGGTCCAAACTGCTCACCTTCACTTGAGATAATTTCAGGATTAATCATTTTGATCAACCCCTGCTCATCTCCAGCATCAATAACAATCAAACGTTTCAGAATACCTACTTGTGGCGCCGCAAGCCCTACACCCTCAGCGTCGTACATCGTATCTGCCATATCATCCAGCAGCTTTTGTACATTCGGTGTTACCTTCGTTACTTCCTTAGCTCTTTTGTGTAGCACTTCATCCGGTTCTTTCACGATAATGCGAATCGACATGTTGTAAGCACCTTCCTAATCCTCATCATAATTTCAAGACATCAGGCTATGTAGTCAAACATCCAGCCATGATGCATGTTTTTACTATTCTATGTTTATACCGCCTGTTTACATTAACATTTGCGGGTCTACATCAAGACTAATTAGCAACTTCTGCGCTTGCACATCATCGTCCATACGCCGAGCTGTCGCTAGAGCGAGCCCAATAGCGTCTACATCCCCACGCCATTTTATCATACATTGGAATCTGTATCTATTCTTGATCCGCGGAATCGGGGAGGCTACAGGTCCGAGTACGTCAAAGGCTTCGTTGCTAAACCGATCTAGACTCCCTAACCAGCCTGCTGCGTTTGCGCGTTCTTTTAACATTCGAGTATAGTTTTCGGCTAGTCGAATAAGTACAGGTAGCTGCTCATGTGAAAAAGTAACCAGAATAAGCCGACAATACGGCGGATATTGAAGATTACGTCGATGTAGCAATTCTTCACGAACAAACGATATATAATCGTGCTGGCTAGCATGACCGATTGAGTAATGCTCCGGCGTATAAGATTGCACAAAAACTTCACCTGGAAGCTGATGTCGTCCTGCCCTGCCGGCAACTTGCGTTAGCAGTTGGAATGTTTTCTCCGCAGCTCGGAAATCAGGCAAATTCAATGCCGAATCTGCTGTAATGACCCCTACCAGCGTCACATCTGGGAAGTCGAGTCCTTTAGCGACCATCTGTGTACCCAGCAGGACATCGGCCTTTTTCTCCCGAAACTGTTTCAGCAGCTTCTCGTGTGAACCCTTCTCAGTTGTTGTATCCACATCCATCCGAATGACGCGAATACCAGGGAATAACTTCGCGAGCTCTTCCTCTACACGTTGGGTTCCTGTTCCGAAATATCGAATGTGCTCACTACCACAATCCGGGCACACTTCCGGAGCCGCTTCCGCATAACCACAATAGTGACAACGAAGATTATTGGAGCGTTGGTGATACGTCAGGGAAATATCGCACTCCGGGCAACCGGCTACATATCCACAGCTTCGGCACATCACAAAAGTAGAGTATCCGCGGCGGTTTAGAAGCAAAACGGTTTGTTCTCCACGTTCCAAGCGTTCCTCTATACCTTTGTGCAGTGCACGGCTGAACATCGAACGATTGCCATCCTTGAGTTCCTCACGCATATCAACAATGCGCACGTCAGGCAGGTTATTACCAAGCGCCCGCGTTGGCATCTCCAGCAGGAGAGGTGCGAATTCATCATTACTTTGAGAACGAGCAGCATAATAACTTTCCAGCGAGGGCGTAGCAGAACCTAGAACCACAACGGCCTGGTGCTGCTGAGCTCTTTTCACCGCAACATCACGGGCATGATATTTGGGCGTTTCCTCTTGTTTGTAGGAGGTCTCATGCTCCTCGTCCATAATAATCAATCCAAGGCGACTGAACGGTGCGAACACCGCAGATCGGGCACCAATCGCCACCTTGACCTGACCCTCTCTAATTTTACGCCACTCATCGTAACGTTCCCCACCCGACAGACGACTGTGCATGACCGCAACTTGGTTACCAAAGCGCCCTTTGAAACGCTCAACCATCTGAGGAGTCAAGGCAATTTCAGGTACAAGCACGATGGCCTGCCGATCCTGATCAATGCACTGCTGTATCGTTTGCAGATAGACTTCCGTTTTGCCACTTCCCGTAACACCATGAAGCAAAAAGACGCCGTGGCGCCTCTCCATTAATCTACCATTGATGCTATCATACACATGTTGCTGTTCTGGCGTGAGCGAGAGCGGTTCGGTCGCCCGAAACTTCCTGCCCTGATAAGGATCACGAAAAACTTCAACGTCCTCTGTTATGAGTAATCCTTTCTCTTCCAGTCCTTTGACAGTGGCCGCAGATACCTGAAGTGTTGACAACAATTCTTTCATGGGCATAGGCAGCAGTTCTTTCATCTCAAGCAAAAAGGACAATACTTCCTTCTGACGCTGAGCCTTCGCCGGGAATGCATCAAGCGCTTCTTGTGCTGCCATCGCATCAACCGCAAGATCCACCGATTTCATCGTTTTTTTGCCCATTTTGTCCTTGATGGCCTGGCTTTCCAGCAACACGCCACCTAGAAGCAGTTTTTTGATCAAGGACGCATGATTTGGGTACTTTCGACTAAGCTGTTGAAGGGGGACTTGTCCACGACTCTGTACGAACCGAATGATGTCCTGCTGTACCTTTTCTGTGGTCGATTCTTCTCCCCACACAAAAAGAACCTCTTCATTCGGCGACGAACTCGCCGACGCAGCATCCAGTCCATCTCCAATGGAGATATAACGCTCCGCTTTCCCCTTTAAAGCTGTAGGTACCATCACCTGTAATGATAAAATGCGATTGCTCGCATAACGCTCACTCATCCAGTCCGCGAGTTCCACCAGATCTTTGGATAAGGGCGGAACAAGATCCAGCAGCTCCTGAACGGGCTTAAGCTTGAATGTCTCATTACCGGTGCGAGGTACAAGATCAACGACGAATCCTTGCACCGTTCGATGTCCAAAAGGTACCCCAACCCGACTGCCAATTTCGATCCATTCACGCATTGATTCTGGCACAAGATAATCAAAAGGTCGGTCGGTTTCCTTCACAGGAACATCGACAATCACCTTGGCGATTTCCATATTAATTCCCCCCGGCAATGCGCTCCGCCGCAATTGAAAGCAACTGGCGTGCCACGTCTTCCTTGGCCACCACCTGAAGCTCTTCTACCAAACCCTCACGGTCATAAATATTCACCGCATTGGTGTCTGTTCCAAATCCTACACCTGCACGGGTGACATCATTGGCTACGATCAGATCACAGTTTTTCCGTTCCAGTTTTTCTCGTGCATACCGTTCAATATCATTCGTCTCTGCTGCAAAACCGATCAAAAATTGATGGGTCTTCTGCTTCCCTAATGTTTCGAGAATATCTATATTTTTAATAAGTTCAAGCGATAATGTATCACCTGTTTTCTTCATCTTTTCCTTATAAACTTCCTTTGGACGATAATCAGCCACCGCCGCTGCCTTAACTACAATATCGGCGTCATCCCACTGTCGTAGGACAGCAGCATACATTTCATCAGCAGACTGTACCTGTATCACCTGCACATTCGCGGGCGGGCTAACCTGTGTATTGCCCATGATTAGCGTGACTTCAGCTCCAAGCTCCTGCGCAACTGCCGCAATCGCAAAGCCCATCTTGCCTGAAGAGTCATTCGTAATGTAGCGAACAGGGTCAATACGTTCAATGGTTCCTCCCGCTGTGACAACCACTTTTTTCCCTGTTAATTGCTGTGGTTCTATAGCAGTTTGTGTGGCCGTTTGCTTAGTTGCTGGTGCCGAAACGAAGGAGACCTGTCCAGCAATGTCACCACTCGCTTTGTTAGCAAAGAATTGTTCAACCACATCAACGATTGTATCTGGTTCCTCCAGCCTTCCTTTGCCTACATAACCACACGCTAATTGCCCTTCGCTTGGCTCAATCATTAACGTTCCACGCTGGACTAGTAAATTCATGTTATGTTGCACAGCCGGGTGGTCATACATATGAACATTCATAGCTGGTGCAATCATTACTGGAGCAGTGGTAGCTAGGAGCGTGGTTGATAACATATCATCCGCCATACCATGTGCCATCTTTGCAATCACATTGGCGGTAGCTGGAGCCACCAATACGAGATCTGCCAGATCAGCTAAATGGATATGTGAAACAACCGATGGTTCACGCTCATCAAACGTATCGCTATAAACAACATTACGCGTCAACGTTTGCAGCGTTAGCTCCGTAATAAACTGTTTGGCAGACTCCGTCATGATGACATGGACATCCGCCCCTCTTTGCACAAGTCTACTGCATAGCGTTGCTGCTTTGTAAGCTGCGATTCCTCCTGTAACTCCAAGCACGATCTTTTTGCCGTTCAACATGTTATTTCCCCCAGTCTATGCGACATATAAACAATGAATAGGAATCTATCTCGTAATCCCTTTAGAGGTTGTTCAAAAAGTCCGCTTTTGATTACGAAGGATGCCTGGAGGCATCTCAGCGTCGAAGATGGGATTCAGCCGAAATGTCCGTTGCTCACGTAGTTTTGCCTACGCTCCGCTACTCCATTTCTACCTTCATCCCATCTTCTCGGTACTGAAAACCGACCTTTTTGAACACGTACCTTTAGTTCGTTATGAAAAGAATCCAATAGAGAAAAAAATAACAACCTCGCGGTTGTCAAATAAATCCGGCTTACGCCGTATGCAGTTGAAGAGCAGCCGCTAACGGCTTACTCTTCCTCTTCTTCGTCCTGTCCTTTGATGACAACGAGCAAGTCACCATAAATCTCTTCAAGCGCAACGCCAACCTGCTTATTAGATTTTGCATTTCTCAGATCGGATTTTTCGCCTTCGCGAAGTTGTCTAGCCCGGCGAGAAGCAGCAACAACAAGAGAATACTTGCTGTCGACTTTGTTCATCATTTCATCAATAGAAGGATACAGCATAGTTACAAAACACCTCTTTACATTAGTATAATCACCTTTCACCGCCAGACTGAACTTCATGAGGTTGTTCCTATCTGAACACACACCTACACAGTCCAGTCTGTATGCGTCATCCACACCAACACGTTCTTCTCTATATATCCTATGACTTTAGTCGTGTGGAATATCGCATGCTGCTGCGGTAAAGAGATTATTTATTGATCTTACAATGTTCGGCGATAATGATGCTTTCTATTCGTTTACACGCCATATCAATTTCATCATTAACAACTGCGTAATCATACTGCTCCAACAAGCTGATCTCATCCACAGCAACGGACATCCGGTGATCAATTGTTGCCTGACTTTCCGTACCACGGCCTTGAATACGATCTTTAAGCTCGTCCAAAGATGGAGGAAGTAGAAACACAAAGATCCCTTCCGGGAACTTTTCTTTCACTTTTAGTGCACCTTGGACTTCAATCTCAAGAATGATATCCCGGCCTTCGTTAATCGTTTTCTCCACAAAATCACGCGGAGTTCCATAATAGTTGCCAACATACTCTGCATGTTCCAGCAGTTGATCTTCGGCAATCATACTCAGAAACTCATCATGCGAATGGAAGAAGTAGTTGACTCCATGCTCTTCACCCAGACGAGGCTGGCGGGTTGTTGCCGATACGGAATAAGTCAAATTCGGCACCCGTTTGCGCAATGCGCTGCATACTGTACCCTTCCCGACCCCTGATGGGCCGGACAACACTATCAGTAATCCCTTAGACATATTACACTCCATTTTATTCGTCGTTATCATCATCTTTCGAAGAAAGACGATGGGCAACCGTTTCTGGCTGTACTGCAGACAGAATGACATGATCACTATCCGTAATAATTACGGCACGAGTACGTCTTCCATACGTTGCATCAATTAGCATATGACGGTCTCTTGCCTCTTGTATAATTCTCTTGATCGGCGCCGATTCCGGACTTACGATGGATATAATCCGGTTGGCCGATACGATGTTACCGAATCCAATGTTAATGAGTTTGATTGCCATAATCAGGTTCTTCCCCCTATACATGCGACTCTTCTGCCGAAATATGACCGTTCATTCGATATTCGCTGCTTGCTCGCGAATCTTCTCCAGTTCCGCCTTCATCTCGACAACACGGTTCACTAGAGCCAAATGGTTGGCTTTTGATCCAATCGTG
This sequence comes from Paenibacillus sp. DCT19, assembly GCF_003268635.1. NCBI lineage: Bacteria > Bacillati > Bacillota > Bacilli > Caryophanales > Paenibacillaceae > Paenibacillus > Paenibacillus sp. DCT19. Next base: position 4,347,325 of record NZ_CP029639.1, read on the forward strand.
TTAACTTCACGATTCATCTCTTGAATTAGAAAGTCCAGCTTGCGTCCCACAGGTTCCTCACTCTTCAGCAGTTCCCTGCTCTGTCCGAAGTGACTGAGTAAACGCGTAAGCTCTTCTTCTATGTTAGAACGATCGGCAAACACAGCAATTTCCATACCCAATTTATGCTCATCAAAAGGGAAAGAGCCTTCCTCCTGCATTTCCGTAAGCCTTTGTCTTAGCTTGTTGCGGTAATCACTTACCACAGTAGGTGCAAGAGTAAGCATCTCGGTATGCAGTGACTCCAGTCGACTTATCCGTCGTTCCAGGTCACTGGCCAGATGAAGACCCTCGCGAGCGCGCATCTGTTCCAGACCGGACAGAGCTTCTTCAAGCCCCTCCTGCAGAACACGTTCCCATTCGTCCTTCTGTTCTTCCGTCAGGAGATTAACCCCTTCTGAATGAACCATGACATCTGGCAACGAAAGTATGTCCATAATGGTCGGCTTGCCCTGCATCCCATACCGGGTCTCCAGCTGCTCTGCAGCCTGCAGATAGGCTCTAACCGCCTGCTCATTGAGCACGGCAGGCAGAGCCTGGTCTTCATCTTTTTCTTTCATTACATAAACATCAATCCGCCCGCGTTTCAAGCGGCTCTGTACCATTTTCCTCAATCCGTCTTCATAACATGTCCACTCTTTCGGTAGACGCATCATCACTTCACAATAACGATGATTGACCGATTTGACTTCCAACTGTACCTTATAGCCTCCAAAATGAAAGGCGGATTGACCGTATCCGGTCATACTGAATGACATCGGCATCACATCCGTTACACTATTGTAATTGATTATTAGGGTTGAAACAAGTAGGACATTGGTGCTCTGACTTCTCCCACACATATTGTGTAAGTTCCGCCGTCATGTTGTAGAACATAAATGGCGTCATCAGATAGATGCCTTTAAAATACGTGGTGGCTACATCCAATAGTTCCTTGGCGATTTTCACGCCCATCGCGCGGCCTTCTTCGCCTTCCAGACCAGCCATACGTGACCGAACCTCATCCGACAGCTGAATTCCCGGCACCTCATTATGGAGATATTCCGCATTTCGTCCACTTGCAAGCGGCATTACACCAACGAAAATAGGGATTTCCAGATGTTTGGTCGCTTCATGCATTGCCACAATTAATTGTGGATCGTAAATCGGCTGGGTCATGATGTAATCGGCGCCGGAGGCGATCTTTTTCTCCAAACGTTGGACGGCTTTGTCCAGATGCTTCACGTTCGGATTGAATGCAGCTCCAATAACGAATCCGGCTTTTTGCTTAAGTGGTTTACCTGAGAAGGCTACACCATCGTTCAGTTGCTTGATCATCCGAATAATTTCGAAAGAGGTTAGATCATATACCGAGCTTGAACCCGGGAGGTCACCGAAACGGGCTGGATCTCCAGTTACTGCGAGCACATGATTAATTCCCAGCGCATCAAAGCCCATCATGTGGGATTGTGTACCGATGAGGTTACGATCCCGGCATGCAATATGCACAAGCGGACGCAATCCCGTGCGATCTTGAACGAGATGTCCCAGAGCCATATTACTCATCCGGGTAACTGCAAGCGAGTTGTCAGCGAGTGTTAGTGCGTCAGCTCCTGCTGCTTTGAGTATCTCGGCACCTTTCATGAATTTGGCGATATCCAGATCACGTGGCGGGTCAAGTTCAACGATAACCGTATGACGTTCCTTCACCAGATCTACAATTGTAGGTTGTCCACCACGACCTGCACGTTCATCTACATTTTCATGTAGAACAATACGTGGTTTGGAATCCGTTAGGTCAGGCTGGACAATTGGAGCAGCTTGATAGTCGGTCAAGGCTCCAGCCATAGCAGCGATATGATCCGGCGTTGTTCCGCAGCAACCACCGATAATTCGAGCACCCAGATCGGCAAACTGCACTGCTGTCTGACCGAAGTACTCTGGAGTTGCACCATAACGGAATTCACCATCTACGTAATCTGCTGCTCCTGCATTAGGATAGACGGACATTGGAATACCGATCTGCCCAGATACCGTTTCCATCGCACGCATGATACCGTTAGGACCTGTTCGACAGTTGAAGCCAATCACATCGGCACCTTGTTCACGCATAATTCGGAACGCCTCAGGCATTGTATATCCATCCAATGTATGACCAACATGCTCTACAGCAAATTGTCCAATCACAGGTAGGTCACTCAGCTTGCGAGTCTGCAGAAGGGCAATGTCCATCTCCTCAATATCATAGAAGGTTTCAAGTAGAATACCGTCTACCCCTTCGTCAAGAAGTGCAAAAATCTGTTGCTCGTAAAAGCGTTTCAGCTCACTTGTAGATACATTCGTGCGTTTCCCCCCGCGAATTGAACCTACAGCACCAAGTACATAACCTTGGCTACCTGCCACTTCCTTGGCGATGCGTACACCAGCCCGGTTCACACTCTCAACCTTAGATTCCAGGCCAAACTTGGACAACTTATCATAATTGGCAGAGTAAGTGTTCGTCTCGAATACTTCTGTACCTGCATCTCGATAACGACGATGTACATCAGCCACCACTTCAGGTGAAATTAAATTCAACTCTTCATATGAAATGCCTACCGGGAATCCCATTTGATAAAGGAATGTTCCCATCGCCCCGTCTCCCACGAGAACCCGCTCCTGCATTACGCTCCGTAAATCCGCCTTCATCCCATTTCCTCCCGCCTGGCTGTGATCAATTTCATACTAATGTAACACAAAAAACGCTAAAAAACGAAGGAAAACACAGGTTTTTTCCCGAATCATGATGATATATGTTCTGTCCTGCATGTTCTCATGTAATGTATGGCTGAACATATATACCCAAATTCTACTTCTGTAACTAAAAAAGAGAGGCTCACAGGCCTCTCTTGACTTAAATCTCCGTTTTACGAGGTGATCCCTTTGAAAACAACTTCTGCAGGCCCCGTCATATAAACGTGGTTATCTGTTTCATTCCACTCAATGTGCAAATCTCCACCTTTGAGGCTAACGACAGCTGTACGGTCGGTGTGTCCGTTCAGAACAGACGATACGAGTGTTGCACAGGCTCCTGTTCCACAGGCCAGCGTTGGACCCGCTCCACGTTCCCACACACGCATATCTACATAACCGCGGTCATGCACAGTTGCGAATTCCACATTAATTTTTTTGGGGAACATCGGATGTACCTCCAGTAGAGGTCCCCATGTCGAGAGATCAAAATTCACAGCATCTTCTACATAAATAACAGCGTGTGGGTTCCCCATGGATACGGCGGTAAACTTGAATTGTTGACCATTCGCTTCAATGGAATGATTAACCACAGGGTTTGCATCCACGGTCGTTGGAACTTTAAGCCCGTCCAGAATCGGCTCACCCATATCCACACGAACCGTCTCTACCTTACCATCACGAATGTTAAGATTAACCGGCTGTACGCCAGCACCAATCGTTTCAATTGTAATATTCTCTCCGGATACATGACCGTGATCATACACATATTTTGCAACACATCGAATGGCATTACCACATTGCTCCGCTTCGGAACCGTCTGAATTCATGATGCGCATCTGAAAATCTGCTTTCTCGGAAGGCAGTATATAGACGAGCCCATCCGCACCAATTCCGAAGAATCGGTTACACCATTTCACAGCCAATTCTGGCGCATCTGCGGGAAGCTTCTCTTCTCCAAATACAACGATAAAGTCGTTGCCTAGTCCGTGCATTTTTGTAAATTCCATATGATCTTCCCACTCCTTTTGGCAGTCTGCTGCCAAAGCGTTTATTCATTTCAAGTTATGTTTTTTGAAAAGTCAGGCTCTCATGACTGGAAGAAGAGATGAAGCTCCGCTTCCAAAAAAAAGCTATCCTGCAAAATGGCGAAGCCGTTCGCTTCGACGCATTTTGAGGATAGCATAACGAAATTGGGAAGTAAAAGGTATTGATTTTATGCAGAAAACTTTGTACTTTTCGGAACGAAGCCACCAGGTCCAATACGGCGACGGTTGCGACGGCCTCCCCACACGCTGCCTGCTCCCATAAGGAACGTAGGAATTCCAGCAGCAACGATACAGATCGCCCATTCACGCAAGCCAAGTGGTACCGTTTTGAAGATCGGTTGCAACGGCTCTACGTACATCACAACAAGCATCAGCACGACAGATGAAATGACGGCAAGAACCAAATATTTGTTTTGGAGCGGATTCCGATGAAAAATGGAACGTGAGCTTCGGCAGTCAAAGACATGGATCAGTTGAGCCAGAACCAACGTCGCAAAGGCAACAGACTGTGCCTTAATCAGTTGACCCGGATGATCCGGAGCAGCTTGTAATGTGAGCCAGAAGGCTCCAAGAGTACATAAACCGATCAGGACACCACGACTTATAATTTTCCAGCCCAATCTACGGGCAAAAATATTTTCCTTCGCACCACGTGGCTTGTGCTCCATGAGATCCTTTTCTGGCTGATCCACACCCAGTGCCATAGCTGGCAGACCATCCGTCACAAGATTGACCCATAAAATCTGAATGGGTACAAGCGGTAAAGGTAGCCCCATCATCATGGCGAAGAACATGGTCAATATCTCACCCACATTGGAGGCAAGCAAGTAACGAATAAATTTACGAATGTTCTCATAGATGTTACGCCCCTCTTCAATAGCAGCTACAATGGTTGAGAAGTTATCGTCACTCAATATCAGGGCAGAAGCTTCTTTGGTTACATCGGTGCCGGTAATACCCATCGCGATACCGATATCTGCCGCTTTGATCGCTGGAGCGTCATTAACGCCATCCCCTGTCATCGCAACGACATGTCCTCTCCTTTGTAGTGATTTGACGATGCGTAATTTATGCTCAGGAGATACTCTGGAGAAGACATAAATGCCCTCAACGTGTTTGTCCAGTTCGTCATCCGTCATGCCCGCCAGCTGAAGACCACTTAATGACTTTCCTCCTCGCGGAAGAATGCCGAGTTGTTGTGCGATTGCTTCAGCGGTTGTACCATGATCCCCCGTGATCATCACCGTTCGTATGCCCGCTCTGCGGCAGGTGGCAATAGCATCCCTCACTTCACGGCGCGGTGGATCAATCATGCCTGCTAACCCTACGAATACAAGCTGGCTCTCCGCAGCGTTCTCATCTTCGACCCTTTCTTCTGGTCGTACTTCACGATAAGCCATGCCAAGCACTCGAAGTGCGGAAGCAGCCATATTTTCGTTCGCAGCCATGACCTTCTGCCGTAAGGTTCCTGTGAAGGGCACTACTTTGCCCTCCCAGAGGATGTAATTACATTGTCCAATTAGGACATCAGGCGCACCCTTGGTGTAGATCATTCGTCCGCCCTGATGATGAACAAGAACTGACATACGCTTCCGATCAGAATCGAAAGGAAACTCTTGCTGACGTGCGTATAATTCTTTGAGCCCGTTAGGTGTTAGTCCCATTTTAGAAGCCAGTGTAACTAGTGCGCCCTCTGTTGGGTCACCTTTCAGTTCCCAGACTACACTTTGGTCAGTGACGGTATCTTTCTTCGTTTCTTTGCCTTTTTTCTTATTGCGAAGCTCGTCTCCTCTATTCTCAACAATACTTGCGTTATTACAGAGAGCGCTAATCTGCAACAGGCGTCGCAACGTCTGGTCACTCTTCAGATCAACAGGACGCCCATTCTCAAGCATCTGTCCTTCTGGAGAATATCCATCCCGGTCACCTTAATCCCGCGACCCTCTAACCAGACATCTGTCACCGTCATTTTGTTTTGGGTGAGCGTACCTGTCTTATCTGAACATATGACTGATGCACAGCCTAACGTTTCAACAGAGGGCAATTTGCGAACGATGGCTTTTCGCTTGATCATACGCTGCACACCTAACGCCAGAGCAATGGTAACAATCGCGGGTAATCCTTCTGGAATTGCGGCAACCGCAAGGCTGACGCCAGCGAGAAACATACCTACAGCCGGTTGCCCATGAAGAATACCTGCAACGACAACCATGACGGTGAGCCCAAGTGCGACGAAAATTAGTATTTTTCCCAACTGTTCAAGCCTGTGTTGTAGTGGTGTTTCCTGTTCATCGGTATTCTGGATCAGATCAGCAATTTTGCCCATCTCGGTATCCATACCCGTACGAATAACAACCCCTCGTGCTGTTCCGCGTGTAACCATCGTTCCCATGAATCCGATGTTCTTCTGATCTCCGAGCGGCACATCATCAGCGGCAATAGGCATACAATGCTTGCTTACAGGTACGGATTCACCTGTCAGAGCGGATTCTTCCACATCCAGACTGTTCGTTTCCAACCAGCGCACATCGGCAGGAATACGATCCCCACTTTCAACAAGCACAATATCACCAGGCACAAGCAGTTTAGCCGCAACCTGAATCTCTTGTCCTGATCGAAGTACTTTCGCGGCAGGAGCTGATAATTGCTTCAGAGCACGTAGAGATCGCTCCGCGCGAAATTCCTGTACAAATCCCAAAATAGCGTTTAGCACAATAATGGCCACAATCGTTACCGCGTCCAGATACTCTCCCAGTAGTCCGGATACCAGCGTTGCTCCCATCAACACCAGCACCATAAAATCCTTAAACTGATTCAGCAATAATGTGATTGGAGATATGCGTTTTCCTTCGCTCAGTTCGTTTGAACCGGCAACTTTCCTCTTCTCAGTTACAGCTTCGTCCGTTAATCCCTCCTGCGGGCTAACGCCAAGAGTATTACGCAGCTCTTCATCACTTAGCTGATGCCACTTGGTATGTTCCATGCTTCAAGGTTCCCTCCCAGTCTGTATTTCATCTGCAAAACTTGCTCACATGCTTCACCGGCGCGCTGGTCGACAGGCTGTACACTATGCCGGACAAACTACCTAATCTATATGTATTCGGACAGGACCTTGATTAGCACACGGAAGGTGAATCCTTTCCCTAAGGGGCATAATAGGCTAAAATAAAAGTCTGTGGTTATATACGCAACCAAGTTAAGCGTTCCATAGGTAAGTAACAGAAAAACTACAACCGCCCTATCTTTTGTATACATAGCCCGGTTGCTCGTTTCAGTTAAAAAGGTTGTTCAAAATTTGGTCTTTTTGAACCCGCACTTATAGATGTAGCATCTGGCATGAAGCCAGACGCTCAATAGAGAGGAAGTGGAATAAATGGCACTCGACGGCATTGTAACCCGAGCCATTGTTCATGAACTGCAAGGTTGTATCGGCGGACGTATTAGTAAGATCCACCAGCCTAATGGTCATGATGTTGTGCTCACCCTGCGTGCTCAGCGCGGAAACAGCAAACTGCTTGTATCGGCAAGCCCAACATATCCCCGCGTGCATTATACGGAAAAGACGTTTCTGAATCCTACGGAAGCACCGATGTTCTGCATGTTGCTTCGTAAGCATTGTGAAGGGGCAATCATAGAGAACATTCGTCAGATCGGCATGGAGCGTATCATCCACATCGATGTGCGGCAGCGCGACGAATTGGGAGATGTTTCAGTTAAACGCATCATCATTGAACTTATGGGACGGCACAGTAATATCATCTTGCTTGATCCCATTACCGAAACTATTCTAGACGGTATTCATCATGTCACTCCGTCCATCAGCAGTTACCGGGTGGTCATGCCTGGTTTCTCGTATACTGCACCACCAGAACAACATAAGAGTAATCCGCTTGAAATCAGCACAACGGAATTCCAGAACAGCTACACCGCCGCCGAAGAGGATGCTTCACGCTGGCTCGTAAATGCGTTTAGTGGTCTTAGCCCACTAATTGCAGGTGAGATTACTGCTCGGGCAGTTGCTGCTGACAGCGAAATGCCAAGTTCAACCGAGGGTGAGAGCCGTATCGAGGCGGAAGCGCTATGGATTGCTTTTGAATCCGTGATGGGACTCGTTAAGGACAATGTCTATACCCCTGTCACCGGCATGAACGCCAAGGGCAAAATGATCTTCTCTGCCATCCAGCTTCAGAGCATCCAGGATGGAGAGAAAACGTACGATACGATTAGCAAATGTATGGAAGATTACTACGGAGATAAAGCTGAACGGGATACCGTGAAGCAAAGAGTGAGTGACCTGCTCCGCTTCCTGCAAAATGAACGAAGCAAAAATATCAAAAAGTTAGACAACTTGAATAAGGATTTGCTAGAAGCGGATGATGCCGACAAATTCAGACTGTGGGGGGAGCTTCTATTTGCCTCTCTGCATCAGGTTAACAAAGGCGACAAAACGGCTCAGCTTGTGAATTTCTATGATGAGGATCAAGCGACCATTACGATCCAGCTTGATCCGTTACTTACACCATCTGATAACGCACAACGTTACTTCAAGCGCTATAACAAGTATAAGAACAGTCTAGCTGTCATTCATGATCAGCTTGGAAAAACGAAGGACGAGATCGCTTATCTCGATAACCTGCTGCAGCAGCTATCCATCGCATCCATGAATGACATTGAAGAAATTCGAGATGAGCTTGTGCAACAGGGATACCTTCGTGACCGTAACAAAAAGGGCAAAAAGAAAAAGAAAAATGATCGACCTACTGTACATCAGTTCACCTCCTCAGAGGGGATTGATATTCTTGTAGGTAAGAACAATTTGCAGAATGAATATGTGACGAATCGTCTTGCATCCGCTAATGATACGTGGCTGCATACAAAAGACATCCCGGGTTCACATGTTGTCATCCGCAGCACAGACTTTGGCGAAGCTACATTGGAAGAAGCCGCACAGCTTGCAGCCTATTTCAGCCAAGCCAAAGAGTCTAGCAGCGTACCTGTGGATTACACATTTATCCGTCATGTTCGTAAACCGAGCGGTGCCAAGCCTGGTTTTGTCATCTATGATCATCAGAAAACCTTGTTTGTTACACCCAACGAGGAACTGATCAAGAGTCTGCCTTCCACCATCAAAAATGGATAGATCATTTCTCATCCGATAAATGTGTAAATAAAGACAAGCAATCCCCTGACCATCGCATGGTTCAGGGGATTTTATTTTGCAGGAATGGACGAACTTACTTATCAATCCATATAAACATCATTGCATTTTTATTCATTAAACTGTATTATAATTCAATTAATATGATTATCTTATCGAAAAGAGGATTATTACATGACTACTATTATCAGAACTACACAACCTAAGGATTTAATCCCACTTACTGCACTGATGCATGAATATGTAGTAGGATTTTATAACAACCTTTGGCCTGGTGACGAAGCTATCCAACTTTTGATCAACAACCTGCTCAATCATCAGATCGGGGTTCAATTCGTGGCGGAGCAAGATAATCAACTGATTGGATTCTCCACATTATATTTTACCTACAGCACAATGAAAGCAGAACGTGTAGCGATTATGAATGATCTTTTTGTTGTAGAAGCATTCCGAGACAGCGAAGTTGAAACTAAATTATTCGAACAATGTCAGCAATATACGCGTGAACACGGGTGCCCTTATATGTCCTGGATCACAGCAGAAACCAATGTACGCGCACAGCAATTATTCGAACGTCTTGGAGCAACGCGTGGTGCATGGGTGAATTACTCAATCACATAATTCTATGAATCAAAAAAACATGTGAGCACGATGGGTTACCCCCTCATGTTCACATGCCCTACAATGATAATTTAATCTGACTACCCATCTTCGGAAAAGAGAAATCATTTCTACGTTGTTCTTAGGCTCTCCTCTCTAACCAACGATCAAGGCTCCCTATTGCGTCTCGCTGCTGTTTGCAGGCTCTGCAACACATCAACTGTGACCGACTTGCTGCCAAGATCCCCATGGAAAACCACACCTTGTCTCACACCGTGATAATCCGACCCTCCGGTCTGAATCAAGCCAAATTCTTGGCCAAGGTCTGTATACTTGCGCTCCTCTGCCAAGTCATGATCCGAATGGAATACCTCAATGCCGTCTGGTTTCGAGTTCTGAATGATCTCCCGCACAAGCTCATCATTCTCATACAAACCAGGATGCGCAATAACAGCCGCTCCGCCTGCCTCTCGAATCCATCGACACGCTTCCTCTGGGGCAACCCGCGGGACTGACACAAATCCCGGCTTTCCTTCTGCCAGATAACGATCAAATGCATCACGCATATCCGTCGCATATCCTTTGCTTACTAGTACATCAGCCATATGCGGTCTGCCAATGCTCTCATCCGGCTCCAGCGGACGTCCGAGTCCTTCAATTACGTCCTGCCAGCTAATCGCGAGTCCAAGCTCTTGCAGCTTGGCAATAATCCGCTGGTTGCGCTCCTCGCGGGCTTCCCTTAAGTTTCGCAAGCGCTCCAGAAACGTCTGATCCTCTATATTTACATAATAGCCAAGCACGTGGATGTCTTTTCCACCCGCACGAGTACTAATTTCAACGCCAGCTACAACCTCAATTCCGAGTTCTTCCCCTGCACGTAGCGCTTCAGCAACACCGGCCACCGTATCATGATCCGTAAGTGCCATTGCCGCCAAACCTTTATGTTTAGCAAGCTCCACATTGGCCGTGGGTGACTGCATCCCGTCAGAAGCTTGGCTATGAGTATGAAGATCGCAACGTCCGTTAGGCTGATTCATCAAGAATGACTCCCTTCGATATGGCTTGAATTATTGTTGTAACTCGACCTGCTCCTGCTCACGCAAATAGTTTAGAAAAGCTACCGCTGATAAGGGCAGCAACGAAGATTTGAGATGAATCGCATAGAACTGACGTTTGAATTCCAGTCCACGAATATCGACGATATGAACCAGTCCAAGCGCAATTTCGTGTTGAACAGATGACGGTGATAACATCGTTATGCCCACACCCGCCTCAACGGCTGATTTCACCGCACCTGTACTACCAAGCTCCATGACTACATTCATGTCCTGTGGGTCTATTTTTCTTTTCTGCAGCTGATCCTCCATCACTTGCCTTGTCCCCGAACCCTTCTCCCGCAATACAAACGGATAGGACATTACCTCTTCCAGCTCAACCTCACCTCGCTGGGCAAGAGCATGACCCGCTGGTACGATCAGCTTCAGCTCATCCCGCATCACAGGCTCCACAATCATATCTGGATGATGAATAGGTGCTTCGATCAAACCAAAATTTAGCTGGTGCTTCAGGATTTCATCCATAATTTGAGTTGTATTCATGACTTTCATTACGATTGAAATATCCGGATATTGACGAGCAAAAGGTCCTAGCATCCGAGGCAACACATACTCACCAATTGTCAGGCTTGCTCCAAGCTGTAATCTACCCTGAAGCTTTTGTGTGAAAGCAGACATTGCTTCATCCGTGTGTCTAACCAATTCTACACTGCGTTTCGCATGAGGTAGCAATGTCATACCCGCCTCAGATAATTCTATTTTTTTGGTGGAGCGGTGAAGGAGCTTGGTACCAAAGTAATCCTCCAGCGACTGAATCTGCATCGTCACCGCAGGTTGAGTCATATGTAATGCCTGTGCAGCCGCTGAGAAGCTCCCCTTCTCGGCAACTGTATAAAAAATGTGTAATTGATGAAAATTCATATCTTCGCCCCTCTTCTGTACACTACCCTCATTGTATCCGATTTCGTGAATTCCAACAAAAAAAGCATGCAGCTTGTCTGCATGCCATGTAGCCTGAATCTATCATTTAAGAAAATGTGAAATCTCCCGATATCACTTATGCTTGCGACTGTTCTTGACTAGAGTCATCCGTCTTGAATGTCGTAGCCACGAATAATACGATTTCAAATCACGTAGCTCAATGGTCTCTGACATACGACCCAAAAACGTAACCACAATCATTTTGTGAAGTGGATTGCCAGCAATGTCATATTCCCCTTCAAGCTCGGAAAATTCAGCAACAACAACCAGATCTTCATCGATGAGGTATACGTCCTGCTCATTACGGTAGTATGGTGTAATACGATCCTGCTTCAGACACTCCCATAACCATGCCGCAATATGGTCATCATCATTACGTGTCGGCTCAATGCGATCTGCATACCGCATCTTGGCATGATGGGTAATGACGATGTCTGCCACTTTTTTGTCTCCAAGAGCTACGAAAAACGGCTCGTAGGTGCTCCAACGTTGCATCACCTTATCACGCATGGGAATCACTCTCCACCAGATAGGACTTTCTATCTATTTATTACCAAATATATTACAACATAAGTCCCGCAAGCTCAAGGTATATGTTAAGATTTTTTCACAAGACTTGTTATGATGTCATATTGAATAAAAGAGCGACTCCGAGGAGTCACTCTATATACTAATTGCACCACGAATCGTGGCAATCCGTTTGTTTTGCGACCATAATTGGGCATTTAGATGCCGTAATAACTTGTCTTGTCCATTGTTTTACTTGCGTACTCCGTTTTGATCTCATTCCGATAGGAACGTTCAATTTTGCGCACATAGGAAAGTCGTTTCACATTTTTCATCGTATCTTCAGCACGTTCTGCATTAACATACATCACAACATAATGCATACGACGGGAGATGTAATGAACAGTGCCATACTTTTCTAAATTACGAGCCGCTTTCAAATCACTTACCCAAATAATGAATCCTGTCCTTTCCGCAAACATCTTCTTCCCCCGCCTTTCAATCATGGAGACCGGATGCTCCCGCAGTCCGGCCTAATGAATTTAATTAAACGTCACTTTAACCGCAGCTGCATTTCCCGCCGCTCCCGCAACCACCTTTGGGATTCGGATCATTGCTTGGAACTTTAATCGTAGTAGACACAGCATATGCAATCGTCTCTGACATCTGATGCAGCATGTCATCCAGCGCTTTCTCAGCCTGCTTGAAGCGTGCTACCGCCTCGAAACCCTCTAGTTCTAATTCCAACGCTGTAACCTGATCCTTGGCTGCATGGAAGTCTGGATGAAAATGCCCAAAGCGCTGGGTTTCCTCGAATAGCTCTTTCTTGGCATCCAGCTTGCGTATACCGGCTTGAATCTCCGGGTTCGTCTCAACTTGCTGTTTCCAATATAAATAATCCGATACTTCGGCAGATTGGTTAATCATGTCGCCTAATTCATATGCGCCCGTTAACACTTGGGCCATATCGACCGTGTTCAGTTCCGCTACGCTCATGAAATTCATCCTATCTATATATAAAGTTCTACGTAAAGTAGATTACATTATCATAGCATATCCCCGATTAGTTAAGAAGCGTTTTTCCTGCAAATAGAAAACAAGGTAACGCGGAGGGTTATGCTAATCAAAGTCTATTGCATGTTGTTTATCACACTCTTAGTCCCTTACTAAGTGGCACTTCGTTCATGATCAGGAACAATTAAACGTATGTTGCCCCAGTCTCTTGGAGAAAGAACTTGCCGTTCAAAGACATTCTCACCGAGACTGGATGTCACCCAACCCGATAACATCCAGTCACCATGACCCTCAATCCGATCCGGTATGATGTAGACTATATCTTCATTTCTTTTCAACTCTAGCTTTGTCTGCCATTCAATCGCCTTTGAGGCAATTTGCCGAACGGTTGATGCGTGGTACTTACGCCATTCCCTATGCCACATTTCAGGAATATCCTTATAGCCAGGCCAAAGTTCATCTAATTCTGTGCTCACATGTGATTCATCATCTTCCTCGTAAGGCGTCTCCGCTGTGTGTATGGTACCCTGACTTCGTACATTTAGATTTATGACTAATTCATCGGCTCGATGCGACGCTTCTAAAGTGGGTTCACTTGGGTTAGGCGCTTTAGCTAGATGGTCTTCCGGCACTTGTCCCCATTGCTGCAGCGCCAAATGTACATGCTCTGGAATGCCAGTCATGGCATGATTATTCAAGAAAAGAACGATCTGATCCAGTGTAAAGCCAATCCTTACTGCTTTCATTACCGATTCCTTTGTAAGTCTGTAGATACTCATTCTATCTCGAGTCACAAGCTCAGCACATAGCTCCAATCTCCAGCGGACATGAGGTGGAGCTTCGGGGGAAGCAGAATCTCAAAATCAGGCTGTATAAATAGTCCAAATTTCTCTTTATCTAATTTTTCATCATATATCGGATCACCCGAGCAGCATAAATCGGCCGGCTTAACTAACCAACGATAAACCACTTCGCCTGTAGCATCGTGACCTACTTCACCGAATCCCAAACCTACAAGCGCTCGGAGCCAACTTTGAACAAGATGTAGAGGCGATAAACTCTTTGGATTGGCATTATCGCATCTCAATAGATCTTGTTCTTCGACCTGCACCTCGTCCCTCCACGGGAGCAAAGATCTTATAGGAAACCACTCATTTATTGCGGGCGCAAGAATGAGCAATCGGGATCGAAAATGCTGAGCATAAGGTTCGGACATCCCGTAACGCTCTGCACAAATGTTATAAATTTCACAATACATAGATGACCAAGATCGATTAATCCAGGCTTGAAGTCGTTCATTGGATATGTACACATGTGTATCACTCTTTTCAAGCAATCCCAATCTCAAAAGCAAATCCAACGCAATAGCGATATGAACAGGATATCCCTCTTGATCATCATCATGAATATGCAGTCCTTGAAAATGGCTTTCGTGCAGCGCAGTAATGCTACATAATTGCCGAAGCGTTCTTTTGTGGATCATACCTTTACTAGTTAATGGCAAGCCGTCATGCATTATCCATGCCATGAGATGAAGAAATTCAGCAGCAATATCTACTTCGGCCTCATGAAGTACCTGAATGTGATTCCTGGTTATCATATGAGATTTCCCAATATGCCGCGCTTCTTCTGACCCATCAGGTGTGTGACCAGCGCCAACTTTAATGGCAAAAACTTCAGTCAATTGCGGAAGCAGAACATTGGGAATATAGTACAGATGCTCCCCCAGGTTTTGCGAGTCGTTTTGATCCAGCCCTTCTGCCTAAGACCGATCAGACCCACCCTAGCTTCGGCACCACTCAATCCTTCTGTTACCCACACTGCGGAAGAAAACTTCGGAGAGATAAAGGCTCCAGCATGCTGCCGAAAAAGGGTACTTAGTACAATTTGCTCCGCACGTGATAGAAGCTCTGTACTCCAGTGTACTTGTTGCGTATTATTATTCCGCATTGGATGGTGTACTCCTTTCACGAACAACCGCATATTCATAACCCTGTTCCACCAGAAACATCTGACGTCGTAACGCAAACTCTTGTTCTTTGCTATCCTCGGATACAAGCGCATAAAAATAAGCTTTATTATCTCCTGGCTTAGGTCTTAGAATTCGTCCCAAACGTTGTGCTTCTTCTTGCCTTGAACCGTAACTACCCGATATTTCCAAAGCAACAGCCGCATCAGGCAGATCAACAGCGAAGTTCGCTACCTTAGAGACCACAATCGTTTGAATTTCCCCGCGCCGGAATGCAGCAAACCATTTCACTCGTTCTTGCTGTGACATTGTACCAGATATGAGAGGTGCCTCAATTTCCCGGGCAATGGTCTCCAGTTGATCTAAATACTGCCCGATGACAAGTGCCGGAAGACCTCGATGGTATTCTAAAAGCCTTCTAATCACATCTAATTTAGCTGGATTCTCAGCAGCTAGGCGAAACTTGTGCTTCCCTTCGGCTTCCAGATAGGTCGATTTTAAATCAGAGGGCAATGGAATCCGTATTTCCTGACATTTCACATCTGCAATCCAGCCCTGATGTTCTAGCTCCTTCCATGGCATGTCGTACAATTTTGGGCCAATCAGCGAAAAAACGTCTTGTTCACAGCCGTCTTCTCGAACCAACGTTGCCGTCAATCCCAGTCTACGCGTCGCTTGAATATCTGCTGTTGCTCGGAATACAGGTGCTGGAAGCAGATGAACCTCATCATAGATGATCAGTCCCCATTTCCGTTCACTCAGCAGTTTGATATGGGTAAAATCAGCATCCTTGGACTTTCGATGGGTTAGAATCTGATAGGTAGCCACAGTGATTGGCCTCACCTGCTTTTTCTGACCTGAATATTCGCCGATGGATTCTCCCGTAATCGTTGTCTTACGCTGTAGCTCATCAACCCATTGTCGCACCGATGTTGTATTCGAGGTCAAAATAAGACACTCACATTGCAGTCGTTCTAACACGCCCATGCCAATAACCGTTTTGCCTGCCCCGCAAGGTAATACCAGCAGCCCACTTCCGCCCATTCCTTCGCTGCCCTCGAATGCTTCTATCGCCTTTTGCTGATAGGAACGTAGCTCAAACGCTTCATCGTTGTCTGCCTGTTTCCAGTCAAACTGAAACTGTGTCCCTTGACGATAACCTGCATAATCAAGAACCGGATAGCCCAAGCGTGTGAGTTCCTGTTTCAACAATCCACGCTGTTCTCCCCGCACGATGAATTCTTCAGGTGCAGCACGCTCCATTCGAAAGGCCGCAACTGTTTTCATCGTGGATAATTCATTCAACAGCTGCTCATGGTCTCCAACTAGGCGCATATTCTCCTGATCTTGATCCCACTGCAGCTTCAGTCTGCCATACTGCTCAACGATTCTCCGAATATCTTGTATCAACGCTACTGGTACCGTCCAACGGGATATAGACTCCAGGCTATGGATAATGCGATCCACATTCCAACCAATGGCCGCCGCATTCCATAGAGATAAGGAAGTCATCCGATACGTATGGAAGCCAGCAGGTGTTTTAACGAGTTCAGCATACACACTGATCTGTGATCTAGCTTGTTCAAATTTGGGATGACCTACTTCAAGTAATAAAGTAAAATCTCGCTGGACAATACAGGCACCTGAGATTTCCATTACACACGCCTCCTAACTGTTAGTCTGTTCGTTGCTGAATAGGTGTAACACGCATGACAAAAAGCCCAGTCCCGGTAAGCTCCGAAATTGAACCATATGAACCTACTAACGATCATGTTCATCAAATAAAAAAAGAGCATCCTATGTTAAAGGATGCCCAATGAATTGGTTAATCATTCTATAAGTGCGTGTTCAAAAAGGACCGTGGACTTTTTGAACAACCTCTATAATTCAGCCGTATAGCCTGTCGCCATAGCAATAAACAGCTTAACTGCATGCTGCATCGCATCTTCATCAAAGTCAAACTTCGGATGATGGTGCGGGTAGATTGCGCCTTTATCTGGATTGCCTGCACCAACAAACATAAAGCAGCCAGGAATCTGTTGTAAATAATAAGCAAAATCCTCTGCAGGCATGATCATCGGTGAAGCTTGCACATTTTGTGCGCCAAACACTTGCACCGCTTCTTGGAAGAACCGCTCTGTTTCCCGTTCATCATTGACGACTGGCGGGTAACCCATAATATATTTAATATCCGTCTTAGCGCCATAGGCTGCTCCCGTCTGAGCCACCATGGTGTGGATGCGTTCTTTCATTCCCGATCGGGTCTCTTCATCAAACGTTCTTACCGTGCCGCTCATTTTACATGATTCCGCAATAACGTTCTGTGCAGCTCCAGCTTGCATTGTGCCAATCGTCAGCACTGCCGGACGCAATGGATCAACGGAACGACTAACCACCGTCTGTAATTGCATCACTAGAGCTGAGCCTGCCACCAAACTGTCAACGGTTGACTGCGGCATGCCGCCATGACCGCCTTTGCCTGTGATCTCAATATAGAAATCATCCGCCGCGGCCATCATCGGTCCCGCTGTACTCGCTGCAACACCTACAGGTAGAGGAGTCCATAGATGAATACCATAGATGACATCTACTCCATCGAGAGCACCGTCAGCAATAACTTGAACAGCTCCGCCAGGCAGTAACTCTTCTGCAGGTTGGAACAAAAACCGAATCTCCCCTTTGATTGCTGCCTTATTACGACTGAAATACAATGCTGTTCCTAGCAAAATAGAAACGTGTCCATCATGACCACATGCGTGCATGGCTCCATCTTTTCTAGAAGCATATTCTACATCCTTCTCATCTTGGATAGGTAAAGCGTCCATATCAGCTCGAAGCATAACCACAGGGCCTGGCTGATCCCCTCGGATCGTCCCGATAATTCCATGCCCTCCCACATGACGCTTCACTTCCACGCCAAAGCTCTCTAACATATCTGCTACAAATGATGAGGTCTTCTCCTCTTGAAAGGAAACTTCAGGATTGCGATGAAGATGACGGCGCCACTCCACCATATGGATTTGCAGATCATCCCACCATATATTATTTGTCATATTTCCTCATCCTTTCGCTCTGGATCGGTACTTTCATCAAGCCCGAACCTCTCACTTCAAACCTATTGCAGTATATTGTAGCAGAATTGGAAGAAAACCGATATGAACGAGCCCTTGAAAGCTTGCACGGGAAGGTGAAACATACTATCATAAACTAGAGAAACAACGAGAAATTATACTCGGAAGCTTATGAGGAGGATCAAACGCTTATGATATTTGAGAATACAGGCTTAGATGGCTTGAAAAGCGACTTGGCATACCTGGATGAGAGCGCCGAGAAAGTCGGATTTGTCCGGTGGCAATGGGAGTATTACCGTGCTACATATGACTACAAAATTGAAGATGAACTAACTAAATCGGAATACTTTGTACGTATTAATACCCGTGTGTTGGATGGCAAGCTTGAAAAACCAGATTCTGTTCTTTCCGTAGAAGCAGTCTATCTTGGAAAAGCGACCTTCCCGCATGGTCTGGATTATGACTCTACCGTTCCACAGCCAGTCGTGAAGCTGGCCGCACAAAAATTACAGCAGCTCAAAGAACTGCTGGAAGCTTAGGTTGGGCTGAGCGATGAAACAACAAACGGCCCAAACGAAAACGAAGAGAGGCACGCCGGATTTCCAACTGCTAATCCTCACTTTATTGTTGGTGGGCTTTGGACTGGTGATGGTATTCAGCTCCAGTTCCAGCATTGCAATTGCAAGCGAACGCTTTAACAATGATCCCCTGTTCTTCACGAAAAAACAACTTATGTGGGCGCTCATTGGTGTAGTTGGTATGTTCTTTGCTATGAATATTCGCTTTAACAAGTACAAGAAGCTGTATGCACCTTTTTTTCTCTTCACGACCGTCATGTTACTGCTTGTTCTCATTTCTGGTAAGGTGCTCAACGGTGCTCGAAGCTGGATTCATATTTTTGGTTTTAGTGTTCAACCAGCCGAATTCGCCAAAATCGCCATTATTTTGTATCTCGCTGCGCTAATCACTAAGAAAGGCGAACGCTTCAGAGATCTTAAAACTGGTTATTTTCCTGTCCTTATCATTGTAGGCTTCATTGCCGGACTTATCATGCTGCAGCCTGACTTCGGTACGTGCTTTATTCTGGTCTCCACATGTGGTTTGGTCATCTATGCAGGCGGGGCGAGCATGAAGCATATTATGGGTTCAATTCTGCTCGTTGTGCTAGGAGGCGCGCTGGCTTTTGGAGCCAATGCCTTGTTCTCCTCCATGTCTTCTCCGGACGATGCGACAAGTACAATAACCGAAGCAAAGGCGAACTATAAAATCGGACGGATTCAGGCATTCCTTAACCCGCTCTCTGACCCTACGGATGGAAGCCTTAACCTTTATCGCTCCCTTGTAGCGATTGGAGATGGCGGAATTACGGGTTCAGGAGTTGGACAAGGTACGATTAAACTACATTACCTGCCCAATGCATATAACGATTTTATCTTCTCCGTCATCGGTGAAGAGCTTGGATTCTTAGGAAGTACCTTGTTCCTACTTGTTTATCTCTACTTTATCTGGCGAGGCATCATTGTGTCTCTCCGCTGTCCCGATCCTTTTGGTACTTTGGTCGGCATTGGGATTATGGGACTTATCGCCATCCAAGCATTTATTAACATCGGCGGTGTTACTCAGACCATACCGGTAACAGGGGTCACGCTTCCGTTTATCAGCTATGGAGGTACGTCACTTTTCGTTATGATGGTCGCCATGGGCATCGTGCTCAGTATTTCACGCACCAATAATCTGGACGTCATCAAGGAAGAGAAAACGAAATCGGTTACCGTACAGACTCGTACCTCTCCTGCCCTCCGTTCAAGAGAAGCGATCCGTCGTATTCGATAATCATAGAACGTAAAAAAAAAGACTTCCCATCCATTATGGATAGGAAGTCTTTTTTGGATAAGTTTCACTTCGTGAGCGCATGCTCTTCGAATAAACCCTTTACACTGGAAGCCGATCAGCTTATACGTCGTCGCCTTTGAAAGATACACCTTCTACCTTCACATTAACTTCGACAACTCGTAATCCCGTCATGGTCTCAACCGCTTCTCTCACATTCTGTTGAAGCATGCGGGAAACTTCATGAATCGGTGTCTCGTACAGGACGATGATGCGCAGATCAATGGCTGTTTCCAGCTGGCCGACCTCAACGCCCACGCCTTTCTGTACGTTTTTACCGCTGAGACGTTTGGCCCAGCCCTCTGACAATCCTCCAGACATTGCGGCAATCCCCGGTGTCTCAAGCGCAGCCATTCCGGCAATTTTCGCCACCACGTCGTCAGCAATCCGGATGTTACCGCCATCTAGTTGAAGTTGTTCTGCCATGCCACATCCTCCTTCACTTCGTTAATCGTATTTTAAATCCTTTCTACCCCAAAAAGCAAATTAAACTCAAAAAGTTGCGTTTACAACCTACTATGATTTGGTTATATTGAAATATGAAAATAATCTCATAATCATTTCGTCACCTTTTCACAAGATGTGGCAAGATTCGAATGATTATGAAGACCAACATGTGATCACGTGTTGCAAACCAAATAATATGTAACCGAGGTGTGTCTTAGTGAGAAACCGGATTTCATCCATTCTGCTGATTGTTACTTTTGCACTCAGCGCGATCGCCCACTACATGAAATGGGATTCGATTCTACAGTTTGTGATTTCAGCCATTTCGGTTATTTTTGTCGCTGGTTTTTTAGGCAAAGCTACTGAAAATGTTGCCCACTATGCCGGACAGCGGCTAGGTGGATTTTTGAATGCTACCTTCGGCAATGCTGCCGAGCTGATTATTGCGATCTTCCTAGTCAAAGAGGGATTGTTCGATATGGTTAAAGCCAGTTTGACGGGCTCCATTATCGGAAACCTGTTACTTGTTCTAGGATTGAGCATTTTCGCGGGTGGTCTCAAGTTTAAAATTCAGAATTACAATGTATCGCTTGCAGGTCTAAACGGCTCCTTGATGATTGTAGCCATCATCGCTTTATTCATTCCCGCTGTGTTCCTTAACACCCATTCTATCACCCAACAAGACACAAATACACTCAGTCTTATTGTTGCGGGACTGTTGATTGTCGCCTACATTGCTTGGTTGCTGTTCTCTATGGTCACACATAAGAAGTATCTTGCCGATGTCACGGTAGACGCAGATGAAGAACTCCCGCATGAACATGCACCTGAATGGTCGAAGAAAAAAGCGATCCTTTATCTCGTATTGGCAACCGTTATGGTGGCCTTTGTCAGTGAATGGCTGGTCGGTACGCTTGAAGTGTTTACAGAGCGATTCGGGCTAAGTGAGCTATTTGTCGGCGCGTTCCTTGTAGCCATCATCGGTAACGCAGCAGAACACAGTGCAGCCATTATGCTCGCCATGAAAAACAAAATCGGTGCCGCAGTAGAGATTGCGGTCGGCAGCAGTTTGCAAATTGCATTATTCGTTGCCCCTGTGCTGATCTTTGTAAGCTACTTCACTGGCAGAACGATGGACATTGTATTTACGACCATTGAACTTGTCGCGATTGGTGTATCCGTATTTATTGCGAAGTCGATTACGCAGGATGGTTCAACGAACTGGTATGAGGGCCTGCTGTTACTTGTAGTCTACATCATCCTTGGAGTGTCGTTCTTTCTGGTATAACATAATCGGGTCACTCCATAGGCAACTTAGTTACATATATAAAATAAAGCTCATAAAAAAGGTAGCTAGGTGATTTTTTCACCAAGCTACCTTTTTTTACGTCCTTTCCCCTAAAGCCCCACTTCACTCTCAGCCTGTGGCTGTGGCTAATCCACCCTGACAAAGAGTCAGAGTAATACGTGCTGAAGTCGCACACATTATCCAAAGTGAGAAATACAACAAAGAGCATACAAAAAAAGCATGCAATAACCTGCATGCCTTCTATTCTGACCCGCGCATATGCAGGCTATTGCTCATTCTTTTTGTTCAAGGCTTCATATAGAATCGCCAGATTCCGCTCAAGCGCGCTAACCATCTGCTTACCAGCACCTTCTGGAAGGAGACCTGCACGAACAGCAAAATCAACTTCCTTGGAGAACCCATACATCTGTGTATCCAATACTTCCTCATAGAGAGGGCAGTAGCGGGTAGCCAGATTCTCCATCTGTACTTCAATAAGCTTCTGTATTTTATCTGCATCTTCTTGAAGAAGACTGATCGCTTTCAAATTCAGCTGGTCCTGCAGATCAGATGAAGTCATGCATTTTTCCCCCCTATGTCCCAAAAATCGCGTAAAGACGTTCTATCTCTAATATTAGACGAAATCAGTAGGTAATACAAGAACCTGACCAAAATATCCGAACAAAGTGAGTGCCTTCATGATTGCTTTTTTCGGATATAGCACAATGGGCTTTTCGTATGATTCAGCTCATCATACAAAAGAAGCACCCTCGCCACTACTGGCGAAGGCGCTTCTCATAACCATTACTCCGATGCGATCTTTACATTCAGTCCATGCTTAGCAAATACATCAGACATGGCTGCTTTGGCCTCATCGGCATCTGGACCATGAACATGCAATTCATAGCTATGAGTGCTGATCAGTGTTGTAAACAAGCCCAAGATACTTTTCACATCGATATACTTGTTCTCTGAATGAAGCACGATTGAAGAAGTAAACTTGCCTGCTGTTTGAGCAATTTCCACTACAGCCGCGTTATTACTCGACATAGGAATCCCTCCGTCTTTTCACTTTTGGTATCATCTATTAATTACCACTACATGATACCGTGAATCCGCTTTCCTAGCAACAGCAAAATACCGATGCTATTTCAAACGGTCTGGATTCAGGCATTCCAGCTCAGGAATAACGAAAATACCATCTTTGCGGATCAGTACATCGTCAAAATAAATCTCTCCTCCGCCGTAATCTGGACGTTGAATCAATACCAGATCCCAGTGAATGGATGAACGGTTTCCATTATCTGTTTCTTCATATGCCTGCCCAGGTGTAAAATGTAGGCTTCCAGCGATTTTCTCATCAAACAGGATATCTTTCATAGGATGAAGAATGTATGGATTGAATCCAATAGCGAATTCACCAATATGACGTGCACCATCATCCGAATCCAAAATATCATTCAGGCGCGCTGTATCATTGCTTGTCGCTTCTACAATTTTGCCGTCTTTGAATGTGAACTTAATATTCTCAAACGTAACACCGTTATACAGCGTTGCTGCATTATAACTGATCGTTCCATTTACGGAGTCACGTACCGGAGCACTGTATACTTCTCCATCTGGAATATTTTTTTGACCAGAACACTTCACTGCACCGATATCCTTGATGGAGAAGCTGAGATCTGTTCCTGGCCCTGTAATACGCACTTTATCCGTACGGTTCATGAGGTTAGCCAGTGCGTCTTGTGCTTTATCCATTTTGGCATAATCGAGGTTACATACATCGAAGTAGAAGTCTTCAAACGCCTCTGTGCTCGTGTTCGCGAGTTGTGCCATACTTGCATTCGGGTAGCGCAATACAACCCATTTGGTATGCTTCACGCGCTGCTCGCTATGTACAGGATGAGAATACAATGAATTATACATTTTCATCTTCTCTTCTGGTACATCGGACAGATCATTTACGTTCTCGCCCGCACGAATCCCGATGTAACAATCCATTTGTTTCATCCGATTCAGATCAATCTCTGCCCATGTTTTCATCATTTCTTCTGTTGCATTTTTGAGCATTGCACGTTGTACCGTTCTGTCGGTCAACTGGACAAATACATTACCGCCCTTTTTCCCTACTTCCTCAACCACAGCGTTGATTAAGTCACGCTCGCTTCCGATCATCTCGACCAGAACGTTCTCGCCTGGTTGTACATCCACAGAGTAACCGACCAAGTTAGCCGCCAGCTTCTGGATTCTTGGATCTTTCATCTTGTATAATCCTCCTGTCATCTGCCATTCATAATTGAACAACGGTAAATTACGATACTATTGTAGCACGCTACCGTGATCCCGTCAGCAAGCAACCCTTAACTAGGGTGTGCTTTATTGATACTCTCCAAAGTTTACATCCGTAACGAGAGCTTCTGTATTCTTTTTATTATTCATATCCTGATAACTAATCTGACTCTCGGATGAAAGCCGAAGAGGTAAGCTGGTTTTGCGATCTACGGTAAGATGATATACGGTCTGCACACTAGCTGGCTCCATCATTTTATCCATCGTACTCTCTCCCTGCTCCCACACCCGCTCAAGCTCCTGTTCAAGCTTCGTCTGATTCACACCTCCGATTGCACTTGCCTTGTGCATATATTCCTCTCGCATAGCACTCATCTCGGCATCTAGCTGCGTCATAGCCCATGTCTTGGCATCCTCAGGATTAAGCTCAATCCGTAGAATCTGAGTGCGTCGTCCCCCGCCATATTCTGATTTAATCGTTTTATTCATGCGATCGATATTCTCCAGCTGTGAAATCGGATTATAGCGAGATAACGCCCCACGCAAAGGCTCCTGTTGATTAGATAAAGCCATCCATTGCCCCTTCTTCCGCTGAAAGGAAGCACTGAACCCTCCAGGTTGCCCAGTAGGCAGGACAGAGGTTGTGCTCATTTGTGTACCCCAGAATTGACTACACCAGGAAGCCGAGTCTGCAAAGTCAGACGGTTATGATCCTCCAGTTTGCCTGCAAATTTAAATTGATTCTCGAACACACCATTATTCTCGCGTCGAAGCCCAGCCTGACCCTCGAAACTGAGCTTCTCCTTTCCGGCAAGTCCGGATAAAGCAAGTGAAAATATCTCCTCTGGTGTTTGAGCTTTCTGTACCAATCCACACCCAGGCGTGCAGAGGAGTATTAAGCTCAAAATCAATAACATTACGCGTGCATTCCGATAATTAAACATGGCTACCCCACCTTTTTGTCAAACGTTCTCCATAGGCTACCCCTCCGTTAATGACTTATACTGTGTGATACATAATCATTCTGTTCCCAAATAAAAAAAAGAGAGAACGACTCCGACATCGGAATTGTTCTCCCTTAACGTGTAACTTCTTGTTCTTCTAATACGATACGGTTACGTCCTCCATTCTTGGCTTGGTAAAGAGCCATATCTGCGCGATAAAATAGTGATTCTACACTCACTTTTTCATCCATCCAGCTCCACTCCGCGATCCCGCTTGAGACTGTTACCGACGGCCTTGTCTCTTCTGACACCCGCTGGCGTATGATCTCCGCGTATTCGAGAGCCTGTCGTATCCCTAATTGAGGCATATAAATGGCTAACTCTTCGCCGCCCCAGCGGGCACATACATCCTCTGGCCGAACAGAGCTTACGACGATGTCACTCACCTGCTTAAGAACCTGATCCCCCGTTTGATGGCCAAATGTATCGTTTACCTGCTTGAATTGATCGATATCAACCACAATGAGAGAACCACAGAACTCATGCGCCTGTCGTTCATGAATAACATTATCTAAGTAATGACGAACATATAATCCTGTTAGCATGTCCAGATTAGCCAAACGGCGCACTTCGGCATGAAGTGTTGCATTGGACAGCGCAAGTCCCATATGAATTACTAACATCTGCAGCAAGCGATAATTATCGTAAGAGAAAAATTGCTCCTGTGTATGTCCAAGCATAATTACACACTTCACTTCACCGTTCACCCGAACCGGTGACGCAATCAGAGATAACGATTTCGTATGATCCATAAATTGAGAAGGAAATGGAGCATGTTGAAGATAGTTAGACATAATAAGCGGCTCTTCCGATTGATACAATGCACCTGCAATACCGTAATTGTTCGGGAATGATTGGCGGCGTAGCTGATGAACGTTAGAGGACATCACTTCAAACTGGTTCGTACTATCATTCAATTGGAGAATACAGCATGATTCAGCTTGGAACATGCCAAGCATCTCTTGTTCAGCGAATTGAAAAATTTCCATCAGTTGCAGACTTTTATTCAACCGTTGTGTCAAATCGTTAATTAGACGAAGTTCCTGGATAAGCATATTGGATTGTTCATGCAGTTTCGCATTCTCGAAGGCTGTACCTGCCGTATCTGCCATCATCGTAATCAATTGCAGATCTGATTCCTCCATCAGCTCATCATTCATCTCAATGTAAAACACACCGTATATGCCCTGTTTTCCTTTGAGAGGTAACCCCACCTCAATAATTCTGTTCTCACCATCGATCGATCGAACAACAATAAGGCGTCCTTCCATGAAGGAACGTACACAGATATCTTCGCCTCGTTCATGAACCAGTAAAGGTTTGATCCGGGCATTAGAGCTGCTCTGGTCTTGGGACATAAAAAGCGTAATTCGCATCGTAGGATACAAATAATCCATGCTGCTAAACACTTCATCCAATATCGTATCCACGTCCATATTGTCGTGCATCCGTTGAACAATCTGGAACAGTATTGATCTACGATGTTCTTCACGTGCCGATTGCTCATGAGCATGTAACAGATCCGTCATAAATATGTATTCAAACCTGCGGTAAAAGCAAGTCCGATAGTGCGATGCCTCAGCTCGAACCAAGGCTTCTGACGTTTCATATTGGTTAGGCTCATAGATCAATGCAGTGAATACAGCGAACATATCCTTATTGCTTCTCGAACGGAGTGGAATAGCAAGCAGATGAAATTGCCCATGCTTATCACTGCTAAGCAAGGATTGTTCTTGTCCCGTTTCCAGACATCTTAATACCGTGAGGCTCACGTCCATGCTTACATCCTCATATGGATCTCCTACGCTGACGCCTTCGGTATCCCATATATTGAATATCGTAGCTGCATTGTTTGGTATGGGGTTGCGTTGTTGTTGCCAATCGGTAAAGGCCTGCTGTAACAGACTCCCCAAATATGAAAAATCAAAAGGTGTGATATCCACTTGCTGCATCCAGAGCGCATGCTCATTATGAAGAGATGCAGCAGATGCGGGATCGCCCGAACTTGGCGAATTCAGACTGGCTGGTAAACTTCCTAGATGTTCTAACATGTCAGGCGCTCCTTTGCACCGTTTTTGCATCTCATAGATGCATTAATCTGCATAGGTTATCGCAAACCTGCAAATTCGTCTGATAACCTTACAGGATAAGTTTATTTAAAGTTAAGATAGAATCTATTTTACTCCCTTTACAACTTTTTTGCATCCATATTTCAGAAAATTGTCCCATTATTTTAGGCCTAATGACCTATCGACAAATTTAGACGTTTTTTTGCTTTTATCTTAAACTTGACTTTGTGTCTCTCAAACTGTAATATAAGTTGTTGATGAAGACTACTAAATGGGTCTTTAAATTTGGGCATTACCGGTTGTGTCACCCTCATTCTTTTTGTTGCTTTCAGGACAGCGGCTGAACTCTCCTGATCGACTTATGCGTGGCTGAGCCAGCATCAACAAATTGGAGCGCAAACAGAGCCCTATATGAACTTTAACTAAAAAGGAGCTACTTTAAACATGGCACGTTACACTGGTCCTAAATTTAAATTGAGCCGTCGCCTCGGCATTTCCCTTAGCGGAACAGGCAAAGATTTGAAACGTCCTTTCCCTCCAGGTCAGCACGGAGCTAACCAACGCAGAAAAATGAGCAACTACGGTATGCAGTTGCAAGAAAAACAAAAACTGCGTCACATGTACGGTTTGGGCGAAAAACAATTCCGCACTCTGTTTGCTAGAGCGCAAAAAATGCAAGGTATCGCGGGTGAAAACTTCATGTTCTTGCTTGAGTGCCGCCTTGACAACCTCGTTTACCGTCTTGGATTTGCTAACTCCCGTGCAGGAGCACGTCAGTTGGTATCCCATGGTCACATCACTGTAAACGGCAAAAAAGTCGACATCGCTTCTTACCAAGTAAGCACTGGCGACGTAATCAGCTTGCGTGAAAGAAGCCGCGGTTTGTCTTCTGTTAAAGAAGCATTGGAAAACCGTACGCATCTTCCAGCATACGTTGAGTTCAACGATACAGCAGTTGAGGGTAAATTCATCCGTCTGCCTGAGCGTTCGGAATTGTCCCAAGAAATCGATGAGAAACAAATCGTCGAGTTCTACAACCGTTAATCGTTGCGATTACATTAAATCTTCAAATAAAACAGCTGTCGAGATTTTTTCGACAGCTGTTTTTTATGCTTTTGACTAAAAAAGGCAGAAGTTGAGGGCAATATAGAAAATTTCGCCGTATCCATAAGAAAAATAACACGTGAAGAACACCGTTTTGATCAGGAAGTGATGATCTAATATCTTAAGAACTTATATGCAAAGTACGTCACAGCAGAAAAAATACCACTCACCATGATAATAATCGCTGATTCAAACACCTCTATTTCAATTCCAAACTGATATATCACAAGCATTGTAATTATGACCATTATCATAACTATAAATCCAAGTGAAAATGAAGATTTACAATGCGAAATTATTCTTTCATCATGTTCAGAGTCCACACTTCGTTTAACCCCTTTGTTGTCCATAGCCAAAATGATTAAGTTTATCATTGAGCACCCGATTAATCCAAAGCCTAAAGGCATAGCAAACGACAGGTTAGAATTATTTAACGCAAACTTCTGGTAGAGAGCAATCGAAAAAACGAGCAGTCCGAGAATACACATAACAATAGATACCACAGTCCATTTCCTCACTCAATATCCCCCTCTTTCTCAAAAATAAAAACTTGTTCAATGCTTTTATTGAACACTCGGGCTATGAGATAAGCCAGCATAATCGATGGATTGTATCGCCCTCTTTCCAATGAAATGATGGTCTGACGTGATACGTTAACCTTTTCCGCCAGATCCTGTTGTGTCATGTTAAGCTCTCGACGGTAGATCTCAATTTTATTCTTCATGAATTTCGTGTCCTCACTCTTCATTTGTAAAGCTAACTTTACAAAAAATATATCTCTCACTCCTCAAAATGTCAAGCTAACTTTACACCAAATTCGTGCCCTAAAACAGGCTGATAGAAAGGATCTTCTCAAGCCATATTGTTATCTCCTTATGATATGGTACATTTACAAGCATAATAAATAACATAATTTCGAAAATAATGGCATTATTCGACTATTGCTTGTATTTCTCAGGCATGCAAACCCACCTTTTTATGCTATAATAAGTGCTGTTAAAAGGAGGAAGACACTGAATGGTTGATGTTAATAAGAAAAAGCCCGATGAACAGCCTGTCCGCAAGCGTAGCTTCATTCGCAGACTAGGCAGTGTCGTCAAATGGATGGTTGTCCTGGGAATCATGGGGGTACTATTCGTAGGCGGTGCTTTAATGGGGTACGTCAGTTCCATTGTGAAAGACGAGCCTGTCCGATCCAGGGCCCTGATTGAACAGAAAGTCAGCGAAAACTCCATCACAGGCTTTGCTTACTTCGCCGATGGCAGTCCAATCGGTCAATTACGTACAGAAGAAGACAGACGTCCGGTCACCGTTGACCAGATCCCACAGAAGGTTATTGATGCAGTTATTGCCATTGAAGACAATCATTTTTACGAACATAAAGGTGTAGACATGAACGGTACACTTCGTGCCGTAAAACAGAAGGTGCTTAAAGAGTCTGTCCAAACAGGCGGAAGTACACTTACACAACAGTTAGCGCGTCGTGTGTTCCTCAATCTAGATCGTACAGAGGATCGGAAAGTAAAAGAAATTCTTCTCTCGCTCCGATTGGAACGTTTCTTGACGAAGGACGAGATCATGACTGCATACTTGAACAAGGTTCCTTTCGGTAATGGTTCCAGTGGATATAATGTCTATGGCATTAAGGCTGCTGCCAAAGGTTTGTTCAATATTAATGATCTGGAGAAAATAAATACGGCTCAAGCTGCTTACCTTGCCGGCTTGCCTCAGCTCCCCTCTTCATACTCTGCTTTTAATGGTAAAGGCGACTTTGTTGAGGACAATTTTGAGCGCGCAATTAATCGCCAGCACTTGGTTTTACGTCGAATGTTAGAACTCGGTAAAATCAATCAAACCGAATATAACGAAGCGCTTGCTTTTGACATCAAGAGCTCGCTCGCTCCCAAAACGGTTAAAGCTTACAACACTTATCCTTATCTTATGATGGAAACTGAACGACAAGCTGCTCAAATCTTGATGACACAGTTGAATGCAGACGCAGACGCTAGCAAAGACACTGGTGAAGCTACAGACAAGGATGCAGCGACTAAAGATAGCAGTGCATTATTGGAAGAAGCTCAGCAGCAATTACGCACAGGTGGATATCGCATTTACACTACAATTAACAAAAGTGTATACAAAACCATGCGTACCATTGCTGAAAATGATAGTAATTTTGCCGCAGACGATCCCAAAAAGGGGAAAGAACAAACGGCAGCTATGTTGATCGACCATAAGACTGGTGCCATTCTAGGCATGATCGAAGGTCGAAGCTTCCAAGATGAACAGATGAACTATGCTACGCAGATGGTGCGTCAACCAGGTTCTGCTATGAAACCAATTGCAGCATATCTGCCTGCTATGGATGAAGGCTTGGTTCAGCCAGGTTCCGTCGTGGATGATTCACCGATTATTCTTAAAGACGGTCCAAGCGGATATCACATTCCGAAAAATGCAAATAACCGGTACCAAGGCCTCATCACTGCTCGTAGAGCACTGAATTACTCATTGAATACCGTGGCGCTTAAGTTGTTTAATGAAGACGTGGGAATTGATAAAGCCTGGGCTTTCGCCAAAAAACTTGGCATTACCACCATTCAGAAAAACGATTATCAAGCACAAACAGGTGTTCTTGGTGGCCTTCAGTACGGTGTGACCGTCGAGGAACTCACCAACGCCTATGGTGCCATTGCCAACAACGGTGTGTACAACGATTCTTATATGATCAGTAAAATTGTAGACTCCAAAGGTAATATCGTTTATAAACACGAAGCAGCTCCTGTTCAGGCCTTCTCCGAGCAGACGGCATATCTCATGACCGACATGCTTCGTACGGTCGTTACAGAAGGTACAGCGGATAAAGTACGCGAAAGCTACAAATATTCGAAGAGTGTACCGATTGTCGGAAAAACAGGCTCTACCCAGAACTACGCCGATGTCTGGTTTGAAGGCTACTCGCCAGATGTCACTTTAGGTGTATGGGTTGGATACAAACAGCCAGTAAACACACTAGAGACCAAGTCTCAGCGCAAACGCGCACAGCAGCTATGGACGCAAATTATGAATGAGGTCATCGCCTCAGACAAAGAGCTATTTGTTACAGATAAGTTCGAGAAGCCATCAGGTATAGTGACGAAAACCGTCTCCGCTTATAGCGGTAAACTTCCTACGGCTCTGACAGATCGTTTTGTTACAGATATTTTCAACAGTAAATTCGTTCCTAAAGATAGTGATGATGGCGTCGCTAAGGCGAAGTACATCACTTACAATGGTGTAAACTACATCCCGCGTGATGAAACACCTAGTGATATGCTCAAGGAAAAAACCGTAATCAAACGTAAAAAACCAATCTCCGATCTCATTAAAGAGTTGCAAAATGCATTCTCTCGTATGAGCCGGCACGAGTCACTTGCATATTACCTGCCACAGGATGCAGATTCAGACATGCCAACGCAGATTGATCCACGGCAAGACAACGGTAAAGCTCCGGATGCTCCGGGAAATGTAAGACTGTCTATGTCAAATGGCAGAGCAATCATTACATTTAATGCTACACCAGAAAGTGATGTTGTCGGGTATCGCTTGTATCGTTCTGTTAATGGTGGAGGATTCCAGAATCAAGGGCAAGTCGTTCTTACGGGTGAATCTCGATCATTTACGGCGTATGCACAAGGTGGCAACTTCTCATTCTACGTAACAGCAGTTGATGTTGCTGGCAGAGAGTCTGCACCAAGCGCCATTGCAACTAGCACTGCCGTTGTAGAACCGCCACCAGAGGAAGAAGTGAAGGAACCGATTAACGTTCCTGGAACGATCATCACGCCTGGTGAAGGTTCAGACGATACTTCGGCTTCGACTGCTCCAAGCACACCGAGTCAGGTAAGTGTTACAGCCCTATCTCAAGGTATTCGTATCCAGTGGGGTTCAAACGCTGATACGGAAGGTGTACAGAGCTATTCCGTCTACTACAGCGAAACGGGCAATGCTCCATTCAACAAAATCGGCTCTACCTCGGGTACTTCGCTCGACTTCGGTGTACCGGCAACAACCAGTGGATGGTTCAAGGTATCTGCGAGCAACAGTGCAGGAGAATCTGAGCCTTCAGCAGCGGTACATTATCAACCTTAAAGTAAACATTACATTTACACCAAAAGACCTCCTAAGTTTATCCTTAGGGGGTCTTTTGATTAATACGTCAAAAAAGCCTAATCTGATGGACATCCAGATCAGGCTTTTTCATGCTACCTTTCATTCCAATACGGCTAGCATGCTAGCCACCTTTAACATTTAGTCCTCAATGGTGGACAGGTCACCTGTCGGCAAATCCAGCTCCCAGGCTTTCAAGACACGACGCATAATTTTACCAGAACGTGTCTTCGGTAATTTATCCTTGAATTCAATCTCACGCGGTGCAGCATGGGCAGACAGGCCTTCTTTTACAAAACGATAAATCTCTTCCTTCAGCTCCGGTGTTGCCTCATACCCATCACGAAGCGCTACAAAGGCTTTGATGATCTCACCCCGTGTTACATCCGGTTTACCGATAACCCCAGCCTCAGCTACAGCAGGGTGCTCTACGAGCTTGCTCTCCACCTCAAAAGGGCCGATACGTTCACCAGACGAATTAATTACATCATCAATTCTGCCCTGAAACCAGAAGTAACCGTCCTCATCCATATAAGCCGAGTCCCCAGATACGTACCAGCCAGAGAGTCGGAAATATTCCTCGTATTTGGCAGGGTTGTTCCAGATCTTGGCCATCATCGACGGCCAGGGGCTACGTATTGCCAAATTCCCCATACTGTATGGAGGTAACTCCTGCCCACGATCATCGATAATCGCAGCTTCAATTCCGGGCAAAGGTCTTCCCATGGAACCTGGCTTAATCGGCATACCCGGATAGTTACAGATCAATTGTGCACCCGTTTCCGTCATCCACCACGTATCATGAATTCGCTGATCATACGCTTTCCAGCCCCAACGAACTACTTCAGGATTGAGCGGCTCGCCAACAGACATGACGTGACGCAGACTACTCAGATCATGCTGGGCGATCGTCTCGTCTCCTGCACCCATCAACATCCGGAATGCCGTTGGTGCGCTGTACCAGACGGTCACTTTATTTTTTTCGATCGTGCTATACCAGTCTTGTGGACTGAACCGACCTCCACGAATCACATTGGTTACCCCGTTTAGCCATGGTGCAAAAATACCATATGATGTGCCTGTGACCCAACCAGGGTCTGCGGTGCACCAGTACACATCATCCTCGCGTAAGTCGAGCACCACTTTGCCTGTATAATAATGCTGAATCATTGCATTCTGTACATGGTATACACCCTTGGGTTTCCCTGTAGAACCCGATGTATAATGGATAATGAGTCCATCCTCACGCGTGAGCCACTCCACGTGCATCTCATCTGAAGCCGCAGACATCTCTGCATCAAAATCAATGAGTCCATCCTCTGTCTGCTCCCCACCACCAACGACAAATATATGCTTTAGCTCCGGTAATTCGGAGCGCTTAATTCGCCCTAGAAGCTCGGGTGTCGTTACAAGCGCAACTGCCCCACTGTCTTCCAATCGATCTTTGACGGCGGTCTCCATAAAGGCTTCAAACAGCGGCCCTGCGATGGCACCTACTTTCAAAATACCCAAAAGGCTGAAATACAGCTCAGGGCTTCTTGGCATAAAAATAAATACCCGATCTCCCTTGGTCACGCCATATTTCCGAAGTACATTACCAAACCGGTTGGATTGCTCGCTAAGATCGGCAAAGGTGTATGCCTCTTCCCGTGAAGCATCACTGTATAACAATGCCGTTCTGCTGCCTCTTCCTTCCAGTACATGGCGATCTATCGCCTCATGAGCCATATTCACTTTTCCGCTGGCGTGCCACGTAAAGTGCCTTTCCACCGATTCCCAATCAAATCGGCTCCGAGCCTCCGCGTAATCGCCCAAGTTAGATTGAGACACAACCGTTTGCAGCATCTCTTCAAATGCTTGACTCATGCTTGCCAGCCTCCTTCAACTCGACATTTCGATTCCCTTAAATGGGTGACTTCTCATTGCCTTGTGTTGACTGAACTTCCAGTTAGCGCTTACATTAATAGAGAGAGCATTCTCTTTATTTACTTGCTTGACCTACTGAATGAATTTTGAGCTGCACTTGAATTGTGAACATTTTTTGTCTACGCCATTATAGCAAATCTTCTCAATCATCGTCTAGGGGGAAGAAAGGAGCATGAACCATGGAACATGTTAAGAAGCATCATATGCGTTCCATCTCCAAATCCGGTCACCGCATCACAATTGAAGGCCCTATGTCCGCTGAGGCTATTTCACAGCTCGGTTTCCATCCAGATCTCGATGCTTTTCGCCGACCATCAGAGCAGCAGGAAGCCCTGACCGAGATTGCCGCTCTGCCGGAAGGTCGTATCATTCTAGCACATGAAAATAGCATGATCATTGGCTACGTTACGTTTCATTACGCTGACGAATGTGAACGTTGGTCTGAGGGCAATATGACGGATCTCATTGAACTGGGAGCCATTGAGGTTGCTGATGAGTACCGCTCGCTAGGCATCGGACGTGAGATGCTGCTCACTGCGTTCGAAGGCGGTCAGATGGAGCGATATATCATTTTTACGACCGAATATTACTGGCATTGGGATCTGAAGGGTAGTGGCCTGTCCGTGTGGGATTATCGCAAAATGATGGAGAAGTTGATGCAGGCTGTGGATATGACCTGGTACGCGACCGATGATCCTGAAATCTGCTCTCATCCGGCTAACTGTCTTATGGTGAGAATCGGCAGCCAGGTACCACTCACATCCGAAGAACAGTTCGATCGTGTGCGCTTTCGTTACCGGTTTATGTACTAAGTTCAGCTTAAATACAATTGATCATCATATTGAAGTAAAACGGACTACATTCGAACAACGCTTAAAATATGCTTACATAAGAATAACGTCTATCGTCGTACCTTCACAAAAGACAAACGTTGTTTAGTTGTAGTTTTTCGTGCGATAATCGCATGATTCAGCTCCGCCGAAAACGTATAAATCCTATTAATTTAAAAAACCGCTTCTCACCCAGCTCTGCATACCTTAAGAGCTATCCGTTGAGAAGCGGTTTAATTTAATTTTTCTATTTGAAGTGGCTCACTGCGAGCTTGTTTATCTCTTACATGAGGGCTTACATGTTCTCCAACATATGCTCCACGATGCGATGTGAGCGCTGGGATGACTGCACTGTAAATTCGGCAAAGTTCACATGTGCAGAACCATCCGCCTTATCGGACATGCCTCTCAGAACGACAAAAGGTACACGGTTCATGAAACTAACCTGTGCAACAGCCGCGCCTTCCATTTCCGCACACGCTCCATCCATCTGGGTATACAGCATATTTACC
Organism: Paenibacillus sp. DCT19; assembly: GCF_003268635.1. NCBI lineage: Bacteria > Bacillati > Bacillota > Bacilli > Caryophanales > Paenibacillaceae > Paenibacillus > Paenibacillus sp. DCT19. Next base: position 4,382,982 of record NZ_CP029639.1, read on the forward strand.
GTCTCTTTGCTGGCAATAAACTGATCCCCTGACAACACCTTGCCAATCCGGTAATGGGCTCCTTGCGCCTTACACGCTTCTTCGGCAAGTGCAATCAGTGAAGCATCGGCAGGAAATGCAGAGGTCTCTTGATACGGAATAACGCCACGTTCGAACCCTAGGGGAGTCACATCCATATCATGCTGCACACATACCGAGGAAATAACGATATCACCGATATTCAGCTCAGGATGAACCGCTCCAGCAACACCTGTAAAAATAATTCGATCCACTTGGAAACGGTCAATTAGAATTTGCGTGGTTACTGCCGCGTTAACTTTACCCACGCCTGATTTGCAGACAACAATTTGTTTACCCAACCACTCGCCTGCAACATAGGTGATTCCGGTCTGCTTGACCGTCTCCAACTGCTTCATCCCCGCAAGCAACAGTTCTACTTCCTCATCCATAGCACCAATAATACCGATTGTTTCGCGCATGTCCCAAGCCCTCCAGTAGATTCTATTCAGCACAAAAGCTCCGTCACCGGAGCTTCTGCCAATTCGATATGTAGAGAGAATGTCTTCTCCCTGCCTTATACCATTTCCAATGCTATATTTACTTATCCAGCATGGCTTACAGACAAACGTAGAATTGTTTCATGTGGCAAAATAACCCGTGGGTTCTCCACATTTTCTTTTTTCATCAGCTTCGTGAGCAGACGCATCGCGACAGCACCAAGGTCATACATTGGCTGAGCGACCGTTGTCAATTGCGGACGCACCATGGAAGCCATACGAATGTTATCCACACTAATGATGGAGAAGTCATCCGGTACTTTCAGACCCTCATCCTGAATGCTGTGAATCGCGCCAATAGCCATCTCATCTGTTGCAGCGAAGATTGCCGTCGGTTTCTTCTTCAGTCCGAGGAAATATTTCATCGCTTCCACGCCGGACTCATAACGGTAGTTACCGATGCGTACCAGATCCTCCTGATACTCCATACCCGCTGCTTCAAGAGCTTTCTTGTATCCTTGGAAACGCGCATAGCCGTTAGCAGGATCTTGCAACGTACCACTAATCATCGCAATTTCCTTGTGACCATGACGAATCAATGTATTCACCGCATCAAACGCAGCAGCTTCATGATCGATATCTACAGAAGGATATGTTCCCTTCTCGTCACTTGTCGCACAGAGCACGATCGGTACTGCTGCTGATTGGAAGGCTTGGATATGTTCATCCGTTACCGTTCCGCCCATGAAAAGCAAACCATCGACTTGCTTTTCTAGCAACGTGTTAATAACACGAATTTCTTTTTCTTTCTTCTTGTCCGCATTACATAGAATAATATTGTAGTGATACATATTAGCAATATCCTCAATTCCACGAGCAATCTCAGCGAAAGTCGAGTTCGAAATATCAGGAATTACCACACCGACTGTTGTCGTCTTTTTGCTAGCCAAACCTCTGGCTACCGCATTTGGACGATATCCCAACCGATCAATGGCTTCATATACTTTTTTACGTGTTTGTGGCTTCACATTGGGGTTATTGTTCACTACCCGTGATACTGTTGCCATGGACACCCCAGCTTCGCGTGCCACATCATAAATGGTTACCGTCACAGTACTTCTCTCCATTACCAGTAAATTTTCAACCCATTTTCATTAAGAATTATATTACGACAAATTTTTGCATTAATCAATTAAAATAGGCTCTAGGACTCACTTAAAACCTGCGTGAGCGTGCTCGAAGTAATATCAGAATGGGAAGTATGCCATACAGGCGTTCCCTTTTTAACTAGAATTGCCTGTGGAGATTCATGCTTAACACCCAGTTTCTCTGCTGCTTCGTTAGATACAGGGCGGTCTTCCACAACATAAATAATGCCGTATTTCACTTGTTCATTAGGATTGTTCTGCAAATAGTTGTTCATCTCCTGATATGCATTCGCGCTGATTGGGCAACGCGTACTATGCTTAAACAGAAGCAAAGGTTGATCCTCGGTAGCCTCCACTGCGGAGTTTAGCTGTTCAATACTTGTCATTTTAGTCATGTCAGCCATTGGATATACATCCCCCTTTTTCAGGAATACCGCTAAGTTGAGCGTTTTCACTCTTCGATATCTTAACAAAAAGCGCGCGAAAAAGCCAATTTTCATGAAAACAAGCATTTTACACGTCAAAATTAGACAGCATTCGAGAAATGTGCCTGCCAAACAAAGCCCGATAACTGACCCAGTCTACGCTGAGTCGTCTCGATCCATTCTGCATCACCCGACTTTTGAGCATAACCCAAAATATCCAGCAATAGATTAATTCTTTCCTTCACGGCCTGCTGCATCTGATCCTGTATCTCTTGATCTGTTGCATCGGGTCTAGCAAGCAGTTGCTCGTGGAACAGGTCTGCAAGTTCATTTTGTTCACCAAATAAGACATCCTGCTTATTGGGCTGTTCACCCAATTTACTAATACACTCTTTCAGGTCAGGTTTGACCGGTTGAAGCACTTCGTATGAGATACAATCTGTACATGCAAATACGGGTACGTTGCGAATCTCTACTTTTTTGGCGTACACAACCGTTCTTAATTCTAATTCCATTACATGTCCGCATCTGCACGATTTACGCACATCCATCACCTCATTCGTTCTATCTCGTATACTGTTACCATTCGACCTTTTTCCGCCTAAATCCTGCTGCAAACCAAAGGTTGCACAAATTACCACTGTCGCCAGGTTAAGGGTTAAATACGTATGCTAACAACGATTGAAATCGGTTACTTACTTTGGAGGTTGTGTGTCCCGTGAAGCGAAGCCATGAATCTGTTACAATAAAGTCGATACATGCCACCGCAAAAGGAGAGATGGATGTGAGATTAACAGGTAAAAAAGTTATCGCTCTCGTTGATGAAGAATTCGAGGATCTCGAGCTATGGTATCCCGTACATCGTGTACGTGAAGAAGGTGCCGAGGTGCATCTGGCTGGGGAGAAAAAAGGTAAAACCTACATCGGAAAATATGGTGTTCCCGCTGAAGCGGAATACAGCTTCGACGAGTTGGACAGTTCTGCATATGATGGTATTCTTGTGCCTGGCGGTTGGGCGCCGGACAAGCTGCGTCGCTATCCCAAAGTGCTTGAACTTGTGAAGGAGATGCATGCGGATCGCAAGCCAATCGGACAAATCTGTCACGCTGGCTGGGTGCTGATCTCTGCCAAAATTCTCGAAGGCGTTACCGTGACCTCCACCCCGGGCATTCGGGACGACATGGAAAATGCAGGTGCGATCTGGAAAGACGAACCTGTTGTTGTAGATGGACATATCATATCGGCGCGCCGACCTCCAGACCTTCCCCCTTATGGAAAAGCGTTCTGTGATGCATTGGCTGATGCCAATACGGAATAAACACCCAATCACCAAAAACCCCCTCGCTCTGTAGCGTGGGGGTTTCATGGTTTAGGCGAAACTCTTCTTATCAATCCACTCAATAGAATACGTGAGGATTGATTGATGTCTAACCTAATTAGTAGAAGAGCATCTAAGATACTTTTACTAAGATTAGATTCTCAAGAGGCATTCGAGCCACTCTGTTCATCCGGGCTGCCTGCTCCGTCATTAAACGTCTGTAAACGTTGTTCGATATCCAGGCTTGTTCGCAACGTGAAGCACTCATGGGCTACTTCTTTAGCGGCTGTTGCAGTTGTATTGAGCACTCTATGCTTCACACGCAAAAGAGATTGAGGAGACATACTTAGATTACGAATGCCTAGCTCAAGCCATAATGGAATTGAACGCTCGTCCCCTGCCATCTCACCACAGACACTAATCTCAATCCCAGCAGCATGAGCTGCTTCTACCGTAGCTCGTAGCATACGCAGCACGGCTGGATGATATGGATGATACATATGGGCGATCTGTTCGTTCATCCGATCCACAGCCAAGACGTATTGAACAAGATCATTCGTACCGATGCTGAAGAAATCCGCTTCCTCTGCCAATAAGTCAGCAATCATTACCGCTGCGGGCACTTCAATCATAATACCTACCTGGATATGTGGATCATATGGCAAATTACGCTCATCCAGATCAGCCATGGCCTCACGCAAAATTTCATTGGCCTGTTGCAGTTCTTCAACTGACGAAATCATAGGATACATAATCTTCACATTCCCTGCAGCACTTGCCCGCAGAATTGCTGTAAGCTGGGTTTTGAATAGATCCTTACGATCCAAGCTGATGCGGATGGCACGGTATCCAAGAAACGGATTATCCTCTTCAGGTAGCTCGAAATAATCAAGCTGCTTATCTCCGCCAATATCCAATGTACGAATGACAACAGACTGACCAGCTGTCTTTTCAGCGACCAATCTGTATACCTCATACTGTTCCTGCTCACCCGGGAATGTAGCCCGATCCATATAAAGGAATTCGGTACGGAACAGCCCTACTCCCTTCGCCCCATGCTTCAGAGCGAGATCCAGTTCCTTCACCGAACTGATATTGGATGCTAGATGAAGTACTGAGCCGTCCTTGGTTACGGCATCAACTGTAGCAAGCACCTGTAATTGTTCTTTTTTCTGCAGTTGCTTGTTACGAATCATCGTGTAACGTTCAATCGTTTTGCGATCTGGCTCCGTGAATACAAGTCCGTTATCCCCATCTACCACAAGCATATCGCCTGTCTCAACTGGCATGCCAAGACTCGCCTCCAGACCGGAAACGAGAGGTATGCCTAGGGCACGAGCCATAATAGCGGAATGAGATGTTTTACCACCAATGAGAGTAACGATGCCGAGCACATGCGTAGGATTAAGGTGTGCCAGTTGTGAAGGCGACAGCTCTTTGGCTACAAGGATGTACGGCTGAGTATCTGAAGGGAGGGTAATCTCCGGTGCACCCAATAGGTGCTTCAACAATCGATTGCCGACATCCTTAATGTCGATCGCTCGCTCCTTCATGTACTCATCATCCAACAAGTCAAACATCGTTACAAAGTGGTCAATCGCTTCTTTTACGGCCACTTCGGCAGCCTTATATTGTCTTTCAATAATGCCTCGAATTTCGTTCATAAACACAGGGTCTTCCAAAATCGCTAGATGCGCATCAAAGATGCTTGACTCTTCTGGACCCACAACTTCCTTGAATTCATTCTTGATGTACTCTATCTCATCCCGAGAAGTCCGGATGCCCTCATACAGCCGTTCGAATTCCTGGGCGAGATCCACCGAATCCATCTTCTGATCCGGCAGATCCCATTCCCAACTGGGCAGGACAAATGCTTTGCCGATGGCTATGCCTGCAGCGCCGTTGATGCCTTGTATCTTCATTCTACCCCTCCAACGTTCCTGTCATAGAGCACCACGGACATAACGGATGCCTGACCTTTCTTGACTTGCTTAAATGGAGCAAAGCTCCATGATTTGACACGATCCGGATTGGTAATTACCATCGGCGTTGTCAGTGATGCTGCTTGTTCACGAAGAACAGCGAGATCAAATTTAATCAGCAATTGTCCAGGCTCGACAGTATCGCCCTCTTGAACAAAAGCTTCAAAATGACCTTTTAATTGTGAAGTATCTATCCCGATATGAAGCAGAACCTCAAGCCCTTCTCGGGTGGAAATGCCTAACGCATGCATCGTTGGATACAGATGCATAATTGTACCGAATACAGGAGAGACCAGCTCTCCCCGCTCTGGGACAAAGGCTACCCCATCCCCAACAAGCTTGGCTGCAAATATCTGATCGGGCACCTCTTCAATCGGCAGCATTTTCCCCTGTACAGGCGCACAGAACAGCACTTGCGGCAGATCTCGTTCCAGTAGCTTCGCAATTTCTTCACGAATCAATTCGGAATAGGTACCGAATACCACCTGTACGTTTCCTCCGCCCAGCTTGATCAACCCGGCTGAGCCCATGCTCTTCATCGCACCCGTGTCGATCAGGCGATCGTCATGCACCGTCAGACGAAGACGTGTGATACACGCTTCAACCTGCACAATGTTGCTTTTGCCACCGAGCGCTTCCAAAATCAACGGAGCCTGGTAAGGAATATTGCCTACCCAATCCTCTAACATCGAGCCTTCTTCACGTCCTGGTGTAGGAATCTTGAATGTACGAATCGCCCAGCGGAACAAAAAGTAATAGACTAGCCCGTATAGTATGCCAATCGGAATAAGCTTCCAAGCATTCTCTGATAGATGAAAATTGAGTATGTAATCAATTATACCTGCAGAGTACGAGAACCCGTGTCGTATATCAAGCCAATAACTAATCCACATCGCAATACCAGACATAACCGCATGCACAATAAACAGATAAGGAGCTGCAAATAAAAAGGCAAACTCGATCTGTTCGGAAACTCCTGTCAGGAAACAGACTAATGCTGAAGTAAGAAATGTTTTCTTAATCTTCGGCTTCAAGTCTTCCCGGGCTTCCTGAATAATGGCAAACGCAATCGCTGGAATAGCGAACATCATGATCGGGAACAACCCGGCCATGAAGAAACCTGCAGATGGATCACCAGCAAAGAACCGAGGCAAATCCCCCTGTACAATGTTTCCGTCAGGCGTTTCGAATGTACCCAATTGAAACCAGAATACATTGTTCAGCAGATGATGTAAGCCAAAAGCAACCAATACCCTGTAGAGCACGCCATAGATGAACAATCCGAAACCACCGAGACTGTATTCCCATGTGGCAACCGCGTTCAATCCATGCTGCAGTATTGGAGCGATCCATAACATAAAACAGGAGAACAGCGCCGAGCAGAGCCCAACAATGAGCAAAACGAATCTAGAACCGCCAAAAAATTGCAATATTTCGGGCAGTTTAATGCTCTTAAATCGATTATGCATTACCCCAGCCAGTGCGCCGAGTATAATTCCGATTAAGGAAGCAGGCTGAACGGTGCCATCGCCAAAGTTGCGAGTCACCTGATCATATATGACGATACCAGCCAGCGCAGCGAGTCCCGCTTGTCCGGCCTGGTTGGAGAGTCCCAGCGCTACACCGACCGCAAATAAATAGGGCAAAAAATAAAAAATACCGTGTCCAGCCACGGTAGACACTTCACCAACAACGTTCATCCCCCAGGCGTCCCAGGGCAAACTGCCAACACTAAGCAAAATTGCGGCGGCGGGCAGGACCATTGTAGGCAGCATTACCGCTCTTCCGAGCTGCTGCAAGGATCCGAGCCAATTCATGGCGACCTCTCCTTTCTATCCTTGATGGTAAGCTTTAAGAAACGTTTTGTCAAAGCAAAACAGCAACCTGCTAGAAAGTTAATTATACTCCGCAATCACATACCAAAAAGACCACTTGTTGATGTGGCCATCACAATAAATAAAACGTTATATAGTCTTTAGAAAGGCTGGAATGTCATCTAAGCCATTGGTGCTATATTTCGATCAACCTAATGCAGTTATGCTATATAAAAAAAAGAAAATCCCCGTTAACTTTGCCTTCGTTAACGGGATTTTCTACGTGTATCACCTGATCGTATAAAGTTTTCTGTCCTATCACCAGGCATAACACAATTTCACGACCGCCGCAAAACGACGTAAATGGCGTTTAGTTGCGTCCAGCACCGCGCAGAACGATGGAGTCTTCGACCTTGATACAACGATTCGTAACAGCCGTCAGACCGTTCTCAGCCGCAATCTGCACTGCCTCATCGCTATGGATGCCCAGTTGCAGCCACAACACGTTAGCTTTGATCGCCGCAGCCTCTCGTGCTACATCAGCACAATACTCTTCCCGACGAAACACATTAACGATATCTACTGGTTCTGGAATATCCGCGAGCGTGGCGTACACCGTTTCTCCAAGAATCTCACCTTGCGCCTGTGGGTTCACAGGAATGATGCGATATCCTCTGCTTTGCATAGCTTCAGCAACCATGTAGGATGTGCGATCTGATTTGTCTGATAATCCAACGACAGCGATGTTGCCTGCATTACGCAAAATTTGTCCAATTTCTTCACGAGTAGGGTTGTTAAATTCCATGTTCAAGCACCATCCTTTTCTGCTCAAAGATTTCAGCTGATTTCGAACTTCGATGCTGATCATATACCGCCAGGGGGCATGCTTCATAACCACAAGCGGACTTTTGGAACTACCCCCTCAACGTGAGGGTTGTTTTACTCTTTTACCCATTGTACGGAGGCACCAAGCGCCTGCAAGTGATCGAAGTATTGTGGGTAAGACTTGGCTACATGGTGCGCATCCCGAATGCGAAGCGGTTGCTTGGCACGAAGTCCAACAACGGTTAGAGCCATGATGACCCGGTGATCATAATGAGCATTAATCTCAACGCCACCTTCAACGCCCTCTGGCCGTCCATGCACGATGATCTCCGCCTGACGCTCTTCGACGTTCGCTCCCGCCTTACGAAGCTCATTCAAGTAATCCGTAATTCGGTCACATTCCTTATAGCGCAGGTTCTCTACATTATAGAACCGTGAGGTTCCTTCCGCAAACACAGCTGCTGCTACCATGGCCAGAACTGCATCTGTTGCAGCATCTCCGTCGAATTCGATCGCCTTTAATTTCCCGTTCCCTTGCACGTGCACAACATTGTTCTCATGTGTCAGAGGTACTTCCATCATGCGGAGTACATCCACGATGGCACGTTCCCCCTGCTTGCTCTGTTCCATCAAACGCAAGATTTTCACATCCGACTGTGTCACCGCTGCCGCCGCGAGAACCGCCGCTGAACCTGGGTAGTCTCCTTGAACGGTATATGTCTGTGGTTGGTATGACTGGCCGCCAGGTACACGGAAGGACATGTAATCATCGCTTGCATGGATAACGATTCCTGCTTGCTCCAATACCTCCAGCGTTTGTCCGATCACGACCTTGGACTTCAGATCATTCAGCACTTCGATTGTGCTATCTTCTGCAAGCATAGGTGTTACAAAGAGTAATGCACTCAGATATTGGGAGCTCACCGAACCGGATACACGGATATGCCCACCTTTGGGTTTGCCACCTTTGATCGTAATAGGTAGACGTCCTTGTTCATGCTGAACTTCCACACCAAGTTGTCCCAGAGCATCAATCAGATCATCATGTGGACGCTTGCCAAGTGAATCTGGATACGTATTGACAAAAGTAACCTCAGGACATAATGCCGTTACACCCATCAAAAAACGTAAAACAGCACCCGCGTTGCCTACATTCAGTTCACGTACATCGCGTGGGTGGCTACCGAAACCTTGAATTACGATTTTGTTATCGTCTTCTTCCAGAACTGCACCTAGATCACGAATACATCTACGCATCGCGTCACTATCTTCACTATGCGCAGGGAAATGGATTGTGCTTGTGCCTTCTGCCAATGCCGCAGCTAGCAAATAACGTGTTGTGTAGTTTTTGGAGGACAAGGCTCCAATTTCCCCTTTCAGGGAGGGAGTAGGTGTTACGATAACGTCCATGAATGAATTCTCCTTCATTATTCAAATTATTAAGATACTAGAATCATAAACAAGGGCATCTTGCCTAAATTGACATTCCCTGCATCGCTTGGGTATCATTATAAGCGTTAAGTCGATACAGAAAAGAGGATCTGAATATGACGCAAATTGCTGAAATTGAAACGTCTGAACTACGCCGCCGTTTACAGGCTGGCGAGAAGTTGCAGATGATAGACGTCCGTGAGGACGAAGAGGTCGCACAAGGCATGATTGAGGGAGCGAAGCACATCCCCCTAGGTCAAATTCCAGACAGACTGTCTGAAATTGAGAAGTCAGGTGAGATCGTCCTCATCTGTCGCAGTGGTTACCGCAGCGAGCGTGCTGCCGAATATCTGCAACAACTTGGCTACGAAGGCTGCACCAACATGGTTGGCGGCATGCTGCAATGGCAACAGGAAGACTAGTCGAACGAGCCGCTCGGCTCGTTTTTTCATTACACTGTACTTCTCACACCTCTATAAAAAAACACACGGCGATTACAGGCTTAGACGCGGTAATGCGCTAAAATTAAACGAGTCACTTCAGCCGCGGATAACGACGTAGTATCCACTGTGTAATGCGCAAACCGATACGCGTCTTTGCGTTCCTCCATAATCGTCTGGATTCGTTCCTCCGCATTGCCTGCCAGTAATGGACGATTGTCACAACCACTCACACGCTCTACAATCACTGCGGGATCTGCAGTCAGCGCAACGACCCAGCCATTCTTGGACATCACATCACAGTTGTCAGCACGCAGTACAACTCCGCCTCCAGTTGCAATGATCTGTGCCTTCTTCTCTAGTACAGAGCACAGCACCCGACTCTCTGCATCCCGGAAGTAAGTCTCGCCTTTGCTTGTGAACAATTCAGGAATTGTACATCCTTCCTCTTTCTCCACTGCGGCGTCCACATCAACCAGTCGATAGCCTAGTTCGCGTGCAAGTAAATCTGCAACTGTTGATTTGCCGGTTCCCATCATACCGATGAGTATAATATTGTTAGCCTTGCTCAAAAGGTACACTCCTTTATTTCAAGAGGTTATTCAAAAAGTTCGCTTTGGATGACGAAACATCATTTTGAATTCGCATTTCAAGCATTTCTTGAGCACTTTTGTCCTATCATAACACAGCCCTGCTAACTGGGGAAGGCTAGAGCGCTGACGGTGGAAGTCAGAAAGATTAATGACCTTCTATCGCGCAATGAAAAAGACCCAGCAACTCCGGCATAGCCGAGATTGTGGGTCTTCTTATTAGAGGTAATCGCAAGCGATCCTCCCTCCGAGACTACTCCATCCAGTTGTGGTGGAAGCTGCCTTCTTTGTCCACACGTTTGAACGTGTGTGCACCGAAGTAGTCACGTTGTGCTTGCAACAGGTTTGCAGGCAAACGCTCTGTGCGGTAGCTATCGTAGTAGGACAACGCACTGGAGAAACCAGGAACCGGAATTCCTTGTTGTACAGCAGCTGCTACGACTTCACGCCATGCGCCTTGGTAAGATTCAACGATATTTTGGAAGTATGGATCTAAGAGCAGGTTTTTGAGCGCTGCATCTTTATCGTATGCTTCTTTGATGTTTTGCAGGAACTGTGAACGGATGATGCAGCCACCGCGGAAGATCATGGCGATGTTGCCATATTTCAAATCCCAGCCGTACTCATCGGATGCAGCACGCATCTGAGCGAAGCCTTGAGCGTAGGATACGATTTTACTTGCGAAGAGTGCTTTACGCACGTTCTCAATGAAGGCTTTTTTGTCGCCAGAGAATGCTTCTGTCGCAGGACCATTCAGAATTTTGCTTGCTGCTACGCGCTCGTCTTTCATCGCAGACAAGAAACGGGAGAATACGGATTCAGTAATCATGGACAGTGGTACGCCGAGATCAAGCGCGCTTTGGCTTGTCCATTTACCTGTTCCTTTTTGTCCAGCTGCATCCAAGATCACGTCGACCATTGGTTTACCGGTTTCTGGATCGTATTTGGAGAAGATATCTGCTGTGATCTCGATCAGGTAGCTATCCAGTTCCCCTTGATTCCATTCCGTGAAGATCTCATGCAGCTCTTCTACGGAAACGTTAAGTACGGATTTGAGCAGGTGGTATGCTTCGCCAATCAATTGCATATCACCGTATTCGATACCATTGTGAACCATTTTGACATAGTGTCCTGCACCGTCTGGTCCAATATATGTACAACAAGGATCATCGCCAACTTTAGCTGAAATTGCTGTCAGGATTGGCTCTACTAGTTTATATGCACTCTCTTGTCCACCTGGCATAATGGAAGGACCTTTCAATGCGCCTTCTTCACCACCAGATACGCCTGTGCCGATGAAACGGATACCTTTGTCTTCCAGTTCTTTGCTGCGACGTTGGGTATCAGGGAAGTATGCATTTCCTCCATCAATGATGATGTCGCCTTCATCCAGATGAGGCAGCAATTGTTCAATGGTTGCGTCTGTCGCTTTACCTGCTTGAACCATGATCAAAATTTTGCGTGGGGATTCCAGGGATGCTACGAATTCTTCAATCGAGAACGTACCTGTCAGATTTTTACCCTCGGCTTCTTTCAGAAGATCCTCTGTTTTCTCTTGGGAACGGTTGTATACCGATACCGTGAAACCTCTGCTTTCAATGTTAAGGGCCAAATTTTTGCCCATGACAGCCAGTCCGATTACGCCGATCTGTTGTTTAGTCATCTGGTCTCCCATCCTTTACTCCAATTGATTTTTAATGATATTGTCTCTCAACAACACTCTCATTTTAACGGTTTTACGTATAGAAGTGAACCCCGCAGAGCATCTACACCACGAGAAAACGCCCCAATCCGTCAAGGAGTTCATTGTATTTTCATAATTACCTGGGATGGGACAGACACATCTTGTGTAAATCGTTTCGTTTCAAGGCTGTATACCTTTGATGTTATACTAGAATCCATTGAATGACATGATGAGGAGGAGAGAACAAATGGAGGTTGAGCAGCTCTCGAACGAAGAACGATTATCGCTAGATATTCGTAGAACCTTTCTTCTAGGCTCGTATATGGCTGAATGGGGGATGCCACAGTTCAGAATCATTCTATCTAAGCCAGAAAGAAATGTGTATGTGGAAATCTATTACTTTCCAGCCAAAACTCAATCAGACGTGGCAAGATTTGTTACGGTAGGATTGTCACAGGCAACCCGTCCATCAGGTGATCTGGTAGCGGCTGAATGGATGCTTGCACTGCAATCGGATCTTGGTGGTGAACATGTGGAACGCATCAACACGTATCTGGCTGATTTAATATCACATCATATTGAGAATGTTCCGAATTCAAGCATTCCCCGTGTAATGCCACCAAGCAACATTGCACCAGCTGGTTGGAATGCAACTGCTCTACTTATTGATGAATTACGTGGAGAAAACGAATCTTTGGAACAAATTCATGTAGGTCAAGAGATGATTCCACTGCTCTGGGTCGTGCCGATTACTCCATATGAAGCTGATCTCATCCTCAATCAAGGGATAGATCACTTCGATGCCTTGGTTGAAAGCTCGAGCTTCTCCATTATCGACCCTTCTCGCCCGTAACTTCACCATTGTTCCTTTCATGAGGATCATCCGATACAGCAATGAAAGCCCTGGCGTGTGCCGGGGCTTTATTTACGAGTGTAATCTACAATTTGTATGTTTCATGCTTCCAGCATCAACAGATGTCCGGATAAACGCTGCAATACTTCGCGGCAGGCGTTTGCTTTTTCCGTATTATTGAGCTGTATGGCGTTATGCAGACGTTCCAGTTCATCATCCACTTCCATGCGCAACAGCATCAGCCGCTCCTCACCTTCACGCGAGAGGAACATTTCTTCCATTTCTTCCGCCGTAGGCGCAGGTTCCTTTTGAAAAATAACCCGTTGCTTGAACCCGGATACCTCCACCAAACGAATCACTTCACCAAACAAAATGTTCTCTACCGTCATCTGCTGATCCTTGAATCGTTTTACAACGGCATGCCCTCGTGTGTCACCGATAAGCTTCTCCAGCCATTCCGCTAGCTTCGCGTCCTTGATGAGGTAATCACCCGTCATTTTGTAATTGCCACTGCGTGTCTGTTGAAAACGGAGCTTTACCAGCTTACGCCCAGTACGGACTGACAAGATAAAGAAGGATTCGTCCTCGCTCCAATATAGTGAATAGCCCTCACGAATAAGGTCTTTGATCAAATTTTGGATATGCCGACGGTTGAACCGCAGCTCCAGATTGCAATATTCAACTTCATAACTCTTATTCACGGCACTCCCCTCCATCTGTACCGGATCTACACCGGTTCGCTTCTTACATCGCTTTTTACATGGCTTCTTCTACATCGGCTTACCCTATTTTATACTTCATTTTATGTAAGGGTACTTGGTTATTTGACTATTTTTCACTGAATCAACCGAAGGACCAGACCTTTCCGCAGGCGCACAGGGGCAAGCCCCTGATTTTCATGATATAATAGACGCGAAATGGAGGAATACAGATGGATTTTTCCAAGGGATGAATGCCATCTCACAAAAATGGAGCTTGTTCTCTAACGGACTATAGCTATCTTCAAAAGGTTAGAAATAACAAAGGGAATGTCACAACCGATCTGGTTGACGACACTCCCTTTTGGTGTTGAATCCATTCTTCATAGATATGCGTTATTTGGCGGGTGCAGTTCGAAATGGATTGCGTGACAATATAAAATGCACGATCGCAAGCCCTGCCATCACAATTGCACTGCCGATGAACGGTGCCGGATGGCTGACATGATCCCACAACAAACCTGAGACGATCGGCCCAACCACCATGCCCGACCCCTGTAAAGTTAGGAAAAATCCCCAAATGGCCCCCGCTCTCCCTTGGGAATGAGTGTAGCTACAAATGCGTTCCATGCCGGCAAAATCATGGCGTAACTAACTCCGACGAGCATTACGATTCCAAAGACCACCGGAATGGCGGTAATCGAAGCGAACGCGAACAAACTTGCGGATGCCATCAAAAAACCGATGTGTAAAAACACGGATGTTCCGAACCGATCCACCATTTTCCCTACGGGCAGCAACGCAATCACGGTAATCCCTCCACCCGCAATTAATAACAAGCTGTAAAGATTGGGTGAGATATGCAGGTCGGTACGCGTATACAGTGTAATGACCGGACTGAGTAAGCCAATAACGAACGATTGCATAAACAATGCAGGGTATACGAGCGGGTTCACATTAAGTGTACTTCGCACACGCTGTAATGTGCCCTGAATGCTTCTTTTGAGCTTAATAAATGGTGTAAGTAGGCTCGGCTTGGGTGGATAAGGTGCAGGGGTACGTGTTGCCTCTTCATGCGCATGCTCTCCTTCCACAACGACACGTCCTGGCAAGATCAAAGCGACTAAAATGACAAGAATGGCACAGCCCATTAAGACTAGAAATACCATACGATAATCATGATGAGTACGCTCCAGCATCCAGTTCATGCCCACAGGGCCAAGCCCCGTTCCTCCTAGAGCGGCCATTTCCAGTGCACCCATCGCTGTGCCATTTTTGTTCTGTGGGCCTGACATCGCCGTCACACCTGTCATGGCGCAAGGCCAGAGCGGTGAAGTCCCTATGCCAAGAATGAGACAAGCCATAGACAGACCAAAAGCACTTTTGAAAAATATAATCATAATGACCGCGATCAACGTACAGATTAAAGCAGTCACCATCGTTGCACGAAACCCAATTCGTTCAGCTGCCCAACCCGAGGGCGCTCGGAAGAGGTTGTCACCCAAATATTGAAGGGCAAATGCTACACCGATCACACCTGCTGACAACCCCAAAATGTTATCCATATATACAGGCAATACAGCTACCAGTAGAGCTCCTTTGATAATTTCGACTAAGAAAAGCGTCAGCCACATTGCGATAAAAAAAGGCGACCGCAAAATTTTGGCAGGTTTCGTGTTGGTTTGCATTCTTTTCTCTCCTTTCGACGCTCCATTGCCCTTCCCCTAACCTTAGTGTAACCGCGGGGAATGTGACCAAATCTCGGCAATTCAAAAATTTGTCGCTCATACCGCTTGCATTCGGTTCTTAATTTGCTATACTCATCTTTGTTTACCAATTTTATTAGGAAGGGTTGTGACAGCACTGATGAATCACCACCGTACGCCGCTGTTTACCGCTTTAAAAAATCATGCGGCACTCAATCCGGTACAGTTTCATATTCCGGGACATAAAAAAGGATTGGGAGCGGATACCGAATTCCGTGAATTTATTGGCGATAATGCCTTCTCCATAGATTTAATCAACATCGCACCACTGGATGACCTGCATCAGCCGACAGGTGTCATTCAGGAAGCTCAGATGCTGGCTGCCGATGCCTTCGGAGCAGATTATACCTATTTTAGTGTACAAGGTACAAGCAGTGCGATTATGACGATGATTCTATCGGTCTGCGGACCTGGCGACAAAATTATTGTGCCCCGTAATGTGCATAAATCGGTACTGTCTGCCATCATTTTCTCAGGTGCTAAACCTGTCTTCGTTTCTCCTGCACAAGATGTCAATCTTGGCATCGATCACGGAGTAACGATTCAATCTATACGTCGCGCTCTTGAGCGCCATCCGGATGCTAAGGCGTTACTTGTCATTAATCCAACCTACTACGGCGTATGTACGGATCTAAAATCAATTGTTGAGCTGGCTCACAGCTACCAAGTTCCTGTCCTTGTGGACGAGGCACATGGCGTACTTATTCATTTCCATGAGGATCTTCCCCTGTCTGCTATGGCAGCAGGAGCCGATATGGCTGCAACAAGTGTCCATAAGCTCGGTGGTTCCATGACACAGAGTTCTATACTCAATCTGAATACGAAGAATGGATTCGTGAATCCACAGCGTGTACAGACAATCCTGAGCCTTCTCACATCAACATCAACATCATACATTTTGCTTGCTTCACTCGATACATCTAGACGCAATTTGGCTCTGCATGGACATGAGATTGCACAGAAAGCGATCGATTTGGCTGAATTCGCGAGACGAACCATTAATGATATCGATGGATTGTATTGCTTCGGAAAGGAACTGCTCGGTACGGAAGCAACGTTTAATTATGATCCAACCAAAGTTACGATTCATGTTCGTCACTTGGGT
Organism: Paenibacillus sp. DCT19; assembly: GCF_003268635.1. NCBI lineage: Bacteria > Bacillati > Bacillota > Bacilli > Caryophanales > Paenibacillaceae > Paenibacillus > Paenibacillus sp. DCT19. The sequence goes on from NZ_CP029639.1 coordinate 4,399,558, forward strand.
ATTACAGGTTATGAAACGGAAAACTGGCTACGTGAACATTACAACATTGAGGTCGAACTCAGTGATATGTACAATATTCTGTGCCTTGTGACGCCAGGTGATACAGACGACTCTGTAGGAATCTTACTCAATGCTTTGCAGGATCTGTCCAGAACCTACTATCAGGTTAATCCAGCTCACGAGCTTGTTGTTAAAGTTCCAGATATTCCGCAATTGATGCTCACACCGCGTGATGCTTTCTACGGAGATACGGAAGTCATTCCTTTCAGAGAATCCGCAGGACGTATTATCTCGGAGTTTATCTATGTGTACCCGCCAGGCATTCCAATTTTACTTCCAGGTGAGGTCATTACTCAAGAAAATATTGACTACATCATCGACCATGTTGAAGTTGGATTGCCCGTTAAAGGCCCTGAAGACCGAAGCGTAACGAATGTAAAAGTAATCGTGGAAGCAGATGCGATCTTCTAGAGATCTGCTGCAGCCATATATAAATGCTTAGACTAAGAGCCAGGCCTGCCCGCCTGGTTCTTTTTTTGTGCAAAAGAACAAACAAAACAACAAGACCCCTTGATATCAAGGAGTCTTGTTGTTATTCCAAAAGAATGACTATTCTTGGCTTGCAACGAGTTCGTTGTATGCCGCTTCAACACGGCTCCACTCGGCTTCGTCTTCAATATTGTAGAGCACCATTTCCTCGTCTTCTTCTTCCATACGCAGGATGATGCCGTCAGCTTCAGGATTATTACGTTCCAGCAGGAGCGCATAAACATGGTTCTCCACGTCAAACGTCTCCACCAAAACCATCTCCACGTCGTTTCCGTTCTCGTCTGTTAGTGTCAGAAGAACTTCTTCATGCTCGTGGTCGTGGTCATGGTCGTGACCGCATCCGCAGTCAGCGCCGTGTTCATGTGTGTGATCGCTCATTGAAATACCTCGCTTTGTAAATAGTAATAGTGTAACCTTGCATATCGTAACATGTTCATGAATCCAGGTCAATTTACCCAGCTAGGTTATTTTTGGTTCAATCGTTCAGAGCGGTAATGATTTTCTCTGCTACCAGAACGTAATTGCTGTTTGCATTTTCTTTAATATGAAAACCGACTTGGTATTTACCAGCACGGCTGAAGTCGTACGTAAAGTCATAGGTGCGGAACCAGAAGTTATCCTTCTGCGTTGTAAGCTCCTGCGACTGAATATCTTTCACTTGACCACTTGGATTCGTAATGGTTACTTTAACGGCAGCCACATCCGCTGTTAGACTGTCCACTTGAGAGAACACGTTGAATTTCAGTTTGCCAACGTTGACGTTACCAAACACAGTGTCTCCTTTGAACAGAAAAATATGTACATTCGGCTTGATCACCGTGACCCTCTTGTTGTTGCTATCCCATCTGGCGATGCCGCCAGCTTCTCTAACAGGTACATATGTCGTTCCATCAATTAAATAACCGCCATCAGCCGCTTCCTTGCCATTGATTAGAACTCGAATCTTCTCGTTCACTGAATCTGCAAACAATAATGACCCGCCGAGCAAGGAAAAAACCGTGACACACAGCAAAACTCTCTTCCATTTCATCCCGTCATATTCCCTCCCCGCTGCTAGGTGTTGTACATTTATACTCCAGATTCAGCCACAAAGTTGCGCTGTTTTTCATCATTTTTCATTTTTTATCCAGAATTTTTTCCACGCCTTGGAACGTTCAAAAAGAAGCACTCCCTGTAAGGAAATGCTTCTATAATATGATTCTTATGAATGCGCTATTATACGCAGCTATTACGTATTGCTTGTTGTTTCCATTTATTAGGTTCAAGATGACGTATGACGGGTCAGAATGCAAGGTACACCTTTACCGATTGCTCCATCCACCCGCATTCTGGCTGCATAGTCCATGCCCCGGGTACAGGGCGTTTTACAGCGCTCACATACATCCGATGTAACCAATTTCATGGATACACGAACTTTGTCACTCTTTAATGCAGCTGCCTTTTTACCTTTTGCTTTTGCCATCCCGGATTCCCCATTTCCCCAAGTGCTTACTGAATGTAGTGCATCATATGGGGGTTCGCCCAGTTTGGTGTCAATCTTAGGTTATTTATCAAAAATTTCAGGCTTATTCCTCGGAGAAGTAGTGAGCAATTGGATTTTCTACTTTTTTGACAGCTACCTCTTAACCTTGCTCATCCATCACATAGTACTAATAGTAGTCGTTAGTAAATCTAATTGTGTTCTGCATTTGCACTACATAAGCTTGGGAGGTCTCTTCACTCAAGTGATCCTCATTCCAGAAATAGTGCAGCATTAACCGATTCTGGTTATACGGATGTTTGGTGATATATGCTCCTGCGGCATGAGGCTGCTCCATCGTATCTTTCCAAGCAAACCAATCTGCTTCGCTCGATCCGTAATGCTGGGCTTCAACGATTGCACGAATCCACTTTTCGTCGCTTTACCAAAGACAATCAGATTGCTCGGCGATATCTCGCTGTTCATCTTTTGCTTCAATTCTCCGCGATCCTTGACCACATCATATTTCACACCACTTGTATTGAAGAACTCCGTCAATTGACTCATTATCGCCTCATGCTGCTTATCCGGTTGCTTGCTCACCTGATCACTAAGGACAATCGTTAATGGCTCATCATGAAGATCCTTGGCCATCAGACGATTCATCAAGATGTATATTGATCAAAGTTACGAACCCCATCTGTTGGTAACCGATTTGACAGCATGCTGTGCATTACATAATATGGAATAAATATACCATTTTACAAGTGCTCAATGTTTGGGGGAATGAAAATGAAAAAGGTTTACTTGTTATTTTTATTTTTACTTTTTATCGTGCTTAGTGCATGTACAAATGTTAATGTGGATAACGCAGAGGTAGTCAGCCCTGTTACAGAAGTTCAGCCAGAAGTTACAAACCCAGAGAATCAAACGACTACGATCACCGAGAATAATCCGAATACACCATCCACGTTTGTAGCATTGGATCAGAATAGTCTGTCTGTACGAGATTTCGAATCAGCTTATGCCATGTGTGTATCTGCCCTCACAGCGTATTACAAAGCCACTTGGAATGACTCGAAATTTGATGTAAACACTTATTTTGACAACGATAATTTAAAACAATATATGCAAGCGAAAATCGATTCCCAGCATGAAATATTTCTCCAAAATGACCTTACGGATAATACAGTAACAGGTCTTAAAGCAGGTGTTGAGAAAGCAGAGTTTCATGATGAAGGTGACTTTTTCTATCTTAAAATAGACGCAGAGGTAATTAAGGATGTGGGAAGTTATGCTGAGCCTACTGAATTTCTCATTCAGAACTCACGTGGAAATTTAGTTATCGTCGATTGGTATACTGGCGGGAAGGATAGCTATGATTCCATGATTCGTGGAGAAAATCTGGTTATTGATAATCCTGAGATTTGGAATGATGGCGAGTGGGTTAAAGGTCTGGAGCTGAATACGAACTAAAATGTGAGATGTCCCAAAAACTATTCTTCACCTTCCTGTCAGAGGTTAAAAAAATTTAAAAAGCCCTTGAATATCAAGGGCTTTTAGTTATGATCTGTAGTGGGCTCGAACCACTGCCCCCTACCAGCACCTTTACTTTCACTGGATAAATGACTTAGGAATTCTTTTAATCTTACCTTGATTTCCACTGAAATCTTCTCTTGGCTTACGTAAACCACATCAATAAGTGTATTCAGCATCATTTTCTTCTTTTCCGTAGACGCATTATCAAATATATCTTGCCAAATAGGAATGTATTCTTTTAACATTTCCATTTCAGATATCTCAATTTTCTTCGACGAGAGTAATTTTTCAATTTCATTAATTTCATTTGAAGTTTGTGTGATTTCATTCTCTTTAGTCTCAATGAGTCCACTAAGCATTTCCGGCTTAAAGACACTCTTACCCATAATCGCCTTTGGAACCTCAGCATTTAAGACAGAAAGTTCATTATAATGCTCTTCGAGGATACTTTGTAATTTCTTTATCTTCTTTTCTTCCTCATTTAGTGTTTTCTTTTTGATAGATTCAATTTTTGATCCAAAGTCTATAGTTTGAAGTTGGTTTAAATAAATATTGACTTGCTTCATTACCTGTCTTTCAACTTTCCTAGATGAAAAAGTTGCTTGACCATTGCAATCTGTTTTACCCTGCAATTTGCCACTACAACGGTAACTTTTACTTTGATAGTATCTGAGTATTTCTCCATTAGCTGCTTTATACTTATTTACAAACGTTGTTGAAGTTAATCTTGAATTACAACATCCACATCTAGCTATTCCTGTAAGAAGCAGACTTCCTTTTGTGCTCATGGGTACAGAATTGTCTTTATTTTGTTTACTTTTTGGGTTTTTCTTTTCTCTGATATCCTGTACTGAATTCCACTCTTCTTCGGGGACTATAATTAACTCAGGAATAGGCTTTGAAAATGTATCATCTCCAGATTCTTTCCTATACCTCATTACCCCTTTGTATATAGGATTCTTGAGTATAACATTCACAGTAGCTGCACCCATTGTTTAGCTTTTCGAGTAGGAATACCCTCTTCATTTAACAATTTAGCTATTCTCAGTTGTCCATATCCCTCATCCAGCACCAGTCTAAAAATTCTATGTACTACAGCAGATTCTTCCTCATGTTTGACTAATTTAAGTAGTATCTTACCTTTCTTGTTTACATCTCCTGAATCAATACCCTTGTAGCCATAAGGGATTCCTCCACCCTGAAAATTCCATCCTCAACCATCTGCATGTGTTTTTCGTTGACACGGTCAGATGTCTTTCTGCTTTCTCCACTTGACTGCCAAAACCTTAAATAGTTAACAAGTCTATCTGTGTGTGCCTCAATTTTTTGTTGCCCTTCTATTACAGACCACATTTCGATTCCCATATTTACAAACCACTCAAGTACAAAGGGAGTCTCATCATCTTTCCTTCCCAATCTATCGAACATGAACACTAACAAAACATCAAACAAACCGTTTTCTGCATCCTCTTTAGCCTGTTGAATAACGTCACGATTCGAGGCAGACACTTTGAATCCTGAGACGCCTTTTTCGGTATATTCCTTAACTAACTTCCAGCCTTTTTGCTTTTCAATCATTCCTCTGCATGATCGCTGCTGCATCGGTATATCGTTCCCATCTAACTGTCCTTTTGTAGATACACGATACAGAGTTGCTACACGTTTAATTTGCACCATTTTTTCACCACCATATCTTTTTTCTGTCATAAATAATGATATCTCTTTCTCTACTTTAACTATAAAAATTCTACCCAGAATATTCCCTTAAGTCAATAAAATAAAGTGAAGACTACCCACATATTCTGTTGTAGGTAGTCCATTGGTTTATATCTCTCTTATTTGTTGTTCTATGTATTCATCCGATAGCATATGGAACCTTCATTTTACACGAATCCGGCCATGGGCCATTCTTTATTTATTTTCAGTAGGTGTCGCACTTTCTATTACAATCCGTCATATAAAAACCCATTTTTTCACATCATAGAAGTAAAAAAAGCCCTCTAAGGGGCTGTATGTGTGAGAAGTCAGACATTGGTACTATGTCGCTGAAGCTCTATTTGAGAAAACCTCCTATTTCATTTCCTATTGTTTGGTGCGATGAAACATTTAATATTTCATAAATCAGAATACCCAACAAAATTGTTAAACCAATAATCTTTGGAAGTTTCTTTTTATTGAACGTGAAAGAGCATATTGTTCTTATCTCCTTATATATGTATAGGGATATTTAAACGTATAAAATGCAAAAAATCAATGAACAGCCATAGTTGACTGTTCATTGATCTCATGTATATAGGACGAGTGGGGATCGAACCCACGACCCTTACCCTGTCAAGATAATGCTCTCCCGCTGAGCTATCGCCCTTCAATAATTGTATTATTTCCACTGATAAAAAATATTTCAATATGGCTATTAACTCATTATTATACAATATGTAAATCAAGTAACATTATCATACCAAGTAACCGCGTACATTGTCAATTGTTTTGTGGTTAGATTATACCCGAAATGGAGAACAATAAAGGAATGATTCCCATTTGAATAAAGAGGTGATTTTCATGAAATACATTCGATTACGCACAGTACGTTATGTGACTACCAAACTAGTCGCTCTGCTCGGTGCCTTCCTAATGATCATTATTGCTTCTGGGTGCAGTTTGGAACGGGATGAGCATACTGTACAATTTCAACAGTTACAGAGCCCAGGTGGGGCTGAAGCACTCCCGGTCTGGCTTGATGTATATTCCAAATCGATTATTAAGGATGTGTATTCTCCACAGGGAAATAGTGAGGTTCTACCTTAAGCTTTACCTTAATCGTGTTGCACACGACTACTCATCTTCGTCCCACTTCTTAGAATATGCCTTCTTGGTGACGTAATATAACAAAACAAACATGCCGGCAGATAACAAGAGTGTTATGGTCATAACCCCTGCCATACCCATCATGAACACCCCTTTCCATTATGTTCCACTTTAACTATACAGGAATTGCATTTTTTTGTATAATGCATTCTTACACGTCGCGAAAGAGCAGAAAGAAGGAATGGAATTGGCAGCGGAAATTAGTTATGTAACAACAGAATCACAGCTCCAAGAAGCTCTAGAGATTCGTAAACAGGTTTTTGTAATCGAACAACAGGTGCCAGCCGATCTGGAAATTGACCAATATGATGTTATTAGTCCAGATGCACACCATGTGTTATTGTATACGGACGGACAAGCGGTAGCAACGGGACGTTTGATCTATTACAGCAAGGATACTGCCAAAATGCAACGTATCGCTGTACTTCTATCCCACCGTTCTTTTGGCTATGGACGCGTGCTTTTGTTAGCGATGGAAGAACAGGCACGAGAATTAGGCTTAACGTATTCTGTACTGGATGCACAATGTCAGGCTCAGAAATTCTATGAGAAGTTAGGGTATGAAGTTATTTCAGAAGAACCTTTTTATGATGCAGGGATTCTGCATGTTCGCATGAGAAAAGCGCTGTAATCAATACTTACGACTTAACATCGTTCTCTACAGATGCATACTTTCTACTGTTCCGGACAGGATAAGGTTGTAACCAGAATCCTACTTGTTCAGATAAGGAGAGTGTGACAACATGGATCAAACAACTCGTGAAAGCTTCACCGCCGTGCAGAAGAATGGAGATGGAGATCTAACCGCCTTTCAAACTTCAACAGGTCGGGTGTTGGATTATCAACAGGCTCTGGCAGAAGTACAAGCTGGTGCGATTGCTGGAGTGAATGTGTTCAAGGGCAAGGATGGGGAGATGTATATCCGTGGTGACGCCGATGGCGATCCAACGAATAATCTCGATCAACTGCCAAGTTTCTAAGTTGAGAGCATCTATCTGATATATGAAACGCTAATCCGTCTTAACGGGTTGGCGTTTTTGATTATTCCACCATTTTGCCTACTTTAATATTCCGTAAAATATTTCAAGGCATCCGCTTTAGGTTTGGGCGTATGAATCGGTGTAGACACCTGCTCCCATGCCTGCAATATCCGAATGCTTTCGAGTGTTGACTTGTTCTCCCAGTAAATATATTGTCTGCGCTCAAGCTCCTGCAGGGACTCTTGGATGAGCGCTTTACTTCTTCCCGTCTTGTTCTCCAGCTCATCCATACGAGGCATACGACGGCGCTGTCCCGCATAATTCACTATAATTCGTAAAACTTTACGATCAAAATCATTTAGCATAGTCCAGCTTCCCTTCCTTCTGAAGTACTGGCCGCCAGGCTAGAATCCCTTGTTCAAGAAATGTTCGGGGCACCCCATCTTTACCTGCGGATGCTTTAATCAAGCCACCCCGTACACTATTAATTCGAATCTGTCGCTGTGTAATGTGCCCTGCACGATCCATGTATACAAGCTCAACCATCTGACCGATATATTTACCTAACATTAACGACCCCTCCTAAATAAGAACGTATGTTTGTTAATTATTATATGCGAACATAAGTTCTTTATTCAACAACTAAAAAAAGGATTCAAGTAAAAATAAAACCAGACCTCCCTTGGATCAGGGCAGCCTGGTTTCTATGGAGCGTTATCCGGTATAACGAACTTTATGCTCAATGTCGATCTGATTCTGTAAATTGTACGTTTTTCAATTGCTGGGTTGAAGGATTAAAATCAACATTGACATACACCGCGAATTCTTTACCGTCTTTGGCTCGTACCCATAACTTGAATTGTTCCCTAGATTGATTAGCTGTAAGAGAGGTACGACCAATATGTTTATAATCCACAATATCGACATTATACTTGGTCTGGGTTTCCTTGACCGCAATAATCCCCCACTTCGCATAATCCGGGATCGTCGTTTCAGTACCTGTTGCAAAAACTCCCGTAAAACTGAGAAGCACCGACATGAAGGTTACGATGAGCATTTTCATTTTACTCACTCCTTGGGATTGTTTCCCGTTAGCCTGCCCTGCCGGAGCTTCGTTTACACTAAAGAGGTTAAGATAAAAGTGACTGGGTGCCGAAACCAGAGAAGCATACTGATAATGATTTCATACCGAGTCGTTGAAGGATCAAAGCTCATTCCCCAATCGCCAGACCACAAATTTGCTTTAGGTAACTCGTCCTTCGTCTGTTCAAGACCATACTTTTCGGCTATGGCATCCCTCGTTTGCTGATCAAGCTTAACTTCACTCGTCACACTTGCCTCAGCGTTTCCTAACCCCACATTTACGAATAAAAGAATCATCCAACCTACGATTATCCAACTTTTACGCACTCACCATTTCTCCTTTTATCCTGAAAACAACTGAATGTCTGTTCTTTATTGATCCTTTTTCTTTATTGATCTTTGTTCTTTACATCCATGACAACTTGAAAGCCCTTCGCTTTACCACTGAGGTATCCCTGTTCATAAAAATCAATTCCATCAGGAGTTATTGTAATTGCCACCATTTCATCATCATTTTCTACAGAATTGGCTACGATATATTTTCGCTCTAATAAATATGTTATGGATCTATGTTTTTCTATGTGTTCCGTTTGGTAAAATGCGCTTTTGGGAACAACGACAGCTTCAGTTTTCGTAAACCATACAGAATAAATTTCTGCCAAAATATCGTACCTTTCTTGTATCCTCTCTTTTATCGCTATTTCCAGTTCATCAAACATTTTTAATATCTCCTTTATAAAAGGTGTATTCCACTTAGACTTATATCGAATTGTACATAAATTTCACCACATTGGAAATAACAAGACTAAACTCAATTACACTACGTGGTTCATCCTTCATTAGAACCATTTATGTATAAAATTGTTTAATTGAATCAATGTAAGTGTAATAGGCAAGTGACAGAACGACTTCACTGATCTAGCACCTATTCTAGAGGAGGTTACATTTGAATGTTCAAACGCATGGATGAAATCGCAATTGAAATTCCTGATGTCGAGAAGCCGGATCCGAACGCAGCCGCAGCGATACAAGAATTGTTGGGTGGTAAATTCGGAGAAATGTCAACATTGAACAACTACCTCTATCAGTCCTTTAATTTCCGCTCCAAAGAGAAGTTGAAGCCGTTCTATGACCTGGTGATGAGTATTACTGCGGAAGAACTAGGCCATGTTGAGCTCGTGTCACACGGCATTAACAAATGTCTTAGAGGCTCAACGGAGTACAAAGAGCCTGATGACACACCGCTAGGTTCAGTGAAGGATGCCCGCCTCTCGTATCACTTCCTGGCAGGGGCACAAGGGGCGATGCCTTTCGATTCGATGGGGAATCCATGGACGGGCGCTAACGTCTTCAACAGCGGCAATCTCGTCGAGGATTTACTGCACAACTTCTTCCTTGAATGTGGTGCACGTACCCATAAAATGAAAGTGTATGAAATGACCGATCATCCTGCGGCACGAGAAGTTGTAGGTTTCCTGCTCGTTCGCGGCGGCGTCCATGTTGTCGCTTATGCTAAAGCATTGGAGATCGCAACCGGCGTCAATGTAACAAAGCTGGTTCCGATTCCTTCTTTGAACAATAAAGCCTTTAATGAGACTCGAAAATATGAAGATAAAGGCGTACACACCAAGCTGTATACGTGGAGTGATAACGATTTTAATGCCATCAATCAGATTTGGAAAGGAACTCACCCTGAAGATGGGCTGCCTTTAGAAGTTATTCAAGGTGCTCCTGAAGGTGTTCCTATTCCTGAAGCTCCTCCGGTGGAGGAAGAGTTTGCTCCAGGCATTTCACAAGAGGACTTCAAGGAGATTGCACGCCGCCTCAAAATGGCCGGCAATATTACAGATTAAGCTGGTTTCTTATGAAATGTCGTTTATTCCATACAACGGATAAAGCATAAAGTAATGCCCCAGCTCCTGCTCATTGCATGGAAATGAGGGCTTTTTTGCTTTTGTATTTCACTTGTAATCTATCCGATTATTTAGTTTTTGCCTGCTTATACATGTATCTTCCCCAGATTACCAACGTGACACATAACAAAATGGCACAGTAGGCCCACACAAACAACATCGCAAGCCCCAATCCAATATTTGCATCCAGACGTTCATCGAACATCTCCGTATACAGTGAAAATCCAAGGGGCACTGCTCCCACAACAAACAGTCCAATCAGCCCAGCACCCCAGCGTTTTAACGCCCAGCCAGTTCCGCCGCTGGAGAGCTTCCGAATACCTTGGATCAAAAGCATTAGAATGATAATAAATCCAGCACAGGTTATCAGTATTTTCAGCATTTTCGTTACCTCCTTCTATAGAATCAGGATGCATAATAATATTTCATTTCACTATTTTGGATATATTCATGAACGACCTTAATCACATATGACATATGACTGATATATAAAATTACCCATTTCGCATGCACATACCACAATCCTTCTCTATACCAATCAATGAGTCCCTTCGCCATCAACCTCCCCTTCTCACTCATTTGTTGTATACGTATCATCTAACCATACGCTAGTCTCATTTCATTCATAACAAAAAAGCCACCACCTCGACTCCTTCCAAGCCGCGGCGATGGCACATATAGAACTTCCTCTAAACAATTCTAGAACTACGTCACAAGTTATGCCCCAAACTGTGCGTAATGCAGACGACTATACACGCCTCCTGCGGCCAGTAATTCATCATGACGTCCTTCTTCGGTAATACCCTGCTCAGCCACAACGATAATGCGGTCAGCATTCTTAATCGTAGCCAGTCGGTGAGCAATGACAAGTGTTGTCCGACCTTCAGACAATTCAGCAAGAGATTGCTGAATCGCTGCTTCTGTTTCGGTATCCAGTGCGGATGTCGCTTCGTCCAGAATTAGAATAGGTGGGTTCTTCAGGAACATTCGTGCAATGGATAAACGCTGCTTCTGTCCTCCTGATAACTTCACGCCACGCTCACCAATTAACGTATCCAGACCTTCAGGCATGGACAAAATCAAGCTTTCCATCTGGGCGCGACGAGCCGCCATCCAGATCTCTTCTTCACTCGCATCCAATTTCCCATATGCGATATTCTCACGAATCGTGCCATCAAACAGGAATACATCTTGTTGAACGATACCGATCTGGCCACGCAATGAATCCAGTGTCATATTCCGGATCTCCTGTCCGTCGATCAAGATGCGTCCTTCCAACACATCATAGAAACGAGGAAGTAGACTACATAGCGTTGTTTTACCTGCTCCTGACGGCCCCACAAGCGCTACCGTTTCACCAGCTCGAATACTGAGATTAACGTTTCTGAGTACAGGCTCCTGATCCGGCTCATCGGAATAACCGAAGGTCACTTGCTCGTAGCGGATATCTCCACGTAGCTGTGACACTTTCACTGCGCCAGGACGATCTTCTACATCAGGCTCCATATCAAGCAGATCTGTATACCGTTTGAAGCCTGCCATTCCTTTTGGATAGGTCTCAATGACGGAATTAATCTTCTGGATTGGCGTTAGGAATACGTTAGATAACATAATAAATGCAATAAATTGACCGTAACTCATGTCCCCTGAATGACAAACCATGTTCCACATACAAGTACAAAGAGGGAAACAAGCTTCATTAACATATAACTGATGGATGAATTCCACGCCATGATCTTGTAAGCAATCAACTTGGTTTGACGGAAACGACTATTGTTAACTGCAAATTGTGCTTTCTCATGCTCTTCATTAGCAAAAGCTTGAACAACACGAATACCTGTTACATTGTTTTCTACACGAGCATTGAAATCGGCGATATCTCCGAACATTCGGCTAAACGCTTTGGACATCTTACTACCGAAGTATAAGGATATATAGATAATTAATGGCACAATGATAAATGTTAAAATAGCAAGGTTACCATTAATGCTCATCATGATGCTGAATGCACCCACCAATGTCATCACGGCAATAAATACATCCTCTGGGCCATGATGGGCAATCTCGCCAATATCCATCAGGTCATTCGTCATTCGGGAGACCAAATGACCCGTTTTCGTATTATCGAAGAAACGGAATGATAACTTCTGCACATGATCAAACAATTTTTTACGCATATCCGTCTCAATATTAATCCCCAGTTTATGACCCCAGTAGGTTACCACATAGTTCATGAAAGAACTGAGAAAGTACACACCGAGCAATCCAAGACATGCCCATAAAATCCAGTCCCAGCGCCCTCCTGGTAGCAATTCATCCACGACTTTGTTTACAGCTAGCGGAAAAGCAAGCTCTAAAGCTGCTACGAAAATCGCACAGCTAAAGTCTAGAATAAATAGTTTTTTGTAAGGCTTATAGTAGGCCATAAAACGGCGAAGCATATACAGATTTCCCCCTTATAGCAACCACTCCATTATGATTACTTTCTATTTCGTCCTGCTCAAGAGATACAAGAAATATGGTGCACCAATAATTGAAACTAAAATACCCGCTGCCATCTCAGAAGGCTGTAAAATGACGCGTCCTACCGTGTCTGCCACCAGAACCAGCAACGAACCGATTAAAGCAGATGCAGGCAGAAGAAATTGATGTTTGGGTCCGACCAAACGACGAGCCAGATGCGGACCAATGAGTCCAACAAACCCAATACCGCCACTAACGGATACACATGATCCAGCAAGCCCCACGGCTGCAGCCAATAAAATTAAACGTTCCCGGTTTACCGGCGTACCAAGGCCGGTTGCTGTCTGATCCCAAGATTAAGGACATTAAGGACACGAGCTTTATATAGTACCAATGGAACCAAAATGATGATAAACGGCAATAACGCTCCTACAAACTTCCAGTTTGAACCCCAGATACTACCCGCCATCCAAGTGGCTACGAACTGATATTTCTCCGGGCTTAGTCTAAGGGTTAGCACGATCATTGCGGAACTAATCCCTGCCGCTACCCCAATACCTGTGAGCAGCATACGCGTAGGCATGATGCCCTCTCCCTTTTTATAAGAGAGTACGTAAATAATGAATGCAGCAAAGCTTGAACCGATCAATGCCAAGATCGGCAGCAAAAATATAGGAGCCGCTGTCGTTGTAGGAAAAAATGAAACAAACAGCATGACGACAAGTCCAGCTCCTGCGTTAATCCCCAGGATACCTGGATCTGCCAACGCATTGCGTGATACCCCCTGCAAAATCGCGCCTGATAAAGCAAGTCCAGCCCCAACCAATACAGCAATGACAATTCGCGGCAAACGAAATTCAAAGAGGATTAGCTCTTGCTTGGGTGTCCCAGCTCCAAACAATGTTTTCAATACTTCAATAGCTGATAGCTTGGTAAAGCCCGTGTTCATGCTTATGATGAATGCAGATATAATTAGCGCACCAAGCACCAATAGAACAATCGTGCTTTTTATTCTCTTCTTACGCTCTGTTCCAACCATACTTGAGGATGCCATCTTTACAGAGCTCTCCTTTCTTTCCGCGCCAAATACAGGAAGAAGGGTACCCCGATGAGGGCAACCAGAGCGCCTATTGGCATCTCGTATGGCGGGTTAATCATGCGTGCAGCCAGATCTGCAAATACAATCAGCAGACTTCCCAAAACGGCCGAACAAGGAATAATCCAACGATAATCTACTCCAACCAGCTTACGGGTAAGATGGGGAATGATAAGTCCAACGAAACCAACAGCTCCAACGATGGATACTGCTGTTCCTGCCAGAATAAGCACAACAACAAGACCCACGAGCTTAATGAGACCTGTACGTTGACCTAGTCCCATTGCGATTTCTTCCCCGAGACTTAGCAGGGTAATCGATCGAGAGATGATCAAGCCTCCAATGAGCGCAAGTACCACCCAAGGGAACATAATCTCAAGTTGAGACCACTTGGTTCCTGCAACACCACCTGCTGTCCAGAAGGCGATATCTTGTCCAACTCTGTAATACAATGCAATCCCTTCGCTAAAAGCAGACAACATTGCGGTTACCGCAGCACCAGCCAAGACGAGTCGCAGAGGTGTGAGACCCGATTTGGATGCTGCACCGAAACCGTAGACGAGCAGAACCCCGAGCCCTGCCCCGAGGAAGCAATACATAATGATGTACATATACGACAGACCTGGGAAAAATGCAAAACAGATTGCAAGCGCGAACCCTGCACCTGCGTTCAGTCCGAGCAATCCCGAATCCGCAAGCGGATTACGAGTCATCCCTTGCATAATCGCGCCAGCTACAGCGAAGCAGGCACCGACCATTGCACCACCTAAAATTCGTGGTAACCGAATTTCCCAAATGATCTGATGTTGGTTAATATCCGGATTAAAGTTGAAGATGGCTTCCCATACCACACCCAACTTGATACTTGCAGCTCCGAAAGAAACGGATAACGCCATGCTCAACACAAGTAATATGGTTCCGCCGATCAAGATTAGCGTTGCAGCCCAGGGACGAGTATGTATTTTGGCTGTCGGCGATTCTGTGTTCTGACTTGCTGATGAATCTTGAGGAATCATATGCTGTCACCCGCGTTATGAGTGCAAACCGATTCTATGTACATAACAATCACCCCTCTGTAAATACCGAACTTTAATGATATTGATTCTCATTCCCATACAACATTGTATGTCAATGAACGATTTCTCGCAATGGACAAAATGGACAAGTTTGTTGCACTTATTTTCATGGACACCAAAATAAAGGCATAAAAACTTGAGAATCAGCAGTCCACAGCTGATTTCTCTAACACGAAAAAAAGCCATACTGGAAAAAAATCCAGTGTGGCTATATGTAGAATGATACGTCTGCACGATGTGTCGTGCGTTATTTCTTTATTCATTTTACCAATACAATATGAAAAAGATGATCAACGTGTATGTGCAGCAGTTAATGCTGCCAATACATCCGGTACATCCGTAATGATGCCTTGAACCCCCATCTCAATCATCGCTTTCATCTCTTCAGGATCATTCACAGTGAATGGATGAGTCACCACGCCCTGCGCGATCGAAGCAACTACCTCTTCCCGAGTCACAGCGAATTTATAGGGATGCAGTGCAGAGGCCTCCAGCTTAACCGCATAGTCATAGGGACGATACAACTTTTCCATATAGAGGAGCGCTGTACGAATTTCAGGTGCCAGACGTTTGCATTTTACCAATGAGGCATGATTGAAGCTAGACAGAATGACTTGTTGTTCGAGATCCCATTCTCGAATGACCTGTACGATCTTCTCTTCCATCCCTTTGTAAGGAACAATTCCATTTTTCAGTTCAAGATTTAGCAGGATGTTTTTTCCTTGAATTAGTGCAAATAATTGTTCTAAAGAGGGGATGCGCTCTGCTGCAAAAGCTGTATGAAACCATGAGCCTGCATCAAGTTCTCGTAATTCCTCATAGGTCTTATCTTTGACCCAGCCCTCTGCACCTGCTGTTCGCGTTAATGTCTCATCATGGATAAGCATGAGTCGACCATCGCTAGTCATCTGCACATCCGTTTCAATACCTGTAGCACCCAGCTCCAAACACCGCTCAAAGGCAGCCATTGTATTTTCCGGGCATACTGCCGATGCTCCCCGATGAGCAATAATCTCTAATTTTCTCAACTCCATTGCCTCCTCACTTCACGATCCTTCAACCTCTTCACTATACATATGGTTTGTCATTCCTGTATTAACAGAGGGTTTAATTATGTACTTACGCCCCCTCCAAAGTAGCGATATAGGATAACATCCAGCAGGCTGGGGATTCACTCATTTTTGCGAACTCAATCTGCAAATTGACATAACATAGTATGAACGATAGAAGTTTCTCACTCCGCCATAAGGAGGTTGACTATTGAAACCTTCAAACAAAAATTCATCTAGCCAGCGCTACCGCACATCACAGCCACAGTCGGCTTCCAGGCTTTCCAGACCTACTGCACATATTAAAAACAAATCCACAAATTCAGCCAATCAGAGCAATTCCAACTCCAACTCCATCACAAGCAAGACGTTGGATCAGCTTGCTGTTATCGCGGCAATTCTTTCCTTGATCGCAGCAGCCCTCGGGCTGTATATCGCCTGGAAATCCTTAGGTCTCCCCGACCAAACTGCTGTTGTGGTATAGGCTGTACAAACTAAAATGCTCTACGCTTGCGACGACTGATCCTGTTTCTCCACATCCGTTTGGAGGCAGGATTTATTTTTTCTACTCAACTCAATCCTTGGTTACAAAGCAAAAAAACCATTCCCCCGAAACGCCGGAACAAACCCGGCGTTTCTTGGAAAGGCCATTATTTACTAGATTCGGTCACACGGCAGTACCCGATCCTAGAATGGCTGACCGAATTACAGAATGAACGTACGGGAGATAATAACCAGCAAAATGAACAATACCAGAATCGCGCCTGTAGATGTCCATGCTCCACCGCCGAAACCTCCGCAGTAACCGTACCCTGCACCTTTAAGTCCGCTCATGAGTGACACTCCCTTCTATAAGAAAGTACACTATAGACTATGTCTAAGCCTCTAAATTGTTTGGGCAGAATGGAAAGTTTTGCACAGGGGCGCATGATTCCCGTTAGTTCACTTCTTGTCTAGCTGAGACCACTTTTGAGAAAGTTCAGCTGGAACATAGGCAGACATTTGCTGTAGTAATGTTGCTGGATCTGATTCCAAACTCCACAAGCTAAGATGGGAAGTATTCGAAAATCCTTCATGCACGCTATGCTCCACCATTTTCATAAGGGGCTCATAGTATCCTTTTACATTTAATAGACCTACAGGTTTACGGTGAATGCCAATTTGAGCCCAGCATAACACTTCGAACAACTCCTCAAACGTTCCCATTCCCCCAGGTAGAGCAATGAAACCATCCGATAACTCAGCCATCGTAGACTTCCGTTCATGCATCGTTCCTACCTCAATCAGCTGTGTGAGACCTCCATGTACAATCTCTCCTCGGAACAGCCCTGTAGGCATGACACCAATCACTTCACCACCCTGCTGCAACGCCGCATCGGCTACTGCACCCATTAGCCCCATACATGATCCGCCATAGACGAGAGTATAACCGCTTGTGGCAATTTGTTTACCTAATTCGATAGCTTGCTGTGTATATTCTGGCTGATGACCTGGATTAGAACCTGCAAAAACACATATACGTTTCAAACGTCTTCACTCCTTGTCTCTTGTTGTTTATCTCACTAGTATATATCACAAATGTCATTGCTATGTTACTCCAATTTACATTCCTATATAGCCAGAAAAGCCCGACCGTTTGCAGCCGGTCGGGCTCCCATGTTATTACACATCATTTAGAAGGGTTGTTACACTTAATATAACGACTAAAGATTAAATCCAGATGATCTGAACATGAAATGAATATTAAATATATTCATAAGTTTAACGAATTCCTCGCCGTGAACGTACGACAAACATATACTTGTCCTTACGAAGAAATCGCCCATCTGCAATTTCAACCTGGTCTTCGTCATGGCGAAGGATGGTGGTGG